>NZ_KQ465186.1 GCF_001308875.1 Lysinibacillus sp. ZYM-1 | reverse complement strand
GTATGACCCGTACGGGATTCGAACCCGTGTTACCGCCGTGAAAGGGCGGTGTCTTAACCACTTGACCAACGGGCCAATGGCGGAGAAGGAGGGATTTGAACCCTCGCGCCGGTTACCCGACCTACACCCTTAGCAGGGGCGCCTCTTCAGCCTCTTGAGTACTTCCCCACAAAAAAATGGCTCCGAAGGCAGGACTCGAACCTGCGACAACCTGATTAACAGTCAGGTGCTACTACCAACTGAGCTACTTCGGAATAATGGTGGGCCTAAATGGACTCGAACCATCGACCTCACGCTTATCAGGCGTGCGCTCTAACCAGCTGAGCTATAGGCCCTTAGAGAGCGGGTGATGAGAATCGAACTCACGACATCAGCTTGGAAGGCTGAGGTTTTACCATTAAACTACACCCGCATAAATGATGGGTCAGGACGGAATCGAACCGCCGACACTTAGAGCTTCAATCTAATGCTCTACCAACTGAGCTACTGACCCATATTTTAAAATAAATGGCGGT
>NZ_KQ465185.1 GCF_001308875.1 Lysinibacillus sp. ZYM-1 | reverse complement strand
GCTGACGAATACTAATCGATCGAGGACTTAACCAAAAAAGTTTGAAACAATCAATGAACCGTTTATCCAGTTTTGAAAGAATAACACTTTCAACAAAAAAGAGCTTCAAGACGCAGTAATATGCCGTGTATTGGAGGTCGAATAGAGTCTAGTGATGATGGCAAAGAGGTCACACCCGTTCCCATATCGAACACGGAAGTTAAGCTCTTTAGCGCCGATGGTAGTTGGGGGCTTCCCCCTGTGAGAGTAGGACGTCGCTAGGCATA
The DNA here is from genome assembly GCF_001308875.1 of Lysinibacillus sp. ZYM-1. Classification (GTDB taxonomy): domain Bacteria; phylum Bacillota; class Bacilli; order Bacillales_A; family Planococcaceae; genus Lysinibacillus. The sequence continues at coordinate 360 of NZ_KQ465185.1, read as the reverse complement.
GTACCCAGGAGGATTAGCTCAGCTGGGAGAGCACCTGCCTTACAAGCAGGGGGTCGGCGGTTCGAGCCCGTCATCCTCCACCATTTGCCGGTTTAGCTCAGCAGGTAGAGCAACTGACTTGTAATCAGTAGGTCGTGGGTTCGATTCCTATAGCCGGCACCATTTTTTCGAGCCATTAGCTCAGTTGGTAGAGCATCTGACTTTTAATCAGAGGGTCGAAGGTTCGAGTCCTTCATGGCTCACCATTTAAATACCAACCATATTAAGCGGGTGTGGCGGAATTGGCAGACGCACTAGACTTAGGATCTAGCGCCGCAAGGCGTGGGGGTTCGACTCCCTTCACCCGCACCATTTTTAAAT
>NZ_KQ465184.1 GCF_001308875.1 Lysinibacillus sp. ZYM-1 | reverse complement strand
AAGATCCCTCAAAGACGATGAGGTAGATAGGTTCGAGGTGGAAGTGTGGTGACACATGGAGCTGACGAATACTAATCGATCGAGGACTTAACCAAAAAAAGTTTGAAACATTCAATGAACCGTTTATCCAGTTTTGAAAGAATAAGAAAGTTTTTAAAAAAACTTGCATTTATAACTAAATATGTTATAATAAATCTTGTCTTTTAAGAAGTCTAGTGATGATGGCAAAGAGGTCACACCCGTTCCCATACCGAACACGGAAGTTAAGCTCTTTAGCGCCGATGGTAGTTGGGGGCTTCCCCCTGTGAGAGTAGGACATCGCTAGGCATAGTACCCAGGAGGATTAGCTCAGCTGGGAGAGCACCTGCCTTACAAGCAGGGGGTCGGCGGTTCGAGCCCGTCATCCTCCACCATTTGCCGGTTTAGCTCAGCAGGTAGAGCAACTGACTTGTAATCAGTAGGTCGTGGGTTCGATTCCTATAGCCGGCACCATTTTTATGAGCCATTAGCTCAGTTGGTAGAGCATCTGACTTTTAATCAGAGGGTCGAAGGTTCGAGTCCTTCATGGCTCACCATTTAATTACCAACAGTAGTAAAATTAAGCGGGTGTGGCGGAATTGGCAGACGCACTAGACTTAGGATCTAGCGCCGCAAGGCGTGGGGGTTCGACTCCCTTCACCCGCACCATTTTTAAAT
>NZ_KQ465183.1 GCF_001308875.1 Lysinibacillus sp. ZYM-1 | reverse complement strand
ACCCATATTTTAAAATAAATGGCGGTCCCGACCGGGATCGAACCGGCGATCTCCTGCGTGACAGGCAGGCATGTTAACCGCTACACCACGGGACCATTTGGTTGCGGGGGCCGGATTTGAACCAACGACCTTCGGGTTATGAGCCCGACGAGCTACCACTGCTCCACCCCGCGATAATCTTATTGTCTTTTCGAGTTTTTAAAGCACCATTTATTGATATAAACTGGAGGAGGTAGAGGGATTCGAACCCCCGCGCGGTGTTACCCGCCTGTCGGTTTTCAAGACCGATCCCTTCAGCCAGACTTGGGTATACCTCCGTAACAATATATAAATGGTGGACCTTGCAGGACTCGAACCTGCGACCGGACGGTTATGAGCCGTCTGCTCTAACCAACTGAGCTAAAGGTCCTTAAGATGGCGGCAGAGGGGATCGAACCCCCGACCTTACGGGTATGAACCGTACGCTCTAGCCAGCTGAGCTACGCCGCCAGGATCTTTATACTGGTTATTTACTATGGTGGAGCCTAGCGGGATCGAACCGCTGACCTCCTGCGTGCAAGGCAGGCGCTCTCCCAGCTGAGCTAAGGCCCCATAATGTTTGTTTTTTGGAAATGGTCGGGAAGACAGGATTCGAACCTGCGACCCCTTGGTCCCAAACCAAGTGCTCTACCAAGCTGAGCTACTTCCCGTTCGTTTTATG
>NZ_KQ465182.1 GCF_001308875.1 Lysinibacillus sp. ZYM-1 | reverse complement strand
TGGACTTACCCCTGTCAAGTAGACAGTTTAAAAAAGACTAAGCAGCCATCTGATGTCGATATTCTATCGGTGTCAGATGGTTGAGTCGTTTTTGAAAGCGTTTATAGTTATAAAAGTAGATATACTGCTCAACTGCTCGGATCATTTCCTCTTCTGAATGATCTTGTAGAAGATACAAACATTCGCTTTTAAAGTGCGAGAAGAAAGATTCAATGCAGGCGTTATCGTGGCAGTTCCCTTTGCGGGAATGGCTGCCAATCATGCCGAGCTGTTCAACTGTTTGATGATATTTAAGAGATGTGTATTGAAAGCCTTGATCCGAATGGATGATGCTTCGATACACATTTCTTTTTGTCGTTAACTCGCTTAATGTGTCCATCACGAGCTGTAAATCATTCCGTTTGCCTACTTGCCAAGCCACAATTTCATTGTTGTATAAATCTTGAATGGCAGACAGATATAGAAAGCCTGTTTTTGTCGGTAAATACGTAATGTCTGTGACGAATACTTCATTCTCTGTACGGTCTTTAAATTGGCGCTCTAACACATTGTCAAATGTACGTGATACTCGATTTTTCCACACGCGACGTTTCTTACGGATGATGGATTGGATGCCTAATTCGCTCATCAATCGATACACTTTTTTGTGATTTACCTTCAATCCTTTATCACGCAAAGCGATTTTTACGCGTGGATAACCATACATTTTATTTGTTTGATGAATCGTTAAAATGTGTTCTTTTAAAAGGGTATCATCCTGTTTCCGCAACGATACCTTACCATTTTTCAACCACTTATAATAGCCG
>NZ_KQ465181.1 GCF_001308875.1 Lysinibacillus sp. ZYM-1 | reverse complement strand
CGGTACTGCACCCCAAAAGTTAGAGTGAGAAAATAACATTTGGGGTGATTTTTTATGACTAAATATAATGAAGAATTTAAATTAATGGTGGTTCAAGAATATTTAAGTGGCTCTCTAGGATATCGAGCGATAGCGAAGAAGTATGGTATAGGTGATTCTCCATTAAGGAGATGGGTACGTGCTTTTAAAGAGTTTGGGCATACTGGCTTATCCGTTAAGAAAACGAAGCAGTTTTATTCTGTTCAATTTAAATTAGATGTATTAAACTTTATGAAACGAACAGGTGCTTCCTATCAAGATACTGCGATTCACTTTAACTTGAATGATCCAACTTTAGTTGCTAGTTGGTATCATCGGTTTTTAAAAGAAGGGATAGAGGGCCTGCAAAAAAAATCAAAGGGGCACCCGTCTATGTCTAAGAAACAAAAATCACCAGCGAAGAACCAAGAAAAAACAATGTCACGTGAGGAGCAGCTAGAACGCGAAAATGAACTGCTTCGTTTAGAGGTGGCGTATTTAAAAAAGTTGAAGGCTTTTCGAGAGAATCCAGATGCCTTCCTCGAAAAGCTCAAGCAGCCATCGCCTTCGAGCTTAAACAAGAAGGATTCCGATTAAAAGATGTTTTAAAACAAGTGGATATTCCAGAAGCAACATACCATTATCAGATGAAAATAATGAAACAAGCAAATTCGAACGAAAAATGGGAAACTTTGATTTTAGAAACCTTTAAAAAGCATGAAGGTCGATATGGCTACCGCCGTATTCATACGGAATTAAGAGCGCAAGGATACACAATTAATCATAAAAAAGTTCAACGAATTATGAAAAAGCTAGGATTGAAATGTGTAAAATTTGTACGTAAATCACGCTATAAATCCTACAAAGGAACAGTTGGGAAAGTCGCTAAAAACCTTTTGAATCGTAGATTCAGAACTCCATATACTCTTCAAAAATTGGTGACTGATGTAACTGAATTTAAATGTACAGATGATGAAAAACTATATTTAAGTCCAATTATGGATTTATATAATGGTGAAATTATTGGGTTTAGTATGTCAAAACGGCCGAGCCTAGACTTTGTTTTAGATTCACTTAAACAAGTACTTCCGATCATTCAGAAACGTGCTGAATATCGGACAACAATTCATTCCGATCAAGGATGGCACTATCAACACAATACGTGGGTGAAAACATTAAAGCAGAACAGGATTTTCCAAAGCATGTCTCGTAAAGCAACATGCGCAGACAATGCGGCCATGGAGAACTTCTTTAGTTTACTAAAACAGGAAATGTATTACGGAGAACAATCAATCTCATACGAAGCATTACAAAAGAAAATAGAAAAGTATATCAGTTATTATAATAATGATCGCATTAAACAAAAACTGGCTGGCATGAGTCCAGTAAATTACCGAAAACATACCAGCCAATTAGCTGCATAATAAAAACTCTAACTTTAAGGGGTCACTACCT
>NZ_KQ465180.1 GCF_001308875.1 Lysinibacillus sp. ZYM-1 | reverse complement strand
TTGTTCAGTTTTCAAGGTTCATTTTATGTTTTCTCTTTTGTTAAGAGCTAACTTTTATATAATAACATGTTCTATATTATTTGTCAAACAGTTATTTTATTTTTATATTTTAGTAGTTGCATAACTCAACAGCAACTTTTTTATAATAACATGCTTGTTATTAATGGTCAATAGTTTTTAAAAATGTTTTTTTATAATTTAAATCGAGGCCAATTTCGCAAAAATTGAATAGTACGGTTTCTTCCTATTTCTAAGAGTGCTTCTTTTGTTTCTTCATTTAAATCAAATTGTGTAGCACTGTAATCTTCTACAGGAATAAAAATAATATCTCTTTCATGTCTTCTTGAAATATACCTTTCATCATGTGCATCTTTCATAGTTGAAAATAGCGCTTCAAATAAATTCAAACCATTTTTTATTTCATGAGGACATTGCTCCTCTCTCCGCCTGCTTAATTTAAGCCCTAAAATGGGTCGTACCTTTCTTCCCTCTCTATCATCAAAAATCCATAAAGGAAAATTACTTAAAACACCCCCGTCTACAATGACTGATTCACCTTTCCCTGTCTTTAATGTTACTGGTTCAAAGAAGAATGGTATGCCACAGCTCATACGTAACGCACAAGCAACCGAAAAATTCTTAGCATCTAGTTGATATTTGTGTAAATCATCCGGTAAAACAATCATTCTACCATTGGTTAAATCTGAAGCTACTAACTTTAGTGAATCTTTAGGCAAATCTCCAAAAGTGTACACTCCTTTTTCGGCTAATTTTTTGAAGAACCACTTTTCTAGTGCTTTTCCTTTATACAAACCTAAATGGTTATAAACATTTATCCATTTCATAAAAGGGAAAGGTAATATTGTTCTTCTAGGATCTAGTAATAAAGGTACATCTAACTCTTCTAGCATGATTTCAATTTCTCTACCGCTATATCCTGCAGCAATAAACGCCGCTAAAATAGCTCCTGCACTTGTACCAGCCACACGTTTAAAACGGAAATTTTCAGCTTCTAGTACTTGATATGCTCCAACCAGTGCAAAGCCCTTCAAACCTCCACCAGAAAACACACCATCAATCCACAATATTCCCTCTCCTTTTTCACGTAATCTTTACATTATAGGAATGGAAAAAGACGATTAGAACTAAAATTTGTATTTTATTGTCGAAACAAAACTATTGATGAAGAAGGAACTATTATAGTGTTGAGGATAATGCTTGGGTTTCTTAGATAGTAGAAGGGGAAAATTTAGTTAAAGATGAGAGGTTATTATGCAAAGTAAATCACTGGTTAGATAATTTCAATTGTAAGCTTCTTCGCACCCTTCATAGATTTATTCTACAAAATGAGTAGAAATCTACATAACAAATTCAAAGAGATATTTTATGTATGAAATAAAAAACAGCCAGCACACAGCTGACTGTTTTGGTTGCCTAGCGATGTCCTACTCTCACAGGGGGAAGCCCCCAACTACCATCGGCGCTAAAGAGCTTAACTTCCGTGTTCGGT
>NZ_KQ465179.1 GCF_001308875.1 Lysinibacillus sp. ZYM-1 | reverse complement strand
GAATTTAAAGAAACTGGCTACTTGGACGTGGCAAGTAGCTTAAGAGAGCAACTATGCTCGAAGAGTATGTTGGATTCGGCAGTGATTTACCAAATATTGGAAATGAAAGAGAAAGAAAAATGACAAAAGTCATCGAGAGTGAACTTCTCGATGGCTTTTGTCTACAGTCTGAAAGAACACCTACATGGGTGTTCTTTTTACATAGCACATGAAAATGATTTAGCACTACTTATAATCATGTGGATTTTCTTATAATGCTGTACAAAGAAAAAATAAAAAGCCACTCATTTTGAGTGACTTATTCCATGATTGGAGTAGCTACAAATCTGTTATTCAAAAAAAGATTCCTATTTATCTAGGGAAACGAGGAAACATTTGGTTTCCGAAGCCAGGGAAGAACGGGTTCATACCTGGGAAAAATGGAGTCCCGACTGGGAAAAATGGGTTCATACCTGGAAAAAATGGTCTCCCGCCTGGAAAGAACGGGTTCATACCTGGAAAAAATGGTCTCCCGCCTGGAAAAGCTGGTCTCATACCTGGGGGAAATCGGCGTCCGTCATTAAAACGCATTGGATTTACCATTTTTTTAACTCCCTTCAATTGATATAGTATAGGCTATGTTCAATCCATGAAGCTGCTTAGACTAAGACACAGGTTTGGGATCTTTGCAAAGGCCGATTTGGATTGTTTACATAATGCCTTTTATTTATAGAAGTTTTCAGGAATGTGATAGTTCATGACAAAAATCTTACCATTTTTGATGTGGCGATTGGTTTGTTAAGGAAAACATAAACATAATATTGACCATCAATAAACAAGGTAGAGGATGTAAGGTTTATAGGGAATTCTGAGCATATGGATAAAGCTGAAGCAAAATAGTAATTTGCGTAGGATAGCTAAGTGAAGATTTGAAAGAAAATGTTCAGTAAGAGATAGAAAAGCAGAAAGGGAATTTTCATAAAGTAGAAATCAATTTCTCTAATGTACAATCAAAAATAATAAATAAAAAGCGAATCTTACATAGCAATTTGAGATTGATAAATATTGTGAAGCAAAAGAGAGGAGAAATATAAATGAATCAGGATATTGATCTGTACGATAAAGTGATTTATTACAAAGGTAGAGTATGGACAATTTACGCTTTGTCAGGGAATCGGGATGGTGTGTTTGCTTACCAAGGTCTGCAATCAAACCGAAATATCGCTTACTTAAAGATGGATGAAGCCTTGAATTTTTAACTTTAATGAAAATGAAGTTATAACAATTGAAATAATTGAGTAGAAGCACTTAACCAATAAAAAAAGTTGAATGCTTTTATTGTGCAATATAGTGTATTGCATTAGTTTAAACATTAAATATCCAGAGTAGGGTAAAAGATTCGTCTCTTGAAAAAATTTTTTTAAAAACTTGAAGGATTTTTACATATAATGTCTAATATAGTAAATGTAACATAAAAAAACAGATGAAGGAGTGAATGTATTAATGAAAAAGAAAAAAACAATATGGTCAGTGGCTACAGCAACTCTTCTAGTTGTAACTTTATCATTTGGTGCGGGCGCAAGCGCGACAAACGATCAAGGAGGAGGTAGCAGCGGAGGGTATCCTTCTAAACCTCCAACATGTGTTCCTGGAAAGGCATGTCCAATCCAACCTTAAATGTTTAATGAAAACTAAACAACTTTAAAAGGGCACCCAAATATGGGTGCTTCAGACTGTAGACAAAAGCCATCGAGAAGTTCACTCTCTATGACTTTTGTCATTTTTCTTTCTCTTTCATTTTCAATATTTGGTAAATCAATGCCGAA
>NZ_KQ465178.1 GCF_001308875.1 Lysinibacillus sp. ZYM-1 | reverse complement strand
ATGTAGAAGAAAACATACTCAGTCGCAAGTTCAAAGCAGATAAACCGAATCAGAAATGGTGTACAGATGTCACGGAATTCAAATATGGGAATGGCAAAAAGGCTTATTTAAGCGCCATTATCGATTTATACGATAATTCGATTGTGAGTTATATATTAGGGCACTCGAATAACAATAAACTCGTTTTTCAAACGATGACACCAGCCATACAAAAATTAAAAGAAGATGAGCATCCTCTTATTCATAGCGATCGTGGTTATCAATATACTTCAAAATTTTTCAAAAGGATGATAGATGATGCCGAGATGGTGCATAGTATGTCTAGAGTGGGACGTTGTATCGATAACGGACCAATCGAGGCTTTTTGGGGTACGCTCAAATGCGAAAAATATTATTATCATCCACGCATAATGCTTATAATTATCTTATGTGCTTATCAGGATATAAAATTGAAGCCCTAAGATAGTCTTCAGAAGATGTGGCTAGCTCAAGGAAAGTGTATGAACCAAGCTACCGTAAAATCAACCGTTTTCGTGCTCAACCAGAAGTGAAAGAGTTGAACCGCCAATGTTTCGTCCAATTCCACTGCCAGTTGGTCAAGTAGAATTAATTGATCAAAAAGCTATTTTTGATGATGGAACAAAGATCGAAGCGAATACGAACAAATTTTCTTTCGTGTGGAAAAAATCCATCGAGAAATATCATAACGGATTAATTGAAAAATCAAACCAGAAATTGAACGAGAAAATGTAGAAGAATTAGCATTGAAAGACCTCGCTCAAATGGTCGGAAATGTAGATGAAGTGATTTATGAATGTGATTGAAAAATTGTGGATTCATCAGAAGTAGCTGAGCAAAAAAACTTTATGAGCCGAACAGAAATTCCCAAAGCAATCTCGCAAACAATTAATCGACTATATTGAACGCAAACTAAAATATCCAAGAGACCTCGAAAATCTTTTATTAAAAGAACAAAAGGAAAAGTATAAACAAAACGAATTCAATACAGCATACTGGGATTATGATGAAGAAAATGATCAATACACTTGCCCTAACAAACAACAGCTTGTATTTAAATCGTACCACGAAAAGTGATAAGTATGATTTCACGCGTGAGTTTAAGGTATACGAATTTAAAGACTGTTCCGGATGTCCCTTCTGTTCATTATGTACAAAAGCAATATATAGAAATAATTATAAATTGATGGTGAATTAAGAACAAAGTTTTCAGAAGAAAAAACGAGTATTATTTATCGTCAATTCAAAATTGACGTGGAACCAGTTTTTGGATTATTGAAGGATAATTTGCGTTTCACTCGATTTTCAGTTCGAGGGAAATGGAAGGTTAAAAATGAGGTGGGCCTCGCATTAATGGTTGTGAATTTAAGAAAATTCACAACCATTAGCGAAGAGCTATATGGAGATACCATAAAAAATAGAGAAATCGGAATTTGAATTCATTCAAATTCCGATTTCTCACTAATTGAAGCTAGGTATGTCCCAGCCTTTTAAAAAAGCTATAGTACCTTATAGAAGATGATGTCTGTACTGAGCGAGGACACTGAAAAATTTACGTTTTTTATAACTCTTGGTTTTTTAGACAAAAAGAAGGCACATTCCATTCGATTTGAACAGAATGTGCCTTCTTTCCTTGCCTATTTCTTACTTTTACTCGTTTAGAAGTTTTAATATCCGTTTGAGATTCACCGCAAATATCGTTGTTGCACCTTGAATTTCCATACCAAATAGACCCACTGATTTTGCTGTTTTATAACCATGTGGGTTTTTAATTTCACTATTTTTTGCTTCAATTTTATAACGTTTTTTCGAAAGGGTTTTGAATTCATCTGTTTCTTGAAGACGAATTTGCTCCTTATGTTCCATAGATTTAACTCTGATAGAGTATGTTTCTGCTTGATTAGCTCCTTGATTTTTCTTTCCAGTTCGTGCTTTTCGAATAGCCATGTGACTTGCTGGACATACATACATTCCTGCATCTTTATTAAATTCAAAGACTACTTTTCGATGGGAAGTTTCTCCGGTAATGTTTGGGTTTAATTTTGAAATCAATTGAAATTCTTCTGCTTGAGCATATTGTAAATTTTCTTTCCCAGAATAAGCTGTATCTCCAATGACAGTACCAATTTCCATACCCGTTTCTTTACTTTTCTTTACTAACTCTTTAAGGTAATGTCCATCACTTTTTTCACCCGTTGTCACAATCGCAGCTGTAATAATACGTTCATAACTCATCGCAATATGTGTTTTGAAGCCAAAAAAAGCTGAATCCGCTGATTTATGTCCAACACGTGCATCTGGATCAGTTGAATAGCTCAGTTGTACATTATAATCTTCTATCACTTCTTTCAATATATTTAACTTTTCTTTCACAGCTGGTGTTTGTGCTACTTTTGATTGTGTTTCTACCACTTGAACGACCTGATGGCAGTAGTTTAATTCTTCACTTACCTCATTAGAGGTTGGTTTTATTGGAAATC
>NZ_KQ465177.1 GCF_001308875.1 Lysinibacillus sp. ZYM-1 | reverse complement strand
TTAAACAAAAACTGGCTGGCATGAGTCCAGTAAATTACCGAAAACATACCAGCCAATTAGCTGCATAATAAAAACTCTAACTTTAAGGGGTCACTACCTTCTTTAATAAGGAGTGTGTCTTTTTCCATTTAAGGGCCAGATTGTGGAATAACCAAATTAGAGAAATATTGTTAATTATGCTAAAATTTAATTGATATTAAAGTAATGTACTTAATGTTGCCAGAGGAGTCCAATTATGAAAAATTCATTATTAATGCGAATAGATACACCCTATACACTAAATTTTTTAATTTACTTGCAAAATATTTATCTTAATCAGAAACAAAGGGAAGAACAATTTAAGTTTCCGTACTTAACAGAAATGATTCGGTTTTATGATGACTTTGAAATGAAATTCAAAGAATTATGGGAAGACATTTCAATTAAATTATCTGAAGATGACGGTAATAGTATAGATTTAAAAATATTCAATGATGAAAAGAATCTATTTTACGAAAAACTCTTCATCCCTAATTCAGATAGTTTAAAGACATATAATGAAATTTTCACAGGTTTTAAAGTGTGGTGGAGTAGTTACGCAGGAAGCTTTTCTGTAGAAAGGGCGATTGATAATCCGAGTCATAATATATATATGGAATTAACTAATTCTTTAAAGATAAACGGAAGAGAACCTAAGAGACAATTGAATATTAGCTTAATTTACGATAAATGTCTATTTAGCAATACCGAGCTTTATTCTTATTTTGCAGTGCTATCCATGATAGATATTTACTCCAATCACAAAGAATTGGTACTCAAATTACAAAGCTGTATTAGTTAAACTGATTGGGGCTTATTCAACAAAATGGCGTGATTCTGTAAAAAGGATCAGCACTCGTTTTCATTAAAGGGCCATATTATTGAATAACATTTTTTTAAGATATGTTACTAAACGACGCTTTGGGGACGTTTTATTTTCAACTAACGTAATCCGAATAGTTCAAAAAAAGAGTGGATTAATTGGGAAAATAGATTCAGAGGGGAGGAAATGTAGTGAGAAATTTTATTTCTGTTTTCATAATAATTGTTGTAGTCATCTTAGTAATTAATATAGACATCGATAAAAATGATAGTTTCTCTAATAATAATGTTGATGTTGAGAAAAAATGGGATCGTATTGCATCTGTCCTAGAGAATGCGTGGGATGATTTTGGTTTATTTAGTTTTCAAGCAACCCCAGATTCGACAATTTTTATTGAAATGGATGAAACTAAAAGTGAATTACAATTGATAAAGTATTTAGAGGAAAATATAAATAAAACAGATTTGAATCAATTCAATATTGAAATTACTAAGAAAAGTTTACACGAAGTTGAGACCGAGAGTTTTATGATGGAGGTTTCAGGTATTGTATTTGATTATTTACAAGAAAATAATTATCACGATGTGGACATTTACGTCCCTTCAATTAAACCTACACCGATACTAAAAATATCGATTCCTAAGTCCAGTACACGTTCTAGCGAAAACATAAAAAAAGAGCTAAAAGATGTATTAGCTTCCAAGAGCGCTAAACTACCAAACAAAGATATTTCCTATGAAATCCAGGTGATAGAGCATATTGATGAGAGTACTATTGAATCAGATGCCTTAATCAGTGATGTTGTTGAAGATTTTCAAGGAACAGAAAACCATTTAATAATTTCTGATACAGATATTTTTAAAGGAAATGGTATCTATAAAATGTCTTGGGCGCAACCATCAGATTCGAAGGACTATAAATTTCATATTACAAACTATACAGGGACAAATGTAACCGTGCAAATTCAACAGAGTAGTCACACACAAACTTATAATTTAGTGGCTAATGATTCTACTACATGGGTCCAATCGGCTGCTTCTTCTGGTGACCATACAATAGTGGTCACAACATCTGATGGAAGGATTTTTAAAGGGGATGTTTTTGTCAGTAAATCTGATGTTCCATTGAACTAATCCAAGCACGACGAGCGAATATTCGCTTCCGTCGTGAGCCAAATGCAAAATCAGAATATGTTCATACATTAAACGGTTCAGGTCTTGCTATTGGACGTACAGTTGCTGCTATTTTAGAAAACTGCCAACAAGCAGATGGAAGCGTAGTAATTCCAGAAGTTCTAAGACCATACATGGGTGGTAAAGAAATAATTGCACCAAAATAAATAACGGATAAAAGCTATTTTAGATATCCTTTAACAGTTAATTATATTGCTTTTTATCGATTTACAGATGCTTTTAATAGTATCGGGTGGTGTAAACGCCTTGGAATTAAAAAAATGCTTTATTATTTCTTAAAGGAAATTTAGCGAGACTAAAAAAGATGTTACTATAATCAAGAATGGGGATGTATTAGAAAAAATTTAGAAATGACATTTTGCAGCTCTTTCGCATTTTCCACTATTCCGCAATCGGGCGCTATTCTGTAGTAGAGTACTGTAGAAAAACACGGAAAACGTACTAAACCAATTTCTAGATAAAAAAAGCCGGTTTTCCTTTTCAATAAGGATTAACCGGCTTACTTAAAGATTT
>NZ_KQ465176.1 GCF_001308875.1 Lysinibacillus sp. ZYM-1 | reverse complement strand
GTACTGTAGAAAAACACGGAAAACGTACTAAACCAATTTCTAGATAAAAAAAGCCGGTTTTCCTTTTCAATAAGGATTAACCGGCTTACTTAAAGATTTTGGTACTATAAATTGCTTGATGTAATCTCCTTACGCCCTCTTTTATTTCTTCATTTTTTAGATGGCCATACCCAATAATAATTCGATTAAGGTGTTTTCCCTTTTTAATTGTATGGTCTTCTACAGGATATACTTTAACTCCAATTTGTTCGATTTCTCCAATTAATTCCTTTGAAAAATGAGAGTCAGTTATTTCAACAATTAGGTGTAATCCAGTCGAATAACCGATTATATTAACTTTATTCGAAAATGTAGTTTTTAAACAATGGATAAGGAAGTTTCTTCGACTTTTATAAATCTTCTTCATCTTCGAAATATGTCGTTCCAAATAACCATCATCAATAAAACGGGCAAGAATAAGCTGATCTAAAGAAGGCGTATGAAGATCCGAAAACCATTTTAGACTGCGGCATTTTTCAATAAGATGTGAAGGAAGAATTAAATATCCCATTCTAAGAGCAGGTGATAAGATTTTACTAAACGAACCAATATATAACACACGTTCCGGTTCCAATCCTTGTAATGAACTTACAGGTGGGCCTTCATATCTAAACTCACTGTCATAATCATCTTCAACAAGATAACAATTTGTTTTTCTTGAGTAATTAATCAATTGAATCCGTCGTTGAATTGGCAACGTTCCTCCTAACGGAAACTGGTGGGACGGAGTAACAAAGATGAATCTTGGAATATTATTTAATGGCAGCAAAGATGTCTTCATTCCATATTCGTCAACAGGTATAGGGTAAAGAAGAGCGCCTGAAGTTTTAAATATAGTTTGAATATCATTGGTGATAGGATCTTCCATTATCACTGTATCATCCGGCGATAAAAGTAATTTAGAAACAAGTGTCAGAGCTTGAGTTGCACCAGAAGTAATCACAATTTGCTCTGGATGACAATCAACACCCCTAGTTTTCAGTAAATAGCGCGATAAAACCTGCCTTAATTCCTGTCGTCCTTCAGGGAGGTCATACCCAAACGTAGAAGGTGATGCTTCATTCCATGTGCTGTGAGATAATTTCGCCCATGTCTTCCTTGGAAATAAATCCAGTGAAGGTATCCCTGAACGAAAGTTGATGATGTGATCTTCATTGTTTTCATCTTCACTCCAATGAAATAAAGGCGCCTTTTTATGTTGTTCTAAAAAAGCTCCTTCAGCAACAAATGTTCCAGCACCCCTTTTTGCAACTAAAAACCCTTCAGCCAATAATTGATCATACGCTTCCAAAATCACATTCCTGGACACATTCAACTCAGAAGATAGTTCACGTGTCGACGGTAGTTTTTCTTCTGATTGTAAGTCCCCGTTTAAAATTTGTTCTCGTATTTGCTGATAAACTTGTCTAAATAAAGGTATATCTAACGACCGGTCAATGGGTATCCAAAGCATATTTACATTTTCCCCCTTCAATAAATAAAAGTGGTACCATCAAAAAAGATGTTAAGTGGTACTAATATAAACCATTTTACCATGATAAACTGGATTCAAATAGTAAAAAGGAGATGTATAATAATGATGAAAACCCCTGAAGTTCAAGTCGCTCAAGCACTTAAATCGGTTGCACGAAATGAACATATTAAATCCTATATTCAACAATCCAATGAACTCTATCCATTATTATTGAAAGCTGCCAAACGGTTTGTTACAGGAGAAAATAAACAAGAAGGAATCGAGATAGCAAATGAGCTGATCTCAAAAGGTTATTTTATTTCACTTGAATACATAGGGGAAAATATAACAGATTTAAAAAAATGCATAAAAGCCAAAGATGAGTTTTTGAATCTCATAGAAAAAATGGGTTCTATGACTATTAAGCAAACTGTTTCGCTTGATCTCTCACATATTGGATTATCTGTGAATCCAGAAACAGCTTATATTCATTTGCTTCAGATAGCCAAGAAAGCAAATATGTACGGAATTACACTTATGATAAGTATGGAGGAATCATCGAAAACGAATGACATTCTCGATATCTATAAAAAAGCATCTGAGCAGTACCCAAATGTGGGGATAACTATACAGGCACACTTATATCGATCTAACAATGATATCCAGGAACTCATTCGTTATCCTGGGAAAATACGAGTTGTCAAAGGGGCTTATCAAGAATCTGCCGAAGTTGCTATGTCTAGATCGAAGGAATTGAATAACTGTTATCTTAAACTTGTAGAACAAATAATAGAAGCTAACCACCCAGTTTCTATAGCTACACATGATGAAACTCTTATTCAAGAAATTGTACACCGTCAATATCTTAATCATCCCAATGTAGAAATAGAAATGCTCTATGGAATACGTCCAGATTTGTTAAGTAATTTAAAAAGCAAAGAGTATAACTGTAAAGTATACTTGACTTACGGAAAAGAGTGGTACTTGTATTTATGTCATCGAATAGCTGAATATCCGGAAAATCTATATCGTGCAGTAACAGATATGATCAATCCATCTTTACCAGAGAGTAGTAGATCATATTGAAAAACCATTTAACCCTAAATTTTTGAAAATATATAGTCCAATTTTTCACAAAAACAGAGGTATATGATGTTGAATCACAATAAAGATGTTACATTATGTATTTTATGTTTAAAATGAATTTTTCTTATTCCATTAAAG
>NZ_KQ465175.1 GCF_001308875.1 Lysinibacillus sp. ZYM-1 | reverse complement strand
TTCGGCAGTGATTTACCAAATATTGAAAATGAAAGAGAAAGAAAAATGACAAAAGTCATCGAGAGTGAACTTCTCGATGGCTTTTGTCTACAGTCTGAGAGGAACTATTAAAATAGTTCCTCCCAATCTGAACAAAAAATTAAAACGATAATAAACACTATTGATGAAATTTTAAAGGTTATAGATTAATTTTTTATGCAGTTGGTGTTTAGATAAATAAAAAAGGAAACTGCTCAAATTAAATGAGTAATCTCCTTTTGATTATATGCTTGGGAAGCGACTGCGCTTATTGAAGAATCGCCCCGTTAGAAGAACAGGATGCTTATTAAACAATCGAGCCCTTTTTGTGAATAATATAAATGTAACATTCTGAATCGATTAAGTTCCGGTTTGCGGAATTGGACAGCATATACTAAAGCTATCATGTTTCCATAACCAAGTCACTTATTTTACCGGGGTTACAATCTCATTAAATTTATTTCTCGCCTTGGTTTGAAATTCCTCAAATTCTTCAATATCAAACTGTTGATTATGCTCTATGAAGAAATTATCCTCTCCTACATTTATAGTACTTATAAATGCATTGTCTATAGGTGAGTTTAATACAGGCTTATTTCGATTTCGCAACTCCAAATATTTCTCCGAAGATAAACCCAAACCTTCCCTAACTGACTTCGTGTTTGTAAAAAAAGACTCTAAAATGAAATCAGAGAGCATTATCCTTGTGACCTTTTCCGACATCATGGCTATTACAACTGCTTGTATTTCTGTATTTTTTAGTATATGTGCCTGTGATAAAATTCCATCTATTTTTTGTTTATCAATATATCTACTTTTCGTAACATCTAAAATCGCAGGTAGTCTTTTTTCAAATTTTATAAAATAGTCATAAGCATTTTTATAAATATTTGTTAGTTTATATTTCTCTATGTTTTTGATGCCAACGTATTTTTCAATAAATTCGCTTGAAAAAGCATCTGACATAAATTCTTCTGTTCGTGAATAAATTTCTTCATCCATTAATAATACAGGTAAAGGATCAATACACAATCTAAATACTGTTATTGCACTGATACATTGTTCTAAGAAAGATTCAAACTCTTCAATTATAAGAGTTTGATTTCTTTCTTTATTAATAAAATGGTTTCTAGAAACATAAAAAGTATTAAATCCTTGCTTATGAACATATTTATTGAGGTGTTTTTTAGTTTGTTCCATTTCATCAAAATAATCGGTCATAGTTTCTTTTACATTCGAAAATATTGCCATTTGCTTTTCTAATAAATCAATCATACCCTTATACATCGGAAATTTACTCTTTTCCTTCCATTTCAGGAGTTCTTCTTCTCTTTTATCTCCTTGAAGATCCGATAAATAGACCATTGTAAGTGCGGTTTCAAGTGATTGTCTTAAAGAGTAATAAGCGCTATCAAAATATCCTTTCTCAAATAATGATATAGCATTTGTAATTAATTGCACCGATTCCATAAAAAAAGTATTAGCTATTTGAAAAACATCAATCCTACTTACAAAGCTATTTTCAAGCTGCAACAAATCAATAAAATAGTCTTTTTTACCTGGTATTTCTAGTGGTATTAAATTTCTTTTTTCTTGTTTTTCAAAAAAGTCCATCACTTAGTTCCCCTTAATGATTAAATTTTAAAAGCAGCAGGTTGCTTTTAAGAGCGAAAACAGTCAATTCTCCTATTTTATTGTAGCTATAAAATAAAGTTTGTTCATTTTCTACGTGTGCAGATCCACAATAGCCATAACTTCATCAAAATACCTTGGATTACCTTAACTTTTCAATTTCCTTATTTAGAGTAATCATATGAGAGAAAAACGCAGAAACATAGTGATTAGAGATATATTGTTCATTATCTTGTCCATTATTAATCACTATGGCTAAATTATCTATATCACCCAATGCATCAGTAAGTTCCTCATGTAAGGTTTTACATTCAAATGGTGGAAGTATATCGCTTAGCAATAAGTATTTGCTGGTATAGTCTTTATGTTTCTCACTAATACGATTATAAAAATTTGATTTATCTTCCTCCTGAAAATATACATTAAGAATTTTAAGTTCTTCAAGAGTGAAGGAAATAGTATTTAGTACTTGTTTTAAATAATCATTTTTAGAAGTTGTATTTCTTATTAAGTATTCATTTAATGGTCTGTTATGTTCCCAGCTCACTCTTATATTTTCTTCTTGTATCAGTTGTGTTTTATCACTATCTTTCAGTAACAAAAAAGAACTTTCCTCTCCTTTCACCCATTCAGTTCTGCAAAATGGAAGTCCATATTCAAATTGTATTAGGTCATCATAGAAATAAAGCCATATATAATCTGGTTCAGAGAAGTTTTCTTTACCTTCCCAGACTCCTCTATCATAATAATTATCCCTGAATTTTTGATTAATTTTCTTAATGAGTTCTATCATTGAATCCCTTGAGGTGGCGAAAGAGCGTTCTATGTAGATTTTAGAGCTTACCCTTTTATGTAAAGTATTAGAGGAACCTATCTCTTCTAATATTGTAAAGTAATATTCGCTAGTGTCTCTCTTCCTTAATTGTTGAATCATATTAATTCCCGTATCAGATATGTTCTTTAACTCACTATAAAACTTCTCTTCTTCTAAAACTTCATTGGCTAAAGGTATATGAATAGTAACTTTTGAAGTGTTGCCTCGCCACCTAGCGTTAAAGTTATCTAAAGTTTGAGAAATATATTGTTGAGTCCATAACCAAAAACCTCTATCTTGGTCAACATCGTAAACTACTAAAATAGTTGGAATATCACATACATCACAAAAGTTCAGGAACTTTACTGGTGCGCTAAATGTTACTGAGTTTTCTTTATACTCTAAGTTAGTAGTGGCTTTTAATTGTACCTTAATGATTTTGGCAGTAGTTTCCCCTTCCTCAGAGAAAACCTCTATCTCACCATCAATATCATTATCCTTCTCTTGCCTTCTATACTTCCAGCCATAGTCCTCAATAACACCTTCAAAAAATCTAATTGATTTACCCTCATTTATGTTGTATTGATCATTCAAAGACCTCATCTAACCCTCCCCTTTCATTTAATAACAATTATTTCAAAAACCCCGAAATTTTACAATTATTCATTCCTCAATAGGCCCTTTAATGAAAAATGAGCGCTTACCCTTATTTGATCTGCACCCCAAATGTTAGACACGACTCTAACATTTGGAGGTGCCTTTTTTATGGCAGGAATTACTCTTGAAAAGAAAATAGATGCGATTACTCGTTTTGAAAACGGTGATGAAAGCCTTACTTCAATTGCTAATTCACTCAACTTAACTACTACTGAAATGCTTAATTTTT
>NZ_KQ465174.1 GCF_001308875.1 Lysinibacillus sp. ZYM-1 | reverse complement strand
TACGTTTTGCTTGTTCAGTTTTCAAAGTTCATTTTCATTCATCGTCCTGCGACAAGAATTAATATTATCAGAATGTAAAACAATAGTCAATAACTATTTCAAAATATTTTTTCACTGTCCAAGTGACAGGTTCTACAATATAACATAATAACTTTTTATCAGTCAACACTTTTCTTCAAACACTTCTAATAATGAACACTACTAATCGTCGCTCCGATTTCATTTCGTTAGTTGAATAAGAATTAATGATTTTAACCTTACTAAACAATAGAATTTGTTTATCAATAAAAGTAACTATATCGTTTTACCTTTTTTATTGGTGGACTACATATTACTAGACATAAAATTAGAGTACGCTCAGAAACATGCTCTTTAAAGATTATGTTTTATTATTCTCCAATACTTCTTTAGTAACGTATTATGAAGAAGGTGTACAACAAAAGCTTGATTTAGCCATAGCTTTGTTTAAAAGTTCAATTGAACGTAAAACAGTTTCTTTTTCGAACTCATTCAAATGCGAAAATACTTCATTTAAATAAATGTTTATCATTTCATCAATTGTAGTAGCGATAAATGTACCCTCCTCTGTTAATGATAAAATGTACACTCTTTTATCTGATGTTAGAGGAGTTTTTTTGACAAGGTTCATCTTAATTAGAGTTTGAATCTGTCTACTAAATGTAGTAATATCCATTCCGATTGCCTCTGCTATTTGTTGCATGGAAGAATTACTTTGTTTGTCTATCTCATATAGAATACGGCTCTGTATTGGTGTAATGTTAATTGACCCTACAGAACAACATGTTTTATTTAGTAAAGCAAACTTTTGAGTTAAGATTTGAAAAAGTTCACGTTTATTTTCCATTTATTCATCTCCTATAAAGACATATATATTATTTATTTGCAAAATGCAACTAAAGTATATTTAACTTTTTTTGAAGATGTTTTCCCTACTTTAAAAGTTTCTACGTTTCTACTATTCAAATGGAGAAGTAACTTTTTTACAACATACTTGGCATCTTCTCCAACGATCATTTGCATCTGCAACTTTAAGAGGTGTGGTGCTAGTACCTGCCTTTTGTAAAGGCATTCCTTCCTCATCTAATGCACCAAGTAATTTCATATAGGGAAGATGTGGTCTGAATCCTGTGGCATAGATAATGGTATCTACAGGCTCCCTTTCTCCATCGGCCAAATAACTCCATCTTCATAGAAAGAAGTAAACATTAATCGTTGTTCACGGCATTTGATCTTGGTGCCGTTTATCCAAAGCGCCAGAAACGGAAGGTATCAAAACCAATTACTTTCAACCAATAGTGTATGTCCCGTCCGAGTAGAAGTTGTTTTACAAATTTTATTGGTTGTCGTACAGAAAGAGTAGTTTGGCTAACCTCAGACAGTTCAACTGCAATCTGCACAGCCGAATTCCCTCCTCCTATTACGATTATCCTTTGATTATGAAATAGCTCGGTATTTCGATATTCTGATGAGTGAAGTGTTTCCCCTTGAAAAACTTCTTTCCCTTGAATTTTAGGAATATAAGGATTATTAAATGACCCTGTAGCATTAATGATTGATCGAGCTTGAAATATATCACCTGTGACGGTTCGAACAGTAAAACCTATTTTATTATTCTCTATTAAATCAACTCTCTGATTAATTAAAACAGATAATTGAAACTTATTTTTGTATTCCTGTAAATATCGAACGACTTCATCTCTTTTTGGATAGCGATTCTGATTTCCAGGAAACTTCATGCCAGGCATAGAGGAAAACCCTGCTGGAGAAAACAATTTAAGACTGTCATAATAACTTCGCCAAGAACCCCCAATCTGATTACTTGCCTCTAATATAAAAAATCGTAGACCTTTTTTCTGTAAATGATATCCTGCTGCAAGTCCAGCCTGCCCTCCTCCAATAACAATCACATCAAGTGTCTCTTTCATTTCTATTCCCCCTTAAGTATTTGCATTTTACAAGTATTAATAACAATAAGAACACTAATTCTTCTTATCTAGCCTTAACATTTTGATTAATGAATGTTGATTTAAAATAAAGATTAATAATTTATAAAAAATAAGCGATGTTTTGAATAAAGTCGCGACGTTTATAAAAAAGTTGCGATGCTTCACCTCTTTGGATAAGGATATTTCAAAGGGTAATAAAGTTTGATCATATCTGATAAATTCTGTTTTTCATTAGCCTTTTGATACTCTTTTATCATCTTAACAGAGTTAAGGAGAAAAGATGGATTGTGCCAAATACCTTTTATCGCCGTGTAAAAGAATATGAGAATGCCCCCAAGTAACCAGCAATAAGAAACGGGAAATTAAAATGAAATAAATCACCATGCTATGACCTAGACTGAAAAATAAAGCACTAGACAGGCCACGGCTGCCATACGTCGTTGCACTCCTGGTTGTCTTCCTGACCGATGGCCGCCGACACTCAGCCGTTTGCAAATAAAGAACCGAACCTTTTTTTGATAGAGAGACAATATAGTGTGTAAGCTTACTTAGGAGGACCCTCTGAATGCAAAATGAATATATGTACCAATTACTCACAAAAATGAAAGAAGGTGATCAACAGGCGTTTCATACGATGTATGATGCCACCTATCAGGACGTCTACCGGACAGTCTCCTTTCTGGTGGATCATCAGCAGGATCGGGAAGATGTCATTAATGAGATATATATGCAAATGTGGACCTCACTTGCTAACTACGATACGAACCGACCTTTCCACTTCTGGCTACACGGCTTGGTAATCCGTCAAGTGCAAAGATTTCGGGTCAAGAGCTGGCGGAGATTCCGAATTTTTGAACGCATCCGTGCCTTTTCTCGGGAAGAGTCTCATTGGGATCAACCTACTGTGTTGATGGATGGGACGAAGCAAATGATATCGCAGGCGATCCAAAAACTGACGGACAAACAACGATCGGTGATTGTCCTCCGCTTTTTTCACGACTATAAACTTGAGGAAATAGCGACATTGCTCGAAATTCCGCTGGGTACGGTCAAGTCCAGGTATCATGCTGCCCTTCAGGTGCTTCGAAAAAACTTAAGTAATCTCCCCCCAGAAAGGATGGAAGAGATCAATGCCAATTGAACGCAAAATCCGTGAACATCTGCACAAAGAGGCAGAAACTCTGGAGTGCCCTCCGGCCATTTCCAAACGAATAGAACAATCCTATTCTCAATATTTCCAACGAAAAAGGAGCGAAATAAACATGAAAAAACGATTAATTAGTGGATTAGTTGCTACTGCGATTTTGATTCCAACCGCAGCATTTGCGGCCCCTAGCCTGATTGAAATGCTTACTAGAACACCAATGACTGTTGAACAAGTCAAGGTGGATGAGGTTGGCAAAGCAACACTTGAGAAGCTGTATAACGCATTTCCCGAAACAAAATCGTTTAAGATTATCAATGCAAGCAAGGTTCAAGGTGTCCAAACAAGCATCATACTGCAGGAAAAAGGAGGAATCGGCAAAAAGATTTCCCTTCATACAAACGGTATTACGGGTGCGATTGAACACGTGAATCAGGAGAATTGGGAGCCAAAGGAGAAACCACTCACTGCCTTAACCGATCAGGAAATCAAGTCGAAGGTAGATTATCTAATTGATAAAATGTATGGCAACATCGAAGAGTACGAGTTTGCTATGGAGCAAATGGCGAACCCGGATCAAAAAACGTTTATGTTGAATTACACCAAAAAGGGATCAAAAACACCTTTCTACCAGGTATTTGTTCAGGACAATACAATCAGTGTTTCTCTGATCGGAGGTGAGACTACACCTTCAAACATTAAAGTAGAAGGTTTTTTCTCTACAAATGGTAAGCCTGATTATACTGCTGATTCTTTTTTAAACGATGAAAAACTATTTTCTTTACTAAAAATTAGCCCAACAGAATTAAAACAAGAATTAGCAAAAGGTAAATCTGTTGTCGAGATTGCAGCATCTAAAAATGTCTCTAAACAACAAGTGATTGATGTGATTGCAAAAACACAGGCTGAAAGACAAATTCAAGGTGAAAATAATGACGATGTTCCTAAAAACAATCGTTCAAGTGAACAAATGTTAAAAGCTGTTGAACCGAAAGTATTACAAGTTATTGAACATAAAACTGAAACACCATGGTAGAAATAACAAGTCCTAGGCGGATGAGGTTGGCAAAATATCGCTTGAGTACATCTAATTCAATGGTTGCTTCTTGAATATGAATTCGAATGGTAGCATGAGGTGCTTTTAATCAAACTTTATTACAAACCTGTACTTAAACAAATGGGCTTTTAGTACAACTAGGGTTTAAAAAATAATCAAACTTGTTTTAGAATAAAGTTTGTTGAAATTAATGCAAAGAACCTTGACAAACGAACAAAAAGAAAGTGGGTGTTTTGAAAAAAGATTGATCAAAACACCCACTAAATATTTTTAATTGGTTCATTCTTTTATAAAAAAGTTTGTTCATTCCCTATCTATGTTGCTCAACAATCATGCCCGATTTGTGGAGCAAGTACCCAGATGGAAATCTTCCTTAGTGAAAATACTTATAAATATTCTACCTACACTCTAATTCAAATTGAATAATCTCGAAATGATTTCATCACTTCCTGGAGAAAACATAAATATTGAGAACGAAATACATAATAATCCAATAAGCGAGCTTAATCTTTTTTTCCCAAGTAGCCCCTTAATCACTAAAAATAATCCTACAAATAATATCAAGAAATACCAAAATCCCATAATTTCACCCCTTATATAACTTAATATTATGACGTTACCGTTCACTACAAAGTTCTTCCTCTTTTTGAAATAATTACTTTGTTAGTTAAATAAAAAAAGTCCCAAAAGCGTCCTTTGGTAATCTTTCATGAAAAGGTGTTATTCAATAATATGGTCCTTTCATGAAGAAAGACGCTTTCCTTATTTTGATCTGCACCCCAAATGTTATGAAGTGCTCCCTGTCAAGTAGACAGTGGAAATAATAAAAATGCTTTACGCGGCTTGAGCCCTGAATTCCAAGGGGCTCAAGCCGTTTAATTTTTCTTGATAGCGCTCTGAA
>NZ_KQ465173.1 GCF_001308875.1 Lysinibacillus sp. ZYM-1 | reverse complement strand
TTAAACAAAAACTGGCTGGCATGAGTCCAGTAAATTACCGAAAACATACCAGCCAATTAGCTGCATAATAAAAACTCTAACTTTAAGGGGTCACTACCTCCTTGAATAGGAGAGTGTCCTTTTTCATGAAAGAGCCATTTAATTGCATCAATTACGACACAGCTTTGCAACGCATATGATTAATAACGGTGCGCCAATTGATGTCATTCAAAGTTTACTGGGTCATGAAAAGAGTGAGACTACAAAGATCTACGCTCAGCTAAGCGGAAAGCTAAGACAGGATTTATACAGTAAATACTTTTAAAAAACTTTCATTCAATTAAGACACTCATGTAGAAATGGGTGTTTTTTAGTTATAGGGCCAGATTGTTTAGTAACTTAAATGAAGAGATTGTAAAGAAATGTTCTAAAGCTATAGGGGCATTTAGCTTGATAAGAAAAAGGATTATTTGTATCTAAATGGAATATGTATTTTAAGTACTTTTATAAGAGGTGGATTTAATGAACACAAGAAAAGCTATGTTGACTGATGCAAAGGGTATTGCAAAAGTACACGTTGATAGTTGGAGATCTACTTATAAAAACATCATACCAGAAGAATTTTTAAAGAAATTATCATATGAACAACGAACTGATTTATGGAATCGCAATATTACAAAAGAGGGGAATTATGTATTTGTAGCAGAAAATAATGAGGGGAAAATCGTAGGATTTGCTGATTGCGGAAAAAGAGAAAGTAATAATGTCCCTAATTCTGGGGACTTAACATCTATTTATCTCCTTGAAGAATATCATGGAAAGGGAGTTGGAAAACAACTATTGAAACAAATTTTCCTTCAATTTGAAGAACTTGGCTTCAATAAAGTTTTTGTGGAGGTATTAGAAGACAATAGAACCCGTTATTTTTATGAGTATTATGGTGCCAATTTACTTCAATCTGAACAGATAACAATTTCAGATAAGGAATTGAATCTGCTCACGTACGAATGGAGTAACCTCAATAGAGTATTATCTACACTCTGACGCTAAAGGTGCTTTAGCATAATAAATAAGGGGAGAGGCAGCTTATATTCCCCTTGAAGAATTAAGGACACTCGCACCCATTTTAACAGTGAATCAAGTTGATCTTAAAGTAGAAAAGCTCAGCGAATCTAAAATGCGGTATACCGTTAATTCGATTTATGGGCATCATATGGAGACTTTGGTGGTGGGGAGTAGATTATAATCGTGGAGAACTATTTAAAGAGTATTGGTTTATTTCATCAATAACAACGAAATATAATCAATGGGAAGCATTTACCCCAGCCGAGCCAGTCTTAAAATAGAGCATTGAAGATAAAAAACCTATTTTGTAGAGTATTTCTTTATTCTACAAGCGGGAGCTTTTCCGTAGTCAGGAAAGCGTCTTATTTCATAAAAAGGGCGCCATTCTTGAATTGAAATTGTGCCTTTTTCAGTAATAGAGCCAGATCCTAACGCTTAGTGATTAATATCAGAAAAATACTTAAAACAGAGGTTTCATTTTAAAGAAGATGTACTTAATGTTCAAAGATGAAATATATTCTAAAGCTTCTTTGTAGTAGTCAAAGTAAAATAAGGAGAGTCTTCCCAGCTATTTATAAAATACAATCTCTTCTACATCGAGAAGCCATTCTGTTGCTTCTGTGCCATCCGAATTGGCCTTCCAGAGGTTTCTTTTTGTGTCAATAATTGAGGAACCCCTTAGCCAAACGAGCTTCTGAATGGTTGGGACAAACTGAGGGGCATAATCTCCATACCCTTTAGGAGGATTGCTTATTTTCGCTTGATTATTCGTGTCAATATCAATAGAATAAAGCACAGGAAGCGGGTGCTTGCTGAAGTCGTTTGTCCAATCTTGTTCTTTTATTCTCGAGGCTACGAGTAATTTATCAGTAATCCAATTGAAATCAAGATCTGCGTAATTTTTAGGCGTATATGACCCTGAAACAGGCATCTCCTTTATCTTTAAATCCTTATTTCTAAAACCAAAAACAATTCTTCCGCCCCCTGCGATATACGCCAACGTATCAGTTGAGGGTGCCCACTTAGGCTGGCCTACCTGTAAAATCATTTCGTCTAATACTTCAAAGTTTTTTCCTTCCTTATCGATGACGCAAACCATATCGCTATCCATAGACCAGGAGGCAGTTGGGGTCACAACAAAGGAAATCCATTTGCCATTCGGGGAATAGGTTAGCTGCTCGGCATATACGGCAATCAGTTTGTTCTTATCAGTTGTCCCAATTTCTCTTGGCAATGTAAAAAAAGGTTCCACTCCCCCAAAAAGAACAACGTCCTCATAATTATCGCCCACTTTTTTTGTAAACAAAGAAGCGCTTGACCACCCATCGGGGCGAAGAGTGCCGGATGAAGAAAGAAGAAAACCTGTACCGTCCGGAAGCCACGTAAAATCGTTGACTCCGGTTGCGATATTATAGAACTGGTGAAGGTTTGAGATGTCCAATATTCCTTTGTTTTTATAAGCTATAACATTCTTATGAGGTGCCCATTTAGGCGAAGAGCCATCATAAAAAATTTTCTTCTTTTCCTCCGTTTTAATATTATAGGTCCATAACTCTGACTGTGTTTCCCCTTTGTAGATTTCAGAAGGTGCTTCAACTTGATAAACAAGCAGGTTTCCATCTGTCGACCATTGCGGTTTGGCGAATACCTTGCCCGAATTTGTCACTTGCTTTTCTTGATCACCTATTAAGGTCCACAAATTACCTCCCCTAATAAACGCAGCTTTCGCCTGATTTTCTACAGCTGCTGATGGGGCTGAAGGAAACAGAATAGCAAGGATTATTATTAAGAGGAAAGCTCGTTTCATGTACATTTCTCCTTTCATGGATTATGTTCTTATTATCTTTCTAGACAGCTTTTTTATGTAGACAATGCCGCTTTTATTAACTGTAAAGAAAAATTGGACTATTTAGTTAGGATCCCAGAATAAAGTAACGGGGCATACCTATATTTTGAACTAATAACTAAAAAGAATGTAGAAGAGGCATACGTTAACACTAAAACGATTGATTTAGAATTAAAAGAATCGGAAGAAATAGCTATATTTGAAAAGGCAGTAAGAAATTATAAAAAAGAGCTTGGAGTAGGCAACATAGCAACAGACCCACAGTATCAATTTAAAGTGGTAAAGAAACTTATTTTCTTTGAAGAGGAATCTGGAACCATAATGAATACAAAAGAAACGCACACTATTTACACACTATCAGGTATTTCGGTTAAAGAAGTTTACGAGTTTGTTAATAAAGATTAATTAACGCTTGTATTAGTTGAATAACGATATTAAGCAATCTGTCGCGATTCTGTAACAAGAATCAGCGCTCGTTTTCATTAAAGGGCCATTTTCTTGAATAAGGAGAGGCTCTTTTTTACGTTTATGGGTCATATCGTGGAGGATTGTACTTAAACTATGGGAGGCGTTTATCCAACAGGGATTCACACTTATTTTGTCGGACATATTTTACTCAGATCAATTCCTTGAAAATACCCAATATATACCGCTATTTATCAATCTCCATTACTATTAAAATAGTGATAATTGAAATTAAGAGGTGTTATTATGAAAAAAACTACCTTTTTGGTTTTTATATTGCTTTCTTTTTCAATACCAATGATTAATGCGAAAGCTGATGACTCCAATTGGCTAGAAGGTGAAATCATCAAGGGTATTTATTCTAATATTGTCGAAGATGATGAATACACTTTAGACCTAAAAGAAGATGCAAAAGTGACGTTTACATTAAAGGATGGTGTTGACCTTAATCTTGAAGACGTGTATCCCAATACTTATCATATCCTTTTGATGGATAGTATTGGGAATCGTATCGCAAGTGCAACAACAAGTTTAGAAGATGGAGATACGGAAAAGACGGTTAAGTCCATTAATTTAAAGAAGGGTACTTATCAGATTAGTGTTTCAGCTGGTTTCATATCTAAGGGAGAATATCAAGTGAGTTATGAAACGAGTCATATTGAAGGGCAAGATGTAGAACCTAACAATGAATATGCAAATGCGAATTCGTATAAGATAGGTACAACATTAGAGGGGACACTTTATGGTACAACGAGTTCTAATGATATTGATATATATAAAGTAGAGGTTCCATCCTTTGGAAAGGTAAAATTAATAATTCAAGATACAGGCATTCGTAAAAGTGACCTTAAGCTAGTAGTGACGAATGAAAATAGTGAAAAAGTGATTACCGTTAAAAATTCTAATGAGCCGAGTGATGTTGAGGTATTACTACAAGCAGGAACTTACTATTTTAATATAGGTCTTCAAGCCGAAAATACACCTGATGTTAATTACTTAGTATCAACGCAATTTGTTCCATTAGACGAAAATGAGTGGGAAAGCGGTAGGAATTCAAATATAATAACTGCCGATGTTATCCAAAATAATAAAACTGTAAGAGGCTTTTTATATAATGCAGGATATAGCTACAACCAAACTACAGATTATTATAAGTTTACTTTAGAAAATGCTGAAAAAGTGACGTTTATTGCCAATGACCGTGAAGGTTTTGGTGCACTTATATTTGAAGATGAAGAAGGTCAACTCTACTCTGGTGGCTATGTAACAAGCAATACAAGTCAAATCGTAGAAACAAAAGAGTTAAAAGCAGGTACATATTATGTATCTTTTCGACCAAGGTATGGAATTAATGGCTATGAAGAATACGATTTAACTCTCCGTATCCAAAGGTTTACAGACGTACCTGCAATGCATCCGTATTATGAAGCAATAGAATCTCTTGCACAAGTAGGTATCAATAAAGGATATTCTGATGGAAGTTTCCATCCTAAAGAGCCCATTCAGAGGCAACACGTTTTTGCCTTCATCAGTCGTATTGAAGGACTGAATTTTCCTAAAATCCGTAACATGAAATCTTTTACAGACGTAAGTACTAGTCAGCCTTTTTATCCAGAAATTAAGAAGTTTTACGAAGCAGGTATTATTAGTGGATATGGTAATTATATGAGTCCTAAATCTAATGTCACACGTGGAGAACTTGCAAAAATTTTAGTGAATACGTTTAATTTGAAAATGAATGGAAATGGAATCCCTTTTAAAGACGTGAAGTCATCGAATATTTTTTATAAAGAAATTCAAATCCTAGCAAGTAACGGCATTACTGTTGGAGCAAATGGAAATTTTATGCCTAATGAACCAGTCACAAGAGAACAATTCTCTGCCTTTTTACAGCGAGTATTGAAAAAAAATTAATAAATCAAAAACGGTCATGTATAACATGGTCGTTTTTGTATTTTTATTGAGATTTTGAAAGATTTTTCAAACTAACGGAGGCTTGAGTTGAATAACGATCTTCAATAATCGGGCGCAATTCATAATTGAAGTGACCCCAAAAAGTTAGACATTATATTAAGTTAAGCAGCTATGCAGGATTGAATTCGGTATTGTACCGGACTCAATCCTTTTAATTTCCTTTTAATACGTTTGTGATTGTAGTATTCGATATACAGTTCAAGCTCACGCTTGAAGTGAACCATACTCTCAAATTCTTGTATATATAATAACTCAGATTTTAATAAACCA
>NZ_KQ465172.1 GCF_001308875.1 Lysinibacillus sp. ZYM-1 | reverse complement strand
TATTTTTTCTCGACATAGAAAAATCCCCTTTAAGTATAATGTTATCTACAGCGTACTGTAGTTTTTTTAACATTGTCTACCTAAAGGGGATAATATCAGTACCTCATGGAGGCTACTCGGTTTTTTTGTCTATAATCACTGAAGTAATGCTGGGGCATTATATATCCGAATGTATGATTAATAACCCATATGTTTATGATGGTGTGGCATATGACAATGGTTATGCGGCATACCGCACATTGTATGTGTTTCACAGCATTCATTAACAACAGACTCAGTGCATGGGAAATAGTATTGATGATCAATCATATGTTTGTTCACTGTTGTGACATGTGCTGGTTGTACATGTGGAACAACTGTATGGATATAATTTGTGCGAACATATTGCTCCGGTGGTAAAAATTGTGGTGGGTCATATTGCATTGGCATTGTTTGTGGCGGACAGCAGTGTGGACCTTTTGCCGGATGGCGTCTTCGTTGAAACATGTTATAACCTCCTGTTTTGATAAGTTGTCGTTCATTATTAAGATATGAGATAGACGTCGATAGGGACTATTTATTTGCCTATTATTGAATAGGTAAATCTAACAAGTCGCTGGAATAGTAGAAAATCTATTGTTGATTTGCCTACATATTGGATGAACGAAGCAACTACCAAAAGCTTTTTTAACATTCTGCCGACATTAAAATGACATTGATTCGAGCTATTGTTTTAGATAAATGCCATGAATTTTTAGTCAATAATCCAATACATCTCGGTATAATTGTGTCAGGATTTTTGCCAATAAACAAAACAAGCCTACATCTTCCAAACTTTAGAGGAGCGAGCTGTAGGCTGAATCAAGATAAAAAATATGTTTTTTTGAAAAAATAGATATTGTCAATAAAACAGTCGTACAGTATACTCTTTAATTGATAATGATAATCGTTATTGATTATATCTTAGGAGGAAATGTATGTCGAAATTATCACTACGCAACAAAAATAGTCACATTCTTTTTGCATTATTCTTAATATTCTCCATTTTGCTAGTTGGGTGTGGAGATAAAGCATCAAACACTAGTAATTCACAAGAAAATGACAAAGCAGAAGAAGGAAACACAGAATCTTCTAGCCGTGAGATTACACACGCAATGGGTACTACCACAATTGAAGGGACACCCACAAAAATCGTTACACTATATCAAGGGGCTACAGATGTAGCAGTAGCGATGGGCATTAAGCCAGTAGGTGCAGTAGAATCTTGGGCTGAAGCGCCTTTTTATAATTATATGAAAAAAGATTTAGATGGCGTTGCCATTGTTGGACAGGAAACACAACCCAATCTGGAAGAAATCGCAAAGCTGAAACCAGATTTAATTATTGCATCGAAAGTTCGTCATGAGGAAATTTATGATCAGTTATCACAAATTGCACCAACAGTTGCTCATGAAACGGTTTTTGATTTCAAAGGTACAGCTGAAATGATGGGACAAGCAATGAATCAGGAAGAAAAAGTGAAAGAGTTATTAGGAGATTGGGATACACGAGTTGCTGATTTTCAAACGAAAATTCAAGAGAAACTTGGCGATAAATGGCCATTCCATGTTTCTGTTGTCAATTTCAGAGCAGACCATGCACGTATTTATATAACAGGGTATGCTGGTTCTATCTTGTCAGAGCTTGGTTTCCAAGGTCCTAAAAATTTAACAGATGACTCATTGGAGATCGTCAAGCTAACGGATAAAGAAAGTATTACGCAAATGAATGCCGATGTTATTTATATGTTTATGGAAAATGATGAGGCAGTCAAAAAAAATTATGAAGAGTGGACAAGTCATCCACTATGGAAAGAGCTTGATGCAGTGAAAGCAAATCAAGTTTATCAAGTAGATGAAATTAATTGGAATCTAGCAGGTGGACTAATTAGTGCTAACTTAATGTTAGATGATATTTATGACAAATTTGAATTAGAAAAATAGAGAAGATGGTTAGGGCTGTTTAAAGTGTTAGAGAATGCTTGCATAACAGCCCTCTCACTGTAGGGGGTAACAATCAAAACCTACTACTCTATTCAAAAGATAAATTGTGGATCAAGAAAGTTGGCATAAAATGAGAATTATTCTTTCTACTACCTCGATGAAACAAATAGGCTTGTTCATCAGTTGTTTGATCCTTTTGCTGGCATTTGTGATCAGCATAACGATTGGTCAAACGTCCATCCCCTTCTCGTCAATCTATGATGCCATTTTTCATTTTGATGCTGCTAATAAGGAGCATGTCATTATTCGAACATCTAGATTTACAAGAGCTGTGATCGCTACAGTAGTTGGCGCAAGCCTTGCCATCGCGGGGGCATTAATGCGAGCACTAACGAGAAATCCTTTAGCAGCTCCTGATATTTTGGGTATTAATGCAGGAGCCATATTTTTTATTGTCAGTGCCATTACTCTATTTTCTGTTAATTCTTTATGAGCTATATGTGGATTGCCTTTTTAGGTGCTGGTGCAGCGGGAGCTATGGTATTTTTCCTTGGGTCATTAGGAAGAGATGGTTTAACACCAATTAAAATAGTTTTAGCTGGTGCAGCGATTACAGCTCTATTTGTCTCGTTTACGCAGGGGCTTTTAGTGATTGATGAACAAGGTTTACAAAGTGTACTTTTTTGGTTAGCGGGATCTGTATCAGGGCGTAGCATTGACATGCTCGTGCCTGTCCTACCATTTATTTTAGGGGTCACAGTTGTGGCGATCGGTATGGGGCGTTCTATCAATATTTTACAATCAGGTGATGATATTGCCAAAGGCTTAGGACAACGAACGGTGTTGACGAAACTCACACTCGGTATCATTATTATCATTCTTGCAGGTAGCTCAGTTGCTGTAGCGGGTTCGATTGGCTTTATTGGTTTGATTGTCCCTCATATTGCGATTCATCTTGTTGGTACGGATTATCGTTGGATTATACCGTACAGTGCGGTATTAGGAGCCATATTGTTATTGCTTTCAGATATATTAGCGAGATACGTAATTATGCCGTTAGAAATGCCTATTGGTGTAATGACTGCATTCATTGGTGCTCCTTTCTTCATCTATATTGCACGAAAGGGGTTAGCGAAAAATGTCTAATTATAGGACGGTTCGAACGAAATCCGATCGCATATCATTTCAAATCGCCCAAAGAACTTGTTGGATTTTACTACTATTAAGCTTATTATTAGTCATCATAACGGTTCTTGGTTTATCTGCGGGTAGCGAGTTTATCAATCCTGTGACAGTGGTTAAAGAATTATTAGGCTATGGGAATGGAGAGTACGATTTTGTCTTACATACATTAAGGCTCCCGCGTGTATTGATGGCATTATTAGTTGGAGCAGCGCTGGGAGTGGCTGGTTTAATTTTACAAGGAATTATCCGTAATCCTCTTGCAGCTCCAGATATTATCGGTGTAACAAGTGGAGCATCGATGGGTGCGATTATTTTTATCGTGTACTTTATGGGATCTGTCAGCATTCAATTTTTACCGTTAGCAGCCATTTTAGGTGCTGCCGTTATCTCCTTTATCATTTACCTGCTGTCATGGAGAAAAGGTGTCACACCTATTCGAATGGTGCTTATTGGTATTGGGATTTCCGCATTAGCAAAGGCAGTTGTGACGATGCTGCTGGTCATCAGTGAGGTTGCCGCAACAACGAAGGCCTATTTATGGCTGACAGGTAGTTTGTATGGGGCGAATATGCAAGATGTCTATTTGCTTTTACCATGGGTTGCTCTTTTGTTGCCACTAACATTTGTTTTGGCGAGGACGGTAAATGTGAAGGAATTAGGAGATGACATTGCGATAGGGCTAGGGGTAAAAGTTCAGGTGTACCGTTTACTTTTTTTACTCATTAGTGTGATGCTAGCTGGTTCTGCGGTTGCTTTTGCTGGTGGGATTGCCTTTGTTGGATTAGTGGCGCCTCATATGAGTAGAATGCTTGTAGGGCGTTCTTTTGCAGGATTAATACCTGTTACTGCTATAATTGGTGGCATTATTGTCATCGTAGCCGACATTGTTGCACGAACAGCCTTTTTACCAAAGGATTTACCAACAGGTGTCTTTACGGCTGCGATTGGAGCACCATTCTTTATTTATTTACTATTTAAAACGCGTAATCAATAATGCAAAGGATATATGAGTTAAAAGTGTGAGAAGAAGGTGACGAGATTTTGAAAAGTGTCTTAGAAGCACAAGATTTACATGTAAGCTACGGTGAAAATATTATTTTGGAAGATTTGAATCTTCAAATACCAAAAGGAAAAATTACGGTACTGGTAGGTGCCAATGGTTGTGGGAAATCCACGCTACTAAGAACGTTTGCACGACTACAAAAACCAAAGTCGGGTGAAATTTTCTTAGAAGATAGTACACTAGATGCAATTTCAACTAAAGAAGTGGCAAAACGTTTAGCCATTCTACCACAGGGACCTGTTGCACCCGAAGGATTAACCGTTCAACAATTGATTAAACAAGGTCGTTATCCACATCAGAGCTGGTTAAAGCAATGGTCTACTGAGGATGAAAAAATAGTGAATAACGCTCTTGAGGTGACACAGATGACGGAATTTGCGGATCGCCCAGTAGATGCATTATCAGGAGGTCAGCGTCAACGTGTTTGGATTGCCATGACATTGGCTCAAAAAACAGATCTTATTTTACTAGATGAACCTACAACTTATTTAGATATGGCTCATCAGGTAGAAATTTTAGACTTACTATTTGATTTAAATGAAAATGAGGGTCGAACAGTTGTTATGGTATTACACGATTTAAACTTAGCCTGTCGCTATGCTCATCATATTGTGGCTGTGCGAAATAAACAAGTGTACGCGCAAGGCAAGCCAGAGGAAGTGGTGACACCTGAGATGGTGCAAGCTGTGTTTCGTATGGACTGTACCATTATGAGAGACCCTCTATTTGGTACACCTTTATGTGTTCCACATGGCAAAGGACGAGCAATTCAGATGGAAACATTCGAGGAGGTAGGGGTCACTTGAGCTTAAAACTGTCAGCTGAAGAAATATCAATACTACTATGTGATTATCGAATGACGATTGAGCCAGCAGTAGACGCTGCTTACTCGCTATGTGCTGAAAATTTATTGGACACTGACCAGGCGCTAGCCTATTTACAAAAAATCGCGCCTTTTTTTCAGTCCCCATCTACACAAGTTACGGCATCGTTATTTGCGAAGCGCTATAGTGTTTTAACGATGGCTTCAGCATTTTATGCCATGTCGAGATATGATAAAGGGCTAGATGTTACTATCGAAAATATCTGGGTGGAAGTAGAACCTCATGCGAAACCATGGCTGCCTAACATTCGGTTCAACGATCATACAGTGTCAGTCCCAACACAAGATCGTGAAGCATGGCGTGATGAGATTCTCAAAGGAATCTTTGCGGATAATCTAACAAAAGTGTGGCAATCATTAACGAAAATAAGTAAAGTTCCGAAAACAATCTTATGGGAAAATACAGCTATTTATGTCAATTGGCTATACGAAACGAAAATAAGAGAAGGGGCCAATGAGCAAGAAATCACTCGCATACAAGAAGATTATCACTACATTGTAAATCAGGCTCCTGGCTCTCTTTTTGGCGAGAGGAAGAATCCTTTGACGAATTATTGTGGACCTAAAGTGACGATAAAGGAATCCGAGCAACCAATACGCTTAAGAAAAACATGTTGTTTCTATTATCATACATCTGACGA
The DNA here is from genome assembly GCF_001308875.1 of Lysinibacillus sp. ZYM-1. GTDB lineage: Bacteria > Bacillota > Bacilli > Bacillales_A > Planococcaceae > Lysinibacillus. Next base: position 423 of record NZ_KQ465172.1, on the reverse strand, counting down.
AACAAATGACTTTTGTATCTCCTGTCCTAAAATAAAAAGACTAGTCTAACCTCATAAAGTTTACAATTCCCCGAAGTGAATAAATAGTCGTGTTTATTCACTTTTTCTTTCCGTTAAAATTTCTGTTTGTTATGTTGAAATATTGTTATACTAGATGGAAGTACCTGAGGTTGGTGGGCTAATTTTGGGGACAAAAATTCCATTGAAATTTTTCGATTTAATTGTGATATTTATATTACGTACACTTATCTCGCTTCCAATTGCAGCATTAGTCGGCCACCTACTATTCTAATCTAAAATGCCAAGTCCTAGATGGACTTGGCATTTCAGACTGTAGACAAACTCAAAAAATTTGAGAGTTTGCCTATAGTCTTTTTTCTTTTACAATGAAATAAAGTAAAGCCGTTGATTTCCACTACGGGC
>NZ_KQ465171.1 GCF_001308875.1 Lysinibacillus sp. ZYM-1 | reverse complement strand
TCAAATCCCTCCTTCTCCGCCATTGGCCCGTTGGTCAAGTGGTTAAGACACCGCCCTTTCACGGCGGTAACACGGGTTCGAATCCCGTACGGGTCATACCAAAAACAGTAGATGCAAATGCATCTACTGTTTTTTCTATAGAAAAATAATTTAACATAAAAGATTTATTCTTGATGCAATGCATGTTCATCCATATAAACAACTTCCCAAATATGCCCATCTAAATCTTGAAAACCCCATCCATACATAAATCCATGATCTTGTGGATCACTATATGGTTTACCACCAGCGGCCAGTGCCTTATTTACTAGTTGATCTACTTGCTCGCGATTTTCAGCAGATAGACATAAAATTGCTTCAGCAGAAGAAGAAGTATCTGCAATTTCCTTCTTAGTAAATCCTTTGAAACGATCTTCGACCATTATTAAAGCAAAAATATTTTCACAAATAATCATTGAGGCAGTCGTTTCATCACTGAATTGTTGATTGAACTCAAAACCTAACTCCTGAAAAAACTTAATGGATTTGTTTAAATCTTTAACTGGTAAATTAATAAAAATATTTTTTGATTGAAAAGCCATCTATTATCACCTCCAAATCGACATTATCATAAAGTATAAATTTGTGTCAATTTCATGAGGTAACCTGCCCATAGAAAATTACAATAGATATATTCCCGACTGAATCCTCTGAGCACATAAAAAGCAGAAACATTGTTTTTTACAACATCTCTGCTTTAAAATCCTAATTCATCTACTCACTAACATTCTATCAAGTGAACGAAGAGCTTCAGCGCAAATATGATCATCAACTTGTATACGGTTATGTGGTTGACCCTGTTCAATACTTTCTAGGCACCACAGCAAATGTGGAAGGTCAATGCGATTCATCGTTAGGCAAGGGCAAAAATTTTCATTTAAAGAGATAATATGTTTATCTGGATGCTGCTTTATAATACGATTGACAAGATTCATTTCTGTCCCTATTGCCCATGCAGATCCACTTGGTGCTTGATTAATTGTATCTATAATGTACTTGGTCGAGCCTGCATCATCAGCCGCTGCAACAACTTCTCGACTACATTCGGGATGAACAATAATCCGCATAGTTGGATATTCCCTTCGAATAGCCTCCGTATGTTGAATTGTAAACCCTTCGTGAACAGAACAATGACCCTTCCACAGAATAACTTTGATGTTTTCAAAAGGGTGTTTTGTTTCAAGCATATTTTTATGAGGATTCCAAACTGCCATATTTTCAAGTGGAACACCTAAGTCATAGGCAGTATTTCTACCTAAATGTTGGTCTGGTAAAAAGAAAATTCGCTGTTTTTGTGTAAATGCCCACTGAACAAGCTCCTTTGCATTAGATGATGTTACACATGCACCACCATGTCTCCCTGTAAAGGCTTTAATGGCTGCCGTTGAATTGACATAGGTGAGCGGGATGATCGTATCGCCAAAGAGCTGCTGCAGAATCGGCCATGCTTGTTCAGTTTGATAAATGTCTGCCATATCAGCCATCGAACAACCTGCACGCATATCTGGTAAATACACGTGCTGCTGTTTTGTCGTTAGCATGTCAGCAGTTTCTGCCATAAAATGCACGCCACAAAATACGATATGCTCTGCCTCTTTGTTTGCAGCAGATAACTGAGCCAGCTGTAAGGAATCACCCGTTGCATCAGCAAATTGAATGACTTCATCTTTTTGATAGTGATGTCCTGGAATAAAAAGCTTTGATCCTAATTTTCTTTTGATTGATAAAATACGAGATTCCATTTCCTTTACGGATAATGTCCGATAATGTTCAGGAAGTAGTGCCGCCTGCTGTAATAAACTAGTGATGGACAATAGAGTAGCCTCCTTTCATTTGTACGAGTGCGCTAATGTCAAAGGCTTTGACAGAATGTGTTAGGGAACCAAGTGAAATCCACTGAACACCTGTATGAGCATAAGCTCTTATATTTTCTAGTGTGATACCACCGGATGCTTCGGTTGCGATAGAAGAAGGGACGGTGGGAAGCCATGCACGTATTTCTTCAGGACTTCGGTTATCAAACATTATGATATCTGCCCCAGCTATAATGGCTTCATCTAACTGTTCCTTTGTTTCAATTTCCACTTCAATTTTAACCGTATGACCTACTTTCTCTTTAGCAGCTCGAACGGCTTTTGTAATGCTACCAGCAAAAGCAATATGATTATCCTTTAGCATGATTGCATCATATAGTCCATTGCGATGGTTAAAAGCACCACCAGTTCTAACAGCATATTTATCAAGCATACGTAAGCCTGGTATTGTTTTGCGAGTATCGCATATTTTTGCATTCGTACCTGCAATTTCTTGAACTGCTAGATGAGCTGCTGTAGCTATAGCAGACATACGTTGAATAAGATTTAAAATGACCCGCTCCCCCATTAATAATTTTTGTAAGGGGCCATTTATAATTGCGATTACATCGCCAGCTTCTACGGCTTCTCCATCCTTTTTAGAAAGGTTGATTTCTATGGATTGATCTAGTAAGAGAAAGCCGTGCTCAATAATCGGTGCGCCACAAAAAACTCCACTTTCTTTTGCATAAAAAGAAAATGCTCCTTGCTGTTTAGATGAAAAGATAAATTCACTCGATAAATCCCCATCACCTATATCCTCATTAAAAAATTGCTTGAGCATTTCCTCGAGTTTGATGATATTCATACAATGAGTTCCTCACTTTCATTTGTCCTTGAGAAAAAATAATCCAACGGTTTGCCCATTGAGCTTCCATAGCGGGTTTATCCGTACGAATGTGGGCACCTCGTGTTTCAGTTCGTGTAATTGCCGCATGGGTCATTAATGTGGCGACAACATGCATCATATATAGTTCCAAGCTGGTCTGTTCCAAACCCCTTAAATTTACTTTGAGAAGCGCATGTATAGAGGGTAATTGCTGGACAAAATACTGCAAATCGTCAATGTTTCTAACGATGCCTAAGTATTTCATCATGTGTTGCTGTAATAGTTGTTTGCTAAATAATGATGGCACTGAATCGATACCTTTATGGTTATCAAGTAAGAAATTCTTTTGGTTACAGCCTTGTTGAATAATGAAATGGGCCATTCTTTGACCAAAAGTAATTCCTTCTAACAGTGAGTTACTGGCTAAACGATTAGCTCCATGGACCCCTGTACAGGCCACTTCACCGATAGCATATAAGTTGGCTATTGTAGTTCTTCCTTTATCATCAGCAATAATACCGCCCATTAAAAAATGACTCCCTGGCGCAACTGGAATCAGGCCGTCTTGTAAGTGAACATTGTTGTTGTGGCAGAGCTGTGTGATAGATGGAAACTTAACATCGAAATTTTGGATAGAGGATATATCGATGAACGTTTCCTTACCAGCAGCACGTTTCTTAAATAGTGCGAGTGCAGTAATATGTCTAGGCGCTAAGTCAAGTTGTGCATGTATGCCCTTCATAATAGGGCGACGCTGGGCATCTACAAAGATACCGCCAGCACCCCGTACTGCTTCAGAAACTAACCCTTTTGCCTCGTCTTCACACCAAAGAAGGCTTGGATGAAACTGCATAAATTCCATATCACTGATTGCAGCACCTGCCCGAAATGCTAAAGCGATACCATCTCCTGTATTTGTTGGATAATTAGATGTACTTGAATAAAGTGCTCCTGCACCGCCTGTCGCTAAAATAACATGATGGGCAAAATAGCGTTTAGTGCCTTCCTGTCCTTTTGTGAGTACACCTACACAGTCACCATTTGTATTTAGTAAAAGCTCGTAAGCCATTTCATAGCAATTCATCTTCGTGTTAGGCGAGAGTTTACGAAGCAAGTAATCTATGAAAATTTGACCAGTACGATCACCACCTGCATGTAGAATACGATGATGACTATGTGCCCCTTCTAAACCTAGAGCAGGTGCCCCATCGCTATGTCGATCAATGGGGAAGTCAGCTTTAAGATAGTTGCGCATTATTTTTGTGCCTTCTTCTATAAGTGTTTGCACATGACTTTTTTCATGATGATGTTCTCCGGCTTTCAATGTATCCGCAACGTGGCAATCAATATGGTCTTCTTCACTTGTTACAGCAGCAATGCCACCTTGCGCACGATAAGAACTACTCATATTGACGGATGATTTTGTAACAATTTGAATTTGAAAATGTTCTTCAAGCAGTGAAGCTGCCTGAAGTGCTGCAATTCCACTACCAATTATAAGGACGTCTGTCTTTACATCCATAGTTATACCTTCTTTACAGTTGTCTTGACAATTATCTTTACATAAATTAAAAAAGAAAACAAGACCTGATGAACAGGAGAGGAAGAATACGATGATCTATATGGATTACGCTGCAACAACACCTATGACGAAGGAAGCCCTTGAGGCATACGTAGAGGTGGCACAACGCTATTATGGAAATAGTGCAAGTCTACATGATCTAGGGGGACAAGCTCATTATTTCATCCAACAGTCAAGAGAGATTGTAGCTCGTGAACTTGGTGTAAACAGTGACGGTGTTATTTTTACTGGAAGCGGAACGGAAGGAAATATAATGGCCATATTGTCATTAGCATTAGCCTCTAAAAAAGGGAAACATATTATTTCATCACAAGCTGAACATACTTCTGTCCATGCCGCTTTGAATACACTGGAGAAAATGGGTTTTAAGGTGACAAGATTACCGATGCAGAAGGATGGTTGTATTGATATAGTGCAACTACAACAATCCATTCAAAAAGATACAGCTTTAATTACTATTCAGCATGTAAACTCTGAAATTGGCTCTATTCAACCTGTGGAAAAAATAATAGAAGCGGCAAAAAAATCAGCTGTTTACTGTCATATTGACTGTGTGCAATCCTTTGGGAAATTGACCATTCCAAGAGGGGGAGATGCTATTACAATCTCTGCTCATAAAATAGGGGGACCTAAAGGATGTGGTGCTGTCTACATAAACCCTGCAATCCGGGTTCCGGCATTAACACCAGGCATAACACATGAAAAAGGTTTAAGAGGAGGAACATTAGATACACCAGCAATTGTTGCCTTTGCGGCAGCGATTGAAAATAATCATTATGAAAGACAACATTATGAGGAATTAAGAAGGTTTTTTAAAAGTCACTTACCTAAAACATGCAAACTAATAGATTGTAAGCAGCAATTGCCAAATATATGTGGTGTCATGATGAGTAAAGTAGAGGGGCAATATGTTTTATTAAAGTTAAATGAGGCAGGGATTAGTATCTCAACAGGAAGTGCATGTGATATTCATAGTGAATCCGGAACGAAAGCTATTTTATCTATGAATTATTCAATGGAAGCGGCGCGCCAATTCTTTCGAATATCTTTTGGTCCAGCTACAACCTTTAAAGAAATTGATCAATTAATTAGGGAACTTTCTACTATTTAGTAACATAGCAAGTGAAGGGAAATTTAAAACCTTCACTTGTTTTAAACTAGATCATTAGCTAAGAATATATACATAAAAAAATAATTGTTTTCTTTTCAAACGACTATTGCTATAATATTTTGCAGGGCAATATTTTCTCTTACTTATCAAAAAATATCTTTAAAAAGTAATAATTTCTTTTTTTTATAAAAAAGTATTGCATAATATGAGAAAACGTTATACAATAATTCTTGTCTTGAAGGACAGGTAAACAACTTCAAAACAAGATACATAAAAGATAGTCTAGTGATGATGGCAAAGAGGTCACACCCGTTCCCATACCGAACACGGAAGTTAAGCTCTTTAGCGCCGATGGTAGTTGGGGGCTTCCCCCTGTGAGAGTAGGACATCGCTAGGCATAGTACCCAGGAGGATTAGCTCAGCTGGGAGAGCACCTGCCTTACAAGCAGGGGGTCGGCGGTTCGAGCCCGTCATCCTCCACCATTCGCCGGTTTAGCTCAGCAGGTAGAGCAACTGACTTGTAATCAGTAGGTCGTGGGTTCGATTCCTATAGCCGGCACCATTTTTCCGAGCCATTAGCTCAGTTGGTAGAGCATCTGACTTTTAATCAGAGGGTCGAAGGTTCGAGTCCTTCATGGCTCACCATTTAATTATCAACAATAGTAAGATTAAGCGGGTGTGGCGGAATTGGCAGACGCACTAGACTTAGGATCTAGCGCCGCAAGGCGTGGGGGTTCGACTCCCTTCACCCGCACCATTTTTAAAT
>NZ_KQ465170.1 GCF_001308875.1 Lysinibacillus sp. ZYM-1 | reverse complement strand
ATACATTACCCTAAATTCAATTGAAGATGCTTTTTTGTTTTGTCTAACCCGAAGGGGTCAGTTCAAATAGTTGAGATTCCTTCTTTTGTTTTTTTATTGTTCAAAAGCTTTTTTAAAGCGTTCTACGCCGTCTCGGACAGTCTCAAATGAACAAGCTACATTCATACGTAGGAAGCCTCGTCCTTCTTCTCCGTATTTTGTCCCTGGTTCTAATGCCAGTTTACCAATTTCTAATAGACGGTTCATGATGTCTTTTTCTTCAAGCTTTAGCTCTCTGTAATCCATCCAAATTAAATAAGTGGATTGTGGTTTAATGATGCGAATGCCAGGGATCTGCTCTAACTCTGCTTTTACATAATCCATATTTGCTGAAATATAAGCAAGTAATTCATCTAACCAACGAGAGCCTTCTGTATACGCAGCATGCAATGCTACAGAGGCAAATGTATTTAATGAGCCTTGTCCACTCGCCATATTTACAGCCTCTAGCTGTAGACGTTTTTTCTTATCTGGCACAATCATATAGGAAACCTGAATACCTGCTAAGTTAAATGTTTTAGTAGGAGCCATACACGTTATAATACGATTGATTTCATCGCCTGCTACTTTGGCTATAGGAATATGTTTCTCCCCATTTATCATTAAATCAGCGTGAATTTCATCTGAAATAATGAGGACATCGTATTTAGCACAGAGTCGTACAATTTCCTTTAATGTAGCTTCATCCCATACAAAGCCCCCAGGATTGTGAGGATTACATAATATGTAGGCTTTCACATTTTGAGCTAATGCCTGTTCAAAGGTTTCAAAATCAAAGATAAATGCACCATCTTTTTCAACTAGTGGGCAGCTTATCACTTCACGACCATTGCTTTTTGGGATGTTAAAGAATGGTGGATAAACTGGTGCTGATATAAGGACTTTATCTCCGGGATTAGTTAATGCCACAATGCTATTTGCTAAGGCAGCGACAACACCATTACAAAATAGGATGGAATCCTTGTCAATGTGCCAGTCATGGCGAGTATTTTGCCAGTCCACGATTGACTGTATCGCTTCCTCGCTAATAAAGCTATAACCAAAAATAGTGCGTTCAGCATGTTCCTGCAATGCTTTTGAAACGGCTGTTGGAGCAGCAAAATCCATATCAGCTACCCACATTGGCAAGATATCGGACGCATCGTTAAGTCCATAAACCATTTTCATTGCGTCCCATTTTACGGAGTTTGTACAACGACGTTTGATAGTTTGATCAAAAATAGACAAGCAAATCACTCTTTTCTTTTTTATTTACTATGGTATCATACGATTATGATCAAAGGATAATAGGTGAGTATTTTGGAAAATGTAAAAATGAATCAAGCAGCTGTCCATCTGCTAGAGGAGTGGGATCCATTCCACTTAGGTCCAGACCATTACGATACAGAAACAGCAGATGTTGTAGCAGCATTGCAAGGAATCGATGATCCATCGACGCTTGCAAAAGTAATTCAAGAAACATATGAGCATTCGTTTGAGCAATGGATTCCTTTTGAAGATTGTGTAGCCATCTCTTACAAACTGATTGCTATTAAATTTGAAGCAAAATGTATTATTTAAAATATTTTGCATATTTCCTATAAAAAAAGGGGTTGTCATGCGACAACCTCTTTTTTGCATCATGATGTTTGAGGTTCTATATTCTTATTTAAAATAATGGTAGGATCCCCTAAATGAAAATAGTAAGTATAGAAATTGGGGCCACATAGCGAATGAACATATACCATATTGTAAACATCCAACTGGATGCGGCTAGCTCTTTACGTGAAATATTTTTTGTATAATAATAACCTGCAAAAATAGAAATCAGAAGAGCTCCTATAGGCATTTCCGATATTGTTAGTCATAAAATCAACAAAATCAAAAATAGATCGATCTAAAATTTTTACATCTGATAGTATACCAAATGACAGCGCACTAGGAATACCAACGATAAAGATAATGATACCACCAATCCATGCAATTTTTTTACGTTTTTCTGGTTTATCTCCGATAGCAATTGCCACGACGATTACTAACATTGAAATGGAAGATGTAACTGTCGCAAATAGTAACAGGGTAAAGAAGATGGTTAAGAATAGACCACCAAGAGGTAATTGCTCGAATACAGCTGGCAAAATAATGAATACGAGGCTAGGCTCTTGATCAGGCGTATAGCCAAGTGCAAACACTGCAGGAAAAATAACAAGGCCAGCAAGTAAAGAGATAATTATGTTCATGGATGCAACCTTGATTGCCGAATTACCAATCTTCTCTGTTTTCGATAGATAGGAAGCATAAGTAATCATGACAGCTATACCGACACTTAGTGAGAAAAATGCTTGTCCTAATGCCATCAAAAATGTTTCAGCATTCAAGTAAGACCAATCAGGTACAAACATCAATTTAACGCCTTCCATTGCTCCATCCAACGTTAAAGATCGAATGACTAATACAATGAAATCTGCATAGTTGATGTCAGAACCAGCATTCGTTAGCTTAAAGGTAATCCTACAACACTATAGAAAGATAGAATAAGGCCTGCAATGACCATCCCACCCCAGCCAATCAAATCCCATGGCTTTCCTGGCGCTTGTTCTTTAAAGGAAGTGACAGCATCTTTTTGTCCACGACGACCAATCATAAACTCTGCAATGAGCACAGGTAAGCCGATAAAGAATGTACATAAAACAAATAATAAAATAAAGACACTCCCACCATTCGTACCTGCCATATAGAGGAATTTCTAAATGGCTCCTAGCCCTATAGCACTTCCGGCAGCATCTAAAATAAACCCAATTTTAGATGTAAATTGATCTCTCGATGACACGAAAATAAAGCCTCCTTATACTAAAGTTTTATTTTACCCCAATATTTTCATAACACAAGCAAATATCTGAATATTGATTGGTGATATTTCTACTTGAGGGACCAATTTTAATATAGAGTGGTAACACTTTAGTAAGGTCCTTCCTTTTTTGAGTAAATAACAACTAAATTATGTAACAATTAGGAAGGTTCTATCGTTCCATAAACAAAAGGAGGGGATCGTTTTGGAGGAGGCTGAGTTAATAGCAAAGGCACAGCAAGGAGACAAAGACGCCTATATCGAACTTATTCGAATTCATCAACAAACAGTTGAAAAGTTTGCTTTTCAGTGTGGTGTACATAGCAATGATTTAGCAGATGTTTCACAGGAGGTATTTGTTAAGCTATATCGTTTTTTACATCAATTTAAGCAAGATCGATTTACGACGTGGCTCTATAAAATTACATTGAATGCAACACGTGATTATTATCGCAAAGAACAACGACAAAAGGAAAAAGAGGGCAGGCTTAATAAGCAACAGCAAACTATTTTTCCCTCTGCAGAAGACGATGTTCTCTTGTTTGAAGAGGATAGACTTTTACATAGTGCCATTCAAGTCCTTGATGAAAAATACCGGCACCCGCTCATCCTATTTTACTTCCACGAATTAAAATACGAAGAAATTGCAGAGGTATTAAATATTTCATTATCAACGGTCAAGGTGCGTTTATTACGTGCGAAAGAACAGCTGAAGGCATCATTAATACAAGAAGGGAGTGTTGAAAATGGATGATAAGCAATTTGATAAACATATGGTGCTATTAAAAAAATCCTATGAGAGAATGGAATCACAGCTGGATCCACAACGAGTTCTTCAGCAAATTGAAGTCGAAGATGAAACAAGGGAATCTTTAGAAAGCATCAATATGGTTCGAAAGCCTTCTGCAAAATGGCAAAAATCGGCTGTATGGATCGCTAGCATTGCCAGTGTGCTTTTGGTAGGTATTTTAATTTCGTCTTACATGTTCCCTCCTTCAGCATTCGTTCAGTCAGATGAAGAAAAGATTGAAAGTACCTATGAAGATTGGTTATCTAGTTTACAAAAAAAGTATCAAGAGAAACGTGAAAAAACACGTATTGAACTAAACATACCTGAGGAATACTTTAAAAAACTCTCGTTTGTTGAATCTGCTGAATATAAATACAATGATAAAGCTAAAAATAAAAAAATAGTACTAAATAAATTGGCTTATGATCCTAAATATTTAACACAGTTAGAGCAAGAGATACTAGACAGTTTGCATACACCTCGAGAACTGATTGAGCGAATTGAAACGTACGAAAACCCGATGTCATTTGGCGAGTCTAGATATTTCTTTAGCATATATTACCACCCAATGAAAGAAGTTTTGCAATATTATACAAATGAACTTTCCCAATACAATAAGGTACTGTCACAAAAAAAGAAAGATTATCCTAAAGAACTAAATCAATTAATTGCAACGGCCAAAAAACAATATTTCGAGTTGTCTTATGATGGGCAAAACTATAGTTTTAGAACAAATCCAATTTTTATGAAAGATGCACCAGTATCTATTGACCGTCTTCATCCTGATGTATTAGGCTATTTTAAATATTTGGCTACGGGCTCTTTATTCAATGGTGAGGATTTACGTTTTTCTGCAGAAGAATCTGCTCGTATTTTAAAATTATACGAAAGAACATTAGTCAATGATCTATCAAATTCATACCTCGATCTCCAATTACGCAATTTAAAGAAAGAGTTTGAAAATGGATGGCTTGTATTATTAAAAGGTATTGATGATAAAATTAGATACTCACCCGAGCATATAAAGCTATTAAATGATACGGCAAATGGGAAGTATGGGGAATCGATGCGTTTGACCGCACAATTCATCCTCGAAGAATTTAAGAGAGAAGGAACATCCAAAACCATAGACAAACTAACAAGACAGGATATTGGGATAGAGCTTTCATATTTAAGTAATGAAGTTTATATAGAAATATATGATGGTTCAACAGGTTTACAAATTGATACCCGCTGGATTATCCAAACGGAAGGTTTATACAATGCATATACGTCAAGTAAAGATGATACCATCCTAGATTCATTAAACCCAATGAATGTTGTGAGCCTATTCTTATATGCACACGGAAAAGGTGATCAAGAAACAGCTAAACGGTTATTGTCTCAAGAAGTAGATTTGAGTAAAATGGTTCAATTTGAGGGTATGGAACATTTTACAATTCTTTATGCAACAGATGCTTCTCAAACAACCATTAAAGCTGGTGTTAAGCCAGAATCAATTCACCTGATTGGTCAGCATTTAACCTTCCAATTAGGTACAGTGACTACAGGAAATGGTGAAAAACGTTGCATCATTACAGCCATTTCTGAGTAAGGAGATTTTTTGCCCCTATTTTACACGTATGTTATAATTTAACCGATATATACGTAGCAAACCAAAAGAAAGTGGGCAAAGGTTATGGTAAAAAAATATGAATTAGGAGACGTGTTGACCGGAAAAGTTACAGGTATTCAACCATATGGTGCATTTGTTGCACTAGATGACAATACGCAAGGCCTTGTGCATATTTCGGAAATAACATACGGCTTTGTGAAGGATGTTAGTGAATTCCTAGCTGTTGGGCAAGAAGTAGAAGTTAAGATTCTTGAAATCGATGAAGAGGCCGAAAAAATTAGTTTATCGATGAGAGCGCTACAGGATCGCCCAACAGCAGTAAGAAAAAAAGATGCACCACCACGAAAATCATTGCAGGACCGTGTAGATGAATCGGATGCAAATGGTTTTAATTCCTTAAAAGATAAATTACAGGACTGGATTGAACAATCAGGGCAATAAAAAGACGAGGATGCTTTCGGAATGAAGGTATCCTCGTTTTTATGTTATTGCTTTTTTATTTTTCGGATTCGGTATTGTAGGTTTTGTCGACTCATCCCAAGTGCATTCGCTGCCTTTGTTATATTGCCCTCATATAAATTTAAGACATTTTGCACATAATATGATTCGGCTTCACGCAAATAAGCATCAAGTGGCATGACATCATGATTTTGATGAAACATAAAGAACTCTGGTTCGCGATTGTTGGTGTCTTGCTGCTGTACCTTGAAGCGGAAATGCAGTGGCAATAAATCTGAGGTTACAGTTGACTCTATCGTCATAAATGAAACAATTTCATCCAAAAGTAGCTCTAGTTCCTTTAAATTGCCGGGCCAATCATATTGTAAGAATAATTCCTGTACATCTGGTGCAAGTTCTGTAACTTGTGAAGCAAATCGTTCACGATGTCGGCTAAAATAATCATCCACAAATGGGAGAATATCTTCTTTCCGATCAGTTAAATTGGGAACCGAAATAGCCATTGTAGCAAAGAAATAGTAAAGTGATTTTGACAGCTTCTTTTCGGCAATTAAAGTAATAGGATCGCTTCCTACACTACCAATCATCATATATTTGGACTGCGGAAGAGATTGTAGTATATCTAATAGTTGCTCTTGAATAGCTAAGCTCAAAAAATCAATGCGCTCAAAGAAAAAGGTATAGTCTTTATCTTCTTCTAAGAGTGCAGTCAATTTATCAAGCACCGATTGAGCCGAACGTCGACTAACCAGTGTCATAAAAGCTTCAGGATCTGGGGAAGCTGCATGGTGAATGCCTTCAGCTACTAAATCCTTGCCAGTGCCAGATTCTCCAATTAATAATACAGGTAATTTTACAGCGGCTGCTTTCTTAGCGTTTTCGATGACCTGCTTCATTGCTTCAGATTCGGCTTTAATCATATCGAATGTTAAGGGTTCATCGTAACGACGAAGGGGTTGATAAACAAGCTTTTCTAATGATGTAATATCACGCGCAAATTCTATTGCACCAATGAGTTTATCTTCAACAAAAAGTGGAAAAGTATCATTAATTGTTGTAATTTCATGGCCACTTTTATTCCAATAGGACTGTTTTACGTTAATTTCCTTTTTTCCTGTTTGTAAAACTCGCATCAATGTACTTTCATGCTGACGGAATGAAAACATTTCAATAATGGAACGATCCGCAAGTTCATCAAAATGGAATCCTTCAATTTCTTTCATTTTTGTATTGTAAATAATCGTCTTGCCAGATAGGTCTACTGCATGAATACCAACGGATACATTTGTTGCAATAAACTCATAAAAAGGTAGTAAAGGTTCAGAATTTTTCATAAAAATGTGCACCTCGAAAATTTTTTACTTGAAATATGCAACGAAATTTTGCATTATAATAAGTGTAAGAATATTTTATACGCAAAAATATTTTGCGTCAATGTTTTTTGCATACCCAAATAGATCTCACAAGGGAGGATTAAGTATGATTCCATACAAACACGAACCATTCACAGATTTTTCACAAGAGGCAAACTACAATGCTTATGTAGAGGCTTTAAATAAAGTTGAAGGTTATTTAGGTCAAGACTACCCACTTATTATTGGTGGCGAGCGCATTACAACTGAAGATAAAATCGTTTCGTACAATCCTGCAAAGAAAACAGAAGTTATTGGCCGTGTGTCAAAAGCAAGCAAAGACTTAGCAGAAAAAGCTATGCAAGCAGCAGATGAAACATTTAAAACATGG
>NZ_KQ465169.1 GCF_001308875.1 Lysinibacillus sp. ZYM-1 | reverse complement strand
CTGCGGGAAAAGCGGGAAAGTCGAGATCCTGGACTGAGCGAAGCGAGGGAAGCAGCTCGACCCCGCCCGCGGAAAGCGTCCGCCCGTAGTGGAAATCAATGGCTTTACTTTATTTCATTGTAAAAGAAAAAAGACTGTAGGCAAACTCTCAAATTTTTTGAGTTTGTCTACAGTCTGAAACACTCTCAACCTAGAGAGTGTTTTTTCTTATCTAATTAATTTAATCAATCTTTTTTATAAAATTACATACCTTGCTGTTTAGAGATAATAAAGCTGTATAGTTTCACAACAAATTATGCCACCAAAAATACCTTTTCTCTTAGTGAAAAGACATCACCCTTTTTTCAGTCTCATAAAAAGAGCTGCCTATCCAACTTAGTGATCTTCAAGCAAAGCATCCTGTTAGTTCAAAAAAAAAATTAAATAACTTTTAGGAAAGGCTTTTTATAAAACGTTACTTACTTATTTGTTACCGAGTTCTTCCGCCAAACCGATTAGAAGTCCTTCGATTCCACGAATGTAGCAGAGCCGATACGAGTCCTCGTACTGAACCACTTCGCCAACGAGCTGAGCACCATACTTTGTGAGTCTGGATACCATTTCATCAATGTCTTCAACGGTAAACATGACGCGTAGATAACCGAGGGCGTTTACAGGCGCAGTCCGGTGGTCTGATATAATAGGTGGCGTGAGAAATCGCGAAAGTTCAAGTCGGCTGTGGCCATCTGGGGTAACCATCATAGCAATCTCTACGCACTGAGAACCCAATCCGGTTACGCGACCAGCCCATTCACCTTCGACAGTGGCTCGCCCTTCGAGGTTCAAGCCAATCTCCTCGAAGAAAGAAATTGCGTCATCAAGAGATTCCACAACGATGCCGACATTGTCCATTCTCAGTAATTTGTTTTTTGTCATAGTCTTATCTCCTTATGTGTAAAAATAATTTATTATCTGATCATCATCGTAATCGTAATTATTCTATTAAAAAGTTACAAATTCCTTCCAAATAAAAAACACCTGGTCACAGTAAAGGATAATGTGGAATTGTGCTTGGCTAATAACGCTGTAGATTGGGAGGCATACAGTGGGCGAGACTTAGATATTGGCGTAGTGGGAAACCCGCCTAATTTCCTTATATTATTCATTTTGAACTTGTCGACTTTATACCGTTTGCTGTGACATTCCGTAGTATACTTTTATCACAATAAACTAAAGGAGTAAATAAATGCTTGATTTTAATCCTAATTGGCTGGCACATTGTACAGAAATAAAAGATTTAGCTAAATCATTATTTCAAAAATCAACGATACATCTTGATAGTGCGGCTCTCTTATTGATTACAGATGGTCAAACCACTCTATCCATTAATGGGCACAATGAGCATATTGTATTTGGGCATTTACTAAACCAAAATTCAGACGATAAATCTACACCACTCCTACAAAACTGTATTTTCCAATATCGTTATAACTTGTAAAAGTTCCACTTAACGATAAAATATATAAATATTATGGTAAATATATAAATTATTTTAGATGAGTGCTCTTAATCTCTAGCTCCTATTTGGGAATGATTTTAATGTTGCCTAAATGTAGAAAAATAAAAAAATCCTGCATAAAAACACAGGATCTTTTTATTAAGGATGTAATTATTTTTACAGATTTACAAGTTACATTGAGGATTAGATTTTTCAAGCTATGAAAGTTGAATTAATAATAATTAGTAAATCGGGTAAAACTCAGTATGCTTAGTATGTACCTTTTTGATGCTAAATCTAATCACATCGTTTTCTTCTTAAAAACATACGGCAACACCTCTAACAATCGTCCACGTGTAATGGGATCATCATAATTCCATGTAGCATCCATAAAGTGATTTTTACCAGGAGTTAACGTGGCTATAGTCCCAATCTGTGGACAATGAATGGTTGTTTGCAATTCTTGAGAAGAAGCCAAGATGAAATTATGATCTCCAACATAATGATTTATTTGATGCTGCTGAATTTCTATCCATGCTTGCCCTTTTTCGATTAAGTGCTTTACTTTTGCAGAGGGACGAAAACCAAGAGATTCATACAAGGTGGCAGCCAATCCGCTCTGGCCCATAATATAGAGTTTTTCACCTAACTTGAGATAAACGGTAGCAGTCTCCCCAACATCATAAGCATCTGCTAATTGCCTACGTACCAATCTTACTTTGTCCTCATATGTAGTAATCCACTTCTCCGCCTCTTTACTACGTTCAACTAGTTTAGCGATATACCTTAACCTCTCAAATAATCTAAATTTACTGTTCAAGACAACAGTAGGAGCAATCGCATCCAGTTCCTGTAAATCTTGTGCTCGATAATTGCTAACCAATAATAACTCGGGCTGCAGTTCTGTTATTTTATCTGGATCTGCCCAATACCCGATATTATGAATATTTCGCAACTTATTGTGATAAATCACTTGATTTTTCATGATAGAGATGGCCGCTCCTATAGGGGATATGCCTAAAACGAGTAATTCTCCAAGTGTGTCTGTGCCGGCAGTCACAATACGTGTTGCATCTTTAGGGACATGAATCTCTCTGCCAAGTGAATCAATAACTGTCTTTTGCTGATTATGAAGATGGATATTAGCATATTCACGTGGAGTGTTTCCAGTTAATTTATGAAAGCACCGGCTGAAATAAGATTCATCCTTAAACCCAATTTGCCGAGATATTTTTCTTAATGGCTCTGCAGAATTACACAGAAGCTCTTTAGCCTGGTTTATACGTAAATGAGCCAAATAATCAGTTGGCTTTTTGCCAGTTAATATTTTAAACTGTTGACTATATTGCCATCTAACCATTCCGGCCATGTTAGCTAGTTGTTCTACTGTCAAGTCTTCATCATAATGCTGTTCCATATACTGTACAGTATTTTGTATCATTTTTATCTTTTCTTCGTTCTGAAAATGGGCAGCTTGCTGATCTAACTGGGTCATCATACTTAGAATAAATTGAAGTCTACTCTGCATCATAGCCATTTCTGATGCGGACAGTGAGGAACAGAACGGATTCCTCATCCATGCTTCATTTCCTAATACTCGCTTGACTTGAGAAAATAACAGACTGTAGGGATAACCACAAAGTAAGGGTGGATGAGCAATGGGATTTAAAGTCATTCCTTTTACTTTAAAGGTTTCAAAGGTAAAGCGCACAAGCTGTGCCTCTGTGTTACTTGATTCCACCGTGTAACTTTGTACAGGGGAAATTAGAATGCAGCTCCCTTGTTGCAGATCGATTGCAATTTTGTCTACATACAACCGTATGCCATGGCTATGTGCTATTAATAATGTGCATAAATTTGTTTCATTGTAGTTAATTTCCTCATTATGACTAATCGCCGGCATCATTTGGTCAACTTGAAACCTATCATAATGTTGTAGCCTAATATACAGCGACGCTAGATTCATAAGCAACCCTCCAGCAATTGAAGATGATTCTCATTATCATTAATATAACATATAATGACCTGCTTTCAACTATAGTTCAACTTTAATAATTCAATCATGCACTATTCTGGAAACTTAACTGTTTAAAGAACTTAATGGGCAGACACAATTTCTTACTGCCTTTGCATCCATTGTGGCAACTCTTCAAGTAATTGCTCCAAAGCTAACAAGACATCGGTATTCCAATTGGCAGATGTAATATAAACATTTCCTTTTTGAACTGCAGGCAGAGTCCCCCATAGTGGGCTTTGTAGCAGTCGGTCAGTTTCTGTTTTACTCTCATCATTATCTTGTACAAGTATAAACAAATGATCACCAGCATATTCTGGAAGCACCTCTTCTGAAACTGTAACGAAAGTCTGTCCTTCATCAATAATATGCTCCTTTACAGCGGATGGGATGGCAAAGCCTTGCTCATCATAAATAATGGCGCCGAGAGAACGATTACCCATAACATAAAGCGTTTTACCTAATTGTAAGAAAACTGTTGCTGTCTCCCCTTCTGCCAATTGGAGCTTATCCCACATTTCTTGCAACTGTACTTCAAATTTAGCAATCCACCCAGCTGCCTCTTCCTGTTTACCAAAGATTTTTCCAATCTCCGTTACGCGTTCTTTATAAGGAAGCGCTGAGTTAAAGGGAACGGTAGGAGCAATTTTCGACAATGCCTCATTTCGATCTGCATCTTGATGGTAAGTATTAATAATCAAGTCCGGTTCTAAAGATAACATCAACTCTAGATCACCAGGATTACCAACATCAACTATTTCTGACGTTTTACCATCATAAACTTTTCCAGATGCATGGACAAGATTATTTCCAATAACGGGAATATCCATTGCCAAGAAATCACCAAGACTATCACCCAAATAAACGACCCGTTTTGGATTTGCAGGTATTTCAACCTGTTCACCTGTAATCGTTGTATATTGAACAGTTGTCGCACTTCCCTCTTTTCGCTCATCAGATTGAACTGTTTCCTGACTATTCTCTACCTTCGCATCAGACACGTTTCTATTAGAACTGCTGCATGCCGATAATATCAACAGTAGGGAGAACACCCCTGCCCATAATATAATTCGCTTTCCAAGTAATTTCTTCACACTTTGTTGCCCCTTTCCTTCTAATCCTTAATTGAAAATGATTATCATTTACAGCATTATTATAGCTTGTGCAAAAAGGGGAAACAATAAAGAAATCGCAACTATTTAATTGAATAAATGTCAATAGCCACTGCATTTTTGTAGGAATAACGGACGGGACATCTGCACAATCTTCACCTCCATAAATATTCAGCTCTATACTCCACATCAAAAACGACCAAGGTTCATCTTCTCCTTGATCGTTGTCTTTTTATAACATATTAATGTAAAGTAACTTATCTGTATCATCGAAGAGACAAGTATAAGATGCCCACCTCAAGACTTGAGAAAACGTTAAGGTTAGGTGGAAAATCAACTGATCGTAAAAGCAAGGTGGGGTGTTCGGGAGCATAAGAAAAACGCAACTGAGTGAAGTTCCACTTTATTGTTTTTGTACTAATTCTCTAAAACACCTACATAATCACCTACATAGTCACCTACAGTTTCCCATGAAATACGTTGCTTCTGCCAATCTCCGTTGCTATCTTCAATTAGCTTTTGAATAGATGTTGGTGCTGTAAGTTTTAATAAATCATACATCGCTTCACCACCTGAGTTACCACTTGGAATCACCGCAATTTCTTTCTCTGATAACGTAAAGAGTGAGAACGTTATGCCTTCTGGGATTACGGCTTTGATTTTTTCTTCAGCTACCTTTGCACGCGCCGTGTAATCTGCTATAAACTTCTTCGCATCCTCTTGATGATTTAACATTTCGCCAATTGCTGTAATTTCGGCTTCCACGCTGTCGTAGTTAGCCGTACTGAATACAATCGTTTGTGCAATTTTTTCATATTGCTCTACATTTTTTTCGGCAAACGTAATAATTAAATCTGGTTTTAGACTAGTAGCTGTTTCTAAAGATACAGCATCTTCATTTCCAAGATCTACAATGTCCTGCCCTTGGTAGTAATCTTTTAAAAATTCACCATATCCAATGACCTTTGTTGTTGAAAACTGGTACAACACCTACAGCTAATACGTGACCTAAATCCCAATCTACAATTACACGTTGCGGGTCTGTTGGTACTTCTACTTCACGTCCTACCGAATCTGTTACAATACGTGTTGTTTCAGTCGTTGTAGATTCCTTTTCATCATTTGTACCTTTTTGTTCTTGAGATGTATCCTCATTTTTGCTACCACAAGCCCCCATTATTAGCAGTAGGCTCATTAACAACATTACCAATACAGATTTTTTTATGTACTTATCCATTATCCTTCTCCTTTAACTATTTATAGTACATCATTATACTGAAAATGATTATCATTATCAATTATGTATAATAGGTTATAGGGCTATACATCGTTTTAACAACTACCATCTTTTTATCTATAGATTCCGAAACCCAAAACACCATCCACTCAATGAGCTTGAAAACGAAATAGTTGCATTAATGACAGTAAATCTCTGGAGATACACGGTCATTTACAAAGAAATAGGATAGAGAAAATGGAATAACCAAGAAAAAAAGAGAAATCGAATAATATCGATTTCTCTTTTCCTTAGAATATGAGCTAGTTATGTCCCAGCCTCTTAATTCTTCTTAATGTGCAACTTTTTATGAAGGTATTGTATTATTAATTACCTTAAATACAGCTATAAATAAATATCCTCAATAGTATAAAACTCAGTTCGCTTCCTATACAAAATAGGATGTAAAACTGAAAAATAGGCTACTTATTAAGGGTTTCCTATGCCGAGTAGCTTATTATTCAGTTTCTTTATAAAATTTTAAATTACATATGAAAAATTTCTAAATCAATATTCAAGAATTTGAGAAATCCAATCTTTTATATATATTTCCTTTTGCGAGTTTGTAAAATTTATAGGTAGTGAAAGGAACTGTAATTTATCGGGTAGAATGTTTATTTTATTTCGAATTAATTCATTATCAATGGATTCTGTATCGATAAAGAATAAGTAACGACCTTCGATTCTTTCTCGATATACAGACGAACAGTCCAATGTCTTATAAAACCGTGTAGAAAAATTATTACCACTTAAATTAACGTTGAAATGTGCACGTACACCGAACTGACATCGAACATGTTTACCTGGAAGTTTGTCTAATTCTTTTTCAAACTCAATTAATTGCATTTCATTCACAAAATACGTTTCAGTATAATAGTGCCCATCGAAGTCTTTATTTATGTCAGAGTCATATGTATCATATTTAACTTCCATAACTTTACTACTGTGTTCCTGTTCTACAGGGGATAAATATTTATCAATGAGATGTTGAATAACATGATTATCTAAATTATTTCCATAACTTAAAATAGTAAGTTGGTTACGTAATTTGGTTAACAAACTATACATCTCCTGGTTATTTTTTAACATCCACCCCGTACGAGGATTATAAACTAAGTAATTACCTAGATTCATATGTACACCACTCCTTTAACTGCCTTGTTAACATTGTACCTTGCGAAAGGGTTTTATGAAGGGGATTATCGTATGATATTGAATAAAGTAATCTATTGAATAACGATTTGAGAACTTTTCTATTTTAGGTATTAAAATATCAATTCCCATTGGTACGTCTAAATTAATACGGTGTACGTTCCAGAAAATTCTTTAAGAGTATTTGAAGCAGCTGTATCAGTACTGTAAGAATGAAATTTTGCTATCAAACTATAATACAATTCATTTTCATCTGGTTCTGGGAAATACACGATCATGTTCTTAACCCCTAGTAATATTTTTTATAAAATCTTATCTGTTCGTTATTACTATCCACAATATTAATCTACTACCCTTTGAAACGATTAAAGATATTTACCCAATTTGAAAATATCTTTTTACAACTACTTTAAAAGGAAGAGGTTCCTTACTAAAAGTTTCAAATAAAAAAACAGCCAGCACACAGCTGACTGTTTTAGTTGCCTAGCGACGTCCTACTCTCACAGGGGGAAGCCCCCAACTACCATCGGCGCTAAAGAGCTTAACTTCCGTGTTCGGTATGGGAACGGGTGTGACC
>NZ_KQ465168.1 GCF_001308875.1 Lysinibacillus sp. ZYM-1 | reverse complement strand
TGAAATTAATCTTATGAATAAGTGATAGATAAATACAAAGTGGTGATATTCTACCCGAAAGGGTTGGAAAGTCATTTACACAAAAATATTGACGCTCCCTAAACTAATCTATCATTTGTCGATGTTATTCATTAATTTAAATTACTTTTTGTTTAATTTTTGTGTAGGGGTAGGGACAAATATAACTATTAATAACATTCCTAAATACAAAGGATACTTTAAAATTTCATTAGTTGAATATCCTAATAAATAAGCCATACCTATTAACATCATTACTATACCAATTACAAACAAACCAAGTCCTATTTTTTTCTTCATATATTTCCCTCCAAACTTAATTATTCTACTTATTTTGAGCCTGCCTCTTTTAATTTGGTGATATTGATTCGTTGAGAGATTCCGTGAAAAAAATGGCTCTTTCTAACCCTAGAAAAAGTGGAGATTCTTTTTCTTCCTGCACTTTATTATTATAAAACATGGGGAAAAATAGAATAAAAAAGCAAATTACTTACCTAGCTTACAAAGACACTTACTGCCTTTATTCCGTTGCTTTTTGTAAAATACTAAAAAAATCATTATCGTTTACGATTGAATAGTGTTCGAATTGTCCGTCGTGTTTAATGATAGTCAGTGATTGCTTATCTGAAATAAGGTACATCGGATAACCTGTATTTAAAGAAATGATAATCCGATAATCATAATCACGAACGTCTATTGTTCCTTTCTCAAATCTTGCGTTTTCAAAAGCTTTTATCAAGTCATGTTGTGTTTCTTCTGGAATTTCAATGTCTGTAAAAATATCCTCTGTATCTAAATCAAGCCTTTTAAATAATGCAAACAAAACCACCTCAATCGGATGGTCTTGTTTTTAATAGCATAAAAATATTCATCAATATAACGAACAATGGGTGCAATATAAATGCGATGGCTATTTGAGCATAAGAAACATCGAAATATTCCGCATCGCTATTGAGAAAATATATGTTCAACATCATAAATAGTGCTAATACAGCTATGACAGTGTAATGAATGCCATTTTGAGAGCTGATAATCGAGCCACAAATATATAACAGTGTAGAAATAAATAGTAGTACGTGCAGAGTAATGGCTTCATCCATTCCATATGAAACGGGGATATCAGAAGTTATCAATAACCGATAAGCAAAAGACCCCAGCAAAACAAACGAGCCAAATAAGAGTAATAGATTGGAAATTAAATTCTTTTTCATTTTCTCACCTTTATTTTTATATTAGAATTTTATAAGAATGCCATTTAAAAAAGTAATAAAATACACTGCAATATTGAGATATACATAATAATTAAAAATCTGTGTGTACTATCACGGTTTTGAAAAAGCATCCTCAAAAGAAGATTCCATGTAAATATCAAAGAACACCCTATATGTAATGGATCCATCTATTCAACAAAAGCGTCCTATTACTTGAACTAATAAATAGAATTACCACACTTTATAACCATATTTTACCACATCATCATTCTTAAACGCTACGATTGTCTTAAATTATCATGCTTATTCAGTCTTGATTATCCTTTAACGTGATTCGCAAAATCTCACCTTCTTTTATATAAAAATACGCTACTCGATGTGAGTAGCGCTTACTGGCGAAAAAATATAGAATTTTTGTATTAAACCAATATTTATGACTGTAAATTTGCCCAATCTTTTCGAAGCAATCCCATATGATAAATATCATAAAAATTTGAAGGTGTTTTTTTGACGGACAAGAATAGAACATTACTCAACTCGGTTGTTGGTTTTGTATTATTTACTTTAAGAGGATATAGAATCTTTACAAACAACTTAGAAGCTATGTCAATTCTAGTATCCTATATTTTCTTTATTTGTGGATTGATAGGCTTTGTTTTTAATGTAATAAAGGTGTCCAGAATCCCTCGAACTTAGCGTAGTTTTGTTGCAACCTTTTTATTAATGTACACAATATCCTCCTTTTATAAAATTGCCATCTAAGGGCATAACCTGTAGCGTCTGCAAATGCTGCGGCTTTTTTATGCTTTTATAAATACTAAGGAAAAAAGCCTTATCACAACGATCTACCTCCGAATTTACATCTTATTTTTTCTCTTTTACAAGTTCAAACCTTCTATTCGTATAATCAATCACCAAACGCCCATCCTTTGCAATATCACTACCAAAAACACCATCTAACTTAAAGAAAGTTGCAAGATCTGTTAGCATCTCTCTCACATTGTGTAAGCGAATGGCTTGATTCTCATTAAGGTAAACAATTAAATTTTCAATACTGTTTAATGCTCTTTCTTTTACATCACCTAAACCTCCTGAAAGTATCATTCTTTTCTCTATTTTAAGATCATTTATTTTTGATAAGAGAGGCTGTCCATAATGGCTCTTATTTGCACCAGTGTCTAAACCGAAATACAAGGGGACTTGGTTCTGTCCCTTCACTTTTAAAATGGGATATCCGCAGAAGAAAAGGTTGTTCTCCACACCATCTTTTCGTTTCGGTTTCTGAATGACGACTTGCTTTCGTCCATAGTCGATTTCCAGAAAAATATGTTGTATGATATCCCAGCCAATGATTCCATCTATCTTCATCATTTCTTTTGTTTCAGGATTTTGAATCGTTAATAATTCATTCGCTAACACCAAGGTAGGATGGTTATGAATCCTCAGATCCTGTATGACAATTGAATCGATGATTGCCAAATCTGTACGGAAATTTTGGTTTGTTGAATTTCCAACCTCCAATTCTTCCTCTTTCATAATGTTGATCTCACAGTCTCTAACAATAGAATTTGAAATGACCGTCATCCCTGCTCCAGTATCTAACCAAAAGCATTTCCTATTTCCATTAATCATTACTTCAATCGTTGGAGAGCCTGAGATGCTTAGATTCATTGGCATACATATATGATCGTTTAAGTAGGAGAATGTGGTTTGTTCAAACTGGCTGCAAGCTTTCGCTATTAAACGATTGCTTTTATCAATGCTTTGGTCGTCAAGAAGTCCAAGCATCTCTAATTGTTGCCATTCTGATTTGGTAAAATAAAGTTCAAATAAAATCTTGGCACAGCCACTTCGTAGTGAAAGATCTTGCGACACACTATACAGACCTTTTAATATTTCTGCACCAAAATTTTCTTTTCCGTCTGTAATTAACTTTAAAGCAGAGACAAATTCTTTTTGTTCTTCATTCATTTCTAACGTTACAAAATCAAACTTCTCTATTTCTTCTATCGTTTTCAATTTAACCCCTCCAACAAATAATTTAATTTTTTTTTCGGTTACTCAATACTAGTAGTTCAATAAAATTCTAGATAGTCATTATTTCTATATAATCCCAATAAATACTTCTAATTCAACTTAATTACATCGTTTGTTAAAGAATCAAATTTATTTGAAACTAAAAAAAGCAGACGCTCTGCTACTTTTTCATTTGTTTCAATATGTTGTGTCTGATCCTAAATATGTTAGAAAGTTTCATATGCTTGTCAATTACTTGCACACTATTCCTATTATATTGTGAACAAGAGCCAAACCCTTGATACATCCGGTTTTGGCTTTTTTACTATTTCCGATAATTCACTTTCTCTCATTGGAGGATTCGTTTTTGCAATCCATTTTCACCAAAAAAAAAGATTGTAAAATAACAAACAGTGTTTTATATTGGAGATTATGATTTTTTTTCAAAATCTCAAAATCATAAATAAAATTCAATTTATATAAAAGTTAAAGAACGGAAGTGAATTATGAAGAACTATCTTTATCCCCTATTAGTAGTTATTGCAGCCAGTAGTTTTGGTATCGTTTCAACTATCATAAAACTGGCAATGCGTAGTGGTTTTTCTGTCTCTGAGGCAGTTACAAGTCAGTTTTTTGTCGGCTTTTGTATAGCAGTATGTATTTTCTTAGTTACAAACAGATCAAAATTAAGCTTTAAAGGTGTTAAAATCCTTATATTTGCAGGCATTTTAACAGGGTTAACAAATATTTTATATGGTCATTCATTGAACTTTTTACCTGCTTCTTTGGCAGTTGTACTATTGTTTCAATTTACATGGATCGGTATGTTGATTTCTTGTATCACAAAACGACAACTTCCAAGCAGAATTGAATTAATATCTTTAATCATATTGGTAGCTGGTACCATACCTGCTGCTGGTATAATTGATGTTGATTTATCCCAAATACCTTTTCAGGGGTGGTTATGGGGGCTAGCAGCAGCTCTTTGTTATTCCTTATTTTTATATGTGAATGGAAAGGCAACTGCAAGTATGACAACCTCTAACCGTTTAGTATTGGTTTCTTTCTTTGCCTTCTTGATTACAGCGGTTTTTCAGTCTCCTGAAATTATTTGGAATGGGACTTTGTTTAACGAGGGACTTTGGATTTATGGATTGGCATTAGGATTATTTGGCATGATTATTCCTGTTTTCTTATTCACTATTGCCGTTCCTAAAGTAGGTTTAGGCATGTCATCAATATTGAGTGCTGTTGAATTGCCAATCGCGGTGATGGTGTCAGTTATCTTATTAAGCGAAACGGTTACAACTTTGCAAATAACAGGTATTGTAACCATCGTCATCGGTATAAGTTTACCTACAATACTAGATAAAGATAGTTTGTTAAGAAACGTCAAAACAAAATACAAAAAATCAGACAAAGAAGTAGCAAAAGGATCTTCGATTTGAAGATCCTTTGCTTATAAAAATTGAGGACACATCCTACAAAATTTTTTTGAAGTGTGCATCCACTCCCCTGCTGACAGATGATAATAAGTTGTTTAATAATACTACCAACGAGCATAACACCGTCCATTAATGTGGACGGTGTTAATTAAAGTTATTAAATTTGCAATGTAAATTACTTTTTTCAAGCTAAAATATAACAATAAAGTCGTTTAAATTGATGAGTTGTACAACAAACGCTCACTTTAGTAGAATAACTAATGCTCAATCCAAAAATTACTTAATGCTTCTTCAACTAACATTTAGTTAAAGAATGAAGTCTGTGCTCAATAAGAAGCCTAAATCGTTTTAGCTATGGACTATTAGCTATTCACCCTTTGATTTAGTCATTTACTTTTTCTTACAAAAGAAAAAACACCCTAGATAAGCGAATAGACTAGTCCAATTTTGAAATGGATAGTTTGAACACTTACATAGGTGTTTTAAGTACCTCTATATAGTTGGTTGAGGTTATGATAGATATTTAATGACGTTTTTTAGTTTAGACAGCTTTTCATACTTATGCTTGTAACGCCTCAATTGTTTGAGCTACTTGCTCTTCTGTTAAATTGTGACGCACGATGTAGCGGTTGCGCTCATGCTTTGTACATTCGATTGTACAGCCACCTAAATGCTTTGCTTCATTTTCTTCAGATGCGATGATTTGCTTGTTACATTCAGGGTTTGCACAGTTAATGTAACGTTCACAAGGTTCACCGTCATAGTGATCACGACCGATAATCACATGTTCTACTTGATTGATTGGCACCGTTAAACGTTCATCAAATACGTACATTTGACCGTCCCATAATTGGCCTTTCGCAACAGAGTCTTTTCCGTATGTTGCAACACCGCCATGTAATTGACCGACATCGCCAAAGCCTTCACGTTTCATCCAGCCCGAAAACTTTTCACAACGAATCCCGCCCGTGCAATATGTTAAAACATTTTTCCCTTCGAACAGCTCGCGGTTTGCACGTACCCATTCCGGTGTATCACGGAAGTTTTGTACATCTGGTCGAATCGCACCACGAAAATGGCCAACATCGTATTCATACGTGTTACGCACATCTAATACTACAGTATTTTCATCTTGCATTTCAGCAAGGAATTGTTCTGGTGATAGGTAGCGACCTGTTAATTCATGTGGGTTTACGTCTTCTTCTAACCCTAAGTTTACTAACTCAGGTCGTGGGCGTACGTGCATTTTTTTGAATGCATGCCCATCTACCTCATCAATTTTGAAGACTATGCCTTCAAATAATGAGTCAGCTTGCATGTTTGCCATGTATTGCTCTGTTTGCTCAATCGTACCTGAAACAGTTCCGTTAATGCCCTCGTTGGCTACTAAAATACGACCCTTTAAACCGATTTCTTTACACATTGCTAAGTGTGTTGCTGAAAACGCATCTGGATCTTCAATCTTCGTGTAATGGTAATATAATAAAACTTGATAATTCATTGTTTTCCACCTATCATTTCAATATTTGCAGGATATTCCTGATAGTGTCTTTTACGACTTATTAACCATAAAGGATAATCATATAATATGCTATCGGTAATTAGACTGAAATGGGTATAAATATTGTGTTTAAAGAATTTGTGAACTGGTCAGTTGAACTTTTTTATAAAGAAGTGTTATTCCACAATCTGGCCCTTGAATGTAGACGCATTCCTAATTAGAGAAATGCGCCCGATTGTTCATAAATAATTTTTGATTCACTCTCTCATTTCACTTTTTTACATATACCCTAGCTTGTTGAGAAGACGGCTCAAAATTATCGCCATTTCTGCACGGGTTGCGGTATGAGGTGGTCTGAAATTATCTTCATTGTCACCTATCATAATACCGCTGGAAATGATTTTTTGCACTGCCTCAGTAGCCCCATTCTGATACATCTTTCGAATCAATGAATTGAATAGAATGGTTTTCAGGAGCATTTAAATCAGCGCTGCCATCATATTCAATCATTCTCGAAAGCATGACCGCAAGTTCTTCCCTTGAAACAAAATCATTCGGACGGAAATTTCCGTCCTCATACCCGTTCACAAATCCGGCTTCTGTTGCAGAGGAAACCGCCATTTCATACCATTCGCCGTCAATATCGGATAATGTTGCGGTATTCGCGGACACCTGGATACAAATATGCCCTGACCAATAAAGCTGCGGTCTCCGCGCGCGTTAAGTGGGCATTCGGATCGATTCCCTCTCCTTTTCCCTCAAAGATGAGCAAATCGATAAAAAGGCAATACAATTACCTGTTAAAGGATATCTAAAAGCTTTTACCCGTTATTTATTTTGGTGCAATTATTTCTTTACCACCCATGTATGGTCTTAAAACTTCAGGAATTACTACGCTTCCATCGGCTTGTTGATAGTTTTCTAGGATAGCGGCAACTGTACGACCAATGGCAAGACCTGAACCGTTTAATGTATGAACATATTCTGGTTTTGCATTTTGCTCACGACGGAAGCGGATATTCGCTCGTCGTGCTTGGAAATCCTCAAAGTTAGAGCAAGAAGAAATTTCACGGTACATGTTTTGTGCAGGAATCCAAACTTCTAAATCATATTTCTTCGCTGCAGTAAAACCTAAATCAGCTGTACACATTTTTAGCTTACGATATGGTAAGCCTAGTAATTGCAATACTTTTTCCGCATGATTTGTTAATATCTCTAATTGTTCGTATGATTCCTCTGGTTTTACAAAGCGAACTAGTTCTACTTTGTTGAACTGATGTTGACGGATTAAACCACGTGTATCACGACCCGCAGAGCCTGCTTCTGAACGGAAGCACGCACTATAGGAAGCGAAGCCTTGTGGTAAAGCCTCAGCCAGTAAGATTTCATCACGATAGAAGTTTGTTACAGGTACCTCTGCCGTTGGAATCATGAAATAATCTGTTTCCTCTAATTTAAATACATCTTCTTCAAATTTAGGAAGATTTCCAGTACCCGTCAAACTATCACGATTCACAATGACAGGTGGTAGCATTTCCTCATAACCATGCTCCTCTGCATGTAAATCCATCATAAATGTCATTAATGCACGTTCTAAACGAGCTCCAAACCCGCGGTAGAATAAGAAACGGCTACCTGTTACTTTTGTACCTCGTTCAAAGTCAACAATCTTCAAATCTGTAGCAAGATCCCAGTGTGCTTTAATGTCAAAATCAAATGTTGGCATTTCACCCCAAGTATATTCTTCTACATTGTCGTCTTCTGTTGTCCCGACTGGTACAGATTCGTGTGGAATGTTTGGTAAGCGCATCATCATATCTTTAAAGCGCTCTTCAACATCATTTAGTTGAACATCTAACTCTTTAATTTCATCGCCTACTTGACGCATACGAGCAATCACTTCATCTGCATTTTCCTTGTTGCGTTTCATAATTGAAATTTGTTCAGATACTTTATTTCGTTCTGCTTTTAATTCTTCTGTTTTAGCAATTAACTCACGACGCTTTGCATCTAAATCCTCAAAGTCATCTAAGTTGCCTAAATCTTCATTACGCGTTAATAGTATTTCTTTAATTTCCTCGAAATTATCGCGTACGCGTTTAATATCTAACATAGTCATACCTCCAGTAGTTTAATGACATTGCATCCATTAAGTCTTAGTGTAATTGCGTTGCAAGCTAAACCTCAAATAGCTCCGCTTTGAATCAAAATAAACACAAAAAAGCCCCCATCCCTAAAAAGGGACGAGAGCTACCCGCGTTGCCACCCTAATTGATTAGGCATATACCTAATCCACTTATTTTATAACGGCATTTCAGCCGGCTACAGCCTACTTACATTACTTCGACTGTGCAACTCCAGGACGGATTCACAAGTGCTTCTATCAGCTTCCACCAACCGCTGACTCTCTAAAAAAAACGTGCTTGCTACTACTTCCCATCATCGTGTTCAGTTATTTAAATTTTAACCATACTGTACTATATGAAAACAGATTTCGCAAGTCCTACCATAGGATACAAAATATTCTAGAATTCTTGAATCACGGTTATTTACGCCTAATATCCACCATTCAACAGCTTGTTTTGGTTCGGTTACCATCAAACCAGTCATAAAAGAAAAAACTAAAATAATTTTGATAGTCCTGATATGTTTTTATTTAGTTGTTTAGCAATTTTTTTAATATTACTAAACTTAAAGATTTTACACGTACTAAAAATAGTTGTTGATATCTAAAAAACTTTTGTATACAATATTTATAATTTGATACGCAAACTCACACGAATTTGTGAGTGGCGGAATTTTGTAGAGTTTTTTCTCTGTTTCATTCGCCCGTCGTCTATAAATAGACGACGGGATTTTTATTTTTTGGAGGGATTTTTTGAATAAATTAAAGTTTTCTTTTGTGGTTTTATTAGGTGCCTGTAGCTATGGGGTCCTATCTTCCATTCTTAAAATTGGATTTTTAAATGGATTTTCTTTTCCTGAACTTTTAGGTGGACAATATGTATTTGGCTGGTTTGGACTATTATTACTTGTTATTACCTTTTCGCGTTATAAAGTATCCTCAAAAAATATATTTTTGTTGTTAGCAGTTGGGACAACAATGAGTTTAACAAGTATTTTTTACGGGTTTTCTGTAAAAGAATTACCCGCATCTATTGCTATTGTATTGTTATTTCAATTCACTTGGATGGGCGTCCTAATTGAGGCAATTGCTAATAAAACTTTTCCAAGCCGCGAAAAGATAGTGTCCATTCTCATCTTATTTGTGGGAACAGTGTTTGCTGGGGGTGTATTTGATGGAATAGGACAAGAATTATCAATAAAAGGAATCACCTTTGGGTTACTAGCAGCTATAACTTTTTCCATATATATATTTGCAAGTGGACGTGTATCTACTGATGTTCCAATTTACTCAAAAAGCTTTCTGATGACAACAAGTGCAACACTCTTTGTTTGCTTAACTTTTCCCCCAACATACTTGATTGATGGTACACTGCAGGCTGGATTATGGAAATATGCTTTAATTTTAGGTTTCTTTGGTGTTGTTATACCAGTCATTTGTTTTTCAATTGGTGTACCAAAAGTAGGTACAGGTCTTGGAACAATTTTAGGAGCAGTCGAACTCCCTACAGCAGTTATCGCTTCTATTACACTTGTCCATGAAGTGGTATCGCCTTTACAATGGATTGGGATTCTTTGTATTTTATCCGGGGTTTTCTTCCCTCAAATGTTAAAAATACAAAAAGAGAAGAAACAAATTTGTTTTCGTGAAGATACTACAGATTTTTAGGTAGGTTTCAAAGCTCCATTTTGAAAAATGATCAAAATGGAGTCAATCTTTCTAACTAAGTATGAAATTTTGATAAGAAAGTCTAATCAATTAAAGGTGCCTTATTCAACTAAAGCGTCCGATTGTTGAATATCAAGGTAGTGTTCTTGCATTCTGCTTGTCAACATAGGCACCTATATTTGATTAATCTAAATAGCAGTTCTGTTTAAAAGTTTCTTTTTAATAACAAAGTAAGTTAATATACCTAAGCAAATATATATAATCAACAGAGAGTATAAAATATTTTGTGTAAATAACTGAAGACATAGAAAAAGGAAAAC
>NZ_KQ465167.1 GCF_001308875.1 Lysinibacillus sp. ZYM-1 | reverse complement strand
ATTCAAACGAAACTAAACAACCAGTCGCCCGTTAAATACCGACAATTGGCTGTTTAAAAGGTGTTTTCTTACTGTCTCAAAAACGACAGTCAGTGCCTTTTGCAGGAAGCTTTTTCTAGCTATTTGAAGGGAATATGGACGATGGCAGTCGTTTCTAAATGTTTCGATGAATCGATGGAAATATCACCATGATATTTATGGACAATTTCTCTCACGATAAATAACCCTTGCCCTCTAATTTTACCATTCTCGTGTTTTTTCGTAGAAACCCCTTGTTTAAATATTTGGTTAGCATCTACAATATTTGGTCCAGTATTGGTAATCTTAAATTCATACTGTCCTTCATTTGCTCGACAACAAATTACAATTTTACGTTGTCCCTCAGGTAATTCATTCGCAGCATCAATCGCATTGTCAATTAAGTTGGATAGAATCTTGATTAAATCTGTCGTTTTAATCTTATTAAAATCACCTTGTGAAATCGTAAAATCCATATCAATATTATGATTTTGCGCCGTTAGCTTTTTCGTTTGTAATAATATGGACAAACCTGGATGATCTATATTTAATTTTAATGATTTAATCGCTTGTACTTCTTTAGATAGTGATGCTAAATATTGTTTTGCTTGATCTGTTTTTTCTAATTGTAAGAGACCATGTAAAACTTGAATATGGTTCGTGAAATCATGACGTAACGATGACACTGAAGTAATTAATGTTTTGATTTCTGCTTGATAAGTGTCTTCTGTAGCACCAACTTCCTTTGCTACCTCTTTTTGGTACCATCTTTGTAAAAATAAAAAAGAACCAGCAACAATTAAAATAAATACACCATTGAAAATAAAAATAAATAGGTTATCTTCAATCACTTTTCCCTTAATGCCATTCAATGTATCTGCGCCTATATCAATGCCTAGGTAACCAATAATTTTACCTGTATCATCTTTGATTGGTGCGCCAACCGATAAATAAGAGCCATGGACAGAATCATGGATGACCTCTGTGACATAGGTTTCACCGTTATAGGCTTTTTCAACTTCCTTGGCAGGAACAGTACAAACCTCACCTATATCAAAGCCTTTTTTTAGTTCACTTGGCAGGCCCATAACCATTGCTTTTGATACTTTCGGATTATCTACCTTTAATGTATAAACAAATAATGCTCCTAGCTTTATCCTTGCATCATTTAAGTAACTTCTTACTTCCCAATAATAATCGTTCTTCTGCGGATTATTCAAAAATTGCTGATAAGCAACTGTATCGATGGAAGAAGCTATGGTATTGGCTGCCTCTAGACTTTGATTTGCAATCGATTCTTCAACTGTCTTTTTAATTTTTACATAGGATGTCATGATGTTTAAACTTGTAAACAAACATAATAAAATCGTTGATAGAATTAATATTAGCTTTATTTTTCTATTTTTCATATAACACGGGACTTCCTCATCTATTAATATTCTAGAATATTAATCAACTCTATTTTTTTGCTTGTAAACCAAACAGTGCTTGTTTATCCTACATAAATTAAAACATAAAATCAATATTACTTTATCAATCCTTAAAATTACACGCCGTAAACACTAGTTTAATAATCCTTTACAAGAAAGTAAACTAAAAAGGTGAATCATCGCATTTTATGTCTCATTTCCTATACTTAGGGAAAATTCATAAAACTTCTAAAGCGAAGGTCACACAAAAAGATCAGGTATCTATCATACCTGATCTTTTTGTGATTTGTTATCAGAAGTTCGTGTCCGATCCTGTGGTTTTAGGAAGGATGGTCGTCGACTATAGCCCTTTGGCGATAAACGTAGCAAAGACTTCCTAATATTACCCTTTTCGAAATCTGCACTAAAATTAACATATGGCATACCTAGGACACGCATATTTGCCGCGTATATAATAATGAAAAATACGGAAATAAAGAAGCCGAATAAACCAAAAAAGGCAGATGCTAAAATGACAATTAACCGGAAAATGCTCATCGCTGTCACAAAGGATTGATTGACCAGTGTAAATGCAGCAATACTTGAAATCGCAATGACGACAATCATCGAAGGGCTCGTCACGCCAGCTTTAATCGCAGCATCTCCAATAATTAATCCTCCAACAACGCTGATAGAGCCACTAATTGCACTAGGTAGACGTAAATTGGCTTCGCGGAACATTTCAAACATAAATAGCATCATCATTATTTCAAGTATCGTCGGGAATGGTAATCCCGTTCTTGACTCGACCACCGTCGCAAGAAGAAGATAAGGGAGCTGCTCTTGGTGAAAAGTCGTCACAGCAAGCCAAAAACCGGGCAATAGCATACTAATTAGTATCCCTACTATTCGTAGAACTCGTTCCATTGAACTGACAATGATAGGATATTCATTATCCTCAGCTGTTTTAAAGAGCAGCATAATATTCGCAGGTATAATCATGGCGTAAGAAACACCATCGATCATTATTAGTATTCTTCCCCTCATTAATGCTTGGAGGGCAAAATCCGGTCTTCCCGTATAATCATGTCTGGGGAGGACTTTAGCAGTTTGTTCGATTGCCTCCATTAGCAAGTCTCCATTGACAACAATATCTGTATCAATCTTTTGTAATTGTAATCGGATTTGTTCTAACATATTCAAGTTCACAATGTCTTCCATATATAACACAGCTACCGTTGTTTTAGAGCGTTTGCCAATTTCTAAAGTTTCTACACTAAATGAATTTGTCGGTAAACGTTTTCGTAATAATGCTATATTAATAAATACATCTTCGATAAAATCATCTCTAGGCCCTTTAACAACTAATTCAAGCGTTGTTTCCCCCGGCTCACGATTAGGTCTTTTCGAAATATCACTAGAATAAATCAAGTGATCTTCTTCAAAATATAATAAAACATGGCCTTTATAGACTCTTGTAATGATATCCTCTTTCTTTGTCACCTTTTGTAAATACGGGATGTGAAGATGCTGTTCGATTTGTTCTTCTAACATTTCACCTGAACCACTATTAAATAAGTCTTGGACCCGTTGGACAACAACTGTCTGAAGGATTTGATCGTCTACCATTGCATCACAGGTTATCAAATGCACTGTATTTTGCTGAAATTTATACTGTTGGAATATCACATCAGCAGAGCGTTGAAATAGTGATTTCAACATTTTCAAATTCATCATTTGTTCCATTGAAATACTTCTCATCTCCTACTGAGTCTACTCAAGATTAGTACATTTCATAAATATACTTAGGCATATTTTTCCCATGGACATAAAAAATATTCAAGAAAACAAATGTTGTGACAACCTATTCAATATGTTCTTAGCCGATCATTTTTTGTAGATTAGCCATCTCAATTGCAGATATCGCTGCATCATAGCCTTTATTACCCGATTTTGTACCTGCGCGTTCAATCGCTTGTTCAATATTTTCTGTTGTAACAATACCGAAAATAACGGGTACATTCGTTGTTAAAGATACATTTGCAATACCTTTTGCCGACTCATTACATACATAGTCATAATGTGTTGTAGAACCGCGAATAACAGTTCCTAAACCAATAATGGCATCATATTTTTTTGTTTCTGCTAATTGTTTCGCAATAAAAGGCACCTCAAAAGCTCCAGGAACCCATGCAATATCAATCGATGCTTCTTCTACACCGTGACGTTTCAAACCATCCATTGCACCATCTAATAATTTGCTTGTAATAAACTCATTGAATCGACCTACAACTACTGCTATTTTTAAATCCGTTCCAATTAATTGTGCTTCAAATGTTTGACCCATTTTGAATGTCTCCTTTGTAAATCGTTATTTGTTTGTTGTTAATAATTGACTGCGATAAGCTACTAATGCTTCAATGGAAATTATTTTTAAGTCATGATATGCTGCATACTTTGTCAATTCTTCAAAGCGCATCATGTGACCATCGTCGCCCATAATTTCACAAATTACACCAGCAGGAATAGTATGACAAAGCTTGGCTAAATCAATTGTCGCCTCTGTATGCCCTCTTCGCTCTAAGACACCGTTTTCCTTTGCTATTAGTGGAAAAACGTGTCCTGGTCGACGAAAATCAGTATTTTTTGCTTGAGGCTCCATCATCTTTTGTATCGTGAAAGCCCGTTCAAAGGCACTAATCCCTGTAGTTGTGTCCACATGGTCGATACTTACGGTAAATGCTGTTTGGTGATTATCCGTATTATGCTGAACCATTGGATGCAGCTCTAGCTTTTGTGCCAGCTCCTGCGAAATCGGCGTACAAATTAGACCTCTTCCATAAGTCGCCATAAAGTTAATTGTTTCTGGTGTGATGAATTCTGCAAGTGCTAGAAGATCCCCCTCATTTTCTCGATCCTCATCATCCACCACGACGATCATTTTCCCTTGTTTTAAATCCTCAATGGCATCCTCAATTGCATGTAGCACTATTGTCATCTCCTCATAATGTGATCTTAAAAACCGTGTTGTGCTAGATAATCTCTCGTAATAGCGGGCTTGACTTGTCCATTTTTCAATTGGTGCAAAATATATTTGCCCACTAAATCCGTCTCAATATTGACAAAAGCTCCAATTTTCTTCATGCCCAAAATCGTTTCCTTGCAAGTATGAGGAATCAGTGAAATGGTGACATGATTCGTTTCAACTTGAAACAGTGTTAAGCTTGTGCCATCAATCGTTATAGAACCCTTTGGAATACAGAAGCTTGTTAGTTCCTCCGGTAACTCGATATCAATATAGACTGCGTTGGCTACTGGACGCTTTCGCAAAATTTTCCCTACACCATCTACATGGCCAGCGACAAAATGACCACCAAATCGCCCGTTAGCAGGCATGGCACGCTCCAAATTAACCGGGTCACCTACGGTTAGCTGATGTAAATTTGTTGCTTTGATGGTTTCAGGCATGACATCCATCGTAAGCTCTTGTTCCGTAAATTTGGTCACCGTTAAACAAACACCATTGACCGCTATACTGTCCCCTAACCCCACATCTTCTGCAACCTTGGATGATTGAATCGTTATTTCCATACTGTTCTTATTGCTTTGCAAGGCTTTAATCGTACCAATATCCTCTACAATTCCTGTAAACATTGCTTCACCCACTTCCGCTGATTTGTGTAGTTTTTATCCATCACTTTTGGTTTTTTAACCGTTATGTTCTGTAATTTTCCCATCATTTTTAACTTTCTATCCGTCTCCCTTCTTAAGCTAACAAAAAAAGAAAAACCCCTTTTATAAAGGGGTTTTGGGAGTATAAGATATCAACAAATAAGCCTAATTGGATATTGTTTTTTTCCATAGACTATCATCTCATTTGTTCTTCTCCCATCCAGACTATAACTGTCGGTTTTGGATTTGCACCAAATCAGCTTGCGCTCACGGACTTTGAATAACTTCATCACCGCCGATTGGGAATTTCACCCTACCCCGAAGAACATCTTCTATTCATTTGGATTGCTAAATCTGTGAGATCTACTAAGCATCTCCATCCTTAAGGTGGTGTATTTTGAACTTCATGTTAAACGAAGACAAAAAAACTTCCCAAAATACGAATGGGAAGTTTAGTGATAAATGCATAGTCAAATAAACCTTGTAAATTTATACAAATTTAAAAAGTTCGCATCTATACCCTTCTCCCATCCAGACTGTAACTGTCGGTTTTGGATTTGCACCAAATCAGCTTGCGCTCACGGACTTTGAATTGCTTCATCACCGCCGATCGGGAATTTCACCCTACCCCGAAGGATACTTTTATTTAGCTAGTCCTTACAATAACACTATTTAATTATATTATCTATACTTCTGCCTTTAATTTTTTTAAAAAGAGCCGCCTCTTGCGATAGAGGCGGCTCTTTAATCCTTTAATAGCTTACCTTTTGAACATACTCATCATAATTTCCTGAAAAGGCTGTCACACCAGTTGGAGATAGTTCCAACATTTTATCTGCCAGCTTATTAAGAAAATAGCGATCATGAGAAATACATAATAAGGTGCCTTCAAACTTCAATAGGGCCTCCTCCAATACTTCTTTGCTAAATAAATCAAGATGATTGGTCGGTTCGTCCATAATGAGCACATTTGCTTTTTGCAAAATAAGCTTTGCTAAGGCTACACGCGATTTTTCCCCACCGCTAAGAGAGGCTATCTTTTTAAAGACATCTTCTCCCATAAATAAAAAATTACCTAGTACTGTACGTACTCTTGCTTCTTCAATAGATGGAAAAGCACTCCAAACTTCATGTAATACCGTATTGTTTGGATGTAATGTCTCTTGTTCCTGATCATAGTAGCCTATTGTCACACCATTTCCCCATGTGATACCTCCGTTGTCCGGTGTAATTTCCTGTAACAATGCTTTAATCAAGGTTGATTTCCCAACACCATTCGGTCCTATTAATGCGACCCGATCGCCTCTGTATAAGGAAAAATGAATGTCTTGCAATAATGTTTTCCTGCTATCTTCTAGCTGAAAGGATATCTCTAAATCTGTTACTTTCAACACTTCTTTGTGCGATTTCTTGTCTGTGGCAAATGCCATCTGTGCATGTTTTAGATCCTTGTGCGGCTTTTCAAGGCGATCTATTCGTTCAAGCTGCTTCCGTTTATTTTTGGCGCTTTTCGACGAAGTGGCCATGGCAATATTCCGCTGAATATAATCCTCCATTTTAGCGATTTGTTGCTGCTGCATCGTATATTTTTTCTCTAGCAATACATGATTTTTAGCCTTACTTTCCACATACATAGAGTAGTTACCGCAATACTTTGTGCCATGGGTACGTTCAATCTCATAAATCTCATTGACAAGAGCATCTAAAAAGTAACGATCATGGGAAATAACAAGAATGGCTCCTTGATAACCACGTAAATAACCTTCAAGCCAGTTTAAAGTCGCAAAATCTAAATGGTTAGTCGGTTCATCTAATAGTAACAAATCTGGCTGTTCTAATAAGATTTTAGCGAGCGCCAGTCTAGTTTTCTGTCCACCACTTAATTTTTGGACAAGTGTGTTTTTGGGGATACCACCAAAGCCCATACCATTTAAAATACTATTTATTTTCGCCTCAATGTCATAGCCACCTTGTTGTGAAAACCAATCTAATTTGCCTGCATACCTTTTCATTACTTGTTCCAATTTTTCAGGGTCATTTATGCAAGAAGGCTCACTCATCTGCATTTCCAACTCTCGAAGTTCCTTTTCAACCACTAGCAGTTGCTTAAATGCGCCTAGCATTTCAGTCCAAATCGTATGATCTGGCTGCAACCCACTGTCCTGTCGCAAATAGCCCATTTTGACTCCTTTCCTCATAAAAATCTCCCCTTCATCATAAGGAAGGTCCCCTGCAATTATCTTTAGTAGCGTTGATTTCCCTGCTCCATTTACACCTATAAGTCCTATCCGATCCCCATGCTCCATTTTCATCGTTATCTTTGAGAGAATCGGGTCTCCCAAGTAACTTTTACTAATTCCATTTAATTGAAGTATCATCTTTTTACTCTCCTTATTTAGTTTATCCACCATTAGCAAGCTGAACGCTCAAGAAATAAATGGACCTATAAGGTTACACATCACTTTTCACTCCTTTCAAACACAAAAAAGGTGCCGTAACAAAACGGCACCTACCAAATGTCCCGATAAACAAGGGACATGTTAAATTTTACAATTAAACACAAAAAAACGCCGTTTGGAACCGGCGTTTGGTTATATCTATTCATCCTATTTCATTGGATGTCAATCATTGAGATAAAGAAGGCAAAAAGCAACCGGACCCTGTATCGATATGAAATTTGCTTAAAAAAGGGCAGACTCCACCCTTAGCCAGCAAATCCCCACAAAGATTATAAGATTTTACCACTACTTCAGTTAAACCTTTCGCACAGACAGTTTCCATTACTTCGCCCTCCCTTCGACATTATAATATCAACAAATCTACCACAATTCTTTCTAGAATACAAATGTCCTTCCTATTCTTCTGATCTTCTTTTCTAGATTTGAAGATCTTCGAAACTGACAATTCTATCATTAAATTTGAAAATATCATGGAACTTACCACTCTTAAAATCGTTCCTGTACAAGTGACTATTCAGTCCACCAGTTTGGAGGTCATTCACTTGCAATTTTTTAGAAACACAACGTATAAACAAGGTATTTTTTATGCCTTATTGATAGCTTGCTGCTTGATATCCATTATTTTCGTTCATCATAATGAACAGTTTTATGATCGCCCCATCGCTGAAGTGATTAAAGCCACAGTGTCAGAATCTGAACCTTTAACAGATATGTATGACAATGACGATTATTTGTATACACAGCATATTACCGCCGTCCTTAAAAATGGCCAGCATAAAGGACAAGCGATTCATTTGACCAATGAATATTCTGCATCTGGTGCATTTGATCAAGAATACCATGTCGGCAATGAAATCTTTGTCGGGATTGATAGCCATTCAATGCAGTCAACTTTAACGGGCACCATTCTCGATTTGAAACGAGATCAAACAATTGTTATCATTGCTTGGATTTTTATCTTTGCTCTACTCATTATTGGAAAAAGACAAGGTTTATTCTCCATAATTAGTCTAGTGGTGAATGCCTTGATTTTATCATTCGCATTGGACCTTTATGTAAAACACGGGAGCCTAAATTTATTAATGATAAGTGGTGTTTGTGCCCTACTATTTACCATCATTTCGTTGTTACTCATAAGCGGTATGAATACAAAAACGTATGCAGCTATTGTGTCAACGCTTTTAGGCACAATGATAGCCCTCATTATTAGTGCTGCTGTGATGTGGTTAACTGGTGAAAACGGTCTACGCTATGAGGAAATGCAATTTTTAACACGACCGTACCGTACTGTTTTTATGGCTGGATTATTTATTGGCTCGCTTGGGGCTGTTATGGATGTTTCCATTACGATGGCTTCCTCTATTTTCGCCTTATACGAACAAGATTCCACTATTCCTTTACAAGCTTTAAAAGCATCCGGCCATGAAATCGGGAAAGACATTATGGGTACCATTACAAGTATTTTATTTTTTGCGTACATATGTGGTTCCATACCAATGATCATACTTTATTTGAAAAATTCCTCAACATTAGGACTTACGTTGTCCTT
Source organism: Lysinibacillus sp. ZYM-1 (assembly GCF_001308875.1). Classification (GTDB taxonomy): domain Bacteria; phylum Bacillota; class Bacilli; order Bacillales_A; family Planococcaceae; genus Lysinibacillus. Next base: position 1,224 of record NZ_KQ465167.1, on the reverse strand, counting down.
GAATCTTTCATTAGAGTTAGCTCGTGCCTTTGCAGGGGGGATTGGGGTAGTCCTAACAATACCTATTAGTCAATATACGGCTATTTTTTTCATTAATCGAAAGAGGGTGAAAGAATGAATGTCATCGTTGTATTAGCAGGCATTTTATGCTTATTAATGATATTAATCGGAGGTAAGCAAGGCTTACGCTCTTTTCTTTCATTATTTTTAAATTTTGGTGTGCTCTTTGTGACCATTTTTCTCATGACAAACCCTAAAAATAGCCCAATCATCCTTACATTTATTGCTTGTACTGTTATCAGTTGTATAAGCTTGTTTTTTATCAATAAAACAAATAGTAAAACCATAACAGCGTTTATTTCGACGATGGTGACAATTGTCGTTTTACTCCTTTTTATTACAATCGTCACGAAAAAATCCATGATTCAGGGCTTTGGCGAAGAATCAACTGAAGAAATTAGTATCTTTTCCCTCTATATCGGTGTAAATTTTGTACAAATTAGTGCCTCTGTCATCATCATGAGTACAATTGGTGCCATTATGGATGTCGCCATTTCGATTGCATCTTCCATGCATGAAATTTTTCACCGTAATCCCTTGATTACTAGAAAAGATTTATTTGCAGCTGGTCTAAGCATCGGCAGGGATATTTTAGGGACCGACACAAATACACTATTTTTTGCATTCTTTGGAGGCTATTTAAGCCTACTCATATGGTTTAAGGACCTATCTTATTCGATTGGTGAAATCGTCAACTCTAAGGTTTTTAGTGCAGAGATGATGACTATTTTTTGTGCAGGTATTGGCATAGCCCTCATCATTCCTATTGCTTCCTCCGTCAATGCTTATTATTTAATAAGAAAACGAGAACAATCAGAGCATCTCTCCTCATAAATACCTGTCCTATCACTTATGTATGACAGATGCTTTGGTATTGTCATTACGCAAACCTCTTTGCAAGTATCGGGTGCCATTGACATAGCGGTAATAGTTACATAGTTCTCCGCAAAACAACACCAATTACCAGAAGCTTCGTTCCGGCTATTGTAAGTGCTGGTGATTTTCTTTTTGAAAAAAATACAATAAAACAGCGAAAAAAGAGATGCCTCACCTTACTTTTGAGGCATCTCAGACTGTAGACAAACTCAAAAAATTTGAGAGTTTGCCTACAGTCTTTTTTCTTTTACAATGAAATAAAGTAAAGCCGTTGATTTCCACTACGGG
>NZ_KQ465166.1 GCF_001308875.1 Lysinibacillus sp. ZYM-1 | reverse complement strand
TATTCAAACGAAACTAAACAACCAGTCGCCCGTTAAATACCGACAATTGGCTGTTTAAAAGGTGTTTTCTTACTGTCTCAAAAACGACAGTCAGTGCCTATAGTACCTGGGCTTTTTATTTATAACTAGTAATCATGGTAGATGTTAGGGAAGCGATGCAGCTCTAAGATCAAGATAGTTTAAGGGCTATTTTGTTTTACTTTGTGTTCTGTATTTTTATTGTTAGTGAAATTATTCACAAATATTACCATTAAAAGAACTAAGCTTTTCAACATTGTGCTTAAAATGCCAGGTTCCATCAATTGATTCACCGTTAAACTGAAGCCAAGAAATATGACTACACTCAGAATGGTTTTTATCCATGGATTCATTTTGTTACCTCTTTTATATGTATTTATTTACATTTTATTGGAGTCAAATGATAAAGTAAATAAAAAATATTTACAAAATTGTAGATGGAAGGAGATTAAAAAATAGTAGCATATATAATAGTAAAATCTGTTTTCTGACTTTGTCTCAAGTGGCTTGATAAAAGATGGTCGGAATTCAATTAATACGGTTTATGGGAAAGAAAATAAATTTTGTTTCTTTAGAAGATGGGAGTTCCTTTATTTCAATGCTTCCTGATCATTCAAAGAACGAAGCTGGAAATGTAATTTGATTCACAATAAAAATTTGTAATTGAGGTGTTATTATGGAAGAAATTACATTAAATAATTTTATTGTAAAAATAGATAAGGACAAAACGCTGGAATTGTATAAAGCACTTCCAAAAGTTTCCGAAAAAGCTCATTGTGGTTGCGAGGATTGTCAACTTTTCACTAAACAAATTCAACATGCAAGCACAGAAGTTTTGAAATTCTTTAACCAATTTGGAGTTGATCCTACAAAAGAGGCAGAAGTTTGGAGAGCTATTCCTAATAAAGACGGCTTTGATACATTTAGTGCAGATTATCATTTTGTAGGCGCTATACAAGGTACAGATGACTTAGACTGGATTCAAATAGGGGAAGCATCTTTTGGACTTGCAAATTATAATGGGGATTTACCAAGCCCGATGATTCCAAGTACTTTTTCAAAGCCAATTGTAGAATTAGCTGTGAGAATAACAATGCCCCATGTAGAGCTATAATATAGAAAGTATTTATTCTATAAAAATATATAAACCATTATATTTTATTTAACTTCCAAACCCAGGTATGCAGTTAAATTTGAACCTGAGCTCTTTGGCATTTGGGAATATGAAATTAAGGTTCTTGCAGGAATTTATTCCATTAGTGCTGGTGATACGAGTAGAAATAATATTTTGTTTTAGATGGTAAATGCTCACCTAGTTGAAGTTGCAATGAATACTGACAAATCACAATTGAAATTAGGATTGTTAATCGTAATTTAAAAAGTTATACAAGCTTCAACAGAATCATTCACAAAAAGAGTTGTATGTTGCTCGATTTGGCATGAATACACTGTTGAATATGGTACGTATTTGGTATAGCAATAAAATTATTAATAAGGAGTGACGAAATGATTGATTATTTTGAACGGAAATTAAGATTTAAAGATATGGAAGTATGGGATATCCGATTTGGGAAGGAAATTTATCGGTTGTTTATTGTAGATGAAAACCGAGTTTGTGAAATAAAAGATCTGAACTTGCCTCCTAATGCAAAGGTATTTGAAGAAGACTTAAAAGAAAATTTAATCACTGTTAAGGTATACTCCGAAAAGCAAGTGAAAACAGAACATATAGAGTTAATAGACCAGTTTTCAAAACAAATAACTGATCATGTTGCATTGGCTCATTGCCAAGTAATTCTTACATTTTTTACTGGTAATATTGATGTTGTATTAGAGAATATTTTAAAAGAAACATATAATTTAGAACTTGAAAAAATCCCTTTGAAGCTTTTGTTACATTTAAACCAAGACTAATTTCAAAGTTAGAAGCTTAGTGGTAAAACATTCACCGTTTGAAATGGGAAGAACACCTATCAGGTACAGAAATGAAAAAGGATGCAAATACACTAGTTAATTTACATAAAAGATAGATATACGGGCATTCATAGAAAAATTTTTCTTGATATATTAAGCGTTTCAGATGTTGAATATTGATGCTAAAGAATTTGAGTTTTACAAGAGGAAAAGTGGTTCACGGAAAAGTAAAATGAAGGAATTTATTACTTGGATAAATAAGGTTAAAAATGTATATTATCCAAGTATAAAGAATTATATTTCTTTTTAATCCATTTGTTGGATTTTGTCGAAATACTTAAATTGATATAATAATTTAGGTGCAACTTTTCCCTTCTGCACAAAGGGTTAGGAAGCACCATTCTTAACATCAACTGAAAAGCCCAGGTACTCAATTAATTTTGAGATAGGAAGTGTGCGTTTTGAGAATAGTTGGAGTTGTGCTTTTAATTGTGTCTGGATTGATTTATACATTAGAACGTGGATTCACCATGCTATCAACTAGCATTGCTCAAGCAGGATTTTTTGCAGGCAGAATGTCCGGAGAAGTTCCAGAGGTTAAAATAAGTGCGTTTACCGACAATTTATTTGTTCCTCTTTTTTTTGTTTTAGGCATAATTACTCTAGTTTATAGTTTTCTTAAGAAATAAAAAACAAAGAGATTTTTTATGTTCCTTATAAAGTTAAAAAATCCCAGGTACTCAATTAATTTGAGCCTAGGCTTTTTTTATTTCCATGACATAAGTTGCTAAGATTGTACAAATTCTTTTATTTAGGTGTGTAACTACCGTAAATCAAGGATCACCCTATACACAATAAAGTCACATTCCCCCGAAAACCCACGAAATCAGGCGAAAAGCATGTCTTTGTACATTCACACAAAACCTTGCTATAATAAGCTTTGCGAATACATATGAAAGAGGGTAAAAGCATGAACGCTTATGATGAATATATGAAGCAGGTTGTGAAACCGATGCGTGAGGAGCTAGTGGAGGCTGGGTTTGCGGAGTTAACGACGGCTGATGCGGTGAATGAATTTATGGCAGGGACGAAGGGGACTTCGTTAGTAGTGATTAACTCAGTATGTGGTTGTGCGGCTGGGCTTGCTCGTCCGGCAGCACGTGAGGCGGTTTCCGCAGTGAAGCCGGATCATCTAGTGACGGTGTTTGCAGGGCAGGACCCAGAGGCGACTGCGGCGATGCGTGGTTACTTTGAAGATGTACCACCAAGCTCACCGTCAATGGCAATTCTAAAGGATGGGGAATTGGCTTACTTTATTCCACGTGAACAAATTGAAGGTTTCCCTGTGGAACAAATTGTTTCCCATTTAACTGGCGTGTTAGAACAAACATGCGAGCAATAAATACGATCGTAACAACAGCGGGCAGACCAGACGATGAATCGACGGTGCTCGCTGCTTTTGCGTGTCAAAAATTAAATGCTCCGTTCGAGTCGAGAAAAAAGCGCTCTGTTCGTAAGATCTCACAGGAGTTACAGGCAAATGTCGTAGTAGCGGGGAAAAATCGCTACGAATATTACGCCTTCGGGGTACAGGAACCGTTTTTTTTTCATCCTAATTCTGCAGCATTTCGCTTAAAACGTGTAGCACGTGGAGAGGCCGAACCATTTTTACAAGCGGCACAGCTCCAACCAGGCGATGCGGTGCTTGATTGTACGCTTGGACTAGCGGCAGATGCTATGTTGGCGGCTTATATTGTTGGGGAAACGGGGCGTATCATAGGATTGGAAGCAAATCCTAATGTGGCCTTTATTGTAGAGCAGGGTACGCAATCCTATGATACAACTGAGCTACCGTTAACTGCCTGTATGCGACAAATTGAGGTCGTTCAGTCGGAAGCAGTTCATTATCTAAAAACATTGCCAGACAATTCATTTGATGTGGTCTATATGGATCCAATGTTTGAGGAGATTATTGAGGAAGCTAATAATTTCCAAGCTTTGCGCTTAGCCGGAGAACATGTTGGTTTAACCGATGAATGGGTTCATGAAGCTAAGCGGGTCGCAAGAAAGCGTGTGGTGTTAAAAGCTCATTTTCGTTCAGAATGGTTTGCGAAGTATCATTTTCGGCAATATGAACGAGGAACAGCGAAATTTCATTATGGTGTTTTAGAAGTGTAGAGGCTTGTTTTTGAGACAGGCCTCTATTTTATTATATGGGAATAAAAAGGAGGCACCGCACAAAATGGCCAACAACGAAATCAGAACCCTTTTTGAATTAGATTTACTTGCCAAAGCACAATCAATGGCATGTACAAAACCACCTCGTCCATGGGAATATGAAACGGTGATTCCAACCAATGGTGTACTAGCCTGTGGCTGGGATCAGGATGAAAATATTGTCCTCATCAGTGGATCAGGCTATAGTGTCACTGAGCCCATAACGGGTCGTCGACTTCAAAGAAATCGAGATGCGTATGTAACCGAGGAATGTGTCAGTGTTGACCGTTTAACGTTTCACCCGCCTTTAGCAAAGCAACCGATTCCCATTTTTGGTTTGGAAGCGGGGGACGGGATACATGTGACATCGGATGGCTGGCAAGTTGAAGTTATTTACCCTTGGTGGCCACGTGCAACAGTGGTTCTCGATTATCTTTTTACAACCCATTACAGCTATTTAAAAAACGCTACGGCCATTGATTTACACCGATTGGATGGTACTGTAAAATGTGGATTTTCACCTTCTGGCAAACATTTAATAATTATGGGGTCGGGTGGTGCCTTGATCTATTCGAGAAAGGAATAAGATCATGCACTTCGAAGAGAAAGGCTTTGTTTCTATTTGGGTAGGCAATTTTTTAATCAATTTGAGTATGATTTTGGTTTGTTTTTTGATGAAGATTTCAGTGAAACATTACATAAGAAACCTCAACTAATAACCTGGGCAATTAATCCATGAAGATTTCTCCTATTCCCAGCAATTTAAAGACCAGTTTATAGCTAAAATAGGGAATGATCTATTAGTCGCATATAATACATGAGCACTATGAAGGACATATTCGGCATGTTCATCATGAAGCCTAAAATATCGATTTTATTGGTTATTAAAATGCATAAAAATAAATGAGCCCTTTACATTTAAAATGTATGGTGCTATAATAGGAAACGTGCTATTTTAGGTGGCATATTTCCGTAATCTGGCATTCTGCTTTTTGTTTTTGAAGATACTTATTCACACTGGCGCATGCTTTGGGGCTGCAAGGACGCAAAAGATGGTAGGGTTTGCGTTGCTTAGGTTAGAAGGCACACAGTGGAATTTTACCGCGGCGATGAAACAAATTTTGTTTCACGATAATATTCCCCAGAAGATTGGGTTGAGACTTTTACAATTTACGAAAAATGTTACCTATAAATACTAAAGGGGTAGTTTCGCTGTAGCGAGGCTGCCCCTTGTCTAATTGTAAGACCCTGTCGCATTATCTGCGGGCAGGTTTTTTTATTGCCAATATTATGCTGGTATACATTACCGTTTACTCTCGCAAATAAATAAGTAATAATAAAAGCAAGAATTTTAGTAAAAGTCTAAATTCTGGCGTTAGAAATCAGAAAAGTCAAAAAGGTGAGGGAAGTTTATGGTGAAAATCAACACAATATCAACAGATGTAATCACACAATTAACAAAAATGGCAGAAATACAGCAAGAAAGTATTGAGCAATTAGTATCGCTTTATTGTCAGGAAAGGTTTCTTTATCGTTTATCAACATCACCTTATAACGAACAATTTTACATAGAAGGGGATCTTTTATCCTTTATATTAACAAAGGAAGCAGAGAAGCCACCAAAAGAAATGACACTTACGGCACAACAAAGCGCTTATCAAAACGACATTGTCAAACAGGCATTTACAGAAATTTGTTCGATAGCAGTTCCAGAGGATGGTGTTAGATTTTTGGAAGATGGAATAGAAAGTACCATAACCAATGCGAATATTCTCTTGAAAATACCAGCTGCATTGGCTGAAATCACTACATACATAGAAATCAAAATAACCTTTGAAGAAAATCGAGTGTCGCCAAAAACCATTACTTTCCCAACTTTGCTAGACTTGAAATCAGCGATGCTCTATACATATCCAACCGAATACGTGGTTGCCCTTTCATTAATTGACATGTACCAATATCCAGCGAATACTTCAAAGGAATTATTGGATGTAGAAAGGCTATTACAAACACAAAACTTAGAGGGACGGGATTTGCAGGCATATTTTGAAGAATTGTTTGATCGTCATCGCCTGACATTCGAGGCAAATCCTCCACTTGAAAAAGGGCTTCTAAAGCAATTTCTTAGCCCAGTATATGAAGTTATTTTGGCTGAGGAAGAGTTTTTTAAACAATGGAACTGTGAAAAGCGAGCTTGGCAATAACGATTGAAAACTCGTGAACATGAAGTAGTTCGCGGATTTATGATAAATTAAATAAAATTAGTCTGTGTAACATTAAATAAATGATGAAAGTATTGATTTATCAATGTTTACACGGACTTTTAATCTTAAACGCTGAGCGATAGCTTTTATGCTCTGCCCGCTATTTAATAAAATCGTTGCATGGGTATGTCGTAAACCATGATAAGTAATTTTTGGTTCACCATCATCTTTAAATAGTATTTCTAGCTGCAAAAAATCTTAAGATACCGTGTTACTTTTTGCAATAATAATTTAAGAGATTTCATTAAAGATGTACGTGGTTTATTAGGGTTACTTGACCTTATAAATGGTCTGTATAAGGAGTTTTCACGCTTGAACGCCAAACTGGTAATATACTAGTGCTTGGGGCATTTTTCCGAAAGACCTTAGGTGAGTTTCAATAATATTAATGGTTGAAAAAAGCATTAACAAGTAAGGAAAAATCCTTATGTTAATGCCTTTTATTTTCACTTAGCTTAAATGGATCTATTATATGCATTCATTGTCGAAGTATATTGGAATATTTTAGGGTTGACTAGTCCCTCACGTAAATCCATCATCCCTAATTGTCCCATTCTATTCAGTAAAGGAATCAACCAACTACCACTTGGAGCACCTTGTAACACTTTAATTTGATCGTATGATAACTTTGAAACTTTACTTGGATCAATCGGTTCTTTTGCATTTTCTATTGTTTCTTGAAAAGCTTTCAAATCAGTTTTATACATATTCTCGCTAACTTGTTCAGTAAAACCTTTATATCCGTAAGCTCCTTGAAGGATAGTTAACCTTATACTCATATCTTCCATAGAAACCATTTTTATATACACCTCTCTTCAATATATTCCTAAATTATATCTTTTTCTATTTCTGAAGTTCCAGCTGTATTTAGCCCCAACAAACTACTTGTCCAACAGCTAGTAAATGGATCTTCATATATAACTTCTCCTTTTACATTATTTGTAACACATTATTATCATCGTGCAAAAAACAGAGTATTTAACACTAATTTACAAAATAGATAATTGTTTGATAACATTATTATCAATTCAGAAAATGTTCATTATAAGTAGAGAGCTATTTGAAAAAAATGAAATGTAGTAATAGCAATGTATGAATTTGTTCGTTAGAAGTTGTTTAATTAAAAGAGCCGATACATAATGATCTTTGGCTATGCGGGTGTTGGTTCTGTTGATTAAAATCTTGATCGCCAACTAAAGGAGCTTGAAGCTTTTGGATGAGAAATATATACACTGAAAAACGTCAGGGAAAGATTTTTTGTTCCGTTTATCGTGAATTGAGATCGTTTTGGTGATGTGTAAGTGATACAAGATTTAAGTCGGTTTTGCCGTAACAAACAAGAAATTCTTAAAATATTAAAGTTGTTTATTCAACAAACGGGCCAGATTGTTGAATAAGAACTATAATAATCATAGCTGTAGTTGTAGATGATTAATAAAGGAGAAAACCCATTATGTTTGGTTTTTTAAATAAAGCAAAATTAAAAAAAGATGATTTAAAAGGCATAGCAAAATTAATGTATCAGGATGTATCAGATGATTCATGGGATAAAGATAACCTTACTAAAAGAAATTTAGACTTCACTATTGAAAGCGTTCGTTATATTGATATCTATGTAAAAAGATTAATGAATACGGAGTTTGGTACTGAGCTGCTAAATAAGCATTTTGATAGTTTAGTGGATCGTATAGGTGCATATATTGGCGAGGTCATTAAAAATAATATTAATCAAGATTTTTATTGGTTTGAATCTGATTCAGTACGTAATTATTCACCTAATTCAGAGTTTAGTAATAACAGCACAAAGAGTGTTCTTTATTCCAAAAAGAAGAATATGGTGATATTACCTTTGAATGTGGTGTCAGAATTTTTGAAAGGGAGGTTGCCCTACAGTAATCTTCTTACTTACGTAGAAGAAATTATTAAGCAAAATACTTAAAAAAGAATGTTACTTAACAATCGGGCGCTTTACTTGAAGATCATTGAGTTGCATAAGCAGCTCTTTTTTTCTTATTGAACTCCCATGAAAGAACGTAATAATCTTTCATTTTCTTTGGTGTAGCGTAGATTTTACGTGACATGGATGGCTAACGGAGCAGGTTAGTTCAATAAGGATCCTATAAGGAGAGATCAAATTTACCAGCAGACTAGAGATTATACAGAATTTATTTATGGGAGGAATTCCAATGAAGGAAAAAATATTGAAGTACATAGAAAATAATTTCCCTAACTTAACAAGCGATTTGTATCTAAGGTTCGAACTAGGTGACCCATATAAAAATGGAACTGAAGAAAGAATTAATCAAGTTGTTACAAGAGTGACCACATTATTCGAAGAAGTGTTCAAGCCGGATGATTTTATTTATCTTTATATAAAAGATTGGGATGTAACAGAGGATGTTATGTTTGGAAATAACACCCCAGAATACCTGTATGATTTATTAAATAAACAAAATATAGAAGAGGAAACTTTCTTCGATTTAGATGAGGATTATGATGAGGTAACGGGTCAAACAATAGAAGTTAAGAATGAATACAAAGTGAAATTTGTATACTCACAATTAAAGTCTGTACCCTACCAGGAAATACTTGAAGGTATAGGGAATTATGAACAAGGAAGAGAACCTTCTATTGGACAATCTGTGTACTTTATTAGTACTGACAAGGACATAATATTTCATATGTATGACGACCGTGGATGTGATGTTTTTGGCTTAAATAAAGATACTCTTGTGCCCTATTACCATAAGTTTAGGAAGTGGATTTTAGATTATAACCGTATTGAAATTGACGACGCTTTTGAAGAAGGTTTATTTAATTATTATGAAACTACCGAGGAAAAAGAAAAAAGGCTTAGAGAAAACAGACTGAAAGTAAAAGAAACTAAAATTAACTTATCTCAGGACAATACATGTCACATTACTCATGCTCTTGCCATACCAAATGAATGTGCAGAAGAATGTATCAATGAGATAGGTGGAACAGGATTTAATATCGCTATCGATAATAAAAATAATGAGTGTACTAATATTAAAGCAACAAAAACAGAGGCTTTGGCGCTTGTTGATTATCAAACTGAACTTATGTCTTTATATTCAAAAAAATATAAAGGTGAGTATATAGGATGGTCAGTTAAAGAAGCTTTTTAATTAGAAAATCCTTATTCAACTAGAAGAGTGCATTAATTAAAGATCATTGAGTTGCATATCCAGTTCTTTTTTCATTATTGAACTAACGAAGCAGTTTAGTGCAACAAGGAACGATAGAAATACAATAAATATGGAGTTTTGGGAATAATGATACTAAACAAATTTAAGGAGAATCAGAAATGAAAAAATTGCTTTTTAGCCTTATCTTCGTTTTAGTAATTCTTCCTTCACAAACACACTCTGAGAATAAAATTGAAGAGTTGCCACCTTGTTCAGCAATACTTGAACCAACAAAAAACGTACCTAAAAATGCCAGAGGAGTAGCACTGATTTATAATATTGAAAGAAAGTTTAATGATGAACGAACAAGTCTCAGTGTTCACGCACTTCATTTACCAAAACCATCTAGTTTTGGGGATTATGATGGATATGAAGTATTAGCATATATTCCGAAGGAAATAAGCTGGATATTCTCATTGTCCCCTTTAACTAAATATGGAGAAACTATTTGGGCTGGGAATTTAGATGAAGTTTCTCCTGTAATGCGACCTACTCGTATCAAAGTCCGAACAGTCAATACAACGACAAAGAAAACGGGTCCTATTGTACTTGAAAAAACACTAAAACCTTGTTGAACTCCCATGAAAGAACGTAATAACCTTTCATTTTCTTTGGTGTAGCGTAGATTTTACGTGACATGGATGGCTAACGGGGGCTTTAGTTCAATAACGATCTTCAACAATCGGGCGCTTTTCTGAAATTAGGAAAGCATCTTTCTTCATGAAAAGGGCGCATTTATCTAATAAGGAATGTGTCTAATTGCATGTAAGGGCCATTTAGTTGAATAAATGACTCTAAATAGATTTGGATATTTATGTTAAAATTTAGTGATAGTTGTGGAAAACAACTTGGTTATTTAATAAGAGTTTTTCGTTATTGCCATAGATACTTATTTATAGTAGAAGAAGTGAGGGATTAACATGTTTTTTGTTCAAATGTCTGGCTTTCCTGGGTCTGGAAAGTCTACACTTTCTCGTCAAATTGCTGA
>NZ_KQ465165.1 GCF_001308875.1 Lysinibacillus sp. ZYM-1 | reverse complement strand
CTTGAAATTAATCTTATGAATAAGTGATAGATAAATACAAAGTGATATTCTACCCGAAAGGGTTGGAAAGTCATTTACACAAAAATATTGACGCTCCCAATCAACATACCACTCCCCATTACTAACGTAAATTTAAATCCAATAGTTAGAGAGTATATATTTAGTAATATATAGATTGTTAAAAATACAAAACCTTGCTTCCTGCTTTTCACAAAAACAGTAGTAAAAATAGCTAATATTAAACTGACGCTAATTAATTGTCCTAAAAAGACCATTGTATACATCAAAATATTAATCCCCATTCGAATCTCACCTCGCAACATGATTTGGAAAAGCGCCCAATTGTTGCATAAGGCGTCCTCATATATTTGATGCTTTACAACATTAGCACAAAAGACTTCCCAAATACGATTTTAATGATTCATCATCTTTGTTTAACTCATGATAACTATGGTAGTTATTATCATTATTCTCGTTTAGACGATAATAGAAAGCTGATAGTATCTTCATTACAGCATTAACCTGGGTTTCTTCGAATTCATTATCCAAAGCATACATAAAAAAAGGGAATTCATTATCATTAACCATAAATTTAAGTAGTTTAATTTTCTTCACCTCTTTTATCATACTAACATAAATTGGATACTATTCTCTTATTGAACTAAACTGTACCGTTAGTTGAATAAAAAAAAGATGGGATTCTATGGAATCCCATCTTGAAGTAAAGCGTCCGATTGTTAAATAAGCAGCCAAAAGCTTGCATGTTATAAGCAATCGTAATTTAATCATTACACTTTGTTCTATTTTCTAGTCAATACAATAACTTCAGAATTGCCGTTCCACTATATTTTCGCTTCCATAATTTCATCATCTCTAATAATTACTGCACAACTTTCATTATTTATGGGAGGTCCAGTGCATTCACTAGTTAGCAGCCTTTGAAAAAGAATCCATCATAAAGAAGAATTACTTCCTTTCTTTTCATCTTTACTTATTACTTTGGCTGTTAGTATGACCTAGCTTGCTAAATAATCTTATAATTAATTGCCCTAAAATATAAATAATTGAAACAAATATAATGGCGGCATCTCTGCCAAAAGGTTTAAACCAACCTCCATCATCAACTATGAAAAAATAGCCAAATATCAAAGAAATAACGGTCATAATAAAATTCAAGCCAAAGAACAAAGGAAATTTAATGTTTCTCGATGATATACTTACAACAATTATGAACACTAGAAATATTGGAAACAAAAAATCAGCTTGTTGCCTAGCAAGATGACATTTAAATTCGTAAAAATGAAATAAGAAAGGAACTGGAAATAAAGACAAAATACTTTTAATAAACCTCTTCAATTTATATATACCCCCATATTATATTGATAAGGAAAAACCGCCTATAAGTGTAATTTTACACTATTGGGCGGTTTTTTCAATATGGTGTAGTTTTATTTTTCTAATTCTTATTCTATTAAACTGTTCCTTTAGTTTAAGTGACAATCTTCAGAAATTAATCAAACTTCTTGTAGAACAGCTTGTTTATATGAAGCAACAAAACAAAGACTTATCTAAACAGATTGAAGTTCTAACTGAACAAGTACGCTATTTAACAAAACTTTTATACGGATCGAAAACCGAGAAATCAAAATACACTGCACCAGACGGGCAAATCGGCGTAAAATATTGCGATGATTTATACCGACTTGAACGTAAGTTTAAGCACATGTCTCCAGGGAAACGTCGAAAACAACATAAAAAGCATTCGAAACCAATCGTTGAAAAGTTTCTGGATTGGGTTGAAAAATCGCTGTTCTACGGAAAAAATGCGCTTGCAAAGGCTGCGGAATACACACTCAATCGAGTGAATGGTCTAAAAGCATTCTTGAATGATGGGCGTATTGAAATCGATAATAATCCAGCTGAAAATGCCATTCGTCCCAACGTCATAGGGAGAAAAAATTGGCTTTTCTCTGTCAGTGAAGCAGGTGCAAAAGCAAACGCCATCTGCTTGAGCATCGCAGAAACGGTCAAAGCAAATGGTGTGGACTTCTATCAATACCTGATGAAGTTAATGACGGATCTACCGAATCTGGATATCCACCGAAACCTAGAAATTTTAAATCAGTACATGCCTTGGTCAAAAAAACATCCAAGCTGCATGCGGAAAATAAAATAGCCGTATATCTGATAAAAAAATCAATGATATACGGCTATTCGTGATGCGTACCGAAAAGGTGCGCCTATTTTTTTATAATTCGGGCTTACACTTTATCAATACCTTTTTATAAAAAAGTGTAATTAAACAACACTATTTCATTGTAGACATGTATTCAAAGAATAGATTAATATCTTGTTTCCACTAATATTAAAAGGCGATTATAACTTGTATATGCCATAATTGTGCGAATTTTGAAGTTCAAACTTACTTCTGCCTATTTTTTGGGAAACAATGTATAAGACCATGAATAAATAAAGTCAGCAATAAATACAATTCCCCAAATTACACCTATTGCAAACGCAGCATCATTTGGATAAGGTGATCCTTTAGCATTTTCATTTCCTAGCCACGAAAAATCACTTAAGTACATCTTTATCTCTGCCAAACTTTCTGTACCAATTACCCACAGAATAGCTTGAACTGTAATGAACAAAACTAAATGAATATAGGATGATACACGATATTTCTTTGCAATATATTTAGGATTATTATTTTTTTCAATAATCTCATAATCTTTATCAGTCAATAATTCAACGCCACGTAACTTTCCAATTTTTTTACGCATCCAACGATCCAATTTGATAAAATCGAGTATACCAAATGTAAAAGCATAAATGATAAAGATGATAATAACGATTTGAAAAGTTGATATTTCTCCTGTTTGACGATAGACATACAGTCCGAGTAATCCCTCAATTATCAACAAAAACAGAAATAAAAAAATAAACATTAGGCTATATCGAGTTTTTTTAAAAAAATAGCGAAATATACCGAATAAGATCAGGGATCCCAATGACAATACCTCTATAGAGATAAACAATTCCCAATTGTAATCAAGGATAATATCCAAAAAATTTTCACTCCCCTTCAAAAGATTGAATAACGGCAAAGGTTTTTAAAAGAGAAAACCTTTACCTAGAATTATGGTCTATTTCGATTTTCAACTTGATTTATCCAGTTTAAATCTGCTTCTAAATGCAAGAGGGTACCAGTGATTAATAAATACCTATTCTCGTCACCTTGAAGAAGAAATTCCGTTTTAAATTTAGTCAATTCCATGACATCTTTCATTATCATCGCTTTTTGTTGATCAAGCATTTTCTTTTCTTGTTCGAAATCAATCTTACGAGCACAGCTCCATTTAAAATGAAAGTCTTCTTTAGTAGAATGATAGGGTACAGGTTCCAGTAACCAATTTTCCAACTCTTTTTTACCTTCCGTAGTGATTTCATAAAGTTTTCTTTCTTGGTCATCCATTCCTACAGATAAGACAAGTTGATCACGTATTAGACGGTCTAGAGTCGTATAAATTTGACCAGGATTAATTTTTCCTTTAACTCCCAGATGGGATTCTAGCTCTAGTTTTAATTCATACCCATGATTTTTTTGTAGAAATAGCAGAGTTAATATTCCGTGCTTAACCGACATAATTGCTTAACCTTCTTTGAGTGATGATATAATATTTATTTTACTAGCTGTAGTACTGGAAATCCAAGAAGCAAGGAGACTTAGAGAAACACCAGCAATCAGTGCCAGAATAATATTCCCTAAAGGTAATTGAAAAGATATAACCCCTCCCAATAGTTCGGATTGGCTAGTTGTATAAAGTAAAACTACACCCGAAATTATACCACCAATAACCCCCGACAATCCTATAAGTAAACCTTCTCCAATGATCATCTTTTTAACTTGCTGTTTCGTAAAACCAAGCGCTCGCATTGTCCCTATCTCGGTGGTGCGTTCCAACGTATTCATTAATAAAGTGTTTGCTGTACCGATACTAGCTAGTCCAATGATTAAAACTAACATGATTAAAATCAACTCATTCATACCGGTTAATGCTGAAGTAGTTGATTTAATTTCATCTTCTACTGTTTCTACTTTTGAGAGATGAGTGCTGAAATCCAACCATAACTCATTACGTAATTGTTCACCAGTATATCCGTCATTTAAAGTTAATAATATGTCGAAATGATTCGCCCAACCAAATTTATTATTTAAATGATTCTCATCCATAAATGCAACATAGCCTGAGTAATTCGATGTTTTCACTACATCAAGGACTTCAAGTTGTTGTTTACCTGAGGGTGTATTAATGTAAATATATTCTCCTATATTTCCACCCCATTCATCAAAAGCTCTTTCGCCGAGGATAACAGAAGGTTCCTTTGCCAGTTCATAATATAAATTGTCTTTATTAGAACTTTCAAATAAGGTGGGGCCTTTTTCATCTACAGCAAAAATAGAAAACTGTCTCTTCTCCCCATCAGTGGTTACCCATGTAATTGGCGTAGCTTCCGTTAAAGGATCAACATTTACAACAGCATCATACGATAGTAACTTTTCTATATCCTGATTAGACCAAGGTGCTTCTGATGAAACTCTCAGGTCTCCTCCATACGTATTCCTGATTTCATTTTCATAACCTTCAGGTGCGGATTCAATAACAGCACTTAGTAATAATATCACTGCAATCCCCACAGCAAGAATAGCAGCAGTATTAGCATTTCGATTTAATTGTTTTGTAAGGGTTTGCGTTGCTAGACTACCAGAGTAGCCGAAGATTAATTTTAAAATAGGTTTAAATATCCTGCTCACACCAAGTAACAATAATGGAAACAACAAAATGATGCTTACTAAAATCGCTAAATAAGAGATGGGATGATTGATAAATACAAAAGCAAGCAAGCCAACACCTAGAACTGCCCTAACTATGTACAAGCTTCTCGATGATTGGGTTTGATTTGCCATTTTTAATGTCAATAACACAGAGGTTTTCCCCGCATTGTAAATAGGAAATAATGAAGATACAACAGGAAATAAAATTCCAACTAATACAGCTATTAATGCAGGTATTTTCCAATTTAATGTGTAAACCATGTCAAATTCAAATACGCTTAGTAAAGTTTGCATGAACATATCCCCAAGCCAAATTCCCATAGGCACCCCAACAGCTGTACCTATTAGCCCCAACAGTAGTACTTCAATAAAAATAAGTCTGGAAACAGAACTTTGTAGATATCCGAAACTTTTCATGATTGCAAATTCCTTTTTTCGCTCCATAACACTTGTATAAATCATATTAAAAACAATGAATCCGCTAATAAACATAGATAACCCAGCAATTAAGTAAAAGAACGTATATAGTCCCCCTATATCGTTACTTTGCCGATCATCCGCGACAACTGGTTGTACATATACATTTGAATTACGAAATTCTTCCTGGAGAGATTGAAAAAGTTTCTCTCCTTCTTCAGTTGTTTGAAATCTTACATAGGAAAGTTTGTCCTCCATACCAGTCCATTCTTGTAGCAATTCAAGTGGAGCCATGATTCGGAAGCTGGTTGATTCAGCACGCTCCCAGTTACTCGGACTTGCAAGCAACTGCGTATATTCAACAATGGCGGAAACCTTAGCTTCTCCCAAATCGGTAAACCTAATTGTATCTCCTACGTTTTTATTTAACAGATTTGCAACAGCTTTTGGTATCACCAAACCTTCATTATCCAAACTCCCTTCGATAACAGGAAGTTTCAGTAAAGAACTGCTTTGATCATTCACGCCTGTAATTCGGACGGATCTTTGATTTAAAGATTGATCACCCTCCAGCTCAAAAAAGGCTTGTTTATCAAGTGCAAGCATGGTTTTCGTCACAATTGGGCTAGTTAAAACTGACGAAACCACATCCTCAGAGTAAGTATGTTCATCGCTTAGAACCCAATAATCCGCATTTGCCACATACATTTCTTCATAATAATCGAAAACATCATTTGTTGTTTTGTCTGCAATAAGCATAGATGTTACAAAAGCTATACCTAAGATTATCCCAAGTAGGGAAATGAAAAACCTTTTTTTATTATGTGTTATATTACGCCATGAAATTCGCCACATATTTAGCATAATCATCATCCTTTCTAGAAATCACTTGATCAATAACACCATCCTTAAAAAGAATAATTCGATCAGCAAACCCAGCTGCGAAAATATCATGCGTTACCATGATGATTGTTTGATTATTCTCTCGATTGAATCTTGATATTAATCCGAGTATTTCTTCGGCTTTACCTCTATCTAAATTTCCTGTTGGTTCATCGGCTAATAGAACAGAAGGGTTATTAACTAACGCCCTGGCTATAGCAACTCGTTGTTGTTGACCGCCACTCAGCAAATTAGCACGTTTCCGACCAAGTCCTTTCAATCCGACAGAATCAAGTAGTTCTATAATAATTTGGTTCTTCTTTTTAGTTAAACTACCATCTGCATGAAGAGGGAAAGCTATATTTTCTTCTACACTTAATGTAGGGAGTAGCTGGTAATTCTGAAAAATAAAACCGATATACTTTCTACGAAATATCGTTCTTTCTTTTTCCGTCATATTACTTAAATTACTTTGATTTATTACTATATCTCCTTCAGTAGGGACATCAAGACCCCCTAAAAGTTGTAGTAATGTGCTCTTTCCAGAACCACTTGGGCCCATTACAGCCACAAATTCGCCTTCTTCAACGTTCAAATCAACACCCTTCAAGACTTGAGTTCTTTCTTGCCCCTGTATAAATTCCTTTTTCAAATTTCTAACTTTAATCATGTTTTAATTCCTCCTATTCTTTCGAAATTATTATATACTAAGTATATAATGTATAAAAGTAAAATCGTTTAAATTCCATTATAAATTATGTATTTTTTATAAAAGGTCCCCTAAGTATAATATATACTTAGTATATATTATATAATGATAATAAAGTCGTCACTTTATCGTAAGCCCGTATTCAAATAACGCATATAAACACGCAGCACCTCCCGGTACTATAAAGGTACTCTGGTAATTCTAGAAATGGTTCCTATACGCGTATGCTACATACTGAGTTTGTTGATCTTCAACTTGCTATCCCTCGAGATCGTAATGGAGAATTTAAACAACAAACCGTAGCGCCCTATCGCCGTTCAAACGATACACTAGAGGCGTTCGTGATTCATATGTTTCAAAAAGGCGTGACAAACGCTGAAATTGCTGATCTCATCGAGCGGATGTATGGTCACCATTACACACCACAAACGATTTCGAACCTCACAAAGGTGATGTCTGAACAAGTTGAGGCGTTTCAAGTTCGTCCCCTTTCTGCACGGTATGCGTGTGTTTATTTAGATGCGACCTATATTGCCGTTGGAATCCGTGAAGATGGCTCAAAAGATGTACTAGGATATACCATTGCACCGACTGAATCAGAGAGCGTATGGAAAAAGGTTCTTCAAGACATTCAAGACCTGGTGCGGAAGAAATCTTATTATTTTGTATCAGGTGGTTTAAAAGGTATCGCAGATGCCATTCTCTCAATTTATCCAGATGCAAAATACCAAACGTGTTGTGTCCACCTACAACGAAATTATTTCTCATAAAGTACGAATTTCTGATCGCCAAAAAATCTGTGACGATTTCAAAAAGGTTTACCGTGCAGATAACTTGGAAAATGCACAGAAAGCGCTTCAAGATTTCATTGAAAAGTGGAAAACACTCTATCCCAAAGTCACAAAACCGTTAGCTGCCAATCCTTATATACTCACGTTCTATAGCTTTCCAAAATCCATTTGGCGTAGTATTTATTCCACCAACTTGATTGAATCATTCAATAAACAAATCAAGAAATATAGCAAGCGTAAGGAGGAATTCCCCAACGAAGAATCGTTAGAACGCTTTCTAGTTTCACAGTTTGAAGAATATAATCAACGGTTCGCCACCAGGTACCATATAGGTTTTGACAAAGCTCGAGCAGAACTTGAAAATCTGTTCAAAATGAAAGAATAAAAGAACGTCTACAAGAAAAGGAAAAACTTATTTACACAAAATTATTGACGGTACCTAATTTTTCAAAAAGGAGAGTTTATGAATAAGATTATTGTTTTTGTATTAACGATATTTATATTATTCTCAGGATTCGCAACACAAAGGAGTTATGCGTTGTCAGATTCGAAATCTGCGGCAATTCAAGCGTTGCTAGATGATGCCCGTCGTATATCAGGTGTGCCGGGAATGTCAATCTCAATACTTGCTGATGATGAAGTGTTCTACTTTTCTTCAGGGTATGCAGACCGTGAAAAGGGGTTGTCTGCAAGTGAAAATACACTCTATGAGTTAGCCTCGGTCAGTAAAGCTTTTACCGGTATGGGTATTATGCTGTTGGAAGAGCAAGGGCTGCTCTCAATGACTGACCCTGTCCAAAAATATTTACCTTGGTTTACGTTAAAGTATCAAGGGAAACCTGTTGATATGCAAAGCCTTACACTAAATAACTTTCTTCACCATACCAGTGGTCTAACAAATATTAGGCATACTCAAAATATTCCTCAAGGCAATACACCGGATATGTTGCAAAAGACTGTGGAAATGCTCGTGGATGCTGAATTGGCGTTCCCTCCCGGTGAACAGTATAACTATGGAACTGTTAATTATGACGTATTGGGTTTGGTTATTGAGATTGTGTCGCGACAAAGCTATGAAGACTTTATGAGGGAACAGTTATTTCAGCCATTAGGTCTTCACCAGACGTATGTTTATAAAGAAGATGCTCAAGCCACTGGACAGTTGGCGCAGGGCTACCGTTCTTCCTTTTTTATGACAACTCCATTTAAAGCTCCGGATTATGCTGGGAATAAACCCGCAGGCTACATCATTTCTAATACAAAAGATATGGCGCGTTGGATGGGCATACAAATGGGTATCGTGCAGGACATACCCGAAATATTTCACATGGTTATCGAAAAATCACATAAGGGTGATATGTCTGTTTCGGCTGTCAACGATATGTATTATGCGGCAGGTTGGTCGGTAAACGCCGACCAAACGATTATAGAACACACTGGGGGCAATCCAAATTTCAGAACCGAAGTAGCCATACTGCTAAATGAACGAACAGCTGTCTGCTTACTGACCAACGGTGCAAATACCAATATAAACCTGGTACTAAAAGTTAAAGATATATTAGACGGCAATCTAACTCAGTCATATGAAATAAGCGGCACACAGCTTTTGGATATCACTTTGTCGTCTATCACAATTATTCTTTGCCTATTGGCCGTTTTGTTATTTCTCTTAGGATTACGCAGAAGGAAAACGAATGAGCGGCAGCCAATGACAAAAAAGAGAATAATCGTAACAATTATTTTCCTGATCGCTACGATTGCCCTGGGTATACTGTGCTGTGCTTTAGATTGGTCATCGATACTTATTTGGCAAACATATAGTGTTCTTACAGCTTTGATTTCGTCAGCATTATTAACAGCAAGCATTACATGGTTTGTATACACTCACCGATAAAATACCTTGCTCCCAAGATAAGCATAATGTTAAGTAATTAAATTTCAATTTATCGGTATGCTTAATTTGAAAAACATAAGACACTTCGGTGTCTTTTTTAATATCATCGACAATTTTCCCAGCCAAACCTAATTACTATTACTTCCACTAACTTGTTCGTTCGGAATAAGGATTTTTAAACAACTATATTATTTTTTAAATGACTTTATTGTAAATTAAACAATTTTATTATTTCTGCACACTCGTAAAAAGGCACGAACATTGATTTAACAACATTCGTGCCTTTTTGGTGTGTTTCCAAACTTCTATTTGGGAACGTTTGTTAGGTTTATTTTGTATACTTTATAAATCTATTTCGACCTACACTCAAAAGAATAACTACTTGTGAAATTATTATGGATTTCTAATATGACTTCTCCACCATTTTCATAACAGCCAGTGATGAGTAAATTTATTTCTTCAGTATTGAAATAACTATAGATATGCGTTATAAAAGACACTCCAAATAAAGTGATAATGAAAGGCCATAAAAAGACTTTTAATTCCTTTTTTTTAAAGATACTCATTTTCATCCCTCCTTATTTAAATAGAGCTACCCTTATTCATCTAATCTGTTTCGTTAGTTGAAGTATAACCTCCCCAAAGCATCGTTTGGGGACTTTCCTTTGCTTACCGTTGTAAATCCGCATAAATCTGACTAGACCCTTTATTCCACCTTTTCATAAAGAAATACGCTTTCCTTATATCAATCTCAAAATTAATTAATTTTTCTTTCACTAAAGCTCTCTTTAAGTGTAGAAGAATAACTATTTAGTTAGAAGGAAGGTATTTTCTCCATTCTTTCCAGGCACCATATAATCATTTAAATCATGTGGATGAACTTTAATACATACTCCAATACGTGTATATAACTGAAAAAGAACTTCATCCATAAGCCGTTCCTTATTAAAAGAATCATGAATATCCCACAACGAAAATAATGAAAAAAGCATACTTAGATTTAGACTATCTGGCGAAGAACAAAAAGAATAAGTAAAATCGTATACTTTCGGACCGATTAATGGTGATGGGTCGATGACTCCTGTTAATTTGTTGTCCAAATATACAAAGTTATGTACACCAGTATCTCCATGTAGATAATACTTCTCTTCTTGATCATGATATAATTTTAATTTATTTACTAAAATCTCTATCCTTTTATGGTCTTCACTTGGTAATAAATCTCCTATATTCCTTCGGGCAAACTCCAAACTACTTTGGTTAAATTCTGACCAAGAATTTCTATGTATTCCATCGTTTCTGCCCCAAGTTGTGTCTTTATCCACTTTTTTGTACTTATTGAATAACTCTTTAATTAAAAGTATCATCCATTCTATTTTAGAACCTCTATTAAAATGGGTCTCTCCAGAAATATAAGAGTAGGCAATAAATTCTTTTTCATCGTCTGTATAAAGAACATCTGGCAACAACCCTACATCTTTATAGGTCATAAGAAAATCCTTAGTTGCAGTGATAATCTCAGGGGTATCTATTTTCATCACATAGGTCGGTATCTCATTATAATTGAGAGTATATAAAACACCATTAGTTGTACCACTTTTTAACCCCATCACTTCCAAACCATCATTTATTATCAAACCTTTACAAATTAGAATATCAATAATTTCATTAATTTTTTCATCTGTTAATCCCCAATATTTTTATTTTTGTCAAACTTTATAAGTTATAAATTAGCATCTTATCCAACTAAATTTTAACATAAATATCCATAAGAGGAGTTATTCAATTAACTGGTCCGAGTGTTGAACATTAGTTAGATAACACTATTCACCTAAACTGCTCATTTAGTAAATAAAATTCAAAAAAGCGTAAATCCTTGTTGGATAAAAGCCACCGTTAGCCATCCATGTAGCGCAAAATCGGCGCTACACCACAGAGAATGAAAATGTGAAAATCGGGTATAGGATACTACGGCTGGGAGAGGAAGGTC
>NZ_KQ465164.1 GCF_001308875.1 Lysinibacillus sp. ZYM-1 | reverse complement strand
GCTCTTTAGCGCCGATGGTAGTTGGGGGCTTCCCCCTGTGAGAGTAGGACGTCGCTAGGCAACCAAAACAGTCAGCTGTGTGCTGGCTGTTTTTTTATTGTCTAAAGAAAATCCTTCTTAATTAAAAGGAATTTGCACAAAAACTATTGATTATAAAAAGATTTAAAATATGTAATTATTATTGTTGCTAGTAGTTTTTATGTAGCTATTTACTTGGATTTTTAATTTAAATTTGCTATGATTAAAAGTCTGAATTGTCTTTCTTTTATAAGTTTCTTGACAGTAGCAGTCCACGTTGTTAATCTTACAATTAATATTCTTTTAACTATAGGAGGACGTTACGAAATGTGGGAGACTAAATTTGCCAAAGAAGGTTTAACTTTTGATGATGTATTATTAGTACCAGCTCATTCTGAAGTATTACCGAAGGATGTTGATCTATCTGTTCAATTAACACCTAAAATTAAATTAAACATTCCAATGATCAGCGCAGGTATGGATACAGTTACAGAGTCTAAAATGGCAATTGCTATGGCACGACAAGGCGGTATCGGTATCATCCACAAAAACATGGGTATCGATGAGCAAGCTGAACAAGTAGAAAAAGTAAAACGTTCTGAAAATGGTGTTATTACAAACCCATTCTTCTTAACTCCGACTCATCAAGTTTTCGATGCTGAGCATTTAATGGGTAAATACCGAATCTCTGGTGTGCCTATTGTTGATAGTATGGAAAACCAAAAACTAGTAGGGATAATTACAAACCGTGATTTACGTTTTATCTCTGATTACTCTTTAAAAATCGAAGATGTAATGACAAAAGAAGATTTGATTACAGCTCCTGTTGGAACGACTTTAGAGGATGCTGAAAAGATTCTTCAACAATATAAAATCGAAAAACTTCCAATTGTTGATGAAGAAGGCCGATTAACTGGACTTATCACAATTAAAGACATTGAAAAGGTTATTGAATTCCCGAATGCTGCTAAAGATACACATGGGCGTTTACTTGTAGGTGCAGCAGTTGGTGTATCGAAGGATACAATGGTACGTATTGAGAAGCTTGTAGAAGCACAAGTTGACATTGTAGTAATTGATACAGCTCACGGACATTCAGAAGGCGTATTACAGACAATTCGTTCAATCCGTGAGACTTACCCAGAACTAGAAATTATTGCTGGTAATGTAGCTACAGCAGAAGGTTCACGTGCATTATTTGAAGCTGGTGCAGATGTTGTTAAAGTAGGTATTGGTCCAGGCTCTATTTGTACGACACGTGTTGTAGCTGGCGTTGGTGTACCACAAATTACAGCGGTTTATGATTGTGCTACAGTAGCTCGTGAGCTTGGTAAAACAATTATTGCTGATGGTGGTATTAAATACTCTGGCGATATCGTAAAAGCTTTAGCTGCTGGTGGGAATGTTGTTATGCTTGGATCTCTTCTTGCAGGTACATCTGAATCTCCAGGAGAAACAGAAATATTCCAAGGTCGTCGCTTCAAAGTTTATCGTGGTATGGGATCTATTGGAGCAATGGAAAAAGGCTCAAAAGATCGCTACTTCCAAGAAGATGCGAAAAAATTAGTACCTGAAGGTATTGAAGGTCGTCTTCCTTATAAAGGACCATTAGCTGATACAATTTATCAACTGATTGGTGGTATCCGAGCTGGTATGGGTTATTGTGGAGCACCACATCTTGAGTTCCTAAGAGAAAATGCACAATTTGTTAGAATGACTGGTGCTGGTCTTCGTGAGTCACATCCGCACGATGTACAGATTACAAAAGAGTCACCAAACTATTCCATGTAATAAATTACTTGCAACTTTTATGCTTTCGCATCGTCTACAAAGATGGCGCGAGAGCATTTTTTTATGGTAGAGAGTCAACACGTAAGTTGTTATCTATGATAAAATGTCGAGGACAAGATTATTTTTTTGGAGGGCTTTAGAGGTGAAAAAGAAAATGAACACCGTATTACGCTTACTCCTAATTCCTGTTTTATTGATTAGTATTTTTGCAGGCATTCCTGCACAGGCAAATGCGGAAACAGATTTAGGATTAACAGTGGATGCTGCGATTTTAATTGACGCAGACTCAGGGAAAATTTTATATGAACAAAATGCAGATACTTCACTAGGTATTGCAAGTATGACAAAAATGATGACCGAATACCTGTTATTGGACGCAATTGATGCAGGGACAGTTAAATGGGATCAGGAATACCACGTAACGGATTATACGTATCGCATGTCTCAAAATCGTGCATTAAGTAATGTGCCATTACGTCGAGACGGTTCTTACACAATTCGAGAATTGTACGAGGCGATGGCTATTTATTCGGCTAATGCTGCAACTGTGGCTATTGCTGAAACAATTGCTGGTACAGAGACTGAATTTTTGAAATTAATGAATAAAAAAGCAGAGGAACTTGGCTTAGAGGGTTATAAGTTTGTCAATGCTACAGGTCTAAACAACGCTGATCTTTTTGGTATGCATCCAGCAGGTACAGGTCCTGAAGATGAGAACGTTATGCCTGCTAAATCTGTAGCAAAACTAGCATATCATTTATTAAAAGACCACCCAAAGGTATTAGAGACTTCAAAAATTACTAAGAAAACATTCCGTGAAGGTACAGAAGACGCAATTGAAATGTCTAACTGGAACTTTATGTTACCAGGATTAGTTTTTGAATATCAAGGTGTAGATGGATTAAAAACAGGAACTACAAACTTTGCTGGCCATTGCTTTACAGGTACTGCAGAGCGCAACGGCACTCGTTTAATCGCAGTTGTAATGAAAGCTGTTGATGCAAGTGGACAAGGGTCATATAAAGCTCGTTTTGATGCAACAGCAAAATTATTTAACTATGGTTTTTCACAATTCTCAAAACAAGAAATTTTACCAGCAAACTATACATTCAAAGATCAAAAAACAGTAAAAGTGACAAAAGGTAAAGAAGATAAAGTCGCTATTGCAGTAAAAGAACCTATTTCATTTATGATTAAATCTTCTGATAAAGATTTCTATAAGCCTAAGTTGGTTTTAGATAAAAAGAGTCTAGAGGCAGAAGTAAAGAAAGACACAGTTGTAGGGAAGGTCGTTGTTGAGCGCACAGAGGGCACAGATTACGGTTTTATCGATGGTAAGGATATTTCATCCGATATTGTCACTACAGGGGCTGTAGAGCGTGCTAGCGGTATCTCATTGTTCTTCCAAGGTGTGGGTAACTTCTTCGGCAATTTATGGGGAGGCATTTCCGACTTTGTTGGCGGCCTATTCTAATAGTTAGTTAATGAGCACATGAATGTTAACAAACATTCATGTGCTTTTTCACATTTTCAGACCGTACAGCATACGCTAATAGGCGAAAGGATGTGGCTAAATGTGTGGCATTACAGGATGGGCTAGCTTTCAAAAGGATTTAAAAGCAAGTGAAACAGTTTTGCTAGCAATGACACGAACATTAAATAAGAGAGGGCCTGATGATGAAAATATTTGGTGTAGTGAGCATATTGCATTTGGCCATCGACGATTAGCGGTTATTGATTTAATGGGTGGCAAGCAGCCAATGAAAAAAATACATGATGGGGTAAACTATGTCATTACATATAATGGCGAACTCTATAATACCGAAGAGCTGCGTAAAGAGCTGCAGAATAGAGGTCATATATTCACAACACATTCAGATACAGAAGTGTTATTGTCAGCCTATATCGAATGGAAAGAGCAATGTGTAGACTTTCTAAATGGCATTTTTGCATTTGGCGTTTGGGATGAGCAAGCGCAGTCTCTTTTTTTATGCAGGGACCGATTAGGTGTGAAGCCTCTTTATTTTACAGAGCAACAGGGGGGGATTCTTTTTGCATCTGAAGTAAAGGCCTTGCTAGCACATCCAATTGTTCAAGCAGCCGTTAATATGGAGGGATTGGCAAGTATGATGGCTGTAGGGCCTTCTAGAGCACCAGGTAAGACAATTTTTCAAAATATTGAGGAATTAAGACCTGGATATGCTATGCGTTTCTCTAGGGAAGGCTTAAGAAAGTGGCAATATTGGCAGCTACAAAGCCATAAGCATGAAGAATCATTGGAGGAGACGATTGAGCATGTTCGTTTGTTGTTAACGGATGCTATTGAACGGCAGCTTATTTCAGATGTACCAATCTGTACATTTCTATCAGGTGGACTTGATTCCAGTATTATTACTGGTATTGCTGCGGATAAGTTTCAACAACAAAACAATAAGTTGCATACGTACTCAATCGATTATGAGGATAATGAACGTTTTTTTAATCCACATGCATTCCAAACGTCAACAGATACGTATTGGATTCAGAAAATGAAAGAGACCTTTAACACGGCACATCACGCAGAAGAAATAACTCAGCAACAGTTGATTGATTTACTAGTAGAATCAGTTATAGTTAGGGATTCACCAGGTATGGCGGATGTGGATTCATCGTTACTATGGTTTTGCCGAGAAATAAAAAGGGACTTTACTGTAGCACTATCTGGCGAGTGTGCAGATGAAATTTTTGGTGGATATCCATGGTTTAAAGAAAAAACTACAGGCTTTCCTTGGATTCGATCGTTGTCTGAAAGAAGTGCATTACTCCAAGAGAAGTGGGATAAAAAATTAAAAATTGAATCCTACGCGCAACAACTTTATTCACAAACATTAGCAGAAGTCCCATTGCTAGAAGGAGAAAGCCCGACAGAAGTAAAACACCGTGAAATGTTTTATTTAAATATGCAATGGTTTATGCAGACTTTGCTAGAGCGGAAGGATCGTATGAGTATGGGAGCGAGCTTAGAGGTACGAGTTCCTTTTGCGGATCATCGACTTGTGCAATATGCATGGAATATTCCTTGGGAAATGAAGGATTTAGGTGGCATCGAAAAAGGGCTACTACGAAAGTCAATGACTCATTTATTGCCTGATGAGGTATTGTACCGTAAAAAGAATCCTTATCCTAAAACATATCATCCAGTTTATACAGCAGGTGTGCAAACATGGTTAAGAGAAATTCTTAAAGATAAGAATACAATCTTACATGAACTTTTTGAGCGCGAAAAACTTGCAGAATTAATTGAATCTGGAGGTAGCTCTTTCAAAATTCCTTGGTATGGTCAATTAATGGCGGGGCCTCAACTTTTGGCATACCTAGGGCAGATTCATACCTGGTTTGAGCATTATCATATCCAATTAATTGAAACCTAATGGGGGTCACCCATCTACTGCATTATTGTGTAGTAGATGGGTAGTTTTTTTGTATTCCCCAACAATCCATTAATTGTTCAATCGCGTGTTCAATTACCTGAGCAGGTATACCGCCAAAGCCAAGTAAAAATTGAGCTTGGGAAGATTCACCATGATCTAGTCTATAATCAGATAACGGATAAATTCCTATCCCAGCTTCAGAGGCAAGCTGTTGTAACTGTTTTTCTGGTAACGTGTGCTGAACGTTTAATAATATATGCATTCCTGCTTGCTCACCAGTAATTTTAATGGATGATGAATATTTTTCTAAAATCGAAGTAAGCTTATCATGTTTTTTTCGATAAACTTTGCGCATTCGATTAAGATGCTTTGCAAAATGTCCGTCATGCATAAAATTTGCTACGATATGCTGATCGAAACGAGGGACTGTGGATGAATAGTAATTAAAGACATCGTTATATGTAGCAAGTAATTGAGGGGGAAGTACAAAATAAGCTACACGTAAAGATGGCATTAATGATTTTGTAAATGTACTCATGTAAATGACTTTATCGTTTCTATCTAAGGCATGTAGTGCAGGAATTGGTTTTCCAGTATAACGAAATTCCGAATCATAATCATCTTCAATGATATAGCGAGAAGAGCTTTGTGCCGCCCAATTTAATGCTTGTGCACGTCTAGTAGCAGATAATACCGCCCCCGTTGGGAATTGATGTGAGGGTGTAATATAAACAACATTAGCATGTGTTTGTTCTAGCTCATGAATAATGATTCCCTCTTCATCGACGGCAATAGGGTAGACTTTTCGTTTGTGCTGAGAAAACATGCGGTGCACAGCAGGATATCCTGGGTTTTCCAAGGCAAAACAAGTATCGTCATTAAAAAGACGTAAAATCATAGGCAGGAGCTGTTCAGTACCGGAACCAATGACAATTTGCTCAGGGCTACATACAACTCCACGCGATTGATATAAATAGTTCGCAATTTCTGTCCGTAATGAAGGCTCTCCTTGAGGTTCCCCCGTTAATAATAATTCCTTCGAGGTTTCATCAAACAACTCTTTTGCGTATTTTCTCCAGATTTGAAATGGGAAGGCATCAATATCAATAGAACCAGGGGTAAAATCTATAATGTACGATTTTTTCTTAGGATGCTCATTGAAAGAGATTACTGTGTTTTGCTGGATATAGGGTAGTTCATCTATTTCTTCTACAAAATAGCCTACACGAGATTTGGACATAATGTAGCCTTCAGCAAGAAGCTGTGCATAGGCAATTTCAATGGTTGTTTGAGAGATATTCAAAAAATCCGCTAATTTTCTTTTTGATGGTAATTTTTCTCCTACTGCTATTTTCTTGGAAATAATAGCTTCTTTAATGCCGTTATAAAGCTGATCATAAAGTGGTTTATCGCTATTCCGTTCAAGCTGAAATAAAAGCATATCCATATTTTAAAACCTCCTGACCCTATAGTTATTTAGAAAACTGGATATTTTTATATGGTCAATTTCTATTATACTAAATTTCATCATAGAGGTGGAGGTTAGAAAATGAAACAAACTGGTACAAATTTAGTAAAGCGTGGAATGGCTGAAATGCAAAAAGGTGGCGTCATTATGGACGTGATTAATGCTGAGCAAGCAAAAATTGCAGAAGCGGCAGGAGCAGTAGCAGTTATGGCATTAGAAAGAGTACCTTCAGATATCCGTAAAGCAGGTGGTGTTGCTCGCATGGCGGATCCTCGTATCGTGGAGGAAGTGATGGGAGCGGTGTCTATTCCAGTTATGGCAAAAGCTCGTATTGGTCATATTGTGGAAGCGCGTGTCTTAGAAGCAATGGGGGTTGATTATATTGATGAAAGCGAAGTGCTCACACCTGCAGATGAAGAGTATCATTTGTTAAAAAGTGACTACACAGTACCATTTGTGTGTGGCTGTCGTGATCTAGGAGAAGCAGCTCGTCGTATTGGTGAAGGTGCAGCTATGCTACGAACAAAAGGTGAACCAGGGACAGGGAATATTGTGGAGGCGGTTCGACATATTCGTAAAGTGAATGCCCAGGTTCGTAAAGTAGTGGGAATGACAGAAGATGAATTAATGACAGAGGCAAAATTACTAGGAGCACCTTTTGAATTATTAAGAGAGATCAAACGTCTTGGTCGTTTACCAGTCGTTAATTTTGCTGCAGGTGGTGTAGCTACACCAGCCGATGCTGCTTTAATGATGGAACTTGGGGCTGATGGTGTATTTGTTGGTTCTGGTATTTTTAAATCCGAAAATCCTGAAAAATTTGCCCGTGCTATTGTGGAAGCAACGACGCATTACAAAGATTATAAGCTCATTGCTGAAATATCAAAGGAACTTGGTCTACCAATGAAAGGCATTGATATTGCACAACTTGGGCAAAATGAGCGCATGCAAGAGCGAGGCTGGTAGGATGAAACGAATTGGTGTTTTAGCCTTACAAGGGGCGGTCCGAGAGCATGTTCAAATGCTAGAAACACTTGGCTGTGAAGCTGTAGAAGTAAAACAGAAGCAAGATTTAGTAAAATTAGATGCACTTGTATTGCCTGGTGGTGAAAGCACGACAATGAGAAAATTGCTGGATTGTTCTGACCTACTAGAACCTATAAAAGAACTAGCACAACAAGGCTTGCCTATGTTTGGGACATGTGCAGGATTAATTTTATTGGCTAATACTTTAGTAAATGATGAACCACATTTAGCTGTTATGGATGTGACAGTTGCGAGAAATTCATATGGGCGTCAGGTTGATAGCTTTGAAGTAAAGCTTGATATTCCCAAAATAGGAGCAGAGATCCCAGCGGTTTTTATTCGTGCACCTCATATTGAGACTGTTGGAAAAAATGTTGAAATTCTCGCAGAGTATGAAGGGCGAATTATTTTAGTACAGGATGACCATTTATTAGGTTGTTCGTTTCATCCCGAATTAACCTCAGACATACGTATTCTTGAATATTTTGTAGTATCTATGGTATGACTTGCAAAATTTGTTTTCATATAGTACAGTATGGTTAAAATTTAAATAACTGAACACGATGATGGGAAGTAGTAGCAAGCACGTTTTTTTTAGAGAGTCAGCGGTTGGTGGAAGCTGATAAAAGCACTTGTGAATCCGTCCTGGAGTTGCACAGTCGAAGTCATTGAAGTAGGCTGTTGCCGGCTGGAATGCCGTTATAAAATAAGTGGATTAGACATAGTCTAGTCAATTAGGGTGGCAACGCGGGTAGCTCTCGTCCCTTTTAGGGATGAGGGCTTTTTTGTGTTTTTCTACAATTTCCCATCATTATGAAACTACTGGAGGTATGATCGATGTTAGATATTAAACGCGTGCGCGATAATTTCGCGGAAATTAAAGAGATGCTGTTAACACGTAATGAAGATTTAGGGAATTTAGATGACTTTGAAAATCTAGATGCAAAGCGTCGTGAATTAATTGCTAAAACAGAAGAGCTCAAAGCAGAACGTAATAAAGTATCAGAGCAAATTTCAGTTATGAAGCGCAACAAAGAAAACGCAGATGAAGTGATTGCTCGTATGCGTCAAGTTGGCGATGAAATTAAAGAGCTAGATGTTCAATTAAATGATGTAGAAGAGCGCTTTAAAGATATGATGATGCGCTTGCCAAACATTCCTCACGAATCTGTACCAGTGGGTACAACAGAAGATGACAATGTTGTGGAATATACATGGGGCGATATTCCGGCATTTGATTTTGACATTCAAGCACACTGGGATCTAGCTACAGATCTAAAAATTGTGGACTTTGAACGTGGCGCGAAAGTAACTGGTAGCCGATTCTTATTCTACCGTGGTCTTGGCGCTCGCTTAGAACGAGCTTTAATGACATTTATGATGGATTTACATGCAGAAGAGCATGGCTATGAGGAAATGCTGCCACCTGTGATTGTTAATCGCGAAAGCTTAACAGGTACTGGACAGTTACCAAAGTTTGAGGAAGATGTATTTAAATTAGAGGAAACTGATTATTTCATGATTCCAACAGCAGAGGTACCAGTTACAAACTTCTACCGTGATGAAATTTTACCTGCTGAGGCTTTACCACAAGGTTTTGCTGCATACAGTGCATGCTTCCGTTCAGAAGCGGGCTCTGCAGGTCGTGATACACGTGGTTTAATCCGTCAACACCAATTCAACAAAGTAGAATTAGTTCGTTTTGTAAAACCAGAGGAATCATATGAACAGTTAGAGCTGTTGACTGGTCATGCTGAAAAAGTACTGCAACTACTAGGCTTACCATATCGTAAATTAAAAATGTGTACAGCTGATTTAGGCTTTACTGCTGCGAAGAAATATGATTTAGAAGTTTGGATTCCAGCACAAAACATGTACCGTGAAATTTCTTCTTGTTCTAACTTTGAGGACTTCCAAGCACGACGCGCAAATATCCGCTTCCGCCGTGAGCCAAATGCAAAACCAGAGTATGTTCACACATTAAACGGTTCAGGTCTTGCGATTGGTCGTACTGTTGCCGCTATACTAGAAAACTATCAACAAGCCGATGGAAGCGTAGTAATTCCTGAAGTTTTAAGACCATATATGGGTGGAAAAGAAGTAATTGCCCCAAAATAAATAACTGATTAAAGCTATTTTAGACTATCCTACGGGGTAATCTAAAATAGCCTTTTTAAAAGGCTTAGTATAGGAATAGAGTTTGGACAGAGGGGTCAAATAAAGAATACATAAAGAAAATAAGTAAAAAGAAACTACTGTTGAAAAATTGGATCAACAGTAGTCTTTATGAAAAAATGTTAGCGAAGGCGAACGCGATGTTTCACAGAGAAATTGTGTTCATTAGAGAGTAAGTAAATAATACCTTCAATAAAAGCTATAATTGCAGGTATATAAGTCCAGCAAAAAATTAAATAAACGATCCCTTGAAAAATCTTACCTAAATAAAATTTGTGAATACCTAATCCTCCTAAAAATATAGCGAGAACCCCAGCTACACCTTTACTTTTTATTGGCCAAGAAGGATCGATACCATCATACATAGGAACCTGTTGTGGCTGTGTTTGATAGACGGGTTGTGGTGGTTGCTGATAGACTGGTTGTTGCACAATTCGTTGTTCGTTTTGAAAATTGAATTTTTCCCCGCAATATTTACATTGATTTAATGTGACATCAGCAGGTGCACCACATTGTGGACATACGCTATTGCTCATGTTAATACCTCCAAATTGTATTCTTAGTACATAGTTGAAAAATTAGTGTGAATAAAAGCAGTTAAATTGAATGAACCTGAGCACCACAGTTATTACAAAACTTTGAATTAACATCTATTTCTTGTCCACATGAACAAACGGGTTTGATTAAACTAATTCCACAAGAACTACAGAATTTAGAAGATTCTTCGTTTTCATTGTGACAGGAATGACATGTAATAACTATTCTCACTAAATTTTCCCCACATAAATTGCAAAACTTACTACTAGAAGAAATACTACCATGACAAGAAGGGCAAATTTTATGCGTAGGCTGATGACCAGGTTGCTGTACTTGTTGGTTCATCATGGATGCCATGCCTTGTCCTACACTCAAGCCAACTCCACCAGTTGCAAATATACCAGCTACTCCACTTTCATTTGAAGCAGCTGACTCATAAACATCAAAGCTACGTTGGGTTACATAACGATTGTCTCCCATAATTTCAAACTTAGCTTTATCCTGTAAAATTTCATTAATTTCTTCAAAATCCTCTTCAGGGAAATTAATAGATTGAATATGGAAATGCGCTATTATAAAGCCATATTTAATAAATTCTTCTGATACTTTTTCTTTTAAACTATTTGAAATGTTTTGAAGCTGTGGCGTTATTTCCAATGCAGAAATTTTCTCATTAATAATTTTATTTGCAAGTTCAGTTTTTACAGATGTAATAAGAGAACCTTTAAAATAATCCTGCACTTTTTCGAAGCTAACAATATCATCTTTATTCATAGAACCAATCACTTCTGAAAAGAATAATAAGTAATCATCCAGTCGTAGAGCTAATTGTCCAAATGCTCTTATACGCAATTTTACAAAGTATTTTGGATCAATTAATTGAATAGGATCAGTGGTTCCCCAATATAGATCCATTTTTACAGTGAGATTTATAAAGTAAATCTCTGCTGAGAAGGGAGTTTCCCCTCCATAAACTAAATTTACAATGTTATGAAGTATCGGTAGGTTATTCGTTGATAGAACATGCGTTCCTGCATTGAAGACATCACACATTTGACCACCCTTTACAAAAATGGCTACTTGTCCTTCATTGACGATAAGTGTGGTCCCAAGTACTAGCTTGTCAGTCGGATGCTTGTAAATTAACCAATCACGTGAGCGTAAACCATCGAATTTCACTCTATCCAAAATAGGCATTAACATAAAACCCCCTATTTATTTACTAATAAAACAAAATTATAACTAGTTATATTCTCCCTTTTCAGTTTATGTATGTCAATGATTTATAGTGTTGAATTTCAATGCTATTCCAAGTAGTTTTATGAAAATGTCACTGCTACAAAAAAAGAAGGTGTCCTAAATATCGGGACTGAACCCCATTAGTGAGACAGTCTCAAAAAAGCATCACCCAACCAGTTTCCGATAATTAATTGGAGACTGGTTGTTTAATTTCAATTGAA
>NZ_KQ465163.1 GCF_001308875.1 Lysinibacillus sp. ZYM-1 | reverse complement strand
GTATTCAATTGAAATTAAACAACCAGTCTCCAATTAATTATCGGAAACTGGTTGGGTGATGCTTTTTTGAGACTGTCTCACTAATGGGGTTCAGTCCCAACCAACTATCTCTTTTATACTTTTAGGATATGAATGCTAAGAAGCATAAGGAAGGAAATAGCCATCATGCACAAAACCCATGTCCAGGCAAGGGTCATGTTACCCGCATCAATGGCCATATAAATTGCCAGCGGGGTTGTTTGTGTTTTCCCTGGAATGTTACCCGCAAACATTAAGGTAGCCCCAAACTCACCTAAAGCGCGTGTGAAGCTCAAAATGCCTCCAGAAACAAGTGACTTTAATGCAAGAGGAATAGAAACGTACATAAAGATTTGCCATTCTTTTGCTCCATCCACACGTGCTGCATTTTCAATATCACGATCAACAGAGGCAAAGCCAGTTTTGGCCGATTGATACATTAATGGAAAAGCTACAATGGTAGAGGCGATGACGGCCGCCCACCATGTGAACATGACAGGCTGATCAAAAAGCCAGATAATCAGATTTCCTAATAGACTATTCTTCCCAAAGATGACGATAAGGAGGAAACCTACTACAGTTGGAGGTAATACTAAGGGCAATAGCAACATCGTTTCAAGGAATAATTTCCCCTTAAAATGATGGGTCGCCATCCACTTGCCCATTAAAATACCTGCCATAATAGCAATGATACCTGCGACAAAGGCAATCTCAATCGAAAGCCTAAGCGGAGACCAAAAATCGGCACCCATCCTTTATTGAGCTCCTTTAAACCCATACTTTTTAAAGACATTCATGGCATCATCACTTTGTAAAAAATGATAAAAATCTTCAGCCTCTTGTACATGTTTACTATTTTTGATGACACCTACAGGATAGATAATTGGTGTGTGTGTTTGATCATCTGCTGTCGCAACGACTTCGACTTTGTCTGATACAAGAGCATCCGTTTTATAAACAATTCCTGCATCTACATTTTCCGTTTCACTATAAGTAAGTACTTGACGTACGTCTTTTGTATACACTACTTTGGATTCAAGTGACTCCCAGAGTTGCATATTTTTTAACGTTTCCACACCGTATTGTCCAGCAGGAACAGTTTCGGGTGTACCAAGTGCGATTTTTCCCGCTTGTTTTAAATCTTCAAACGATTGGATATGTTTTTCATTGTTCTTAGGAACGATTAATACTAATTCATTTGCTAAAAGATCCATCCCTTGTTTCGGATCAATCATTTCTTTTTCTACCAGAGCATCGAATTTATCTTCTGCTGCAGAAAAGAAAAGATCTGCAGGAGCCCCCTGTAAAATTTGTTGCTGTAATGCACCTGAACCACCAAAGTTATAGAGGATTTTGATTGTATTGTGTTCTTTTTCATAAGTTGATTTCAATTCTTCTAAGGCATCTTGTAAACTAGCAGCCGCAGAAATTGTTAATTCCACTTGTTCTTTTGCTTGGGGCTCTTTTTCTTGGTCACCACAAGCTGTTAATAGGCCAACTAGTAATAGCAAGGTTGCGAAGAAACTATAAAATTTTTTCACTTTGATTTTACTCCTTTTATAACTCGTTATAACAAGACATAACTAATTATAATAAGTTATAAGTGAAAAAGAAACCTGTAATTGGTAGAAAATTTCAAGATGTTCACGTGTATATAAATAAGTTACCATGTAAGAAGAGGCTTATAGGAGGAGAATGATATGTCACAAGAACAATCCTATACAATTGAAGAGGTAGCGCAATTATTAAAAGTATCAAAATTAACAGTGTATGATTTAGTGAAAAAAGGAGATTTGCCTGTTTTTCGAGTAGGGCGTCAAATGCGGGTAGATCGTGCTGATTTACAAGGCTATATACAAAAACGGAAGACGGGTAGTGCCCTATCGATGCCAGCAGCAGCTACTCAAATGAAACATCACTCAAAAATTATTATTAGTGGGCAAGATTTAGTGTTAGATTTATTGGCAAAATATATGGAGAAAAGACAATTTATTAAAGTATTGCGGTCACATGAAGGTAGTTTTAATGGTGTCATGGCGTTGTATAATGGAGAATGTGATATTGCCAGTTTACATATGTATGATGGTGATACAGGAGACTATAATACACCTTATGTAAAAAAGATTTTAGTGAGCCATCCTTTTTTGCTCCTCAATGTAGTATCCCGTAGAGCAGGTTTCTATGTTCAACAAGGAAATCCACTGCAAATAGAATCATTTAAAGATTTTCAGTCAAAATCATTTACAATGATCAATCGTGAGAAAGGCTCGGGTGCTCGTATTTTATTAGATGAACAATTGCGCATTCATCACATAGCCCCATCTTCGATTGACGGGTATGACAAGGAAGAAATGAGCCATCTCGATGTGGCTTCCGCTGTAGCAAATGGACACGCAGATGTTGGAATAGGGATAGAAAAAATCGCCAAACTTGTTGATGTCGATTTTATCCCTATAGTCAGCGAGCGTTATGACATTGTGTTATTAAAAACGCCTGAAAATAAGTCACTAATTAATACGGTGAAAGAGATTTTAACTTCTCCATATTTTCAATCAGAAGTAACCGCACTAGGAAATTATGATGTATCTCAAATGGGTCAGGTCATCTATGAAACAATGTAACTAATATTATAGTTTGAATTTCTAAGCTACATCCATTACAATTATCAATTATATTAGAAATTTCATGGCCGTTGTGTTAGATCAACATTGCAGAACTTCTATGAAATTTTGAACGAAGATTTGGTGAGATGGATAATTTAGTAGGTAAAACTGCTAGAATATTAGCCCACCATAAAATAGCTTGCGTGAAGAATGCGCAACTATTTTATGGTGGGCTTTTTTATGTAGACAAAAGGAGTTGGGTCATATGACTTGGTCAGTATTACACATTATTGGCATTATTGCTTATGCAATAAGTGGCGCATTTGTCGCCTTACAGG
The DNA here is from genome assembly GCF_001308875.1 of Lysinibacillus sp. ZYM-1. Taxonomy (GTDB): domain Bacteria; phylum Bacillota; class Bacilli; order Bacillales_A; family Planococcaceae; genus Lysinibacillus. The sequence continues at coordinate 11,425 of NZ_KQ465163.1, read as the reverse complement.
CCAGATATTCATTTATAGGAATATTTGTGCTAGGTCTCACAACCTCTTATGGCGGTTCCATTATTCGCAATGTAGTGCTCGATATACCTGTGTCCAATATATGGGAGCGACAATCATTACTAGTCGTGTTAGTTACGCTAACGACCATTTTATTTGTCAAAAGAAATTGGATTCATCACTGGAATCGTTGGGGGTATTTCTTTGATTCAATCGGTCTTGCTTCTTTCGCTATACAGGGTGGTTTGTTAGCCAAAAGCTTGGATCACGATCTTGGTATCATTATTATAGCTTCTATGTTTACAGGTGTTGGCGGAGGCATGATTCGAGATTTGTTAGCTGGTAGAACGCCACTTGCATTAAGAGAAGAGATCCATGCCGTCCTAACTTTTTTATGTGGGATTTGTATATGGGCAGGGTGGAGCAGCCCGCTTGAATTGTCAGTTATCGTTATTTTCATTGTAATCATACGAATGTTATCTGTGAATAATAAATTGAAGTTTCCTACTAAACAATCTTCCAAAAATGGTTAAATTCGATCACCATTCACAGGAAAAACAAGCTCATTGTCGAAGTAGTTGTAGATAGCTGTTTCAAGACTTAACGATGAATAGAGGAATGACAAAATGACAATCGAACGTTTAGGAGAGTGGTTACAATCCTTAAGGAAGCTTCTGTTGTACACCTTCTTCATAATTGTTACGAAAGAAATATTAATGGAGAAAAATTAAATCATTATCATTATCTTTTAAAGAATCATCTCGGGAGGATTAATCATTCAAGATTTAAGGGAAGCAAGTTCAGGTATTGGGCGTGCACCAGCTGAATTACTTGCATTAAAGGGAGCAAAAATCGTCGGAAACTTCCGTTCGAATGAGAAAAGTGCATTTGAAGTGGTAAACCATATTCAAAAAATAGGCGGAGAAGCCATAGCTATTGAAGCTGACGTTACAATTAAAGAACAAGTTAATGCACTGGTTGAACAAGCCATTAATTTGCTTGGGCGAGCTATTGGTACTTTAGTTGAGCAAGGCACAATAAGATAACATTTTTTCGTATTTAACAATTTAGGCGCATAGATCTAATAGATCAAGCGTCTTTTTTTGTGCTAGTGGATGTAACTATGCGGGCTTTTCTCTAGAGAATATATGATAATGTCTGATGAAATTAATTTCATAATTATGAAATTAATTTCATTAGACATTGTTTATTGCTATAAAATGAATTATATTATTCACGAAGATGAAATTTGAGGTGAAATGATGAATATTGGAATGGAAATAAAGAAATTGAGGACTGAAAAAGGTATTACTTTGAAAGAGTTAAGTGAAAAAAGTGAACTATCTGTTGGATTTATTTCTCAATTAGAAAGAGGACTTACTACCATAGCGGTTGATTCACTTGAAAAATTAGCTGATACTTTGGGGGTGCATTTAACACATTTTTTCGACTATCCACTTAAAAGGAAAGATGTGGTTTTAAGAAGTTATGAACAAGAAATAATGGATTCGGTAGAAGGAGGTTTTATTAAGTATAGTTTAAGTACAGATTTGGAAAATAAACAACTTGTTCCAAGGCTTATAGAAATTCTTCCTCAAAAGAAAGATGAAGAAATATTATCCTATAAGCATGAGGGAGAAGAGTTCATTTATGTTTTAGAGGGTATATTAACAGTTTACATAAATGATAAGAGGCATGAAGTATATCCTGGCGATAGTATTCATATGGAATCAAGTATTGCACACAATTGGGCTAATTACACTAATAAAAAGGTCAAGCTTATAGCTGTTAATACGCCTAATTATATTTACAATAGAGGGTCTGATAATACAGATGCTGACTAGTAAAGACATTATACAAAGTTAATAGAAAGTGATAAATAACAATGGATAAATTAATACTATATCTAATTGGGTCTTTTTTTGTAATTGGAGCTATTGATTATATTACCGGGAATCATTTGAAACTGGGTGGGAAATTTGAAGAAGGCATAAAGACTATGGGGACTTTAGGGCTTGGGATGATAGGGATAATTTCTTTAGTTCCTATATTTACAAATTTTTTATCTGTTGTGATTATTCCAATCTGTAGCGTTTTTCGTCTAGATCCCTCTATAGTTCCAGCAACATTTTTAGCTGTAGATATGGGTGGCTATCAAATGGCTAATCAGCTAGCATTGACAGAAGAAATGGGAGCATTTTCAGGAATTATCATTGCCTCTACTTTAGGAGCCACAATCAGTTTTTCAATACCTGTCGCGTTAGGGATGCTCTCTAAAGAGGATGAAAAATATTTTTCTAAGGGTGTGTTGGTTGGAATTATTACCATACCAATAGGATGTCTGGTAGCTGGCTTATGGCAAAAAATAAATATCAATATATTAGTGTTGAATCTGGTACCTATATTTGTTTTTGCCATTATTTTAGGGGCAGGATTATTAAAAGTTCCTCACGTTTTTATAAAAGTTTTTAATTTATTTGGAAAGCTTATAGTGAGTTTAAGTACTGTCGGATTACTTTTACAAGGAATAGATGTGATATTTGATGTAAGGCTTGTCTCAGGATTAACACCACTATCTGAATCTACTGTTATAGTAGCCAAGATCGCATTTGTTCTAGGTGGAGCATATCCTATGCTAGCACTTATTAATCGGATTTTTAAAAATAGTTTTGAAAAAATTGGGAAGAAGTTTGGAATTAATTCGATGTCTGTAGCAGGGATTTTAGGAAGTTTAGCTAGTAATCTGTTGATATTTGGAACATATAAGGAAATGAATCCTAAAGGAAAAGTGGTATGTACTGCCTTTGGAGTAAGTGGAGCATTTGTATTTGGTGGTCAACTTGGATTTGTGTCAGGAGTAGCACCAGATATGATAGGAGCATTTATAATATCAAAGCTTACAGCCGGGATAATTAGTATAGTACTAGCTGTATGGCTGTATGACCGTGAAAGTAAAGAATTTAGTCTTATAGAAAATGGAGGTATTAGTAATGAATATTAGAGATAGGGTCGAAAAGTTAAGGCAGCTCATGAAAGAAAATCAAATGGATGCTTATATAATTCCCAGTTTTGATGCACATCAGAGTGAATATGTAGCAGAACATTGGAAATGTAGACAATGGATATCAGGATTTACAGGGTCCGCAGGTACTGTAGTTATTACATTAGAGGATGCTGGGTTATGGACAGATGGTAGATACTATATTCAAGCTGAAAAGCAGCTTGAGGACTCAGGAATCAGATTATTTAGAATGATGGATCCAGGGGTACCATTTTATTCAGAATGGCTAACGGATGTTCTTAAAGAAGAAAGCATTGTGGGCTTTGATGGAAATGTTTTTTCAATTAATATGGTAAAAAAGATGGAAAAAGATCTAAAGGCAAAGAGAATCGAATTAAAAATGAATCAAGATTTAATTGGTGATCTGTGGAAAGATAGACCGGAGATTCCTAAAGGACCAATGTTTACTCATGAAGTAAAATATGCAGGCAAATCAAGAGTAGAAAAATTAAATGAAGTAAGAGAAGAAATGAAAAATAAAGGAGCAAATTATTATATTCTAACTTCCCTTGATGACATTGCATGGCTTTTGAATATAAGAGGGAACGATGTGCCTAACAATCCAATTGTAATAGCTAATGTAATCGTAGCAGAACATAAATGTTATTTATTTATTGATTCTTGCAAGGTTCCCCATTTGGTTAAATTAGAACTAGAGGCTGAAGGAATCGAGTTAAAAGCGAATCATGAAATACAAACATTCTTGGAAAATCTTTCAGGCGGAGATGCCATCATTTTAGATACGAATAAAACAAATATCAACTTATATAATGCTATTAACAGTAATACAAAGAAAATTGAAAGTCCTAACATCACGACTAATTTAAAAGCTATTAAAAATGAAGTTGAGATAAAAAATTTAAAATGGTGTGAAATAAAAGATGGTTTAGCCATGGTGAAATTTATAAAATGGCTTAAAAGCGCTGTAGACAAAGAAGAAATTACAGAGATTACTGCCGAAGAAAGATTAGAAGATTTCAGAAGGGGGCAGGAAGGATTTGTTGGACCTAGCTTTGATACGATAGCAGGTTATAAAGAACATGCTGCAATGATGCATTATAAAGCTAATAAATATAATCAATTTACGCTCAAGAATGAAGGTCTTTTTTTAATTGATTCAGGTGGACAGTATTATGATGGAACAACTGATATTACAAGAACGATTGTTTTAGGAAAACTTACCGATGAACAAAAAAGAGATTTTACTTTGGTGTTAAAAGGGTTTATTGCATTAAGCTCAGTAAAATATTTATATGGAGCAACAGGCTCAAACTTAGATGTTTTAGCAAGACAACCAATTTGGCAGTATGGCATGGACTATAAATGCGGGACTGGACATGGGGTAGGTTTTTTCTTAAATGTTCATGAAGGACCTCAAAGCATAAGGAATGATAATAATAATGTTATATTAGAAAAAAGCATGATTATTACAAATGAACCGGGAATATACCTCGAAGGCAAATATGGAATTAGAATTGAAAATATGATGTTAGTAGTTGAAGACGAGAAAACAGAGTTTGGTCAATTTATGAAGTTTGAAGCAATCACGTATTGCCCTATTGATTTAGCCGGTATAAATAAAGAGATGTTAACAGAGAGCGAAATGAAATGGTTAAACAATTATCATCAAGAGGTATACACAAAGCTAGTTCCTTATTTAAATGAAGAAGAGAGAGTATGGCTAAGGGAAGAAACTAGGGAAATATAAATAGATATTGCTGAATACAAGTAATATTTATCTACTTAAAGTATAAAATCAAAGGGCTTTATGCAGATTTCTTTAAAGTACAAGTAGAAATTACAAAAGAGACATATGGGTTAAATGGAATTTTAGGTGTTTACTTTAATAATAAATTGGATCTAATCATGGTTTAAATCGAGGCATGTAGCATGCTTGTAGCAGCGAGTACAACATCGAGTAGTGCAACACTGCCAGCCTCTATGGAAGTAGCAAGAGATGTGCTTAAAGTTCCAGAAAGTATATATGGTTTTACATTGCCACTAGGCATAACATTAAATAATGAATGGTTTAGCATCAACTCTAGGTGTATTATCTGTATTTGCCGCTAACTTATATGGGCTTCCAATTATTTTTAATATGATTTTACAAGCGACTTTTTTAGGCGTGATTCTTGCGATGGCTGTGCTGGTGTCATAGGAGCGGATGTGATTACAGCATCCTTGTTACTGTGGAAGATACCAAATATGTTGTAAGCAGCGCCGCATGAAGGTCATCATATTTTAGCGGACTGAAAACAAAGAGGAATCGTGTCATTAGTGGCTACTCAACATGTAGATGGCTTGCACTAAATAGCCGGAAGTCAAAAGGTAGAGGAATTACACTGCTCTATACGTTCCATACGTTGTCATCGTAGCCAGCAAGCTGCTTCAATAGATGACTTTATGAGGAAAGCTAGTTGCTCACATTGCAGTAGTAAATTACGTCCGAATGTCGTGCTTTTGGGCGAAAGCTTACCACAAACAAGCTGGCATAAATACATAGGGGCCATACAAAGAGCCGAGCTTGTCCTAGTCATTGGAACGAGTCTCGAAGTATACCCAGTGAACCAACTGCCAATGATGACAAAAGGAAAAACCGTATATATAGATTTGGATACTTCACAGCATACAACGCCATTTGATTTAACAATCGAGGGCAAAATAAAAGAAGTGTTACAACAAATACCCATCTAAAAAGGCGCCCTTGCAAGCTAAGTGGCGCCTAAAACATTTGGGGTAAAAATTCTTTTATGAATCGTTGATTTTTCCGTAACCATATTTTTAAAATCATCCGATGTGTTAATAATCTATGCCGCTTATTGGGCCTTGCCTTTGCTTCAATTAAGCTTTGTAGTAGAATACAAGTTTCCGTTGCAAAAGCTTGGGGCTCTACGAGAACATCAAGCTTATAATCAATTAACTGTGCTGCTTGAACCTTTGCAAGTAGTTGAGCAAATTGTGTATTCATAGCAGCATAATTTTCTGCTAATTCTAGGTCGATAAGGGAATAGAGTGCTTGTTCAATTTCAAGTTCCAGTTCTTGAAGTAGCTCATTTGATGGCTGTGTCAATAATATCACCTCTTTTTACACTACTATATAACCAATAGCGGCAAACAGTATGCCAAAAAGTAAGGTACTAGCTATATAGCTTACTACTTGTCCCCATTTTTGCTGTTCAATCAGCTGTAACGATTCAAACCCAAAAGTCGAGAATGTTGTATAGGCTCCTAAGAAGCCTATGCCGATCAACTGCCATAACCAATCGCTCAGGTGTAGGGCAAAAACAAGACCAAGCGCAAAAGAACCTGTACAATTGATTATAAAAGTTGCCCATGGATAGGGATGGGCCAATAATTTACCTAAATAAAACCTTGAAATGGCGCCTAAAAATCCGCCAACCCCGACAAGAATCATGCCATTCGCCCCCTCGCTACGCGAATCCCCAGCCATGCGCAAAGTAAACCGCCTATAACACTTACGACTACATAGAGAATTGCTTGTAGCCACTCACTATGTTGAAGGAGTAGCAGTGTTTCTAAGGAGAATGTCGAATAGGTGGTAAATGCCCCGCAAAAGCCAGTGCCAATCCCTAGTACGATCGGTGTGCGCTTTGTAAAAGTAGTGAAAAGCCATGCTAAGCAGAAGCAGCCAAGTAAATTTATAAAAAGTGTTGTTGATGGAAATCCTCCTGAGTTTGGGACGGCAAGACTAAGGCTATACCGACAAACAGCTCCGAGAATTCCGCCAATCCCAACAGTGAAAAATGGTTTCAACGTAAAGACCCCTTACTAAAATGACTATATTGAAAAGTGTATCATGAGATGAAATTTTTAGAAATGTTTCGATGTTGGGAATTTATTAAATAGCGTTAGCAACATCTAAACTTCTAACAAAATGAACGATTGATGTCCCTAAATGATGTTTAACTACTTATATAGTTTATAGATAATACTATAGAAAGGAAAAATAACTAAGCAGAAACAATATAATATATAGATATAGTATATAAAGAAAATTTTTAAGTAGTATTATGTTGAATTATTGGCTTATAAAGAGTCGCTAGAAATACATCAAAACACCGTTTATGGATAATCCGTATACGGTTAAACCGGAAACGGAAAATCCACCACTACTAAGTAATAATTAACTAATTAATAAATTACTAAATAATAAATAAAATAATGATGATATATAGGCGTCTAGAAAGACAGAAGGTTGTTGAATGCAATGCTGTCCTAATTGATATGAGTAAGTTTTTTTCACTGTTTGTTCATTTCAGTCTTTAGGTTAATGTAAGCTATCAAAAATTATTGTAATGTAAAAAGCAATATACGACGAACATGCTTTCCTTTTGGGCCTTTGGTATAAAATTGTGTTTTAGTGCTTTAAAGCGCTAACTATTTCCCGGAAATGATAAAAAATAACAGGGTGATAGTTGACAAATATTTCTATAGTGTGATAACCTTCAAGAACACTATAAAAATAAACCAAAGGAGGGCATGACAATGTTAATTTTACCAGCATCATATTCAAACACAGCTACATACATTGTCTATGCCTAACGCTTATTTAAGATTGCACAAAAAGGCATGGATTTCATCCGGCCTTTAATAAGAGACACATGCTCTTTAGAGGGGTATGTGTCTTTTTTGGTGCCTAAAAAGGTTATAGTGAAAACCCAAAAAAGGAGTGTATGTTTATGCGAAACACAGTACGACGAATGATTTTCAAAAAGGAATTTCTAGAAAGTGGGTAGCAATGCCACAACAGCACGGAAGAAAGAAGGTAATAATGTATGTTTGACGTTTTAAGTAAATTAGGCTGGTTTTTTAAACAATACTGGAAACAATATACGATCGCGATTGTGCTACTGATGATTGCCAGTGGATTAGAGGTTGTTCCTCCATATTTACTGGGCTCGATTATCGATATATTGACGGCAGGGGAAATGACACCAGCTATTTTAACGAAGTATGTCTTTATTTTTGTCGGGATTATTATAGGGGGCTATCTGCTAAATTTTGTGTGGCAATTTCGACTATTTGAAGGGGCTATTAACCTTGAGAAAATTTTACGTCGAAATTTGATGCAGCATTTTTTACGAATGACCCCAACTTTTTATGAAAAAAATCGCACAGGGGATTTAATGGCTCGCGCAACAAATGACTTAAATGCAGTTTCCATGACCGCTGGGTTTGGGATTATGACGTTGATTGATTCAACGATTTATATGGGTTTTATCATTTTTGCGATGGGCTATATGATTTCGTGGAAGTTAACACTTTTTGCCATGTTACCAGTTCCTATCATGGCCATCCTCATTCAATATTTAGGGAAAATTGTTCATGAACGTTATATGAAAGCTCAGGATTCTTTTGGAGAATTGAACGATAGTGTCCTTGAATCTGTAGCAGGTGTGCGAGTGGTGCGTGCCTATGTGCAGGAAAAAAAAGATGAGGCTAATTTTGCGGATATGAGTGAAATCGTTTATGCGAAAAATATTCATACAGCTAAAATTAACGCTTTATTTGGCCCGATTACTAAAGTGGGTACAGGAATCAGCTATGTTGTTGCGCTTGGTTACGGCGCACATTTAGTGTCGACAGAGGCCATGACTGTTGGGCAACTTATCACATTTAATGTTTATTTAGGATTAGCTGTTTGGCCAATATTTGCCATTGGAGAGCTGATTAACGTCATGCAACAAGGGAATGCGTCACTGGATCGTGTGCAGGAAACATTAAACTACGAGGCGGATGTTCAAAATATTCCGAATCCACAAATGATTGCGACACCTAAAGCAATTGGTTTTGATGATTTAACATTCCAATATCCAATGAGCCAAGTGAAAAACCTACAACAAATTTCATTGTCCTTGAAAAAAGGCCAAACGCTTGGAATTGTTGGGAAGACAGGAGCGGGGAAAACAACCTTCCTTCGTCAATTATTAAGAGAATATCCAATCGGACAGGGACAGCTTTCCATTGATGGTATTGATATTACTGCTCAAACGAAGGAGCAGATTCTCGATTGGATTGGCTATGTGCCTCAAGATCATGTGTTATTCTCACGTACCATTCGTGAAAATATATTATTCGGGAAAGAAGATGCGACGCAAGCAGAATTGCAGCAGGCAATACGGGCGGCGTATTTTGAAAAGGATTTAGAAAATTTATCAATGGGTCTTGAAACACTTGTTGGTGAAAAAGGTGTATCTCTTTCGGGCGGTCAAAAGCAACGCGTATCCATTGCTCGTGCGCTAATTAAAGATCCTGAAATTTTAATGCTTGATGATTCATTGTCCGCTGTCGATGCGAAGACTGAAGCAAGAATTATTGAAAATATTCAGCGAGAACGTCATGGAAAAACAACGATTATTACCACGCACCGATTATCGGGTATTCAACATGCTGATGTTATTATCGTGTTGGATGATGGGCAAGTTGTTGAGCAAGGAACACATGAGAAACTTCTTTCACAACAAGGATGGTATAAAGAGCAATTTGACCGTCAGCAGCTAGAGGGAGGTGCCTCATGAGTACGAGTCAACGTTTAATGCGCTATGCAATGTATTTTAAAAAGCCGATATTACTAGGCTTATTTTTCCTAACAATTGCTGTATTTACAGAGCTTGTTGGGCCATTCATTGCTAAACATATTATTGATAATTACATGACGATTGGTCATATTGAAATTAAACCGATTACATGGTTACTAATCGTTTATTTACTATTAGCCATTGCTACAGCGATTTTACGCTATTTTATGTATATTTATTTACAAATTGGTGCTAATCGCGTTGTTCAAAAATTACGTAAAGATGTGTTTGAGCATATTCAAACATTACCGATCCAGTACTTTGACAATTTACCAGCAGGCAAAATTGTTGCCCGTGTAACGAACGATACAGAGGCAGTTCGGAATTTATATGTACAGGTACTGTCCAATTTTGTGACGAGCTTCATCTCCATCTTTGGCGTATATATAGCACTCTTTATTTTAAATTGGAAAATGGCTATGCTTGCTCTAACGATGATTCCTATTGTGTATATATGGATGATTTTGTATCGGAAATTTGCTTCCAAATATAATGATGTCATCCGTACAAAAATTGCCGATATCAATGCCATGATTAATGAATCTATTCAAGGTATGACGATTATTCAGGCATTCCGTCGTGAGCAACAAATGACGAAGGAATTTGATGATATGAATAATGAGCACTACGCTTATGAACGCAAGCTATTGGTGCTTGATTCAGCGACTTCCTTTAACCTTGTCAATACATTAAGAATGATTATGTTTACGGTCTTTATTATCTATTTTGGTACACAGTCATATACAGCAACTGAGGTGATTTCAGCAGGTACCTTATATGCGTTTGTTGATTATTTAACTAAGCTATTTAATCCGATTACGAATATCGTTAATCAATTTTCACAGCTTGAACGTTCACTTATTGCAGGGAAACGTGTCTTTGAAGTGCTAGATACGGATGGTGAACCTGTCTCAGAAAAAAGTTTACCAAGGTATAAGGGGAATGTGCTATTCGAAGATGTTTCTTTTGCCTATAAGGATAATGAATATGTACTAAAAAATCTTTCATTCGAGGCCCATCAAGGCGAAACTATCGCCCTAGTTGGTCATACAGGCTCAGGGAAAAGTTCGATTATGAACTTACTTTTCCGCTTCTATGATCCGTCGAAAGGGAAAATTACCATTGATGGCATTGATATCACATCTGTTCCTCGCCAAACGATGCGGGAGCATATGGGAATTGTGCTTCAAGACCCTTACTTGTTTACGGGAACCATTGCCTCAAATGTTAGCTTAAATAACCCAAATATCTCTCCAGAAAAAATCGAGGCCTCTTTAAATGCTGTAGGGGGAGAACGTGTTTTAGCGAACTTACCAAATGGTTATGATGAGCCTGTGATTGAGAAGGGGAGTACATTATCTTCAGGACAACGTCAACTCATTTCCTTTGCACGAGCTCTAGCCTTCGATCCAGCGATTTTAATACTGGATGAAGCAACATCCAATATTGATACAGAGACAGAGGAAATTATTCAGCATGCAATGGATGTCCTAAAAAAAGGACGTACAACGTTTATTATTGCCCATCGACTTTCTACAATTAAAAACGCAGATCGTATCCTTGTGTTAGATCGAGGGAAAATTGTCGAGAATGGCACACATGATGAATTGCTGGCAGTTGGCGGAATTTATGAAAAGATGTATCAAATGCAAGCTAATTCCTTACAGTAATATAGATGAAAAAAGCCCCGCTTATACGGCACTGACTGTCGTTTTTGAGACAGTAAGAAAACACCTTTTAAACAGCCAATTGTCGGTATTTAACGGGC
>NZ_KQ465162.1 GCF_001308875.1 Lysinibacillus sp. ZYM-1 | reverse complement strand
TCAGCAATTTGACGAGAAAGTGTAGACTTTCCAGACCCAGGAAAGCCAGACATTTGAACAAAAAACATGTTAATCCCTCACTTCTTCTACTATAAATAAAGTATCTATGGCAATAACGGAAAACTCTTATTAAATAACCAAGTTGTTTTCAAGAACTACCCCTAAATTTTAACATAAATGTACAAATCTCTTTAGAGGCAGTTATTCAACTAAATGGCCCTTTAAACGAAAAAGACGCGTTCCTAAATAAACGCACCCTTTAATAGAATAAGTATAATATAGTCAAACATCTTCTTTAGGGAGCGAGCAGAAACTATTATTCTAAATTTATTGAATAATGTATTCTATTATATTAGAATTTAGGAAATACATAATAAGGAGGCTCTTTTATGAAACACCTTTATTCTCCATATCCAGCTGAAAGCATTTCCTTACAAGTAGAATCCTCACCTGTTTGGGAAGTGATACTTGGTATTGCAGGGTATACACATGGACAACTTCGACATACATTCGATTTAGATGAAAAGTGGATATCAGAGCAAGATTCAATGCCTTCATCATTATTAAAACATTTGAAGGTGATTGAGGAGACCAATTTATGGTATGGGCTGATTATGCTTCAAGACAAATTATCTGCATCATCTGTTCAAGATTTTTCGAATCAACTTTCAGAAATTCCAATTGCTCGCTTTTATGACATACTTTTGCCGTACAAAGATCGGAATACAGAGCCTATAAGAAAAGCGACAGCCACTGAGCATCATCGAGGTGAATTATTTGAGAAGTATGCGACATATTTTGAAGACCACGATTACTTAGGTGGGTATGTGCGTAATCTTAGTCGTTATACACAACAAGAAATTTGTGACCTATTCAACAATACATTGGTTGAGTGGTACATATGGGTAAGTCAACAAGAAGAATGGGAAAAATGGACTCATGCGCTTGCTTTTGAACAGAAACAATACAAATCATTGGATATAACAAATCCTATTGACGAAATCGAACGAATTACAGGTGGAATCAAGTATCTCCCTGAACCTTCTGTCTGGAATGTCAAATTAATTCCACACGTATCTTATCGTCCTTGGAGCTTAGAAAAACGCACACCTGATACTAAACTTTTCTTTTATCCTTTAAAGGAAGAATATTTGATAGAGCCTGGTGTTCCATCAAATGAGTTAATTCGTGGTCATAAGGCCTTAGGGGATGAACTTCGATTGAAATTGCTTTATCAACTTCTAATGGGACCTTTATCACTTCAAGAGTTGAGCGTGCAGTTTAATACATCTAAAACAACACTACATCACCAACTTTCTATATTGAAAGCAGCAAAGTTTATTCGTGTTGATAAAGGTATCTATTCAGCAAATCTAACGCATATTAACGCTTTTTCTGGACGACTTACTCAGTACCTGGGGGTTCACAAATGAATAAGTTCTCTAAGGCATTTAAAGCACTTTGGATAGGTGAAATTGTATCCGAATTTGGTGGAGCAGCTGGAGGAATCATTAATGGATTGTTACTTTATGAATTGACAGGTTCAAGGGAATGGATGGGTGTACTTTGGCTTGTATATTTTATCCCCTCTTTAATTTTGCAAGGCATTAGTGCGCCTTTCCTAAACAATGTTGTGAAGGAGAAAATGCTTCGAAACATACAGTTAATTCGTGCTGGAGCCTACATCCTTCCACTTGTAGGCTATTTAATTGGTTCTGACGTGGGAACCATTTTAGGATTAGTCGTTTTACAATGTTTGTTAGGCTTGATGCAACCAATTTACGCAAGTCTATCTTTTTCACTTCTACCGGAAATTTGTAATGAGAAAGAACTTGTCGGAGCAAATGCATTACTAGATGGGACTATTCGACTTATGAGTTTTATCGCTCCTGGAGCAACTACATTATTGCTGTTGGTCAGTCCTTTACATTTCATATATGGATTTTCATCTGTAATGTTCCTCGCCAGCTTTCTCGCACTTTCACGCATCCCTCAATCAAGTACGAAGAAAGTAGCAACTTGGACAAAGAAATTTTGGTGGGCAGAAATGAAGGAGGGCTATCGAACATTCTTTAAATATCCAAATCTTTTTCGACTTACCATTCTTTCTTCCACGGTACAATTTGCAGTTGGAGCAACAATGGTTTTAAGTATTCCTTTTATACGAGAAGACCTTAATGGACATTCTTGGGAATACGCGATCTTTTCTGGGTCTTTCCCAGTCGGTTATGCCATAGGTACGATACTACTTACGAAGTTACCGAAAACTTATCAAACTATGTACCTCGGTTTAATAGGAGGAGGACTTTCATTCGTAATCTTGTTTTTTGTAAATTCAGTTCCTATTGCATGGATATGTGAATTGTTTGGGGGAATGGTATTTCCTTTATTCAACTCCCAAAGTGCAGCAATTTTTCAGCGTGAAGCTCCTAGAGATCGTTTAACCCAACTAAGTGCAGTTCGATTACTATTCATTCGAGTTACCATGCCATTAGGGATATTGTTTGCTTCCTCAACATTTTTAGATTTAAGTACGCGTCAAATATATGCGATTATTGGTATGTTAATTGTTTTACCTGGATTATTTCACCTCCTTGCTTCATTTTCTCAACCAAATAAAGATTTACTTACAAATAAAAAATAAAAAACAAGTAAATGTAGCTTTAGAATACAAATTGTTCAAAAAAATACCTTCAGACTTTATTTATCAGCAAATGCAAAAACTCCATTTTTAAAAAAGATTGAACAAAATGGAGTTAATCTTTATCTAACTCTATATTTCAACAATAACATCCATTGAAAACGTTCCTCAACAATCTGGCCCTTTAATGGAAACGCGCGCTGAATCTTTGTTACAGAATTGCGCCCTTTAATTGAATAACTAAATTTCATTTTGTGGCTTTTAAGTGTGTTTACAAACTTTCATTTTGGCACGGTATTTAGTTTATAAATTTACATATATGCAGGTTGATTTCTCTATTCTATATTAAAGAGTAACATTCATACACGCTTATGAGAGATATAAACAAATAGACCATTAAAAATACCTGAAATTAAAATTATGAACATACAGATATTTAAAGCTAAACTTGCTTCCAAATTAATAAACGAAAGCTTGTGAAGGCTATAAGCAACTGTTACACCCAAAAAAGATATTAACCAACTATACTTATAGCCGTTACTTACTATCAATTGAAATCGTTCATCATTTTTATACCCTTGTGCAATACCAATTACAGACCCCATTACGAGCAAAAATAAAATAAGCAGAATAATATATATAGTTAACATTAAAGTTACACCTCTTTCCTATTTGTAATTAAAAATTTCAGTAATTTCTTTATCAAATACTTTTGCTATTTCAAACGCTAAAATTAATGATGGATTATAACGATTCGCTTCAATAGAAGCTATTGTTTGACGGGAAACATCTACTTTATTAGCTAATTCCTGTTGTGTCATTTTTAATTCAGCTCTACAGATAGACAGGTTATTAAAAAGCTTTCCATTTTTTATCATATTTACCTCCTGTACATAAAATACAATATATTTTTTACTTTTTGTAAACTATTTTTAACATAGAGTTCAATAATACTTTATTCAACAAAAAAAGCAGATGCAAATTCATTGTAGAATTACTCTGCTTTTGGCTACTTTAATTATAATTCTGTGTAAATCTACTAGATTAGCTCCAAGTATAAACATTCCCAAAACGTTGGTGGAACCTTTTGTTAAAGAATGTTATTCCACAATCTGGCCCTATAACGAAAAACACCCATTTCTACATGAGTGTCTTGATTCAATGAAAGTTTTTTAAAAGTATTTACTGTATAAATCCTGTCTTAGCTTTCCGCTTAGTTGAGCGTAGATCTTTGTAGTCTCACTCTTTTCATGACCCAGTAAACTTTGAATGACATCAATTGGCGCACCGTTATTAATCATATTCGTTGCATAGCTGTGTCGTAATTTTGGACTATTTGAATTATTACATAATAGTAAAAACAATTAAAAATAGCTAATAGTTCTTTATTTTTATTTTCACGATCATATGGCTTACAAGTAAAAAAACGACACAATAGTCTTTTGACTATTGTGTCGTTTTTTAAAAATTAATAATTGAATGAAGCAGCGTAAGATCTAATATCAGTTGTCGATGATGGAGTTATGCTAAGCCCAACAGACGAGCCTATAGATATTCCTATACTACCTACAACTCTGTTGTGTCCATATTCAAATTGAGCATTCCCTTTACCTGAAAGACCAGTTTGAATATAAAAATATTGAGAAATTGTACCTTCATTAAATTGACTTGCATTTAATGTTGTACGTAAATCATGTGCGCTTGCAACTCCTGCACCAACTTGCCATTTATCAGGTGTTGTTGAAGATGCTAACTGTGTAGAACCACCTGTTGATTTATTGTACATAGAAGTAGATGAATAATGACCGACAATGTTCCCATTTGAAGTTTTGAAATATACACCTAAATTAGAAGGGAACCCGATTGTAATTTTATCAGTTAGATTAAATGCAGGGTGAGTCAACCAACGGAAGTTTGCAAAAGCATAAAACTTATTGTAACCAGATACATCACTTGTATTTATTTTAAGAACATTTCCGCTAAAACTTAAATCTCCACTTGGAATAGCAGCTAGTGTAGAAACTACGTTTTCGTCAAATGAATAAACTTCATCAAAACTACTAACTACTTCTGCTTTTCCTGCAACAAAATCTTTTAGATGACTAGCAGGTAATGAATTAACTTGTGCCTCTGTAAATCCTAATTCATTGTAAAGATAATCTAGTTCATCTGCTGTTAACTCTTGAATTTCAGCAGCCTTTACAAAAGGACTAAAAAATAAAAACGATGAACATAGTGCAACTATAAAACCTAATTTTTTTATCATGGTAAAACCTCCCTTTTGGTCATGTTAACATAATCTTAACCTATTTTAACATTTTTTCAATATTTTGGTTAATTTTAACTAATATACTAATAATTATGGATAGTAAAATAACTATAATTAAACCTATAGACATGATTAAGCCATCAATATAATCTGCTAAACCAAATGCTCCTAGAATGAAAAAAACAATTATACTCAAAAATAAAGTTAATAAAGCTATAGAAAAATGCTTCATAAATTCACCTTCCCTTATATTTTTTCCTAAACTGTCCAATATCCTCATATTTTGGGATAACATTACACACAAATTATACACACTTATTCCAAATAAAAGCAATAAACTATTGGAAAATGGTAAAAAGTAAAACGCTTTGATTTTTCAAGGTCGTTTGGTAACATATCGTAAAAAAATGTTATTCAATATTATGGCCCTTTAATGAAAACGAGCGCTGATCCTTAATAGACATTAAGATTAGTATTTTCGTATTAAACTTTTGCGATATTATGTTAAAATGTGTATATTGACACTTTTTTGTAATTAGGTTGGAGGTAATAGTTTGACAAGAAAATTTGCATTATTAGTTGGAAATGGTTTTACACTTGATTTCATTGATTCGCAAAATGTAGATTTACATTCATCCTTTCCTTTAAAAAACTTTAAAAGCGGGAAAATTGACTTTACTAATTTTATTGAACATCTTCCATATATTAAAAAGGAACTTTTTGGTCAAGAGATAAATGATTTCGATGCTATTACAAACTTTGCATCAAAGTATGAGATAGGTTCTTTTGAAGAATCACAACTTAGACATTTTTTATCAATGTCTTATTCAAATTTTCAATTTTATTTAGATACCCTTGAATTTTCTAAATGGAAATGGTCTAAATGGTTGAAACAGAATAAGGAACACTTAAATTTAGCAATATCTTTTAACTATGATTTAGTTTTAGAAAGAGCCTTAAAATCGGCAAATATTCGTTATTCACGAATTGGCACTACTGAACCTGTTCGGAGTGTATCCGTTTTAAAACCCCACGGTTCTATTGATTTCGATATTCCAAATAATACATTAATCGGACATCATCCTTACCAACACCGTTTTAGTAATTCATTGACTTTAAATGATATAGGGTACGTAGGAGTTCTCCCTAAATGGGAATGGGTATTACCTCGAAATGAAGCAGATATAATTCCACCTTCTGTTCATAATTATCAAAAAAAACTAAGATGGATACAGAAAATGTTTAACAGATATGCTTCTTATGCTCAAGACCTCGAAGCACTGGTAATAATCGGTATTTCTTATGGGAATGTAGATAGACCCGAAATTGATTTCTTTTTAGAAAAGTTACCTAAAGATGCTAAAGTATATATTGCACATCCTAAGCCTGAAATAGATTTAGTTAAAAAGATTGAATCATTAGGGCTTACCGTCGAAACATTTAGCTTTGATGAATTACCTTGGTAAAAACATATAATTATTAACCGTATATAAATTAAAACGCTTATTCTCCTTTAATCCAAGCGTTTTTTTTTGTACTAATTATATTGTTATTTCGTTTAATATCGTAAACTGCATTTGAGAACGTTATTAGGTTTGTTTATGTATACGTTATAAAACCTTGTTGCACTAAATCCTCTGTTAAAGAACTTAACTTTGTTAATGTCTTTCTAATTGGTTCAATGGAGCATCACATACACTAACAAAAACATCCCCTTTATAAATTCTTCCATCGGATGTTGTTACTACTTTTGTATGGTCACCAGAAGAAGCAGCTGATTGGACCCATGTAGTAGGATCATTAGCCATCCCACTTTTCTGCGACATCTTTTAATGGTTTTTAATGTTTTTTTAATCCACAACATGGCCCGTTTGTGGAACAAAAAAATCCTGCATATCAACACAGGATGTTTAATCAAACTTTAATATAAATTATCAATCTTTGTTTTAAATGATCAAACTTTTTTATAAAACTACACCTATCCTTATATGAGATTCGTGTTCCTCAGACCGGTGTTTTACCTCCAGCTTCCTTCAGATTCCGCTACGCCACGACTTGCTCTTTGAAACCTCTACTTCTGTCTTCGGGTTCGAGACTTGCACCCTATAGTTCATACGCATGCTGGGCACACATTAAAAGGCATGAGTCCGATACAATATCGAACTCATTCCCAAACCGCTGCCTAATGAAATAACCGTGTAATTTTTTGGAGTCACTTCATTTCCTAGGAGGTTTCTTTTAATCCGCTTCATTAACAGCCATGTAGTGTTCCGTTTAGAGAGGATCTGTCTAGCCAGGTATTATCTAATAGCAAAAGATTATAACCTTCTACTCTTTGATATGGAGCGGTATCACCTTTTTTGAATTTAATCCAGCATAGTTTCGACTAAGATCAATATAAATTCGGCTTCCTAATAGTCAAAGATAAGTCATTCCAATAGATAAAACTCCGATTATTATAAATAACATATATTATTTCCTTTTTTAAATTTAGTATTTTATTTGATCTTTTTTTTATAAACATCGCAACTTTATTTCAAACTCACACAAATCAGCAGCTGTTCTTAAGTTAATGTTATACGTACATAGCTCCTTACTCATTAAATTATTCAATTGGCACCATTCTTTTTTCAATTAATATCTGGCTATTTTGTTTGAGTGCATGCGTAGAAAATCGAATGGAAACGTCTTCCCCAGCAGTTGCCAATATAGCATTTGAAAAATTTCCGTTTACTTTAACCCACTTAATTAAACGGATTTTGCTACCTGCTAATTGCTTTTTACGCCATGTTATATCACGTTGTAAATGATTTAATATTGCCCCTAGATGCTGCTCGTATAAACTGGAGAATTTTAATTTTTGAATATGTTCAATGTCATGCTGAAGCGAGCGAATGGCAACATCTAATATAAGAAATTCATATACTAATTGTCGATCCTTTAAAGCTATCATTCCTCTAATACCATCACATTATCAATTTCTCGAAAATCGATTTTTTTAATTGTTGTATCAGTTTCTAATAAAATACGTTGATGTGGATGATCCAATAATGTGATACGCCCACGCTCCATTACCCATTTGTTTCGCCACAATGTTAACTCAACCGTTTGTTTTTTATGATAAATGGTCAAAAGGGCTTGCTGTAAGTCTTCCCATTCCCAATCCATTTTTTCTTTTGGGTATTGTTTTTTCGAAGTCTTCTCCCATTCACATAATAAATGAATATGTTCAGGCATCAGCATCCCTGTCCATTTTTTCGCTAAGCCTCTGTCACGTATCAATGAAATCCCTCCTATTCTAAATGTCCAGCCACTAATTTTGAACGACTAATCGCAGTACCGTCTTTGGTATAGGACACAGCACGTAATAAGGATGTTTGACCAAAACGGTCACGAATTGAATCCATCGTGCGTGCAAGATGATGACGTTTGGCTTTGGCTGGATCGAATAAATCTAACTGAAATCCATGCTCTTTTGATACATTAGAAATGCGTACAGACAATTGACGGGCAGGCTCACCACCAAAAAATTCGTCTAACAACTCTTTGCAAACGTTATAAATCAGCATGGTATCGTTTGTCGGTTCTTCGATTGTTCTTGAGCGATAAAAATTTTCAACCATAGTCACATGCCGACTATATGCTAAACCTAAAGAAATGGTACGAGCAGAGTACCCTTTTTCTCTCGCTCGCTTTGCAACGTCCTCACACATTTCTAATAAAACAACTAAGATTTCTCGCCTTCCTTTATAATCATGCATTAGCATTTGGCTCTTGCCGAAAGATAAATTACGGGCGTTCATGTTGGTCGATTTTTTCTCACCGATTTCGGATAGATCTATACCCCAAGCATGGTAATATAATTGATTCCCCATAATACCGAATTTCTTTTCTAACTCCGACAATTTGGCATTTGCTAAATCACCGACACGATAAATTCCCATGGCATTTAATTTTTTCTCCATGCGCTGACCAATCCCCCACATTTCAGAGAGCGGTGACACCTTCCACAATTTATTCGGTATGTCCCAGTAAGTCCAGCGAGCAAAACCTGTCTTTTTCCCCTCAATGTCCAGCGCTAATTTTGCGACTAAAATATTGGGACCCATACCAACTGAGGAATGAATTTTGAATTGCTGATAAATTGCATCTTGTATGGCTTTTGCGATAGTTTCAACATCTCCCCACATATTTTCGCAGCCCGTTAAATCCACAAACGCCTCATCTATTCTGTTGTCAAGTGATTGTCTACTTTTTGTCTACTATTATATTTTTACGTTATTAGTCATTAAGGAATTTTAGAAGATTCAACTAAAAAGAGGAGAATATTTTCGTAAGGCGAACTGGTACGTATTTTTTTATTTAACAAAAGTAAGCTCGATTTATATAAAATATGCTCACCTTTTCGGGACGAATCACAAATAGCCGTATATCATTGATTTTCCATCAGATATACAGCTATTTTTATTTCACATGCAACTTGATGGGGGTTTGGGGGATTCTGCTAATTTGTATGCAAATAAATACACTTAACTGTTTAAGGGCTTAATTTAATAAAATACAAGCAGCGCTTTCGCGCCATTTTTTTCCTATGTAGAAACTTTCTATGTTCTAACGTATTCTCAAAAAGGAATGCCCCTCAAACCCTTGAAACAATTGAAATAATAATTTCTTAAGAATAAGTATTATGGGCAGTTACATGATGGAATCTTTGATAAAAAAACTTGTTCATATTACTAATCTTAAATTTCAAATTAAAAAGTAGCCACTAGCAGCGGCTACTTTTTATACTCATTTCCAATTAATTTTATTTAGTTCATTGAAGAGCTTTTGACCTTTATTCTGATCTACCATCAAAATATAATTAGCCATACCATAATAATATTCTCTTACATGCGACTTATTTATCATATTCTTTTTTTCCAAATGCGAGTTTAAACCAAACTTCTTAATGTAGTATATATCTTGTCTTAACTTCCTCAGAATTTCTTTAGCTATTGATAGCTTATCATTTACTACTATTCCAGTTACCTGTTGTCTCCCTGATTTGTACAATAACTTAGTTTTTTCTTGATTTACTATAAAACCTTCCTCATTGATAATTTTTCTAATAAAAGGTATAGTTTTCTTTACTTTTCTACCACCAGATATCGTAATATCATCAGCATATCTCGAAAACTTTATATTTCTTTTATTGCATAATAAACTCAATCTTAAATCTAGATTACGACAAATCAAATTAGAAATATATGGACTAGTAGGAGCTCCCTGTGGAATTGAATTATTATATGTACATAAATTCGTTAAAACTATTGCTACATTAGAAGAATAACCGATAGACATAAATAATCCAAAAACTCTACCAGCTGTAATAGTTGGGAAGAAATCTTTAATATCCATTTTCAAAACATATTCTTGTTTAACATGATAGTTTGCATTCGTTACAACTGATTTACCTTTAACAAAGCCATTCGCATATTCACTAACTTCAATTTTATACAAAATATTATCTAGTATCCATCTTTGAACATATTTTAAGTCCAAGGATGGAATTGATAACGTTCTAGTTCCCTTGCCATTATTCTTAGGAATTTCTATAGTATTATACTGATGTTGACGAGCATAGTATATTCGCTTAAAATCAGTTTTATTTAAGTTTAACAAGCGTCTCAAATGTTGAATATCAAAAATCACTGGAACGCCATTCTCTTTCAAATTACGCGCATATGATAAAGTACTCTCTATTTCTTCCAAAGATATATTTTCTTCAGACATCTTAGACTCTAAGACTTCTAAATTCATATTGCCCCATCCTTATTATAAGTAAAGTATAAATTACTGATTTATGACCATTTGACTCTTCCAATAATTATTTACCTAATCTTACAAGTGAACTTCAACTTGTAAGTTAGGTAATTTGAAACAAGCTCTTCGTTTCAAATTAGTAATCAAATCTTGATTTGATTACTAAATTAAAATTTAGAAACATTCACTTTAGAAAGACGACTCGTCTTCCTATGTCCCTAATTTATAAATATTTTACAGGAATATATTCGTCATCAAAAGAAATACTATCTTCAGATTTTTCCAAGAATTTTTCTTTGGTTAAATCCGAAAAACTAGTTTTGAATAATTTTAATTCCTCCAAAACTTTTTTTCCTTCAACTAACAAATTATTCTCTGAATCTATCCAACCTTTACTTAATAATATAGAATATTGTTCCAGTAATTGATTTTCATTATAGCCTAAAATTCTTCTGATTTCAAAGACTTCTTGATCTTTTGGGAATTCGTTAATATATAATAAATACAGTAAGTCTTTAATTCCATATTTCTTAGATAATTCTGGAGGAATAATTAAGTTTATATTATATAGAATTCTTTTATAGATTTCTTCAATTTTTTTCTCTCCAAAAAAATCTACAATTTTAGTTTTTCTTGGGAATAATGGTCGCCATTGTTTATGTTCATTCCACCAATAACTACTGATAGTATTATTCGGACAATTTCTATAAAAAGTTACTAGAGTTTCAGACCCTTTATATCCTAAAGGCTCGTCGCTTCCTAGTGTCTCTTTTTCAAATTGAAATAACTCTTCCCTAATTTCTTTGAACTCTAAGTTTTTCTCAAAAAAGCTGCTACTTTTATTTTCTGCTATCAATCTAGCATTCTCATATCCATGTTCTATAAAAGCTTTCTCAATAACATCTTTTGCTTTTTCAGTTATATGTACAACAAAAATTATGACTTGTTTTTCTTTCACCATTTCAGCACACAACTTTAAAAACTTTTTAATTGTATCTCCAGTTCCTGAAAAATCATCCATGAAAACCACAGTATCAATAAATTTTAATCTATTATAAATCTTTGAGATTTCTTTTTTTGTATCAACAATTCCATCATTCTTTTGTTCAAGAAAACTTAGTTTTTTCTTATAAAATTTATTATCTACCTCCAAGTATAAAGAACTTAAATTTATTGTTTGTTCATTAGATAAATTATTAATTTCTATAAACTTTTCTAAATAAAAATAAGAACTATTTATCCTTGAAAAATCTTTCTCGCTACTAATAGGACTGTAAATTGTTCTACTTTCATTAATCTTAGGACTCAAAAAGTTATAAAAATTTTTAAATACTCTTTCTATATATGTTTTTGAATAATAATGATATTCATCTAACATTCTTAGTAAGATTTTTTTAACATTTGGATTGTCCTTTAACTCTTCTTGAGCTAAAAATTCTTTAACCTTGTTTGAAAAATTTATTACATAATCTTCTTCCGAATTTGATATCTCATTTTTTGCAATAAAGGTATCTATAATATCGTTAAAGTCTATATCTTCTAATACACTTTTTACTACCAAGTTGATGTATCCCCCATTTATTCATCGATTCACAATTATTATTCTAATTTTTGTTTTATTTTACAATTATATTATAAATCATAGATTTAATATATGATAATAAAACTCCCATTTAACAAACGAACATTCCCATAATAATGTAAAACCATCCCGATTAACGGAGGTATATTGTGGTAAGTTTTACGAAGCGCGGCAACACATGACAATATAACATCAATCGAATGAAACCATCTATTGTTTTAGAAGTTATAGGTCCTATCATCTTAGGTTTCATTAAGATCTTCGAATCCCTTCCTTACATCTGAATCAATGCTAGAAGCAGCTATAGAAGAGCTTGTACAATTTAGTTCGTATAAGGTGGCGCATGAAAGAGTTTAGGGGTTAATCGTAACTGCAGAACGCAACCTATTTCAATTAACGCTTGATCAAAGCCTTTTTTTCAGTTTGAATATAGCTTACCGCCAACAACTTTCTACTTAAAGCGTGAGTTTGATCAATTGGCGGTACAACTTGAAAAATTGAAATCCAGTCACTTCCTGATATAGGTGAAAATATTGCTGCCACGATAATCTCAGAAATCGGGGAAAATGAGCATTATCCAGAAAAGTTAGAGTCTTTGCATACACAGCATGAAATCACTTAGGTAGCAATGAGCTTGATGAGCAATTGCTCCACTTCAGTTTTAAGTGCTTGATTCGCATAACGAAGTATTTCATCTTCACCTGCTGTAGCTATACGCACATCACTAAAATATGCATCTATGCGGTGCCATCCGACAACACGTATTTTTTGTTTGGCTAGCATTCGCTTCAAATTGAAATAATCCTGTCGTACACTTTTCATTAAACTTTCCACAAAAGGTAAATAGATTGCTTTCATCTTCAACTGCTCCAATGTTTTATAATCACCTTGTAAAGACTGAATCGCTAAATCTAATATAATGTACTGGTGTAAGAGCTGTCTTTGTTCTGCGTTAATCATAACTTTCATCTTCTAGCCGTGCTGCGTGGATTGAGTGAAATGGAATACGTTTTACAGCGGTTAGAGTCTCAAGTACGAGTTGTTGTGATTCATCTAATGCAATAATTGTACCAGTCCATTGTACATACTTAGCATCTTGCCATGTAGAAATTGTTACTGTTTTATGCTCTTTAAAGGCTTGATTAATTATTTGTTGCAAGTCCTCTAGCTCCCATTCTGATAAAGTTTTTGGAGCTTCAGCATAGACTTCACTTTTCCACTGTTTTATTTTTTGTATATGTTCAGGAAGCATCATTGCCGTCCATTTAATCGTTCCTCTATCTTTTATCATAAAATATCACTCCTATTATGCTAAATGACCTCCAACTAATTTATCACGTTTTAAAGCTGTACCTGCCTCAGTGAAAGAAATTGCTCGTAACAATGCCGTAGCACCGAACTTTCGCCTAATAGAGTCCATCGTGTGCCCTAAAATTTGACGCTGTTCTTTTCGTTCATCAAAAAGATCCAGTTGAATGCTTTGCTCAGGTTCAAGGTTTGTTAAACGCACGGACAATTGACGTGCCGGCTCACCAGCAAAATACTCGTCAAGTAATTCAAGGCAAGTCTTATACATATCAATCGTTTCGCTTGTAGGCACTTCAATTGTTTTCGAGCGTTGGAAACCTTTTGTCATAGCACTACGACTATAAGACAAACCTAATGTAATTGTCCGACCGACATAACCTGCTTCACGCGTTCGACGCATAATGTCCTCACACATTTCTAGTAACGCCACGGATATTTCTTTTCTTGTATGGTAGTCACGCATTAACATCTGACCTTTTCCAAAGCTTAAAGCTGAGTTTTTAACTAGAGGCTCTCCAAGTGTGGAAAGATCAATCCCATTCGCATGGTGGTACAGTTGATTACCCATGATGCCAAATTTTTTCTCTAATTCATTTAAATCAGCATTTGCTAATCCACCGACTGTTAATATCCCCATTGCATTTAACTTGGCTTCCATCTGTTTTCCGATACCCCACATCTTAGATAAAGGACGCACAGGCCAAAGTTTTGTTGGCACATCCTCGTAAGTCCACTTTGCAAAACCAGTCTTTTTAGCTTCAAGGTCTAAAGCGAGTTTTGCCATCAGCATGTTAGGACCCATCCCAATAGCGCTTGGGATACGAAACTGATCATATATCGCTTTTTGAATTTCCTTTGCTGTATCTTCAGGAGGTCCCCAAAGCTTTGCTGTTTCAGTTAAGTCCACCCAACTTTCATCGACACTATAAATATGTATGCACTCTGGCGGCACATACTTTGAAATAAGACGAGTAATAGCCATAGACATTTCAATGAAGAAACTCATCTTCGGTTCAAAAAGTTTTATATCTGGATGCTTTGGTATTTCAAAACGACGATTTCCTGTTTTTATCTTGAATCGCTCCTTCATCGGTGGCGATGCAGCTAAGACAACGCTACCAGGTTGAGTGAAATTAGCTACGATTGCGATTGGGGTTGTCATGACGTCTAAACCTTCAAGCATTGCCATGCAACTAGCGTAAAAGCTTTTCATATCAATACATATAATGGAACGTTCAGGGCGGTTTTCATACATTAAATAATCCCTCGCTTTTTATAAACAACTGAAACAATAGCAAGAACATTATCGATAATAAAAGTACGCTTCGCCTGTTTCGGGATACACCTTTTCGTGATGAATCCAGACTTTAAAATGTACATCATATTTACTAACTGATTGTGTTGAATTGCTTTTATTAACTGACCCTTCATTGTTTTCACTCTCCCTCTACAATAAAAAGAACATTTGTTTGTATATATATCATACGCACAAATGTTCTTTTTTAGAAGTGGTAATTTTTACTCAGCCCTTTAAAGTTGCTAACAGGCAACTGAACTCAGTGTATCGAATGTCAACAATAAATAAAGAGCATCCTTTTTTAGGATAGGATGCTCTCTTTTACTTTTTAAACTTTCACCTCATATTTAATATTTTTATTAGATAGTTCCTACACTCCTTTTTTCCATAATAACTGTATCATGCCATTCCCCATGTAATTGAGCTATTCTTTCTCTCGTACCAACAATTCTAAAGCCCATTTTTTTATGTAATTGAATACTTGAGGTATTGATTGCAAAAATAGATGATTGAAGCGTCCAAAAACCTGCTATTTCACTCTCTTCAATCAACCTTCCAAACAACTTTGATGCAATGCCTTTTCCTTTACTTTCGTTCGATATATAAACACTTACGTCTCCAACTCCACAATATACTGCTCGAGTAGATACAGGAGAAATCGCAATCCAACCAACCACTCTATTATTGACTTCTGCCACAAAGCGTAAAGTGGCATGATGCCCTTCATCCCATACACATTCACTTGGCACCTCGGTTTGAAATGTTGCCATTCCTGTTTCGATGCCTTCGTTATAAACCTTTAATACCTCTGTTAAATCTTTTTGTTCCATCTTACGAATAGATATTGTATCCATTCAATCCCTCCTTTACTATGTTCAAAAAAGACTGCAAGCTTTCACTAACAGTCAATTAATTGAACTTTATATGATTTTTTCTATTGGGCATACCTAATTTAATTTTGTACTAGTTATACTCTTTTTTTCTTGTTCAAAATAACATATATAATAAATGCTATAAGCCCAGAAATTAACCATATTAAAGAATGTTGTTTACTTATTTTATTTTTCAGATATTCAAGTGTAAAATAAGAAAGCATTAAAAAAATTAAAACATATTCCCACTATGAATAGTTGATCTTGCAAACATATCCCCCCCAATTAGCAACATGTATTTGATTTATTAAGATTACTACTGCATACGCCTGTTTCTGGTAGATCTAATTCCACACGTTGCGAAGCTTCCTCATCGCCCGCTATATAGGCTGTGGCTGTTATTGATCGGACCTGTTCATAACCTGTTGCCATTAAAAATGTTGGTGCGCGTCCATAACTTTTTGCGCCGACAATATAGAAATCTTTTTCTGGCTGTCTTAATATTTCTTCTCCATGTGCTCGTACTGTTCCACAGTTATGAACATTTGGATCAATTAGCGGTGTTAATGCTTGCAAACTCTCTGTTACATTATCAATGGAAAGATGAATTGTACATCCAGATTTATTGGGATAAAAACTCAAAACACCTTACTTTCTAAATTTGTAGTTAATTTATCCTAAAATCCATGGGGTAAAATAAAATAACAAAGATATTCAAAGTAAAATAACAAACTAATACAGAAAAATCCTAACAGGTTCTCTTGATATCTCATTCCCTTCTTAATTAATTATATTTGTTCCAAAATAATCTTTCCCTTTAATCTATTAATAATAGAAAATGGTTTGTAGAATTACCATCTAAAATACTGTTTAAAGAAATTCATTAATAAAATTTATTTTTTTAAGAGGAACTATTAAAATAGTTCCTCCCAGACTGTAGACAAACTCAAAAAATTTGAGAGTTTGCCTACAGTCTTTTTTCTTTTACAATGAAATAAAGTAAAGC
>NZ_KQ465161.1:2822-17132 GCF_001308875.1 Lysinibacillus sp. ZYM-1 | reverse complement strand
GCACGCCGCCAGCGTTCGTCCTGAGCCAGGATCAAACTCTCCATAAAAGAAATTTGATTAGCTCAAATTGTTTTGCTGGCATCAATTTTGATGTCCAAAGTTTTGTTTCGTTCACTAGCGAGGCTAGCTACTAAAAACTTTATTGATTACGTTTTGCTTGTTCAGTTTTCAAGGTTCATTTATTCGCCGCCGTTTCACAACAGCAACTCTTATATAATATCACGTCGTATATAATGTGTCAACATGAATTTTTAATTCATTTTTTTCGTTTCAATCAGTTATATTAGCGACTTTTATAAGTATACCATATTTTTATTATATTGCAAGCTTTTTATAAAATAAATATTAAAGCCGTTATTCCTAGAACACCCGGAATACCTAAAACCGCAATTGTTAAAACAGAGAATAGATTGATAGGCACATTATATCCTATATAACCAATGCCTAAATGAATCATAAACAATAATAGGAAAGCAAATGCAAACCTAAACCAAAAAACAGATAATCCTTCTAAGATTTTACCAAGCTTAGCATGTCTTATTATGACATAAAGAAAAAGAAGCCCTACAGGAACACAAATACTCATAATTACTAACCAAGACATATGGTTACCCCCTCAAAAAATAATTATGAAAGTTTATGATTCCTGTTTTGCTTCTATGAATATCCAATAGAACTATTTCATTAACACTCTGCGAATTCTAGCTTCCTTAAATAAATAAAAGTGAATGCTTTCCGCTGCTTTTCGTTGAGCTATCGCCCCTAGATCATAGTCATCCATCAATTCTTCTATTATCTTTGCTTGTTGTAAATCCTCTTTTGTTTCTTTCATAAGATTTACAAGCCTATCATCGAATTCTTTTTTTATCTTTTTTTTACTACGGAAGAACATATTAATCCCTCACTCACAACTCTCGTCGACCTTCCATTGCCTTAGATAGCGTTACCTCATCTGCATATTCTAAATCTCCACCTACTGGCAATCCATGCGCAATACGGGTCGTACGAATACCT
Source organism: Lysinibacillus sp. ZYM-1 (assembly GCF_001308875.1). GTDB lineage: Bacteria > Bacillota > Bacilli > Bacillales_A > Planococcaceae > Lysinibacillus. Next base: position 16,118 of record NZ_KQ465161.1, on the reverse strand, counting down.
GATGGTTTGACAAGGCGAGATATGTACATAGCTGTTGCCTCACCTTCTATCGTTGAATTCGTAGCTAGAATAAGCTCTTGGACACTTTCATCGTGCAATCGGACTAACAAAGAAGCGACATTGATATCCTCTGGACCGATGCCATCCATCGGTGATATCGCGCCCTGAAGTACATGGTACATACCATTATAGTCACGCATTTTTTCCATGGCGATAACATCTTTTGTATCTTGGACAACACAAATAATAGAATGATCTCGCTGTTTATCTGTACAAATGTGACATGGATCTACATCCGTAATATTGCCACAAACGGAACAGTAGCTTAAATTTCGTTTAGCATCAATTAACGCTTTAGAAAAAGATAAGACATCTTCTTCCTTCATTGATAACACAAAAAACGCCAGACGAGCCGCAGTTTTTGGCCCGATACCTGGCAATTTCATAAAACTATCGATCAGTTTTGATATTGGTTCTGGGTAGTACATATGAATGCCTCCTAGAATGGAAGGTTTAAGCCTTGAGTGAATTTACCCATAGTTGAGTTCGTTTTTTCTTCTACTTTTTTCAACGCTTCATTCGTAGCGATAACGATTAAGTCTTGTAACATTTCAATATCGTCAGGATCTACCACAGATTCATCAAGATTTACTGACACGACTTCACGTTGACCAGAAACAGTTACTTTTACCATGCCGCCACCTGCAACACCTTCAAATTGCTCTGCATTTAGTGCCTCTTGGGCCTCCATCATTTCTTTTTGCATTTTTTGCATTTTCTTCATCATACCTTGCATATTTCCCATTCCACGCATAAATGTTTTCCTCCTAAAATTTAATCTTCCATAATTTCAACAAAATCTTTACCAAAGAGCTTTTCTGCCTCCGTCACAAGTGGATCCTGTGAAGCAAGCGGCTGAGCATCATCGATAAACGGCTCATCCGACATTTCTGCCGGTGGTGGTTCTAATAACTCCTCACCAGGCTCTGATGTAGTTGATGTTTTCTTGTGTTGCATACCATGATCACGAATAAATTCTTCACGCATTTTCAGCCAAGATTCTTCTGGTATGCAGAGCATCTCGTACACTGTACCAGTTTGTCCGGCAATTAATTGGGTAAAGTGAGCCTTTAAAGACTGATTATCAGCAACCATCTGACAATGAATATCATACTTGAATTTTAACACAAAAGCACTTGAAGATGCCGCAACTGGTTCGGCTTCTGCTAAAAGCGCAGATTGAGATTTTTGCATTTGATTTAATGCTTGTGCCCAAATCGATTTAATACGTTGGACATCTTGCTTTGTTGCATCTTTTAGCACCTCTTGAATACGGCCTGTTGGAGCCTTATAGCCGTTTGGACCTTTAGCACGCGGTCGTTGCTCTTTTGGTGTTTGAGAAGCTTGCACTGGGGTCCCTGTTTGTAATTGTAGGGATAATTGTTGAACCATCTGCTCAAGCGCTACAATTTTTTGAGTAAGCTCTGGGCTGATTGCGGTTTCACTTGTAGTAGACACCGTTTGATTAGCAATCCCTCCCGAAAACTGTACCATTTTAAGTAATGCCGTTTCTAAATAAATTTTCGTATGATGGGAGAAGCGCATCTCTTGTTGAGTTTTGGCAAGTATATCAATATAGCCATAAAGCATATTCGGTGCAAATTCATGCGCCAATGTTAATACACGTTCCTCAGGAGACACAAGCTCTAATAATTCAGCTAAATCATCACTTGTTTGAAGTAATAATAAATCACGGAAAAATGTAATTAAATCCTCCGAAAGACGGAGGGGATCTTTGCCGTCAGCAATAAGTTGTTCTAAGAGTGCAAGCATTTGTGCAACATCTTTCACTTTGAGTGCCTCAGCTAAATCATAAAAAACATCCTGACTTATTGAACCTGTAACTAACAAAGTATCCTCAAGCTTTAACTTCTCTCCACTGAAAGATACAACCTGGTCCAATAAACTTAAAGCATCACGCATTCCCCCTGCGGCAGACTGCGCTATGACCTTTAAGCCTTGTTCTTCATATGGTAACTCAATATCTTCTAAGACAACTTTCATACGTTCAATAATATCATTGGTAGAAAGTCGTTTAAAATCAAAGCGTTGACAACGAGAAATAATCGTTGCAGGCAATTTATGAGGCTCGGTCGTTGCTAAAATAAATACAGCATGAGGAGGCGGCTCTTCCAATGTTTTTAAAAGAGCGTTAAAAGCACTTGTAGAAAGCATATGCACTTCATCAATAATGTACACTTTGTATCTACTGCTTGCAGGAGCAAAACGGACTTTTTCTATAATATCTCTAATCTCTTCAACACGTGAATTTGAAGCAGCATCAAATTCAATGACATCAGGATGAGAACCGTCCGTAATACTTATACATGTAGCACATTCGTTACAGGGCTCTTTGGAAGGCGCATGTTCACAATTTAAGGCTTTTGCAAAAATCTTAGCTGTACTTGTTTTCCCTGTACCACGTGGCCCAGAAAAGAGGTAAGCGTGTGTCGTCTTATTCGCTAGGAGAGCATTTTGTAGCGTTCTTTTGACATGCGCTTGACCAGACATTTCTCGAAAAGATTGCGGTCGATACACACGATAAAATGCTTGATACGTCACTTTTTTCTCTCTCTCCTTCTCATTAAATAGAATAGTCTTATTATAACATTTGCTGTCTTATATATAAAATGAAGTTATTAAGTAAAAATAAAAAAGCACCCGCCTAATAGTAGACGGATGCTTTGAATTGGCAATTTAATGCCGTGCACCTTTCCTTGACAGCCGCACATAAGCGTTACTCCTGTCGTTAGCTCGGATTAGGCAACCCCGCGGCACATGGATAAGACCACTTAATGCTGCTTCCTTCCGGACCTGACATGGTTCATGGGTATCCATTGCGCAGGACCCAATCGTCAACACTACGTGCAGAAGGCAGACCAAACAATACGGACAGCCTCGAAAAAGGAATTCAGTCTCGCTAGAGCGGATTGCGAGTTACAGGACACCGCTACCTTCCCACCTAGCACGGCAATATTTAGTATAATGATTGTTTGAATAAATTGCAACTTAATGCACAAATTATTTATTTTCGGTGCATTATATATATATCTCAATTTTTTTCTATAAATTTATTGACTTAGAATTTAAGTTATGATAAATTTATTTTTGTCGATAAGACAACAAAGCAACATAACATGGAGGTATACCCAAGTCTGGCTGAAGGGATCGGTCTTGAAAACCGACAGGCGGGTAACACCGCGCGGGGGTTCGAATCCCTCTACCTCCTCCAGTTTTTAATTTCCGACTACGAATGTAGCCGTTTTTTTTTGCCAAAAATTATATGTATTACTTGTTAGATACCACTTCCGACTCGGTTGTGGTATTTTTTATTATATCAGTTATGGGAGGTTGTCAAATTGCCATCGAAAAAGAATATAGCTCGCACTTCTCTTACTTGGGTGATTTTGATCGCTGTCTTGACCGCAATCGGTAGTGAAATTAAGATTATGCCTTTTGCCAATACAACTTTTCGTTTTGGTTTAGGAACCATTATCTTTTTTCTATGCACGTTAATTAAACCCACACCCATTATTTTTGCAGGTTTCGCTACAAGTTTAGTAACAATCGTTTTTCGTGTTTTTAATTCGTCTTTACACGGTGTACCCATATTAGAGAGCATATATAACCATTTACCAGCAGGATTATTTTATGTATTGTTTGCTATATGCCTACAAATTTTAGATGTTCAGGCCTATAGAGAAAAACCATTAAAGCTTGGTTTACTGGTTGCCTTTAGTGAAGTCATTAGTAATTTAGCAGAACAAATTTTCCGCTTTTTTGTACAAACTTATACATTTTTATTTCTTCATGACCTCCTGATCCTATTTGCGGTTGCCTTATTACGAAGTTTTTTTGTAGTTGGTATTTATAGCTCTATATTGATAGCAGAACAAAAAAAACGTGTACAAGAGATGCTTAATATTGGATCTGACCTCTACGTAGAGACCCTGTATTTAAAAAAATCCATGAACCATATTGAAACCATAACAGCTAGCGGGTTTGAATTATACCGGCAATTAAAGGCTCAAGGTTATCGAGCGGAAAGCTTGCAAGCTCTACATATTGCCCAGGAAATCCATGAAGTAAAAAAAGATTCGCAACGCATATATGCGGGCATTTCAAAGATTGTTGGCGAGAGGAGCTTTGGCCCTTTTGTATTATCTGAATTATTGCATTATATTGAGGATGGCAATAGTAAATATGCGGAATTGCTTGGTAAGAGTATACAGTTTAAAACAAGTATTGACTTCGATTTTCAAACAAAGGAACATATTGCATTGCTTGCTCTTTTAAATAATTTATCTGCTAATGCAGTCGAAGCTATCGAAGGACAAGGTACCATTTCAATTGCTATTCAACGCCAAGAAGATAATACTGTAATAACAGTATGTGATAATGGGAAGGGAATTTCCCAGCAAGATTTATCTATTATCTTTGAACCTGGATACACCACAAAATATAATGTTGATGGTGTAGCAGCAACTGGCATTGGGCTTTCACATGTTGCTGAACTAATAGAAAAATTAAAAGGCTCCATAACCGTTGAATCAAACAATCAAACCACAACGTTTAAAATTACAATTCCTACGCAAACTATTCAAACGGGAGAGACTTAAATGAGGTATTTTATTGTAGACGATGATCGTGCAAGTCGTGTTATGTTAAAACAAATTATTGAAGATAGCGGGTTAGGAACGGTTATTGGCGAAGCTCGTAATGGTGAAGATGCCATACCGCAAATTTTAATGACCCAACCGGAGTTTGTGCTAATTGATTTACTGATGCCAAAACTTGATGGTATAGCAACAGTCGAACATCTTATTCAAAATCGTTTTGAGGGGCAATTTATAATGATTTCTCAGGTTGTGAATAAGGAAATGGTCGGTGAGGCTTATGAACAAGGAATAGATTTCTTCATTCATAAACCAATTAACCGCATTGAGGTAGAAAATGTTTTGAAAAAAACTACTGAACAATTTCGTCTAAAAAACTCACTGTTAGTTATACGTCAGTCACTTACAAATATTGAATTAAGTGAACAAAAGGCAAATAAAGCAACATCACGAGACCATATTCAATCCATATTAAATGATATGGGTATTGTCGGTGAAATTGGTAGCGAGGATATTATAGCTATTATCGAAACTTTACTTGCTCATCAGCATAAGATTGCACCACTACCTCCATTAAAAGAGCTTTATGAGGAAATCGCCGCTGTAACAAAGGCTACACCTGATGAAATTTTAAAAGAAAGTAAAGCCATAGAACAACGCGTACGCAGAACAATATTAGCTGCCATGATTAATCTCGCTAACTTAGGTGTTGTCGATTATACGAACTCTGAGTTTGAATACTATGCCCCTCGCTACTTCGATTTTAAAGAAATTCGTCAGCTCATGACACAGATTGAAGACCACGACAATCGTAAAGCAAAAGTAAATATTAAGAAGTTTATTCAAGTGTTATATTCAGACATTTTAACAAAAATAAATTAATTTTCTCGGATTCTGTCGGATTCCATAAGTCCTCCGTATTATTAAAGTAAGGCGTGTCCTAAAAATTTAATATTAGGGGGTACAAAGGGTTTGAAGAAGAAATTTAAAATCAGTCTAGCCGCTCAAATTTTAATCGGTTTGATTTTAGGGATCATTGTTGGTGGTATCTTTTACGGAAACCCCAAGATTGAGACATATTTACAACCATTAGGGGATATCTTTTTACATCTTATTAAGATGATTGTTGTACCGATTATTATTTCGACATTAATCGTTGGTGTTGCTGGTACTGGAGACATGAAGCAGCTTGGACGATTAGGCGGGAAATCCATTATTTATTTTGAGATTATTACGACAGTAGCTATCGTAGTAGGATTACTTTCCGCAAATATTTTCCAACCTGGTGCAGGAGTAAACATGAACGAACTATCTCAAGGGGATATTTCGAAATATGTAACAACAACTGAGGAAGTACAGCATGAGGGACCATTCGATATTATTGTAGGCATTGTCCCAACAAATATTATTCAGTCTATGGCTGAAGGAAATATGCTTGCGATTATCTTCTTCTCAGTTATTTTTGGTTTAGGGGTTGCAGCAGTTGGTGAACGAGGAAAACCAGTCTTAGACTTCTTCCAAGGGGTAGCAGATGCTATGTTCTGGGTAACTAACCTCGTAATGAAATTCGCTCCAATTGGGGTATTTGGTTTAATCGGTGTAACCGTTTCCAAATATGGATTTTCTTCACTAGTACCACTTGCTAAATTAGCTATTCTTGTTTATGCAACAATGTTATTCTTTATCTTTGTTGTTCTGGGGCTTGTGGCAAGATTTGCAGGAATCAGCATATTCTACTTAATTAAAGTGTTAAAAGATGAGCTAATTTTAGCATTCTCAACAGCAAGTTCTGAAGCTGTTTTACCACGTATTATGATGAAAATGGAGAAATTAGGGGCTCCAAAGGATATTGTATCCTTTGTAATACCAACCGGTTACTCCTTTAACTTAGATGGATCAACGCTATACCAAGCTATTGCTGCATTATTTATTGCGCAAATGTACGGTATTCACCTAAGCATTGGTGAACAAATTACGTTAATGCTTGTATTAATGGTTACATCTAAAGGGATTGCAGGTGTTCCAGGAGTATCCTTCGTTGTACTTCTAGCAACTTTAGGTACTGTCGGTATTCCACTTGAAGGTCTAGCATTTATCGCTGGTATTGACCGTATTCTTGATATGGGACGTACAGTTGTTAACGTAATTGGTAACTCATTAGCGTCATTAGTAATGGCAAAATGGGAAGGCCGTTTCGATCGCGAAAAAATGAAAAATTACTTTAAAGAAGATCAAAATTTAGCGTAATTTTAAAAAACTCTCACGATGTTGGATGGCATCGTGAGGGTTTTTTTATTTTCCAAGCACTTTATCTAAATAAGCAATAATGGATGCCCTGCCATTTGAATGTGCTTCTTGTGCACGTTTGTCATCTTTTTCAACCTTTGCCTCAGCAGCTTCAATCACTTTTTCGGCATCTTGCTGTGGTACAACAATGACCCCATCCACATCTCCAATAATATAATCGCCAGGATGAACTGTTACTCCTCCAACAGCGATCGGCACATTCACTTCGCCACCACCATTTTTATTGCCTGCAGCTACAGTTGTACCTAAAGCGAATACAGGGAAATCCAATTGACGAATAGCAGCAATATCGCGGATCACGCCGTCTACAACAAAACCTTGTACACCAATACCCTTAGCTAAGGAAACCACAAAATCCCCAGCTACTGCTCGATTGGTATTTCCTTTTGCATCAATAACTAAAATATTCCCTTCATTGGCTGCTCGAATAGCTTCCAATACTGCACCATTTTCACCATCTGGTAAACGTACTGTTACCGCCCGCCCAGCAATTTTAAAATGATCAGCTAGCGGTTTAATAGCACTATACAAATTGGTATGTCCACCTGTCGCATCTGAAATAGCTGTCGTAGGTAGATGCTGAAAACTTACTTCCACTTTTGTCATCCATAACACCCCTATTATGATTAATGAACGCCTTACACAGATATTGTAATTAAAACACCTATACTATTTCAATATATCTCTGAAGATATTGAAAATAAAGCATTTGATCAATCACACCTTCTAACTTGTAAATGGTGTAAAATTTATCATTAAATAATTTCAATAAATTGCTTAGACTGCTCGTCTAATGCTTCAGCGGCAGATGCAATTTCATTAAAATCTTTAGTCGTGATAGTAATTTGGTCATTTGTCTTTTCTACTCTTTCAGCTATTTTTGTAATACTATCTGTCACTTGACTAATTTCTCGCTCTATACCCTCTATATTATCCTTTACTTCCGAAATGGACTGTTCTACCCTGACAGAAAGCTTCCGTACCTCTTTTGCCACGACATCAAAGCCTCGACCATATTCCCCAGCTCTTGCTGCTTCAATAGCTGCATTTAAAGCCAATAAATTTGTCTGTGAAGCAATCTCTTGAATGGTTTTCACAATACCTTTAATCGAATCAGCTTGTTTCTGTAGCTGTGCAAGATTACTAACGTTTTCTTTAGATTCCTGTGAAACCTCTTTTATTGTGTCCAGTAAACCTTGACTATTTTGAATACCAGCCTCTGAACGTTGATGGAGCTCATTAGACATTTTCTTCAATTGATCGGCTACATTTGTTATTTCAGTTTGTCGTTCAGTAATATTTGTAGCAATCTTTGAAACACCAATTACTTTTCTCGTATTATTGGCGAAAACGGGCATATACGTAGCCTCAAGCCAAATCCTTTGGCCATTCGCGTCGATTCTCTCTATTTTGTCCTGATAACTATTCCCTGCTGATAAATAGCGCCAAAATTTTTCGTATGCTGGACTATTAACGAAATCTGGTAAACAAAACTCTTTATGATTCTTTCCTATCATCTCTTGTACTGTATAGCCTAATGTTTGGGCAAAAAGCTCATTTGCAAAAGCTACCCTACGATCCATATCAAAGCGAATAATGGCTATATTACGTTCAATAGCTTGTACTACTAATTCATCGGTCACTTGAGTATCTACACCTTGCATGATCCACACCTCATCCATTTCTATTTTTTTCCGTTTATTTTATATTATAAAAAACATGGGTAATGTTCACCCATGTTTTTTTAATAAACGTAATATCTCTTCCGATGTAGTTGCTATGCGGAAGAGCTTTTTTTGTTCAGCGCGTATAAATCCTTCTTCTAACATTACTTTAAAATGCTGTAAGAGTGCATCATAGAAACCATCTACATTATATAAGATGACCGGTTTTTCATGAAGGCCAATTTGTGCCCAAGTAAATACTTCGAAATATTCATCTAAAGTTCCTGCACCTCCAGGGAGAGCAATAAATGCATCAGCCAGCTCGGCCATCTTAGCTTTACGTATATGCATGGACTCTACAAAATGAATCTCTGTTAATGAAGCATGGGCCAATTCTCTCTTCTGTAGATGGGTTGGCATGACACCGATGACCTCCCCACCTGCCGCTAAAACAGCATCCGCTACTTTTCCCATTAATCCTGTTTTTGAACCACCATAGACAACACCATGTCCGGATTTAGCTAATGCTGTACCTAGTTCAGTAGCCTTCTCCCCATAAACTGGACTTTTACCTACACCAGACCCGCAATACACTGCAATTCTTATAGTAACCCCTCCTATTCAAAAAACGTGAAACAATCGGCTATGTATTGTTCCACGTTTTTTGGTCGTTTATATCATTTCTATTTTCTTAAATGGCTTGTTTGTTTTAGCATATGACTGATGCGGCTCACAATTGATTCAATTGCGTCCGGATTTTTTAATAAATCATAATCATTAATATCTAAACGGAGTACAGGGCAGGAATTAAAATTATTAATCCAGTTTTCGTAACGTTCATGCATTTCTATCCAATAATCATTTGGTGTTTGTTGCTCCATTGCACGCCCACGTTCTTGAATACGCCCAATAACAGCATCAATCGGTCCCTCAAGATAAACAAGTAAATCAGGATGTGGGAAATATGGTGTCATCACCATAGCTTCAAACAAATTTGTGTATGTTTCATAATCTGTCGGGCTCATTGTCCCTTTATCATAATGCATTTTAGCGAAAATCCCAGTATCTTCATAAATGGAACGGTCTTGTATGAATCCTCCACCATACTCAAAAATACGTTTCTGTTCTTTAAAACGCTCTGCTAAAAAGTAGACTTGTAAATGGAAGCTCCATTTTTCAAAGTCCTCATAAAATTTATCAAGATATGGATTTGTATCTACTTTTTCGAATGATGTACGAAAATTTAGTGCTTCTGCTAAAGCTTTTGTCATCGTAGACTTTCCTACGCCTACAGTACCCGCAATGGTGATGACTGTTTGTGGAGGAATATCGTATTTCTCTCTTAAATTCATTATTGCAAACTCCTTTGTTGTAACGTATCCTTAATTATTTTTAAAACATAATTTAAATCTTCTGGATTTTTAACAAAATCAAGCTGATCTCCATTAAATCGTATAACTGGTATTTCAGGATGCATATTCTCAAAATGTTCGATAAAAGAATGATAATCGGTTACGAGCTGCTCCATATAATCTCGTGATATCATTTTTTCAAATTCTCGTCCACGCATGGCAATGCGTTTCATCAATGTTTCAACGCTAGCCTGTAAATAAACAACTACATTTGGAACAGGCATATCTTTTGTTAATATTTTATATATTTCCTCATACTTATCGTATTCAGTAGATGCCAGTGTACGCTTCGCAAATATTAAATTTTTAAAAATATGATAGTCTGCTACAACAGGCTTGGCATGTGCTAGTCGAAATTTTTTAATATCCGTTAATTGCTTATAGCGATTACAGAGGAAGAACATTTCCGTTTGGAAACTCCACTCCTCAATATTTTCATAAAACTTATTTAAAAAAGGGTTTTCGTCTACAATTTCTTTTAATAGATGGTAATTAAATGTCGCCGCTATCTCTTTCGATAAAGAGGTTTTACCAACACCAATCGGACCTTCTACCGTAACAAATGGAACCGTCACCAGAAGCTCCTCCTTTTGTTCTATGGATTCTATCATTGTGTCCTACATAAATGAATCAGTACCTTTCATTGTATCATAGTGGGAAAATGAAAAACAGAATCAACCTATTGTTCTAGTAAATTATGTGCAAGATTTTTTCCCTTAGGAATTGAAAAAAGGCATTGAGAATATGCTTCCCAATGCCTTTTCACAATTATAATTTCACTCGCTGTAAACGTAGTGCATTTAATACAACCGATACTGAACTGAACGCCATTGCTGCACCCGCCACCCACGGTGCAAGGAGACCAATTGCAGCAATAGGAATGCCTAATGTATTGTACGCAAATGCCCAAAATAGATTTTGTTTAATATTACGCATTGTTTTTCGACTCATAATAATAGCATCTGCAATACTATTTAAATCCCCTCGGATAAGGGTAATGTCTGCCGCTTCCATCGCAACATCTGTTCCTGTACCTATTGCCATACCAATATTAGCAGTGGCAAGCGCTGGTGCATCATTAATGCCGTCGCCCACCATCGCTACTTTTTTCCCTTGAGCTTGTAGCTTTTTCACCTCATCTGCTTTGCCTTCTGGTAAGACTTCAGCAATGACATGATTCACGCCTACCTCGGTTCCAATCGCTTGGGCTGTACGTTCATTATCTCCCGTCATCATGATGACCGTAATGCCCATATCCTGTAAACGGCGAATGGCTTCTTTAGACGTATCTTTTACTGTATCAGCGACAGCTACTAAACCTGCATATTGCCCATTTATTGCAGCTAACATCGCTGTTTTACCGTTTCGCTCTAATTGCTCCATTGTTGGTAAAATAGCATCCATCTGGATATCGTACTGTTGCATTAATTTTCGTGTACCAATGACAACGCCCTGACCTGAGACAGTTGCCTGCACACCGTAACCAGGAATAGCCTCAAAAAATTGAACCTCACCTAAAGCTATACCACGTTCTTCGATGCCATGAACAATGGCCTCTGCAAGCGGGTGTTCAGACTGTTTCTCAGCTGCACCAATTAATGATAAAAAGCGTGCTTCCTCTTGGCCTGGGGCTAAAAGAACATCTGTAAGTACTGGTTTACCATGTGTCACTGTCCCTGTTTTATCTACAACCACCGTATCAATACTTTGTGTTTGTTCTAAATGCTCGCCACCTTTAAATAAAATACCAAATTCAGCGGCGCGGCCCGAACCCGCCATTATGGATGTTGGTGTTGCTAAACCAAGAGCACATGGACAAGCAATCACAAGGACTGCAATTAAAACCTCTAAAGCAGGCGTAAATTCTCCTGGACGTACCCAAATAATCCAAACTAAAAATGTCACAATCGCAATGCCAACAACAATTGGTACAAAAACACCTGAAATCTGGTCTGCTAAACGTTGAATCGGTGCTTTGGATCCTTGTGCATCTTCTACTACCTTAATAATTTGTGCTAGAGCGGTATCACGGCCAACCTTTGTGGCTGTCATTTTAATAAAACCATTTTTATTAATGGTTGATCCAAATAATTGATCGCCTTGCTTTTTATCAACTGGCAGACTCTCTCCTGTCAACACGGATTCATCAACAGCTGTTGTTCCTTCTAATACTTCTCCATCCACTGGAATTTTCTCGCCAGGTTTAACTAGAATGATATCACCAATCATAACTTCTTCTAAAGGAACTTCCTTCTCTATGCCGTCACGTACAACAATGGCCGTTTTGGCTTGAAGTCCCATTAATTTTTTTATAGCTTCTGATGAACGTCCCTTTGCTTTTGCCTCGAATAATTTACCTAATAAAATTAATGTAATTAAAACAGCACTCGTTTCAAAATAGAGATGTGGGCCATGATGTGAACCTATCGTCACGATTGCTTGATAAACACTATAAAAATAAGCAGCTGATGTCCCCATAACTACAAGTACATCCATATTAGCACTGCCATTTCGTAATGCTTTGTATGCTCCTACATAAAACTGCTTACCGATAATAAATTGTACGGGTGTAGCCAATACCAATTGGATCCATGGATTCATGAGGAATTCTGGCACATATAAAAACGATGTAAAAGAAAAATGTCCGACCATCGTCCATAACAGTGGTAAGGATAGAATTGCCGATAAAATAAACTTTTGTTGTTGCTGTTTGATTGCCTTTTCTCGATGATCCTCTGCTTCCTGCTCATCTGCTTTTTGATGAGCACCATAACCTAACTTCTCAACCTTTGCAATAATATCTGCGATATTCACCTCAGATGGATTAAACTCAATCATCGCTTTTTCAAGAGCTAAGTTGACATTGGCAGATGATACGCCGCTCATTTTATTTAATCCCTTTTCTATGCGAGTAGCACAGGCCGCACATGTCATTCCCGTAATATCAAGTTCAGTTTTTTGTTTTACTACACCATAACCAAGCGCTTCTATTTTTTTTTCGAAATCTGCTTCGCTTAGCTTTGCTGAATCATATTTAATAGACGTTTTTTCAAGCGCTAAATTAACCGTAGCTTGTTCTACTCCATCCATTTTATTTAAACCTTTTTCTATTCGAGTGGCACAGGCTGCACATGTCATTCCTGTAATTTGCAAATTAGCTTCTTTACTATCAGAACTCATTTACCTTTCACCTCTCCTTATACCAACAGGGGGTATATTATTTTGAAAATAAGAGAG
>NZ_KQ465161.1:0-2812 GCF_001308875.1 Lysinibacillus sp. ZYM-1 | reverse complement strand
ATTGTTTCTTTAATTTGGTCAAGTGATACTTGTGCATCATCAAAAGCAACATCAACTAAACCTTCTGCTAAATTTACTTTAACTTGTTCAACACCAGCTAAGGCACCAACACTTTTTTCAACGGCATTTACACAATGGCCACATGACATTCCTTGTACATTTAACGATACGTTTTGCATATTAAATCTCTCCTTATAAATATTTTTTGTCATCTATTTTTTCATTAACTTTTGAATCGTTACTACTAATTCATCCAAAACCGCATCATCGCCTTCTGATAGACGATCCACAACACAACCCTTTAAATGACCTTCTAATAAAATTTTCGCTACACTATTTAAAGCAGACTGTGTAGCAGACAGCTGCGTAATTATATCATCACAGTAAACGTCTTTTTCGATCATTCCCTTAATACCACGGATTTGACCTTCAATACGGTTTAAACGAGTTGTCAAATCCTTTTTCACACGCTCAGGGTGATGGCTTTTTCGACAAGACATAGCTCCCTCAGTATGACAAGCATCCTCTTTTACTGTTTCCTCCATTCACTACACCTCCTATTTCACTTTTATAATACTATACCCTCGAAGGGTATGCAAGTCGTAAATTTTTTTTTATTCATGATGATGCTCATGAACATTATTCAACTGACATAAGATTGAATTTTCATGTTGATGGGAAGCCGTTTCTAATTGAATGGTTACATGCTTGATGCCCTTATGCTCAAGATTATGTTCAATTTTCCGTAAGATATGCTCACTATCCGCAATTTTTAAGTGTTCATTTACAACTGCATGACAGGACAATGCATTGGTTCCACTAGTAATTGTCCATATGTGTAAATCATGAATGCTTTCTATTCCCTCAGTCTGTTCAATTAATTGAATAATCCCCTGAACATCCACATTTGTTGGTGTTCCTTCCATTAAGACGTGGATAGCAGCTTTTGTAACATAGTAGCCACTTCTTACTACTAATAAAGCAACAACAACACTCGCTAGAGGATCAGCCCATCCCCAACCAAAAAACATAATTAATAACGCTGCTACAATAGCCCCTACAGATCCAAGCATATCACTAAGTACATGTAAAAAAGCTCCACGCATATTTAAATTGTCCTTTGTATCACTACCACGCATCATAATCCATGCAACTAAAATGTTAATCAATAGACCAATTGAACTAATAATAAGCATACCTGTAGTAGCCACTTCAGGCGGATTTGCAAATCGTTCGATCGCTTCATAGAAAATAAATAATGCTATCCCAATCAATGTAACGCCATTTAAAACCGCAGCTAATATTTCGAAACGCTTATATCCATAAGTTTTAGTATAGCTAGCAGCCTTTTCCCCAAATATAAAAGCTAACATCGCAATACCTAAAGAAATTGAATCGCTAAACATGTGTCCTGCATCTGATAAAAGGGCTAAGCTATTGGTTACAAATCCTCCAATTGCCTCCACTATCATATACCCTGTAATAATAATAAACGACAGTAATAACACTTTTTTATTTGCACCATGCGTGTGATCATGGCTATGGTCGTGTTGATGTCCCATTTTTATTCCTCCATTTCATTTAATTGTGGGCCGCATGCTCAATAGCTTGCTTTAATAAAGTCATTATGTGGTCATCATCCTTAGAATAATAGATCGTTGTTCCTTCTCTTCTGGATTTCACCAATCGTAAATTTTTTAGAAAACGTAATTGGTGCGAAACTGTTGATTGCCCTAAATCTAAAATGTCTGCAATATCATTGACGGAATGTTCATCTGTGCATAGTAAATTTAAAATGCGAATTCGGGTCGGATCACTTAATGCTTTAAAGGTTTGAGATACCATAAATAGTGTTTCTTCATCTAAATGCTGATCAGCGTTTTTTTGAACTTCTGAACTTGTTAATTTTTCATCCATAAAAGTTTACCCCTTTTTTAAATATTTATATATGAGCATGTGTTCATATATAAATATATATGGATATTATAGGAATGTCAATAATCAATTATGACTCAGCATAATTGCGCTGGAGTCTACTTTGTGCTTACATAAAGAACTCCTTTCCGATTCCATGACATCCGCTGGAACTTTAACTTCTTTCAGCGCGTGTTTGGACACCCGCTGAAAGAAGTTAAAAGTAGCAATTACCAATTAAGCAGGATAAACTACTTTTAAGGAGAGATATTTAGTGGATATTTTTGAAACAGATCGTCTATTTATGAAACAAGCATTAGAAGAAGCAAAACAGGCCGCCGCACTTGGAGAAGTGCCTATTGGCGCAATTCTTGTGTATAAAGGAAAAATTATAGCAAGGGCACATAATTTAAGGGAAACAACTCAAAATGCAACAACACATGCTGAGCTTTTGGCAATTCAAGAGGGCTGCAATAAAGTAGGAAGTTGGCGCCTCGAGGAAACTACTCTTTATGTTACACTGGAACCTTGCCCTATGTGCGCAGGTGCAATCTTGCAATCCCGTGTACCGCGTGTCGTCTATGGTGCAAGAGATATCAAAGCAGGCTGTGTAGATTCACTCTATCATTTATTAAACGATGCACGCTTTAACCATGAATGCGAAGTATCTGAAGGAATTTTAGCAGATGAATGTGGACAAATCTTAACCGATTTTTTCCGAACTTTACGTGAACGAAAGAAAGCAGAGAAAAAGGCACGACAAGCAGGAATCGCTGAAAAAGAAGAACCTAATTAAAAAAATTTATAAAAAGAAAAAAGAAGGCGTCTTTGATTGAACTGACCCCTTCGGGTTAGACAAAACAAAAAAGCATCTTCAATTGAATTTAGGGTAATGTAT
>NZ_KQ465160.1 GCF_001308875.1 Lysinibacillus sp. ZYM-1 | reverse complement strand
CTTGAAATTAATCTTATGAATAAGTGATAGATAAATACAAAGTGATATTCTACCCGAAAGGGTTGGAAAGTCATTTACACAAAAATATTGACGCTCCCATTTCCATGAATTAGACTATTCTGTCTTGTTATTTTAAGTATAATTCTTCATAATCTAATTCTATTTTTGGGCATAACTCATCAACTGTGTTATTCAACAATCTGGCCCGTTTGTTGAACAAGAGTGATTTTGAATACATATTTATTTAAACATTTCAAAATGGATAGCTAATTATTTTGAAATGTTTAATAGGTGATATCAGCTAAATATCACCTATTGTTCAACTAACAGGCAGAATAGTTAAAGAATATTTAGGGTACGTTACTTCTAAAAAGGAGTAATCTAAATGAGAAATCCTACCTTAATTAGTTTATTTGTATTTATATTTTTGTTCAGTTTTTCTATGTTATTAGAAAATCCTGTTTATTCACAAACTACACCTTCAGATAAAAATGACTATTTACATCCTTCAAATAAGGAAAAAGTTATTGATGAAACTGTAGATGAATTTTACCAGTCATTAAGAGACCTAAAGTATCCTATACATCAGGAAGTTTATCAAAGATTTAAGCAGAAGCCAAATCAACAGCAACGACATTTGGATACTGTTCTTTTTAAAGAAATGCCTGATGCATCTGTAAATGTTAGAAAAAAATTATTGTTCAATGAGGTAGAAAGATTAAATTATATAACTTTTGATGGAAATATTCTTCGTACTTACCCTGATATAGATATTAACTACCATCAGACCGTTAGCCCCGATAGGCAAGTTTATTTCTTTTATTCCTTTAAAGACACAGATAAAGAATTTAGAGGTAATTATGCAATTTATGATGTTGAAACAAAAGAAATGGTAGCAGGTGGAAGTACTTATATGCCAAAGCTCAATCTTACAAGGAACACTTATGATAAAGAAAGATAAATTTAGGTGAAATAGCAAAAGGGTTGTGTTCGTCTTGTTTAACTCACAGGGGCTTTATTGAAGAAACTTTGGAATTTTATTGTGATAAAAAAATTAAATTGTTGTAGTAAATGAGGTCATATATTGTACAAAAAGGATAGATGTAATCAGGTATAATACCCTGTGCATCTATCCTTTTCTTTCTACCCTCTATAATGTGTGACATTTTAACAAAACATATAATTATCAAGTTCCATATTTATTTTCTTGACTTTTAATAAAAAAGACATTCACCTGTTTTTTTTATTTCGGATAATAGGAAAATCCCGGATATTTCACCACTGGCCATTTTTCCTTTCTTAGCGCTTGTATTAACTCGGGACCAATCTGTAAATTGCTTTGTACCAGTTCAGTTGGTGTTAGTGCCATCCATTGATTTAACGACACATCCTGGAATCGATCACTTTTAAACATTTCTAAAAACCATAACGGCTCCGTACCCGTATTCTCAATATAGTGACCCGTCGCAAATGGCACATAGCCCACATCTCCTGCGCGATAATCGAATGTTCGAGCAGTTCCATCACCTATGAATACTGTCATACGTCCTTTTCCTTGTAGATAATATTGCCATTCATCATTATTAGGATGCCAATGCAATTCCCGCATTGCACCAGGGTCTATTTCAACTAATGCCGCCGCAATATTTTTAGAAATTGGGAAATTGGTAGAGTCTACAATACGCACACTGCCCCCGGGTGTTTTCAATGGAGGCTGAGCTAACAAGCGGTACTTAAAAGTCTTTGGCACTTTGCCATAAGGAGATTGGACTTTTTGCGAGTCAATAGATCCAGGAACTTTATCTTGATAAATATACACCTGTTCGCTCGGAATATTATCGAAGGCACTAATTGGAACACCAAAATTTGCTGATAGCACATCCTTCGGGGTATGGGCAAACCAATCCGAAATCGAAAGTGTATTGAGATCAGAGAAATTTCCATCATCAAATACTAATAAAAATTCACAACCATCCTCTAATCCTTGTATAGAATGCGGGATTCCTGGTGGAAAGTACCATAAATCACCAGGACCCACATCAGCAATAAAGTTACAGCCATCTTGATCGACCGCCGTAATTCGCGCATGACCCAGTAACATATAAGACCACTCTGCCTGCTGATGCCAATGCAGCTCACGTACGCCTCCTGGTGTCAAACTCATATTGACACCCGCCATTGTTGTGGCAATCGGTAATTCACGGACCGTAATTTCCCGAGACCATCCCCCCTGATTTAAGGTCATATGGGTGTCTGAAAATGAAAATCGCAAGTTAGGAATCAAACCCGCATCTGTCGTTGGCGGTACCAGCATATCAGGATTTTCTAAATCTCTCATTATATCGCGTGGCCCTTTATCCACTCCTCCAGCTCCATCACTTCGAATGGGCTGAGGCACCTGAAAATAACCTGGTGGCAAATTCTCCAATCGTTCACCTCTTTATGTTAGAAATCGAAATAAAACGCTATGATTCTCTAAAATGTATGGGTGTGCAGCTCAGATTATGCGCTTTCTTTTGAGGAAGTCTGTTTCACCTTAATGATCACTTCTACCCCATTTTGGAGCGGGTTCTTCATTCTTTCTTGATCCCCCGTACCTGCTACTTGGGTAAATTATCAATGGACACAGAAGCTACTCAATCTCCTTCGCCTCAATTACACATTCATGCAAGATTTGTAAGCCTTCCCGCAATTCTTCGTAGGTTGCGTATGCATAGGATAAACGAATATGGTGATGATCTTGAGGGTCGTAGATATAGCCTGGATTAATTAATACTTGTCGCTGCAATAGCTTCACAAAGAACTCTTTATCGACAAGAGGCTTATGAAACTTGAGCCAAATATAAAAGCCTCCCCTTGGCTTATGCCAATCAGCCAATCCCTTAAAGTTTTCCTGTAAAATTCGTTCTGTAAAATCGGCTCGATCCTGCAATTGTTGACGTAAATTTATAAGATGTTTTTCATATTTTCCTGATTGTAGCCAATGCAGGACAATTTCTTGTGAAATGGCACTTGAACCATAGTCCGTTTGCATTTTTATATCTGCTAATCGTTCAATGACTGTCGTTGGGCCGATAAGCCAGCCAATTCGTAGCCCAGGACTTAGCGTTTTGGAGACACTGCCAATATAAAGGACCTGTCCGCTACTATCCATTGCTTTTATCGGAGGTAATGGGTCCTCAAAAAGCAATTCATGGTAGACATCGTCTTCTATAATAGGAATACGTGCTGCCTGGCAAGCTTCATATAGCTGCTTTTTTTCCAAAGATGTCCATACCTGACTTGTAGGATTATGTAATGTAGGAATGGCATAAAACACGGCTTGTTTTTTTCGTTTCCTTTGGGCCAATGTTTGTGCAAGCTGTTCATCTCGTTGTATCCCGATCATTTGCATACCAACGGATTGAAATGGATGGACCGAATTCAAATAGGAGGTCGGTTCCTGAAAAACGATGGACCCTTGCTCTAGTAAACCAACGGCAATTAGCTGTAAGGCTTGTAGTGCACCTGAGACAATACAGACTTGCTGCGGCTCCGCATCAATACCCCTTTTCTGTACATACTCACAGATAGCTGATCGAAGTTGATCATTGCCCTGT
Source organism: Lysinibacillus sp. ZYM-1 (assembly GCF_001308875.1). Classification (GTDB taxonomy): domain Bacteria; phylum Bacillota; class Bacilli; order Bacillales_A; family Planococcaceae; genus Lysinibacillus. Next base: position 13,875 of record NZ_KQ465160.1, on the reverse strand, counting down.
GGCGAAGAATAGCCTAATGCTTTTGGCTGCAATGATAGCTCCCGAAGTGAAGCTTCAATTTCCTCTGTTGGTAACAGACTAGGTGCTAGTTCTCCTGTTCCTAAACGAATCACATCATCACGCTGCTCGTATTCATTTATTAATTGGATTGTATGGTAATTTGGCTTATGGAGACTCGTTTCAATATAGTTTTGCCAATTCGGCTGTGTTTGTTGAATTAATGCATGCCAGGAATTGTGTGTGACATAAACGCCTGAGCCTACCTTTGCTTCAAGGATGCCCATCGCCTTTAATTCTTCTAAAGCCTGTTGAACCGTACTTCGATTTACGCCAAACTGCATGGCCAACTGTCTTTGAGTAGGCAGTCTGGTACCTGCTGCCCAATCTCCTCGTTCGACTTTTGCTGTTACCCACTGAACAATTTGTTGCTGCAATGTGGTGTCATTCTGTCTGTTTGGCTGCCAGCTCATGGTCATCACCTTTCATTCAAAATTGGGTGGATAAAAAACCATCCAATTGGTCGTTTTCTTTTAGTTATATCATAGCTAGAATGAGTAATGAAAGGAGGGATTGATCGTTGGAAGCATTTCTTCACGGCATCGTTTTAGCATTTGGTCTCATTTTGCCATTAGGCGTACAAAATGTTTTTGTTTTTTCACAAGGTGCTACACAACCAAATTTATTGCGTGCTCTGCCAGCAAGTGTGACAGCTGCCATCTGTGATACAGTGTTAATTTTACTAGCGGTATTCGGTCTATCGTTAATTGTCCTACAATTTGAATGGCTACGTATTACTTTAATGTCGGTTGGTATACTTTTCTTACTTTATATGGGCTATTCCATTTGGCGTTCTAGTCCAGCAACCGCAGATCAGAGTGAAGCACTCCCCATAAAAAAACAAATTCTTTTCGCACTTTCTGTGTCGCTTCTGAATCCACATGCCATTTTAGATACAATCGGCGTCATTGGCACGAGTGCATTAAAATATAATGGTACAGAGCAAATGATCTTCACTACAGCATGTGTCTTGATTTCTTGGCTATGGTTTTTCGGTCTTACTATAACTGGAGCCTCTTTCCAAAAGCTTGATAGCTCAGGAAATCTGATGAAAATTTTCACTAAATGCTCGGCCATTTTCATTTGGGCAACAGCCTGTTATCTCGCGATTGGCCTCCTATAAGATACATAGAAAATGCTCAGGATTTCTCCTGAGCATTTCTTTTATAAGGAGACAAAAACAGTGAGCTTTTCATCAAATAGCTCTGTTTCTGCCAATCTAGCCTCTTTCCATTCCTCGCCATAATGGATTGCCTTGACTAATACATTTGCTTGTAATAAAGCTTCGTGCTGCTGGATGATCGAGAGTACCATTTCGCTACCGCTAAAGGCAATTGATATATATTGTTCAACAGGCAGCTGCCACTTTTTACGAGAATCTTGAATGAAACGAATTAATTCTCGCATTTGCCCCTCTTGTAGCAGACTCTCTGTTAATTGTACATTCATCAGTACACGGCAAGTGCTATCTTCGGCTAAAATATAATGTTCATTCACAATTGCATCAGCTATGACATGGCTTAATAACAATGTTAGCTGTTCCCCTTCAATCACGATATTCACTTCACCGTTTTGCTGTAGCTTCTCTTTCTCTTCATCCGTTAATGCCATGATATACGCTTTTACTTGATTGACCTTTGAACCAAACGCAGCTCCAGCTGTTTTGAAATTAAGCTTATATTGGACACTTTCATAAGCTGAGAAATCATGGGTCCATTTGCAAACCTTCATGTTTAACTCCTCTTGAATTAGCTCGCTATAGGTTTGATAATCAGCCAGCTCCCCAGCTACCGCAACAATAAGTTCATTTAATGGCTGTTTGACCTTCATCCCCTGACTATTGCGAATGCTTCTCCCAAGTTCCACAACCGTTAAAACTGTGGCCATTTCTTGTTCAAGTTGACGATTCACTAGTTTTTCATTAAAGATTGGATAGTCTTCTACATGCACACTTTTGCTAGTTAATTGTCGGTAAATATCTTCTGAGATAAAGGGTGTGAACGGTGCAAGTAATTGACAAATACTCGTTAAAACCTCATACAGGGTACTAAATGCACCACGTTTATCCGCTGTCATCCCATTTGCCCAAAATCTTGCACGGGAACGACGAATATACCAATTGCTAAGCTCTTCAACTAATTGAGCAATTTCCCGAGTCGCATGTGTAAATTGATAATCATCCATAGAAGCAGTGACAAGCTGGATGGTGTGATGTAAGCGAGACAATATCCAATGATCTAAAGGTGTTCGTGTACCTGTGTTTGTAGCATCATACGTAAAACCATCAATGTCGGCATATAGCTGATAAAATTTAAACGTATTATCCAATGTATCCACTAGCTTTGATTTCGCATCTATCACAATCTTCTTGGAGAAACGCTTTGGATTCCATGGAGAGCTATCTATTAAAAAAGCCCAACGTAAAGCGTCCGCTCCATATTGCTCGATTAACTCTACAGGTTCTAGTGCATTGCCTTTACTTTTCGACATCTTTTGTCCATGTTCATCCAACACATGCCCTAAGGATAGCACCTGTTTATAAGGTGGTTTTCCTGTAAATAACGTTGATACTGCTAATAAGCTATAGAAAAAACCGCGTGTCTGGTCGATTCCCTCAATGACAACATCTGCTGGAAATTGATTATGAAAAGTCTTGACATCTTCAAAAGGATAATGGTGCTGGGCAAAGGGCATCGATCCACTATCAAACCATACATCGATAACCTCTGGTGTACGCTTCATATCTCCCTCACAGACAGGACAAGTACAATCAATTTCATCAATAAATGGTTTATGAAGCTCTATTTGCTGATCGACAGCCCCTTTGGCTAATTTTTTTAATGCAGCGATACTATTAGGAGCTTCCTCATGTCCGCAATCCTGACAAATCCATACATTCAATGGTGTACCCCAATAGCGGTTACGGCTTATATTCCAATCCACTATATTTTCGAGGAAGTTGCCAAATCGACCGTCCTTGATATGACTAGGATACCAAGTCACTTGTTGATTGTTTTGTAGTAACTGCTCTTTTAAAGCTGACATCTTGATAAACCAGCTATCCGTTGCGTAATACAACAATGGTGAATCACAGCGCCAGCAATGTGGGTAACTATGCTCATATTTTTCTTTACTAAATAAGAGCTCTTTTTTCGCAAGCATTTTTATTATATCGACATCACAATCTTTCACAAATCGTCCGACAAGCTCCGGCACCGCTTCTGTGTAACACCCTTTCAAATCCACTACATTGACAAAGGACAAGCCATGCTGCTGAACCGTTTTATAATCATCCTCCCCATATGCTGGTGCAATATGCACGATCCCAGTACCGCTATTCTCAGTTACATAATCAGCCATTACCACAACATGACCATGATCAACGTTTACATAAGAAATTGGTGGTTGATACGCAACACCAGCAAACTCCTGCCCATCATGCTCACTTAAAACTTCCACAGATTCTGTGAAAACCTTTGACACCAGCGATTTGGCGAGAATATATACTTTATCGGCTTGTTTTACCCGTACATATTTTAGGGATGGATTCATGGCCAATGCCACATTAGCAGGTAATGTCCATGGCGTCGTTGTCCAGCCTAAGAAATATTCGTTTCGATCGGCTAGCTTAAACATCGCTGTGGCAGATAAATCTTTCACATCCTTATAGCCTTGTGCTACCTCGTGTGAGCTTAAAGACGTTTGACAGCTAGGGCAATATGGTGAAACTCGATGTCCCTTATATAAAAGCTTTTCCTTGTACACATGGCTTAAAATATGCCACACCGATTCTATATAGTCATTACTTAATGTGAGATATGGATCATCCATATCAAGCCAATAACCAAGCTGCTCTGTAAAGGAACGCCATTTTTGTTCGTAGGTAAAAACACTATTTTTACACGCTTGAATGAAACGCTCTACCCCATAATTCTCAATTTCTTGCTTGCCAGAGATGCCTAACGTCTTTTCAACCCCTAGTTCCACAGGTAAACCATGTGTATCCCAGCCAGCTTTACGTTCAACAAAATAGCCTTGCATTGTTTTATAGCGGGCCACCACATCTTTAATCGTTCTACCAAAGGCGTGACCAACATGTGGTAAACCATTTGCTGTGGGTGGTCCCTCGTAAAATACAAAGGGCTGCTGTCCAGCACGATTTGTTACGGATGCTAAAAATGTGCCTTCTTGCTCCCACAATGCACGTATTCGTGTTTCTCGTTCAAGCGTCGTTTCTTTCTTTTGTTCTGTTTGCATATAATATTTCCTCCTATACAATACTATTTTGTATAAAAGGCATACAAAAAACCCCGTCCCAAGGAAAGGGACGGGGTTAACCGCGAATACCACCCTAATTCTATTGACACATTGGTCAATAGCACTCAGCAACGTACTATCATACGTGTTCTTTTTAACGGTAGACACCCGGGTTGGCTTACTTTATTCTGCTAACCTTCTCAGAGAGGATCTTCATGTAACACCTGCACACCGACTTCCACCAAATGTCGGCTCTCTGTAGAACAAAATGAAACATTACTTTTTCTCATCAACGAATTTGTATGCTTTTATTGTCACTCATCTTATCAAATTACCAATTGTCTGTCAACAGTGGACAACCTTAATAAATTTCGTGAAGACAAGTGACAATGCTTTGATGGAGAGCTGCATATTGCGATTGGTGAGTTGTTTGAATAAAAAAGCTCTTTAGCAATGTTTTACTATTGAATAGCACCATTCTGTAATGTTCTTCATTCAACTGTTCCTTTAATGCGGCTAAAGTTAATGGCATTTGCTGCACTAAATGAATCACCTCTTTTTGTGCTAAACCATGCTCCAACATCGCGAATATAGGCACTAATAGTCTTTCATCCTCATCATGAATAAAGAGATAATGAGGTTGTAAATAAATGGACCATAATGCATGTAAAATATCAACATAGGCAGTTTTCAGCGATTTAGGATTTTTCACAAGTTCATCTATGGCATCTGATACATGAGCCACACTATGCGCCCACCCCTTGCCAGGCACATAGCCCCTAACATCCTTTTCCGCTTTTACATAGGCCAGTAACTTCGTTTGACAGTCCTCTATGTCACCCTTAGATAAAAAATCATCCGCTAGATCCCTTGCTAAAATAAGTGCTACTAATAATGATGTAAAGGAGCGAGTAAAGACCCAATCAGATTCCTTTTCTTCGATACCCTTAAATAATAAATGGTTCAAGCTGTAACCCCACAGTTCCGTTAAGTGATGATCATCCAGTAGATTTTTTTCTAAAATCCACTCATAGAAGCTGCCATAAATATAGGTATCTCTTAGTTCACTATCAGTAGAGCCGATATGGGCTAGCATGGCCTGCAAAAGCTGCTCTTGATTCTCTTGCTCCATAGTAGTTTGACCCTTTTTCAATGCCATTAATCTATCCTTTAAAACTTCTTCCTTCCATACATCTTGTATCAACTGGCTGACTCCCCTTTGCTTATTCATTGTTATGCTCAATACTACTTTCTCGATATAGCCCATCTAACCTCCATCCATCATGAAAACGGACATATGTAAATTCCTTTCGCCGATTATCCATGTGCACAATTACCTTACTGCTCCAAGGAAAGGTTGAAGCATATATTTGCCCCTAGCGAACTTCTGCTATGTCATCCACTACGCTAAGAAGTGTAGACGGTGCGATCGTATTATGGGTCAAATAATATTGACAATCTGGATTGTCCTCTATTTCTTCCATTACCTGCTGGTGGAAGGCAATCACCTGTTTGTTTGCCTGATAAAGTGAAAAGATGAGAGCACCGCCAAATAGAACCATCAGTGTTGCCACAATGAGGACATGCTTTTTCTTCAATGCTATGTAAAACACCCAACATAGGACAACCCAAAAAACCTCTCCAACCGAAACGAAATACCGAATAGTCATGAAAATGAATAACCATAAAGCCATCGGCCAACCCCAAGTGGATTCTTCCTGTGACATACTTTTTAAATAAATCAGTAGGAGCGGATTGCTTAGGAAAAAGCAGTTGCATTATCCAATAGAGCAAATAGCAACCCATCACCTCATTAACTTAGTAAAATATTACAAATATTCTATATGAATCCAACCATAAAGAAAAGACTAGACATTCTAAATTGTTAAATGTCTAGTCTTTTTATTAATATTCCTTCACTATTTTCATCTCTACTATATCTTTAAAATCAATGAAAGGTTGAGAGCCATCGTTCCCAATCGCCTGGCTATATTGCACTTCCACTCGATCACCAACTGATAGTGTTTTTGGGACATCCACTAGAGGGAACCATGTACCATTACTATGTTTTTGCACCAGTTCATCTACAGATAATTGACCAACCTCGTTATCAAAGACGCCCGAGACAACCAAAAATTCATGTTCCTTGATCGCTAAGACAGTTCCACTTCTTTTCCACATCATTTGACTTTCCTTCTCTGGGAGTCTATATTTTTCTTGTAAAGAAGCAATGTCTTTACGATAGTGCTGCTTTAAATAGTGCATGGCCTCTTGCTCCACGAACCATGTACGGATTTGGTCACTTGTATTTATATAATCGGCTCTGCTTGCCTCCATTAATAAATTCACTGAAGCCATTTTATAAGCAATTGACATTCCATATGTGGCTATAAACTCTTCTTCTGTCATTTGCAGCATTTGTAGTCGTTCATTCATTGTGGGCATTGTATCATAGCTAAAATCTTCCATAATTTGCTCTAGTTCTTTTTCTACTTGCTCCAGTGAGGGTATGAACTTCCTTGATTGCGCATTCGCAAAAGTCGATTCAAGATATAAAAAACTATCAAAGCTTGCTCTATAGAGGCGTTTTTTTCCATTGAAATACGTATCCTTTTGTAACTGAAGCTCTATAATTCGTTCATCTAATACTGGTGGAATGTTGGAGGCTTGTTGTAGATTATCTTTGTATTGATTAAGTATAAAAAGTCCTAAACATACGTTCAAAATTATGGTTAACACACCATATTGCCAACGTTTTGAAGAATTTTTTTCATCGCGTTGTTCTAGCTGCTGAACAACATTTGCCATCACACGCTTTTTGCTTTCTGATAAATCTCTTACTACTCGAACATCGACTTTACTCATGCAGAAGCACCTCCCATTCAACATGCCATAGCTTAGGTTTTAGTAGTTCTCGCCCACGACGTAGCCTCGTCTTGACTGTACTTTCAGGAATGTTTAACAGCTTCGCTATATCCAGCACAGACATTTCTTCAAAATAAAAATGAATGATAACCTCACGCTGTTTGAATGGTAGTGCGAGGATGGCATTTTCAATTAATGTTCGTTCATCTTGCTGACAAGCATATCCCTTCTCATGATCGTCTGCTTGGCAAAAATTTTCTGCTGTACTTGGATTTTACGATAGGTCCAACTCCGCAAATAATCTTTACTTCTGTTAATGACTAGCGTCGATAAATAAGCCTTTAACTCGCCGCGTTCCTCATAATTTTGTGGGTTATGATAAAATTTTATAAAGACATCCTGCACGATATCTTCTGCACTTTGTAAATTTCTTACATAGTACGGTGCTCATAACTTGGAGGTTTGTTTTTTTGTATTTATCTTAAATCATTGTCAGTAAATGGTGTGATCACCTTTTTTTCCATTGAAGATAACACAATATTTGTAGAAGGTGTACCATAAGGCATAGCCGCATCAATAAATTGTTCCAATGTTTCTACAGAGTAGGTTGCTAGTTTGACAATATAGCTAATCTCCCCCGCTACTCGATAACATTCAAGAACATCCGGATGAGCATTACAAAAATCAGATAGGCTTTTACAATCGATGGATTTAAATAAAATAATCGCCTGAATGGTACGTTCCAATTTTTTGACGTTCACCTTTGCGTGGTATCCTTCAATCACACCTTGTTCCTCAAGCTTTTTGACGCGTTCAATAACAGCGGGAGAAGATAAATGAACGGTAGTGGCTAATTCTTTCATCGAGATTTTGGCATTCTGCTGTAACTGCTGTAAAATTTGAGTATCAATTTGATCCACGGTTAATCACCTTTCTTAATCAACTATTATTCTTATAATTCCTTTTATAATAAGGGAATTTATCTAAATTACATTATACAACTTCTGTTACTGGTAGGCTTCTTTGATTACAATAAAAGCATAAAGGAGGCGTAATCAAATGAAAAAAATATTGTTACTTTTAGCAAATGGCTTTGAGGCTGTGGAAGCTAGTGTTTTTACAGATGTGCTGGGTTGGAATAAATGGGAAGGTGATGGAACAACAGAGGTAGTCACTGTAGGGTTACATGCACAGCTACAATGTACCTGGAATTTTAAGGTCACGCCTGAGAAATTGCTGCATGAAATTGATTTAGCGGAATTTGATGCATTGGCTATCCCAGGTGGCTTTGAGGAAGCGGGATTTTATGAGGATGCCTTTAGCGAGGAATTTCAAGCGGTTGTTCGGCATTTTGATGATCAGAAAAAACCGATTGCAACGATATGCGTAGCTTCTCTAATATTAGGACATAGTGGTATTCTACATAATCGTCAAGCGACAACTTACAATCATCCAACAAGTAAACGATTAGGACAGCTCGAAAGCTATGGTGCGGCTATTGTCAACGAGCGCATTGTGCAAACAGAACATCTTATAACTTCCTCCAACCCAGGTACTGCCTTTGATGTAGCCTTTCGCTTACTAGAAACACTGACATCTACCACAAATACGGCGAGAGTAAGAGACTTAATGGGCTTTCACTAATATACAAAAAGTAGGCTTACACCATGTATTTGGGGTAAACCTACTTTTTATTTTGTATTTCTATTATTTGCTGACTGGTGGTGCTGTTTCAGTTGCGTTTAAATCTATTTCCTTCGCATTTTCTAGCACATCTTTTGGAATTGTAATTGTTGTCACAGCATTGAAATCATGATATTTGATCGTTGTTTGCTGTTTTGTTTTTATCGAATTGCCTTCTACTTTCATGCTCATTGTCATATCCATAGCAATTTCTTCGACATCATATGTTTCTTTATTAATCACTAATTTGTAAGTGAGGCTATCAAAAGACATATTGCCTAATTGTCCTTCCAAATCAGCATCCATACCTAAATCCATGGCACCAATCTGCTGCTTCACTAGTTCTGTGAATTTATCACCGGCACCCTTCAGCGTTAGTTCATAACGGCTCGCTGTTTCCTTTAATGTGAAGTCTTCAGCAAATGATTGTAGCATCTTTAATTGCTCCGCTGCATCTGGCTGCATTCCTGTTTGACTAAGCACATCCTCAAATAATTGTTTCGGGAACTTTACCCAAGCCTTTTGATCAGCCTCATACATATACATACCATCTTTAGCCGTCATATACATTTTAATCGGCAAATTAATCGCTTCACCACTTGTTGGATCTGTTAGTGACATAGTTCCATCCGTAAAGAATTGCATTGGCTCCGTAACAATTTCCATAGTCATATTGCCTTTAGAATCCATTTTCATTGTTTCTTTACCGTCATTTGCCTCTACTGACTGAGAAATCGTCATTGTAGCCTTCATGCTTTTTAATTCTTTCTGCTTAGCTAATGCTTTTGTGAACACTTCCTCTAACAAAGCACTATCATTTGTTGTAGTAGGTTTTTCTTCCGTTACCTGCTCTTCTTGTGGTTGTTCCACATTTTCTTCAGTTGTAGGTTGTGTATCCACAGCTAAGCCTAATGCATTCACAATGAATGTTGCTAATTGACCACGTGTAACGTTTTTCTCTACACCAAATTCTGTAGCAGTAACACCTTTTGCAATACCTGCCTCATATAATGCCGTAACAGCATCTGCAAATGGACTATTTTGTGGTACATCTGTAAATGGACTTTTTCCTTCTGCTGTTAAGCCTGCTGCCTGTGCCACCATTACCGCCATTTGACCACGTGTAATCGTCTCATCTGGACGGAAAGTGTCATCCTCATAGCCATTTACTACACCTAAATTAACCAATGTAACAATCGCCTTATAGTATGGGCTAGATGTCGCTACATCCTTGAAATTTGGATTTTCAACGTTCTCCTTATCCGTTGTTGTTAGATGGAAAGCACTTGCAATCATCTTCACCGCTTGTCCACGTGTTACGTCCTGTGATGGCTTAAATGTTCCATCTGGAAATCCATTAATTATATCTGCTGCATGTAATGTTGAAATACTTTTAAAATGTGTATAATCTTCGCTTACATCTGAAAATGGACTAGCTGCCGATACAGGTACTACTGCTACAGCTGTCATTGCTGCTGCCGCCGTTGCGGCCATGTAAAACTTATTTCTTTTCTTTGTCATTATAGATCTTCCCCCATTTATGTAAATATTTAAAGGCTTACATTTTAATTTTATATAAACATTTGGGAAAATGCTATGTATTTGGCAAATTAAAAGCCGATTTTAGCCAATTTATCCGCCATTTGATTCGTTTTATCCGTCACTTTTGAAGCTATATCCATCACTTATTGAATTCTATCCGTCACTTTTGCCGTTCTATCCGTCAAACAAAAAAACCGATCTCCTAAGAGATCGGTTTTATATTGTTATGAATGATTACTCAGCAGCTTTTGCGCGTAGAACCATTTGTAGGATACCACCATGACGGTAGTAATCTACTTCTACTTCTGAGTCGAAACGAGCTAAAGCTTGGAAAGTTTTAACTGTGCCGTCTTCAGATTTAGCAGTTACTGTTAAGATTTCACGTGGCTTCACGTTGTCAGTAATGTTAACAGAGATTTCTTCTTTACCATTTAAGCCTAATGTTTCAGCAGATTCACCTGGCATGAATTGAAGTGGAAGAACACCCATCATTACTAAGTTAGAACGGTGGATACGCTCGTAAGATTGTGCGATAACAGTTTTCACGCCAAGTAGGAATGTACCTTTCGCAGCCCAGTCACGAGAAGAACCCATACCATAGTCGTTACCAGCAAGTACTACTAAGCCAGTACCTTGCTCTTGGTATTTCATACATGCGTCATAGATGTACTCTACTTCACCTGTTGGCCAGTAAGTAGTGAATCCACCTTCTGTACCAGGAGCAACTTGGTTACGGATACGGATGTTTGCAAATGTACCACGCATCATTACTTCGTGGTTACCACGGCGAGAACCATAAGAGTTGAAGTCACGGATTGCAACACCGTTTTCAATTAAATATTTACCTGCAGGTGTATCTTTACCGATTGCACCAGCTGGAGAAATATGGTCAGTTGTGATTGAGTCACCGAACTTCGCCATAATGCGTAAGCCGTCTAAGCCTTTAATAGCTTCTGGCTCTTTTGCAAGACCTTGGAAGAATGGTGGGTTTTGGATGTAAGTTGATTTGTCATCAAATGTGTATAGAGACTCAGTTGATGTTTCAATTGCATTCCATTTTTCGTTCGCTGTGAATACAGTTTCGTATTCTTTTTGGAATAATTCACGGTTAACTACAGTACTTAATACTGCGTTAACTTCTTCAGTTGAAGGCCAGATATCAGCGAAGAATACTTCGTTGCCATCTTTGTCTTTACCGAATGAATCTTTTTGTAGGTCAACATCCACAGTACCAGCAAGTGCATAAGCAACAACAAGTGGTGGTGAAGCTAAGTAGTTAGCTTTTACAAGTGGGTGTACACGGCCTTCGAAGTTACGGTTACCAGAAAGAACTGATGTTACGAATAAGTCATTTTCTTTAATTGCATCTTCGATTTCAGGTAATAATGGACCTGAGTTACCGATACATGTTGTACAACCGTAACCTACAGTGTTGAAACCGATTTGGTCAAGGTAAGTTTGTAAACCTGAATCTTCAAGGTAACCAGTTACAACTTTAGAACCTGGTGCTAAAGAAGTTTTAACCCATTTAGGTACTGTTAGACCTTTTTCTACAGCTTTTTTCGCTACTAAGCCCGCAGCAATTAATACGTATGGGTTAGATGTATTTGTACAAGAAGTGATTGCAGCGATTGCAACAGCACCTGTTGGAATTTCTACATCGCCTTCAGCGAATTTTGCTACAGAAGTTTTTGCGAATTCATCTTCTGTTAAACCGAAACCTTGTGTACCTTGTGGTGCCACTACTGCTTCTTTGTAACGAGAACGCATTTGAGATAGTGGAATTAAGTCTTGTGGACGTTTTGGACCAGAAAGGTTTGGTTCGATTTCAGCTAAGTTTACTTCTAATACGTCAGTGTAAACTGGCTCTAATGTTGGATCGAAGAACATGTGGTTAGACTTTAAGTAAGATTCTACAACCGCGATGTGCTCTTCGTCACGACCAGTTAAACGCATGTAGTTTAATGATTCTTCGTCAATTGCGAAGTAACCACATGTAGCACCATATTCAGGAGCCATGTTAGAGATTGTCGCACGGTCAGCTAGTGGTAATTTAGTTACGCCAGGTCCGAAGAACTCAACGAATTTACCAACTACGCCACGTTGACGTAATACTTGTGTTACTTTTAATGCTAAGTCAGTAGCAGTAGTTCCGTTTGGAAGGTCGCCAACTAATTTAACACCGATAACTTCTGGAATTGGGAAGTATGAAGGTTGACCAAGCATACCTGCTTCAGCTTCGATACCACCTACGCCCCATCCAAGAACGCCAATACCGTTGATCATTGTTGTATGAGAGTCAGTACCTACTACTGAATCTGGGAATGTTTCAAATGTGCCGTCAGCATTTTCGTTTACGTGTACAACTGGAGCTAAGTACTCTAAGTTTACTTGGTGAACGATACCTGTTGCTGGTGGTACAGCACGGAAGTTATTGTAAGCAGTTTGAGCCCATTTTAAGAAGTTATAACGCTCAGCGTTACGTTCGAATTCTAGGTCCATGTTTGCTTGTAGTGCAGATGCATTACCGTATTTGTCAACTTGTACTGAGTGGTCAATTACAAGGTCAACTGGAATAGCAGGGTTGATTTTGCTTGGGTCGCCGCCCATTTCTTTCATTGCAGAACGAAGAGATGCAAGGTCAACAACTACTGGTACACCAGTAAAGTCTTGTAATACAACGCGAGAAGGTTTGAATGGTACTTCTGCTTCTGGATCTGCACCATTTCCCCATTTCGCTAATTCGTTTACGTGTTCTTCTTTAATTACATATGCATCATATTGACGTAAAACAGATTCTAATAATACTTTAATTGAGTAAGGAAGGTTTGAAACTTTTGCAACGCCAGCTTTTTCAATCGCAGCTAAGTCATAGTAATTGTAAGTTTTACCATTTACTTCGAATGATGCGCGGCTGTTGTGTAAATTACCTTGTGCCATTTGCGGATCCCCCTAAATATATCTTTTTGAAAAGGCTTTAAAAAGTGTAGCATCTTTTCTCCAATACCCATGATAACGCATTTATATTCATAAGTAAATTACATTAATATTATACTTTTTGATAAGCATAACTTATGACCTTGGTTTCTATCCTGATGTTTTTAATTTTTTGATGTGCATAATATCAAGGTTTTGTTTTTATGAGGGTTTCTATACCTATCTAACTAAGTGTATTTAAATGTATTTAACTGGGGTACGATGTGGGGTACAAATTGGGGTACATGAATTTTTTCTAAAAATTGTACCCCATAAGAAAATAATAAAAAAATTCTTCACCCGGACAGGTTTATTTATATAGTAGAAATCATAACAAAAAAATTATTTAGAAATACTTCTACTTTTAGAATTATAATTAACTTCTTCGCAATTAAAGGGAGCGTCAATATTTTTGTGTAAATGACTTTCCAACCCTTTCGGGTAGAATATCACTTTGTATTTATCTATCACTTATTCATAAGATTAATTTCAAGC
>NZ_KQ465159.1 GCF_001308875.1 Lysinibacillus sp. ZYM-1 | reverse complement strand
GCCCGTAGTGGAAATCAACGGCTTTACTTTATTTCATTGTAAAAGAAAAAAGACTATAGGCAAACTCTCAAATTTTTTGAGTTTGTCTACAGTCTGAAAGCCCTACTATATGTAGGGCTTTTTCATCTTTATCCATATCTTGAGAATAATTTTTATGCTCTAGCATTTTGCTTCACAAATACTTGAATTATAATTATTTGCATTAAAATTTAAATGACTTACTTTTTCCTCCTTTGCCCAATTAACAACGTAATTTGTGCCATGGTAAATGGTAATGAAGATTTCTTTCGATACGCTACATACTTTGGTATCCAAAAATCCGCATATTTTAATTTAAAGTTTTTTAATCCTTTAAAATGATAGAAGTACTGTCCATGTAAAAATATTTGTGCAGCTATTTTTTCACTTAAAAAGGAATATCTAGACTGTCCGACATTGGATAAAGGCGACATTCCCATATTAAAGACACGATAGCCCTCTGATTTTGCCCATTCAAACAGTGAAAGAAAAATAAAATCCATTGTTCCAGATGGTGAGCCTGGTTTAAAACGCATAAGATCTACTGAAACTTTTTCACCATTATCATACATCGGCATGATACTAGCAAAGCCAAACGTTCCTTTTGCTCCGCGTAAAACGGCAATGTTTGAGGTGCTTAAATAGTGTTCATCAAAAAAACCAAGTGAAAAACCTTTCTCTGCCCTCCCCTGCAACCATTTTGCGGATATCTCTTTCAATTCCTTCATGACTTCCTGAGAATAAGGCGGACTTAGTATTTCCACATTATAATTTTCTCGTTCAAATTTATTTTTTATCGCTCGACTACTCTTCATTTCTTTACCTGTAAATGTAAATTTCTCTAAATCTACGAATGCCTCCTCGCCGAGCTTAAAAAAGCTATACCCATACTCGTGCAAAGCAGAAAAAATTTTATTGTTAATTTCATAAAAGACGGGTGTATAACCGTGCCTATCGGCCAATTCCAAAAACTCTTGGATAGCAGATAACAAATCAGATTCATCTCCTACCGGGTCTCCAAGAACGATAATCTTATCCGCATAAATTTGATAAGAGAATAAAACTGTACCTTTTTTATTCCAATGTACAAATTTATCATGCAAAAAAATTAAATGAGAATACTCAGTTCCTTTATAGGTCATCAAATGATTTTTGATAGCCCCCTCTTGCTCAACAGACAAAAGTTTTATCATTTTCTTAGGTGTACGAATAAAATAACCAATATAAAAAATAACAATGGCAATAAGAATGCCGATTATAGCACTATAAAATAGATCTTGATAATCGGTGATAATATAGTCCTGTAGGGTACTAGGAAAATGAATCTTGGCAGAAGGTAAATTTACATAACCAATCAACACATACATCGCTGTAATAACTGTCACTATAGCAAGATCAAGTATGGCGATTCCCCATGTCAAAACATAGCTTTCTCGATAAAATTGCTTTTTAGACACTATTAATAACGCTGCAACAATCACTAAAAAAATGGCTTCCTCATAATCAAGGCCCTTAAAAATAGAAAATAGCGCTGAACTGCTCAGTACAACGATCGCAAGCTGGTACGCCCTTTTTACTTTATATTTTATCCCCCTACATAACCCTAAGAGGATAAAGCCAGCTGCTACCGTCATTTGATGTGAAACATTCATAATTGGAGAGGATAAAAATTCCTGAGCTATTTTAAGGCGACTTAAAACCCCTGGCATTGCTGCAGATAGTAATAAAATAATGCCTGATATAAACACCAATATTGTTAATAGCATGTGACTAAGCTTCTGAAAAATTATATTGGGTAAGTCATCCCAAGATTGATTCCAACGTATCCAATATTCTTTAATAAATAAGAGAGAGGAGACCAAAAAAGGTAGCACAAAGTAGCCAACACGGTACAAAATTAATAGGAACAACACTTTTTCATCAGCAATTCCAATACTTTGTGTACCCCATAAAAAAACGAGATCAAATGAGCCAACTCCACCAGGTATCATACTAACTATTCCTGCACTAGAAGCAATTAAAAATATGGGAATTAACGCGGATAATTCTATTGGAATCTTCAAAATGAGCGTTAATATCCAAATGACTAAAAATACAGCAAGCCACTCAGCTACCGAAGTTATCATTAATTGAAGTGATATTTTTGGCTTTATAGAACTTTCCTTTTTATAGCGAATAATATGCATAGCTAAAAAAACTGGTACATATAGGCTAACAAGAATAACTGCAATGGATAACCAACGTTCTTCCTTCAGCAATGGGAAATCCCAAAAGAATATATACATAATCCAGGTTAAGAGCGAAATCCCTGTTAAATAAAACAGTGTTACCGTAGCAATACTTTTTATCACGCCTTCCTTATCCTCTTTATATTTGGAATAGAAGTAATCCCTCAAGAATATACCGACTAGACCACCAAAGCCAATAAGATTGGCAAAAGTATTTACGATAAATGAATGATTGAGTAAATTACGTTTATTGATATTGATTCCTAATATTTTTACTAAAATAACATCATAAAATATCATCGGTGTAATCGCAAAAAAGGTGATGAGAAAAATCAATAAAAGCTCCCATAGCTGTAGTTCACCCACTTCTTTTCGAAGTAAATGAACATCTATTCCACTCACTGATTGTTGAATTTCATAAATAGCTATCGCCATAAGTACTATTGGAAATAGAATCTTCAAAAATTTCAATAGTGCCTCTTTTCGAACGTTAAACATATGCCTAACCTACTCCCCATAAGCTTTCTTAAATCTTTAAATTATCTATACTAGAAATCAGTTCTACTTTTCAAGGTAAATGACTATTTCCATATTGTAACGTATTCTCTGCTATATGTGTTGTCAAAGCAAGGAACTACTATTCACACTAATAGACAAACTATGGAACACTTCAGCACTCACCCTTACCTTAGAAGTTTTCTATTCCATAACCAAAAGAAAATGATCATTTTCATTCCTCTATACTATAGAGAAGTAAAAATGATCATATGTAATACGGACAAAAGCTTTACTAATTGATTTAATATTTTATACAAACAGCTAGTCCTTGTTGTTTTTATCAAAGCTTAATACATCTTCTTCAAAATATGGTTTGAAAATCTGATTTAACTAAAACCTATTTTCATTAAATATAATAACGATGAATTGGACGGCCAACACTTCCATATTGTATATCTACTTTTAATAGATTTTGCTTTTCTAAAAAGTCTAGATAGCGTCTAGCTGTAACACGAGCTGTACCTATATAAGTAGATACCTCCTCCGCAGATACTGCCCCACCACTTTTTTGAATATACGCAAGCACCTTATCTAAGGTAGCTCGATTAAACCCTTTTGGTAGTTCTTCTATAATAATTGCATCCATTCCTGTTGAAATTGCAACTTGCTCGGGAATACGCTGTTGCATTAAATGATCGACATCATGTTGGGTTAAATCCTGCATACCCTTTATTTTCTTTCTGTAGTTTTGATAATTTTTGAGAGTCTGCTCAATCCGCTCAAACGTAAAAGGCTTCATAATATAATCATAGACACCTAAGTGTAAAATACGCTGCACAGTGGGCATATCGTTCGCAGCAGTTACAGCAATAACATCAACAGGAAGATGCTCCTCTCGGATTTTACCTAACGTAATAATGCCATCTTGCTCTGGCATAAAAATATCCATAAAGACAATCTCCGGTGTTAATTGCCTAATCTTTTGAATTCCCTCAATACCATTGCTAGCATAGCCGATTAATGAAAAGCCCCTGATTTGCTCAATAAACTGCCTGTTCACTTCACGTACCATTGGATCATCTTCAATTAGTAAGACATTTATTACATCCATCTATTCTTCTCCTAACTCAAATAAGATTAAGAAACTTGTTCCTTTCATAAATTCACTTACTACTTCAATATCTCCATTTCCTTTTCTGACTATTTCATGTATTAAATGCAAGCCAATGCCCCTATTTTCACTAGCCTTTGTCGAAAATCCATTTTCAAACATCCGATCTTGCACCTCTTTGGACATTCCAATTCCATTATCAGAAACTGCTATCGCTAATACGCCATCATGCTCATCTACAGAGATAGCTACATATTTATCTTCTTTTGAAAGGACATTTAAAGCCTCAAAAGCATTTTCGATTAAATTCCCAAGTAAAACAACAAAATCATGATGATCTAATAGAGGCGGAAAGCGTTTAAAATGACTTTTTCGATCAACCTCAACCTCAATCCCTAATTCTTTGCCATAGCTTACCTTACTTAATAATAAACCCGAAATATTTTCATTATGAAAGCGTTCGTTTAAAAACTTCGTTAATGATGCTTCATTTTCAGTAGTCACTGTAACATACTCAAGTGCTTGCTTTGTATGTCCCAATTGCAGAAGACCTGCAATTGTATGAATCTTGTTTTTATGCTCATGGGTTTGTACACGTAATGCTTGAACAAAGGCTTTCACACCCGTTACTTCCTCTGCAAGCTTTTTCACAGCTGTTAAATCCTTAAACATGGCAACTGCACCAACTAGATCACCATTTACAATAATTGGTACACGATTACTTAAAATACTATGATGATTAATGTAAAGTTCTTGATCATAAACAGGTGTTGCCGTTTCAACAATTTCAGGCAGACGGGTATCTGGCAATACATCATAAATCTTTTGACCAATACAGTCCTCTATTTTTCTAGTGACGCCTAAAATGGCAGCGGCTTTTTCATTAAAAATGGTTATATTCATTTCCTTATCAACCGCTATTATTCCCTCATGCATCGCATTAAAGGTTTCTGTTCTTTCCACATACATCTTTGCAATTTCATGAGGTTCCAGCCCAAACATTTGTTTTTTTATATGTCGTCCAAGTGTATATGCGCCCAAAATACTGAAAATCAGCGATATGACAATCGTTATCATAATTTCTCGCTCATAACTTTGTAGCATTACTATGGATGTGATAGTTTAATACGTTCCATATTCATCACAACAATATACTCGGCCTTATTAATTACCCTAATACCATCTACAATTTTATTGATATTTTTTGAGGCTTCTTTTATATTGCCATTTTTCAAATGTACACTAAGCTCTGGTACATTTGATACAGTTCGTGCAACAAGCATTGCACGCTGACCAAAATCTTTTTCTTGTTCAGATAATACGTTACCGAGTACAAAAATACCACCTAGTAAAAAGGAGAGTGCAATGATTAAAAATGTCACTAACAGTATTTTGCCGTTTACAGGCATTTTCATCATTAAAAATCCCTTCCTTTCCAATTCGCATTCTCATAATCAGTAGCACACATATTTATGATATGTTTTTAAGATTATCTGCAAAAAATTCTTTTGACAACACCTTTAGTCTACATAAGTAGCAGAAAATATTGAATTTAATGAACAATATTACAAACAGATAATTTAAAATCAATTTTTTTATTACTCTATGTTTTTGTATTATAACAATAATTAATTAACTTTAACGTACCATAACAGAGAAAAATATTGATATTACTATATTTATATGTGAATGTAAGGAAATGTACTTAATGAACGTTATGTTTCTTATTTTCTAAATCTCTTTTTCTTAGAAGTATTCGCTATGATATGTCTAGTGAAAACGATACCAAAGAGTAAATTTAGAAAAGAGGTAGCAGAAAATGAAATTACTGAAAAATTTGACTGTTCAGGTTATAGTGGCTATCATCCTTGGGATTATTGTGGGGGCCATTTTCCCAGAGTTCGGTGCCAGCTTAAAAATCTTAGCAGACCTATTCATTAAATTAATTAAAATGTTAATTGCCCCAATTATCTTCCTAACAGTGGTTATCGGAATTGGTAGTATGGGAGATATGAAAAAGGTCGGGAAAATTGGAGGTAAGGCATTACTTTACTTCGAAATAGTTTCCACAATTGCCCTAGCAATCGGAATTGCTGTTGCTTTAATCGTAAGCCCTGGTACAGGTTTAGATACATCAGGTGCATCTGATGCTGATATTTCTAAATATACAACCGCTGCGGCTGAATCTGAGCAGGGCTTGGGTGCATTCATTTCTAGTATTATTCCAGAAAATGTAGTTGGTGCATTGGCAACTGGTCAACTATTACCAGTACTATTCTCAGCTATTTTATTTGGCTTAGCAGCTGCCTCGATTGGAGCACCTGCAAAACCAGTAATCACATTTTTTGAGCAAGTAGCAGAGATATTCTTCAAAATTGTAAGTATGGTCATGAAAATATCACCAATCGGAGCTTTTGGTGCAATGGCCTATACAATTGGTAATTTTGGTTTAAAATCTTTAGGTAATCTAGGTCTATTAATGGCTGCTGTGTATATTACAATGTTTTTATTTGTTGTCTTTATTTTAGGTGCCATTGCAAAGTTCTTTGGATTTAATATCTTTAAATTTATCGCATACATCAAAGATGAGATTTTCTTAGTTATCGGTACATCCTCTTCTGAATCAGCTCTTCCATCTATGATGCGAAAGCTCGAGAATTATGGTTGCTCAAAGCAGGTTGTAGGTTTAGTCGTTCCTACTGGTTACTCCTTCAACCTTGATGGGACTTCTATCTACCTATCAATGGCTGCATTGTTTATTGCACAAGCATATGGAATGGAACTAACTTGGATTCAAATCATTACACTACTTGGGATTTTAATGATTACTTCTAAAGGTGCAGCGGGAGTAACAGGTTCAGGGTTTATCACATTAGCAGCCACTTTAGCTGCCTTCCCAATGATTCCAGTGGAAGGAATAGCACTTTTAATCGGTGTTGATCGTTTTATGTCTGAGGCTCGTGCTGTAACAAATTTAATTGGTAATGGTGTAGCCTGTGTTGTAGTGTCTAAATCTGAAAAAGAGTTTGATGTAACTATGGAAGAACGTGCACTTCAAGGAAAGGCCACTATTGTATCCTAAGAAAAGGGGGGAGTGATGACAGCCATTGCTGTTTCACTACCCTTTTCATTTCATCCAAGGTTTTTTCTATTTAGCAGGCAAACCACAAACGAATAGTCTTCACTATCACCAAAAACTATCATTTTTAAACTCTAGTAAAAAGGTGAAAGTTTAAAGTAAGAGGTGATCATAAATGACTAATAAAAAACATGCTAAAACGCGTAATACAAATAACCCCGATGTGTTGGACACAGCGAAAGAGAGTATTTTTGATAAACATGAGGATATGAAAACAGTTGATCCAATACCTGTCGAAGAACTGAATGAAAAAGTAAAGGATGAACAACAAAAAACAAAAACAAAGAACTCCTCTGCTACCGCTAAACGCTATCAGTAAAATGAGATTTAGCACAGCATAGAGGGTATCCACAGATGATTAGTATTCATTAATCGACATTTTATAAAAAGTTGACCCAATTTCATTCCCGGGTCAACTTTTTTATATACTATAAATATGAAGGGAGGAAAATATATGAAAAATAATGTACCTATTTTGAAAACGGAAAGGCTACTTTTAAGACCTGTTACAACTCAGGATATAGAAGCCATGTTCGTTTATGCTTCTCGGGATAGTGTAGCACGTTATGTAACATGGCAAGCACATACAAGTATAGAGGATACTAAAGCTTTTGTTACGTTGATATTAAGTGGGTACCAACAAGGCAATCATTTGCTTTGGGGAATTGAATATTGTGGAACGCTAATTGGGACAATCGACTTTGTTACGATTAATGATACACATAAATTTGCGGAAATCGGTTATGTTCTTTCGGAAGATTATTGGAATAAAGGAATTACAACGGAAGCAACAAAAAAGTTGATTGACTTCGGTTTTAAGGAATTGAATCTGGTGCGTATTCAAGCAAGATGCTTTGAAGAAAACATTGGCTCTCAAAAAGTTATGGAGAAATCAGGGATGCAGTTTGAGGGGCTATTACGTAAAAGTATGTTCGTCAAAGAGCAATATCAAAATGTGAAAATATACGCTATAACCGATGATGATTATAGGAATCCATAACAAACAAAGCCTTGCAAAATTAGCAAGGCTTACTACTTACAACCATTTTTCGATACAATAGATCTTTTTAGCTGTTGCATCTAGCCTCACGCGTTTACCGATCGCTATCGGGTGCATAGGATGTGTATGACATATATCCACATCTGCCAAAATAGGTATGATCATATCATCCAATTGTTCTAGTAAAATATCATATGGCTGTCGTCCAGTTCCTAGGTCATCGTAACATTCATGTTTGCCCAAAATAATACCACTTACTTTGTGAAAGACTCCATGCAATTTGAGCATCGCAAAATTCTTTTCAACAGTTGCTGCATCTTTCATGCAATCTTCCATTAATAAAATGTCCCCTTCAGCAATTTCTGGGAAATAAGGAGTACCAATAAAACCATACATGGCATTAACATTTCCTCCGATTAGCCTACCTTCTACAACTCCCTCTCGTACTGTTAACCATTCATTCTTTGTTAACCTTTTCTCCACTGTTTTCTCTAGCCAATTGACAGGCTCATCCGACCAGTAAGGAGGCTTTTGAATTTCATAAGGAACTGCCTGAGGTTGGAAGAAATAATCCTCAAAAAACTTGTAGGTGTCATTGACTAAAGGCTCAAACTCTCCAAAGGAAGGCACTAATGCTGGACCATAAAAAGTTGAAATATTTGTCTTTGCATAAAGCGCCAGTAAAATGGCCGTTGCATCAGAGTAACCTACAACGATTTTAGGATGACGACGAAAAGCCTCATAATCAATATAAGGTAGCATACTATTGGAATTAGTGCCCCCTATCGTAGACATAATAATATCCACATGAGGATTGCGGAGTAATTCATTTAATTCTTCTGCACGTTCTTTTGGTGAACCTGAGCGATAATAATCGGATCTACCAGTAAGGGAACCTGCTACAATGTGAAAATTTCTCTCTTCCAGAAATGCTTTTGCACGCTCATAACGTTTCAAAGCGTTAAACGTTGCTGGAGAGGAAGGTGAATAAATACCGATGTTAATCATCTATATGTTCCTTTCCTTATACTAATTTTGACATGTAATACTCATTGATATATTGTCCATCCACATACAAGGAATCCCGTTTCGTTCCCTCAATCTCAAAGCCCATTTTCTTATATAAAGCAATCCCAGCTTCATTATTTTCCATAACCGTTAATTCGAGACGATGGATACTATTATCTTTGGCCCAATTTTCTACGTGGCTAAATAAGGCCGTCCCGATTTTTCTCCCCCTATAGTCACTATGTATGCCAATGACAAGATAAACACGGTGGGCAAGTCTAGATGGTTCATTACCTTGTGCAACTAAGTAAGCGACCACTTTCTCATCTATCTCACCTACGAATAAAGCTGAATGGGTGCTATGATAAAGCTTTTCTATATAATTTGCAAATTGCTCGGGCTCAATTTTTCGCTCACCGGGTCCAAATAACATAAGATTGGATGCCTCCGCATTTGTCATAACAGCTATAATTTGCACACTATCATTTCGTGTTGCTGCTCGTATCCTCATTTAAAGTACCTCACTTCCAAATATTTGTTAGTTCAACCATCTACACTGTTAAAACTTTGGCACTTCGACTTGGAGCGATAATACGAATCTCATCAGCAATCGCTATTTTTGAGGAATTCGCATATTTTCTCTTCCCTTCTAATAACTTTGAATTTTAGCAACTAATTTTTCATTGTTAAAGTGAAGTGTCTCTGTATCATAAAGCGTATACGCCTGCACTGTTGAATAATTTTCCACCCAATTATCAAATAGCTTGCTTCGCTCTTGATCATCATAATGTGGACACACTGTTCCTGATAGTATACCTAGTCCGTTGTATTCCTCATAATCATTGTTTTTATTTTCACTAAAACATATGTCAAACCAACACATTGCACCAGCACTGTTGCCAGCTAAAATAACACCGCTTTTATAAGCTTCCTTCAACAGCTCGTCGAAATGATAGGCATGCCATTTTTCAAGAAGAAACTTGGTATTCCCACCACCTACATAAATAATGTCCTGGGCCAATAATTTCTCTCGAATATTTATGTCACGCATATCCTCTTGTAAAATATGAGTTGCCTCACAATGTGTAAATGCTGAATAAAACTTATCGATATATCCCTGTGCATCATTACTTGCTGTAGGGATAAAACAAATTTTGATTCGTTCATTTGTATTAATTTGGCGCAAAATATAATCATCGATAAACGATGGGGTTTGTTGAGAAAATCCTCCGCTGGATATGGCAATGATTTGTCTTGTTACATCACCTGTTTTTCTTAATTCGTATACGGCTTGTTCCTGACCGAATCTTTCAAGCACTTGTACTTTGTTCATCCCTAACTTTTCAAGTAAGCGACAAGATGCACGATTAGCTGTTTGTGTCTCTGCCACGATTGAGGATATATTTAAGTAATTTAAGCCCTCCTCAATCACTTGCGTAAGAACTTCAAACGCTAACCCCCTCCCCCAATACTGGGGAAGAAATTGATAGGAAAGTTCATACATCTCTTGATCATGATATTCATCGATTGATACAAGACCTATAAATTCCCCTGTCGTCTTTAATGAGATATAGAAATATATATTTGGAAATGGTGCTTCTAGCATGCCTCTAAAGGAAGTCTCTATATAGCTTTCTTGAGGAACTCCCCCAAGATACGTTCTGACCTTTTCATTTGAGTAGAGCTCCTGAATATCTATGTAGTGTTCGGGTTGTATACGTTCGATCACACAGTTACTTGACATAAACTTCAATCATTTTACCCCCTTCTTTATGTCAAAGTTTAATCGAATTATCATACTGAAATCAAACATTTTTCCTAAATATTACCTATAGGTATACAAAAAAGTAGTGACCAGCTCTAACTGCTGTGTCACTACCTTCACTATTAATGTTGATATTCCTCAAGTAAACGCTGTGTATTGGTCGATTGTTCTAGTGCCCTTTTCTCTTTAGCCCAATAAATCAAATATTGCTTGTCACCGATAGTAAAGACCATTTGTTGCAATTCTTCGTCTAATTCAGAACTAATCGCAACTTTTAAAATGTCCACTTCATAAAGCTGTTTGTCCTTTATTTTATAAACAATGTGATAGGCAGGCTTTTCTTCAAAGATTGTTCTTTCTTTTTTAGAAAGTTTCTTTATATGGCTTAATGGGTATTTCTCAATAAATTCTTTAGCTTCGTCGTTGGTCGCCTGAAATAAAGATTGTTCCCCTTTGAATAATTCAACCGAATCAATTTTTGTAGCTTGATCTATAATAAGAGAAATCGCTTCATTCTCATTTTTTTCACGTGATTGCACCGTAAAAGCACCAATCAGTAAAATAGCCGCAAATATAATAAGTCTCCATCTTCGTTTAGTCATTGTCTGTTACCCATTCAATGCCTTTTTAACAAATCGATTGATATCAACATCAGCACCAATCACAAGCATAATATCTCCCAATAAAATCTTATCACTTGCCTGTGGCGATACGATTATATCCGCTCCACGTTTAAGACCTACAATGTTAATACCATACTTTGCTCGAATATCTAAATCCATAATAGAATATCCAGCTATCGCATCATTTGCCTTTAATTCCATAATAGAGTGTTCATCTGAAAGCTCTAAATAATCTAGTACTGTATTGGATAGCATATTATTAGCAATACGAATACCCATATCCCTTTCTGGATGGACCACAAAGTCAGCACCGATTTTACGCAATACTTTTTCATGGTAATCATTTTGAGCCTTTACTGTAATTTGCTCCACACCAATTTCTTTTAAAATAATCGTTGTTAAGATACTAGCCTGAATATCTTCCCCGATTGCTACAATCACATGCTCAAAATTACGGATACCTAATGAATTTAGTACCGATTCATCTGTTGAATCTGCAATGACAGCTTGTGTAGCAATAGAAGCAAATTCGTCTACACGCTCTGAGGAATGGTCGATTGCCATCACTTGAGCACCTTGACTCATTAATTCACGTACAATACTTCCACCAAAACGTCCAAGCCCTATGACCGCAAACTCTTTTTTCATCATAAAAAATCCCTCCGAAAACTACTATATCATCATTGTAGCGTATTCTCGGCGATATGTATTGTCAAAACAAGAGCCTATTCGTCATTGCTCGGTAACTCTCAAAACATAAAAAAAGACGAGGACCTAAATCCCCGTCATACCTTACTGTTATTATTCAGCGTTACGCATTTCATCCAGCACGCGATTTACACGTTTTTCTAGCATCTTCATACCGCTACCACCAGCTTGCATATGACGCAGCTGACCATCTTTATCAAACACAAAGTAAGCAGGTACATATTGGTTTTCAAAAGCATCTGTTAACTTCATTTCGCTATCCACAAAGATTGGTTGCACAATGTCATGCTCAGCAGCAACTGCTTTAATTGTTTCTAAATCAGTATCTGCTTCAGAACGTGGCATATGTACTGCTACAACATTTAGTTCATCTTTATATTGATCACGGAAATTATTAACATCAGGCATAGCTTCTTTACATAAATGACAGCTCACTGACCAGAAATGAATTAATGTTGGTTTTTTTCCTACTAATTCTGCTTTTGTTGCTTCTCCATTTAACCAAGTCGTTGCGCCAATTAGTTCAGGCATTTGTTCACGAAGTTTCATAAAAATCCTCCTCTAATATATTGTTTGTCTTCAGTGGTTTTAGATTAGGTCGAAAAATCTACCAAAAATCTATTACAATCTAAGGGAAAGTAAATTAACATTCATTCGTCAATTCACTTAAAAGTCCCCACAAACATGTCGTGGGGACTCTTTATTTGTTAATTAATGACTCAACCCTATTTTATTATAGAGTTGCTTGACCTGGACGCCAGTTTGCTGGGCAAAGACCGCCAGTTTGTAATGCTTGAAGTACACGTAACGTTTCATCAACATCACGACCGATGTTATTATCGAATACTGTTTGGTATTTTAATTCGCCTTCTGGGTTAATGATGAATAAACCGCGTAATGCGATACCTTCTTCTTCAATTAAAACACCGTACTCTTTAGATACTTGGTGGTTTGTATCAGCCGCTAATGGATATTTTAATTCGCCAAGACCATTTTGAGTGCGGTCAGTATTAATCCATGCTAAGTGAGTATGGATTGTATCAGTAGAAACACCGATTACTTCTGCATCTAAGTCTTCGAACTCGTCATAACGATCGCTCATTGCAGTGATTTCTGTTGGACATACGAATGTGAAGTCCATTGGATAGAAGAAAAGTACTGTCCATTTATCTTGTGCTTTAATATCTTCTAATGATACTTTCCCAAATGATTTGTCTGAAAGTACTGCTTCCATTGTAAAGTCAGGTGCTTGTTTACCTACCATGCGTTCTGCCATAATAAATCCCTCCGAATAAATATGTAGTTTATATATTCCATTCGCACAAGCGAACTCGTCTTCTACGATAGCAGAGTAAACGTAGTTTTTCAAACAAGTAAGCTTCGCCCACTTACACGATTGAAGTGCCAAGACAAAAAATCGTCAAATACGAAATTAAAATTACTGCTATAACTTATTTATTAGCTATCTTTGCCAACAATATTCTCCCCTATACAATTTTTTTCTCCACTTCATTTATGACTTATTTTTCAATATTTTATAGCTATTTTTTTCATAAAAAACGATTGCAAATTTTTTATTATTATGTATAATTGTAATGGTTTTAGTAAACTAAAAGTTTCGTTAAAGTAAACTTCATATTTCAAAAGTTTATGATTGCTAAACTTCTTCTAGGAGGGAAAAGATGCAAATAGGAGCAAAAATTAAGGGGCTTCGTTTAAAAAAAGGTCTTACCCAAGAGGAACTTGGAGAACGTACAGATTTAAGCAAAGGTTATATTTCCCAATTAGAACGTGATTTGAATTCACCTTCTATTGAAACACTCTTTTCGATACTAGAAGTGTTAGGGTCAACACCTAAGGAATTTTTTGATGATGAATCACCTGAACAAAAGGTTGTTTATACAGATGAAGATCAATCCACCTTTTCGGATGAAGAAAAAAAATACGAAATTCAATGGCTCATCCCTACATCCAACGAAAAAGAAATGGAGCCTATTTTCTTAACTTTTGAAGCTAATGGCGAATTCAAACAATTTGAGCCATCACTCTCAGAAACATTTATTTATGTAGTCAAAGGGCGTATTCGTCTCGTTTTAGGGAATGAACAATATATCGCAAGTGAAGGCAATGCTCTTTATTTTGACGCGACAGATCATCATCAAATTTTTAATGCACATGCTGCTGAAACGAAAATTTTACTCGTTGCAACGGATTCATATTTATAGCTTAAGGAGGCGCATCAATGACAATGAATTCCATTATCCGTTTTGAAAATGTTTCAAAGTCTTATAGTGACGGAACAGTCGTCTTAAAGAATATCAACTTAGAGCTCGAAAAGGGCAAATTTTATACACTCCTTGGTCCGTCTGGTTGTGGGAAAACAACTATTTTACGAATTATTGCTGGATTCACAGAACCTACAACAGGGGATGTGTTTTTCCATGATAAAAAAATAAATTCTGTTCCTGCCAATGAACGTCAAGTGAATACTGTTTTTCAAGATTATGCTTTATTCCCACATTTAAATGTATTTGAAAATGTCGCTTTTGGACTCCGCATTAAGAAGTTATCTGAAAAGGAAATAAAAGAGCGTGTCGCTGAAGCTCTAAAATTTGTAAATTTAGCAGGCTATGGCAACCGTGAAATCTCTGAAATGTCCGGTGGTCAACGTCAACGTGTCGCGATTGCACGTGCCATTGTCAACGACCCTGAAGTTATTTTACTGGATGAGCCACTTTCAGCATTAGACTTAAAGTTACGTACAGAAATGCAATACGAATTGCGTGAATTACAGCAACGTCTTGGCAAAACATTTGTTTTCGTTACTCATGATCAGGAGGAAGCACTTGCCATGAGTGATGAAATTTTTGTCTTAAGTGAAGGACAAATTCAGCAATCCGGTACACCAGTAGATATTTACGATGAACCGATTAATCGCTTCGTGGCAGATTTTATTGGTGAATCTAATATAGTACCTGGAGTTATGATTGAGGATTTCAAGGTTGAATTTGCTGGTAAGGTTTTCGAATGTGTTGACCAAGGGATGAAACCAAATGAGAAAATTGATATTGTTATTCGTCCAGAAGATTTAGAAATGACGACTATTGATAAAGGGAAACTTGTGGTAAAAGTAGATACACAATTATTCCGGGGCGTACATTATGAATTATCTACGTATGATAAAGATGGCAATGAGTGGCTAGTCCATTCATTGAAAAAAGCTGAAGTAGGGACAGAAATTGGCTTAGACTTTGATTCAGAGGCGATTCATGTAATGCGCTTAAATGAAACAGAGGAAGAGTTCGATAAACGATTAGAATCGTACGGAGACGAAGAAGATGCAAACTAAGACATCGAAATCAGCGTTATTTCCATATGTTTTATGGATTGCCTTTTTCGTTATCGCGCCGATTGCACTCGTTGTTTATTATTCCCTACTTGATTTACATGGCAATTTCACGCTCGATAATTATAAAGCGTTCTTTACTTCTGTTTACTTAAAAATGACATTAAGCTCTTTCTGGTATGCATTTTTAATTACCTTCTTTACTTTATTAATTTCATACCCGACTGCTTACTTTTTAACGAAAACAAAGCATAAACAACTTTGGCTTCTGCTTATTATTATTCCTTCATGGATTAATCTATTATTAAAAACATATGCCTTTATCGGCATCTTTGGCTTATACGGTCCGCTAAATGCATTTATTGAAGTATTTGGCTTCGATCCTAAGCAAATGCTCTTTACAGATATTAGCTTTGTCTTTGTGTCCGTGTATATTTTTATTCCATTTATGATTTTACCGATTTTCAATTCTTTAGATCGCTTAAACCCAACACTCATTTATGCGTCTCGTGATTTAGGGGCATCTGCCTTTACAACTTTCCGTCGCGTTGTTTTACCATTAACAATGGATGGCGTTAAATCAGGTATTCAGGTTGTCTTTATCCCTGCTCTTTCACTTTTCATGATTACTCGCTTAATTGCAGGAAATCGTGTAATCACGCTTGGTACAGCTATTGAGCAGCAATTCCTTGTGACACAAAACTGGGGAATGGGTTCGACTATTGCAGTATTCTTAATTTTATTTATGGTGATCATTATGCTTATTACGGGGCAAAAAGATAAAGGAGGTCGCGTACGATGAACAAACTTTCTGCATCAGCCAAAGTCTATTTAACGATTGTTTTTATCGTTCTGTATGCACCAATCTTCTATTTAATTTTTTACTCGTTCAATAGTGGTGGCTCCATGAATAACTTTGAGTCCTTTACTTTCGAGCATTATCAGGCTGTTTTTGAAGATTCACGACTACTTGTTATTTTAATTAATACTGTTATCGTAGCATTACTTTCTGCTCTGATTTCTACTATTATTGGGACACTAGGAGCAATCGGTATCGTGACAGTAAGGGATTCAAAAATGCGCAATACGTTATTATCCTTAAACAATGTCTTAATCGTCAGCCCCGATGTCATCATTGGTGCAAGCTTTTTAATCTTATTTACAATGGTTGGCATAAAATTGGGCTTTGCTTCGGTATTATTAGCACACGTGGCGTTTAGTGTACCGATTGTAGTGTTAATGGTTTTACCTAAACTGCTAGAAATGAATAATTCACTTATCGATGCTGCCTTAGATTTAGGAGCAACAAAAAAGGATGTTATGATGCGTGTCATTTTACCTTATATTCAGCCAGGTATTTTTGCAGGATTCTTCCTGGCCCTTACGTATTCATTAGATGATTTTGCCGTGACATTTTTCGTAACTGGCAATGGCTTCAGTACATTATCCGTTGAAATCTACTCAATGGCTCGTGCAGGAATATCTCTAACAGTTAACGCTATTTCTGGTTTAGTATTCTTTGTGACAGTTTTAGTTGTGGTTGGTTATTACTTCATTACAAGTCGCACAAGTAAAAGAACGGAGGGACAACAATGAAGTCATTAATTCAAGCAACCATCGCTATCCTTGTTGTTTCTGCCCTTTTATTCTATGCTGCTGACGCCTTGAGTGCAGGTGGCGGTAAAAGTGGAAAAAACACTTTAACTATTTTTAACTGGGGAGAGTATATTGACCCTGATTTATTGAAAGAGTTTGAAAAAGAAACAGGCATTCATGTCATCTATGAAACATTTGACTCCAATGAAGCCATGATGACAAAAATACAACAAGGCGGTACAGCGTACGATATTGCTGTCCCTTCTGAATATATGATTGAAAAAATGAAGGAAGATAATTTATTGATTCCTTTAGACAAAACGAAAATCCCAAATTTTAAAAATATCGATCCTTATTTTCTAGATTTACCATTCGATGATGACAATAAATATTCAGTTCCTTACTTCTGGGGAACAGTTGGAATTGTCTATAATCCAAAACTAGTTGGGAATTTAGATTTCTCTTCTTGGGACGATTTATGGGACCCTTCATTAAAAAGAAAAGTCTTTTTAGTAGATGGCGCCCGTGAGGTTATTGGAATGGGCTTAAACAGCCTTGGACACTCATTGAATTCATTGAATGATCAAGAACTGCGGGAAGCAACCGACAAGTTGATCACACTTGCACCAAATGTAAAAGCTATCATTGGAGATGAAATTACTCCATTAATGATCAATAATGAAGCAACTGTAGCTCTCACTTGGTCTGGTCAGGCAGCAGACATGATGTCTGAAAATGAAGATTTGGATTTTGCTGTACCTGAAGAAGGCTCCAATTTATGGTTCGATAATATGGTTATCCCAAAAACATCGAAAAATATCGATGGTGCACATGCCTTTATTAATTTTATGCTAAGTGCTAAATCTGGTGCTCAAAATGCTGATTATGTTGGCTACTCTACGCCAAATATCGCTGCCATGGACTTAATGGATGAAGAGGTTGTTACCGATGAACGTTACTACCCTTCAGAAGAACAACGCGATACATTAGAAGTCTACAAAAACTTAGGGCCAGATTATTTAGGGAAATATAATGAATTGTTTTTAGAATTTAAAATGAGTATTCGATAAATATTAAAGATGAAAAACAATATGTTTTTCCTCCCAGAGTGTCGACCATAAAGTTAGACACGGTTATTTTATTAGGCAAGCCTGAGTAAAATGAGTTCGGTATTGCACGAGGACACTGAAAAACTTACGTTTTTTATAACTCTTGGTTTTTTAGACAAAAACAAGGCACATTCCGTTCGATTTGAACAGAATGTGCCTTCTTTCC
>NZ_KQ465158.1 GCF_001308875.1 Lysinibacillus sp. ZYM-1 | reverse complement strand
ATTTTGATGTCCAAAATTTTGTTTCGTTTACTAGCAAGGCTAGTTACTAAAAACTATATTGATTACGTTTTGCTTGTTCAGTTTTCAAGGTTCATTATTATCTCAGTCGTTTTCAGCGACTTTATTATGATAACTCATTTATAACAAGATGTCAACAACTTTTCATTTTTTCATTTTCAAGTTTGTTTCCTCTTGTTAAGGACAAGTAATAATATATAATATAGCATTTTAAAAATCAAGCATTTTTCAAAAAAAGTTAAAAATCTTTTTTATATCAATAACAAACAATAGAATACCTGCTAAGACAATAAGGCCACCCATGATTTGCGTTACAATTAGATACTCATTAAAAATAATCAATGCTAAAATAGCTGCACCTACAGGCTCAAACAATATAGCAATAGAAATAACATTCGTGCTTACATACTTAATAGACCAATTAAACAAAGTATGACCAAATAAATTAGGTAGTAACGCTAATAAGAAAAACCATAACCAATCCATCGAAGAATATGGTCCAAATGACTCTCCTTTAACAATTACATAAATAAATAAAGTGAAGGTACTCACAACATAAACAACCATTGTATAAGTCATTAATGATAATCTCTTACGTACATCCTGTCCTAATAAAAAATAAGCTGTAGCGAGTGCACATGCTATGAGTGCTAGTACATCCCCATAAAATGCAGAACCACTGACTTTAAAATCACCCCAACTAATTAATATACTTCCAACAATAGCAATCGCTCCTGCAAAGATCGTTTTCATCGTTATTTTTTCTTTAAAGAAAAAATACGTACCTACAAATGCAAACAATGGTTGTAACGTTACTAATACTGTTGAACTTGCTACTGAAGTATAGTTGAGTGATTCAAACCATAAAATAAAATGAAAAGCTAAAAAAAATCCTGCAAGTGAAGAAAAAAGCCAATCACGTCCCCTTAATGTCATTAACTCCTTTGTATACTTCCCTAAAAACAATGGTGCCATAATTAAAACAGAAAAGAGCATACGATAAAATGCAATGATGCCGGCTTCAGCAGATGCTAGTTTTACAAAAATAGCTGACATAGAAACAGAAATGACACCAATTACGATAGGGATGTATGGATGAACTTTAGGTCCCTCCATTAAATCCTACCTCCATAAAAAAATACTTATATTTCCTTACTTTCATGTTGTACAATACAAAAAAGTAATGCACATATAATAATGACAGTTTGCATATCTCTTAGCAATACGAAATATCTATGGAGGGTTGTGTATGGAAACGTTATTGGAAAATATGATTACATATGAAGTTGGCATAAAATTAGTTATAGCAGCCACATTAAGTTTAGTAATCGGAATCGAGAGGGAATTAAAGAAGAAACCAGTTGGATTAAAGACAAGTTTAGTCATTGCAACCTTCAGCTGTTTGCTAACGATTATCTCTATTGAAACAGCATACTCAACCCCTTCTAGAGAAGATATCAATATTACAATGGATCCTCTTCGTTTGGCAGCCCAGATTGTTAGTGGGATTGGTTTTCTTGGAGCAGGTGTTATTTTAAGACGCGGCAATGATAGCATCTCTGGTTTAACAACCGCAGCCATGATATGGGGAGCCGCTGGCATCGGAATAGCTGTTGGTGCCGGGTTCTATATGGATGCGACATTAGCTGTGATTATTATTGTTTTCGGAATTGAGATTCTATCTCCTTTCCTAATGAAAATTGGACCAAAACGTATTCGTATGCGGGAGATTTTATTAAAAGTTCAAATTGACGATGACAAACACACTGAATCCTTTCTATTATTCCTGAAGAACAACAACATCATCATCGAAAATATTCGTATTAAAGA
This sequence comes from Lysinibacillus sp. ZYM-1, assembly GCF_001308875.1. Taxonomy (GTDB): domain Bacteria; phylum Bacillota; class Bacilli; order Bacillales_A; family Planococcaceae; genus Lysinibacillus. Next base: position 16,496 of record NZ_KQ465158.1, on the reverse strand, counting down.
TATACCTTTAAAAAATGATAATGTTTTACATGAGTTGGATTTACGTTTGTCCTTAATCGTCTCTGATAATTTACTGTCGTTTTATCGTTCATTACGGACATTATCTTATATAGAAAAAATCGAAATGGAAATTTTAAACTAGTTGGAGGATTTTTTATGGCAGAACTATTTAAACTACTAAAGGATGGCAACAAACCATCCCTATTGGCAGCTGGTGTAAATGCCTTTTTAGGTATTATTAAGGGCATAGCCTTTTTCTTAACAGGTAATGTGGCCATGTTCGCAGAAATGATGCATTCACTGGGAGATGCAGCAAACCAATTGTTCGTGTATATAGGCTCAGCTCTATCGAAAAAAGCACCTACAAAACAATTCCCTAGTGGCTTTGGTCGTATTGTCAATTTAGTATGCTTATTTGCAGTTATTATTGTAGCTATTCTTTCTTATGAAACAATCAAAGAAGGATGGCATCATTTTATTCACCCTACTGGAGAATCGAGCGGGGTACTCATTGCTCTTGGCGTATTATTCATAGGGGTTGTTTTAGAGGGTACAGTCCTCGCAAAAGCAGCCGTAGAGGTACTACATGAAGCTGGGCAGGAAAAAGCAGGCATCGCAGCTATCCCAAAAGCTCTCACTTATTTAAATCGTGCAAAGCCTGCGACTAAATTAGTTTATATGGAAGATTTAGTCGCTACAAGTGGAAACATTTTGGCCTTCGTCGCTATTGTCATTGCTCATTTTACAGGTTGGACTAGAATAGAAGGTCTTGTTTCGATGATTATCGGGGTAATGATGTTTTATGTTGTTGGTAAAGTTTTCCTTGATAACGCGCGAGGTGTAATCGGTGAGACAGATGAAGAAATGTTAAATCATATTGCCCATCTTGTGATGGATGATGCGAATATTAAAGATATTGTACGTCTTGAAGTCATTAAAGAGGGGGAATTTTTACATGTTGAGTTAGTCGCTGAGGCAGACCCTCATCTATCTCTAGCTTTTTTAGATGACGTTAGAGATCATTTAACAGAAGTCATTCTAAGTCAAAAAGGCGTATCGAAAGTAGCTATTTTATTTGATGAAGATGACGGAAAAACCAAATGGGTACATGTTGGCGAAAGGCCTGACAATTAAATCTAGAAACCAAATAGCCAATTGCCTGTATAAGGCAGTTGGCTATTTGTTAAACCGATAGTAAGTGACCCCGATCAAAATTGGTTTCCCCTAAATTGTCTGGGATGGATTCGTAACTTACAAAGACTTGATTGGTAATCTTAAATGTAAGTGAATTATTACAAGTAATGGCCTTTCTTACACCTTTTTGTTGAATGGCTATTTTTGAAAACATTAAAGTAGCTTGGCGATTGGCTAAAGCATATTCATCTGCATTTAGAATGTCACTACCATCCACATGGCAACCTAAAACAAAATGACCCGCAAAAGAATCCTTTAAAACGTTAGGGTGCATTGATCGATAGTGTACTTCTGAAATTGTATCTTCATGATTCATGAACTGATGGGCTACCAAATAATGCTTTAAAGCACCTTTTAAATCAATTGCGATAACTGTATCTGCTAAAATTGTTCGATAATAAACCGTAACAATTTCAGCATCTCCTAAATACGGCTTAACCTCTACCACAATTTCCCCAGAAGGACGGACAAATAAATGTCCACTTGCTTTATTTACACCATCCGAAAAAGTAATGTTCGTTTGCCCAAAACGTAAACTCTTAAAATATATACTTTGATCACCTATGTAACCAGTGACAATGTTATCATTTTCAATTTGTAGCGAATTCGTTTCAATCCCCAAAACTTCTATACAATTTTGCATTTTGTAAACATGCTGCTGAAATGATATCTCTTTACAACTCATTGTAACAACACGGTCTTTAAGCAAATGTTTTAACATCGATCCCTCTCCTCTTTGTTTAATATTGTCATTATTTTAATAAAGGTGGCTGAACAATTTCTGAACAATCCTACACTAATGGTGCTATTACGACAAATCCCATCTTTCTCTAGAATCACGAAAGCCTAATTCTTAATTAAAACATCCAATATAAGTTAAATTTTTTTATGAAAATCATGACTTTTTTCACTTCTTTAAATAAAACAAATAGTAATACACCTTTAAATATCTGACTATTTCATTATATTGTAGGACTTAAGAAACTTCTACGACAAAATTCAACATAATTCGTTAATTTTTCTTAACCTTCAATAAAAAAAGTGTGAGGCAATCTACACAGCAGCCTCACACTCATTCATTATTTTAAAGCGAATTTTGTAAAATTGTTCGGACATCTTCCTCTTGTAACTGATGGAAGTTTCCAAAAGGACCATTATGCATGGCATGCACTACAATCTGTTGGAATTTCGAATCATCGATATCATAATCAGCTAAACGATTTGGTGCCCCTAATGATGACCAAAATGCAGATAACTGATCGATACCTTCATAAGCAACCTCTTCTACCGTCTTACCTGTTGCATCCACCCCAAATACTCGAGTTGCAATACCTGCAAAACGTTCAGGATTCACCGGTACACATAAGCGCATCCAATGTGGCTGAAGAATAGCTAAACCACCTGCGTGCGGAATATCATAAACTGCAGATACAGCATGCTCAATATTATGTGACGCCCAATCACCGCGAGAGCCAATTGATAAGAATCCATTTAACCCAATTGTTCCGGCTAATAAAATCGTTTCACGCAACTGAATATTCTCTAAATCTTCTATTAGTTTAGGTGCTGTTGCAATAATAGTTCGTAATACTCCTTCACACATTTCATCTGTAATCGGGGTATTCGTCGTGTTATGGAAATATTGCTCAATTACATGCGACATCATATCAACGATACCGTAAACTGTATGATTTTTTGGTACTGACACTGTATACGCTGGATTTAAAATCGAAAATTTCGGGAAAACAGCAGGGCTACCCCAGCTTAGTTTTTCTTCTGTCTCCGCATTTGTAATGACAGAGCCTGAGTTCATTTCAGAACCTGTTGCAGCTAGTGTTAATACCGCTCCAAGCGGTAAAGCGTCCTGCACAAATACTTTACGCTTTACAATGTCCCAAGCATCGCCATCATATTTTGCACCAGCGACTATTAGCTTAGAACAGTCAATAACGGAACCGCCTCCAACAGCTAGGACTAGATCAATTTCTTTCTTTTTACAAAGATCAATACCAAGTCTTGCTGTTTCCACACGTGGATTTGGCTCAACACCACTTAGTTCAAATATTGTTTTGTCCGCTTCTTGTAGCTTCTCGATGACAGCATTGTATACACCATTTTTCTTAACGCTGCCTCCACCATATACAACTAACACCTTTTGACCATGCTGCGCTAACTCATTCGAAAGCTTTTCCAGTGCGTTTTCACCAAAATGTAACTTCACTGGGTTATAAAATGTAAATGAATCCATTCAATTCGCCCCTTTCTACTTGGATTTTCTCATATTTATATTGGAGAAAGCAAAGAATAAAGATCCCTAAACATGAATCATGTAAGCATTATAAATACTAATAATTTTCTCTGGTACTGAAATACCAATTTCCGATAATTTTTCTTGTATCCTCTCATAGCACTTTATACAATCCTGTTTTTTGTTTTGCCCAATTAAAAATTCTAGTAGTAGAAACATATAGTTTTCGTTAAACTCATCTAGCTCTAGCATCTTTTGTAAACAGTTTAATTTTAGTAATGAATTAATAGAAATTGTAGTAGTAATATACATTTCGAGTACATGTAAGATCCCTTGCTTCAAGCGCAGCTGGGTTTGAATAGCCCACGGGTACTCCTCCTCCGCTAAAAAATCACCTTCATAGCAATTTAAAAGCTGCTGGATGGAAATTTCATCATGCCTTTTCTGCTCTAGCAAATAAATAAATTTATCATAATCACTAGCAATTTCCACATTTAATTGATAATGATTATTGACCAATTGAATTGGATCTTGAATACCTTTTTCCTTAAGATGCTTCCTTAACTGATAAATAGACGTATGTAAGTTACTGGCTGCCTTCTCAAATTCTAAATCTGGCCAGAGCTCCTCTATTATGACAACATTTAACATCGGCTTTTTTTGATGAAACCATAAATATAAAAATAGTTCTCGTACTTTCCTAGTACGCCACTTCATAACCTCATGCTGGGCATCCAATAAATAAAAGCTTCCAAATGTATGTGCAAATAAGAGATGTTCTTTTTTCACTTTTGCTACATCTTCTTGTAATTGCAATTTCTGCTGTGCTTTGAGCATCGCCTTTATAAGCCGTTTCTCATGAACAGGTTTTAACAAATAATCCGTTGCCTCTACGTCAAAAGCATCCACTGCAAATTGGGCATGTGCTGTAACAAATATTATTTGTGTAGATGACGATTTCCCTATTAATTGTTTTGCTACCTGTAAGCCATGCACATCAATCATTTCTATATCTAGAAAAACAACATCAATAGATTCTTTTTCTAGAAAAATCAGTGCATCGGCTGCATTTGTAAATGTTCCTTTAATAGAAATCTGAAATTGTGTAAGTCGATTTAACTTGAAACGTAAAACATCAATAGCCATTTTTTCATCATCTATGATAATAATATTCATGCTCCATCCCCCTTCGGTAATAGGATAAGAATAGTCGTCCCCTTCCCTTCCTCGCTATTTAAACGAAGGCTCACATTTTTCATCAATTTAAATTTTTTAAACGGATTTGTAAAACCAATGCGCGAACTTTCTTCATTCATTAATTGTTGTAACTTTTTAGCGGGTATACCTACTCCATTATCATGTATTTTAATCCGAACAAATTGTCCTTCTCTCTGGACACTTACCTCAATTGTACCTCCCTCTGGCTTTTTGGAAATACCATGAAAAACGGCATTTTCCACTAAAGGCTGTAACGATAATGCCGGAATCATAAGTTGTATAGATTCATCAATATCATATTTGACAGTTAAACGATCACCAAAACGCATCTTTTCAATATAAAGATATGCTTTTACGAGCTCCAATTCTTCTTCAATCAACACCATACTGTTACGATAATGGACATTGAGCTTTGCACGGAAGTAAGTTGCTAGACAGTATAGTGCTTCCCTTGTATTATCCATATCGGAATAGCTCAATCCAATAATTGTATTGAGTGTATTATAGACAAAATGAGGTGTCACTTGTGAATACAAATAATTCATCTCAACTTCAATTGCATCTAATGATGATTGTCGAACAGCTAATAATGATTCTATTCGTAAAAGTAATTCATCCATTGCTACAGGCTTTTGTAAATAATCATTAGCTCCCACCTGCAAGGTTAGCACTAAATCAGAATGCTTCATAATAGCAGTCAAAACAATGATTGGAAGTTCTAACATGTCATATTGCTTGCGCACTTGCTTACATAATTCATAACCTGACATACCATCCATCATTAAGTCGATTAGCATACAATCCACATGATTTCTTTGGAGGTAGTTTAGACCATCAAAACCATTATCCACGCCAATCACTGTGTAGCCCTTTAAAGCTAATACGTCAGCTAAAACCTTTATATTGACATGATCATCATCTACAACAAGAATTTTTTTATCATTACCTTTATAGAACAACGGTAAATCAAGATGCAGCACTTCGGCAGTTGTATGTGAAACAATTGCACCTGATTGTTCATTATTTACTTGTTCATCTGTTGCTAGAGGCATCGTAAATATAAATGTCGTTCCTTCTCCTAGCAAGCTCGTTACATGAATATCACCATTTAATTTTTCTACAATATTTTTGGCAATACTCAAGCCTAATCCGAGTCCTTCTTTTCTGTCATGTTTTTTTACTTGATAAAATGCTTTAAAGATATGTTCTAATTCTTGAGGAGATATACCAGAGCCCGTATCGCTAACTTGAATAATCATTTGTTGATTACGAACATGGGCAGTTACCATAATTTCTCCTATATCTGTATGCTGTATCGCATTAAGCAATAAATTATAAAGTACTTGCTTAAAGCGTAACTCATCTGTCAACATGGCTGGCAATGCCGTATCTACATCTGTCATTAAGTGTACTTGACTATTATTAGACATGACACTCCGTATTTCTGCTACCACTTCATCGATCACCGTTATTGGCACCGCATGAGGTGAGACACGTATTTCACCAGACATATAATTGGATGAAAACAGTAAATCCTCTACTAAATAACCTAAACGTTGCGTAACATTATGAATTAAAATCACTTGCTCCTGTTGGGTACGCTTCAACGGCCCCTCGGCACCTTCCATTAGTGATTTTGATAAATTCAAAATCCCATTTAACGGTGTTCGCAATTCATGGGAGGTTTTCAGTAAAAATTCATCCTTCATTTGATTGTGTACTAATAGCTCCTTTGATAATGTCTGTGCATCCGTAAAGGCCTGATTCATACGATAGTTTAGGAGTAAAGTGAAGCCAACTAATGTACAACCCAAAAATGCCAATTTACTATACTCATTAGGTACTTCTGTTAAAAAATTAATGATTACTAATAACGTATAACAACAACCTCCTGCAAAAATGATTAATATATATCGTGCACCTTCTAGTTTTTTCAAGATAACACGGATTAATATCAATTGAGTGTAGCCAGTTAACAAAATAATCAAAGCTACATATGTAACTTGTCGAATAATCATTGCTTGTGCAGTCATTTCACTTTTATCGATATAAAATGGATTATTAATACCATATAGAAAAAAAACGCAACCTAGTGAAATAACAATTGTATTGACAATTTTTTTATTCGCCACTTGTGGATACATAGTATAAAGAAACAGTATTTGACAAATATCTATTAGAGGGATGACACCGAGCTGTAAACGCGACTGAGTAAAGGTTTCTTCTATTGGAAAGACTTGAAAGAAAATCTTGTGATTAGTAAAGGACGCTTGAAAACCTATCAGTAACATATAAAGTCCGAAAAACAATTCTTCTTTCCTTTTGCGACTTTGTCCATAGATAGTCAGATAAATGATGCCAAAAACGATATATCCAAAAATCACTAATACATCAATCAACCTCTTGTGATCATAGAAATTCTGTATGTTCTCCCTTGTTCCAAATTCAACAGGATAAATAATTCCCGCTGTTGGATATTTATTGTAGCTAGCTACCTGTATTAATATATCAAGCTCTTGCTCATTACTTTGCCCGACGACAATAAATGTATCATCATTTTCTGATTGAAAGCTTGAGAAAGATGTACTTGGATTTCCCTTTCCCCCAACGTTGATCCCATTAATGAAAACACGACTAGATGAGTGAATATAGCGAAAAAACAAACCATACTGCCCTTCTGTAGGCACCTTTACGACGAGATGATATGTACCAACAAGAGGACCTTTTTCATTGAATTGAAAATAATCCTCCCATTTATCAGGAACTTTCATAGATATACGCAGCTCTTTGAAATCATCTAATGATTGTTGAGGCGATATCAGAACATTTGGATAAAAGGACCAATCCCCATTGAGCTTAATGGTGTTATTATTTTCAAGTTGCTCATTTGAAACAACCGCCATTCCCTGTTTCACAACGCTGTCATTATTTTCTAAATAATGATGCCTATTCCCTACCACAAAAACTATGGCAAATAGCATGACGATACTAACCACTATTACAACATCTTTTTTCATTATCATGTTCCTACCATCGTTTGATTTATTTACATAGATTCGATTGCTTAATCATTTATTTTAATCTTCTTATGTAATTTGTACTGTCATAAAATATTTGAACAAATTCTGAACATGAATGGGTAAATTATTAAATAACTTCCCAATTATTTCATAGTAATCAGAGGTTGTTTTGACATCCGTAAATACTTCCTCATTTGCGTTTTTTGTCATGTTTGATGCCACAACAGCAATTGCACTTGTAGCCATTGTTGTAGCCATAGCTGCTTTAAATAGTTTGTCGTAAAGTGCTGTGCTATTTTTCATCTTTATGTTCTCCCCTTCACTAAATATTGGCTTCATGATTTTCCTATTTAGTCTATAATGGATGCCTGAATAGATTATTACCAAAAACTCTTTTCAACCAATAAATAACTGAAAAACAGGCTAAAAAATACTTAGCCTGTAATTGCCCATACTTATTCAATTAATTTGCTCTTGCCCCTCTTCATCGATGAAATATGCATGAGGTTTCGCTGCCTCTTCAATTTCGTTAAATGCCCAGTGAGATGCCTTCACATCTGGGAAGCTTGGTGTTGTCACGCCATGTAGTGGACCGCGTTCAAACATACGGTTCATCATCACCACGGCTTGGGCACGCGTTAAGTGCTCATCTGGTGCGAAACTGCCTTTCCCGCGACCGTTAATAATGCCTGCATTACGATTTGCCTCGATAATCCATTGAGCCCAGTGGCCTTTTGTATCCTTAAACGTGATAGCTACACCTTGTTCTACAGAAAGCTGCTTATAGTTGGCTACCACTGCTGCCATTTCTGCTCGTGTGATATTTTGACCCGCATGGAAGTTTCCATGGTCATCACCGTTCATAATGCCCTGCTCTTTGACAAAGGCAATAGCCCCTGCTGCACTATGACCTTTTGCCACATCCTTGAATGGTGCAGTATCTACTGTGCCATCTGTATAGCCTAAGATACGCGCAATCATCGTTGCTACTTGGGCACGTGTTACGTTTTTCTCCGGACCAAATGTACCATCAGGAAAGCCTTTAATGTATGCTTCATGGTGGTGAATAACTTGCTCTTCTTTCTTTTCTACCTGAATAATCGTAAATGTACTGAATTTGTTCACTGTGAAGCGTAAGCCAAGTTCACCCTTCGCCATTGTCACGACTTCAGGGAATACCACTTTTTTCTCGCCATCCGAATGTTCAATAAACACTGCTAGTTGGTCTAAAAATGCTTGACGCTCCGCTGCATCTGTCGGTACTTTTACGCCTTTTAATGGCAGTGTTACTTGAACAGGTCGACTTGGCATATTTGTTTCAATCGTCATTGGACGAGCCACGACACGTACATTGTTGCTTTGTAGTGTCTCACGAACCACTCTCTCCACTCGAGCACGTTCTTCAATTGCCTTGCGCTCACTTACCTTTTTCACAGGTACTAAACGGAAGTAGAAATTATCATTCACACCGTCCATTGAGCTGAGTGGAATTGCAATCAATCCATTCTCTGTAGCAAATTCTAATGATAAACCATTGTCATGTAGTAATTGTAGAGATTGTTTCGGTATTTCTATCGTTACTTTATCTACTTCATCATTGACATCCGGAATGACGATACGAACAATGTTATTGCCAATTCGTTTCGCTTTTTCTACAGCTTCCTTTGAGTTCGCTTCTGTTAATACCACAAAATCTGTGATTTCACTGTTGGCATGTTTTGTGCGCTCAATTTCCACTGTTGTTTTTTCCAGTGGGTTTTCGCCATCAATTTCTAATGCCACTTGGATTTTCGTTGTAGTTGTACCAGGTTTAGTCGTTGTTGGTGGTGTTGGAGCTGTCGTCCATGTATCTCCGCCACCGCCTGAGCCTGATGACGAGTCAGCGGCACGATAAACCGTAATTGTATATTGTTTGACTCCTGTACCATCTTGAACCGTAATAACCACGGTATTTGCACCGACTTGGAGTGGAACAAGACCAGTTGTCACAACTTGTCCATTCACGGTCATCGTCACTGTAGCACCTGAATTGCTTGGTAGTGCTGTAAATGTTAGTTGAGACGTTGCGTAATTCACATTCATTGTGTAATTTGTGACTTCTGATGAGAAGTTTGGACTTAATGCACCTGTTGATGGTGTTAGTGAGCCTAGACCTGATGTTGGTTGTGTAGGTTTCTTTACAAGTGCATTCTGTGCTGCTGTTAATGCTTGTAAGGCATCGTCTATTTCTGTTTGCGTAGCGCTTCCTTTTGTCAATATAGCTATCGCATCATTTAACGCTTTTTGGTAGTTTGACCAACTTTCTGGTGTATAGCTACCTGCCGATAAGTTCGTTGATTCATTTACCTTGGCTTGCAATGCTGTTTTATCTACTGTAGGAGCAGTCGGGGCATCTATTAATGCATGACGCGCTGCAACTAATTTTTCCCAAGCTGCATTCACCTCTTCCTGGGTTGCTTGTGGATCATTGAATACATCTTGAGCATCTTTTTTTGCCGTTTCAAATGCAGACCAACTATCTTGCGTATAATTCAACTCGCTAAACCCAGCGGCAATTGTAATCTCTTTTTGCAGATTCGTTTTATCAACGGTTTTATGATCTACAAACTCCAATGCATCATGTTTTGCTTTTAAAGCATTGTAAGCTGCTTCTATGTCAGCTTGTGTTGCATTTGGATTGTCCAATACAGCTTTTGCTGCACTCAATGCTGGCTCTAAGTTACTCCAACTTTCAGGAGTATAATCTTCTTTTGTTAAGCCTTCGACAATCTCCACTCGAGTTGCTAAAAGTGATTTATCTGGCGCATCGACTGTTAAAAGTTTTGATACTATGCCAGATGTATGACCATTAATTTCTGCTGTATACTCGACATTGTATGTGCCGTTAGGTATATCTTTGTTCGGTGTGATGCTCCAGTTTCCATGTTCATCTGCTGTTGTTGTTAACGTTATGTTATCAGAAATTTCGATTTTTACTGTTGCACCTGGTGTTGCTGTTCCAGTAAATGTTGGTTTACCTGTACTCACCGTTTCTGTTGGTGCTGTTACTCCCACTGTTGGATTTGGAACTGCTGTATCTACTGTCATGTTTACAGTTTGTTTTGCTATCTTGTCGCCTTTTTTTGCCTCGACTTCTATTGTGTAGTGGCCATCTACTAGGTCAATGCTTGGCGTGAATGCCCAATTGCCACTTCCGTCAACCGTCGCATTCCCACTCGCATTTGGTACTTCATTGCCGTCTTTATCTTTAATCACAACTTTCACCGTTGCGTCTTTATCTACTGTTCCTTTAATGTCTGGTTTTTTAGTGTTCACTTTACCTGTTGGCTCCGTGATTTGTAGAGATGGTATGGCAGTGTTCGTCATAGTTTTTTCAAAGCTATTTACCGGTACACCATCTGTACCTGTTAATTTTCCTTGTCCGTCATACTCTACTTTTACGGATTTACCAGTGGTATCTATCCCTGGTAATGTAATCAGTAATTGCTTTGGATCAGCTGGATTTACTTTCACATCGGCATCAGTTAGTGTAATTGTTTCAGTACCTACTGTCACTGTAAACCCAGTTGCTTCAGGTGCTGTTAATTTGATGTCTTTATCAAATGTCACGATAATTTGATTTTGATTCGCTGTGATTTCTTCCACTTTCACACTTAGTGGTGCTGGTGCATCCGCTGCAAATGTGAAATATTGACCATTGGCTAATGTCGCTTTTGCAGCATAATGAGGTGTGCCGTTTAAAGTAATCTCTTTTAATATATGTTCAGTCGCTAGTGCAAAATCTGTATCGCTGTTCCCTACTTTTAATGTTGTGTTTTCTGGAAGTGCACTCTTTGGAATGGCAATTTCCACTTCACCCACACTTCCTGTATTTTGTACTTTCCAAATACGTTCAGCATGCTTTTTGTTAGTTGTGCCGATTTGCTTTGTGAACGCTAGTTCCTTGCCGTTATCGGCCCAAATTAAATATTGCCCATCTGTAAGAGTACCTTGATTAGCCACATTTGTATTTGTAAGTGCATCAACACCGATTGCAACCTGTGTACCTTCGTTAATGCTTCGGCTTTGCTTTTGCTCAAGGTCCTCTGCATTGTCACGACCGATACCAGCGATATTTTGTTGATACTTAGTGTTTTCAGTTGCATCCCATACAATAGCGTTATTCGTCGCCACGTAATTGCTAGTACCATCATTTAACGTAATCCCATATTTTATTGCTAGATACGTTTCAATTTTAGCAGCATCTGCACTTGTTTCCCCATCATACAAAATAATCTCTGCCACATCAGCATTGAGACCTGAGAAGTTACTACCAGAAGCTCCAGGTCCAGTAGCTCCAATAACAGGTGTAAATGTAATTGGTTTAATTGTAATTGTTGGTTGACCTACAGTAGTCAGCTGTCCATTTATCCTTGCTGATGCCTTTGTGCCATCAGCATTCATTTCATAGTTTGCCATTTGGAATATTTTTCTTTTAGCAGGTCCAAAAGAGCGCCATGTAGAGTTTGCACCTGTCCCTACTGCGAAATAGTTTCCACCGCTTCCACCCCCACCTAAAATCTGAGTACCGTACTGGATTATTTCCGTAGAACCAACAAGTGCCCCTGCAGTCCCAGCTTCAGGCCATTTATAAACCGCATATCCAGACTGGAAAGTAATCTGTTTATCTCCTACTAATTTAGCAGATTGATTATAGTGAGCTGCTCCACTTGGGTTATCAAATTTTACACTTGGGTTAAAGTTCACACCATTTTCGTTATACTTCGGTGTTCTCGCTTCTTGTCCTGTTGGAATATCAAGTGTAAAATTCACTGGTGCTACAGATTGATCAGCCCAATGTGTTAAATTCCCAGCACTTTCTTTTACACCTTCATTTGATTTCAACCATAGTACTGGTTGTGTACTTACACCACCAGGATTCACAGGATCCGCTGCTAGCGCTTTTTTAGGCAATCCTGTCAGCGAAACACTACTTGTCACAAGTGTAAGTGAAAGCATGACAGTAAGTGAACGCTTCCACCATTTTTTCTGTTTCGTAATGATATGCATCCTTTTTCCTCCCACCTATTTAAATTCTATTGTTCTCCATTAAATACTTTCTCCCTTTTAAATTTTTAACATCGTCATATTTCAATTTACTATAGTCTGCCTGAACAAAATCTGAACAATTAGTTCTATCCATCTATATATCAGTTCCATTCACCTACACACAAAATCTATCCATATGTTTAGATTTTGTTTAGGTAGTCATTGTATAGTAGAGACAGTACATAGAATAAAGGAATTTTACTTATGATTGTGTTAACTATTGTAATTGTTTGGTTTGTTGTTATTTTCGGTGGATTAGGGTTATTGAAATATATGCTTATACAAAAGGAGCGGAAAGAAAGAAAAGTGATGTTAGAAAAGCGGTTGGAGCATCTTATCCAATCGAATAAATACAAATCGCCCCAAGAAAAAAACGAGTCATCCTAATGATATAGGAATGACTCGTTTTGTATTTATCTATTGAATCAATTATGCCTCGGCATAATTGCGTCCGGAATCGGCTTTGTGCTTAGGCCTGCATGATGCAGGTCAGTTAGCCGTTATCGCATGGATGCGATGATTTTAGGCTAACATCCTTTATGAATCCTTTCCGATTTCCGTGACATCTGCCGGAGGCTTTAACTTCTTTCAGCTGAAAGAAGTTAAACCCATCCACGGAAGCGTGAAGCTTCTGCAGTGCGGCGAACACCTACCATATAAGCAGCTAAGCGCATGTTAATGTTACGTGTTGTAGCTGTTGTATATACATTATCAAATGCTTCAACCATTTTTTTGTATAGACGCTCTTCAACTTCTTCTTCTGTCCAATAATAACCTTGATTATTCTGTACCCATTCAAAGTATGAAACAGTAACACCACCAGCAGAAGCTAATACGTCTGGTACAAGTAAAATGCCACGTTCTGTTAAGATTTTAGTTGCTTCAGCAGTTGTTGGACCATTTGCCGCCTCTACTACGATATTTGCTTTAACATTGTGTGCATTGTCAGCAGTAATTTGGTTTTCAATCGCAGCTGGCACTAAAATATCACAATCAAGCTCTAATAATTCTTTGTTTGAAATTGTGTTTTCAAATAAAGTTGTTACTGTCCCGAAGCTATCGCGACGATCTAATAAGTATTCGATATCTAAACCTTCTGGATCATGAAGTGCACCATAAGCATCTGAAATACCGATTACTTTTGCACCTAAATCATGCATAAATTTCGCAAGGAAGCTACCAGCGTTACCAAATCCTTGAATAACAACACGTGCACCTTTAATATCAATACCGCGTTTTTTTGCTGCTTCTTCGATTACAATTGTAACACCTTGTGCAGTCGCACGGTCACGACCTTGAGAACCACCTAGAACTAGTGGCTTACCTGTGATAAAGCCTGGTGAGTTGAACTCATCCATACGGCTATATTCATCCATCATCCATGCCATAATTTGTGCATTTGTAAATACGTCTGGCGCAGGGATATCTTTTGTTGGTCCTACGATTTGACTTACTGCACGTACGTAACCACGGCTTAAACGTTCGATTTCGCCCATGGACATTTGACGAGGATCACAGATGACACCGCCTTTACCACCACCATATGGTAGATCGACAATACCACATTTCAATGTCATCCACATTGAAAGCGCTTTAACTTCTTCCTCAGACACTTGTGGGTGGAAACGAACCCCACCTTTAGTTGGTCCTACAGCATCATTATGTTGTGCACGGTAACCAGTAAATACTTTTGTTGTACCATCATCCATTTTCACCGGAATGCGTACTTGTAGCATGCGAAGCGGTTCTTTTAGTAATTCATACATTGCTTCATCATAGCCAAGTTTATTTAGAGCATCTTGAATGACATCTTGAGTTGATGTGAAAAGATTTAAGTTTTCAGACATATTAAATCGCCTCTTTGTTTTTTTTAATGATAGTATATCGGCATCATTGTAACATACTTCCGAATTAAAATGTGAACATTTTGTTAAATTTTAAATACTTTTTCAATTTGTTCGATTGACCAATCTAAATCCTCTTGTGAAATAACAAGTGGTGGAGCAAAACGAATAACTGTATCGTGTGTTTCTTTACATAATAGACCTAATTCTTTTAGTTTTTCACAGTATGGACGAGCAGCCTCTGTTAATTCCATACCAATAAATAAACCACGACCACGTACATCTTTAATAACAGGATTGTTAATTTCTTTTAATTTACCTTTGAAATATTCACCAAGTTCGTGTGAACGCTCTGCTAATTTTTCATCTAATAACACTTTAATAGATGCAATTGAAACTGCACAAGCTAAAGGATTCCCACCGAAAGTTGAACCATGTGAACCTGGGTTGAATACACCTAAGATACTACGGTTTGCAGCCACACAAGAAATAGGGAATACGCCGCCACCTAGTGCTTTACCTAAGATGTACATATCTGGTTCTACATCTTCCCAATCACAAGCAAACATTTTACCAGTACGTGCTAGACCTGCTTGAATCTCGTCAGCAATGAATAATACGTTATTTTCACGGCAAAGTTCACGAGCTGCTTTTAAGAAGCCTTCTGTTGGAATGACAATACCAGCTTCACCTTGAATCGGTTCGATTAAGAATGCTGCAGTGTTAGGTGTAATAGCCGCTTTTAAAGCTTCAAGATTACCGTAGTCTACTAATTTAACGTTTGGTAGCATTGGACCGAAGCCACGACGATATTCTTCGTCAGAAGATAAAGATACAGCAAGCATTGTACGACCATGGAAGTTACCATTACATGCAATAATCTCAGCCTTGCCATCTTCTACGCCTTTTACATCATATGCCCAACGACGAGCTGCTTTAAAAGCAGTCTCTACTGCTTCAGCACCTGTATTCATTGGTAATACCATTTCTTTATTTGTTAATTTACCTACTAGCTCATACCATTCACCAAGATTTTCGCTGTAGAATGCACGTGAAGTTAACGTTACTTTATCAGCTTGTTCTTTTAAAGCAGCGATAATTTTTGGATGACGGTGTCCTTGGTTTACAGCTGAATACGCTGATAACATATCTAAATATTTGTTTCCTTCTGGATCTTGAACCCAAGCACCCTCAGCCTCTGAAATTACGATTGGCAGTGGATGATAGTTTGCTGCACCATAATTTTGTGTTTGTTCAATAACTTGTTGAGTTTTTGTCATATCCTATTCTCTCCTTACTAAATCATAATGAAAAAATCTATAGAAGAAAGGGACTATGTATCTGTAAGTAGTATAATTAAGAATTTAGCAACAATTCAAACCATAAATTTGCTAACTCCCCACAAGTAAACTACCTTGTTATGAGTGTCTACGGTTTTAGCCAGGGGCAGTGTTACCTGGAGAAGTTTCGCAAATTCTGTCACAATGCTTCAATTTCTACTTATTAGAATAGCCCTAACGCCAATGTTAAAATTAAAGCATTTCTGAAGTTGTTTTCGCTTGCATGTGAAGTTGTAGGTAGTCTGGGCCACCAGCTTTTGAGTCTGTACCTGACATGTTGAAACCACCAAATGGTTGGTAGCCTACGATGGCACCTGTACAGCCACGGTTGAAGTAAAGGTTTCCAACATGGAATTCTTCACGTGCTTTTTCTAAGTTCATACGGTTTGTCGTAATTACGGCACCTGTTAAACCATATTCTGTATCATTCGCAATTTCAATAGCATGATCGAAATCTTTTGCTTTTGCGATCGCTACCACTGGTCCGAAGATTTCTTCTTTCATAATACGTGCAGAAGGCTCTACGTCAGCGAATACTGTTGGG
>NZ_KQ465157.1 GCF_001308875.1 Lysinibacillus sp. ZYM-1 | reverse complement strand
GATTCGGCAGTGATTTACCAAATATTGAAAATGAAAGAGAAAGAAAAATGACAAAAGTCATCGAGAGTGAACTTCTCGATGGCTTTTGTCTACAGTCTGTAATGAGGTAGTCGAATTGAATCGACTACCTCATTTGTTTTATACAGGGTTTTGATTACCCTTTCGTCGTAATAGGCGTGGATTTTCCCTACTCCTGTTACAGCTTGGATAAGTTGATTTTGAATACCCAATCACTCGCTTCAAAAAAAGCTAATTCTACATCAAATGTTGCAGTGTATTTAATGTATTCGATGGTTGTTGGTTTATCAAGCACACCTTTGAATTTTTGTATTTTTGTTAACCAACACTCTAGAAAAGGGATTTGGATTTTCATTCTACATTAACATCAAAAATAAATGATTCTTTTCCTTTATCTCATCTAGCATTAAGTTCATAAATATAATAACCCTCTTTAGATGGCATGGTTATTTTTTCATCTTTAATTTCAGCATTTTCAAATGTACCATCTTCATTCATTATAGTTGCGGTAATGGAGATTGGATCCTTATCAATTATAAACTTTAATATATCTCCTTTTTCGACTTCTAATGTTTCGAAATCATCTGCTAATTCGCTAATATCAAGAGAACCTTTTTGACTTACTTCAAAATCCCTTTCTTTCCATTCATAATTACTTGGAATCATAGTATAATGCTCATCATCAAAAATAACTTTGCCTTCTGGTTGTTTATGAATACCGGTTGGAAATACATTGCATCCAGTCAATATAATAACGATTAGTATCGGGAAAACTATTTTATTCATTTAACCATTCTCCTTTTTTACTAAATTTACCTATAATGAATATATCACAAGCGTAACCGTGAATAGCCAGTTGCCATTGGTCTATTTTCGATAATTTTGAAGATATATCTTACTTATCAATGCTTTTCTAAACAATGGAATAAAAAAAACATAGGGAGATTTTAGTCTTCCTATGTTTTCATTCATATTATTTATCTGTTTGTTTTTGCTTCTTTTTCAAATACTCCTCACGTATTTTTTCAAGTTGCTGCTTTTTATCAAATTTGGCGGGCTTGTGTTTTTCATGATACTTTGTCACAGCTGCCTTACCTTTGGTATCCAATTGATATTTCCCCACTTTGTTCACCTACTTTTCTTGTCTTGTCTTTAAAGAGAATCTATTCAACAAATATAATATTATACCTTATTTTACTGAAGTAAACCTTATTACTTTATTAGTGTACTGCTAACCTTTCATATATCAGTAAAAAAATAAAATGACTTTCATTCCTTCAAGCCTCATATCTGATATTTATTAGTCATTTGAGTTCCTCTTTCGTAATAAAGAATTCCGAAATCGCAACATATTTCATTGTTTCTTCTAATTGTAACAACTCTAAATGCTTTCGTTGAGGTAGGCATTGCTAGAGGGGCTACCCATACAAAATATCTATACAATCAAAAAAACGCTCAAAACCTATTATTCATAAGGTTTCAAGCGCTTTTCGTTTCAGTTGTCTGAGGTTTTAGTTGTATTTCAAATCAAAGAAGATCAGGAGCATAGCTACAATAAAGCATGCTCCTTTTCAAGCTTAGATTTAAAATTACACTTTGGCGTTATATTATTTTTCGCCACTTAACTCGACTAAAATTTTGGATTGAGTTTTGTCGTTTGTTAACGCTTCAAATCCTTTGTCCACGATTTCGTCTAATTTTATTTGACTAGTGATAATTCCTTGTGGATTTAGTTGACCCGTGCTCATTGCATCAATTGTTCTTTGGAACATTGTTGGTGTATAAACAATGGAAGATAGGATATTCACTCCAGTGTTTGTCAGATGAATTGGATTCCACTCAATTGGTCTCGCAAAAATAGAAACAATCATCATATTACCACGAGCTTTTGTTACATCAATAGCTTGTTTAAAAGTAGGCGCAACTCCAGCAACTTCAAAGGAAACATCCACCCCATCTTGTACAATAGCTCGAACTGCTTGAACAGGATTTTCTTTCCCAGAGTTAATAATATGAGTTGCCCCTAATTCTTTCGCTTTTTCCAATCGATCATCAGATAAATCCAATACGATGACTTTGCTTGCACCAGATGCTTTAGCAGCGATGACTGTTAATAATCCAATTGGTCCCGCACCGAACACTGCAACTGAATCTCCTAAAGTAACTCCAGCATCTTTAACAGCTTGTACAGCTACAGCCATCGGTTCTACTAAAGCACCATCTTGTAATGTTAGGTTGTCAGCTAAACGATGTACATTTGATTCAGGAACGTTAGCATATTTTGCAAACCCACCATTTCCATGTAATCCGATGAAATTAAATCCATCATAACGGTCTATATCTTCATGTTTCTTTCTATATGTTAATGTAGGATTGATTACCACACGGTCTCCTACTTTATAGTTTGTAACCATAGAACCAACTTCTTCGATTACACCTGCAAATTCATGCCCCATTGTCAGTGGTGCAACTTCTTTCGTTAAATCCGCTTTTTGATCAACTGGTATAAATACTGGTCCTTCTTGATATTCATGTAAATCACTTCCACAAATACCGGCCCATGCTACTTTTACTTTCACTTCATCTTCTCTTAAAGATCGTAATTCAACGTCTTCAACTCTAATATCTTTTACACCATGCCAAACTGCTGCTTTCATATACCTTGCCCCCATACTATTTAATTAAAATGATGCCATAAAATAACATCTTTAATAGCCGTTCGTGCATTTTCAAAATCCGACGCTTCTATACACTTGATAAACGTATGAATGGACATATGATAGGATTCAATTAGATTCATTTTCCATTTTGTTTGTGCTGCGACATTTGTAACAAATATAGTTTCTTTAAAAAATCGTAGCATTGCAATATTTCCTGTAATATCAAAAAACAATTCTAACAAGTGGGCAAACGATACAACATATTCGTAAATATTTTCAGCGGACTTTCTTTGTTTCATGGCTTCAAAACGAAGTAATAGTTCATTTTGAAAATCGGCAGTCCATTTTGGTTCACACTTTGTAAGTGCAATATCCAACAGGTGATACAGCGTCTCCAAATAATCCTTCAATTCCTGATCCGAAATAATTTTAACGCTTACACCTTTATGCTGTACTTTTTCAACTACACCATCTTTTTGTAAAAGATAGAGAGCCTCTCGGACAGGTGCGTGACTTACTTGTAACTCTTTTGCGATTTCCGATTCTATCAAACGCTGACCTTGTACATATTGACCTGAAAATATGCGAAATAATAATTGCTCTGCTATTTGTTCTGCAATTGTTTTTTTTGATATTGAATTTCCATTAAACCCCATCAAACCACTCCAATAAATTTATATCTCTCTATTTTAATAGTTCTGTGTATAGGGTGGCTAGTAAAAATGTTATCCATTATAGATTATCGATAATCTATATTCGTTATTTTAATACGAAAATGATTTACTTTCAATGATTTTGATTGAGGAGCAGTTGTAGCTTACTTGAAAAATTAGAAGAATGGCCTATACTTCCTCATCGAACTATTTGTAGCTTTATAATAAAAATTGATCCAAATGAGTGGGTTTAATTTTGTTTGAAAATTTTTATAAATAGACCCAATAAAAAACTACAAATGCAACGGCGCATCCTCCCAAACCGTATATGTGTAGTTTCTTTTTATTTTTTGACCATTCTTTCTGTTACAGCCGCTTCAATTTCTCCAATTACCCAACGTGTAGACGTGTCATCCTTAATGTAGACGCTGTGATTCCTTCATGAGCTGGTCGTTCGAATAATTGGTTGAGTACTTTTACTGCTTGTGCCCGTGTTAAGGAACGTTTGGATGAACTGTCGTTTTACTATTCCCCTTTTTTGCCAGAAGCAGGCTTGTGACGATTCAACATTTATGACACGAAACACATTAGCCCAATAAATAACGCTAAATAATCGCTTTCCAGCAAAGGATAGCGATTATTTTTTTGCATATAGTAGTCTATTACATTTAGAAAAATTTGCAGTTTTTATCCATTTCCTGCAAACTATTAACATAATGAGCAAGAAAGGATGAAGATGACAAATGAAAAAATTAATATGTACATTATTATTTTCCATTCTTATCGTAGGCAGTGCAGGCCATGTAAAAGCTGCAGGATTTAAAGATGTGTCCGAGAATCATTATGCCTATGAAGCCAT
Source organism: Lysinibacillus sp. ZYM-1 (assembly GCF_001308875.1). Lineage (GTDB taxonomy): Bacteria > Bacillota > Bacilli > Bacillales_A > Planococcaceae > Lysinibacillus. The sequence continues at coordinate 16,663 of NZ_KQ465157.1, read as the reverse complement.
CCAATGGGCAGAAGAATATGATATTGTGAATGGTTTTACAGATGGTACATTTAAACCGAATGCTACGATTACAGAACAACAATTAGCAAAGCTTTTAGCTAATTTTTACGAGCTTGAATCCCCCATCGATGAATTAAAAAAACAGACCCCTTCTGCAAACTGGTCGGATGAATTTTATAACCAGCTTGCTAGCTATGGTGTGCCGTTAAACGGCTATTTTGATAATCGGATTCGAGCTGCAACAGTGAAGCGCGGTGTCGTGGCACAGGCTGTTGCTCATTTAGCAAGCGGTAAAAAAGGATTAGATCAATCTATTCAGTTTTTACTTGATTATTATATTTCTTCAGGACAAAATCCGCAGTATGAAGATCGTAATTTGCAAAAGTTTTATGGTGTGACGAACAATATGACACGTGCACAAGTTGTGACGATGCTGTATCGCATGGATGAACGAAATTTTTATGAAATTTCTGGAGATGCGCAAGCCATTCATGACAATGCTAACAATTTGTCATTAAATACACGTGCAAAAAATGGCCAAAGTCAGCTCGATAAATCTTTGCAACAAACTACTCCTGGCAAGAGTGCTTGGGAAGGCGTTTATACGTATTATTATAAGTGGGGGAAAGGCGTAAATGATTTTAACCGCCGCGATGCTATCATTTCCAACGCCACAAGCAACAGCTTTTCTATTGCTTTAACAACAAATGATGGGTCAGCTTCAGGTAAGGTGAATGGCACTGCCACAGTAACAAGTAGTAATAAAGCTTTAATGAATAAGTCTGCCAACGGCAATCGCTGTGTCGTCGAGTTTGAGCGATTAACAAATAATGCACTGAAAGTTACAGAAATTGATTGTCGTGCAGAGCGTAACGAAGGCACTAATTTTTCTGGTACCTTGAAACAACAATAGTTCACATGAGAGTCTGATTCATTCAGGCTCTTTTTTGAGTACCAAAAGTTTCATACCTCTGCTTGGCAATGGCAATAAAATCTAGGAGGCAAGACTCCATATGTTTATCTTTATGCCAAGCAATGTCTGTAAAGATGGGGTCTAAGTTTAAAGCCGACTTAATTTCTACTAATTGTCCATTTTCCAGTTCCTTTTCTACAACCATTCTAGGTAAAAACGTAATACCTAAACCGGCAATCACACATTGTTTAATCGCTTCTATGCTGGCAAACTCTATCATTTGAAGAGGCATAATACTCTCCTGCTGTAGCTGTGCTTCTAAATGATTGCGATAGGAGCACCCCGTTTCCGTTAACAACATGGTTTCTGTTGAAAGCTGGGAAGCTGATAGTGGCTCCCTACTATCTCTCGATGTACTCACAAAAACAAGCTGTTCTTCGAGTAGACGTTCTCGATGTAGCATCGCTGTTTCCTGATACGTATCTGTGATAAAAGCAACATCTAACTCACCTGTTTGCAATAACTCCTTGGCAATTTCAGTCGTATGCACAGGTTTAAATATAATTTTTACATAGGGATGAGCCTGTTGAAATTGCTGCAAAATGCTTGGGAGTCGATAAACACATTGACTTTCTTGGGCACCTACTTTTAACACTACTTGCTCCTGTTCGTTAGACATAGCTTTTTTCATTTCACGATCTAGTTCTAACATTTTTTTGGCATACTGTTGTAGACACTTGCCCTCTTCTGTTAGAATAATACGCTTCCCCAGTCTTTCAAAAAGAATAACGTTTAACTCTTTTTCTAATGTTTTAATCTGGGCTGTAATACTTGATTGAGCGTAATCTAAGCGCTGTGCCGTTTGTGTGAAGCTTAATGTTTCAGCTGCTATTATAAACGTTTGAAGTTGCTTCATATCCATTTCCTTGCCCTCCTTAATCAATTTTTTCGATATACTTTTCTAAAACATTCACTTTTATCGATAGCAAAGTCCAGTTTACACTAGGAAGTGGCTGAAAGAAAGAGATTGAGGTCAAATGAAAATTATTTTTCAGTAGTTCCAGCGTACAAAGCAAATTTGAATAACGATTATGACCTATTGATACTATTAAGTGATATCGTCGTTTTCGCTATGTTGGATATTCAAGCAAACGGAGTATGAATAAAAAAACCTTTTATCTAATAAAAAGAAACGGATTTGGGAACTACATATCGTCCAAATCCGTTTCTTATGTTAACCCAACAAATAACTACTATATAGCATTCTGCTATCAACAAATGATTAGAGCCTAAGACTAATAAGGTTGAAGTTTTTTTGGGGTGACCTGCTTTCTAATTACCTAAATAAAAAATCAAAGGACATTTACGACTATCAACATAGATTCGCCATTGACTGTCTGCTCATGCTATTGTAATTCTTTTCTAAGATGTTCAGCTGCAGACATTGCTTTTAAATCTTGAACTATGTCCCCTGGTTTGTTGCCTTCTCCTAAAATATATCCTTCAAAAGTTGTCCCCATAAAGTCAAAGATATGTTGAAATTGCTGGATCATTGGTAAACCTTTTATATATGGCATATCTCCGCCAACTGCAATTACATACGCTTTTTTAGAAGACATCATCTCCTTGAAATTGGGGTAATTTTGATCTCGTAAAGTTTGTGACCATCGATCAATAAAGTTCTTCATCGTTCCTGTCATACTATACCAATAAATAGGGGTAGAAAATATTAGAATATCATGCGGAAGTATCCGCTCAATGATGGCGTTATAATCATCGTTGACTTCAGAAAAACCTCCTTCTGCATGGCGCTTATCAATTATTGGTTGAATTGAATAATCCTTTAGATAAATTTCTTCAACAATTAGGTCTTGAGTGACTAATTTTGTTAAAGTTTCTACATTTCCGTTTGGTCGATTTCCACCATAAATAACTGCTATTGACATTTTGGTTATCCCCTCTTCTTTGAAGTTTTTTACTATTGTTCCCGAATACTTATATCTTATTATGATATTACAAATCGATAAAGATGATTATTTCGATAAAATCAATCGAAAAAATTGATTATAAAATAGAAAAGCAGTTGTCTCTGGATAGGTTTATTTGAGTTATATCGCCTAGGAGAGATATTAAAAGCACCTTTTACATTTATTTTTGTTATCAAATAAAAAACCAGGTACTCACTTTTATCATGAGGCCTGGTCATTTATTTAATAGGATGATTTGATTACACCTAGGTAGAACGAATTCCTTCGAAAGCGTTTACTATTAATTGTTGTACATAGGGTTCATCTAAAATTTCGCCAGTCACAAGTAATCGATAGAAGATCGGACCATAAATTAAATCAATACATATATCAATGTCGATACTTTTTTTCAATTCACCGCGTTGAATTCCTTTTTCCAAAAGACTTCTTGCTTCAAGTCGGCGGGGATGGAAGTATCGAGCACGATAGGCATCTGCCAACCCTGAATCAAACTGTCCTTCACCTAATAACTGCGTAATTATGGTCCCCTCCCGACTCGTCAAAAACAAGGTTAAATTTGTGGCGTGAATTAGAATATCATTGTACGCCGAACCGGTATCAGGCACAGGCAATCTTTCAGAGGCAGCATAAAGGAAACCATCCATCACTACTGCAGCTTTGTTTGGCCACCATTTATAAATAGTTGCTTTGCTAACTTGGGCATATTCTGCAATTTTATCAACTGTAACAGCTTGAAATCCATGTTCCAACAATAACTCATAAGATGCGGAGAGGATTGATTTTTGTGCTTCTAAATTACGCGGTCTGCCTCTTTTTCCATTCATCATAAATACCACCTTTCTTCCGAAATTAATAAACTGTATGTTCAGTATATCAATTATATAAAAAAACAGAAAGTTGAAATTACCCATTTACAAAACTACACGTTCAGTATATTATATGGTTAATCATTTTATATACTAAACGTTTAGTATATAAAATGAAGACTAATTATGGAGGGAAACTACACGACGTTTTAATTATTAGCTGTAAAGCATTCTATTTCACATACAAGGAGTTGGACAAAATGACTGCTATAAAGAAACAAATAATCGAAAAAAACATTCCTTCGTGGTTAACCATTCTTTTGGCTGCCGCATGCGGTATCATTGTAGCAAATTTATATTACGCGCAGCCTTTAGTTGGGGTAATTAGCTCATCAATGGGGTTGTCTGCAAACAGTTCTGGCTTAATCGTTACGTTAACACAAATCGGTTACGTAGTCGGTTTGCTATTTATCGTTCCTTTAGGAGATATTCTTGAAAATCGTAAACTGATTGTCTCATCTTTACTTATCACGGCACTCGCCCTTGCAATTACAGCAATGACCAAACAAATTTTGCTGTTCTTAGTCGCTTTGTTTGTCATAGGTTTAGGTTCGGTAGCTACGCAAGTACTCGTACCTTTTGCTTCATATCTTTCATCTGATTCTTCACGTGGCCGTGTTGTCGGCAATGTCATGAGCGGTTTGTTACTTGGAATCATGCTCTCACGTCCTTTGTCGAGTTTAGTCGCTGAGTTTCTTGGCTGGCATGCGATATTCATTTTGTCAGCCATAATTATTATGATTTTGGCTATTGTACTTTCAAAGGTGTTACCTACAAGAAAGCCTTCAACGGACACACACTATATAGCTCTACTAGGTTCTATGTGGCATTTGTTACGAACAACCCCGATATTACGCCGTCGGGCAGCATATCATGCAGGTGTATTTGCATCTTTTAGTTTGTTTTGGACAACAGTTCCACAACTGTTAACTAGCCCTGCCTTTCATTTTTCTCAGAAAGACGTTGCGTTATTCGCGCTTGTTGGCGTCGCTGGTGCAATAGCTGCGCCCATTGCAGGACGAATTGCCGACCTTGGCTTGACTAGACTTGCAACAGGAATAGCACTTCTTACAGTTGTCATTTCTCTTTTATTGCCGCTTATTATTCAAACTAGCTCACCTATTGGAATAGCTGTTCTCGTTGTTTCATCCTTATTGTTGGATGCTGGAGTATCCGCAAATCTTGTGCTCAGCCAACGTGAACTTTTCTCGTTGAGTCCCGAAGTTCGTAGTCGTCTGAATGGGCTATTCATGGCAATTTTCTTTTTTGGTGGTGCAATTGGCTCAGCAATCGGGGGATTGGCCTACGCAATGGGAGGATGGAGTACTGCATTATGGATCGGAATAATCCCACCTATACTTTCCATACTTTATTTTGCCACAGAGAAGAAGTAATCTATTTAAAGAGCCTTTTATCATTACTTAAACAAAAAGAAGCGAATTTGGAAGATAATAATTCCAAATTCGCTTTATTCTTAACACACCAAATTAATCTATTTTTATTTCTTATTATGATAAACAAAAACGCTTTCCCATTCTTGATATTTTTTAAGTATGGTTTCATTTTTTATTCTCTTTTTTCAACCGTCTTTCAAAGACACATTAGAAGAGTCAAAAACTTTTTTTACCCATTCAAGATATTCCCTCATATAGTGTTCCTGCTTAAAGCCATGATTCTGTCCTTCTGCCACAATCACAGTGACATCCGCATCTGCAACTCGCGCAGCTTGAATATATTCCTGTGGTCCTTTTACCCCAACAGCAAAATCCTTCGTCCCATAAGCAATAAACTGAGGTATATTAGCCGTTTTGAAATGCTTAGGTAGATCTGTCTGATCCAAAAGCTCTTCACGCTTTTCTGGATTTCTTACATCTTCATCATTAAAAGAAGCAAAAAGCATAGGGACATTATAACGATAAGTCAATGCAGGGTAAATCATAGCTGCTGATGCTACTTGATCATCGACCGCATCGATGGTATCAAGCTGGTAACTATCAGGGAACAGATTCCCTCCCTGAATGAGGTTAATAAAGCTACCAGTTTGAAAACCACCAGCACTAAAACCGATCAATCCAATTTTATCTGGATGTATACCATAATCATTTGCATGATAACGTAGATAGCGGACAGCACGCTGAACATCTAATTGTGGAATTGGCCATTCATAAGGGTTGGAACGATAGTGTAGAACAAATGCATTAATACCTGCCTGATTTAATGATTCAGCTACATCTTTCCCTTCTGCAGTTCCACCATCCATTTCCTTAAAACCATAGCCTCCACCTGGGATAACAATGACGGCACTGTCACTATTTGACACCGTATAAGGAATCAGATACGGCTCATCTTCATAGGTAGTTTTCTCATAGCCACCTTCAATTTCATGGATATAGGTAAAAGTATCAATAGCAGCTTCATTGTCTTTATATTTTTCCCCTACAATGTTAGTGGAGAATTTGAATGTAGCTAGTAGTCTGTTCGGATTACCCTTAATATTCATATCGTCTAGCTTACTTCCAGAATGATTACCTGCAACGTCTTCTCCCCAAATTTCAACCTTTCGTTCAATATCTACAACTGGTTTACCTGGTTTATTCCCAAAGGGGTTAATCGCAAGAAATATGTATCCACTCCCTATAATCACCACCAATGTAGCTAGAATTATTCCCACTACCTTGGCTGTTTTCTTAATGATCTTCATAATATACAACCCCCATTAAACATTCTCATGACAGAATCTAATAGTTTATTAGAAAAGAGGAAAATTTGAAAACCTTCAACTAAATTACCCCCAGCCTAATATCCTATTTTATGGTAAAACAAGAACCATAATGCAATACTTTTTCCAAAGTTCTAATTTGAGAGACGAAGAAACGTCAATTAAATAATTACTAAATGATTCTGGGGAATCTCCTACGCGGGCAATGACGGTATGGTCCAATCTCCTTGATGCCGTTAGACAAGCAAATCCACACCATTATTTTGTGGGAGCAAAAATCTCCTTACCTGTCGATGCTACAGGTAACCCATATGAACATTTCCATCGCCAAATAATGGTACCTCAAGAACCTGAAAAAAATAGTTTAGCTGACAAAACGTATCTCATATTACACTTTGTTTTTTTGTACCCTTTTTTATTGTACGATTAATTTTTTGTTATTTAAAAGGTTCTTTATTCATGCTTTTCGTGTTTTAAAAGCACTATCAACAATAAATTAAAGAAAGCACCCATACATGTCCAAAAAGACAGTGTATCGGTGCTTTTTTATTCTTCATACTATTTTTTACTTATAAAAGGCTTTGTCAAGTTTCTTATTGCTTTCTTTTTTGTAGGGTTAACTGCTTCTACTTGGTTAAAAATCGATTGTATCTCTTCTTTTAGATTTCCTTAAAATTAATTAACTCGGTTTACTTACTGGACCACTCACTTTATTTACCCCAAGAGCTTCATCCAGTTGTTTAATGGCTTCCTCTTTCGTTATTGTACCTGCTTCTGCTTGGTTAAAAATTACTTGTACTTTTTCTTTTGAAATCTCACTATAGTTAGCTGGCTTACTTGCAGTTTTTTTCTCTTCCTTTGCCCCTAGAGCTTCATCCAGTTGTTTAATGGCTTCCTCTTTCGTTATTGTACCTGCTTCTGCTTGGTTGAAAATTGCTTGTACTTTTTCTTTTGAAATCTCACTATAGTTAGCAGGTTTACTCACTTGATCAACCACAAATTCATTACTTCCAATAATTTGGGTTGGGACTTCTGCTGCAAATGCAGAGCCCAATGTGGAAAGTGCAAATACAGCACCTAAAGTAGTAGCAGCCAATCTCTTTTTCTTTTTCATAGTTTTTAATCTCCTTTTAAGATGTATTTTGTCTTACAAGTTAAATAATAAAGGCATTATCTGTAGTTACTGTGGAGATACTCTGGAGATTTTCTAGAGATTTCCTGGAGATTATCTGGAGTTCCCTTCTAATTAATAGTTTATCTTGCGATTCATGTAAATTTATCTATACTATATGGGGTTTTATGGAACAAAAAAACGCAACACCCTTGAATTCCAAAGGGTAGTGCGTATTATTATTTGATAAATAGATAAAAGAGTCTATCTATTCTCATTCATAAATATCGTTAACTCATTCATAGTTAGAGGTTTAGATACGTAATAGCCTTGTATTGAATCATACTCGGCTTCTGATAAGGAATTAAAATGCTCAACACTTTCTACTCCCCCTATAATCACTTTTAGATCCAAAGCTTTGATAAACTTTGTAAGCAATTCGTTTACCTTTTTATTTGATTGACCACTAGACATTTTGTATGGCAAAACCCGCTAATACTAAATTGGAAACTACTAAAAATACAGTAAATAGTATTATTGATTTCCCTTTCCTTGCTTTAACACTTAAAAATGCACGTTTGATAAAATTCATTTTCTTACCTCCTTGATAGTTCAACTATATTTGACCTATCTGGAGTTAATATGGAGAGAGTGAAAATTTTATCTAAAGAAATAAAGAAGTTGATGTGAATCAATCATAATAAAAGCTAAAACATGTCTATTAAGATTAAATGGCAACTAACATGGGGAGTAACGTGAAAAGGAGATTTCAGATATATTGAACATTATGGTTCTTTCAATAAAAATTAAAAAAGATGATTGGATGGCTTCAAGTTGATTTGACAATGTAAAATATCTTTTTTCAACTAAAAGTGTTTTTGACTTTATAGGAGCTTCCTACGACCTTTACAAATATAAATATCCCCTTACTATGGTTCTATATCTACTTTTAATTCTTCTCAAAAATAATTTTTTTATAGTGTCACAAATTCCCTTTAATTTCAGTTATATAGGTTAGAAAGGAGGGAAACATTTTGACTGTACTGAATACTAAATCCAAGATGATTTCCGATTTAGATATAAAAAATATCGTAGAACAGGTTCAAACAGGTGATATTCATGCCTATACAGAAATAATTCGTTGTTTTCAAAAACCAATTTATATTTATTGCTACTACCTACTTGGCAGCAAAGAAGAAGCTGAGGATGCTTCACAGGACATTTTTATAAAGGGATTAGAGAATATTAGTAATTTTACTTTTACTGCTTCTTTCTCCGCGTGGCTTTACAAAATTGCTCATCACCACTGTATTGATTTAATAAAAAATAAAAATAAAGTCTACAAATTTTGGACAGGTTTTAAAAAGGATCATATGAATCAGACTCATAGTCAAGAATCTAGATATGACAATATCATTCACGAATTATTAGAAAAGTTAAATGGAGATGAAAAAAGGATACTGCTCCTTCGTTCCATAGAGGAATATAGTTTCGATGAAATTGCTTCTATTATGGGACTTAAACCAACTACCGTGCGAAAAAAGTATGAACGACTACGTAAAAAATTGATGAAAGAAAATATATTAGGAGGGGATATTTATGGACACTCGTTCAAAGCTGGAGGATAAGGAGTTAGCTCAGATAGAAAGATTTATTCGAGAAACACCTATAGAAGTTGATTTAGTTAATCGTACTATGAACAAATATGAAAGTAAACGTAACACACAGCAGTTAAAAAGTTTTAAAACTCGTAGGAAAATACGTCAAAGAATAATGACGATGACAGTCTCTGCAGCAATGATTTTTAGTCTGGTATTTATCACTGGCTTAATTTCACCAACGATGGCAGCAACAATGAAGGAAGTACCAATACTATCATCCATTTTTAAACTTGCAGGGGATTTAGGTCTTCAAACTGCTGATGAAAAAGGACTTTCAACGAAACTTCATACAAGTGTTACTCATGAAGGCTTTACATTAGGTATATCTGAAGTAGTGTATGACGGTACACGTGTTTCAATTGCTATTGAACGTCCCCATATAGAAAATGAAAATGAGAAAGAAACTTTACAGGAGCGTATCAGTGATATCAAATTGTTCATTAATGATGTTCCTATTAACTCATTTGCCCCGGAAAATTCAAATTCCATCGGAATTATGATGCACCCTGGGAAAGATAATGATTCTGCAATCATTGAATTTGCGGATCTTAGAAATCAAGGTGGACGTCCTTTCCCCGAACAGTTTGATTTAACAATGAGTACTACCATAACGGGTATACAGGACCCTTTAAAAATTGATATTCCTGTGAAAAATAAAATAGAAGACTATGTAACTTTACAACCTAATGTAAGTCGAGATTACGACAATATTCGCTTTACTGTAAAAAAAATCGAACTCACACCAATCACGACAAATATTACTACACAAAAAGTTTTGACTGACAACTCAAAATTCTCCCTATCACCACTAGCAATGGCCATAGGCGTAGATATTTTTGATGATCAAGGCAATAAACTTAAATTAATTAGTGGGAATGGTTGGAATGACCCGAATGGTAGCGATCAGATTATGGATTATCGATTACATCCATTTGAATCCATTCCAAAAACAATAACCCTCAAGCCTTATGTGCAGCTTTATGAAGATTACCAAATGGGGATACATCAATTGGATGAAAATGGTGAATCAAAGATTCAATATATTCCTGAACTGGAGGTTACACTACCTATTAACTCACAAAATAATTAAATACACGCAGCTTTTATACATGTTACAGCCCCTAAAGAAGCTGAAGAATACTATGAATGCAACGATGTTTAAAATTCTGTATACACAATAACTCGTGATTCAAACAAAAAGGAAGTAACGACAAAGGGTATCCCTTTTTCATTACTTCCTTTTTCAATTATTATGTTCACTGAGAAATGTAAAGTGACAATAAAGTTATTTAATTTTAAAACCTCAAACAAGGATAACCCCGATCTAAGTAAGGATGGGGTTCTCTATTCATATTTCCTACCTATATTCTTCATTTTATAGCAAACTATTCTCTACCTTATCTACTTAATAGCCCAATTGTTAAGAAAAGGATGAGATCTCTGTGGAATACCACCTAGAAGTAAAACACCCATAAGTGGAATATCAATTTATTTTTTATCTCTTATTTCTTCCAGTATTTCTATTACTCGAGTATTTTGTTTTTCAATAGATTTTAACCTTTTTTCAATTATGCTTGAAGAGAAAAACACAATAAGTATTATAGCTATTCCAATGATTACATCCATTCTAATTCCCCCATCTATATCATGATTTATCTATGTACTTTTACTTAGTATTGTATACGTTTCACAAGTTTTAAAGTTACACGCTTGTTCAAGTATTCTGCTCCGGTAGTAAAAAAGCGACTGCTCTATTGAACAATTGCCCCTTTTAGAATAAGGAATATATGTAACTACTTTTCATTATTATCCGTAGCTAATTGTTCAAGGGTGTTCCATTCAACAATATTTTCACTTTCTTCCCCGTAAATAAATAGAGCTGCACATGCAACTCAATGTTCTTCATGTAAAGCACTCGTCAGTGGAATAAGAAACTTAGAATTGGTGGTAATAACAATAATAAAAGTGCTATTGAAATCAGCCATTTTGTCAATGTTTTTGAGAGTTTGTCTTTAACATCTCCTTTATACCATCCACTAAATTGCATCCTATTTCGATATAAAACAGTAAATATAATTAAAATTGAGATTACCATCATGATTCCATAAGTAATTGAATCTATCACTCCTAATTGTCGATAGATATAAGCAACGATATTGCCTAAAATTAAATAAAAAATTATGATTAAAAAAACCATTCTTATGAACTCCAATAATACCCTCATTACATTCACTCTCCAAGCTTGTACTATTATTCTATTTACAACATATTACCATATCATCATTCAAATAACCTGCTCGTTAGTTGAATAACTGAATAATCAGCGCTTGGTAAAGTGGAATATATTTTTACAAATATTGGTCCGATATGAATGTGTATAGATAATAAAAAGATTGACCGTTACAAGAACTGCATAGCAAGCTCTTATTAGCATTTAACGAACCTATGATTGTTGAGGGGAATATGGAATCAAACATAGACTATCTATATGGTGCTACTAAGATGGTATGAGCTTGTGGGAGCATAACAAAAGGACTTGCATAAATGAAAATTAATCATAAACACAAGTCCTGTTCTTATTAACTAAAGCACTCGAATGATGTAGGAGGGAAATATTGATGTACGCTGCGTTGCGTAGTGAGAAAACTAAATTTTTTTCTTTTGGTTGGTGTATTTTAGGTGTAATCGGAGCTATTATCATTTGGTGAGGGGAGTTGATCCATTGATACTCCTATTAAAGGACTAAATACGAATAAATCAAGAAGAATTAAAATAACGCTTCCAATTAATGCTACAACAATACTATTGATTAACCACTTTTTCGAGATATGTACTCGTGTCTTAGGATAAACAATTCCATTTAATAGTGGAGCGTTTAACCCTGTACGATTTTGAAGTCTTAAACCAACCAATATCAATACAAACATATATAGAACTTGAAAAGTTGAATTTATAATAACTATTAATGAAGTTGGTATATCTCTCGGTACAGATTGATCGCCAATTAAAGTTATCTCATATGGAATTATAGCGAATATTCCTATTGTATTTAATATCGTAAATAACAGGACTATTTTTATTCTCCATTATCCCACGTGTATACTCCTTTCAATATCCTATTTGATCTAATCCGATTACTATAATAATCAAAATCACATCAATAATAGCCAAGACCCCAGAGATTTTTCCAACTGTAGTCCCAAACCATATGGTAAAAATAGATGTGAAAATGGCTATAATACCAATAATAATTATGAGAATGCCGACTCTGTTCCCTAGTCTTTCTTTATTAACCGGTTCCCACGTTTCCCTGAAACCTGCAAGAAATGCAAATGCCTGTTTTGTCCGAACAATATAGCCAGCCCAAATTAAAGATACACCGAAAACTAGGCCGATTACCATTTCAATTCCCATTTCTTTTGTCCTCCTTTTATAGAATTGTCCAAATCTTTGTTATGCCTTTATTTGAATTATGATATCAATACGCTATGTTCACTTGATTGCTCATATTAGCCTCCTGTTAGTATGGAATAGGGAATAGGGAATAATCAGTTAGTATCAGAACTGAAAGTACTTTTTTGGTTTTATGTAAATGTAATATAATAATTCAAACTTTTCCCTTATATAATATAATACGGAAGTTGAGTAATAAAAGTTTCATTATTTATGTACCTAAAGTGTCATTTGGTAACATTTCATAAAAGGTTGTTATTCAACAACATGGCCCTTAAATGAAGAAAGACGCATTCCTTACTATGATCTGCACCCTTTAATGGCATAACTTATATTTATCAAACAAAAATTAGCTTTTGATCTACTTTTGATGACATGCAATTAAAAAATCCAAATTATATATCTTCTTCAACTTCACAATCTTACTCTATATTTCAACAATAATATCCAATTTATTGAAAACGTTCCTCAACAATCTGGCCCGATAGATAAAGAAAAGAGCACAATTTCTACTCAGGAATTGCGTCCTATTGTTGAAGATCTCAAAATATTTAAAGTAAACGACTGCATACATACGTTGGAATGGCGTAAACTAAATTATAAAAAGCACAAAAGATTTTTTTATAATTTAGTTTGACTCTTCAACAGGAGTTCGATAATTCAGGTATATAAGGTAGGAATTATAAAAAAAGAAGGAGCGATACGATGTTCGATCAAGTTGCGTATTTTATTTTTCGAGCGCTGTTAATTCTAACCGTTTTAGTTGTTTTTGTTGGAATCCCTCTTGGGGATACACTGATTAGAAAAAAATAAGACTGCATCCAAATGGATGCAGTTTTTTGATTTTACATCTTACTTCGTTTCTATAATAGATATAGAGATTGATGAAAAATAGTAGACGTATTGAATTGAAGTAAAGTACCCGATAGTTTAAGAAGAACAGAGACGAAAAAAATCTGTATAGTCTCCCTTACTTATACTTACTTAATATTTCTTCTGGAATATGACAATAATCATTTGGACATTTAGCTAACCTATCTTGATGTTCTTCTGCACTTCTCATATAGTTTGTAAGAGGTAATACTTCAACAACTATAAGGTCGTAATCATTTCTCTCACCAAGAAACGCCTTCGCCTCGATTAAGTGTTCAAGCTTCTCACTGTATACTCCTGTTCTGTATTTCTCGCCAACATCTTGTCCTTGTTTATTCAAACTGTATGGATCAATAATTTCAAAGAAATACCTCATTAATTCCCTTATTGTTACAACTGTCGGATCAAATTCTGTTTTTACACATTCAGCGTACCCATCATAATCACCCTCAAGTGTATGACTTGTTCCATTAGCTCTTCCTGCTTCTGTAAACCTAACGCCAGGTAAAGTTTTAATAAAAGCTTGTACTCCCCATAAACATCCACCTGCAAAATATACTACTTCCATATTGATTCTCCTTTTTGTTTACTACACATTAAAATAATGACTAATTTTATTATTTCACATTATAGCCCAATTGTTGAACACAAGTTCATGTAGTTATTCAACTAAAAGAATACTTAGCAATCTAGTGTGTAGCTAAACCATCTAGTCTTGCTCACCGAAATCATTGTTCCCTTGGTCACATGAAAAAGGACATATTTCTAAATTGCAGCAACTAAAATAAAGAACCAAAAGTCGGAAAACGAATTCCGTGGTTTACCGAAAGAGAAATTGAACATTTAAAAGAGGTATACCATCCCCCCTTATGCTACATACAATGGAAGGCATTTGTCCTTGCTATTGGTGAGATGAACCTCTCATAATTGACTTACCAATGATGCTACAGCTCCATTATATTTTGGACTTATTAAATATGCCGTGTCGTCCTTAGATTATTGGTAAAGGGAATCACTACGAACACATTTACAGCAGCAATCTTAAATCTCCAATTAAAAAGCTCCTTCAAAATAATCAATTTGAAAAACGACCTAATCGCTCTTAGCAACTAGGTCGTTTTTTCGTCTATGCTTCCACAGCTATATGCTGGAAGGTTGTTACATCAAATAAGCCTGTATCGGTTAGTTTTAAAGCAGGAATTACCGGTAATGCCACAAAAGAAAATGTTAGTAGAAAATGAAAATCTAAGGTTGGGTTGAGTATCTGCAAAGCACTGTGCAAGCTGGCTAGCTGTTCTTTTGCTTGATGTGCAGGTACATCTGTCATTAAGCCCCCAATTGTTAATGGCATCTCCGCGAGAATTTTACCCTCGGCTACAATGACGAAGCCACCTTGAATTTCCTGAATGCGGGAAAGTGCCATGACCATATCCTCGTCATTTGTGCCTACGACAAGGGCGTTATGTGAATCATGAGCTACTGTTGTAGCTACCGCTCCCTTCTGTAAGCCAAATCCTTTAACAATGCCTAAACCCGTTGTATGCAAATGATGATGACGTTCAATCACTGCTAATTTCAGTAAGTCTTGTTCAACGGATGGTACAAATACGCCTTCTTTCACAGGCACATCCATCACTAAATGATTGGTAATCAGCTGATTCGGCACAATTTCCATAACATTTGCCTTCGTTCCTTTTGTGAATGATAGCTGTAACCTATCTTTTGTTATGCTTGGTAAGTGAACGGAGCGATGAATGTGGGCAGGAACTGTTGGCTCTTGACGATTTGTCAGCATTTCACCATGTTCAGCCACTTTACGACCATTTTTCCAAACTGTTTTTGCCTGCATGCTCGATAGATCCTCCAATAGCACAAAATCAGCCTTATAACCTGGAGCCAATACTCCTCGATCAAATAAGCGATAACATTCTGCTGTATTAACAGTCGCTAGCTGAATTGCCTGTAAGGGTGCCATTCCTTCTGCAATCGCCATGGCAACATCATAGTTGATGCTTCCCTCATCCATTAACTCGTCTACATATTTATCATCCGTACAAAAACCAAAGCGACGTGCGTTGTGTGGCTGAACAGCAGGCAATAAGTCACGTAAATTTTTAGCCGCTGACCCCTCTCGAATAAGGACATACATCCCCTGTTCTACCCGATCAATGGCTTCTTGTGCTGTTACACATTCATGATCTGTCTGAATCCCAGCAGCACGATAGCCTGTGATTTGCTCACTTTGTAAGCCAGCACAATGCCCATCTATTACCAGATTCGCTTCCTTTGATAATAAAATTTTTTGAAGCATCCCCTCTTCCCCATTTAACACTGCTGGGAAATCCATAACCTCCGCTAAGCCACGAACTTGTTCATGATGCAGAAATGGCTCGAGATCCTGGGCTGTTAGTGTCGCACCAGCGTTTTCAAACTGCGTACCTGGCACACTCGATGGTAACATCACAAAAATATCCATATCAGCTTTTTGCGCATCATCAAGCATAAATTGAATCCCTTCTGCTCCTGCGACGTTAGCGATCTCATGTGGATCAGTGATGACGGTTGTAATACCATGAGGAATTAAGACACGACTAAATTCCCCTGGTGTCAGCATAGAAGATTCAATATGTATATGGCCATCTATCAACCCTGGGATGACATAGCTCCCTGCCGCATCCTCTTCCTCTTTTGCATAAAATTTGTGGTTGCTATCCAGTGCCACAATCGTGCCATTCTTCACAACAAGATCGGCTTTTTTCCACGATAACGTGTAAACATCTGCAATTTGAGCATTTCTAAGAATAAAATCTGCCTCTATTTTACCTTGAGAGGCTAAGATATTTTGTGTAATTTGTTGTAATTTTGTCGTCATTACTGTTGCTCCTTTTTCTTTTATGAACTATCATGCCTGAAAGGTGTCTCTCATTGCAACTATTTATAATTAAGTCAGTAAAAAACGACCATTAATTAATGGTCGTTCCAGACTGTAGACAAAAGCCATCGAGAAGTTCACTCTCGATGACTTTTGTCATTTTTCTTTCTCTTTCATTTTCAATATTTGGTAAATCACTGCCGAATC
>NZ_KQ465156.1 GCF_001308875.1 Lysinibacillus sp. ZYM-1 | reverse complement strand
GTATGCTTATACCCGTTTTTCAACGAAAGGTGTTTTTATTTGTCTCACTTTTCTAGGTCAGTGCGTACAAAAGTGGGGCTTTCTTGTTTATTTCACATATTTAAAGACATTGACAAAGAATAACAGCACGGAAAGAGCTACAGCAATGCCACCACCTGATACAAATAACTCGAATAACCAACGTGGCACATCTAGATAGACCATCATCATTCCAACAAATAGGAACGGTAGACCAATATTGTACAGCCAGAACTGTGCTTTGGCGAGACCTGTTTCCGCAGCATCTTTATAAGTCGAATAAATTAAACCAATGAATCCAGTAGTCAGCCAACCTACCACACCAATATGGGCATGTGTCGCTTTCCATTGAAGTTGAACAGTATAATGCATAAACAGTCCAAAAGCAAAAACAATCAATAAATAAAACACTGAAAGCTTTATCCATTTAGCACCCATTTTCAACAACTCCTTTCCTGAAAGTGAATTTAGCTAGCTGCTACAGTATATTCGTGTCAAATAAAAATGATGCTTGTATGTATTTGAAAATAGATGTAGTTTGCTGTTTTTTTTTCTTACAACAGTGGGATAGTCGCAGTGACGGTTGAGAAAATAGCAAGCAATTTAGTTTAAATATAAATAGTTTGATGTTAAACTATTTTTGAATAGACTATAAGGAGATGTGTATGGATGGGTAAACTAGAAAACAAAGTAGTCATTATTACTGGCGGCGCAGGTGGTATTGGAAGTGGCATGGCTAAAGCAATGGCGAAGGAAGGCGCTATTGTCACAATTGTTGACTTAAATGCAGAAGCTGGCGAGGCAATGGAGAAAGAATTACAGCAAATTTCTGCAAAGTCTATGTTCTTGCAGGCAAATTTAATGGAGCGAGATCAATTACCAAAAATTATCGATACAGTTGTAGAAAAATACGGTAAACTAGATGTGCTAGTTAATAACGCCCATGCTGCGAAACAAGTTACAATAGAAGAAACAACACAAGCGGATCTTGACTTATCATTTGGGACAGGCTTTTATCCGACATTTTATTTAATGCAAGCAGCATTACCATACTTAAAAGAAACAAAAGGTAATATTATTAACTTTGCATCTGGAGCAGGTATTCAAGGTCATGAGACACAGGCAGCCTATGCCGCTGCTAAGGAAGCGATCCGAGGCATTTCTCGTGTTGCCGCAAATGAATGGGGCAGATTTGGTATTAATGTCAATATTATTAGTCCACTTGCTGATTCACCAGGTGTACAAGCATGGGCAAAAGCACAGCCAGAGTATTATGAAGCGGTTAGAAGTAAAATTCCACTTGGTCGTTTTGGTGACATTGAGCAGGATATCGGACGAGTAGCTGTTTTCTTAGCTTCCGACGATTCTCAGTACATTACGGGTCAAACGATTATGGTAGATGGTGGTTCATTAATGCTTCATTAATGCTAGGCGTTTGAGGAGGATTTTTTTGAAACAGACAAATATTTTTAAACTGATTCATATGATTGAACAGGTGAATAATGCCAATATTATACGTTTTACAAAAGCTTTCCCTTATCCATTAGGAATTTCACCCATTTTAGTATTAAATGAGCTACATGTCAAAGGCCCTCAAAAACAGGCAGAATTAGCTGAAACAATTGGCTATACAAAGGGTGCAATGACAAGCATTGCTGAAAAACTGGTCAAGCTTGGATTAGCGGAAAGACTGTATGATCCATCTGATCGTCGTACCATTCGCCTTGAAATTACCGATGAGGGGAAAGAAGCCTTGTCGAAGGCTCAATCCATAGGAAAAGAAGTCTTTGTACAACTATTTGATGTATTAGATGATTCGGAAATTGCCCAATATTTGCAAATTCAAGAAAAGCTAGTGCAGGGCATTCAAGATAAAAATGATTAGCTAAAAAATTGCTTCATGCAAAATGGTCTAACTATGGACCTATCAAAATCAACTCACCTCGATAGATTTCGAGGAGGGTTGATTTTTTTGTATTGGATATTTATGTTAATATAATCATAAAGATTACGTATTTACTAAAGGGGATTGTTTCAATGAGTTTATTTCGCTTCCTAGTATCAGATAATCCATTAGTAGAAGTGGATTATAGGGGCATTACTGAAATGAAGGTAAAGGATATCAAGAAGCTACAACCGACTCCAGACCCAGGTTTCTTTCAATCGTGGGATGAAGTAGATGAGGAGATGACGGTTTTATTTGCTGAAAATGAGTCTGCCTTTGATTCATTATGTATTATTGCATGTAATAATCCACCGTTTGACCTAGAGTTTTATGTGAAAGATAAGTATGTATACTCGTTAGGTGGAGATTGCAGAGAGACGTCTTTACGGCAATTAGCTGCCTATGTGATGGCTAATATCCAAGTAGGTGATAATGCGCAATTATTAGCTTTCTGGGCAGGGGATGGAAAGCAAACGCTCAAGACTAGCAAAATACCATTAACAGAGGTGACAGCAAGCCAGCTAGAAGTAATACAAAATACTTCTGGTCATCTAATAAAATTTGTTTAATCGCTTCAGTAAAAATACTTGGAGCCCATTTGTAAAATAGTTGAATTTATTGAAAATTGTCCGGCTTCAATTTATAATACAATTACGGTTCTATTATAGAGACATTTGAGGTGTGAGATGACATTAAAAACATTAGATAACTCATTAGAGGTTCTAAAATATTTTAGTAAAGAAAATCCTACATGGGGTGTTCGGGAATTAGCGAAAGAGATGAACATTAGCCATTCTATTATTTATAGGATTTTAGCAACATTTGAAAATCAAGGTTTTCTGATTCAACACCCTGAGACGAAAAAATATGAATTAGGGCTTCGTTTTCTAGAATACGGGCAGATGGTAAAGGATAAATTAAATCTTTCTGATTTTGTTTTACCGATTATGAAAAATCTTGCAGAAGCCATTAAAGAATCCGTATTTCTAACATGGTTAGATGGCACAGATGGCGTGACGGTAGAGATTGCAGAGAGCTCTCAAACTATAAAGTTTTCAGTGTCGATAGGTACACGCACACCATTACATATTGGAGCTTCTTGTAAAACCATCATGGCTTTTCTTCCGGATGAGAGGAAGAAAGAAATTATGGACCATGGTATGAAAAAAATAACCCCAGAAACGATCACAGAACCTGATAAAATGTTAGCCGATTTAGAGAAAATCAAACAGCAAGGCTGGTGCTTTACAACGGGAGAATATTCACACTCGGTATTTGGGGTGGGAGTGCCTCTTTTTAATAGCAAAAAAGAGGTGATTGCTTCTCTAACAATTGCAGGACCTATTTATCGCAAACCAACGGAGGAGAAGCTACCTGAAATGGTCAATGTTCTCCAGTACGGTGCAATGAATATTCAGCGTTATTTCGATCAATATAGCTTTAAGTTGTACCATGAATAAGCATGCAAAAGGGCCCGAGATAGCTAACGACTATCTTGGGCCTTTGTTTTGGAGATTTCAAGGAATTCCTTGATGCCGGATACAGCACGATCGATTTCTTCAAACGTATTAAAATAGTGAGGAGAAAAGCGGGCCATTTTACTAATATGATTGCGCTCCATGATGGTATTAGCCATAAAAGTACCAGCTTCTATGATGATACCCCGATCTGCTAAATAATTTGTGACATCATCAGGTGAATGTCCTTCGATATTAAACGGTGTAACTGATAATCGATGTTCACGATTTTGAGGGCCATAGAGGACAATGCCTGGAATCGTTTCAAGCTGTTCTATTAAATACTTTGTGAGCTGTTGAACGCGTTGATATATCGGCTGAATACCAATAGCATTTGCGTAATCAATCGCCGCGCCTAATCCTAAGATGCTGGGAATGACAGGACAGCCTGGCTCAAAACGTTTAGCAGTTTCTATGAATGAATAATCGTTGTTTTGATAATCCCAATTGGTACTACCCCAGCCGATCATGATCGGGGTAAGGGCTGGAATAAGG
Source organism: Lysinibacillus sp. ZYM-1 (assembly GCF_001308875.1). Lineage (GTDB taxonomy): Bacteria > Bacillota > Bacilli > Bacillales_A > Planococcaceae > Lysinibacillus. The sequence continues at coordinate 17,265 of NZ_KQ465156.1, read as the reverse complement.
GATTTTCGTACATATAAAAGACCCGAACCTTCTGGGCCGCGTAGCCATTTTCGACCACTGGCAACTAAAAAATCACAGCCTAACTCTGTCACAAGGATGGGCAGTAAGCCAACTGTTTGATTGGCATTGACCAATGTAAGCACGTTGTATTTTTTTGCAAGCTGACAGATCTCACTCGCTGGCTGAATGGTACCAGCTGCGTTTGACATGTGCGCAAAGGCTATTAATCTTGTGTTTGGCGTTATGAGCTGCTCGAGCTCATGTAAATCCACCATATATTCCGCATTTGTTTTCAAAACTTTTAAGCGAACCCCTTGTTGCTGAAGGGCAAGCCAAGGTACATAGTTACTTAACATTTCTGTATCAAGCACAATAACCTCATCATCTTGATGCCAATCTAAGCCCCCAGAAATATAATTGATAGCCATTGAACCATTTGGCATAAAGGCAATTTCCTCTTTCGATGCACCGATAAATAAAGCCGTTTTTTCTCGAATACGCTCCACCTGTTCATACGTTTCTCGACGAAAAGAAGGTAAATAGGGGCCAATACTCGCCTGTTTTTGAAGGTAACTTGTCATAACATTCACTACAGGCTGAGGTATGGCAGATGCAGCAGCTGTATTTAGATAAATATATTGCTCAAGTAGTGGCATATCCTTGTGGATTGTCATCATATCAATCATTGCACTCACCAGCCTTATAAAATGATTAATTCTTTTGAAAAGGTCATTAAATTCTCGCAACCATTGTCAGTGACGATCAGGTTATCTTCGATACGAACCCCGCCTACATCCTTTACATAGATTCCTGGCTCCACTGTAAATGCCATACCTGCTTTTAACACTAGTGGATTCCGTTGCATTAAGTAAGGTTCTTCGTGTGCACTTAAACCAATGCCATGGCCAAGTCGATGTGTGAAATTGTCGTCATAACCAGCATGCCGAATAATCCCTCTTGCTATGTCATCGATGTCGTGTGCAGTCATCCCTGGTTTTACAGCCTCTATCGCTGCTTCATTGGCTTGTTTAACAAGGTTATAAATGTTTTTTAAGGTTGGAGAAACATCCCCTAAAGCTACCGTTCTAGTCATATCAGCCACATAGCCTTTATAAATAGCACCAAAGTCAATGACAATTAATTCGCCTGCCTCTATTTTTTTAGTGCTTGCTCTGCCATGCGGGAGCGCACCACGATAACCCGAAGCAACGATGGTTCCAAAAGGTGTTCCTTCTGAGCCCCGTCGTCTCATTTCATATTCTAATTGGGCTGCTACTTCCATTTCGGTAACACCAGCTTGAATGGTTGGTAATGTAGCTGCAAGGCTTTCTTCTACAATTTGTACTGCCTGTCGCATGAAGGCCATTTCTTGATAATCTTTTTCCATGCGTAATTCGCGAATGGACTCCCCGATATCACATAAATTTTCATATGTAAGGATTTCTATCGATTTCTGTTCATTAACATGCATGGTGTCAAACTCGACGCCAAGGATCTGGAATGTTCCCAATTCTTTTTTTAGTTGCTGAATGGCCTGTGCAGGTCCTTCCTCATCAGAATAGGATAAAATAACACCACCATTGCTAAGATCGACTTTATTTAATTCTACTTGCGGCAATAGAAAATACAATTCATCGTTAGCAGTGATTGCAGCTAGAGTTAGACGTTCACTTTGCTTTAGATGAAGACCAGTAAAATAATGCATGTTCGGGCCTGGTACCAGTAGGGCTACATCCATGTGCTGCTGTTGCATACGGAAAACTAGCTTCTCTCTTCTTGTTTGAAACATAGGGTGATTCCTCCTAAAAGTAAGCAATTAGATCTCTATTTTCGTATCTATTATAGAGACGATATATCTTAAAAAAGTATAAAACAACAAGAATGAATTTTCAATTAATTAAAGTGGTGAAACATACAATGGATAAGGAAAAGAAATTACAAAAATGGGAATAGTATAGTGCGAATAAAGTAAATACTAGTGTACGTCTTTTTTTCGTCCAATATGCATATAAGTACACTAGATAAACTTTTTTCCAACTTAATACGTCAAAAAGAGGGGCAAAATTGTTAAGCAAGAAAGGACTAACGTATGGAAAAAAACATGAAACGCTCTAAAGAGAAAAAGAGCAAGAAAAAATTATGGCTGTGGATTGTTGGTAGCCTATTAACTATTTTTTTAATTTTTATAGGAACTGCCTACTTTACCATCCAAAAAACTATGAATAAAATTAATACACCACTTCTACAAACAACAGATGCAGCACAATTAGAAGAAAAAACAGTGATTAAAAAAGAACCATTCTCGGTTCTTATGCTAGGCGTGGATGAACGAAAAGACGATAGTGGTCGTTCAGATACCATGATTGTGATCACTGTGAATCCGGAAAAGCAAACGATGAAAATGCTTAGTATTCCCCGTGATACTCGTACAGAAATTGTTGGTCATGACACCGTTGATAAAATTAATCATGCCTATGCTTTTGGGGGCGTCCCAATGGCAGTAGATACGGTAGAAAATTTTCTGAATATACCGATTGATTACTATGTGTTTATTAATATGGAGGGCTTTTTACAAATTATAGATACGCTTGGTGGGGTGACAATTAACAATGATATGGATTTAACCTATGACGAATACCATTACCCAAAGGGAGAAATCACATTAGATGGTAATGAGGCACTTATTTTTTCTCGTATTCGTTATGAAGATCCACGAGGTGATTTTGGACGACAAATTCGACAACGTCAAATTATTGAAGCGGTTATGAAAAAAGCCTCAACGCCGGCTACATTATTAAAGGCAACAGATATGCTGACTGTTTTAGGCGACAACGTGCGCATGAACTTCTCTGTAAAAGAGCTTATACAGCTACAAGGTATTTATAAGAAAATGGATAAGGATATAGAGCAATTATCATTTGAAAAGGGAGATGGCGAAAGGATTAACCGTATTTGGTACTACATTCCGAACGAGGCAGAGCTTCAAAAAATACAAACTGATTTAAAAAACCATTTACAAAGCAAGTAAGCTTGTTGCTTATAACATGTGGTGAAATCACTGTAAAATTTTTGGCCATGAAGGGAGGGAGATGAATGAATGGGAGGACCCAGGTGCTTAGGTATACAGCTCTTAATCATTGCATGCAAAGCTACGTACCTAAACGCAAAGTGCGAAAAAATCCTGTCCGATCAGCTATCAGCGGCCTACACGTATTGTGTTTAAAATTATTTATGTAGAGCATAAAAAATCATTCAGGTAGGGTGCATGCCTAGTTGAATGATTTTTTTATTGCACCAATCATTTTTCTATATTTCTTGAAATATCTGAAAATTCATTGTATACTGATAGTAGAAATGGTTAAAGGGAGTGATTGTGATGATTATAGGTACAATTTTATTAGCATTTGCATTACCAGTAGGTATCGTATTAGCAGTAGATTTATTCAACGAGCAGCAACAGGCTGCTACACAATCTAACCATTCTTAATTGTCAAATTAGTAGAATCGAATACTTCTAGACAATGTTACATTGTAGCCTTGTCTATTTTTTATGTAGATGAAACAATTTGTGTGATTCATTCGTCAATGGAGTATAGAAAATGTTATACTATTAAAAAAACAGTATCGGGGAATGAACATGCAAGAGGAAAAAACAACAAATTTTAAAAAAGAAATACTATCCTACATCAAAATTATTGTTATTACAGCAATTGTCGTTTTTGGCTGTAAGCAATTTTTATTTGCGCCCATTAAGGTGCAGGGAGCTTCGATGTACCCGACTTATCATGATAAGGATATTATTATTGTAAGTAAAACAAGTAAAATCGAACGTTTCGATCAAATTGTTTTCCAATCACCTGTAGAGGATGAATTATATATTAAACGTGTGATCGGTGTTCCAGGGGATAAAGTTGAAATGAAAGACGATGTGTTGTATGTGAATGGCAAAGCGTACAAGGAAGATTATGTCAATCGCCAAACAGAGGATCCTAACCAATTACGCATTACGGAAAACTTTACATTAGAACAATTAGTGAATGAAAAAGAAGTGCCAAAGGGCATGTATTTTGTACTTGGTGACAATCGCCTAAAAAGTAGTGATAGTCGCCATTACGGTTTAATTTCAGAGGATGCTGTTTATGGCGAATCGAAATTAATTTTATATCCATTTAAACATTTTCATATGGGCTCAAAATAAATAATTAAGAGGCTACTTTACTAGTGGCCTCTTTTTTTGATGCGAAATCTGTACAAACCTTATAAGAGGAATAATAGACACAAATCATTGAATTTTCCACGGTTTCTTTGATAGGAGTTGGATTACTAGTCATGTGGGAACGGATTGCTGGTTCTTCGATTGAGAGCTCTTCTGCTACTAATTCGACGCCATAAAAGAGTATTAAAAAATAGCATACAAGTCCTATTATTCGCAAACAATCACCTCGTAAAATAGTTATGGTATGTTATTATGTATGGTCAAATTCGCCAAAATATAAGCGGAAAATCGAAATTTTCTCTCGAGTAAACGAAATTTATATGAAATTGATTCTATGAAAAAAAGGTATTGTCAAGGACAATTATGATGTGCTACTATAGCTAAAGTAAATATTTGAACTGTATAACCTCAATAATATGGATTGAGGGTCTCTACCAGGAACCATAAAATCCTGACTACAAAACTTTGCTTCATTTTTGTAGTCAGGATTTTTTTATTTTGATTCAGCTAATGTTTTTTGTACAGAAAGTACGTTTCTCTTTAGGGAGAGATGAATGCTTGTTTTCTTTTTTTCAACGAGTGTTCGAACGTCTGCTGAATCAAGATCGTTTAGCTTCAGACGGTTGTCACCAATTTTTTGAGCTTTTTTGAACAAACTCGAAAAATCTGGACGCAATGATGTCGTGGCATAAATACTGTCGAAAAATCTCCTACAAAAATGAAAGTGTAATGAAAGGGAGATTACAATGAATTGGAGAGTTTACATTCTTGCAGTGACTACCTTTGCAGTAGGATTAGTTGAATTAATCGTAGGTGGGATACTACCAAATATTGCAGAGGATTTACATGTATCTTTAGCAACAGCAGGGCAGTTAATAACCATTTTTGCACTGGTTTATGCGATTTCTGCGCCTGTCCTACTATCTTTGACAGCCAAAGTAGAAAGGAAGCGCCTATTCCTTATATCCTTATTTATTTTTACATTAGGTAATTTAATGACCTTCTTTAGTACAACGTTCGTCGTTGTCCTAATTGCCCGGATTTTTACAGCGATGAGTACAGCATTAGTCATCGTGTTATCATTAACGATTACAACGAGAATTGTAGAGCCTAGACATCGTGCCAAAGCACTAGGACTTGTTTTTATGGGCGTAAGTTCCGCACTGGTGATTGGTGTGCCAGTGGGTATTTTTATTACGGAAGCTTTCGGTTGGCGAGCAGTATTTTTAGGCATAAGCATTCTGTCCACGATCTCAATGGTATTAATTGCTTTACTATTAGAAAAAATGCCAATCGGAGAAGTTGTGCCACTGAGAAAGCAAATGAAATCATTAGCCAATCTAAAAATCCTTACAGCGCAATTAACGACCTTGTTTATGCTTGCAGGTCATTATATGCTCTATGCTTATTTAACACCATTTTTAGTAGAAGCATTTGAAATGAGTGCCTCATGGATTAGTATTTGCTACTTGATCTTTGGTATTGCCTCTGTCAGTGGAAATGCAGTAGGTGGCTGGGTGAGCGATAAAATTGGAACAAGTAAAGCCATCATTTTAATTGTCGCTACATTTGCCGTTGTCTTGTTCAGCATCCCTTATACAGTAATTGCTTTACCAGTCTTTTTACTGTTCACTGTTTTATGGGGAGCGTTAAGCTGGGCATTGACACCACCATTGCAAAATTATTTAATTCAAGCAGATCCTCAATCATCTGATATACAGCAAAGCTTAAATACAGCTGCGCTCCAAATCGGAATTTCCATCGGCTCAGCGCTTGGAGGAGCAGTGTTTGCCTTCACAGGATCTGTCATGCATTTAGCAAGTTTCGGAACTCTATTAGTTCTCTGTGCTTTAGGATGTGCTTTTTTCTCAATCAAAAGAGCGCCCGTCTCACAAGAGCATTCTGCGGATTATTCATCAGCGCAGCACCATTCATAATAAATGGTGAAATTATCCAAAAACGATCCTACTATAGCAGGACATTGGAAGCCTGATAGCGAATGTTAAGATAGAGGAGGTTGGGTATAGATGCAAGTAGATTTAACCGATTTTCAACATGTCAAAGTTATCGCAACGATAGATCAAACTTTTTATCGTAATGTAGGTGCTATCATATTATACGAAGAAGATTCGCACACATTATCTGTACGAAAATTGACACGAAAAACAGTCGATCAATATATACCAACAGACGAACTCGAACACTTTACGTTTGCCTCTCATGCAGATGCAATTAAGTTCACGCACAAACTTACACGAATGAGTGCCTTGGATTACTTATTAGTGGCCCATAAAGAGAGACCAATAAAATCATAACCGCATTCAAAAAGGCATTGGGAAAGCCATTCCCAGTGCTTTTTTTGTCTAAATGAATCTATTTGAGTATTCTCTTTAAAAATTAATTTCTCTCTAGTTTATTATCATACTCTAGTTACCTATGGAATAGATTGTTGTAGTTAATGAATTTCACACAGACTTAAGAAGTTTGAGATTTTAAGAGAGCCTATTATTTTCAAGAAAATAGTATACGATCTTTAAATCTTGTGAATGGAAGGAGAACCCTATGACTGAATACCATCAACAATCGTCTACTGAAGTCATGAAGATATTGAATGTCACCACGGAAGGCTTGACCGATGATGACGTTCAAAAAAGGCAACAAGTCTATGGCTATAACGTATTAGAAGAAGGTAAAAAAACAAGTACATGGGCTGTTTTTATGGGCCAATTTAAAGATTTATTGGTCATTATTTTACTTGTCGCTGCCTTCGTTTCCTTTCTACTAGGAGAGGTAGAAAGTACAATTGTTATCATGATTGTTGTCTTTCTAAATGCTATTTTAGGTACGGTACAGCATGTTAAAGCAGAGCAATCTTTAGACAATCTGAAGGCGTTAACCTCACCTATTGCTAAAGTAATGCGTAATAATCAGCTGATGGAAATTCCTTCTGAAGAGATTGTGGTAGGCGATCTTCTTATGTTGGAGGCTGGAGATTACATCAATGCAGATGGCAGACTATTGGAAAGTCATAACTTGCATATCAATGAAAGCTCCCTTACAGGCGAATCGATTGCCGTAGCCAAAAGCACAGAGTCTATTCGAAAAAACAATGTTACGATTGCGGATAAGAAAAATATGGTATATTCAGGTAGCTTTGTAACCAATGGACGAGGCATTGTGATGGTTACTGCAATCGGAATGCAGACAGAAATTGGGAAAATCGCTAATTTACTTGATACAGCGAAGGAAAAGAAAACGCCATTACAAATTAGCCTCGATCAATTTGGTGAAAAATTAGCATTAGGTATCACACTGATTTGCTTAGCCATTTTTACCATTGACCTTATTCGTGGACGAGCCCTAGTTGAATCCTTTATGTTTGCGGTATCACTAGCTGTAGCAGCTATTCCTGAAGCTTTGAGTTCCATCGTTACCATCGTATTAGCGTTCGGTACACAGAAGATGGCAAAGGAAAATGCGATTATCCGTAAGCTTTATGCGGTAGAAAGCTTAGGAAGTGTATCCGTTATTTGTTCAGATAAAACGGGTACCTTAACTGAAAATAAAATGGTCGTACAGGAAGTCTTTGTGGACCAAAAAAAGATTCCTCATGATTGGCTAAACCCAACAAATTCAGTAGAAAAAGAGCTGATGGTCAAGGCACTTTTATGTAGTGACGCTGTCGAGCGTGATCAAAAAGAAATTGGCGATCCCACAGAAATTGCTCTTGTAAAATTAGGGAAGCATTACGGTTTAGATGAATTGATGGTGCGCGAGCAATATCCAAGACTTGCTGAAATTCCATTTGATTCGGCGAGAAAACTTATGAGTACTGTAAATCAAATAGACAAGCAACCCGTTATGATTACCAAAGGGGCTTTAGATGTTCTCTTGCCAAAAGTGACAAGAATGAAAACTTCAACAGGCATTTTTGAGATGACGGCACAGCATCGTCAAAAAATCGAAGCGGTGAATCATGATTTTTCGAAGAATGGTTTAAGGGTGATTGCCATTGCTTACAAAGATGTTTTACCGCAACAAACTGTCGATACTAGAGTGGAAAGAGATTTAATCTTTGTCGGCTTAGTCGCGATGATGGATCCACCAAGAAAAGAATCCAAAGCGGCAGTAGAAAGTTGTATAAAGGCAGGCATTAAGCCAGTCATGATTACTGGTGACCATAAAATTACGGCGACGGCTATTGCCCAACAAATCGGTATTTTAAAAAATCCAGACGAAGCAATTGAAGGACATGCCCTCGAAGGGTTAACAGATCAAGAGTTACAGGAAAAAGTAGATGATTATTCTGTATATGCTCGCGTAACTCCCGCACAAAAGATCCGCATTGTAAAAGCATGGCAGGATAAGGGACATGTTGTCGCGATGACAGGAGATGGCGTCAATGACGGGCCTGCGCTAAAACAAGCAGATATTGGAGTGGCGATGGGCGTGACTGGTACGGAGGTTGCAAAAGATGCCTCATCGATGATTTTAACAGATGATAATTTTTCCACAATTGTCAAGGCAATTGCCAATGGTCGTAGTATCTATACAAATATTAAAAATGCCATATTGTTCTTATTATCAGGGAATGCAGGAGCTATTTTTGTAGTGTTATATGCCACAGTCTTAGGCTTACCAGTTCCTTTCGCACCCGTACATCTATTATTTATCAACTTGTTAACAGATAGTCTTCCAGCTATCGCAATCGGGTTAGAGCCGAATAATAAGAAAACGATGAAGGACAAGCCTAGAAATATTCATACACCTTTATTAAATAAAGCATTTACGACACAGGTGGTACTTGAAGGTATATTAATCGCCATTTCCACCATTGTTGCTTTTCAAATTGGATTATCGACCGGCGATACATTAACAGCAAGTACAATGGCCTTTACAACACTTTGTTTATCAAGATTAGTGCATGGCTTTAACGCCAGATCCAAACAATCAATCTTTACGATTGGGGTATTTTCAAATAAATATGCTTGGCTCGCATTTTTAATCGGTGTGTTAAGCCTACACATTGTATTATTTATGCCGATGCTAACAACGGTCTTTGAAGTTGCCCCATTAACAACAGCTCAACTAGGCTTCATTTATAGCTTATCTGTGTTACCGTTCCTAGTTAATCAATGGTATAAGCTCCTGTTCGTGAGAAGTCGATAGTAGATAATGACAAAACCACCTACAAAAAACTTGTGGGTGGTTTTTACATTAATTGTACCATTTATGCCACTCTACATAGCTTCTTTTAACTGAAGTTTTATCATGTAGAATGCGTATGCAAATATTCTTGGATCAAATAGGTGCTGCTGAATGAATCTGTAGCATTGATCATTTACCGTCTGAAGAAATGGTCAAAGTTTCAAAGCTATTCCTAAAATTTTGTACACAAAAACACACTATTAAAAGTAGATTTAATAATGTGTTACATAGAGGACTGATAAGCATCATCCATAGGGTGTGTCTTTTATTGTGCAGGGGCTAGTAGCCAGCCTTTAATCTTACTAAGTTCAATCAATTTAGACCCAAGTATGGCATAACGCATATGAAGTTCACCATATTTAGTAAGATGCTTTTTCTTTACGGACATTTCCAATGCTTGGCTTACAGCAATCAAAGAGGAAGCAATATTCATAGATAAAATGGCACTAATTTCGCTATCATTGATAATGGATTTTCCACGAATATCAGTCATTTTTAATTTATTGTAAGCCATTGTTGTAGTTGGAGCCAATACACCATTATCCTTTAATAAAAATGTCAGCTGCTTATTCTCCTCTTTTAAACATTGAATAAATTCCAAAATCATAATCTTTAATTTTTTATCACGAGTATGGTTAAAAAATGCATGGCTTGAAGCAATATAGCTTTGATTGACACCGAGCTGTGACCAAAGCCTAAATACCTCTTTAAATCGTAATGATGCTAGCTTGTCATTTATCATCGTTATTGTGACACTTCCTAACTCCTAGTATTTATCTAAGATTAGGATGGAACAGTTAATGACATTCTATTCATCTTTTACAATAAAAATTTAATAAAAGGGTCGTGCTAATAATAGGTGCCATAGGGATACGTATGTGGAGAAGGATAATGGTATGGGTAAGGGTATGGGTATGGGTATTGGCATGGTTTCATGTATGATTTCTTTTGCTTGCAAGGAGATTGATCAGATGCTGATTCAACACGATTGCAGCCTTTTACTGGCCCAATAAAAGTTGATGGTACAATCGGTGCAATCGTTTTTTTCCATTGTTCTTCATCTAAGCAATACGTATGCGCCATAATATTAGCTGGTGTTAATTTCAATATATCCGAACCTAAAATAACCTCTGGTGTTGGTGCATCAAATATAGCAATTAAATGGGTGTTATCCTCTGTGGCTACTTCATAATGCCACCAGCCCTGTGGTACATTGGCAACTTGCCCGGGCTTGATAGGATAATTTTGAATTTTCTTTGTAAAAGGATTCAAAAGGGAAACCGTCGCTGCACCAGCAATACAATAGACAAGCTCTGCAGCATTTTGATGGTAATGGGGTTCGATGACATTTTCTTTACTTAAAAAAATATCAAGTAAAGAAGTATTTTCTAACGTATTTAATTGATCGACGCCGAGAACATTAATGTAATTTCGTGAGTCTTTTTTAAACAGCGTACTCTTATTGACATCAAACGTGAACTCGGCTGAAGGGGATGTATAATCGATGTTTGTGTTAATACTAACATCCTTTCTCACTAAAATTGAGATATTCATCATCATCACAGATTATGAAGCAAATGCTTATAGGCTTACACAAATGCCTAGCGTTTGTCTGGAACTCTTAGGAAGTGTACATTTGAAAAGATCTTGCAAAATCTAATTGAAGATAAAAGCGAAGCTGAGGTTCGTTTAATATTAAATATTGCTAATGGAGTTTTTAGTACGTATGGAAAACAAAAAGGCTAAAAATAAACAGAGAATTTTATTTGGATAAACTTTAAAATATGATACTATTCTATTTTATGTTCATTCAGCGGAAGAATCCTACCTCTAGGGAGGAGAGATGAATCCGGACGCACTTCGCCTTAGCGGAATTGATAGTTCATAATTAGTATAAACTACCATGAGATTAGATGTAATGAAAAACTTCGTAAATTTTAATCCAACTAGATGCACCTTTATAAGTAGCTAAAATGAATCCTCATTGGATTACTCATCTTGTTTGAAGAAATTTGATACACTGACGATATTGAACAAAAAAGTATAAAAGTCGATATTCTCAAATCCTGGGGTATTGGCTTTTTAAGTTTAGCTACCAGTTGTTACAAAGTAGAATGAAACAAAAGGAGCCAAAAAGTAGTTAACGAATAATGAAGCTGTTTAAATATGGAAAGTTCATTATCTGTTCGCTTATAATTAAATAAGTGAACGGATGTTTTTTTATAAAGGAGAAAAGATATGAGTATTCAATATAGATATTATTCCATTATATAAATAATTACTATGGAGTATTTTAAGGCACTTTATTAAAGATCAATATAGTTGCTAGTCTCTGATCCTATTTGTACCTTATAGAGGGAAGAAGGGGTACGGAAGAAGCCGTATAGTCAGTAGAAACCCTTGAAAAAGTTAGTTCAGAAAATTTCCAGTAGGAGCGTGTAAAATGAATTTAAAAGAAAAGTTGATATTAATAAAAGAAAATGGGTACCAAGCACCTCCCGATACATTCCAGTTGATACTAGAAATGATAAATAACATCGGTTCTTTGGATGCCCAACTACGTGATGAGCTAATTTATACAACCTTATCACATTGGATTCCTGATAATTCTCTAACAGCAAACGAACTAGAACAACTTCTACCGGTTGTTTTGGATAAAAACCATTTGCTTTTTAAGCTTGGTGAAACAAATACAGACTCTGTTTTCACTCGATCTTTCTCCATGCTAGTCATACCGCTCTTCTTCATGAGGCATAGAGAATCACCATTTCTCTCAAGAGAGCAAATTCATCAGATAAAAGAGAAAGTATTTTACAATGTACAAGAAGAGCGAGATTACCGTGGGTATGACGAAGAAAAAGGCTGGGCTCATGCCATAGCCCATGCAGCAGATGCTTTAGAAGATTTGGCTCAATGTTCCGAACTGGATAAAAATGACCTCTTAACTATCCTCGATTTGGTTTACGAAAAGATGACCATAACAGATCGAATTTACTCTGATGGGGAAGATGAGAGAATGGTAAAATCCATAATTAGTGTTTTAAATAGAAAAATACTTAGTCAGACTTATGTAGAGCAATGGATTCAAAGTTTTGGTGATGTGGAGAAAAATTCAGAATTTCTCCCTGCTTTTAGGCAAAAAAATAATATAAAGAACTTTTTGAAAAGTTTATACTTTCGAGTTAAATTTTACAAAGTGGATGCCGTTCTCTGCTCGACTATCGAGCAAACATTATATAAAGTAGAAAAAGTATACTATTCCTAATTAAAAAAAATGAGGGGAAAGCACCCGCACTTGTCCATCTCCACTTCAAATGTGGTAACAGGCAAACAATAGCCCTCAGAAAAAGTAATAAAATAATTGAATAATTGTTGTATATTTATCCCAAAGAAAAAATGCCTTAGTTTTTTTAGAAAAACTAAGGCATTTTTATATAGGGGTAGCATTTAGATATTCAAACCTTCTTTACCACCAACCATAGAATTACACAAACTAGTGTATAATTTCAACATCAACAATATCTAATAAATTTATTTTTAAAGTACTGTTATCCTCGTAAACAATACAAGTTTTTCTGTAAAGAATAGTAAATTCCCTTTAAAACCCCTTTAATTACATTTAATTTTTATTTAGGAATTATTTTCCAATACTAATTGGAAGGTCAAATTCATTTCTTCTAGTTGCTGTTCATCAACTTGAGGTTTTTTTATATCGTTTAGTTCTTCCAAAGCTTTTTTTAACAGGTTTACATGCTCAGATAACATTAGAGACGTATTCCATTTTTTGATTCCACGATCTTTTAACATTAGATTTCCCTCTAGTAACTATTCTGTTTTTTATAATCAAAAAGGATTAACTTTACTATCGATAAAATGTATTTGGTAAACATTACATTATCTCTAACTATATATAAACAAAGAATGAGGTGTACTAAATACTGGGAAATACAAAAATATGTCTTGATAAAAATATGAAATGGACAGCGATGATGCTTCCAGAGCATGTGATACTTTTAAAGAAGTGGAAACAAGAGGTATTGATGGAGCCGCCACGAGAACATGCTGAGTGAATTTGAAGAATTACAACAAACCATCGCACGTGCTTTATTGCAACATAACTATATTGTGTTAATAGTTTGGGAACATGCAAACTATGTACAATGGGGTGGTATTATTCAAGGGGTTAACGAGGAGGAGCTACTACTAGAAACGATTACAGCAACCCCATTAAGGTTTATTTATGCTGCCCGCATAGAACTCAATGGAGATGATTAATGGGTGTGTCTGTATTTATACCGTCAGATTTAATGAACCACGCTAAGCTTAGAGAAACCAGTACAAGAACAGATACAAGATGAACAATATACGATTCTAGCAGCGTACAGTTTGTCTTAAAATGCAGTAGGTGTGGCAGAATTATTACTAATGCGATGACAAAGTCACTCATTTGAACATTGCAAATGAGTGACTTTATCCTTATAGATGATAATGCATCACTATTTGCTCGCCAATTGGTCCCATTCGTCTTTCTCCATTATCTTCAAAGCCTACTTTGATATACAAATTCTGCGCAGCGATGTTTTTGTGATTGACCACTAACACCACTTCGTTACATTCTTTAAATTCTTGCTTTACAAAGTCAGCTAGTAAAAGCATAGCTTCTTTAGCATAACCCTTACCTTGCTGTTTATGATCCATTGATAAAGCAGTAAGCAACATCGCTTGAGGATTGCAAGAGTATTCTTTTACTCTTTCAGTTGCATGAAGCACAAAAAAACCAACGGCCATTTTGTGGCTTAAAATCACAATCGGGTACTGTCCTACTTTTTCTATAGCAATCTCTTTTGGTAGGGCTGTAAATTGGTGCTGTTCATCTGGCAATTCAAACCCATTTAACTGCTCTGCATAGTCTTCCGTAAAATGTACTAATTCAATGTTAATTGTGTCTTGCATAAACAAGCCTCCTTTTTTTACTATTATAACCATAGAACAAACGTTCGTCAAGGAGGCTTATTTAACAATCATGCATGTAGGAAATTTAACTTTATAAGTTACCAAAAAATAAAATAAAAGAAATACTTACAATCAGAATCAGTGATAAAACCATTGTTGCGATACCTCTAAGCAAGGTCGCTAAATTTCTGACATCTTTCATTCCTACAAGACTTAGGTAGAAACACACAATCGACAGTAGTAATGTCAGTGTCAATGGGTGAAGATGAAGATAAGTGACAAAAAAGTCCTTCAAGGAGCCGGACAGAAAAAATAATAGTGTACAACATAAAGATAAAATAAATGACCAAAAATTTATATTAATTCCCATTGTTTTCCTCCTTCCTACTAAAACGAATTTGTTGTTTCTATGTTTCCTATAATAGAGTAAAAGAATGCACAAAGGGGTCACTTGGAAAAAAGTGACCCCAAGAACCAATAAAGGAGTGTCATGTAAAGTTGAAAGAACTTTACAATACTATTATTATGTTAAGCTAGTTACTTTAGTTAGTTATCTATCTTACCTATTATTTAATGGAGTGAGAATATATTTTTTTATGATGAATGACAGGAAAAGCAATTGAATATGGAAGTTTAAGAGAGGGGTAAAAAAGGCTTTAGACTTCATAGTCATCAGAAATGACCAGAAGCTAAAGCCGAAGCATGAACATTAGCAAATAAAACTTGCGCCAACAATAATGAGAAGAATAAATAGCACAACGATTAGCACGAAAGTTGAACTGTTACCATTTCCGTCATTTCCACCGCAGTAGCTATTAAAATTGCCTACATTTCCAGCATAACCCATAAAGGACACCTCTTTTCTCCCATCTATTGTAAGTAAAGCGCTACAAAGTAGGGGCGATAATCATCCAATGAACAAGTAAGAAAATGACAATACACGTCGTGATGATCCGAACTTCAAGAATTAGGATGAAATAATAGCCTTAATGTATCAACTATCATGGCAATGCATGAGTATAAATCAAAAAAACATCCTCCTAGGATGTTTTTAATATAACGGCTGCCGCATTTGACAAGGCGGAAAACCATTGACATCTTGTATCATATGGAAATCATATTGCTTTAAAGCAAATTGACTTTGATACAAATATTCGAGGACAAGAAGCTTTCCGCCTGAAACGCCACAAAGGACACCAGATGTTCCTTGCCCATTTGTAAATGAAACACCGACCGGTTGCCCGATTAAATAGGCTATTTTATGTTGCCAAGGCACAATTGTCACTCCTTTCATTATAATTATATGAAAGGGATGGCTATAGGTGCATAGGGTAAATATCTAATTTAGGAATCACTTTGTCAGCTTACTATAAAATTACAGTCTATAAGTTTTGGTGTATATGATATGATATGGGTATAATTGGGTGAAAATTAAGGGGGTTATAGCTTGAGGAAATATACAATGTTTGCATAGCAAGGGCTATTGCAATAGAACATAGCCTTTGCTCTTCCTAAAAAAAATCTAAATATTTAGGAGTGCAACATGAGCTATATAAAAGCGAAGCATATTTTACCTACAGAATTATTAGCATTAATTCAAGAATATGTTGATGGTGAATATATTTATATCCCACGGAAAGAAGAACATAAAAAGAGCTGGGGGTCTAGTACGACCACAAGAACTGACTTGGATTTGAGAAATGTCAGTATTTATAATGATTTTTTATCAGGAATGGATAGTGTGTCGTTAGGGGAAAAATATTATTTATCATTTAAGAGTATTCAAAGAATCATTTTACAAGAAAAAAGAAAAGCAACAAACAATCAGTCATTGCGGTTTTAGATCGCAGTGGCTTATTTTCTTTTATGAACGAACAATGAGGTATTCCCAATGATGACAAGCAGCTACACTTGTCAGTAAGGATAACAAATATTTTCAAAAAGGAGATAAATATGAATTTTACTCAATTATTTGGAACCTCATTCCCAACCATACAAACAGAACGTATTCGATTAAGAAAATTAAAGCCAGAGGATGCGCCAACCTTATACAATTATTATTCCAATGAAAACGTCTATCGTTATCTCGATTGGAATGGGCCAGAGTCCATAGAAAAGAGTAATGATGTCATTAATATTTGGAACGAAGGCTATGAAAAGGGTTGGATTATTCGTTTTGCCATTGCTGACAAAGTGTCAGATGAGGTGATTGGAACCATTTTTTTAAGTGAATTCGTAGGTAGACGAGCTGAAATGGGCTACGAATTATCGGAAGAATATTGGCATAGTGGCATTATGTCAGAAGCTGTGAATGAAGTATTATCAATTGGATTTAATCAGTTAGGTTTAGTAAGGATACAGGCCATTGTTGCCGAAGAAAACATTGCATCAAGGAGTTTACTAACAAAATTTCATTTTAAAGAAGAAGGTTATTTAAGACAATATGAATGCCATAGTGTTACTGGAGAATGTAGAGATATGTTGATCTATTCTTTAGTGCAAAAGGGATAGCAATAGAGACAGTGGAACGATGATGAATTTACAATAAGCGGATATGCTAGCAGAAATAATGATATGAATTTTATTAAAAAGAATACCAGGACACATTTCAAGACGGTTCATTCACTATGTATAAGTGGGATAGCGTTGTACAAAAACATCTTGGGGGCGATGTTAAAGTTGCTATCCCGCAATTAATGTATGTTAACGTGGTTCTGAACATAACCACTGTAAATAAATTGAAAAGTAAATGAAATAGAGATGAAAAGTAAAAATGGGCTCGGGTTTTGACGAGGACACTGAAAAACTTACGTTTTTTATAACTCTTGGTTTTTTAGACAAAAACAAGGCACATTCCGTTCGATTTGAACAGAATGTGCCTTCTTTCC
>NZ_KQ465155.1 GCF_001308875.1 Lysinibacillus sp. ZYM-1 | reverse complement strand
TTACTTCTTTTGAAAAGCTGTATTTTCGCATAAAAAATCTCCCCAATCGGCAAACAGATTTTATTTTTTAATCTGTCTACTTATTGGGGAGCATATCATTAGACACGACTCTAACATTTGGGGTGCAGATCAATTCCAGGAAAGCGCCCGTTAGCCACACATGTCGCGTAAAATCAACACTACACCACAGAAAATGAAAGATTATTACGTTCTTTCATGTCTATGTTTCCAATAACTATCTCAACTTCAGATAAGTGATAAAATGTACTTGTAGTTTCAAAATTATTTACTTCTTCATTCGGTGAGTAAAGATATATCTTATTGTCTTGTCCAAGAGCTATCCAATTTCCCTTGTTGACCTATTTTCCTTAAGTCTTTAAACGATGAAGCTCTGAAGTCAAATAGACAAAAAAGGACCGGGCAACTTTTTGCCCAGTTATTCTTATTCGTTTATAATTTCTTCATACCCAGTCATAGTATCCATATGGCTCGCAATCATGGCGATAATGGTACTTGCCTCTTCTTTTTTAAATGACAAGGTACTTTCATCTTCGAATAGTTCCCCGTCTTCTGTCCAGATCCGATTGACTCTTCGCAGAACGCCATCTCCATTAGCTCTATCTACCCCAAACTGATAGGTTACTTCAAGATTATCTTCAATTTGATAAGCCGTGACTTCCGGAGTTTCCCATTCCACATCAATTTCTTCAAGAGTAATTTCATCATCTAGAACTTCATATTCTTCTTCATCATCTACATAAAAGACTTCACTATCTTCGTCAATAAATTCATGAAAACTTTCATGAACAGCTTCAACCACATCAGTAATATCATCCAAAATAATTCTTGTAGGTTGTTGAAGCGTCATATCAAAGCTTTCTAAGTAAAATTCTTCATTATACGGATCAAAGAGGAGGGTGCAAAAGTAAACCCTGTCGTCATCTTCTGTCGAGATAAAAAATTCAATTCGGGGATGTTTTGAACCTCGATTGATATTCATATGACCGATTTGGTCATATTCTTCGCAAATCGATTTCAAATGATCTTGAAGCTCACCAGTTACTCTGTTAAACCATTCCATAGACATGTCACTACCGCCTCATTTTCTTTTTATCTAGTCATAATTTTTTTCCGTTTATTCATGCTGATTATATCCATTTATCGTGAATTATATTCTTTACAACTTAACGTGAGGACCTATTACTTACAAAGATTTGTTTTTGAAGAAAATCCCACTTATTGCACTGAATATTTTTAGTTAAATCGGGGACGATAAATCTTGTGACTTTATTAAAAAGAAGGAGGAAGTAAAATGGAGAAAAATACCCCAAAGCCAGATGATCGATCAGATAATGTTGAAAAGCTTCAAGATATGATGAAAAATACTAAGGAAAATATGGAAGCTGCAGAAGAAATGATGGCTTACGTTGATGAAAACGAACGAAAGGCACTTAAGCAAAAAAATGCACGTAGGGAAGAAAGTATGAGTGGTTTTCGAGAAGAGATTTTAGATGAAGCGGCTGCTCGAAAAAATGGTAACTCATAAATTTAAGTAAAGTGTCTTTTTATCCCGCGTACCAAAGTTCCTTAAATAATCAATGGGTGATGAAGAATGCCCCACTGATTAAGTTTCATTTCATGTGAATACGGGAAAAGACGGAAAATAATATATTTAATTTATAAAGCAACAGAAATTATACGGAAATAAAACGGAGAAAAGTGATACATTTACTTTTCTCCGCTTTTGAACGTTTCACAGTGGTTACTTTACATACTTTCAAACAGTAGGACGACGACTATTCAAAAGTGGAGACTTATAAATTACCGCGATATTGTTAGTCCTTATGTTATCTAAAAATGTAGAGGGTTTTCGTATAAAAGGCATAGGGAAAATCAGTATATTACATGTTATCTTCCTATCTCTGACGGTCATCGGTTTAAAAAAATCATGTTCCAGGGGGCAAGCATCAAGCCGCTTCCACAAAATGTGAGAAAGGCTATATAGGTTTAGACAAAAAACCAAACTCTTTTGAGCTGGTTGCCGTTTTCTTCATGTTATTGATTAACTGCGTAACTTTCCCGAAACCTATACTAATTAAGAATTACAAAGATGAGTGTTGGGGATTCTTAACACTATTTCGTAGAGATCATCAACCACTATTTATTGGGCAATCGCTCTCCGTTAGTTAAAGTATGATTCTTCACAAATTCTTGGTTATTCGTAATAGGTAGACGATTACCATATTTATTAATTTCCTCATATTGTTCAGTTAATATCTATGCTTCAGCTACTTCCCTCGCTGCGGCTTTTTTATGTATAGATAACCTTAAATTGCACATATTAATATTGAGTGTATCGCACGCACTTAGCTGCGGCGCTAGTTGACAGCTGCAGCTTTTCTTCAATTTAATCCGCAACAGCTTGGCGCCAAACTATTACGCCTTAATAAAAATAAAGGTTGGCTAGTACCCCCGCCATTACATGTAGATCATCCAGAAAAATAATAAGTATTAATTAAGCCTGATTAAACCGTCAAATAATTAGTTCCCCAGTATAAAACTGGGGATTTTTCAATATGACTGAGTTTCTAGGAAATATCTTTACTGCACATTTTTTATCAAAAATTCATTCAATATAGAGATGAAATTTAAAATTCCACTTTGGTATACCTGCTTAAAATAACCTTCCACTTCTTCAACTAAACTGCTCCGTTAGCTTAAGTACATTGTTTCACAACTCACATCAAGATTAACATAAAATCTTATTTTTAATTTAGAAGTGTTATTCAATTAAATGGCCCTTTTCATGAAGAAAAGCACAATTCTTGCTGCAGAATTGCGCCCGATTGTTGAACATCACATTAGTCTATTGAATAGTATCATTGTACTGTGCAGTAGTGGTTAAACAAAATAAGAATCATAAATCATTTCAAACTCCCCCCTAAATTTTCATAACATTAGGATCATTTTAGGTGTAGACTATGTTCCCACATACCATATGTGTGGAGTGTATGTGGCAACACATGGGTGCTGGTTGGGTTTAAGTAATTGGCTAGGTCCTACCATAGTAGAACCTAGTCTTTTTGTTTATCTTCAAACAGTTTTTTCTTCAACTAACGCATTCCGTTAGTTGAAGTGAAATGTTTCACAATATATTTTTTTCATGGATATACACTTCAATTTTCCAAAGGTTCATCATTACTATTCCGCATGATTATCTCGTTTCACCCACCACTTTCTTTTTTCTGAAATTTCCCTCCATTCCCTAAATAATACCAAACCGCCGTCATATCGGCTCCGCAAAAAAAAGAATTGCATATTGAGTATAGTTGTTAAAAAGTTGATATCTGTATGTTTTTATATTTATAAGGAGATGTTCATTCTTAGTTAAACTAAAAAACTTTTGAAGGAGAGGGATTAAAATGAAAAGCATTATCGAAGTTCAAAATGTAAGTAAGACTTTAAATAAACGAAAGGTTATTCAAAATATGACGTTTAATATTATGAAAGGAGATATATGCGGCTTTATTGGTCCAAATGGGGCCGGTAAAACTACACTTATGAAAATGGCTACCGGACTAATAAAACCTAACGATGGGGAAATTTTAATAAATGGGATTGATGTTCAAAAGGATAGAGAAAAGGCACTGTCTGGGGTTGGAGCAATAATAGAAGTTCCAGTGTTTTTTGAATATATATCAGGAAGAAAGAATCTCAGAAATCTTGCTAGATTAAATAGTGGAATGGATCGTAAAGAACAGTTAAATAAAGTTGAAGAAGTATTAGAACTTGTTGGACTAAAAGATAGGGGCAATGATTTAGTAAAAAACTATTCTTTAGGAATGAAACAAAGGTTAGGTATTGCACAGTCATTACTTAATAATCCATCCATTGTTATTTTAGACGAACCTTCTAATGGGCTAGACCCCGTTGGTATGAAAGATTTGCGTGAATTAATACTCAGTCTTGCAAAAAAATTCGAAATTACTTTTTTTATCTCTAGTCATCTTCTCGATGAGCTTCAAAAGATTTGTAATAAATATATATTTATTAAAGAAGGATGTATTAAATGGGTTGGGGATGCTGACAGCCTATTAATGGATAAAGAAAAAGATTTAGAAGAGATTTTTTTAGATCTTATGGCATAATTCCCGTTTTCATCGAAGAATAAGTTGAAAAATCCTGAAAAATTTAATAGATCTGAAACAAAGGATGGTTTTAATGTTTAAATCATTGTTTATATATGAGTTTGAAAAGTTTTGGTTTAAAAAGATAAATGTGGTCTGTTTTATAGCGATACTTATAGTGAATTTTTTAGCACTGAAATTCGCTTTACAATCTAACAAAACAGCAGAAATGACAGATATAGTATTTAGTTCAAGTCTTAACTTTCACATAACTAGTTTACAAGAAATGCTTATAACTGCTTTTAACGCAATTGTCATAACTTTTTGTATTTTGAGTTTTCATGAGGAATATAGAAAAGGTTATCTAAGAATGACATTTACCAGAGGAATTTCAATAAGCAAGTTATATATAGCAAAGTCATTAGTAATGTGTCTAAATATATTTTTAATAATTTTAATCCATTGTATAGTCTCTTTACTTTTTGCTTTAATATTTCTTCCTAAAGCGAATGTTTCACCATTATTTTTTAAAGAAGGGCTATACAGCGTAATAGATGTCATTTTGTTTTCTATAAAATACTATATTTTGGCATATTTGAGCCTTTTGACTTTTGGAAGTATTATCGAGTTTTTATCAATTAAATGTAAATCAATAGCCGGTGTTTTGGGCCTAAGTCTAGGCTTTGTATTTCTTAATATTGTTTATATTGCTTACGTACCTATCGTATTTAAAAACTATGCGGATAGTGATCCTATAGTACTGAATTATAGTTCAATATCCACTATGTTTATCCAAGCAAAAGGAGCAGCATATTTTGCTGCTGAAATTACAGATGTTTTTTTATATAGTATGATTATCATTTTTCTAATTTTCAAATCTTTATCATATTTAGCTTTTACGAATAAACATTATTTAGAGTAATGGAGGACAGTTTTATGCTAAGAATTATTAAATCAGAATTCGGGAGAATGTTTTATAAAAAAAGCACAAAGATTATATACGCAATAACTATTTTATTTCCCATTTTAATCTTCTACTTTTTTCAACAGCGATGGGGTAACGACTATTATACAGTTGATGGCGTACAGTATTCATTAAATAATCTTAATTACCCAGTAACACAAATGCTCGAATTTAATGCGTTATTTATTTTCATTATTTTACCACTGTTTTTTAGCGAATCTTTAAGTTCCGAAATTGACTCTGGCGGGTACAAAATGATCCTACTCAGACCTTTCAAAAAATGGAAGTTATTAATTGGAAAATGGATTGCGTTAATGCTAACATATATGAGTATGCTTTTGTTTGTATTTCTTATTAATTCCCTGATAGGATACTTATTTATGCCTAATGTAGAATACACAAGTTATTATAATATCAATGAAAATTTATATCTTTTTGACTCGATCTTTTATAATCTAAAGTTCTATTCAATTATATTCATAGTACATCTATCTATTCTCCCTATAATTTCATTATTAAGCATCTTGTTTAAAAAAACATTTCTATCTTTTTTTGGAAGTATAGCACTACTGGTTGGAGGTATTTATATATCCGTACCTTTACAAAATATTCTTTTTAATACACCAGATGTTGCTTACTCTATTATAGGTGGAACATACGAACTTATAAATATGTTGATATTTATATTCGTTACCTTTTTAATATTCGGTGTATCTTTATGGATGTGGAACAAACGAATAGGTAGTATTGTATAAAGAGCCTACCTTTGTTTCCGTAGTGTCGGGGAGCCAGTATTTCTAAGTACTTTCAATATCGTTGATAGTTCCATCCTCTAATAATGCCAAACACCCCTAATTTCATCGATATTGGGGTGTTTGTTAATAAAAAAGCGTCAAATATTTTAATCTATTAATTATAGGTATATGGAGTTTGTATTTTAGTTTTATGCATTAATGATTGTGGCAAGAAAATTTCGATACTCGCACCACCCATACCATTATTAAAGCCTTTAATCTTTCCATTGTGTTTTTCTACAATGAGCTTACAAATATAGAGACCTAGCCCCGAACTATTGATAGACTTAACTCCTTCATCACCTTTATAATCTTTATTGAATATGTATTCAAGCTCCTTTTCATTAAACCCGTTTCCAGTATCAGAAATTTTAAAAGATATGCCTGCTTCTTCTTTCTTTATTTCAAATTTTATTTCACCATTATTAGTAAATTTAATCGAATTTGAAATAATATTTTCAAATACTTCATTCATTCTTATAGGATCAAAGCTGAACGTATCTTCTTCATGAATAGATGATACGATTTTAAACGAAATATTTTCCTTTGAACAAATTTGATCAAAGTTATCTTTTATTTTCTTTGTAAACTTACTTAAAGATACATCTTGAATAAACAATGAAAAATTGGTTCTTTCCAAGTCCCAAATCTCGTTTAACTGATTAATCATAACCCGTATTCTATCAGCATTATGAACTATAATGTCCATAGATTCTTTTTTTTGATTACTTGTTAAACTTTGTTCATAACTAGATATTAATTCTAAGTGGCCATTAATAATGGTTACTGGTGTTTTAATATTATGTGTTAAAGAGAGAATCATGTCTTTACGTTGTTCTTCCATCGTCCATTGTTTTTTTAATGAATCCTGGAGAGTTTTTCTCATATCTTCAAACGATTTTAATACTTGTCCTATTTCATTGTTGTAAGAGGTATTGATTGCAAAATCTAATCTACCTTGTTTAATTGTTTCACTGGCATTAATTAATTCTTTTAAAGGCTTATTAATGCCCCTAGCAAACAATAAAGAAAAGATAAATGCTGTGATAAAAGGGCAAAGTATCATTATCGGGAGAATTACAAACAGATTAAAAAAAGCTGTATAGCTTGTTTTATCAATTATCTTATTAATAAATTTCGAATTAAGAAACAACTTATTTTTATACTTTAATATAAAGGCACCCTCTATATTTTTACTGTGTAATGGTATATAAGAAATTATATGATTTTCATCTGTTACTATATTGATCTCCTTTGTAGGGCGATTTTGTATAATATTAGATAGTTCAATAGGCATGGAATTAGACGTGGAGGTGTAAGGTATATTATCGTCAGTTATAAAAAGCCAATAATCAAAGTCGTCTGGTATCCTACTTTTCAGTTCTTTTTGATAGTTCTGATTCAAAGCATTCTCAGCATTTAATTCAACATAATCCTTTATTTCGTTGACTTGTTTGAGATCATGAAATAAGAAAATACAAATTAAGAGAAGTATGATACTAAGGAAAGCAGCTAAGAAAGCACTTAATATGAAAAACAGAAGAAACTGCGTTTTTAACTTTAAATTTCTATTTAGGTATTTCAATCTTCCCATTTATATCCGACCCCCCATACTGTTTTTATATAACAGTTATCAAAGGATGTATTCTCGGAAATTTTAGAACGAATTCTTCTGATATGTTCAGTGATAGTATTAATATCACTATCGCTAGTATATCCCCATATTAATTCGAAGATTTTTTCTTTGGAAAACACTTGCCCTGGATGAGTAGATAGAAGTTCTATGATTTGATATTCTTTTTTAGTAAAATCAATTAGTTGGTCGTTTATCTTAATACTCTTCGCTGAAATATCAACTTCAACTTCCCCTGATTTAATGAATGTTTTTTCATATTTTCTATCTAATTGTTTGATATGTACTTTTACCCTGAGCATCAGCTCTTTCAAAGAAAAAGGTTTGACTATATAATCAACTCCTCCTACCAAGAAACCCTTAACTCTTTCTTGCTCAAGACCCTTTGCTGTTAAAAAAATAACCGGACAGGAGTTAACTTGTTTAATCTTTTCACAAACTGTGAAACCATCTATATCAGGAAGTCCAACATCTAATAATATGATATCAAATTCTTCTCTAATTTTGCCTAAAGCTTCTTTCCCGTTTAAAGCATAATCTACAATATATCCTTCTACTTCTAGAGCAGGTTTTAAGAAAGAAATAATGTCTTCATTATCATCTACGATAAGTATTTGTTCCCTCAATTAAAAATCCCCTCCCTTGTGTATCAATGAATGTGTAAACATTTTAAATTAGTATAGTGTAATACCCCCGATTCACTGGACCAGTAGGCTAACCGGTAGATAAAGAACTTTAATTTTATAAAAGTGTGTTAAGTTAGCTTGTTTAACAATGTTTCACCTCTATGCCGAATAGCTTTAGAACTTTGCTTTGATCACAATAACACCTTGATTTTCGATGATTTTTAATGCTTTACTTGTCCTGGTGCCATTATCATTAATAAGATTCACAAGTATTTTATTAATAATAGGATGCCAATCCATTAGATTTTTTCTGTTCGTCCAAATGTACGAAAATAGTATGTATCATTATTTTAAGACCTTGTCGAAAGGGCTTACCACCCCAAAATTCATTTCTAGTTTATTTAAATTATACTACTTATTACCACGAGGTGACACTTAATTAGGAGTAAGAAAATCCCTTTGTTCAACTAACCTGCTTCGTTCAATAACTTCAACAAAAAAGAACGAATTTCACCATCGGAAATTCGTTCTTTTTCTTTATAGTAATTAATTCCAACCATGCAACAGCTTCACAATGAGTGGAGTGTATGAATACATTGGTGCTAGTGATTTAATTATATAGTTTGGGAGGTTTAAATCATTGTAAAGTAACCTTTTATAAAAGATTGTAGTTCAACAATATGGCCCGTTTGTTGAATAAGAAAAATCCTGCTTTGAATTTTGTTTTAAATGATCAATCTCTTCATAATAATTAGTTCTTTTTTAATTTGAATTGTAAATCAATCAATGTAATAAAGGCTATTCAATTATATATATTTTGTGTCCCATAATAAAAAAACGTAAACAAAAACCCTGGTACAGCAACACACTGTACCAAGGTTTTTATTTCATAGTTATAATCACTCATGTATTCAGTTTAAGTAATCAGTATACAACTTTTTTGTCCAGTATAAGACTTTATTGAAAAGTATACGACTTTTTTGTCTAGTATACATCTTTATTGCAACTCAACAAGTACAACTTTATTATTCAGTTCTCTTATTCAACAGTCACCGATTTAGCCAAGTTACGTGGTTTATCCACATCACAACGACGGTGTAGCGCTGCATAGTAGCTGATTAATTGTAATGGCACTACAGATACAAGTGGTGTTAGTAATTCATGAACATGCGGGATTACTAAACGGTCGCCATCTTCATCAATGCCAGCCATCGCGATAATACATGGATATGCACCACGGGCAGCTACTTCTTTCACATTACCACGAATGTTTAACCCTACTGATGCTTGTGTAACAAGTGCAAACACTGGTGTACCTTCTTCAATTAAAGCGATTGTTCCGTGTTTAAGCTCACCACCCGCAAAGCCCTCTGCTTGGATGTAAGAAATTTCTTTTAGCTTTAAGGCACCTTCAAGGCTAACATAGAAATCCATATTACGGCCAATGAAGAATGCGTTGCGTGCGATTTTTAAGTAGTCTTCTGCGATATCTTCTAACACTTCTTTTGAATCGATAATCGTTTGGATACCGTTTGCGGCAATCGCAAGTTCTTGTTTTAAGTCAAACTCTAAGCCTTTGCCATTTGCCTTTGCCGTTACATAAGCTGCTAGAGCAAGGACAGCTACTTGTGCCACATATGCTTTTGTAGAAGCTACAGCAATTTCTGGACCCGCATGTAATAACAAAGTATGATCTGCTTCACGCGATAGTGTAGAACCAGGAACATTTGTAATCGTTAATGTTGGATAGCCAAGCTCTTTAATTTTTACCAGTACTTGACGACTGTCTGCTGTTTCACCCGACTGTGTGATGAAGATAAATAAAGGTCTTTCTGAAAGTAATGGCATATTGTAACCGAATTCACTAGAAATATGAACCTCTACTGGGATACCTGCCATTTTTTCGAAATATTGTTTACCAATGAGACCTGCATGATAGCTTGTGCCCGCAGCAATAATATATAAGCGATCTGCAGCGCGTAATGCTTCTAAAATTTCCGCATCAATTGTTAGATCACCATTGTCACCTTCATACGCTTGAATAATTTTGCGAATTACTGTAGGCTGCTCATCCATTTCTTTTAGCATGTAATGAGGATATGTTCCTTTTTCAATGTCGCTCATATCAAGCTCAGCTGTATATGGTACGCGTTCTACTACAGAACCGTCTAGTTTAGTAATTTCAACACTAGCTTTGTGCACAATAACAATCTCTTTGTCATGTAGCTCCACATATTGATCTGTAACTTGTAGCATAGCCATAGCATCCGAAGCAACAACATTGAAGCCTTCACCAACTCCGACTAAAAGTGGTGATTTATTTTTCGCTACAAAGATTGTATCTGCGGCTTCTGCATCTAAAAGTGCAAGTGCATATGAACCATGTAGTAAAGATAACGTTTTACGGAAAGCGTCTGCTGTGCTTAAACCTTCTTTTACAAACAACTCTACTAATTGCACGATAACCTCTGTATCTGTATCAGATTTCATCGGAATACCTTTTAAATATGTTTTTTGTAATAGGTGATAGTTTTCAATTACCCCATTGTGCACAAGCGTAAATCGTCCTGATGCACTTTGATGAGGGTGAGCATTTAAACGATTTGGCACACCATGTGTAGCCCAACGTGTATGACCAATGCCGATTTTCGCAGCAATATCTTCATCTACTGCTTCTCGTAAGTCAGCAATACGTCCTTTTTCTTTAAAAACAGTTACGCCTTCTTCATTACGTACTGCAATACCCGCTGAGTCATAGCCACGGTATTCTAGTTTCTCTAAACCTTTTAATAAGATTTCCTTTGCATCTGATTCACCAATATATCCTACAATTCCACACATAAATTCTCGTCCTCCGATATTGTCAATTTGACGCAATGACAAAGTAGACCTCATCTATCGAATTTTTTGAATGGACAAGCGTGCTTTATTTTTAGTTAAAATAAAGCACTCCCGAACATGCAAATAAATCATTCAGCCATCTGAATGGAACTTTCGATATGTGAAGTTTTTTCTATTCATCTATTGCTTTACGATACCTTCTCCATTTTCTGTACATTCAATCACTCAAATGCTTTCAAAATGAAAAATGACAATCGGGTATGTCGATCGGGAGGCATCCGCCGAATTTTCGATAAACCTCCACCTCGTCTGCTGAAGATCTTTTTCGTCCTATTTCTTCAGCTCAGGCGCTATAATTGTTTTCCGATTTTACGCTCTCTTTCCTCCTTATGCGTTCGTTAATGTACAAGGTCGGACCTCGTCTTCAACTTCTCCATCATACTCAATCATATGCTATCCGTCAAATTTTCGTTATAAAAAAAACTAGTACCCTTGCTTTTTCGTGACAAATATGTAGACAAACAAATGTTAGCTTTATTAAAAATCTTGACAAACCCACTATTTAGCAATACTTAGTACTTATTGTTTTTTGTCAGTGGGGTGAATTTGTGGAAAATCTGAGCGAAATGCTCAAAGGCGTTTTAGAGGGAATCGTATTAGAAATCATTAGACGTGGCGAAATTTATGGATATGAAATCGTCAAACAACTTATTCATATGGGGTTTGAGGGTATCACAGAAGGAACAGTTTATTCGTTGCTGATGCGTTTAGAAAGAAACCGTTTAGTCAATATTGTCAAAAAACCATCTGAAATGGGACCACCAAGGAAATTTTATACGCTAAATGAGCAAGGGCAGGAAAAACTAAATACCTTTTGGGTAAAATAGGATTTTTTAAGTAGCCGTCTAGAAATTTTAAAAACTGGAGGAGGAAAAAACCATTAATTTTAGCCGTGAGACCAAAGAGAAAATGAATCGTTTTGCTAGAATCCATTCGCAAAGTTATTAACAAGAAGTAGAAATGACCTATATGGAAAAACTCTTTAAAAAAGGAGGACAGACTAAACATAAAATTAACAAACAGCTATCCAAATTTAAAAGCCGGTCTGATCAGGGTAAAGAAGCACAGGATGATATGATTTTATATATGGGTGATTATATGGCTGATTTGGTGTCACAAGGATTGACAGAGCAAGAGGCTTTTGAGAAAGCTAGTCAAGAGTTAAAATTCGCAAATGATTCTGAGCAGTCACTAGATCTAAACGAACGCTTTCAACAATATTACGAGACCCCTCAGATTACGAAGCCATTGGATTGTTTTATGGAGGATTTCTATTTTTAGGATAGGGGGTTGGCGGACTCATTGGAAAAGATAGCAAACAGGCACAAGTAAAAATCGCTTGTGCCTGTTTATTATTTACTAGCCAATAATTTTACTATTTCTCTATTAAAGGCAGGCAGGTCATCTGGCGTTCTACTTGTTACTAACTGCTTTTGACAGACGAATACTTCCTCATCATGGAATATTGCCCCTGCATTTTCTAAATCTACTTGAATGGATTTATAACCTGTGGTGTCACGTCCGTTTAATGTTTTAGCCGTAATCAGTAGTTGTGGCCCATGACAAATGGCAAAAGTTGGCTTCATATCATCCATAAAGGATTTTACAAATGCCACCACGCGATCATCGGCTCGTAAGATATCCGGAGAAAAACCACCTGGTATAAACAATGCATCGAAATCAGTTGCTATCACTTCATCAATGCCTTTATTAATCTTCACTGTTGTACCTTGCTTTCCCTCAACTTCTTTACCTGCTTCCGTATCAATTGTAACTAGCTGATGTCCAGCCGCTTCTAAGGCTTCTTTAGGACTTGTAAATTCACTATCCTCGAACATATCGGTAATAACTGTAGCGATTTTAGCCATATCAGTAAAACACTCCTTGTTATTGTGACTCCTTTTTACTGTTCCCCATCTTGTCCATTTCAAACATTCTTTTCAAACAAGTAAAACTCGATTCCCTAAAAAAGGAAATCGAGTTTCTATACTTACTATTCTGTTAAGCCCATTTCTGCACGTACAACATCTGCTATACGTTCAACAAAACGCCCACAATCTGTTTCTGTAGCAGCTTCCACCATTACACGGACAAGCGGCTCTGTACCTGAAGGGCGTACTAGGACACGGCCATTTCCGGCCATTTCCGCTTCTACCTCTGCAATCACAGCCACCACTTTCGCATTTTCAGTCACGGCATGCTTGTCTGTTACCCGAACATTAACAAGACGTTGAGGATAGATTTTCATTTCAGCAGCAAGTTCTGAAAGCTTTTTACCTGTTGCTTTCATAATATTGACAAGCTGAATGCCTGTTAGTAGACCATCGCCTGTTGTATTAAAATCTAAGAAAACTATATGCCCTGATTGTTCGCCACCTAAATTGTAATCATTAGCACGCATTTCCTCTACAACATAACGATCACCTACCGCAGTTTGTACACTTAGCATACCGTTATCTTCGACAGCCTTATAAAAGCCCATATTGCTCATAACTGTTGAAACAATTGTTTGCTTTTTTAAACGACCGACTGCATTTATATGCTTACCAATAATAAACATAATTTGATCGCCGTCAACAATTTTACCGTTTTCATCTACGGCAATTAAACGGTCACCATCCCCATCAAACGCTAGACCAACATCTGCATTCTTTTCTAATACAAATTTAGCTAGTCCCTCTGGGTGTGTCGAACCTACACCAGCATTAATATTGAGGCCAGTTGGAGAAGCACCCATTGTAGAAATGTCTGCTTCAAGGTCAGCAAAGAGATGTGTCGCCAATGATGAGGTAGCACCATGCGCACAGTCTAACGCTACATGGATACCATCAAATTCTTCATCCACTGTTTGTTTTAAGTATTGAATATACTTTTGACCACCTTCGAAATAGTCACTTACAGATCCTAAATCTGCTCCAATTGGACGAGGTAATGTATCCTCTTGAGCATCTAGTAATACTTCTATTTCCTCTTCTTGTGCATCTGTTAGCTTAAAGCCATCTGGGCCAAAAAATTTAATGCCGTTGTCAGCAACTGGGTTATGAGAAGCTGAAATCATGACGCCTGCATCTGCGCTCATAATTCGAGTAAGGTATGCCACACCTGGTGTTGAAATAATGCCAAGACGCATCACTTCTACCCCAATTGATAAAAGACCAGCAACAAGTGCACCTTCAAGCATCTCACCTGAAATACGTGTGTCACGACCAATTAAAACCTTTGGACGGTCAGTTGCATCTTTTGTTAAAACATAGCCACCTATACGGCCAAGCTTAAATGCAATTTCCGGTGTTAGTTCACTATTCGCGACGCCACGGACGCCATCTGTTCCAAAATATTTACCCATTCTACTTATTCTCTCCTTCAATGCAAGACCGTGTCTTATAATTGCCAATCATCGATAGACACTTGTCCGCTTACTTTTGGAAAAGTCTGTTTTTATTTATTCATTGGTAATTTTTAATGTTCCACTCAGATAGCTTGTTTGGTGAATATTTTGTCATCTACTCACCAAAACAAACTCCCATTGGATTTTTGATTTAGAATCAAAATAAAATTATAGTCAGATATTGTTTAAGAATCAATATCTTCCGTTTCCTCAGTTGGCGTATTTTTATCAGTAGTAGTACTATCATCCTTCACATCGGTTTCCTCAGTTGGGGGTGGCGTTTCCTCTGTAGAAGCCGGTGTTTTCTGCTGTTCTTCTTTCTCTACTTTTGTAATATCCGCCTTCACTTTAATTTTCTTGTCAGATATTTTTGTTACACCATCTGGTAATTTTACATCAAATTCATAAGTTTTTGACTCTGTAATTTTTGACAGATCCACTGTTATTGGAATTTCTGTTAAACCATCAATAATCGATTTTCTGCCATATACTTTAATCATTTTTGGCGTAAATGTTAATGAATTAATTGTAATGTCTTCCGCTGCTTGCCCCATTTCCTTAAGGACAACGGGAAGCTCTCGACTATACTCTGCTATATCGACTTGAACATTCACAGTATCAGGTTCAATCGTCACATCTAACTTATTTAAGTCACGATCCAATACCTTTACCGCTGCCTCCTGAGAGAATGATTGCTTTAAGCCTTGCTCTCCTGCAACAGTAGCTTTTACATAGCTAATACTTTCAATAGCACTTTTTGCACCTGTCACGTAAACTGTCGGTGGATCAGCTATCATATCTTTTAAAACATAACCTTCTTCGATTAGTCGATGATTCATTTCAGGGTCTACCCGGAACTCCTTCGTGACCTTTTCCTCAATATTTACATGAATAGTTGCAGGGTCTAATGTAACCTTTAACTTATCAGAAATATTTTCGTATTGTAGCTTTACATCATGCTCCCCAATCAATAGATTACTTAAATCAACAAATACAGAGAAATCTTTTGTTGCTCTTGTTTTTATAACTACAGGCATTGGTCCTTTTATCTTCACATCTACGGTTTCAGGTATGCCTGTTACAATCAGATTTTCATTATCATAATAAACATCTACTGGCACATCACGAATAATATCCGTTTGTTCAGTCGTTGTTGTTGTATTAATTGGAGATAGCTCAGTACGAACTGAGAAAAAAAGCAAAAATGCTAAAAATAGCGCGATGATTCTTAATACCCATGGGCTATCCATCATTTTATCCATTCTTTTTCCCCCTCCAAGTCAACTTAGAGGCTGCATTTGACTCTTGTGCTGATCCGAACCACATTTTTCGTAATAGTGTCTCGAACTCCTCTAGAGAAAGATTGCGATGGAGATTACCATTTAGCGTAATACTAATGGCACCTGTTTCTTCTGAGACAACAATTGTTATAGCATCCGTAACTTCGCTTAAACCAAGCGCAGCGCGGTGGCGTGTCCCTAACTCTTTTGAAATAAATGGACTTTCAGATAAGGGTAAATAACAAGCTGCTGCCGTAACTTTATCTCTTTGCATAATAACCGCTCCATCATGTAGCGGTGTATTTGGTATAAAGATATTGATCAACAGTTCTGAAGAAATTTCAGCATTTAGTCCTATACCCGTTTCAATATATTCATTTAGACCAGTTTCTTTTTCAATTGAAATTAACGCACCTATTCGACGTTTAGCCATATAACTTACAGATTTTTTCATAGCTTCTATGAGCCTTGTTTGCTCTTCGTCTTCTTGGCTAGATGATCGTTGGAAAAGCTTCCCTCGACCAATTTGTTCTAAACCTCGTCTGATTTCTGGCTGGAAAATGATAATAATCGCCAAGAAACCAAACTCAATGACCTGTTGTAACATCCAACCTAGTGTTTGTAACCCTAAAAGGTCTGTTGCAAGTCGTGCAATAATAATGACGAAAATTCCTTTAAGTAATTGGACAGCCTTCGTACCTTTAATGAGGGTTAAGACTTTATAAACGACGTACCAAACGAGCAGTACATCAATGAAGTTAACAACAATATTCACAGGCGTTAAATCTGTGAAATGTTCAATAATTTGCACGTGGCATCCCCCACTTTTCATTGCGAATCCATACACATTCAAGTATAGCACATTCTTATCAAATGTAACTTTTTTCAAATAAAAAGTCTACTCAGAAGAGTAGACCTTTCAGCCTCTCACGTGCACTATTTTTTAGGACGTATAGAGTGTTATTTAGTTTCTTCTTTTTCATCGAATGTCACGGCTGTTTTTACAGAGTTTTTAATTGTATACCATAACCATTCAAATACTTCGTCAATTTCTTCAATTCTCCCTGAAACTACCGCTGAAGATGCCATGTATTGCCCATTTATTACTGTGACGTTACCATCCACTTCACCTTCAACAATCAAATCGCCATTTTTCACAACAATATCGCCCTTTACCAATTCTCCTTCAGGTACTATAACCGTTTGACCATCCACAACTAAATTGGGCTGTTTGGTCACAGAGAAGTGCTGGTCATCCATAAAGCTACCGAGCAAGGTAGCACTCATGAATAAACAAAATACTGCTGCTGCCACAAAAAATGGATGTCGGCGTATCCATTTTTGTATGCCTACTCGACTTTTTGGTTTTGGTAAACGAGCCATCACTGCTGCTTCAAAATCCGGAGGCGCTGTAATATGGGAAGCACTCTTCACAAAGGCGATTGTTTCACTCAATTCTTGCATCAACTGTTTACAATCATTACATGTATGCAAGTGTTGTTTTAACTCTTGCTCATGCTCACGACTAATGTCACCGTCTAAATAATCATGCATATAATCAATAATATGCTCTGGACAAGTATTCATGACGCTCCCCTCCTACAGATTGTTTAACTGCTTACGTAATGCCTCACGACCGCGGTGAATCCTCGTTTTCACCGTTCCAAGCGGCATATTTAAAATCTCGCTAATCTCTTGCAACGATAACTCTTCTATATATTTCAATACTATAACCGAACGGTATTTATCCGGCAAACGTCCAATTTCGTATTGAATGCGATCTTGCAGCTCCATTTGCTCTAACTGCTCCTCTGGTAGCTGGTCGTCTGCTGCGATTTGCGAATACATATCAAGCCCTTCTGTACCAGCTACTTCTGCATCTAAATAATAATCTGGTTTCTTTTTCCGAATACGATCTATGCAGAGGTTCGTCGCTATGCGATAAAGCCACGTCGAAAACTTTCTTTTCTGATCAAAAGTATGCAAATTCATATATGCCCGAACAAAAGCTTCTTGAGCAATATCTTCAGACTCTTGTTTGTTACCTAACATTCGATAGCATACTTGGTACAGTTTGTGCTGATAGAGACTCACAATATCGGCAAATGCGTTTTGATCGCCTTTAAGCACTTGTTTTATTCTCTTATTTACTAACGCATCCATTGTGTTGACTTCTCCACCTTTACAACTGTCTTATACTATACGACCCTTCGATAAGAAAAGTTTCGTTTTATTTCAATTATAGCAAAAGATTTTTATGCAATGTGGCAACAGGCAATTTTTTGTAAAATTTTCTTTAAACTAGTGTTTCTCCAAATAAAGATCCCATTAAAGCAACCGCCACATTTGCTGTTGTATTCTTTTCATCTAAGATCGGATTAACTTCTACAAATTCTGCTGAAGTTAGCATGCCGGACTCTTGTAGCATTTCCATCGCTAAATGACTTTCTCGATACGTAATTCCACCTGGGACAGGCGTTCCAACCCCTGGCGTATAAAGAGGATCAAGTCCATCTAAATCAAGCGATAAGTGCAATCCATCAACCTCACGCTCTTTTAAATAAGCAAGTGCATCTTCCATGACACGCGTCATGCCAAGTCGATCAATTTCATGCATTGTGTACACTTTAATTCCTTGTTCACGAATCAAATCTCGCTCTCCAGGATCTACAGAACGAGCTCCAATAATAATAACGTTTTCCGGCTTAATTTTTGGAGCATAATTACGAATTTGAACTAAACGATCATGACCTAGTCCAATACTTACTGCTAATGGCATTCCATGTATGTTGCCAGAAGGTGTTGTTTCAGGTGTATTTAAATCTGCATGAGCATCATACCAAATCACACCTAGATTTTTATAATGTTCCCCTAACCCTGAAAGTGTCCCAATAGCAATACTATGATCTCCTCCAAATACCAGCGGGAATTTTTTCTGTTCTACTACTTCGTGCACGCTATTAGCTAAAGCAGTACTAACTTCTACAACTTCCTCTAAATTCAATAACTTCTCATCTACTGCTGCATCCGCATGCTTTTGACTAACACGAATATCCCCCTGGTCTTGTACCTCGTGTCCAATAGCTGCTAGGCGTTCCACAACCCCTGCATAACGAATAGCACTTGGCCCCATATCTACGCCTCGACGTGTTTGACCGTAATCTGTTGGTACTCCAATAATAGAAATATTAAGTTTATTCATGTTTTTATACCTCCTAAAAGTTATAAGACTATTGTAAAGCCTACATACCACTTGGCTCAACCCAACATAAATATGCATATTTATTCAATTCTAAATAACATAAAAAAATCTCCTGCTGTTTTCAGCAAGAGATTAGTTATCTGTATTTAATATACCACTTTTGAATATGTTTTATTCTATAAAAGTGAGCCATGAAGGACTCGAACCTTCGACCCTCTGATTAAAAGTCAGATGCTCTACCAACTGAGCTAATGGCTCATAAAAGAAAAATGGCTGGGGTACTAGGATTCGAACCTAGGCATGACGGAATCAAAATCCGTTGCCTTACCGCTTGGCTATACCCCAATCATTTTATAAAACTGGTGGAGGGGGACGGATTCGAACCGCCGAACCCTAAGGAGCGGATTTACAGTCCGCCGCGTTTAGCCACTTCGCTACCCCTCCGGAATAACACAATAATGGTGGAGGATGACGGGCTCGAACCGCCGACCCTCTGCTTGTAAGGCAGATGCTCTCCCAGCTGAGCTAATCCTCCATAGAAACAGGTGTTTTGTGTTATATCACAGTTTATCTTCTTTTTAAAGCCGATGCACCAAAATCATGCATTCTAAATGGTGACCCCTACGGGATTCGAACCCGTGTTACCGCCGTGAAAGGGCGGTGTCTTAACCACTTGACCAAGGGGCCAAACTTTATGTCTCAAACAAGACAATAATTATAATAACATCATTTCTAAATTGTTGCAACACTTTTTTGCATTTTTTTTATGTATAATACTATCTTAAAAATAAGCAAAAAAAATGGCTCCGAAGGCAGGACTCGAACCTGCGACAACCTGATTAACAGTCAGGTGCTACTACCAACTGAGCTACTTCGGAACAATACTATTCAAATCGGTTTAGACAACCTCTTAAGTACATTTCTTATTATAGCAAGCATTCTAAATAATGCAACATATTTTGTGAAAAATATTATATTTTTTGTCGAAACCTTCTTTAGTATTCTCTGGAAAGCATAATAGTTCTCTATTAAATCTAATATTTCTATTTTGTGTATTAAATATTCTTGCTGTATATTATTCCAATTGTTAAAATAAAAATAGTTTTACGAATTTTCTATCAATTATTTCTGGGGAGGAATGTTCAAATGGTAACAAAGGATTTAATTGCACCTGATTTTTATAACATCACAGAGGAATTAGAAAAGTTTTCGCAAGATAGTGATCGCCAAGCCATACGTTGGTTAAATACACAACAAGAAAGACAAACAGTTACTTATGTAGAACTTGTTCAAAAAATGAATCAATACGCAAACGCCTTTACGAAGAAGGGGCTTCAAAAGGGAGATCGCGTATTAGTTATTATTCCACGCCTACCAGAGGCCTATTTTGTTTTCCTTGGCTGTTTAAAAGCGGGTATCGTTCCTATTTCATGTTCTGAAATGTTACGTGCAAGTGATTTAGAATATCGTATAGAACATTCTTCCGCTAGTGCTGTTATCGCCTATGAGGCATTTACTGGTGAAATCGACAAAATTTCATCTTCTATGGACGCATTAAAAAACAAATTGGTCATCGGAACAGCTTCAGGAGATTGGTCTTCTTTAGATGAATTGGCTAGCTCGCAACTAAATACATTTACAACTGTTGCTACTAAACGTGATGACATGGCGTTCCTTTCTTATACTTCTGGAACAACAGGTAAGCCTAAAGGTGTTGTCCATTCTCATGGTTGGGGTTACGCACATATTCGAACAGCGGCTTCACAATGGCTTTGCGTACGTGAAGGAGATTTAGTGTGGGCAACAGCAGCTCCAGGCTGGCAAAAATGGATTTGGAGTCCGTTCTTATCAACAATTATGCTTGGAGCTACTGCCTTTGTTTATCATGGTGGGTTTGATGCAAAAACATATCTTCAGTTGATGCAAGATGAGAAAGTAAATGTTCTTTGCTGCACACCAACTGAATATCGTATCATGGCGAAGCTTGATAACTTAGAAGATTATAATCTATCTTCTCTCCGTAGTGCCGTTTCTGCAGGTGAACCATTAAATCGTCCGGTCATTGAAACATTTATGAATCTCTTTGACTTAAAAGTCCGCGACGGTTATGGTCAAACGGAAAATACATTACTAATTGGTACTCTCGAAAATACGGAGTTACGACCTGGTTCAATGGGTGTCCCAACTCCAGGTAATATTGTACGTATTATCGACAATGAAGGAAATGAAGCACCCATTGGCGAGGTTGGCGATATTGCCGTACACAAATCCTCACCAGCTTTATTTAAAGAGTATTATCGGGAGCCTGAGCGCACACAAGCGGCATTTCGTGGAGAATGGTATATTACAGGTGATCAAGCAAAATGTGATGGAGACGGTTACTTCTGGTTTGAAGGTCGTGGCGATGATATTATTATTTCATCTGGTTATACTATTGGACCATTTGAAGTAGAAGATGCGTTAAACAAACATGACGCCGTACAAGAATGTGCAGTTGTTGCTGCTCCAGATGAAATTAGAGGGCATATCGTCAAAGCCTATGTTATCTTACGAGACAGCTTCAAGGAGCACAATGAAGAGGAATTAATCAAAGAGTTACAGGAGCATGTAAAAGCATTAACAGCGCCTTATAAATATCCTCGTAGTATTGTCTTTATTGATGAGTTACCAAAAACAACATCCGGGAAAATTCGTCGTATCGAACTACGAGCAGCAACTGTTTAAAATAGTAGGAGGCATTTCTATTAATGAAATGCCTCTTTTTTTCTATTTGATCTTAGACAAAAAAAGCCACTACTGAGTGTATCAGTAGCGACTTTTTGCGCCTAGCGATGTCCTACTCTCACAGGGGGAAGCCCCCAACTACCATCGGCGCTAAAGAGCTTAACTTCCGTGTTCGGTATGGGAACGGGTGTGAC
>NZ_KQ465154.1 GCF_001308875.1 Lysinibacillus sp. ZYM-1 | reverse complement strand
AAATCTTTAAGTAAGCCGGTTAATCCTTATTGAAAAGGAAAACCGGCTTTTTTTATCTAGAAATTGGTTTAGTACGTTTTCCGTGTTTTTCTACAGTACCCTACTACAGAATAGCGCCCGATTGTTGAAGATCGTTATTGAACTAAGCCCCTGTTATCTGAAGTTCATGCATTTACAAAATAGTTATCTCTACTTATATCTCTTTCTAAAAGAGAATAAAAACTAATTTATTGTAGGTAATTATTGACTTATATACATAATTTGAAATTGGTTATATTTCAAAGTCAGTGATTATACTATATTTTTATAATTGTTTCAAAAAAATTAAAGAGCATCACTCTTAAATCTGAATGATGCTCTTATAAAAAAAAACTTACTTTGGTCGGGACTCCTTGTCTTACTAAATATTACTGGCGACTGTTAAATTCATACTTCAACTACTTCTTTACATATATCCTAGCTTGCTGAGAAGACGGCTCAAGATTATCGCCATTTCTGCACGGGTTGTGGTATGATGTGGTCTGAAATTATCTTCATTGTCACCTATCATGATAACGTTGGAATTGATTTTTTGCACTGCCTCAGTAGCCCATTTTGATACATCTTTCGAATCATTGAACTGAATCGAATGGTTTTCAGGAGCATTTGAATCAGTGCTGCTATCATATTCAATCACTCTCGAAAGAATGACCGCAAGTTCTTCCCTTGAAACAAAATCATTCGGTCGGAAACTTCCGTCCTCATACCCGTTCATAAATCCAGCTTCTGTTGCAGAGGTAACCGCCACTTCATACCATTGACCGTCAATATCGGGAAATTCTACGGTATGTGCTGGCACTGGGTTACCTAATGCTCTGACCAATAGAGCTGCGGTCTCTGCACGCGTTAAGTGGGCATTCGGATCGAAGATTCCTTCTCCTTTCCCCTCAAAAATGAGCATAGAAGCCAGTTTCTCTGCTTCTTTTTTTGCCCAGTGTCTTTTCATATCGGCAAAAGTTTTCTGGTTAACAATATTCAAGTACAAGCCGTCACTGCTTACGGGAAGCAACGCATAGACTTGTCTTCCGATATTTTCATAACGGACTGGAACATATTCCAGTCCCTTAAGCTGCTCGTTCCATACAGCAACAATTGTATCTGTGGCGGTATTTGGAACTACAATGCGCCTTTCTACTTTGCTGCCTAATTGTGCTATAGCAATTCCAGCTTCGTCTCCAATGCTCATAATAATCTTAAATTGAATAGGGCCAGACAATAATTTGGCACTTCTAGATTTTAGATCATTTAATAAAGGAACTGAAGCTTCAGTCTCTCCAACGTATATTGAAAAGTTGATTTTTTCGCTGTTTTTCCCTACAAATTGGTTATTTGCAGAAGAAATCAATTCAGAGACAGGCAGTTTCATTATTCCACCAGCCGTTGTTATTTGAAATGCAAACGAAGGATTCAACCTGAGTAATTTGTATGCCGTTTCTCCGCTCACCTCGAAATATCCCTTTTCTGTCTTCTTATCAATTTCAATTAATCCAGACTTCACTTGAGACTGGGTAAGTTTAATTCGTTCCTTTTGATTATTTTGGGTGATAAAATCAATGTAAAAATCCGACTGTAGCTGCTCAGGTTCCTTAGTAGGTTCTTTAATTGGTTCTTTTGGCTGCTCAACATTTGTATTATTCTTTAAAACAATCAAATGAAACTGTCTGTTGTCTGATTCCAGTCCTTTCGTTACCTTAGCTGTTAGAGTAACTGTTTGGTCTCCAGTGGATGGCCGTGAGACCGAACCGTCCGCAGTATTAACCCACTCTGCCCGACTAGAAGTCCATGTAATGGAAGAACCGTTCCTCCCAGCAGTGGGAAGACTCAATCGATTGCGCACGTGCTTCTCGTCATCACCAGCTGTATAACCAATCTCAAGTAACTTTATGTCTCGGGCTACTGCCTCTTTATCCGTCATATTGGCAGCTAAGATTGTTAGGTTATATTGGACTTTATAGGTTGTCTGATTCGCATCAACTTCTGCTTCCAACGTTACGGCCGAGTCGCTAGCCGAGTAATTCGGCCGATGCACGACTCCTGTTGTTGCATCAAGTAAACTGTTGTCCGAAGATTTCCAACGAATCGTACGACCTGCAGTATCTACGTTGGGTAACCCAACATTCGACTATACCGTATCGGCCGTCTCTCCTGTAGCAAACACTGGCTTTGGAGCAGCATAGACGGTTAGCTTGCCTATGTCGTTTATGACCTCGTAATTGGAAAGACGGTTCAATGGATCAAGAAGCTTTGCAGTAATATCATAAACACCTTCAGTGCTATCTTCCCTTGCTGTCGATTCATACTTTGCCGTAATGGAGTCATCAGCAATAGCACCTGTAAGATGACCAGTGAATGAAGGATTTGCTGTACCTACCCAACGTGATACTGAATCCGCCGCAACATGAAGCTCGGCTTTTGTGACCCTTAGCTCCCCTTCCTCAATAACAACATGGTAATTATTTAATTTTCCTTTGGGATCAGATATGGATGGAACGATTGGATACGATCCCACCGGACTTGATTCGGCTGCTGCTGTCGAATAGGACGCCAGAATTCCATCTCCATTCACTAGACCGGTTATTGAACCTGTCAAAGACGGATTGCTTTGTCCATATGCTCGCGATTGATTCGCAACCGTGACGGTTAAAGGCGCTGGTGACACAGTTAAAGTACCAGGCGAGTAAATGATTGTGTACTTCGTTGATGCCAAACCACTGGCAATTATGTCATAATTGCCGATTGGGCTTAAAGTGTCAGCAGACGTCGAATATACCGGTTGCCCGAGTGCAGCAGCCGTGTCCCATGCCATCAGGCCGTTATAGTTCAGTGTGAAATTGCTATTAGATGTTCCATATTGTCTAGTCATATTGTTAGGTGTTGCCGTCAACGGGGCTTTGTTGACCGTAAACGTTGTTGTCTGCTCCGCCGCAGAGTAAGGATAAGAAGCTGGTATCGATACTTTTAGTTCATAGCTTCCCGCAGCTAGTCTAAGTGAATAGGAGCCTGAACCAACACCTGCTGAATCCGTTGTAAGGAATCCTATGATGTTTCCGTCAAGGGAGACATTAACTCTCTTTCCTGCAATAGGCCCATTAGGTGTTATCAGCGTTGCCGATATAATTACCGTTTGGCCGTATGTACCATTTACAGGAGATACTACGAGCGATGTTGTATAATCACTTGGCGATTGTCCAACATAGGTTATAAAGCCAAAGTCATTATTTGACCAATTGTTTTCCGTATAGGCTTGCCCCCCTCCATATACGTCGGAATTATAGACCTTCCACGCTGTTTGCGGTGTATCGCCGATTGAGGAAGTTAACAGCATCGTATATTGAAGTCCCGCTTGTACCTGCGTCGGCTTATCGAATAATACACTCACCCAGCCCCCCGGATTATAGGGGATATCCTTGCTACTAAATGTCGCAGTTGCCAGAGCAGATCCCGAAACACTTTCACCAGAATAAATACTGAGCGTAAAAACAATAGCTGAGCTTCCGTAATCCGCCATATACAGATCGACTTTATTCAAATAACCAGACAAGCCAGCCGTAAAGCTTTGACCATTTCCGTGCGCTCGAAAGATGCCTCCTGGGTCCCCTGCTCCGGATGTTTGGTCAGGCGTATCAGCAGCCGATGCAGATAGTAGACCATTAAGTTGTTCTGGAATGACTACATCTTCCTCTTGACCTGTATAGTCAGTTATCATGACATCCGAATCAATAGGTTTCACAACAAAATAATCATCAGTTGTACCAATTGCATTAGCTGAGATATTTCCCCACGGTAAACCAAGTAGGAATAGTATGATGCAGATGTTAATTATTTTTTTCAATTATAAATCCCCCCTTTATATGTTCTTAGGCTGTTTCTATATATATCTTTATAAAAATACATACATTTTTACTATACTATAGAAAAAAACAGGGTAATACTGAGGAATGTTATTGATTAGAAAATTAACATTCAAAATAAATAGATTTTTGTAGAGCACCTAAAGTAAAATGGACATATTAAGCTATAATTCGTTATTTAACAATCTCTTTCAGATATTCCTTCAATATAATGTAGGAATATAACATTCCCCTTAGATATAACTGATTAAAGTAACCTTCTTCAACTAGCCTATACGTTAGTTTAAGTGAGAAACTTCACAACCTTACTCTATATTTCAACAGAAATATGCAATTCTATTGAAAATGTTCCTTAACAATCTGGCCCTTTCCATGAAGAAAGACGCTTTCCTAATTCAGAAAAGCGCCCGATTGTGGAAGATTGTTATTCAACAAAACCCTGCTTTTGGCAGATGTGTTTTGTTATGGTTTGCCGTTCCC
This sequence comes from Lysinibacillus sp. ZYM-1, assembly GCF_001308875.1. GTDB lineage: Bacteria > Bacillota > Bacilli > Bacillales_A > Planococcaceae > Lysinibacillus. The sequence continues at coordinate 17,594 of NZ_KQ465154.1, read as the reverse complement.
CTAGGTTAGCCCGTGTAAAAGAATAACGGACAATGCTGCTACATTCTATCCCGACTATAAAAAAGGCCAGCCAGTGTTAACCTGGCTAACCTTATATTGCGAATAGGTACATTAATGAGGGAATTGCTCCCGAAAACAAATCTACTTTGAAACTAGAGGATCTCCTAGATAGAAATTATCTAATCATTGTTTCATCAATGTACAATTAAGACAGGACATTTTGATAATTGAGCGACTTTATGGCTGACACTACCAAGCATTAATTCCTTCATTCCACTAAGTCCACGACTGCCAATGATAATAAGTTCCTGTTCATGTTCTTTGGCATATTCTAAAATTTGATGGGAAGGGTCTCCTTTAAGATGGATTGTTTTTATGGACATTCCCCCAGCAGATATTAGTTTGTTTTTGGCCTTTTCCAGTATTCTTATACTCGACTTTTCCAATTCATTCAATACATCCTCCAGATAATCCTCTGGGACATAGGTTAAACCCGTTGTTACATTTTCCTTACTAACATTCACTAGTGTTACATTAGATTTCTCGTTATTGGCAATACTCAACGTTGCCTCTAATACTTTGCTATTCATTTCGGATTCATCTATAGCGACAAGAATTTTATTTAACATATTTATCATCCTTTCATTCCAAAATTATATGTTATATTGTTTGGCTGGACCTATATATCGATCTCTGGCTGCACCAAGACCACACACAAAGAGTAGGACCGATGCACCAACTAATATTAAAAGTGGAATCGTCCAGCTATTAGTTGCATCATGAATAAAACCAAATAGGGTTGGACCAACAGCCGCAAGTAGATATCCAATTGATTGGGCCATACCGGATAATTCCGCAGCCTGTTGCGCATTCCTTGTGCGTAAGCCAAAAAACATCATGGATAGGCTAAATGCGAAGCCTCCTCCTATGCCTAGAGCGATGATCCACAACACGATTAATTTAGAGCTACCGTATAGTAACCCGAACGTCCCGATTAAAAGTAAAATCGATGTAATAGTCACTAACGAACGTTGACCGGACATGCGTCCTGCAATGACAGGGACGATGAACGTAAAAGGAAGAAGAGCTAACAGCATAACAGAAAGCATCAAGCCAGACTGACTCGAATTCAATCCCTGTTGCTTAAGAATTTCTGGCAGCCATGCAACAAGTACATAAAAAATCATGGATTGCAGTCCCATAAACAAGGTTACTTGCCAGGCTAGTGCCGAACCCCACAAATTCACATGACTATCAGCAGTTTTATTGTGAGCTGTATCCCTTTTCTCGTTACGATGTTTCATTTGTGGTAACCAGAATAAAATAGATATAAAGCTTAAAACGCCCCAAATTCCTAATGCACCTTTCCAGCCAAATCCCATTCCAAGAGCAATAGGAACACTTACACCCGACGCCATTGCTCCAAATAAATTCATAGAAATGGAATACACACCCGTCATTAAGCCAATTCGTTCAGGAAATTCACGTTTGATCAGGCCAGGTAACAATACATTACCGACTGAGATAGCCAAACCAAGAACAGCCGTACCGATATATAAAGCTACAACCCCTGAAAGGGAACGTATAATAATACCAACAGTCAGAAGAACAATGGAACCCAAAATAATTCGTTCCACCCCAAGTTTTTGCCCCAATTTAGGTACAATAGGTGAAAAAAGCGCAAAAGCTAATAATGGTAGCGTGGTAACCATTCCTGCCATTGTATTTGAAATATTCATATCATCCTTGATAAGACCAACTATTGGTCCTACTGAGGTCAAAGGGGCCCGTAAGTTAGCAGCAATAAATACAATGCCAACAATCATTAGCCAAACGGCAGATTTACCAACAGTTGAAATGGCTCCTTTATTTTCTTTTTTAATTACTTTGTCCATTGAACTCATCCTATTTCCTCCTAGATTTTTGAAAAACTCATATATTGTAGTTTGTTCATGATGATTTACTTTAAACATGAATAATAAACGAAAAAATAATATTCATAACAAACCACATTCAGTATATTATAATATACAAATAACTTAAGTAATGAATACTATAATGTATTTATTTAGATTTGTCTATTCTTAAATAGCGAGTTGTTTTAAATAAAGTAAAAAAATGCTCCAATCCATTAAGTGGATTGAAGCATTCCTTGCATCAGGTTAAGATAGGAGAAAAGAAATTTAGATTCCGTATTTCAATATGATATGAATAACTACAACATCGTTAGTACGATTGGCATATGAATGTGTGCCATCTGTAGAAAAACTAATCGAATCATATTGATTCAAGATATATGACTCATTATTAACATTAATTGTAATTGTTCCGGACATGATAGTTGCAAGTTCAGTTGTATTATGATGATGTTTTTCCGGATGGTAGGAGCTATTTGGCTGTAAATAAGCACGGTACATTTCCATATCTTTATTTGTATTATTTTGAAAAATAGGCTCAATTACCCAGTCTTTTCCGTCACCAACAAATCTAAGCCCTTCCCCAGCCCGAGACAGATTCACATTGTTTTCAGTTGAGAATAATGCCATAAGTGGTATGGATAAGCTTTTTGAGATTTTCCATAACATCCCTATTGTTGGATTTGTTTCTCCGCGTTCTATATTTCCTAGCGTAAGCTTACTCACACCCGATAATTCTGATAAATCTTCAAGACTTAAACGCTTTTCTTTACGAAGTTTTTTTAGTACTGCTCCTACTTGTAAAACAACTTGTTTTGGATCCTCAGTTTCTAAATTCATTTAAAGCCACCCTTTGCAATATCATGAGAAAATATAAAGTCAATTAATTTTTTTCATATTATAGTTGATAAAATAATAATAAACAAACACAAACCAATTTATATATTATAATATACAAAAAGCCCCTTGCTATGCTTTTCTAACTATTCTACTGTATGGAAGCTGTAATGTAATTGAGATTCGCATCAACGGACCCTAATATACAGGTTTTTATTCAGATAACACACTCTGCATAATCTTGAAAAATACTATTCTAGCCCTGTTTATTGCATTAAAAGCTGTATAAGCAATGTTGAAAGAAAAATCCAAGAAATGTTGGTTTAACAGCATTTCTTGGATTTCGGTCTCTTTCCTAACTTGCATTTGGGAACGTTATTTCTAAATCAAATGCATATTTAATACATAACATTAAGTTACTGTTCGATATTTAGAAATTTATTATCTCTTATAGTATAGGTACCATGTTTCCACTGTTTTGACGGCATATTTATCATTGGCAAATTTGATTAAATAACTACTTATAATATTGATAAACGAACAAAAAGAAAAAGCATGTTTTGAAAAAATTTTGATCAAAATATGCTTTTTCTAAATTCAATTGAATCATCCTTTTATAAAAAAGTTTGATAATTTTTGTGACCCTTGCTCAATTAAAACGCCCGATTGTTTGTCTGGACAACAATTACGATACGTGAGATTTCGCTTTTTTTCTATAGTAAAATTATTGAATTAATAGAAAATCAACCACGAGTTATGGTGAAGAGCCAATTACATACATTTCATACTAGCATAAAACTCCCTGACAGATTGAAATCATCTTACCATCAGGGAGTTCGCACAAAATTGTTTATTTATTTGACACTGTCTTTCTTCCATATGTCATAAAACGCCACACCTTTTCAAATGGCCCCATTTTAAAGAATTTGAACCAGATGACACTAAAGATAATTTGAATGACATAAGTGAGGGGTGCAATGATCACTGCATCAGAAGGAGAAACAACTTCAAGTCCCATTGCAGAAATAATAGCTAAGCCAATAAAGCTTTGAGCTAAATAGTTTGTAAATGCCATTTTCCCAACTCGTCCAATTGGCTTAAGCAGCTTCGCAATTTTCTTATTTTCTAACAAAACAAATAGACAAGCTAAGTAAAAATACGTTGTCGGAATTACCCCTAAACTAATAACGGAATTTAGATTTTCGTATCCACCTTGAGATGCAAACCAAATCCATATTGAAATGCCAACAAAAAGTGGAAACGTCACAAATTGTAGCCACTTTATTTGTTTTGAGTATTCACTTACATGACTAATCCAATCAGCTTTTGCTACTAAAAAACCAGTTAAAAACATGATAAAAATAGTAATTGCATCATTTCCTAATAAACCAAAAACAGTTGAAAAGGCTTCTTGATTTGGCATTAATATTTGTCCAAGAATACACAGGATATGAACAGTAATAATCGCAAATAACCATTTACTAATTGTTGAAATCTTTGCATGATAAAAAGGTATCAGTAAGAAACCTATTACTGCATAAATAGCAAGGATTGATCCCCAGAAAACAAAATAATGAACAATGCCAATTAACAATAAAGCTAGTAAACGTCTTGCAAAACGCCATCTTGGCTTATCGCCACGAGCTTCTGCACGCGAAGCAAAAATATAAAAACCTACACCAAAGAGGAATGAAAAAATCGAAAAGAATTTCTTCTCAATAAAAATACCAATCAGCGTACTAATAATACCATTAATTCCACTATAGTCAGGCATCGGACCTCCCTCTACTAATATCTTGTAGGCTGCTACATTTATAAACAGAATGCCAAATAACGCTAGCCCTCGAATAATATCTAAGGAAACGATTCTTTCTTTTTGAGGTACGGATGAATTCATTCTTAAAAACTCCTTATCTTTCATACTGAGCTATGGCTATCATAACCTCTCATCCTTACAGGAGTTTTTTGAAAAGCTTACAGCAACCTTACATTTATAGAATAGTTTTTTCACTTACAATAGTTTTTAATCCCCTTCTATAAGCAAAAATATCACCAAACGATCTGACCTGTTTGTAGAACAAGAAAAAATCCTGCATATATCAACACAGGATTTTTAATCAAACTTTTTTATAAATGTCGCAACTTTTTTTAAACTTCGCATATTTTTTATAAACATCGTTACTTTATTTCAAATCTACAGCTGAGAAATTGGGCTATTTTATATTTACTTATAGCGCAAGATAACGATTGAAATAGGTGCAAAATAAATCCTAAAGTGACAACACTTTGTTTTGTTCAACTAGAGTCTACTTAAATTGAACATTTTATGAAGTGATAATAAATTTTTTAATAAACAACTATAAATTTGTTAAATATTGTTAAGTATTCTATTTTTTATCCGATTGTTATAGTGTGTAACAAATAATGTAAAAGGGAGATGTTCATAGGAAGAAATATTTACTAGCTGTCGGAATTTTAACAAATGGCTTTTTGGGGCTAAATACAGTGGAAGCTTCAGAAGGATGCGTTTTATCATACAGAAACTTTTAATTTAGACTTAAAAATCTCAAGTGGAACTTCTGCCTTATATAAGTTTAGATCTACTTCACAAAATTCCCCTTGGAGTACCATTGAAAGAACTATAAATATTCCACATTTATAATTTAGGAATCTATTGAAGGGCGGTGTATTTAAAATGGTTTCTATGGAAGATATGAGTACAAGGTTAGCTATCCTTCGAGGAGCTTACGGATATAAAGGTTTTACTGAACAAGTTGGCGAAAATATGTATAAGGTTGATACGAAAGCTTTTCAAGAAACAATAGAAAATGCAAAAGAACCGATTGATCCAAGTAAAGTTTCAAAGTTATCATCCGATCAAATTAAAGTGTTACAAGGTGCTCCAAGTGGTAGTTGGTTGATTCCTTTACTGAATCGAATGGGACAATTAGGGATGATGGATTTACGTGAGGGAATAGTTAACCCTAAATTATTCCAATATACTTCAACAATGGATGCATATAATAGATCCATTTAAGCTAAGTGAAAATAAAAGGCATTAACTTTAAGGATTTTTCCATTCTTGTTAATGCTTTTTTCAATTGTTTTGTAAATGTTGACTTGGAATAAAGATTGATTAAAGCGCAGCTATAAAAGATGATTCTTATAGAAAATCATAGCCCTATTTTGAACAAATATTGATCAAAATAGGGGCTATTTTTTATTATTTTAATCTTAACTTTTTACATAATGGAAACAATAATAACTGTTCATGATTACTTTTGTTTAACCTGCAACTAGATTGATTTGAATCATTGAAAATTTAAATTAATATTGTTTGACAATAAATATTTGATTAAAAAACTAATACTTTTATTTCTCTCTAAATACGTCGCTCTTTCTTCCACTTTGAATAATTCGTTTGATTGATTTAATCGCATCAAAGTGCATGCCTTCATGGTATAAGCAAAAGCTAAGAAATTCTTCTACTGTCGCTAATGTAAGACCTGTGGATGTTGTATAAGGTTGTTCTACAGCTTCTTTGATTCTAAATTTCAATACTTTCTCAATCCTACAAACTTGATTTTCGAGCAATAAGATTAATTCATGAATTGGCGGCACCTCTTCTCCCCAATCGCTTGGTTTAGTACCTGGACTGAATAATTCTGTAAATTGATCAGGTAAGTACATTTCTTCTCCAGTAAAATGAAAGGCGAATTTTTCTTGGACGACATATATATGCCCGAGATTCCATTTTATATTGTTATTAAATCCTTCTGGAATGGAAAGTGATGTTTCATCATTCATGTCTGCCACACGACCAATCGTATTATCCCGAACAAATCTTAATTGTTTAAAGATATAGTTTTCCACTTTATTCCCTCCTGAACATTTTTAATCATATCCAAAATGTAGGATATTCCCGGTTACTGCGCAAATTATTAATAATCAACGCAAAGAAAACTATTATCACCGAGCCGATTAATACTGGTGTAATTAAATAACTCCAACTGTACGCGCCCAGCATAACAACAAGTGGGTCTGCCCCTGCTGGTGGGTGAGTCGTTTTTGTAATCATCATAAATGCAATCGCTAAGCCTACAGCTAAACCAATCTTCCAAGGTTCATTACCCAATAGCTGATATATGGCTAATCCAACGAATGTTGAAACAAAATGCCCCCCAATAATATTTCTCGGCTGTGATAAAGGCGCGTTCCACGCACCAAATGCCAAAACACAGCTAGCACCAAAGGGAGCCATTAACCATTCGGCTGCTGTCATGTTTGTTAAAAGTACCAACACAAAAATGGTTAAAAATCCACCGATTAACCCGGTTATTATGTCCTTTACATCTACCTTTAATGGACTTCTCCCTTTCCCTTTCATTTTAGATAAATAACGTACGTGATATAAATTTACTTCTTCTCGCTTTGCTGTTGTAGCACGATCCATTATTTCCCCTCCTTCAACTTAATTTTCACTTTACATCAATATAACTAACCTGTCAAAACCTATTTTATAGGTTAGTTATATTGTGTGCAAAAAAAACCAACTCTTGAAATAAGTTGGTTCTCATCATTCATCGGATTTACTTTGTTGAAACCGCGCTACTTTTTTTCTGTTTCCGCATATCTTCATTGAACACCACTTGCGTCTTCCACCTTCATCAATAAATAAAAGTACACAATCTGGATTGGAGCATCGTTTGAGGAAGGCAAGTTTATTTTCTCCAATTAAAGTTAATGCATCAAAAGCAATCAACGATAGAAGAACATCCTCTACCTCTCCAACAGGAATGGGAGTCAGTTTTTGATTGATTAATTTATAAGTGAAAGGTGCTTTATCGATCTTTTTTTCTAAAAAATTAATAAATTCATCTTGAATGGGCTCTCCATCTGCTATTGATTCAAAGCTACCTCTTAAAACGGCGCGAATTTCTAACACACATAACAATACCTGTCTGATTCTCTCCTTAACCTTTGCGTATAGCTTATCATCCCAAAAAAAGTTTTCTTTGTTAATTACATAAAGCCAGTCCAAAACATCCCCTTCTGATAACAATAAATCCTGGCGCTGACCACGTCTTACTAGTTCCGTGTTTACCAAATCAAGAGAAAGATGACCTGAAATGAGTGGGAATTTGTTTGTTTCAGTCATTAAGTTTACCTCCCAATTTCCCTTATAATCTAACCAATAAAATAACCGTTGAAAGGTTATATAATCATTATATCTTATTTTAGATTCATATTAGCCAGCAACTTATCAAGTAATGATTTCATCAATCAACATTACTGTAAAATAATTGATTTTATTTTAATTTAAACTACTTTTAAAATACTGCTCCTTTAACTCCTTTCTATTCCTGTTACATTCACTATTCAACAATCTGGCCCTATAACAAAAAGACGTCCAATTTATAAAAAGCTGTATAAACAATATTCAAAGGAAAATCCAAGAAATGATGGTTTAACAGCATTTCTTGGAATTTAAATGAGATGATTTAACTACTTTTTAACATTTCTTATTTTGTATCCAACAAATAAGATTAAAAACCAAACTGGTGCGACATATAGGGCAACACGCATATCTGGAATAAACGCCATTAACACAATAACCATTAATAAGAATGCAATGGCAATATACGTAGAAAGTGGATAAAGCGGAATTTTGAATTTCAGTTCGGCTACTTCCTCTTTCGTTTTTGATTTTCTAAATTTCAATTGTGCTAATAAAATAATCATCCAGCTTGTAATGACTGCAACAGTCGCAACAGCAGAAATATAGATGAACACTTTTTCAGGTACTACATAGTTTAATGCAACCGCAATTAATAACACCGCTGAAGAAAATAAAATCCCTCTATACGGACTACCGTTTTTGCTAACTGTTTTAAAATATTTTGGACCATTTTTTTGTACCGATAAGTTGTGTAGCATACGTCCTGAACCGTATAAACCACTATTAAATGCAGACATGGCTGCTGTAATTACAACAAAGTTAATAATGTGAGCCGCAGCAGGGATGCCGACATAATCGAAAATTTGAACGAACGGGCTACCTTCTGAACCAACTTCGTTCCAAGGATAAATAACCATCATAACGCCTAATGCACCAATGTAGAAAATTAAAATACGCCAAACGATGTTGTTAATAGCTGAAGGAATTGACTTGCTAGGATTTTTTGCTTCTCCTGCAGAAATACCAACTAATTCAACCCCACCGAATGAGAACATAACTAATACTAGTGACATTAAAATACCATGGAAACCGTTTGGCATGAAGCCACCGTGTGCCCATAAATTATCGAAGCCAATTGCTTCACCGTGGTTGCCAACACCGAAGAAAATAATGGCTAATCCTAGAACGATCATACCGATAATGGCAACAACTTTAATCATCGCAAACCAGAATTCGAATTCTCCGTAAGCTTTTACATTTGCTAAGTTTACAAGCGTCATAAAAACAAGTACTACAAGGGCAGTTACCCATTGTGGAATATCAGGGAACCAGTAGTTAATGTATACACCGACTACTGTTAATTCTGCCATGCCAACGACAATCCACATGAACCAATACGTCCAACCAGATAAGAACCCAGCAAAGCGTCCTAAATATTTATTCGCGTACGTACTGAACGAGCCTGATACAGGTTCCTCTACTGCCATTTCGCCTAATGCACGCATAATTGTGAAAATAACTAATCCACCAATTAAATAAGCTAGTAAAATAGATGGCCCAGCCATTTGAATTGTTGAACTAGAGCCATAAAATAAACCGACCCCAATGGATCCGCCAAGTGCAATTAATTGCATGTGACGAGTACTTAATCCACGCTTTAGCTGTGAATCTTGATGATTGTCTTTCATAATGTCCTACTCCTATTACGTTTAGATTTTCAAATACTTTGCTCAAAAAAGGAATAAAAAAAAACGCCCTTTTGGATTAACCAAAAGGACGATTCAACTCGTGTTACCACCTTTAATTTATAAGCAATTCACATTACTTACCTTAAGAAGTACGGTCATTTGACGATACTCTCGCACATGATTACGGGTGCTTACCGGTGTAGCCTACTTAGAATGATCTTTTCGGTACACAGCTCCAAGATGAATTCTCAATCGTTTTACATGCACCTCTCATCAACCGGTAACTTTCTGTTCGTAAAAATAATTGATACTATTTCTTTTCATAGCCTTTGTTCTATACAAATATTTTTGAATTATTTTTCATTTTACAGAAAAAAATAATTTTGTCAATATAATTTTAAAAATTTCTTCATAATCCGCTTAAATCACATATGACATTTTACTAAATAAATATAACTCCTCACTTATAAGCTAAAGGAAATATTTCAACAAATGTTAGTAAAGTTCTTTTCAGAATGTTATTCAACAATCTGGCCCTTGAATGTAGACGCATTCCTTATTAGAGAAATGCGTCTGATTGTGGAAGAACATTGACTTATATTTACTTACTTTCGTTTGAACCAGAGATTTACACTTTCGAAGAACTTTGCACCATTTTCAATCATACCTAAAGCATCATTAACCGAAATTTCATCAGGGTAATACCTTTTAGCACATTCATAAAATTGAATTGCAAATTTTTTCATTTCATCTTCGGGTAATAAGTGTATTGCCTTATTTTTTGGCATCTGCCATATTTCAATGGCATCTTGATGTACTAAAGATAGGACGTGATATATTGTTGGAGAAACTTGTGTATTGAGTAAACGTACAACTCTCGTTAATCTCTCTTTTCCGTGGTCTAATAGTGTAGAAAAATATTTGGGAACAACAGTTAAATCATTTAATGATTGTAATGCCGTTTGCTTCAATTGTTCATTTGATGCTTCCTCTACTGGCAACCTTCCAGCCACAATTTGATAAGCACCAGGAACTGGACCAACAAATCCCTCTGGTAATTTATCTGTTAATGCTTCACATTGAATATAGCTAAATGGTTTTATATCAATTTTGCTTAAGTCTCGATGAATTTTTAGATATAACTCCAAAGGTAGTATACCTTTTTTTTCAAAAGCCGTTTCCTTCAAATAAAGATGAAAATCAATATCGCTTGAACCTGGAATAATGCCACCTTTTACTACGGAACCGTGAACAATTAAACCTATAAAATCCTCTCTTGTATGATATTGATAAATATAAGCAACTTTTTCTACAATTTTTTTTGCTTTTTCTTGTATATTTAGAATATTTGTCGTCATAAATACCTCCTAATCATCCCAAATACATAATATTTCTTTATTTTATAAAATAATTACTTTATCTACTAACCTGCCAATTACTTTAAGTACAATTCCTCACAAACGCTAATTATTCTAATATAAATTTCCAAGTTGACTACAAAGTGTTATTCAATTATCTGGCCCTTTAATGAAAATAAGAGCTAGTCCTTATTACAGAATCATGCCCGATCAATTTTAAGCCTTTTCAACTTCTTTTTCGGTTTTCTAATCATGATTGAAATTTGTTAAGCACCTTTAGCCCAATGTAACAGTCCAATATTCCGATTAGTAAAGCAATGATTATCATACTTATTCCAGTATTATCAACTGTAACAATCGGTTCGAGTAATCCAAAAATAAGTGATAAAAGGATAGGAATAGTTATACTAATCCAAACAATTACGAAAAAAATAGCCATATTAAACCTCTACAAACTTTCCCTTACTTTTGCTTCATTAATTATAAAAGTATATACCCTTTAAATTTAGGAAGACCACCAACTAAGGTAAGAGTTTAGAATAAAGGAATTGAAAAATCTATAGTAATATCCTTATTCTAAATAATGTTGATTAACTGAAACTAAAGTACTATAATTAATTAAAAACTAGAGATAGTTAAAAAGAAGGTGGTAAGCATCTATGAATCAACAGCAGAAAAGTAGTAGAGTCAGAAAAGGAAGTTTAAAAAATCGTATTATTGGAATATCTCTTTTACTGTTTATTTCGATTATCAGCATTAGTTCCTATTTGAATATTAAGACAGTTAAAGAAAATGTTTCAGATGCCTTATTAGAAAAGAGTATTCAGCAGGTGGATGAAATTGCACGTCAAGCGGAAAATATTCTTGTTTCTACATCTAATCCTACAAAGGAATTGCAAAAATTTGTTGAAGACAAAGCAAAACAAAATGGAATAGCTTATGCTGTTGTCATTGATAAAAACGTTACGGCAATTGCTCATAGTGATCAAGAGAAAATAGGTAAAAACTATGAAGATGACCCCTACTCTGTCGATGGAGCAAAGAATGGGAAAACGATGACTAGTAGATTTTATGCGGATGTTCAGAAAAGTTGGACGTTCGATATAATGGTACCGATTTATATAGATGATACGCTTTACGGTTCTATGGATGTAGGCATTTTTGAGGGTGATATTACAAAGGTCACGAATGAAATTTTACTAAAGGAAATGATGACAGTTGGTGTTGGCTGTTTAATCATCATTATTCTAATGATTATTATTTTAAATAAAATGTTCAAACCTTTGTTGTTAGCAGTTGATAAATGCAATGAAATGGGAAAAGGCGAATTCACTGAGTTAATCAACCTAAAGTATACAAGTAGAAATGATGAAGTAGGCAAGCTTACATATGCATTAAATGAGATGCAGAATAATTTTGTTGATTTACTTAATGAAATCAGTCTAACATCGAATAAGGTTACTTCATCATCAGAAGAACTTAAAGATGCAACCGGTATTTCCTTAGAGTCTTCAAAGGATTTATCCTCTGCTGTTGAAGACATAGCTAAGGGAGCTGTGGAACAAGCAAAAGATACCGAATATGGGACTGCGAGTATTGGCGAGCTTGGAGAATTAATTGAAAATAATCAGGATCATTTAAAACAGCTGAATTTATTTGTCGATGAAGTAGGCAATATTAAAGATGAAAGCTTACTCATATTAAAAGAGCTCGTTGCTAAAACAGAAGAAAATAATATTGCAGCAAAAGAAATTTATGATATCATTCTCACGACTAACGAAAGTTCGGGGAAAATTCAAAATGCAAGCCAGATGATAAGAACTATTTCAGAACAGACGAATCTACTAGCCTTAAATGCGGCTATTGAAGCATCTAGAGCCGGCGATGCAGGAAAAGGGTTTGCGGTTGTTGCGGACGAAATACGAAAGTTGGCAGAACAATCCAATCAATTTACGAAGGAAATTTCCACGGTTATAGGAGATTTAACAGGAAAAACTGGACAAGCAGTTCAAACAATGCAAAAAGTGAGCAACCTTGTCAATTCGCAATCTGAAAGTGTTGCAACTACAAATGGCAAATTTGAGGACGTTGCAGTTTCTATTGAAAAAATAAAAACGGTAATTGAGGATTTATATAACTTAGGCAATAATATGGGAGAAAAGAAGGACGAAGTAATAGATATTCTACAAAACTTATCTGCCATATCTGAAGAAAATGCAGCTGGTACGGAAGAAGCAGCCGCATATTTACTGAATCAAACAGACTCCATTTATGAAGTTGCCAATTCCAGTGAAGAATTAGCAAAGTTAGCTAATAAAATGCAGGAAAATGTCTCAAAGTTTAATATTCAATCAAATTCAACGCGATAGATGATCAAAGCTCAATTTCTCTTTTTAATACAGAGAAATTGAGCTTTTTATAATATAGGGAAATGTTAACATTCTACCCCTTCTTCTTTCATTTTGGGTAACCCATATCCCTACCGCTAATTCAATGCGTATTGTTCATAATAAACATCCTATTTCTGATGCTTATTAAATATTCCTCAATAATCATTTGAGCCAGCATACTCAGTTATGTTTAGCTCTTTAGCTTTTTCGGATAGTTGTTCATGATTTTCTTGCCCTAGACAACTACAACACGTTTGTCATAGCATTTAATTAACAAAATTTCGTTATGGTCATTTAATACAATAGCTGGTGCTGATACAATATGTTTTGGAGGTGCCATACCTTAACCCCCATTCTTAAATTTAATTAAAAATAGATTTAGCTATTTAAAAGCTAGAATAGTAAATTCCCATGGTATGTTTTCATTTCTCCAACCACGATGCTCATCAAATTTCATTAATTTGAAACCAGATGTGATGACAGAGTTTATTATCTCACTAAGTGTATATAATCTTATAGACACATCAGGAAAGTCCTCTTGTTCATGCTCATCAAAGAAATGCTTATACGCTAAGTCTCCATTTTGTAATTCCTTGTCAAAATAACCTTGTTGGATTTGATATTGGATTTCAGCGTTAGGACTTTTAACTATACACCTTCTCAACGGATGAAAATCACTTAGAACCATTTCCCCACTATCTTTTAGTAATGAAAACAGAATAGACATGAATTTATCAATATCATCAAAATAGTGCAATATGCCACCTTCTAAATAAATCATGTCAAAATGACTTCTATACTTTTCTAAGTCAATATCATAAATATCAGTGACGATATAATTAATAGAGGTATTTGCATATTCTGCTAATTCTAAGGCATATTTTTGGTTTTCTGTTGAAATATCAAATACTGTTACTTCAGCACCTAATAATGCTAATGGTACTGCTTTTCTGCCATTTGAACCGCAAATATTTGCAATCTTCTTTCCTTCAATATATTCAAAGTATTGTTTGTGCTTTTTAAGACATGCTCTAGGGTTTTCTAATATATGAATAGCCAAATCCTTTGGAGTACCGTTACTTTTGTTCCAAAATTCATATGCTCGATATTCCCAAGCCTTTTTATTTTTTATGCTTTGTTCATTCATCTTCAGTAAGACTCCTCCTCAATAGAACTTGTTAAGCTTTTAATATTCGTTATGGTATTAGATTTCCTGCACCTAAAATGAAAATGGCGCTAATCCTTGTGACAGAAAAGCGCCAGATTGTTGAATAAGCTCCTGCATATGCCCTCGAAATGTACAGTAAATATTTAAATGCACAGTTAAAGATATCTAATTTTAGAAGGCGTATAATTTTAATAGCTCATGTTTACTAGTAGTAGCGTCTATTTTAACAAAATATGGTGATTGCCACTTTTTAGTTGCTATTGCTTGTTTGCTGGTGGGAGTATCCCAACTTGGATAAACCCTAATAGCCATTTTCCCCTTTGTATTAGCAGTTTTAAGGATGTTTTGTTTTAAAAGAACTTCTTTTGGAAAAACAAATTGGCCAAAATCACCATTATTATTAAAAGTGTTTATTACCAGTAAATCAGTGGCATTTTCATATGAGAATGCTTGGTTTTTATTAGCTTCATCCTTTTCCCAAAAGGAAACAAACTGTCCCACCTTGGTAGGTGTTATTTTTGCGACTCTAAATCTAACAGATTTAGAATTTAACTGAAATATCCCAGCGCCATAATCAGAATTTTGAGTTTCCTCTCGGATGTTTTTTATAGTTAAATGATTAGGTTCATAAAGTAATTCATTTACATATGTTAATGTTTTATTAAATTCATTCATAGTTTTACTCCTTATCTTATACTACGAATACCAGTAGATCACCTGCGGACTTGTTACCGTAATTGCTTATTACAAAGCTTTATTTCATTAGTCTCTTCATTTTGATTTACTGCACAATTTTTTCAAGTAAGTAAACAATACCACTTTTGAAAGTGATAACTAAAGAAGTCACAATTTCTTGTACAAGAATTGCGCCCGATTGTTGAATAATGGAAAATGAGAAAGAGCTTTATAAATGGATCCTCAGTTATTGACGTTTGATAATTCTCTCTTTCAACTATCCCTTTTTCGTAAAAAAACGTTTAAATATGCTAAATTCTCCTGTAAAAAAGTTTGATGCTTTTCGATACCTCTTCTTTTACACCAACCAATTGAATTAAACGCATCGGTAAAGCGATAAAACGGTAAAACTTCTTGTAAATCAATAAGTGGACGAATGGACTCATAGCCTTTTTGATACGCATCCCTTGTTCCAGGATATTTCATGAAAATATCACGATTAATTTTTGTAAAGTCCATTTCGGTTGCGCCAATTCGGACACTTTCAAAATCAATGATGCCGGCTACATGATTTTCATGAACTAAAATATTACCTGGTCGAAAATCCATATGTATAAAACTAGGTCCGTCTGGAGATGGAAGTAATTTCAGTTGACGGTCAAAATGCTTCAATGATTGTTCGTATAAACGAGAATCAATCACTTCTTTTACATCTTCTGCAAAGGAATAAAATTGTCGCTTAATAAACTCAGACCATTGACCATATACATTGGAAATGGGACTTTTGAAATCCAGCTCATTAGGAACGATTGCATGCAACATTGCATGGTGTACTCCGATATCGTAAGCTAAAGTTGTATCCACCTTCTCTGTAATCGGCACACCGTTGATTGCGGATAATAATAAAGCACCAGTGATATCCTCATTACCTTCCCAATAGTCTAACATTTCTGGTACAGGTAGCTCATTGCGTAATCGTTTAAGTACAGTATACTCACGTTCAAGTTTTGCTTGGGAATAAGGGATTTTTATATATACCGTACGATGATCAATTAGCTTGATTTTATATACAGTCGAACTAAAAGACTGAGGAACGTTCTCGACTGCTAACACATTCAACTTAAATTTATCTATTACTTGTTGCAATAAATCCAATCGAAAAAACTCCATTTCTGTACCGTTTATCTTCTTCGCAATCTCTAACAATAATAACATATATATTCATTATTTTTGGAAGTCTTACTCCATTAAATGGTCCTTAAATGGAAAAAGGCACACTCCTTATTAAAGAAATGCGCGCGTTAGTTGAATACGAATTGGGACGGGTATCTTTCATTCGTAAAAATCCATTACGAATGCCAGCATCAAATACAACACAATGAAACATTATACATACATTTTATATTATTAAAAAAACCTACTGAATTAATCAGTAGGTTTCAGACTGTCGACAAAAGGAATCGAGAAGTTCACACTCGATTCCTTTTGTCTTTTTTTCTTCTATGAATATGTTTAAAGATGGTGATTTTCTACCCGTTTAAACATACTCTTCAAGCATAAAAACTCTTTTAAGTTGCCTGCCACGTCCAAGTAGCCAGTTTCTTTAAATTCATGGCAGCAAAAGTAAGCATCGCCTGCATGGACAATTTTTTAAGACCTCTTAAGGTTGTCCATCGCATCCCATGCTTTTCCTTCGCATCCGCAAAGACACGTTCAATGGTTTCTTTACGCTTTGCATAGATTTGTTTGATGTCATAGGCATGTCGTAAATGTTCGGCTTCCTCCACATAAGATTCCCAAATATGGCGTTGAATGAGCTTTTGGTGATTCTTACTTTCTGTACATTGTGATAGGCTTGGACACTTAGCACAACTTAAAGGATTCGATTTATATTGACGATATCCTTCCCTCGTCGTTGTCGTATACCTCAATATTTGCCCTTGTGGGCAAAGGTAACAATTATAGTGCTCGTCATACATATACTCATGCTTTCGGAAGAATCCATCTTTGGTTTTAGGACGAGTATATGGTAGAACAGGCAACATTTGATTCTCTAACAAATAGTTCGTAATCGCTGGTGTTTTATAAGCTGCATCTGCTGCAACGGCTAATGGTTTTTGAACGTTTTGAATGACCTTTTCAACAAGTGGCTGTAATACATGGCTATCGTGCACATTTCCCGGAGTCACAATGGCACTTAAGACAAAGCCCTTTTCATCTGTCGCAGCATGGAAGGAATATGCAAACTGCTTGGTACGTTCATCCTTTACATAATACCCACTTTCAGGATCTGTCGTGCTTTCTTTTATTTCTTTCCATTCTTCTTTTTCAAACTTCTCCAAAGGAAAGGGCTTTTTTCCGTGTTCCTCACGATCAATATTTA
>NZ_KQ465153.1 GCF_001308875.1 Lysinibacillus sp. ZYM-1 | reverse complement strand
TTGGATTCGGCATTGATTTACCAAATATTGAAAATGAAAGAGAAAGAAAAATGACAAAAGCGCCATCGAGAGTGAACTTCTCGATGGCTTTTGTCTACAGTCTGAAATCCCCTCACTGAAAATGTGAGGGGATTTGTTTTGGATAGAGAATTATTTTTGTAATGTCGAAACTTCATATAAATAATCACTTAAAACACGTAAACCTTTATCGAAGTTTTCTAAATGGAAGTGCTCATTTGGTGCGTGGAAGTTTTCACTTGATAAACCGAAGCCCATTAACACCACGGGTACCTCTAAAATTTCATCAAATGCGGCTACGATAGGGATAGATCCACCGCCACGTGTGTAAGCAGTAGGTACATGATAAACCTTTTCGTAAGAACGTCCAGCTGCTTGGATGAATGGATGATCAAAAGGTGTTAAGAATGCAGGGCCTTTATCAAATTCTGAAATGTTTATTTCAACACCAGCAGGTTTATGTTTTTCAACATGCGCTTTTAATAGTGCTACGATTTCATCTGGCTCTTGATTTGGAACGAGACGACAAGTGATTTTAGCGCCAGCTTCAGCAGGTAAAACTGTTTTGATGCCTTCTCCAGAGAAACCACCAAAGACGCCATTAACCTCTAATGTCGGACGAGCCCAAGTGCGTTCTAGATAGCTAAATTCTTGTTCACCAAATAATTCTTTTACACCAACTTCTTGTTTTACTGACTCTTCGTCAAAGCCAAGCGCACGATAAGCTTCACGTTCTGCTTCTGTTAATGGCAATACTTTGTCGTAGAAACCTTCCACTTGGATTGTGCCATGCTCATCACGGAAGGATGCTAAAATTTCAGCTAATGCATGGATGGCATTTTGTACGCCTCCACCATAAAGACCTGAGTGTAAATCTCCTTTAGCTCCACGCACATCAATTTGAATGCCTGTTAAACCACGTAAGCCATAGCATACTGCAGGTTTACCAGGACCATAAAGACCAGTATCAGAAATTAAAATTAAATCCGCTGCTAATTTTTCCTTATGTTGTTCAACAAAGGCAGGTAGGTGTGGACTACCAATCTCTTCTTCACCCTCATAAATGAATTTAACGTTCACAGGTAAAGTTCCCGTTGTTGCAAATAAAGCTTCAATCATTTTTAAATGCATAAATACTTGCCCTTTATCATCACTAGCACCACGAGCAAATAATTTATTGTCGCGAATTGTAGGATTGAAAGGTTCGCTTTCCCATAAATTTAATGGATCAACAGGTTGTACATCATAGTGACCATAAAACAAAATAGTTGGTTTGCCTTCTGCGTGTAACCAATCAGCATAGACAACAGGGTGACCTGCAGTTTGCGTAATCGAGATATTTTCAAGATTTAATTTTTCAAACGCATTGGCAAGCCACTGTGCAGCTTGTTGGATATCTTCCTTATGCTCAGATAAAGAACTAATACTTGGAATTCGCAAAAATTCATTCAATTCGTTTAAATGAGCCTCACGATGTTCGGCAAAATAAGCGTCTATTTGCTGTAAATTTGTCATCTAGCATCCTTCTTTCTAATATTTCGATAATAGAAATAGTATAGCATATCAATTCTAGAAAGTATTAAGTAGGATTCATAAATAAACTGAACGTATAGAAAAATAAAAGACACTGTAAAAATTCCATTACAGTGTCTTTTAGTAGATACCTATGAGTGGAGGTCAACATAACCTCGACTTCTGGTAAAGATCCTTTATTCGACATATCTTCATTTAGCAAGGGTGTATCCTTATTAAATATTTTTCGATTTACTGCTACTGATGTTAGGTGTTGGTGGTGAGTTGTAAACACGGGAATATGGTGGTATTGAATTCATTAGCCAAATGTTACTGCCTAGTACTGAATCGTGACCAATTGTCGTTTCGCCACCTAAAATTGTTGCACCTGCATAAATAACAACATTATCTTCAATATTCGGATGACGTTTAATTCCTTTAATTGGATTACCATTTTCATCAAGAGGGAAGCTTAATGCCCCTAACGTTACACTTTGATATATTTTAACATTATTGCCGATTATACATGTCTCACCGATTACGACACCTGTGCCGTGATCGATAAAGAAAGATTCACCAATTGTCGCTCCTGGGTGAATATCGATTCCTGTTAAACTATGTGCATACTCAGACATAATACGTGGGACAATCGGTACGCCCACTTCATATAATTCATGTGCAATACGGTGAATATATACCGCAACAATCGATGGATAACTTAATAAAATTTCTTCTGTGGAAAGGGCAGCAGGATCTCCGTTGTACGCCGCCTGAATATCTGTTTGCAAGGTTTTACGGATTTTTGGGAATTGCGAAATTAAATCCATCACAATGCGATCTGCATCCTCTTGACAAGTACAGTTTTCAAGATTGCTGTTGTACTCCAAATTATAAATTAAAACTTTTTCGATAATATCACGTAAATCCAATGCCGTTTCACGCAGTTTATTACTACTTACAATATTGACGCGTGTAGTATCGATCGGTGGAGCAGTATGGATACCTGGGAACAGTACTTCATGAAAATTATCTAAAATTTTATAAATTTGATTGCGCCCAACAAAGCCAATTGAATTTTCAATATCAACATACTGTCGGTTAATATCACTTAATGAACTTGTAATTTCTGGGACCTTTTCATTTAACCAATCATTTAAACTCATTATAAAACACCCCTCAATTTCATAATAACTGATGTAATAAAAGTACAAAGCATTTCATCCAATAGCAACTCTTTTAGCTTTAAAATATATTAATATTTATATTATAGAAAAAATA
Source organism: Lysinibacillus sp. ZYM-1 (assembly GCF_001308875.1). GTDB lineage: Bacteria > Bacillota > Bacilli > Bacillales_A > Planococcaceae > Lysinibacillus. The sequence goes on along the minus strand of NZ_KQ465153.1, from coordinate 19,406 downwards.
CCTGCATGTGGAGTTGCAATTAAATAATCTTATATTGTTTTACCATAAAATACGACTGCTTTTAAAGGTTACTGCTTCATGTTATGATCTAGACCGATCTGCGCTGGAAGGATTTTAAGCAAATAAAAAGAGTCTGATTTCGGAACAATACCGAATTCAGACCCGTAAATTTTTTATTAGTGAGCAGTATAGCCGCCATCAACAAGGAGTGTTGTACCATTAACAAAGCTCGCATCATCACTTGCTAAGAATAAAACAGCTTTGGCAATTTCCTCTGGTTTTCCAAGTCGACCTTGTGGGTGAAGGGAGGCTAAATATTCTTTCTTTTGAGCGTCTACTTCAGCCAATAGAGGTGTGTCGATATAACCAGGACATACTGCATTTACGCGAATACCCTGTTTGGCATAAGCTGTACATAGGTTTTGCGTTAATAGCTTTACGCCGCCTTTTGCAGATGAATAGGCTGTTGGATTTGGTAAGGCAACAAAACTATGAATAGAGCCAGCGTTGACGATGACGCCACCTGTTCCTTGAACAAGGAATTGTTCAATGGCATATTTATCAGAAAGAAATACTCCTGATAAATTAATATCAATTGTTCTTTTCCATTTTTCGAAAGATAACTCGTGCGCTGGTGCATCATCAGCTACACCGGCGTTGGCATACATAATATCAAGTTTCCCATATTTATGAACGGTTTCCTTAATCATATTTTGAATGTCTTCTTCGCTTGTAACATCTGTTTTCACGAAGAGTGTATCATAACCATTGTTATTTAATTCTTCTGAGATGCTTTGTCCACGCTCTGAAAAATCAGCAATGACTACTTGAGCACCTTCTTGGACAAAGAGGCGAACTGTGGCTTCACCGATACCACTAGCACCACCTGTGACGATTGCTACTTTATTATTTAGTTTCATTTCAATGACCACCTTTATATTATTTTGCTGTTGCTCCACCATCAATAACAAATTCGGCACCTGTTGAGAAGGAGGATTCATCAGAAGCTAAGAATAGTACTGTTTGAGCCACTTCTTTTACGGAACCTAAACGTCCTAATGGGAACAAGTTTTTCCCTAATTCATCTTTAGAGCTTCCTGTTGTTGCAGATGCATAATCGGCCATCCCTGTATCGATATAGCCAGGATGGATTGAGTTAACGCGTACTCCGTACGGAGCATATTCCATTGCCGCATCTTTAGTCATAATGCGTACGGCACCTTTACTAGCCCCATATAATACATGTCCAGCAGCGCCTGTTAAGCCCGCAATGGAAGAAGCATTAATGACAGAGCCTTGATTTTGTTTAGCCATAAGCGGCATAATATGTTTCATACCAAGGAAGACACCAGTCACATTGATGGACATTAAGCGATTCCAGTCAGAAAGTTCGATTTCCGCAAGTGGTTTAATAATATAAATGCCAGCATTGTTGAAAAGAATATCAACTTTGTTAAATGTTTTAATTGTTTCATCTGCAACCTTTTTCCAGTCGTCTTCATTGCTAACATCATGACGTACGAATAATGCTTCGCCTCCAATTGCTTGGATATTGCGGACTGTTTCATTGCCAGATTGTTCGTTTATATCTGTAATGACTACTTTTGCTCCTTCTTTCGCAAATAATAGTGCAGTTTCTTTCCCGATTCCTGTGCCTCCGCCTGTAATAACGGCTACTTTATTTTCCAGTCTCATTTCAAACACACACCTTCCATTATATCTGGTTATATGGTTACCGTAGGATTCAAAAGTATTCGCTATGTTTTAGCGATACCTTCATCTTACTCCTTTCAATTTGAAATACTATCCTATAAGATGCTGTATAATATAGTAAGTGAATATCCTCCATTTATAGGGGTATTTTTAGTATGAAGGAGAAGAATTTCCTATGACGCATTCATTTCAGTCCTTTGAAGAAATGACACTTCAAGAATTTGTGTTATTTATCAAAATTCATAGTAAACAAATTGAAGAGAATACGAATATTTACCTCAATCTAGAACCTTCGATTGCTGAAGCTGATCGAAAAAGAGCAGCAATGCTACTGGATTCGTTTCTACGTCTAATGACGCATACGAACATCGAAGAGTTAAATGATGATTTTAAAAGTTTTTTTAATACATGGCTTCAATCACAATTATCCATTATCGATACGAGAAGCTTTCATCTATTCCAATTGATTTTAGAAAAGTCATTGATTACTTTTATGATTCAGCAGAAAATTAGTCGGATGAATGCCATTCTAATGTATGTACTATCGATATTTACATTTTTAGTACAGCTTTACTATGACTGTGAAGTGGATGATAAAACCAGTCGGAGAACTACTTTTGAAAGTGAGGAGTTTAGACAGCTTCAATTATTAGATCAACTCGATAAATTGCTCATCAGTTCCTCTGGCTATCAGGATTTAGCCTATATTTTAAAGAAATGTGAAGAGTATTTTAGTTATAAAAGATGTGTATTTTATGCATATGTGCCCTGGTCCAATCAATTTTACGGGGTTATTGGGGCAGAGCTTCCAAAGGTTCAAAGTATGAAAGGGGAGCTTACTGGTGAAAATACAGTTCTCGGCTCAAGAAAACCCATATATTTAAAAAACCCTAAAAATTATGTGAAGGAAGAACATATTCAATTATTTAATTTATCTTCAATTATATTTATCCCAATTATTCGGCAAGATCAATTATTTGGATGGCTGACATTTGATCAACTAGGTGAAGAATTTGATTGCACTAAGGATGAATTAGCGTTGCTTGAAGAAGTAGGGAAGCGATTAGGATTATTTTTATCACGAAAAGGTGAAAAGGTTGAAAAAAATACAGAACTTCGTTTAACAGAAAGGGAGTCCATGATTCTTGGCCTACTTGCAGAGGGCTATGACAATAAAAAAATTGGAGGATTACTATTTTTAAGTGAGCATACAGTGAGAGATTATGTAAGTAGCTTAATGACAAAACTTAAAGCAAAGAATCGAACACAAGTCGTTGCTTCAGCTTTTCGTTTAGGGCTGTTAAGTTAACCATGCAAATCCACTCTGTTGCCCAATAGATAATTAAATGGTTCATGTTTAGAATCTGCTTACTTTACAAGTCATTGTTAAAGTGGCAGATTTTTAATTTTCTAATAATAAATATTATTAAGAAAATAGCAATGGAAATAGGGGTTTAATGTAATGGAGCGGTGTTTTGAAGGGTGAGTAATATAGTAGTAAAACATTTTTTACGAATATTACAAGCAAAAGCGATTAAGCTTACACGATTGTAATGAAATTGAAAGCCAATACGATAGAGTGTAATACATTATTTTGCGAGAATGTGTATAGAAGCAAGAACAAGAAGCGGAGGCATACACAATGAATGAAAAATTAGAAGGCGTATATGAGGAGTACAATCGTTATATATATCACCTATGTTTAAAACTAACTCGCAATAATGTAGAAGCTGAGGATTTAATGCAAGAAGTTTGGGTTAAGGTTGTGCGCTACGAAGACAGCGTTGCTGAAGTAGAGCATATTAAAGCTTGGCTCACAACAATTACAATGAATACATTTAGAGATCGCTACCGTAAAAAAGTGCGCCGTAGCAAATATATGATGAACCAACCTGAAACATTAGACGTACCGATTTTAGATTTGGTTCCCAATAATGAAATTTCTACCGAAGAAAAGATTGAAAAGGACATTGTAACAAAATTAGTGCAAGATAAAATGGAACAATTAGATGCCATCTACCGAAAAACTTTATGGTATTTCTACATAGACCAATATTCACTTGCAGAAATCTCTACGATTATGAAAGTTTCCATCGGTACTGTGAAATCTCGTTTATTCCGTGCAAAGGCTCGATTAAAAGAAATGCTTATGTCTGATACAGCCATTGTGGAGTCTGTGCTACCAGCGTAATAATAGCTGATTGGTCGCACACCATAAGTACTTAGACGGAAGTATTGGTTCGACTAATCTAAAAAAAGATGCATTCGCAAGTAATTGCGATGCATCTTTTTATTACGCGTTCATTCGGGTCGATTCATATCTACATCTAATAGACACTTTGAAAAAATATTTCGTAATGTTTGCAGTTCTTCTGCTGTAAGCATGCCAAACATATTGTTAATAATTTCACTCACTTGCTGACGAGATTCTTTTAAAATATTTTCACCTTCATTAGTGATGACTAGCTGTGAAGCACGTCTATCTGTAGCATGCTGCGTTTTTTCAATAAAGCCAGCATTAATAAGCTTTGTTGTTAAAACTGTGACGCCACCTGTCGTTACTTTTAAGCGTTCAGCAAGAGCAGAAGGGCGTTTTGGGCCCTCCTGTGATAAGTAATCTAATATTAAAATATGGGATTTTGAAAAGCCGAGTACATTATGATTATTCCACTCGTTTGCCCACTTACGCTCTATTGATGAAACGACTTCAAATAAAGAGGTAATGGCTTTTTGTTTTTCTTGATCCATGAAGGTCATCTCCAAAACTGTTTTAACTTTCTTGTGCCAATCTTGTCATCGCATTTAATTCGTAAGCACGTACTTTACGTGGAATAAAACGACGGATGTCCATCTCATTGTAACCAACTTGAATGCGTTTTTCATCTATTAAAATAGGGCTACGTAACATTCTTGGATGTGCTTGAATAATAGCAAATAGCTCCTGAATAGAAAGTTGGTCGATATCGATATTTAAGTTTTTAAAATCATTTGAGTTTGTTGCGATAATTTCATCTGTTCCATCTTCAGTCATGCTTAGAATTTCTTTGAATTCTGCAAGTGTCAGTGGGTGGGAAGTGATTCGTTTTTCTTTATATTCAATATTGTGATCTTTTAACCATTTAAGTGCTTTTCTGGATGAAGAACAGCTCGCTTGTGAGTAAATTGTAACTGTCATTCTTCATTCCTCGCTTTCTTTTTAGATTATATTTTATAAATATCTTATCAGTAAGGTAAATAGTTTATATATATATCTTACTAGTAAGCTATATATAAATCAATAGCTATTTGAAAAATTTCTTATAATACCATGATTTTTTCAGGTATATTAACATATACGAAGACTATGACAAAAAGTTTCATTATCTCAGCTTACAATGATGTAAGTTTAAGGAATGTGAATAGGGACTACATGAAGCATAGGTTTATCTAAATGCTAGGTTAAAAAATATCAGTCCACTGATTATAGTATGTTTAAAAGAGGGAAATTATACATAGAAACGTTAGAAAATTATTTTTAGTGCTTCACAGGTAGATGAAAAAGGGTAGTCCCAAATGATTTTGAGGCTACCCTTTTAGATTTAGCTTTGTTGTCCTGAAGTGAACCAATCTTGAACATCCCAGACTTTCGTTGCAAGTCCGTCATAGAAATCTGGTTCGTGACTTACTAGTACAATTGTGCCTTTAAATTCTTTCATGGCACGTTTTAATTCATTTTTTGCATCCACATCTAAATGGTTTGTTGGTTCGTCAAAAAGAAGCCAGTTTGCTTCTTCCATCATTAATTTACATAAACGAACTTTCGCTTGTTCCCCACCTGATAACGAATTGAGTGGACGTGTAATATGATCAGTTTTTAGGCCAGCTTTCGCTAGAGCAGCACGTACTTGAGCTTGTTCCATTGAAGGGAAGGCATTCCATACATCATCAATTGGTGTGATCTTTTCCGCTTTTACTTCTTGTTCGAAGTAAGATGGGTAAAGGTAATCACCTCGAATTACTTTGCCACCGAGAGGATTGATTTTACCAAGCATTGTTTTTAGTAATGTTGATTTACCTACACCATTCATGCCGACTAAAGCAACTTTCTCTCCTCGCTCAATAGCAAAAGTGAGTGGGGGAAGTAATGGCTTGTCTTTATCATAACCAATCACCAAATTTTCAGCCTCTACAACAAAGCGACTTGATGAACGTGCTTCTTTAAATCCGAATTCTGGCTTTACAGAGGTTTCTGGTCGATCAATTCGCTCTAAACGGTCAAGCTGTTTGGCACGTGATTTGGCACGGCCAGTAGTTGAGTATCGTGCTTTATTTTTTGCAATAAAATCTTCTTGCTTCTTGATGAACTCTTGTTGCTTTTCATAAGCTTCAATATGCTGGCGTTTATTGATATCGGCAAGCTCTAAGAATTTTTCGTATGTTGCTGTATATCGAGTTAATTTTGAAAATTCGAGTTGGAAAATGACATCCACCGTTTCGTTCATAAACTCTGTATCATGTGAAATTAATAAGAAGGCGTATGGATAGTTCTTTAAATAGTTTTTCAGCCAAGTAATATGTTCTTCATCAAGATAGTTCGTAGGCTCGTCTAGTAATAGAACTTTTGGTTTTTCTAATAATAGTTTAGCTAGTAAAACCTTTGTACGTTGACCACCTGAAAGAGCAGCTACATCTCGTTCCAAGCCAATAGCATCAAGACCAAGTCCACGTGCAACCTCTTCGATTTTCATATCGAGTGAATAGAAGTCTCCTGCGTCTAATGCATCTTGTACCTCAGCCATTTGCTCTAATAGAACTTCTAATTCTTCAGGTGTCGCTTCTGCCATCTTCCCTGTAATTTCATTGAGTTCCTCTTCTTTTTTATATAGAGGTAGAAAAGCGTCACGCAACACCTCACGCATCGTTCTACCAGCTGTTAGTGCTGTATGTTGATCTAAATAACCATAATGTGTGCCGGGAAGCCATTCAACTTTTCCTTCGTCATGGATCGTTTGTCCAGTAATGATGCCCATTAAAGTTGATTTACCTACACCATTTGCTCCAACGAGTCCAATATGATCACCTTCTACTAAGCGAAACGATACATCTTTAAAGAGTGTACGATCCCCGAAAGAGTGACCTAAATTTTCAACTGTTAATATTGCCATATATGTTCCTCCAACTGTCTTTCATGTTTACATTTTATAGTTCTGCAAGATGCTTGTTGAGCTCTGCTAACTGAGATTCCATATTTGCAAGACGTTGCTCTGCTTGTGCTACTTGATCGTTGTGTCCTGTAGACTCCAATTTTTCAATATCGCCTTGTAAATTTATATAGTCCATTTTTAACTCTTTAATTTGATATTCTAAATCATTTTTTGTTGGCATGATGATTGCTCCTTTCGTAAGAATATTTGTATAGCGAATGCGTGTAAAAAGCGATGGGGGTTTGATGATCCCCCACCGCTTAGCCATTAAAATCAATCGGGAACTTTTTATCTTTGAACTTACTTAAGTCCCAACTTTCATAAGAAGAGATACTGAAGTGAAAATTTCTTATATATTGTATCATAATCATCTTTGAAGTAGCACTAAGTAGAAGCGATATTATGTCGATCATAAGCAAAGTCTAAAAGTAGTTCTAAGAGTGTTTCATTGTTACTAACGAGATTAAGCTGACGTTGTTTTTTTACGGCACGTTCACTTCGAGCTTCGTGTAAAAGAAACTCCATAACTGCATTTTGTATTTGGGATTGTTTCATTTTGCGTCCAAGTCCTAGATGAATAAAACCGTTCTGTTCTCTCGGAAAAGCATGTAATAGCTCCGCTTCCGTTTGTGCAAGTGTAATGCATGGCACACCGTAAGAGGCAATTTTGTAAGGCGTATAATTGGCATTACAAATAATAACATCTGCTTTTGGTAAAAGTTTGAGAAGTGCATTTTTATCGCGAAGGATGGCAGTGTTGCGACGACTTAGCACCATCATTTGCAAGTCGTCCGTAGCATGGCGGTAGCTGTCGTCAATCATAACTGTAATTTGTAGTGGAATTTGTAACTGTGTTAAGTGTCGAAGCGTACGGTAGGTTAAATTATGCTCGTCCCCATCTTCAAAAGCTACAACTATATGGGGAGGGTTTTCAGATGTTTTACTATCAGGTCTATGGCTAAAATTTTGATAGGCTTCTGGTAGTGCAAAAACAAAGCTTCCGCCAATATAATGAGACGGTAAATAATCTTTAGCTTCATGATAGAGTGCTAGTAGTACACAGTCACAGGCTTGACCACCTTCACCAAAATCATCAAAGTGAATAATCGTTTTGCAGAAAGGTCGTAAATCCTGTACTTGCCAACTTTCAGAATTGCGCCCATCCCTGACAATTAAATCTGGCTGAATGCCTTTAATTTGCTTAGGTAGTTCATTAAAATGATCAAATAAAACGGGAGATAGACCTTCATTGATTAAAATTTGGATCCCGTCATTTGAAGGAGTCTTTACAAATATGAAAATTTTCTCATTTGTAAGTAGCTTAGCTAATGTTGAAACCCGTTCAAAAGGATACAGCCCTTTATCAATACAGCTTTCAATAATGAAAACAATCGTTTTTTTCGGTACTATTGCTTGCGTTTCGTTTTGCAAATGTATCCCACCCTTTCCTCTGTCTCTTTAAATTATGGCGAAGAAAGAGCAAGTATGTGTAAAATTTAGGATTTGATAAATGATCTTTTCAAGTGAATCTTACAAATAGCTATCTCAGAGGTACGATAAATAACTTTTTAATCATCAAAAATATGGTCGATATATATAGTGAGCTTAGAATGAGAAAATACATACATAATGATGGTATTTATAGAAGGAGGGATGAGACATGGGTATGCGTGCTGCGATTGTTGTGGGAGCTACTGGTTTAACTGGCTCTTCACTAGTAGAGCAATTATGTGAAAATGATGAATATGTTTCCGTGACAGTAATTGCGAGAAGAAAACCAACTTTTACGCATCCTAAGCTAGAAGTGAAAATTCGCGATTTTAATAGGTTGGAGGAAAAAGATATTGAATTTGCGCATGAACTATATTGCTGTTTAGGTACAACCATAAAAAAAGCAGGCTCTCGTGAGGTGTTCGAAAAGGTCGATTTTGAATATCCTTTAGCGATTGCTTCATTGGCAAAAAAGCGTGGGATTCCTCATTTTCTTGTCATCACTGCAATGGGAGCTAATGAGAGTTCTCCTTTTTACTATAACCGAGTTAAAGGAAAGCTTGAACATGATTTAATGGAGCTAGGTTTACAGCAGCTTTCTATTATTCGACCTTCACTCTTAGTGGGAGAACGTGATGAACTTCGTTTAGGGGAAAAGGCAGGAGCGAAAGTATTGAAAATCGCGAAGCCTTTATTAATAGGACCTTTAAAGCGTTCTAGAGCCATTGAAGCTTCTCAAGTAGCAAAGGCAATGATTATTATTGCACTGTATGGAAAGCGACAACAAGTCACTATTTATCCTTCACATGAATTAGCAACATTTGAATTTCCAGAAGCGTCAGAAGAGGATGTTTCAAGGGAGACATTATTTAATTGGGATAAAATTAGCAAGACAGACGCACTTCATGAAGACGAGAAAGTGAATCGTGATGTAGTGATTGATCGGGAGAAGTATAACATCCACGATAAGGTTGTCGATAAAGAAGTCCATTTCCGCTCATATGATAAGGAGTAATTTTTTCAACTTTCCGCCTAAAGACTGAATTTATTGCTTTCATCATTACAATTCTTTCCGAGCCACTTTTCATTTGTTACAATATTATTGTAGAAGATGAATGTGGAGGCAAAATGAAAATGAAAATTTTACTCGTTGATGGCACTATGTTTGGTCGTAAAACTGGTGCTATTTTAGAGCAAGTGGAACAATATATTAAAGAATTAGATGCTAGTTTCGATTTAGAAATGATGCATTTTAGTGAATATAAGCATCAAATTGTAGATGGTTCACCGTTAAATGAAGATATGAAAAAAATGATTCAACAATTCGAGGAAGCAGACGCTTATATTATTGCAACGCCAATTTTTCAAGCATCTATTCCTGGCGTTTTGAAGAATGCTTTTGACTTCTTACATCCTAAAACAATGCGTTATAAGCCTGTATCTATTGTTGCAAATGGTGGCACATATCAACATCACCTTGTGGTAGAAAATCAATTAAAACCTATTTTAGACTACTTCCGTGCCCTTGTTACACCTAATTATGTATATACACACACATCACATTTTGATGCAGATAATCGTATTGTAGATGAGGACGTTCATAGTCGTTTACGAGAATTAGCACGTGTATTTGTTCAGTATTGTGAAATGAGCAAAAACTTGCCTAAAGAAACGATCGATCAACATTAATATAACCCTTGTACGGTGGTAAGAAATCACTGTGCAGGGGATTTTTCTTTGTAAGTATTCTTTTAGGATGTGATAAAATAAAACTTTAATGACACAGGAGGGAGGGCTGCTCATGCAGGACATCGCTTTACTAGAAAAACAACGCTGTAGTCTTATATTGACTAATAAGGCTAAGGAAGCGGTAGAGGAATGCTCAGCAAACGAGCATGCCTTTTTTGCGTTACAAAGATCTTTTACTGTCTACATTGAAAAACGGAAAGCAAAAACAGTGGGTGAAATATTTTTATCCATCTATTTTAATGCAGGGGACAATGAAAAATTAAGTGATATTCTTCCCGAGAAAACGGTCATTATGGACTGTGTGTTAAAACTGGAAGGATTACTGGCGACTAATATTCGTTTTGTGCATATGCGAGGTCCAATTAACACGAATCGTCGCTTAGCAGCAGCTTTGCAATTTGTTACAAAGCCTAATAACGGAGCAGGTATTCCCCTTGAGCTTCATACTAAGATCAGACAACTACCGATAGCGGAAGAGCGGACTGAATATGTAAAAAAACGTATTGCCAGCTGGGAAGGCTTTTTGAAAATTCAAGAACGTGACGCGACTATTGACGATATTCATACCGAATTTAAGCAGAGCTATTTCAATGAGGATTTTACACGTTTAACTATCGTATGTCCCTACATAAAGAATAAAGAGTGGAAGAAATTAGAAGGTTTGAGTGTAAGTATTCAAGGAGTCCGTGGTGAAATAGGTCAAGTATTGAAGGCCCATGCTGGAAAGCAAACAGTTGAAATTGATTTGAAGCCCTTCATACAAGATTTGGCCCGCAAGGATCAGTTTAATCTTCGTTCGAAACAAGCGAGCTTCAGCAATTTTGCGACATTAAGTCAAATTAGAAGATTACGGAATGGCTTTACAAAGTTAGAAAAGGGCGAGGCCGTAAATCCTAATTTAGAGACAATCCTTTTTGAAAAACGTCCAATTGTACGAGCATCCAAGCTTAGGGAAGATATTGAATTTCACAATAATTTAAATGAATACCAAAGACGAGCTGTTTTAGGCGCTTTATCTGTTGAAGATTTATATGTCATACAAGGTCCACCTGGTACGGGGAAAACCACTGTGATTTCAGAGATTTGTCAGCAAAATGTGAAAGCTGGCTTAAAAACACTTGTCGCATCCCAGTCAAATTTAGCAGTAGATAATGCATTAGGACGGCTTCTATCCAATCAAGAGATTCGAATTTTACGTTATGGTAGAACGGAAAGTATTGAGGAAGAAGGCAAAAAATTTATTGAAGAAAATGTTGCTCTGCAGTGGCGTGAACAAACATTGGCGGCGATTGAAGAAGCCATCTTGATATTTCCTGAACGTGAGCAGGCGTTCAAAGCCAATCTTATAAAAGTAAATGATGAGCTTGAAAAATTAGAGATATGGCTTGAGGAATTGACACAAGAAATTGCAGCTAAAGAGCAAGCAGCTATCGAAGAACCGATTTTACAGCAAGAAATTCAAGCATTAAAAAAAGACTTAAAAGCTGCTAAGACAGAGCAACAGACGTGTGAAGCTCAAAAAGAGCATTATAAGAAGCAGCTCGCACAAATAGAGCCAATTGTAGAGCAGTTTGAGCAGACACTTGCTGATCATCCTTCTGTTGAGCAGCTACTGCTTACCATTCGGGAGACTACACAAAAAATGGAGCAACTAGAGGCTGCTGCTCAATATAAAGAATTGCTGGAGCAAAAACAGCAGTTAACACTTCAATTTCAGGATATACAACAGAAATATGAAACAGAAAGTTATCGCCTCGTCATCATGAAGGAAGCGCAAAAGTACGTCCATACACTGACATCATATGAGCGTATCCAACGATATTTACAACATTATCAAATTCGCCCTTCTCATGTCCTTTCGCAGCAAATTAGCCGCATACAGCATTTAGAGGATGCGAAAGATTTAGAGGCATGGTCTACCATCAATAGCCGCCTTCAAAAGGCTATTACAAAGCTAGAGACATTAGTGGCTGAAGATGTGAAGGAGCAAGCTCTTTCCAAAAGTCGATTACAGCCAGTGCAATCATTTTCTCTACAAAACCTTACGGGTGTATTTGCGCAACTAAACAAGGCTTTTCAAGACGATCAAACGCCTGCCATTAACGAAATTGAGAGTTATTTACTGGGACTCTACATGCGTCGTGATTTTGTTTGGCAAAAAGGGATAGCGCTTAAGCAGCAACAGGAGCATAAAGACGAAGAATATGAGTCATTTCGAAAAAATCTTGTTAGTTTACTACATCAAGAATGTGCGATCACAAGCTTTGATGTACAAAGTATACAGCGGCAATTGCAACCGTTTTTACAGCATACAGAGCGATTACAACAGCTAGCCAGCAGCTTCCAATTAGAAGAAGAACCAGAAGAGTCTGTTGAGTATTTAAAAATTCTTGCGGCACAATTGCGAGAGTCTCTTCAGTTAGCCAATCAGCAACTAGAAGAAGTTGAAAAGGCTAAAGTACAATTAATACCAAAGCAAGCATCCCTTCAAACTGTACAAACAAGCTTGCGGGAAGTCGACCTACAGCTATTACAATTGGAAGAGCGTTTAAAGGAAATAAACGTCGCTGGATTGAAAAAAGAAAAGCAACTGGCCACATATACGAAGCTCTTACAATCAACACCAGAACGAACAGCAGAAGAGGTTATGGAATCTATTCAAACTTCCAAGCATGCTATTGAAGATTTACAGCGTCAGGAAAAGCAACTACCACTTCGCAAAAAATTGCAAGAGCAATGGCGAGAAAAATTACAAAACGCTACTGAATATGATTTAGATGAAATTCGAAAGTTATATGTACGACACGCAAATGTTATTGGTACCACATGTGTTGCTTCAGCGAGTAAAGAATTTATGGAAAATTATCCGACCTTTGATGTTGTCATTATTGATGAAGTTTCAAAGGCAACACCACCAGAATTGTTATTACCAATGCTTAAGGGAAAAAAGGTCATTTTGGTAGGTGATCATCACCAGCTACCACCACTACTTGGTGACGATACGCTGGAGGAAACATTGAAGGCGATGTTAGAAGAGAATCCTAACTTTGTGGGCGCACAGGAATTAAAAAATTTACTTCGTGAATCATTGTTTGAGCGCTTATTTAATAATTTGCCTCAAACACATAAGCAAATGCTAGCACTGCAATACCGCATGCATGAAAAAATTATGCAAAGTATCACGCCATTTTACGCGAAAGAAGAAAATGGCTTGCAATGTGGCTTACCAGATTCGGATTTAGCGAGAGACCATGGCTTGGAAGGGAAATTTGTAAAACGTAATGACCATTTATTATGGATTGATATTCCGACTGAAAAACCTTATTTAGAGGAACAGGTAAAAGGCGGGACAAGCCGTTATAATGAAGGGGAATTACAAACAATTCGTCGTATTTTGCTAGACCTAAATGACGCAGTGAAGGCGGCAAAAGAAGCAGGGCGTATGCCACACGATGCTCTGAAAAGCGTTGGGGTTATTAGTTTCTACGGTGAGCAGGTAAAGAAAATAAATCGTCTTCTTCAGCAGGAGTTACAGTTACCACATCTGCAGTTTAGAACAGGGACAGTTGATAAGTTCCAAGGTATGGAAATGGACGTGATTCTTGTAAGTATGGTTCGTAATACACCAAAGGGCGGAGACATTGGTTTTGCAAGAGATTATCGTCGCTTAAATGTCGCTTTATCCCGTGCTCGGGAGTTACTACTGCTTGTAGGAAGTGCAGAAATGTTTGCGAAACGAGCAAAACATCAAGATACAAGAGAAATGTATACGAATTTATTAAATACAGTAAAATCCTACGAAGGCTTGCGTAATCATGAAGGATTGGTGATTTAGTGTGTCAAAATTACAACAGCGATTAATGCGTGAGCTGCAGCAAAATCGCAATATCAAAATTGTCAAAACTGCTGAATGGTGTATTCCAATTCGGACAGTGGATGTGACCTACGAGCCTGTTCGCCGTTCCACAATGGATGTCTTAATGACAATGCTGCTCCTAAGTATTCAAGAGGCCGATTTTGGAAGTACACAGGAATTGAGTGAGTTATTACTTGTCGATCCTTTATTTATCGAAGACTTGACTTCTTTAATGGTTCGGGTGGGTCTGATGAAAAATGAGGAAGACTACTTTAGGCTAACTGAAAAAGGACAGCAACAGCTTGAGCAAGGTGTCTTTGAAGAGGAATTAGAAGTAGAAGCATCTACTCTTTACTTTAGTCCTTGCCATCAATCATTTCTGACTATTGATGTAAATAATGATGAATACGATGAGTTACCAGAGCTGTATCGTTATGTAGATAGAGAAGCTGAGCAGCAAGAGCAATTTGAAGAGTCACTGATTATGGCTGCCCTACAAGAAGTGGATGAAGAAGAAACAGGCAACTCACAAAAAATCATCGCAAGAATTGTTCAAGTAGAAGCTCAACAAATTAATGATAGTCCATGTTTAGAGTTTGTTCTTTACGATAAGGAGCAGGAAATTTTATTTGTTCGAGTGTGGAATACGATATTGAATCAATGGGACCACCATCTAGAACAACAACTTACTGATAAAGAACAATTGATTTGGCGTGAGCAATATTTATAGAAAGAAAACGAACGTGTCTAGCGTTCGTTTTTTTTATTTTACAAGGTAAGTCCTAAAAGTTGAGCGATAATTTAAAAATTGTTTCGATAAAGTGGTGAACTAGCATAGTATATTACTACATGATAAGGAGGGGACAGATGTTATCGATTAGTTTATGTATGATTGTTAGAAATGCACAATGTACGATCGAAAGATGCTTAGATTCGGTTCAGCATATAGTGGATGAGATTAATATTATTGATACAGGTTCAACTGATCGTACAAAGGATATTGTCCAAAGTTACACCTCTCGAATTTTTGATTTTCCATGGTGTGATCATTTCGCAAAAGCGCGCAATTTTTCCTTTCATCAGGCAACAAAGGATTACATTTTATGGCTTGATGCGGATGATGTCTTGACAAAGGAAAACCAACATAAATTATTACTACTAAAGCAATCTTTGTATCCTACTGTTGATGTTGTTACGATGGATCATTACCTAATACTAGATGATGATGGGGTAGTGGCGTGTAGTGAACGAAAATATCGTCTAGTAAAAAGAGTAGGTCATTTTCAATGGCAAGGCGCTGTCCATGAATATTTAAAGGTATCTGGCCAGTTCTTTCACAGTGATATTGCTGTTACTCATTTACCTTTAACAAAGGATATCCACCGTAATATACGTATCTATGAAGGTTTATTGCAAGAGGGGCAATCTCTTTCTGCAAGAGATTCGTTTCATTACGCTAACGAATTGAAACTGCACCAGCGTTATTTAGAGGCCATTAATCAATACAATACGTTTCTAGATAGCGAGTTGGGTGCGACAGATGATTGCATTGAGGCGTGTTTGCATATAGGGGAATGCTATCGACTGTTGCAGGATGATAAACAAGCACAGCAAGCTATTATACAATCCTTTTTGTATGATCGACCAAAGCCAGAAGCATGTTGCCGAATGGGTCAATTTTTTATGGAGCAGTCAAAACATAAGGAGGCCATTTACTGGTACTCTCAAGCTTTGCAACAAGCTTCTGTCGATTCAATGACTATTCAAAAACGAGCTTACTCATCATGGATACCTCATTTGCAATTAAGTCTGTTATATAGGGAGTTACGGTTATTCGAAAATGCCTATCAGCATAATCTTGAGGCAAAGAAGTGGAAACCGAATCATCCGGAAGTAAAAATTAATGAAAAATATTTACTCAGTCGATTAAAGAATTAAATTGATTATGGGAAGGGCACATCGATAAAGAGAACATAAATAGCTTGACCAATTAACACAGATATACCAACAACAATTGTCATAAAAATCACATTACGAGGCCTAAAATTTTTTGCTTCCATTAAAAACCCCTCTCTTGTATATAGAATATTCAGTCAATTTAAGATATGTTTAGAGGATTTGAGTATGCATAATAAATGAGCAAATTCACTTTCTGTGTGAATTTGCTCTTTATAGTTAATCTAACTTTAAACCCTTTAAAGCTTCAGCAAGTGCGTTGTTTATTGACTCCTCATTATTTTGCTGCTTTAAGTATTTTTGTACAGAACGTTTATCAACCTTGCCTTCGTCTTTTTTACGTCGTTCTTCAAAGGCAGAAAGTTTTTCACGATAGCCGCATTTACATACAAAGATTTGACCATCTCTTTCCCCATGAAGCTCTAATAATCGTTGTGTAACATCTAAAAGAGAATTCTTATTAATTTCCAATTACTTTTCTGTTTTGCTTAAAAGAAGTTTAAGTATATAGCATGTGCTATATTAAACATTAGGAAGTACGAAAGGGTGTTATATATGGCTAAAAGTTTAGTGTTAGCAGAAAAACCTTCAGTTGCACGTGATATAGCAAATGTGCTGAAGTGTCATAAAAAAGGAAATGGTTATCTTGAAGGAGATAAATATATTGTTACATGGGCTTTAGGCCACTTAGTTACTTTAGCTGATCCAGAGAGCTATGATGAAAAATATAAAAAGTGGAACTTAGAAGATTTACCAATGCTACCAGAGCGTCTGAAATTAACAACAATTAAACAAACAAGTAAGCAATATAATGCAGTTAAATCTCAACTTACACGTAATGATGTGAATGAAATTATCATCGCAACAGATGCCGGACGTGAAGGGGAATTAGTGGCTCGTTGGATTATTGATCGTGCGAAAGTGAATAAACCAATCAAGCGTCTATGGATTTCATCTGTTACTGATAAGGCAATTAAAGATGGTTTTGCAAACTTAAAACCTGGAAAGAATTACGACAATCTATATCAAGCTGCAGTAGCTCGTAGTGAAGCAGACTGGTATTTGGGATTGAACTCAAGTAGAGCGCTATCTACTAAATTTAATGCTCAGTTAAATACAGGGCGAGTGCAGACTCCTGTAGTAGCAATGGTTGCTGCTCGTGAAGATGAAATCAAGAACTTCAAGGCACAAACGTTTTATGGAATTGAGGCACAAACAAAAGAATTAAAATTAACATGGCAAGATGCGAATGGTAATTCACGCAGCTTTAGTAAAGAAAAAGTGGATGTTGTTGTTAATTCATTAGATAACCAAGATGCAAAAGTAATCGAGATTGAACGTAAGCCGAAAAAATCTTTCTCTCCAGGGTTATATGATTTAACGGAGCTACAGCGTGATGCAAACAAAATATTTGGATACTCAGCCAAAGAAACATTAAATATCATGCAAAAACTATATGAGTCTCATAAAGTGCTAACTTATCCTCGTACTGATTCTCGATATTTATCTTCAGACATCGTTAGCACCCTTCCAGAACGATTAAAAGCATGCGGTATTGGAGAATATCGAACTTTAGCAAACAAAGTGCTTTCAAAACCAATTAAAGCAAATAAATCGTTTGTGGATGACAGCAAGGTATCTGATCACCATGCAATTATTCCTACAGAAGAATACGTGAACTTTGCAAACTTTACCGATAAAGAACGTAAAATTTATGATTTAGTTGTAAAACGTTTCTTAGCGGTGCTTTTCCCAGCTTATGAATATGAACAGTTAACAGTGCAAGCTCAAATTGGCAAGGAAAAATTCATTGCTCGTGGTAAAACAGTAATTTCTGCCGGATGGAAAGAAGTTTACTCAAATCGCTTTGATGATGAGGAATCAAACGAAGATGTGAAGGAACAATTATTGCCTCGTCTCGAAAAAGGCCAAGTATTAAAAGTAAATTTAATTACTCAAACATCAGGGCAAACGAAGCCTCCAGCACGTTTCACTGAGGCTACACTTTTATCAGCAATGGAAAATCCTACAAAGTATATGAACACGCAAAATAAGCAGCTTGCTGATACGTTAAAATCGACAGGTGGATTAGGAACGGTGGCAACACGAGCCGATATTATTGATAAGTTATTCAATTCATTCCTAATTGAAAAGCGTGGTAAGGATATTCATATCACTTCTAAAGGTCGTCAGTTACTTGATTTAGTTCCTAATGAATTGAAATCTCCTGAAACAACAGCCGAATGGGAGCAAAAGTTAGAATTAATCGCTAAAGGCAAACTGAAAAAAGAAACCTTCATTAATGAAATGAAGCAGCATACAAAAGAAATTGTAGCGGATATTAAAAATAGCGATAAGAGATTTAAGCATGATAATATTTCAACAAAAACTTGCCCTGAATGCGGTAAGCCAATGCTTGAAGTGAACGGGAAAAAAGGTAAAATCCTTGTTTGCCAAGATCGTGAATGTGGTCATCGTAAGAATGTGTCACGTGTGACGAATGCACGTTGTCCTCAGTGTAAGAAAAAGCTTGAGCTACGTGGCGAAGGTGATGGTCAAATCTTCGTATGTAAGTGTGGCTATCGTGAGAAGTTATCTGCTTTTGAAGCTCGCCGTAAAAAAGAAGGTGGAGGTAAAGTGGATAAACGTAGTGTACAAAAATACATGAAGCAGCAAGAGAAAGAAACAGAGCCTTTGAATAATGCTTTTGCGGATTTATTAAAGGGTTTTAATGTAGAAAAATAAATATTAATTTTAAAGAAACCAGAACGTTCATAAAACGTGTCTGGTTTCTTTAAATATTATTTAAGTCGGAGTTTGGGATTTTGATTCAATGATTTTAGCGTTTATAATTATGGAGTTTCTCGGTTTTAAATAAGCTAAAAGTACTTCTGATAAAATTCCCTCCTAAGTTTTCCGCTTAGTTGTGTATAAATCCTAGTAGTTTCACTTTTATAATGCACCCATAAAACTTTGAACTCTTCAACGGTTGCGCCATTGTTTAATAGATGTGTAGCGTAACAATGGCTTAATTGATGGGCTGCAAATCTTTACTAATTCCAGCGAAACTGGAGATTCGTTTAATGATATATCTCATTTGCGCAATACTCATATGATGTGGATTCCTTTCAGTAACAAAAATTGCCGGTTCTCTATCTTGACGACTTTCAATGTATCTTTTAAACCAAATATTACAGCGGACATTTAAAGTACACCCCTCTTTCTTTATCGCCTTTATCCCCTAACGAAATCGGAGCGGCGATTCGTAGTGTTCAACATTTGAAGAAAAGTGTTGACTGATAAAAAGTTATTATGTTATATTATAGAACCTGTCACTTAGACAGCGAAAAAATATTTTAAAATAGTTATTGACTATTGTTTTACATTCTGATAATATTAATTCTTGTCGCAGGACGATGAATGAAAATGAACTTTGAAAACTGAACAAGCAAAACGTA
>NZ_KQ465152.1 GCF_001308875.1 Lysinibacillus sp. ZYM-1 | reverse complement strand
GTTTTCCTTTTTCTATGTCTTCAGTTATTTACACAAAATATTTTATACTCTCCAATTAAACAAAAAGAACCACCCTATGGCTATTTATATATAATTTTAATCTATATTTATAATACTGACAACGCCTTCCATTTATTGATACACTTTTATTAATACAACTCATACAAGGAGCAAATAATATATGAAGAAACTCATTTTAAGCGCATCACTTATTTTTACACTTGCCCTAACTGGATGCGGTGAAAGTGATTCCTCAAAACCAAAAGAAACTGTAAAGAAAGTATCATTAGAAGAACAAAGCAAAAAATTTATAGATGAAAATTTAGAAGGTAAAACAATAGTGGATTTTACAAATAAATTACTAACTGTAGAAGATGAAAAATTGGTAGATATGATCATACTTGGTCATAAAAACGGACAACAATTTAAAGATGATTTTGATATTCTTGGTAGAAAAGCAACGGCCATTGGTGTAATCACAGAATTTGTATTCGAAAGTTCTAATATTGGTCAAAAAAGAAGAAGAGAAGGTTCAACTACTACTGTACGTGCAGATAAGTTTATCATCTATATGGGCAATAAAGATATTGAAAGCTACGAGCTTATTGATTACGATGAGCTCTATGATAAAAATAAGAATAAAGACGAATTTTTCTTAGGCACTTATCCCGAAGATATAACAAATTTTGCAATAATCGATTTGGATCAAGAAGCTGATTTATCAGCTGGTCAAAAAATATCAGTTGAAGGAACAATTGCAAATTACGTTTTACAAAAAGACTATTCAGACGAAAGTAAAGTTGACGAATTTAATGTTTTGTTAAATGATGCAATACTAAAATAAAAAGAGAAGTCACTCATTATTTTTTATGAGTGACTTCTCTTTAATTATAGAATGAATTAATTTCTTTATTACGAATATGAACAACTCCTGTATCACTAACTTTTATATTCACTTCTGTAAGGACTCTTTTTAAAATGTGCTCTATTGCATATCTAATTTCCCATTCTTTAACTTGCCCATTCTCATTCGAAATACTTGCATGGCTGGACTTTTTATTTTCACTATGAATTATTACTGTCCCATTACGTTCATGGAGAAGGCCTTTGTTGATAAAGAGCGTTCCATGTACGACTGCCAACCTCTGCTTTTTTATCAGCCGCCCATTGTTCATTAAACCCCAGCTCTCGACATAACGGTTCTCCTAGTGAACGTCCTAATAAATCATCTTCATCCTCAGCAATTGCTGGTAAGCGTAACCTAATCCAGTTACGAGGGCTACGGTTTAATAAACGGCCAATTAAATCATCTTCGTGCCAACGTGTCATAATGACAATAACCGATGCACCGTCATGTAAACGTGTTGAAAGAGTTGCTTCCCATTCATCCCAAATGTTATCTCGGATAGTTTGTGAGCTAGCTTCCTTCATGTTTTTGATAGGGTCATCGATACATTAAATCTGCACCTTGACCTGTTATAGAACCACCAATACCAGTTGCAATCATGCCACCTTGTCTACCTTCAACACCCCAGTCTTTAACAGCAGCGTTTGCTTCAGATAATTGAATATTAAACAATTCGTGAGCGTACTCATTGAATTTATTACGATTTAATCTACCAAACTTTTTTGCTAACCCATCAGAATAAGCAGCCGCAATAACTCGCTTATCTGGATTTTTCATCAAGTAGTAGCTAGGGAATGATTCTGTTACAGTCATCGATTTCCCATGTCGCGGGGGCATTTCTATTAACATTGAAAGTTGCTCGCCATTCGCAATGCACTGTAGCACTTCACAAATTAACTCTGTATGCCTATAGTGTTCGTAATGACCATTATCTACATAATCACGGTAAAACTGACGCGAGAGTTCTTTGCTTGCTTCGTAGGCTAGCGCATCTAATTGCTCATCGCTTATTTCTTGCAGCAAGTTCTCTCAACTCCTCTGTCGTTAATTTACTAAGATCCACTGCACTAGCTGTTGTAATGCCATTACCTTTTGTTTCTGAACGAGTCTTTGCAATATCAACTTTAACTTTCTCTTCTCGCAATCGTTTTAACTCATTTTCGTTAAGTAAATCCGTATACTTTGCAAGGAACGCAAGTGCTGCCATCTTATCAGCGAGTTTAACCTTGAACATGCCATCTTTACCTTTTGATAGTTCGGTAATGAGTGTTCCATCGATTTCTTCTGAATGATGCATCGAAAACTTTGTGTAAGTGTATGGTACAACTTCTGTTTTCTCAGACTTCTTTGAACCATCAGGATTATATTCAACTGATGTTTCGGTCGATTCTGACTCGACTTGTGTAAAGTCTATGAAGTCTGTTATGTCTGCAAAGGCAATAGCTTTATACTTCTGTAGCACATCCGTTTTATCTAAGTCTTCTTGTTCTAAACGTTCACGCCTCATCTCAGCAATCGTTGCTTTTACCTTAACATTCCTTAACATTCCTTAACAATCTACTACCACTTGCCATAGCTGTCTCATAGTTGCATTTGTAAGCTTTTTTATATGCACTAGTAGCATTCAGTGAACGAACATAATACATACAAAAAAGCCGTTGCTTATCAGTTAGTCCATCATCACCTTCTAATTCAAAGGCAGTAACTTCTTCTGATTCAACGACTTCTTTTTCTTCGGATGCATCCTCTTTTATGGTTGCATCCTTCTTAATTTTGGTTGCATCCTTTTCGGTTGCATCCCTAGACCACTTTTCACGGCTCTTACGGCTCTTACGGCTCTTTAATGTGCCTAGCTTTATCTCATGCTTTTCAGCAAGATCAGCAAGTGTAATCTTTGTGGTTTCCCATTCTTTTTGTATTTCATCCCAATTAGCAATATCTCATAAACACCACCTCCATCGTCATTTGTTTGTTTTGTAATCACCCCATTATGCTATTCCGCCTTCTTTGTCTGAATCTATTTACTATAAAAGAATTCAAATTTTTTAATAGATTATAGGTAATGTTTTCGCAAGTCGTAGAATATATTAAAGTAAGGAGGTGTTTATAAATTGAAAAAGAAACTAGGTATGATTCTATTAGTAGCTACGCTTTTCGGAGCTGTTGCTGCTTCTTCAGCCCCTACTGCGTCTGCTGCTCAGTGTTATTGGGTAGGTAAAGAGTGGATATGCGATTACTAAATCATATAGATAACAAATAAATAATTCTATTTTGCCACAGTAATAGTGGCTTTTTTTATTTAAAGTTAATCTTGCTTTCTCTATCCATATCTAAAAGCACTACCTCTATTCAGGGATCATTACCACCATGTCCAAAAGCAATTTCTTTATTTACATAAAAAAAAGGATATCAGACAGCAAAACACTACCGCGCGTGCTATTTGTTATCCCTACTTGATTGAATTTAATAGTTTATTTCACTCTCAAAAGCAAGTACCGACAAATCAAAGGGGAGGAAACTGCTCGATACTCACTTTTCAGGGCAAAATAAAAACATCCCTAAGGATGTTCTTAGTATTGTTAATTAAATTCTTTAAGAGCTTCTTCTAAAACTCTAGTTATCTCCACATAATACTTGTGGTTATTATTACAAAGTCGAACTCTATCTTTTAGTTGTCCTTCAGCTGTTTCGATTTCATCAATCATATTCTGAATTATGGTAATAGCTGCACCAGAGTTGTTTTTCCTTTTGCAGTTTGTAGTACATTTTTTCTCTCTCTAAGGTCATCAATATCATTTTTGATATGACCTTTAATATTGGTTTACATTAGATTTTTTTGGCTTTATGAAATTTGCTTCTAATTACTTTTTCAATGGATTCATATTTGGTAATTCCATTTCCTATTAGTGTTAATTTCGGAATTGTAAAATAAATTATTATTGCAGAAGTAATACCAATAAAAGCACCTACAATAACATCTAATGGATAATGAACTCCTACCCAAATACGTGAAACTCCGACTAATATCGCAAGCAAAATCCATAGAATCCATTTTCCTTTTTTAAACAACCAAAAGGACATACAGAATGAAAAAAATAATATGGTATGATCGCTTGGAAATGAATTATTTATTGCTTTTTCTATCAACTGATTTGTATTTGAAAGGACAGCAAATGGTTGGTGATTAAAATGTAATAACCCCGCAAATTTCCCTATAATTTCAGCCAAAACGAAAGCAATAATTGCGCAGATGAGCATTATTTTGTTTTCTCTATCTTTGGTAAACCAGAACAGAATAACGAAAATAGCTAAGAAAATAACTGTGTATTCAGCAATAATAATCATTGGTAAATTGAAGAATTGAAATTCTTTCCCAAGACTATTAAGCATTCTGAATAAATCATTATTTATTTCCAATATATTCAAGACACTCTCTCCTTTATAGCTTTATAGAGCTATGTTAAGAAAAAATGTATCTTTAAACCATCGTAAAAGGTGACAATTAATAGTTTAAGCTAACATTATTGTCACTTTGACTTGAAACTCTTTATGATTAAAAAAAGACTACCAATTTAGTAGTCTCAATTGCTTGTTTCTGACATACACGTACAAGCGAACGTGTTTATTTTGTATATTTTATTTTGTTAGTGCATTTCCGTGCACTTTATTAATTATGTTATTTGTTAATCTCGTACACTAAACTATTGAAAAGGTCAATGAGTGATTGCTTAGTACTCTCGTCTTTCACTGTAGCATTATCGTTAAATTTAGTTCCGACAGAAGGAACTAGCAACGACCCATTTTCAACAATAATAGTATCAATCATACCCAGCGTAAGCAGTAAAGATTCATGAGCTTTGTCTCCACCGGTAATCGATGTTGAAGCTGTTATTACAGCTACTGGTTTTTTATAAAGTTCGGCAGATGATACAAGCCACTCTAAAGCATTTTTCAAAACCCCTGGAACACTTTTTGCATATTCGGGCGTACAGATTATAAGCGCATGTGCTTCATCTAACGTTTTTCTAAAATTCTTAACTACAGGTGGTGGTTCTGTTCCATCTATATCTGGGTTGAAATGCGGAAGGTCCTTTATTCCGTTATAAATAGAGTAATCAATACCTTCAGGGACAAAAGCTGCTAAAGCCTTTAATATATTAGTATTGGAAGAGCCTTCTCGAATGCTACCTGAAATAGCTATTATCTTTTTATGTTTGTCCATTCTATCACCTCTATAAATAGAATACTTGTTCAAATATAGAGGAATCAAAAATTTTGAACTATTTATGAACCGTCGACTTTTATTATAAAGAACCAGTTTTGATTATAATTAGACTTCCTATATCTCTTAAAAAATATGAGCCGGCCGTGTATGTCATGCTCCGAACAAGTTTGCGAAGCGCTGGTCGGTCGTCGGTCTGTCTTTCCCCAATATTTAAGTTTTTATAAATACCAAGAGAGGAAAACCTTTCCGCGCCGACCTACCTCCGAGTTTACACCATATTTTTTCTCTTACAAAACATGCTACATGTTTTACATTTGTTCTTTTTGTTACATTTGTTCCAAACGTTACATTAACAATTTTATTAAAAGCTCCTGTTAGTTGAATAAGGATATTGGTATTCCTAACCAAAGATTTGTGCAGCAATAGCAAACAACTCTTTATTCCTATTTGGCATTTTAATAGAATTCTTTATCATTATTGGAGGATTACTAACTTTAATAAATCCACTTTTTTCTAAGAACAACATTAACTCGTCATTACTGGATGACACATCAATCCTTAACTTTCCTTGATGATTATTAACTAACCCATCGATTATTAAAGCAGCTGTTTGTGAATCTGGTGCTACAATAGGTCCTATTAATAGATTTTCTGGACCTAAAATGGATAATCCAAATCCAATAATCTTCCCCTTTAGATTTCTAACAACTAAACATTGTTTTGATTGATTTATCCTGTTAAGAAGTAATTTTCTCCTCTTATTTCCAAATGCAGCTGAATCTAATTCAATAATTTCATTAATATCTTTCTCTTGGTATCTCTCTAGAGTAATTTCTTGAAGATTATTAAACAATCTAGTTGGAATATAATTATCACTTAAATACTTATGTACAGAATCGACAGTAATAAAACCCAAGTTTTCATATAAAGGTTTTCCATCCTCGGTTGAAATTAACATTATTGAGGTATTTTGAGAAACACTGTCTATACACTTCTGAGTAGCCTTCTTTCCTAAGCCTAATCCTCTATATTCTTCATTAACAATTACCATACCTATTGAAGCTAAATCAGTATCATAGGGTATTATTGCAGCACTCGAAACAATTTTGCCCACAGCATTTTTATGTCCGTATATTTTACCAGATGACATAACAGTTCTAATTTCCTGTTCATCATAATCCCAGCCAACTGATGTCGAAAGTTCTATTAAGCCTATGACATCATATTTATCAAATTCCACTAATTTTAAAACTTTTTTATTGTCTGTATACATTATTAATCCCCCAACTTTATTTCTATTCTTATCATAATTTACCATCTAGCCTTGTTCAACTAAACTGCTCCTTCAGTTGAAGAAACAATATTTTTAAAAATAACTAAAAAGAAGCAACCTTTCGGCTACTTCATCATTTGAATCAGAATATTATTTCTAACTCTAAATATTGTCGTACTGGAAAGCCTCATATGTTTACCAATCGATCGCATGCTATCGCCGTCAAGCAATCTATGAAGTACCTCAATTTCTCTATCACCATGTACTAACGAAATCCGTTTTTGCACCTCTGCAATCTTTTGCTCGTATTCCTTAATCCGATAATTTAGCGAATATACACGACGTTGTACTTCTGTATAAACAGGATCACTTGTCCCACCACTTGCCTTTGGTAATGTCGCCTCAATCCCATACATAGCCGTTTTAGCTCCAATGTAGCTATTGTTATTTACCTTTGCTACTGGCTGCCTTGCTTCCTCAATCGTTTCAACCATCCATCGATAATTCTCAATCCATTGAAATAAATCCTCTTTCGTAACTATAATTTGCCCTGTTAACATAGGTTTGCCCTCCTAGGTTGTGTTATAATAACGTTGTTAGTACCGTCAAAGGGCATAACCAATTCTAAGCTGTAGCGTCTGAACACGCTGCGGCTTTTTTAATGTATAAATAGATAAAATTCGAACAAATTATAATGTGTAGTGGCGAACTACTTAAAGGAGCTGCAGAGATTTCACTTGCTGTGGCTTTTTTATTTATAAAGCAACGCCTATCTTGGTCAGTATTAGATACATAAAATAATCCTAGGTATTGGAGCTCCTAACATTTTTTCATCCTTGATCACCTTCTTAAAAGAAAGTGGTCCTTTTTTATTTCACTTATTACCTCATCCTTTTATATTTTATTAATAAGTGAATGTTTTTTCTTTTTTCACCCATACTAAACATGCTTTAGCCACAAATAAGAAAAGGATGTGTAAATATGGGTATTCTTGGTGGGAATCCAAAAGATGAACCGTTACATTACGGTGAAGTATTTGCTGTTTGGACAAATTTAATCACAGATTATGGTATAATTTCTGGCTATCAAACGTTTTATAATCATGCTGGTGACGAAGATCTTAAAAAAATTATTGAAGATATAATCGAACTTTGTAGAGATGAAGTAAAGCAATTAGAAAAGATTCTAAAAACAAATGGAATTGCTTTACCTCCAGCTTCACCAGAAAGACCAGTAGCAAGAATGGAAGATATCCCTGCAGGCGCTAAATTTAATGATCCAGAAATAAGTGCTGCTCTTTCTGTAGATCTGGCTGCTGGGTTAGTTGCATGTAGTCAAGCAATGGGGACATCTACTCGAGAAGATATCGCATTAATGTATGGTCAATTCCATGCGGCAAAAGCCCTTATCGGTGCTAAACTCCTACGTCTTAATAAAAATAAAGGTTGGTTAGTTCCACCACCATTACATGTAGATTATCCAGAAAAATAATTTTCATCTCTGACAAACCGTCTCCCCAGTTTGAAACTGGGGTTTTTTATTTGTCATAAATGTATAGGTAACCTCGATTTGCACAAATTAACGTTGAGTGTATCGCACGCACTTGCTGTGGCGTTGGTTGACCGTCACAGCCTCCCTCATTTATAACTTAGGGTCACTACCAGCTCAGTGACCCTTTTTTAGTTTACTTTCCTCATATTGTTCAGTAACAAATTAAAAATTTAACTCTCGCACTTCTTCAAAACTCCAATTTCATAGCATTCATTTCATCCTAGGTATTCAAAATTCTATTTTTAACTTTATTAATTTCAGTTTAATAGACATACTACCAATCAATTTCCAATTTAAAATCATAAATTAATAGTGTAGGACTAGATTTTGATGTGTCTTTAAATATTTAATAGAAACGCCTATTGTTCATGGGGGCAACAACAAAATTAAAAAAGGAGGTGACAAACAATAGTGAATCAAAAGAATTCAAAAAAATTAGTTAGTGACGATTGTTGTGAAGATAACAAAATTTATTGGCCCCCTTTAAAAGCTATTGATATATCTTCTATTCCTCCACCCCCAGTCATTGGCCCTGGTGGAAATATTATTCCTACGATAAATAGATATTTCTATATTGTTACAGAAGATATTGATCTAACAACCGGGGCAACCCTTCCAGCTAATCTATTCTCAGATGATAATGGCAATCTGGTAACTGAGTTCAAAATTTTTAATCCCAATGGATATGTCAATCTATACATCAACGCTGTAATGCAAGAGGGCGGTGCATATAAATTAACCGTAGATTCGTTAATCCTTAACCCATTTAATGCAACAATCTTTGCTGGAACTCCAATTATTATAGAATCATTGGGATTCCAACAAATTTGATATAGAAATCTTCTAAAAAATTTTCCCTTTTGAAAGGAGGTGAAAAAAATGGCACTTTCAATCATTAATATTCATGTAAATGTTACAGGTACTTCAACTAGATTCTTTAATATACTAGCAGCAGATTTAACGGTTGCTGATGGCACTACAATCCCTGCCACTGCCTTTCTGAATGATAGTGGGACTGCTGCAACTACTTTTCCAGTAGTAACACACGGTTACTATAATTTCTATGTCAACGGTGTATTGCAAGAAGGTGGTTCGTATACAGTTTCTGCAACAGATTTAACTTTTAACGATGTTACTGGCACAATTTCTGCCGGAACTCCATTAGTAGTAGAGGCTGTAGAATTAGTTACACAAACTTAATGTGTCAAGGGTCACTTTCTAGCCCAGTGACCCTTTTATTTGTTTAGTAATCCCTTTTTCTCACAGAATTCAGTTGGAGGCTGCTGCGGAGACTTCATGCTCCAGCTTTTTTATTTTAAAATGGTGTAACGCCTAACAAAACCTCTATTTAATACATAAAATGAAAGTGACCTGTCGAAATGTTATTCCTGTTATTCCTGTTATTCCTTGAGAACTTCACTCCTAATGTTCTTTAAGGGTAACAATGATATTGATCACTTTCTTGAACGGAAGTGATCCTTTTTTTATTTACAATTTCCTCATATTGTTCAGTATTAAATTTAATTTGTATGTCTACACTCTTTCTTAAAGGAGTGATAGGTTATGACAATTTCACATAAAGAATTCGATAGATTTTGGAATGAATATTTAATTGAATTTGAAATAAAAAATAAAGAATTTACTCAGATTCAAAAAGAAACCTTAGAAATCGTTGAAAAAATAATTTCTAATCCAAGCTTATATCGTAAGGGAATTGTGAATGAAGCAATAAAATTAAAAGAGAGTTTAATGCGGTAGATTACGATTACCGCATTTTTTTCTGCATAAAATCTTTCTAACAATCATAATTTTTTTCTTTTCCATATTGATAAAAGCAAGGTTTATGCTTATGTTTGTTTGCCCACCTCGTCATTAGTTATTTAGAATGGTAAATCTGATTCATCCACTTCAATTGGTCCCTTACTGTTAGCAAACGGATCTTCATCTGCCCTTGTATAACTTGGCTGGTTGTTATTACCGCCATAATTGCCCTGTGGAGCCCCTTGATACTGTCCACCTGTATTTCCACTAGATTGATAGTCTGTCGTGCCCTGTGAGCCTCCTGTGCTGTTTCTCGGCTCTAAGAATTGGATGCTGTCTGCTACAACGCCAGTCGTGTACACACGCTTGCCATCTTGCCCCTCATAACTACCTGTTTGGATTCGCCCTTCCAAACCTATTAAGTTACCTTTCTTCATGAAGTTGGCTAGATTCTCAGCCTGTTTACGCTATGCCTGGCAATTGATGAAGTCTGCCTCACGTTCACCCTGCTGATTTTGGAATGTCCTGTTTACTGCTACTTGAAACCGACATGATGCAATGCCGTTCGGTGTAAATCGTAACTCAGGATTTTTTGTAAGTCGGCCAACTAAAACGACCCGGTTAATCAAGTCTCTACACTCTCCTTCTTACCTAACATTTCTAAAACCTTTTGTCTCTCAGCCTCGAAATCTATCGTGTTGCTAGTAGTCTCAGTAGCTGACTTTGGTTCTTCACTATCATTTCGATTAGCGAACCATTCAGGTACTACCTCTGTACGACCTTTGGATTTTTGATAAGAGGATTGGCTTGATTGCTGTCGCTTATTTTTCTCCCTTTCTTCCTTGGCCTTTAGTTGATCAACATTTGTTATAAAATCCTTTCTCCAGTTTGCTAATATTCGTTCTGTATACTGCATTGGCTTGTTTGGTTGCTGAAGTGCTGTAATTTTCATGGCTTCATAAAAAAGTGCTGGATCATTTTCTCTAGCCATATGCTCTATGCATTCACAAATGTATCCTGATGCTCTTTGAATGTTTTCATCATAGAATTTAGTTAAGAAAGTTAATTGTTCCTCAGTGACTGACGACTGACCGACTTCACCCTCTGTTGTTTGTTTTTCTTTTTTATTTTCTTTTTCTTTTTTATTTTCTTTTTCTTTTTGTCCACTTATCGTCGACGTATCGTAAGAACCCGCATCATTACTGGATTCTTCATTTTCTGACGTATCGTTATACGCATCGTGTGACGTATCGTAGTACGATTCGTAAACGTTACGTACTGAATCATTCGGGACTCCCTCACCAACCCATTGAATAAGTGAAGTATCTTTTACCTCTTTTAGTTCCGATCTCACACAATCGAGGATTGGTTTTCCTCCACGATTCAGGTTATACTTGCCCCAGTTCTTAATAGCAATTTCACGAGTTTCCTCGTTGTATTTAATAATCTTGTGATGGTCTTTATAGCGTTGTAGTAGCGCACCAGCACTTTCCATCGAATAGCCCATGTCAAAAGCAATTTGCTTTTTGGTAATTTGATAGATGCCAATTTGAGTCGTACTTTCATTTGTCAGCAAATACAGAAAAAAGTACTTGTCCTCTGCTGTCATTTCCTCAACCACACGAGGATCATTCCAAAAAGTTGTATAGACATATCTGAATTTAGCCATTTGCTCTCGACTCTCCCTTTAGCGTAATATTCGCATTAACCAGTGCAATTTTTTTATATTTCCTTTACTAAAAACTACTAGGAGCCGTTAGGAAATAAGTAAAAAAATTTCCCGGGTAAGCGCAAGAAATGACAAGCTTAGTTCTACATTCCAACACCAAGCGTCTGATTTCATCGTTGTTCCCACATGCTTGCTCAAATATCCCAGCAAGGATTTTGTGTGGTACGTTATTCATCCATCTGCACCGCCTAGAGGAGAAAAGATTGCGCTAAATGATAATGTGACCGTCTCACATTGGGTAGACATATATTACGATCGAAAAAAATCAAAGTGGAAAGGAACTACACCTAAAACATATCGTAATATTATTGACTCTTTTATAAAGCCTTTTATTGGGCAATTTAAACTTTCTCGATTTACAAAAAGCATCTATCAATCACAATTTATTGATAGATTAATACCTATTGCTGCCCCAAAAAGCATTGCAACATATCATAATTTTTTTATAGGCTGTATAAATGCAGCGGTAGAAGATGAAATAATCGATAAAAATCGAATAGCGAAGGCTGAGTTACCACGTGTGGAGAAACAAAATAATGATGAAGTTGAAGGAAATTATTTAACACTGACTGAGTTAACACATTTGTTAAACTGCATTAGACAATCTATTTCAAGATATACTTTAATAGCACTTCTAGCTGCTACAGGGATGAGACGAGGAGAAGCGAAGGCTCTACGATGGTCTGAAGTGGATTTTACAAAAAAAATTATTTATATTAGTCGGACTCGCGATTTTTATGGGGAAAGATCTGCAAAAACAATTAATAGTATACGTTCCATTGATATGACAGATGATTTAGCAAAGCAGTTAGAGCGATATAGGATATGGTGTATTGAAAAAAAATTAGCCTATGGGAAGCAACATCAAGATGATGACTTAATTTTTATCAGTAATACTTGTAAACCTTTAAATCAGGAGGCTGCCAGATTAACTTTGATACAAATGCATGAGATTTATGGTGTAAAACTAATTTCTCCGCATGGCTTGAGACATACATTTGCTACTATCTCTATCTCTTCAGGAACACCACCTACAACAGTTGCAAAAATTCTTGGCATGACTAATTCAACATTGCTAAAAACATATGCGCATTCTTTTGCTGAAAGAGAAAAACAGGCCATGCAAGTGATGAACCAAATCTTAAATTTTGATAAATCTCTATAAACAATTAAAATTGGGGTACGGATTGGGGTACAGTTTATACTTACCTCCCCTAACCCCTTTAGTATCAAGGGGTTTAGAAAAATATACTGATAAGCATAACTTATGACCTTGGTTTCTATCCTGATGTTTTTAATTTTTTGATGTGCATAATATCAAGGTTTTGTTTTTATGAGGGTTTCTATACCTATCTAACTAAGTGTATTTAAATGTATTTAACTGGGGCACTTTTTGGGGCACTTACTGGGGTACTCGTAGTTTTTTTAAAAAAGGTACCCCAGTTCGTAAAACTGTAAATGTAAAAAAGTTTGGACAGGTACTATTTTATAATAGAAGAAAAAATTTAACGTGCTTAAAGTTAATATTATTTCTTTGCAACAACCCGTGGCATTTTTTTATGTACTGACAACATTCTACAATATCGATACAATTTTATTATTACAAATAAATCCCAAGAGAGTAAATACCTTATGAAGAAATTCTTTTTTAATTCAACACTTATTGTTAGTAGGATGTGTAGATACTGCAAAAGATAATACATCTAAACCTGAGAAATCCCCAAGATTGACATTAGAAGAACAAAGTAAACAATTTATTAATGAAAATTTAGAAGGTAAAACAATAGTGGATTTTACAAATAAATTACTTACTGTAGAAGATGAAAAATTGGTGGATATGATTATTCTTGGTCATAAAAACGGACAACAATTTAAAGATGATTTTGATATTCTTGGTAGAAAAGCAACGGCCTCTGGTTTAATCACAGAATTTGTATTTGAAAGTTCAAATACTAGAGAAAAAAATAGAATTGAAGACTTCTCTGTACTGATTCAAGATGCAGTATTAAAATAGAATATCACTATTAACAAGTCACTCATTATTTTTCAAATGAGTGACTTTGGAATGTTCTTACAACGTTGTGACTTGCCACCTAACATCCAGTTCAACACTTGAACTTCTCTGTCACCAGCAACTCTTTCGATTATATTTTGAACCTCTAAAAGCTTTTTTTGCCCCTATAACCATTTCTGCTCGCATTTCTTTGATCGCGTTACCATCCAGTGGTAGTCTGTAATCATTGAATCTAATGCATCCGGTGTAATCGTAAGTGTTCTTTCTTTTAACATAGGTTTACCCTCCTAGGTTGTGTTATAATGCTTGTACTGACTAACCTAAAAGGGTAAAACCAATTCTAGCTGTAGCGTCTGAACGCTACGGCTTTTTAATGTATAACTAAATAAACTTCGGACAAATTATAATGTGTAGTGGCGAACTACTTAAAGGAGCTGCAGAGATTTCACTCGCTGTAGCTTTTTTAATTGAAATCAAATAACGCCTAACTTGATTCAATTTTGATACATAAAATAAAAATGTCCTGACGAAATGTTTGTTTACTTATTCTCAAGAATCAAATACTTTTCCACAGTTAGTCACTCCTAATTTTCTTGAGGATAAATCTTGATCACTTTCTATTAGAAAGTGATCTTTTATATTTTTTAAACTACTCTTTTATACTTCAAGCCATAAATATTTTATAAAAAAGTGAATGGTAATTCTTTTTTCATCCATACTAACCTTGCTTTAAATGGCTAAAAAAAAGAAAAGGAAGTGTTATTATGGGTATTTTGGGTGGTAATCCAAAAGATGAACCATTGCATTACGGTGAAGTATTTAGTGTTTGGACAGGTTTAATTACAGACTACGGAATGATTGCTGGCTATCAAACTTTCTATAATCATGCAGGTGACGAAGATCTAAAAAAAATTATTGAAGATATCATCGAACTTTGTAGAGATGAAGTAAAACAATTAGAAAAAATACTAAAAAATAATGGTATTGGTTTACCTCCTGCTGCACCGGAAAGACCTGTAGCAAGAATGGAAGATATCCCTCCAGGAGCAAAATTTAGTGATCCAGAAATTAGTGCTGCACTGTCAGTAGACCTAGCTGCTGGATTAGTTGCATGCAGTCAAGCAATGAGTACATCAACTCGAGAAGATATTGCTTTAATGTATGGTCAATTCCATGCAGCAAAAGCTCTAATCGGTGCTAAACTACTACGTCTTAATAAAAATAAAGGTTGGTTAGTTCCACCACCATTACATGTAGATTATCCTGAAAAATAAAGCCAATTTCCCCGAATCGAGGAATTAAAATGTATTATTACAAAGAAGAATTAATTAACATTATTAAACCTGACAAACCAGATCCACAAGCAGCACGTGTCATGCAAGAAATACTAGGTGGTCATTATGGGGAAATGAGAACAATGATGCAATACTTTTTCCAAAGCTCTAATTTTAGAGGCAAAGAAACGCAATATCGAGACTTACTTCGTGGTGTATTCTTAGAAGAGATTGCTCATGTATAACTTGTACAAAACACAATTAACCAATTACTAAATGATTCTGGAGAATCTTCAGCACCAGACACCCAAGAGCCATTCCAAGGATTACCTGCAGCATCGACAGGTAAAGATGATTGTGCTCCCACAATATAATGGTGTGGGTTTGCATGTCTAACGGCCTCATCTAAAGGAGCTTGGTCCATACCGTTATTGCCCATGCTCACGGAAACCTCATCGCAGATTTGTTAGATAATTTAGTGCTTGAATCAACTGGTGTACTTCAAAAAACACGTATTTATGAAATGAGTTCTAATCAGACTTTCAGGGAAACACTGGCTTTTCTAATCGTTCGTGACAATGCTCACCAAAACGCTTTTGCCAAAGCATTAGAAACTTTAGGAGTAGATTGGGGAAAACTATTCCCTGTACCGAACTACGATATTAACAAATATCCTGAATGTAGGAAGTTCGTTGAAATGGGTTATCATAATGCTCAGTTTAACTATAGATTAGATCCAACACGTATCGGTGAAGTCTTCCAAGGTCAAACTCCAAGTAGAAATGGTGGATATCTAAATGTAACTCCTCCACCTAAAGGATTCCCAGTACCAGTTATGCCAGAGATGCCAAATGAACACAGCCCTGGCCTTAAAGATATGAATAATTAGCATTCTAAGCTGTAACGTGCGACGACGTTGCAGTTTTTTCTTATTTCCGAACATTACTTTGGATCCAAAGTAATGTTTTAGGGATCCATACACGAACATTATCTAATGCTTAAAATGCGAAATATCTTAACCTTTATATAAATTAGTTTTAATCTTGCAACCAATCCTTTTAAATAAAACATCAATAATGACGATTAAATTTAGTCGATTGTTAGCCTATTGCCCTTCACTCCATTTATCACACGAATAAAATACTACAAATGGAGGTGAAAAAATGGATAACTGTAGTAACTGTAATAAACGTTCTTGCTTATGTGGAAGCCAGATAGGACCATTCAAAGCTGTCGATCTCTGTGGAATTACTGGCGGTATTCCCCCTGTAACACCAACAACATGTAATGGACTTTGCGAATATGGTTATATATATAATCTAGGTCCTGAAACTGTTGCTGTAGAGGCAGATATTATTTTTGATTCAACAGGTATAGTTACACCTGGGATTACGCACATTCCTGGAACCTCTCAAATTGTTGTTACCACACCAGGAATCTACGAGGTTACTTTCAGCGTATCAGGTGTTGAACCTAACCAATTCACACTATTTTTAAATGGTGTACCGATTCCTGAATCAGTCTACGGTTCAGGGGCTGGTACTCAACAAAATAATGGTCAGGTGATAATTGCTATCCCTGCCGGCGGTATTCTTACACTTAGAAATCATTCTTCTGCTGCAGCAGTAATCCTTCAAACATTGGCAGGAGGCACACAAACAAACGTAAATGCTTCTATTATCCTTAAAATGTTAAGTCCTATTGTCTAGAGATATAAAGAAAAAACTTAAAAATAATAGATTTCGTAGTTAGGAGTGATTAACCTTTTGCGTAGGAATTACTCCTTTTTTCTTTTAATATTTATACACGCCTCCTTTACTGAACAATATCTTTCAAAAATTCACTTAGACCATCTTCGAACATTACTAATATGTTCTAATTCTTTCCCAATACATCTTAACTGCCTATATACTTTGCAACATCTACATTTCTTAGTAGGATCATATGCTCTCTTATTCGGGCACCCTTTGCACTTTAGAAAGGTAAATCATCCTGACTTACCTCAATTGGTCCCTTACTATTAGCAAACGGATCTTCATTCCCACTCATATAACTTGGCTGATTATTACCGTAATTCTGCCCTTGTGGAGCCCCTTGATATGGTCCACCCGTATTTGTACTAGATTCGTAGCTTGATGCGCCCTCTGAGCCTCCTGATGCGTTTCTCGGCTCTAAGAATTGGGTGCTGTCGGCTACCACATCAGTTGTATAGACACGCTTTCCATCTTGCCCTTCATAGCTTCCTGTTTGGATACGCCCCTCTACTCCTATTAAACTTCCTTTTTTCATAAAATTTGCTAGGTTTTCAGCTTGCTTACGCCACGCTTGGCAGTTAATGAAATCAGCTTCTCTTTCGCCTTGTTGATTTGAAAACGCCCGATTCACTGCAATGGTGAAGCGAGATGAAGCAACGCCATTAGGTGTGTAATTTAGTTCTGGATCTTTTGTAAGACGGCCAACTAAAACAACACGATTTATCAAGCTTCTACACTCTCCTTCTTACCTAACATTTCTAAAACCTTCTGTCTCTCAGCCTCGAAATCTATCGTGTTACTTGCAGATTCAGTAATAGGAGTGGGTGATCCTTTATCATTTCGATTAGCAAACCGCTCAGGAACAACCTCTGTATGACCTTTTGTCCTTTGATAAGTTGATTGACTTGATTGCTGTCGCTTATTTTTCTCCCTTTCTTCCTTGGCCTTTAGTTGCTCGACATTCGTTATAAAATCCTTTCTTCAGTTAGCTAAAATCCTTTCTGTATACTGCATTGGCTTGTTCGGTTGTTGAAGTGCAGTAATTTTCATAGCCTCGTAAACAAGTGCTGGATCATTTTCACGTGCCATATGTTCAATACATTCGCAAATATAGCCAGATGCTCTTTGAATGTTTTCGTCATAGAATTTAGTTAAGAAAGTTAATTGTTCCTCAGTGACTGACGACTGATCGACTTCACCCTCTGTTGTTTGTTTTTCTTTTTTATTTTCTTTTTCTTTTTTATTTTCTTTTTGTCCACTTATCGTTGACGTATCGTAAGAACCCGCATCATTACTGGATTCTTCATTTCCCGACGTAACGTTATACGTATCGTAATACGACTTGTAGACGTTACGTACAGATTCGTTCGGGATTCCTTCACCAACCCATTGAATAAGAGAAATATCTTTTACCTCTTTTAGTTCTGATCTCACACAATCAAGAATTGGTTTTCCTCCACGATTAAGATTGTATTTACCCCAGTTTTTTATCGCTATTTCTCGAGTATCCTCGTTGTATTTAATAAGCTTGTGATGGTCTCTGAAGCGTTGTAATAACGCGCCAGCACTTTCCATTGAGTAGCCCATATCAAAAGCTATTTGTTTTTTAGTAATTGGATAGATACCAATTTGAGTCGTACTTTCATTTGTCAGCAAATACAGAAAAAAGTACTTATCCTCTGCTGTCATTTCCTCAACCACACGAGGATCGTTCCAAAAAGTTGTATAGACGTATCTGAATTTAGCCATTTGCCCTCGAATCTCCCTTTAACTTAATATTCAAATTTGTAATTTTGTGAAGCATCAACCTGTACAATTTAGGAAATAAAAAATTTCCCGGGTAAGCGCAAGAAATGACAAGTTTAGTTCTACATTCCAGCACCATGCGACCTATTTCTTCATATCCTTCGCCCGCATGAAATTGCAGGCAGAAGAACTTTGTAGGGTACGTTACTGCTCAATGATTATTTCATCTTGATTTGACTCCTCTTCAATGACCGAGTAATCTGTGACATCTATAACATCGCTCATATCCTCTGAAACCTCTGTTTTTATCGTTTCATCAGCCTCTACTACCTTTTGTAATTCGATTGACTTAGGAGCGTATTTCAGTACTTCTTTCAGTACCGTTTTCTTAGCCATGGCGTCATAGTTGGTTTTCCAAGGACTTGTCCAACCCTTTTTAACTGCTTGAGAGAATTCGTGAGCATGTTTTTCGATACGTTCTCTTGTCCAGTAAACAAAGTCGTATCCACCGTTTTTCAAGTGGTACACAGCGTAGTAACCTATTGGTTCACCTTCTGGATTTGTTGAAGGAACATGTACTAAATCTTTGTGTAAGCCATAAGCAAATGAAAATTCATCTTCCTTATACACTTCATGCGCATAGATAGCTTTGTATTGACCACTACACACTGCTAGATCGATTAAGCCCTTATAACCTAACTGGAACTGAACCTGTTTGCCATAAGGGATTAAATAGGCTTGTCCTAGGCCTGTGTTTGGCTCCACTCCCAGTTGAGCTGATTGCATAAGCGCTGCTACAAAACTCATTTGATCACATTCTAGTAGCTTTGGTGTTGCACGTACTGCTGTTAAGGCGATTCGAGCAATACGATCAGCGTCCATGTGTTTAGGTAATGCTCTTTGAATTTGAGGACCCATACGCTTTAATAAGTTGTTTAACGATTGTTCTGGCGTAACACTTTGTTGTACTTGACCATGTGATTTAGCTTTTAACTCATTAGTAGTAGCCATTTATTAAGCCTTCAATTTTTTATAGTTGAATCGTCTGGATAAAGACTGTTTAGTGTATTCCTCGTAAATATCAGGTGCTTCTTTTTTTAAACGCTGACTGTCTATACATCCCATTTATCTTGGTTCTTCCACTTTCGAATTGTGAATCGGATAAATCGAATTGTTCGGCAATATCCTTCAAGAGCATTTGTCCTTTGCTTTCAAACCACATTTGAAAAGCTTCATCACGTTTCGGATTTCTCGGTCTAGCCATATCTCATACACCACCACCTCCACCATCATTTTTTTGTTTTGTAATCACCCCATTATGCTAGTTGCTTTGTAAAATGAAAAAAAAGCACCCACCAGGATGCTCAACTTATTTCAAATAAACTTTTAATTTGTAAAGAGGCATATATCCCTTAACAATATCTAAAGGAACAGAGAGGAGTTCTAACCCTTTGTTCAACATACCCTCTTTAGTTTTATTCCAAATTCCATTATTTTTAACAGAGTCTAAAAATTCATGTCCATCCCACGTCATTGATGCTATCAAAATGAAAGTTTTGTTATCAGCCCATTGCGTGTTATTTTTCACATATCCAGCTTGCTCTAGTATTTATAAATGGTATGCAACCACTTCCCTGTCCCAGTCTTCTGGGATGATTAACTCTTTAGGCTGTTTTCGTAAAGATTGTTGCTATTCAACTAACTAATCATTTTAGTTGAAGAAGATAGTATTTGGGTTTATTTTTGTTCATCAAATTAAAATTAAATAACTATAAAATTAATCTTTTTCAACTGTATATCTAACTTGTTTAAAGATTACTATATCGCCATCTTCAGTATCATCTATAGTTTGCCAAAGTTGAACTTTGGGCTTGTAGTCCGTCCTATGAGCATCTTTGATATCCATAATGTTAAGTTTGTAGGATTCATCATTTTTTATTTTTTGTTCAAATACTGTTTTATTGGCAACATTAATAAAGGTTACTTTATTTTCATCAATTCCCTCAGTCATAAATTCTAATTGATTATCTTTTGTTGTAATCTTTGGTGTTAATAATTCAATACTACCGTTTCCAGTTTCTTGTTTAATAGCAATTTCAATATTGGGATCATCTATTATATCTGAACATCCGGATAATATGATACCAGTGAATAGAATAGAACTTAATCCAATTATCTTTTTCAAAAACACCCCTCCTTTCCGGGATCATTATAACATAAATGGTAAAATAAAGAAATTCACAAGTTGTGTGAGAGGCTTCTTCAATGTAGTGTAGTGCTTTAGTTGAAGAAGGTAGCCAAACGAGAAGCAACAATCTTTGAGAAAACAGCCATTATTTACTATCATCGTTACTCTCAATAAGTAATAATAATTCTCTTACTAAATTCAAATCTCTTTTCATCTTCATCACCTCCCACCCAACCATAAACCTGAAGATGAAATATATGTAATAACTTTTCGCTCTCAAAAGCAAGTACCAACGAATCAAAGGGAGGGAAACTCTGCTCGATACTTACTTTTCAGGGCAAAAGAAAAACATCCCGAAGGATGTTAATTATTCTTATTGCGTTTCAGTTGGTTTTCGATACCAGCCCGATCAATTTGTATCCAATATTCTGCTATTTTTTCATCTTCAACTCTATAAACTGCGCTCGCTATTTCAATAATTGGGAGATTCGTAGGCTGATATCCATCGACATCTCCTACATGCGTACCAACTTGTCTCCAACGTACATATACTTTATTATCTTGTACCATGAACTCTTGTATTTCTAATGAAAAATCGCCATATGTATCTATCATTTCTTTAACATGTTCAGCATAATCTTTTGGCGTTCTTATAACCGTAAATTCTTCTTCTGAAATAACTTGGTGTGCCAATACTTGGTCTGCCATTAATTCAGTTGCATAATCTGGATTTTTCCCTGAACGTACTTCTTCAAAAAGTTTCTTAACAATATGCTCTGGTGTCATTTAAACCCTCCGTTGTTATACATGATGGCGAGGATCCCAATATCTCCCCAAACTTAATAATAATGCAAGATTCAACGAATTGGAATCTTATTCTACTATTCTCACTTTCAAAACCACACCAAACTCTGCCCTATCATAACAAGGTGTTTTGGCTGTTTGATGCAGTTTTCAAAGCAAAAGAAAAAGCCCTTCAACGAAGGACTTAATCTACTTTAGTAATAGAAACTACTTTAGCGATAGGAGCTATGTACAAAATATTATTTTTACTATCATACATTACATAACTATGATCATTTGAATCCAATGTTCTTACATTTTCAACTTTATCTTCATACGTTTTTCCTTGATCAGATAAAAATACTGAATATTTCATTGTTTTCTCACCTTCTTTTGCATGTATTCTTAATTTTACCATAAATGATAAATAATAATCATTAACTCTTAGTACAAAAAGCCTTACCGTGCTAGGTGTAAGGCTCGTCTACTGCGGTGTAATATTTAATTGTCGAGTTAGCTCACTTGCGACTCGTGGTAGAGCTGCACCACGTTATATTTGTAAGTGAATTGTGTTCTAATTTTATAGTGCATTTCCGTGCACTTTGTAGCTATAGTAAGTTTGTTTTAGTAAGTTGACTGAATTAAATGGAAAGTGGACGAAGTTCACATAAAAACCACGCCATAATTTAAAGCAATACCAAACTCTGAATTGACACATATACTGAAAATAAAAATAACACGATTAGTAGCCAACCATAAACTTTTCGCTCTTGTTGAAATTCTCTAATTCCCCAAACTAACATTACTAACCCTAAGAAGAAGATCGTTAAAAAATTCAGCTGGTAATTCTTTGTGATAAGTCCATAAGCTGAGAGTGATACTACTATGATTGAAAAAACAATTTGTAAAATTTTCAGCAAAACTACCATCACCTCTTAAATATTGTACTTTTATTATACAATACAACAGAGCATGTGGATATAAATTCCAATCTTTAACCCTTTATATTAATTAAGATACCTAATCTCTTAAAAATTATGAACCGGCCGTGTATGTCATGCTCCGAACTAGTCTGCCAAGCGCTTGTCGGTCGTCGGTCTGTCTTTCCCTAATACTTAGGTTTTTATAAATACCAGGAGAGGGGAATATTACCACGGCGACCTACCTCCAAGATTACATCATATTTTTCCTATCAAAAACATGCTACATGTTTTACATTTGTTCCTTTTATTACATTTGTTCCAAACGATATATTTGCAATTTATTAGCTGGTTTAGTTTAAGTATATTCCTTCACAAGAAAGTTAGTTTTTTTGGTTAAACTGCTTGTCGGCTACTCTTTCTAGAAAATTTTATTTTGAAGACCTTCAGCATCCACCTTCTTCAGTTCTTCAAGTTGAGTATCACGTTCAGTTAGTTGGGTTTCGAGAGTCTTCTTTGCTTTGTTTACCTCATCGAATCGTTCTTTGGGAATCATTGTTCCCTATCTACTGATAAGTGCGTCTGCTTGTTCCTCACTAAACCCCATTGCAATTAAATCTTCTTTTTTCATCTGCAATACCTCCTATTCTACATTATCGTAGTACGCACGTTAGGAATTCTTTCTGACTTTTAACGTCATTCAGCAGGATGCAAAAAAGCACCCATATTTGGGTGCCCCAGACTGTAGACAAACTCAAAAAATTTGAGAGTTTGCCTACAGTCTTTTTTCTTTTACAATGAAATAAAGTAAAGCCGTTGATTTCCACTACGGGCG
>NZ_KQ465151.1 GCF_001308875.1 Lysinibacillus sp. ZYM-1 | reverse complement strand
GCTTTCAAAAACGACTCAACCATCTGACACCGATAGAATATCGACATCAGATGGCTGCTTAGTCTTTTTTAAACTGTCTACTTGACAGGGGTAAGTCCAACCTGGGCTTTTTTTGAAGTTTAGGTTTAGGAAAAATATGAAATCTTACATTAATAAAAAACACAACAACCTAAGCAAATTCTGAACAAAAACCACTCTACTAATGAGTGGTTTTCTTCATTAAAAATTAAAGTTTTACGATGTTTGCAGCTTGTGGTCCACGTTGGCCATCTTCTACTGAGAATTCAACTTTTTGACCTTCTTCAAGTGATTTGAATCCGTCACCTTGGATAGCTGAGAAGTGAGCGAAAACGTCTTGTCCGCCTTCCATTTCGATGAAACCAAAACCTTTGTCTGCGTTAAACCATTTCACTGTACCTTGTGCCATTTATAATGACCTCCATTAATTGTATTAAATAAAATCATACTACTTCAAAAGAAAAAAATTCACATATTACAAAAAGTATCTAACAATACACGATTACTCTTTGTAATATGTGAATTCATTGTTCCCTTGCAAACGATTTTATTACATCAACTATATGTTAAAAAATCACATTTGTCTAGTGTAAAAGCGAACTCATTAACTATAAACTAAGCTAAATGACCGCCAACAAGGTTTTCACGTTTAAGCGCTGTTCCAGCATCTGTGAACGATACTGCTCTTGATGTAAGTCCAAATTTTGCCCTAATTGCATCCACCGTATGACCAAGAATCTGCCGTTTGTCCTTACGATCATCAAATAAATCTAGTTGGATATTTCGCTCCGGTTCAAGTTTGGTCAACCTAACAGATAATTGGTGTGCTGGCTCCCCCTTCAAAATATTTATCTATCTAACAGCTCAGTACATACCTTATATATATCCATTGTTTCATTAATTGGAATTTCTTCCGTTTTAGAACGATAAAATCTTTTAGTCATTGCTCTATCACTGTACCTTGTAAAACAAAAAAACTGAAATGAATCACCAACAATTTTAATAATCTTGATACGCCTTTGTGACACTGTGCTATAGCCACTTGACTAAAGAAGATAAACGAACAGCTATCGAGTTATTTGATAAAATACTGTAATTTAGTCGCTTTTTGGTCGCCTGTGGTTTTTTAGAGTATTTCAAACCTTTATTTATAAAGGGTCTAGACAATTAACAAAAAAAGTAATACTATTTGCTTCATATTCTTCAATAATAATTATTATATTCTGAAAAAGGTGATCATGCATGGAATTCTCTAAAAAACTACAGCAATTACCCACTCAATTTTTTGCGGCACTCGTTCAAAAAGTAAACAATGCCTTAGAAGAAGGGCGTGATGTTATTAATCTTGGTCAGGGAAATCCCGACCAGCCAACGCCTACTCACATCATTCAAGCATTACAGGAAGCAGCTGAAAATCCTCAAAACCACAAATATTCGCCGTTTCGTGGTATCGCTGAATTACGTCAAGCGGCAGCCGATTTTTATAAACGGGAATATGATGTGGAGATTGATCCCGATACTGAAGTAGCCATTCTTGGTGGTACAAAAATTGGTCTTGTTGAGCTACCTTTGGCTGTGTTAAATCCAGGTGATACGATGCTCTTACCAGACCCAGGCTATCCTGACTACTTATCAGGTGTTGTATTAGGTGATGTAAATTTTGAAGTTATGCCACTTTTTGCTGAAAATAATTTCTTACCTGATTATGATGCCCTATCTAAAGAAATTAAGGAAAAAGCGAAGTTACTTTACTTAAATTACCCAAATAATCCTACAGGTGGTACAGCAACACCTGAATTCTTTGAAGAAACTGTTCGCTTTGCGAAGGAGCATAATATTATCGTATCACATGATTTTGCTTATGGTGCGATTGGGTTCGATGGCAATAAACCGATTAGTTTCTTACAGGCTGATGGTGCAAAAGAAGTCGGAATCGAGATGTACACATTATCGAAGACTTACAATATGGCAGGATGGCGAATAGGCTTTGCTGTTGGTAATGCTGAAATTATTGCTGCTATTAATCTTATTCAGGATCACCTGTTTTGTAGCCAATTCCCTGCTATTCAACAGGCAGCAGCTGTTGCACTTACATCTTCCCAAGAGTGTGCAGAAAAACTGAGAGCTACCTATGAGCGTCGTCGAAATGTACTAATCGAAGAAGCTCGAAGAATTGGCTGGCAGGTGACAGCACCAAAAGGTTCCTTCTTTGCCTGGCTCCCTGTCCCAGTAGGTTTTACAAGCGAACAATTTGCCGATTTATTGCTCGACAAAGCTGATATCGCTGTGGCAGCAGGCAACGGCTTCGGTCATTATGGCGAAGGTTATGTGCGTATTGGTTTACTTGTTAGCGAGGAACGCTTGCGTGAAGCAATCCAGAGAATTGAGCAATTAAAATTATTTTAACTTGTAACAATATAGAGTCCTGTAGCTTTC
Source organism: Lysinibacillus sp. ZYM-1 (assembly GCF_001308875.1). GTDB lineage: Bacteria > Bacillota > Bacilli > Bacillales_A > Planococcaceae > Lysinibacillus. Next base: position 21,726 of record NZ_KQ465151.1, on the reverse strand, counting down.
TCTAGCTACGGGATTTTCTATTTCTCAATCTTTCTTGGAAACTCTAATCCATGCTCTAATGGGTAAAATTGTACATGACCTGTTTCATCGTCCAACTTGCGGATATGCTGAATGCCTTGAACCTCTGCCAGCACTATATCAACAGTAATGACGATATTCCCACCCTTTATAAAATGGCCACCAGATACCACTCCCCACTGATCACTCATCGAACCATGGAAATGAGTTTCATAGCCTCCCTCTCCATCACGCTTACAAACAACTCCTGAACCTTGGATAAATTCAAGTGGCCCTGCCTTTTCGATCACATCACTGTATTGTACGTTAATTTTGGAGGTTTCATCAGGTACTAAATATACAAAACTACTTTTTTGAAAGCTGCCAATACAACTAACAATTGTTGCTGATTCAATATTATTCTCTTCACAAAGTGCCTCCATTCCTTCAATGATGTCTGTCCCCATTAGTAGACGGGCACTAATTACCTTACCAAACGAACCTATCCCATAAGTAACTCTTACAGACATTTTTCTCCCTCTTTCACGACGAAATATTATAACAATATAAAAAATTTCAAAAATATTTATTGACTTACTATACCCTATAAATTATATTAGTTCTATCGGAAATACAAAAAAATAATATGAATCTCTTATCAAGAGTAGCTGAGGGACTGGCCCTATGAAGCTCGGCAACCTCCTTTTATAAAGGAAGGTGCTAAATCCTGCAAACGAAATTCGTTTGATAGATAAGAGAGGACTTTTTTCATGAGCCTCTCTTAATTTGTAAGAGAGTTTTTTTATTTTCAAAAAACCGATAAAACAATTTTTGGGGGTAGTTTTCATGAAAAAGAAAAATAAGATTTTAGTTGGTTTAGCAAGTCTTACACTAGTAGCAGCACTAGCAGGCTGTGGCTCTAAAGAAGATAGTAAAGGACAAAATGAAGCAATCGATGAAAATAAAATAGTTGTGGGTGTCACTTCAGGACCCCATGAGCAAATTGCAGAGGTTGCTGCTAAAGTAGCAAAAGAAAAAGGTCTAGAAGTGGAACTAAAATCATTTTCTGATTATGTTTTACCAAATACATCCTTAGCTGAAGGAGATCTTGATGCAAATAGCTATCAGCATAAGCCTTTCCTTGAAACATTTAATAAAGATCATGATACGGATTTAGTAGCAGTTGGCAAAACAATTTTAAATCCAATGGGTATTTACTCTGAAAAATATAAATCATTTGATGACATTCCTGATGGCGCGACTTTTGGCTTACCGAATGACCCAACAAATGGAGCGCGTGCCCTCTTCGTTTTACAAGAAGCAGGCTATATAACATTGAAAGATGGAGCAGATTTAACAGCATCAGTTCGTGATGTAGAAGAAAACAAAAAGAATTTAAAATTCATTGAATTAGAAGCTGCGCAAATTCCTAAGCAGCTTAGTGAAGTAGATGTAGCAGCTATTAATACAAACTTTGCGTTGGAAGCGGGTATTAATCCGAAAGAGGACTCTATTCTTTTAGAATCTACTGACTCTCCATATGTGAACTACATTGTGGTTCGTGCTAAAAATGAAAATGACCCAACGATTAAAAAGTTCGTTGAGGCTTATCAATCTGATGAAGTGCGCAAATTCATTGAAGAAGAATTCAAAGGTTCTGTGATCCCTAGCTGGTAATACATGCAACGAAGCTTCTATAAGCTAGAGAATCTGCCAAAATTCCCAATGGAAACCGAGCAGATTCTTGCTTTTTAGAAGTTTAGAAAGGAGCAATCAATCTTATGATTCAATTACAAAATATATCAAAAGAGTATAAGACAAAAAAAGGCATTATTAAAGCTGTGGATGGAATCAATCTTCATGTAAAAAAGGGACAGATTCATGGTGTTATTGGCTATAGTGGTGCTGGTAAAAGTACACTTATTCGTTGTGTTAATTTACTAGAACGCCCCTCGGCAGGAAAAGTTTTGATTGACAATGTCGACATTACTGCCCTTTCTCTTAAAGACTTACGCCAAACACGCCAAAAGATCGGAATGATTTTTCAACATTTTAATCTCTTAAAGACGGCAACCGTTTACAACAATATTGCTGTTCCCTTAAAGCTACTTGGTTATAACGATACAGAAGTAAAAAACCGCGTGGCTAAATATGCAGAAATTGTAGGTTTAACAGAAAAACTAGATAGCTACCCTAATCAGCTTTCAGGTGGTCAAAAGCAGCGTGTCGCAATTGCACGCGCATTAGCACAAGAGCCGGAAATTTTACTTAGTGACGAAGCAACAAGTGCACTTGATCCTGAGACAACGGAGGCCATACTAGAGCTTTTACTAAAAATTAACCGTGAATTAGGAATTACTATCCTACTGATCACACACGAAATGAATGTAATTCAGAAAATATGTGATGAGGTATCTGTTCTAGAGTCCGGAAAAGTAGTGGAGTTTGGTACTGCTATTGAGCTCTTTGCAAAGCCACAACATCCCACAACGAGAAAGTTTTTAAATACCATTTCACAACGGAATTTATCTCCTTCTCTTATCGAGCAATTAAATGTTTCAGGTAGTGTAATTCGTTTAACATTCCTTGGTGAAAGTACTGGTAAGCCATTATTAGCAGAAGTCAGCAAAGTATACGACGTACAGCCAAACATACTAACGGCAAATATCATTGAATTAAAGAATGGTATTGTTGGTAACATCGTGGTGCATTTAAACGGAGAACCAACTATTGTCCAAAAAGCACTAACATATTTTATTGAAAATGGTGTTACTGTGGAAGGATTAGGAGGCGAAATCAATGAATAGCTTTTTTACTGATTGGTCAGAGGTTATTGGAAAAGCAATTATCGAAACATTTCAAATGGTCGGAATTTCCCTATTCTTTTCTATTCTAATTGGAATTCCATTAGGACTTTTAATTGTTTTAACACGACCTGGTCAATCCTTTGAAAATAAATTTCTCTATCAATTTTTTAACCTATTCATCAATATTATTCGTTCTGTTCCATTCATCATCTTATTATTCTTCATTTTACCTTTTACAAAGCTTATCGTCGGAACAACGATTGGTGTCAAAGGCGTTATTGTTCCGCTTGTAGTTTATACGGCTCCATATATCGCACGATTGATGGAATCTGCACTTTTAGAAGTTGATTCGGGCGTTGTTGAAGCCTACACCGCAATGGGTATTAAACGTCGCCATATTATTTGGCATGTTTTATTACGTGAAGCACGCCCATCTATTATTTTAGGCTTAACTATTGCTACAATTGGATTGATTGGCGCAACGGCTATGGCGGGAATGGTTGGTGCTGGCGGATTAGGTGACCTTGCTTACCGTTATGGTCATTTACGCTATGAGGTGGATGTCATGTATGCAACTGTGTTTATCTTAATCATCCTTGTACAAAGCATTCAATCCATTGGCAACCGCATTGCTGCGAAATTGAAGAAAGACTAAGAGGAGGATATCGATGTCAACTGAAATTTATGTAGAGAAAAATGGCTATATCGCAACGTTAGTGTTAAACCGTCCGGATAAACGGAATTCTTTATCAAGAGCCATGTTTCAAGCTATAGTAGACCAGCTAGAGCAGTTACGTACAGAATCTTCTATCAAGCTATTAATTGTGCGTGGTGTCAATGAAGTTGCCTTTTCCTCTGGTGCTGATATTAGTGAATTTTTGGATATTCGTTATGCTGCGGATAATGCCAAAGCCTATAATGATTTAGCTTTAAAAGCGATTGATGCCCTCTATAAATTTCCACATCCAACGATTGCAATGATCCAAGGCCTAGCAATCGGTGGAGGCTTAGAGTTAGCCAACGCTTGTGACTTTAGATTGGCGACACCGCAGAGTAAGCTTGGCATCACAGCTGCGAACATTGGTATTGTCTATAATCTTGAGAGCACCAAACGTCTAATCAATATTGTTGGTGTCGCCAAGGCAAAAGAAATGTTATACACAGCAAACATTTTTACAGCTGAAGAAGGAAGAAGCATTGGCTTGATTACCGCCCTACACGAGCCAGAGGAAATTGAAAATGCTACACTGCGATTCGCTGAACATCTTTTAAGTAAATCATCTATTGCAAATGCAGGTATCAAAAAAATTATTCAAGCTATAGTGGATGGTGAAAATGAAGAAAGCGATGAGCTGGCACAATTGATTCTCGATTCATTCAGTTCTGATGATTATAACGAAGGTATTGAAGCTTTTTTAAACAAAAGAAAGCCTATTTTCAATAAATAAGTGAGGTAGTAACGATGACAAATACAACTGATGGTGACCTACTCTTAAAAAATATAAGTGCCCAAGCACCCTTCCCTATTTGTTTTGCAGATTTAGAAAAAGCTGTAGCAGAAAAAATTCCAGCTGGGCCTTTCGGCTACATTCGCTCAGGTGCTGGTGGTGAGCAAACACTGCGCAATAATCGTACAGCTTTTGAAAAGTACTCCATTGTTCCCCGCTTTTTAAATGATGTATCAAAAGTTAATACTTCCATTAATTTGTTCGGGAAAACATATCCAACGCCTTTGCTCTTTGCCCCTGTTGGCATGAACGGAATGGTTCACGATGAAGGTGAACTTGCCGTTGTACGTGCTGCTCAGCATTTAAATATCCCATATATTCAAAGCACGGTTTCCACTTATGCACTCGAAGATGTTGCCGAAGCCGCCACTTCATCAACAAAATGGTTCCAATTGTATTGGTCTACAAATGAAGAAATTGCGTTCAGTATGGCTGCACGAGCAGAGGCGGCTGGATTTGAAGCCATCGTTTTAACGGTCGATACGGTAATGCTTGGTTGGCGAGAAGAAGATGTGCGCAATCAATTTTCACCGCTAAAATTAGGCTACGCAAGAGGAAATTATATGAATGATCCTGTCTTTACGGCTTCCTTGCCTAATGATTCATTTGAATCCTATGTACAGGGTGTCCTGCAAAATGTCTTCCACCCCACACTCAATTGGGAACATGTTCGAGAATTAAAACGACGTACAAATCTCCCTATATTATTGAAGGGAATCTTACATCCTGAAGATGCAAGGCTAGCCATTGACAACGGAATTGACGGTATTATCGTATCAAACCATGGCGGCCGACAATTAGATGGTGTTATTGGTTCACTTGATGCGCTTCCTGCCATTGTGAAAGCTGTCAATAGACAAATTCCTATTATTCTAGATAGCGGTGTATACCGTGGCATGGATGCATTAAAGGCTCTTGCCTTAGGAGCAGATGCTGTTGCGATTGGGCGTCCATTCGTCTATGGACTGGCTCTTGACGGACAACAAGGTGTCGAAAAAGTAATGACAAATATCTATGATGAATTAAAGGTTTCCATTGCATTAGCAGGCGCGACCTCCATCAAAGGGTTACGTAACATCACAATAGTCAAAAATGATGGGACTGAGGTTATATGAAACAAGCATTAAAGGGATTAAAAGTTGTTGATCTATCCCAAGTATTAGCTGGTCCCTATTGTACGATGGTCTTAGCGGATATGGGTGCAGAAGTCATTAAAATTGAGAAATATCCAAATGGCGACGACACCCGTACAATGGGTCCGTTTGTTAATGAAGAAAGTCATATGTATATGATCGTTAATCGAAATAAAAAAGGTGTTTGTTTAAATTTAAAAACGCCAGAGGGTTTATCCTTATTTAAAGAGCTTATCCAATCTGTTGATGTACTTGTGGAAAACTATCGACCAGGTGTTACGAAAAAGCTCGGTATTGATTATGATACATTAAAATCCATCAACCCTGGACTAATTTACTGCTCTATTTCGGGATATGGACAAACGGGTCCCTATAGTCAAAAGGGTGGCTATGATATTATGGCACAAGGTCTAAGCGGTTTAATGCATATGACTGGTGAAGCAAATGGTCGACCTGTAAAAGTTGGCTTTGCTGTCAATGATATTGCCGCTGCCCAAACAGCCTTGCAATCTATTTTAATGGCTTATATTTATAAGCTGCGTAGGGGCGAGGGGCAGTATATAGATGTATCTTTAGTAGAGTCAGGACTAGCCTGGACTGTTTGGGAGGCTGCCGCTTACTTTGGTCAAGGTGAGTTACCTGATCGGACAGGGACTGCTCATCGAGTATCCGCACCCTATCAAGGTTTTAAAACACTGGATGACTATATCTTAGTAGGCGCTGGCAATCAAAAGCTATGGGAAATTTTTGCGATACAGGTTGTCAACCGACCTGATTGGTTAGACAATCCTCTCTTTGCTACTAACTATTCACGCGCCCAACATGTGAAAGTTCTGGAGGCAGAAATTGAGAGCGAATTAACAAAGCATAAAGCGACTTACTGGCTGGCGCTTTTAGATGAACACGGCGTACCGTCCAGCCCCATCTATTCCTATGATCAAACATTGAATGATCCTCATATTTTAGAGCGCGGTATGGTCGTATCCTATGAACATCCAACTGCTGGACCAATGAGGACACTAGGTTTTCCAGCAAAATTCTCACTAACGCCGGGACAATTAACTAATGCAGCCCCTACTTTAGGACAGCATAATGAAGAAATTTTACAGTCATTAAATATCTCTAATCAAGAAGTTCAGCAATTAAAGGCAGCGAAAGTTATTAGCTCAAAATAAGGAGCCATTTATTTAGGCAAGTTATCCGTCACATTTCTTGTTCTATCCGTCTATTCAGGCGAGCTTTCCGTCACATTTCTTGTTCTATCCATCAAAAAAAGCTACCTCATCAAATGAGGTAGCCTTTTTGCTTTTTATTGAATAACACCTAATTCACGACCAACTTTTTCGTAAATCGCTAATGCATCATCAAGCATTTCCTTTGTATGAGCTGCTGTTGGCATATTACGAACACGCCCTGTACCTTTTGGAACAGTTGGGAAGACAATGGATTTTGCATACACGCCTTCTTCAAATAAACGTTTTGAAAAATCCTGTGTCAGCTTTTCATCGCCAATAATACAAGGTGTAATTGGCGTTTCAGATTCACCTATATTAAAGCCAAGCTTCTCTAATCCAGCTTTTAAATAGTTACCATTATCCCAAAGCTTATCGTGAAGCTCTGTAGAATCAATCAGCATTTGTACAGCAGCAGTAATGGCTGCCACATCTCCTGGTGGTAAAGCTGTCGAGAACAGGAATGGACGTGAGCGAACTTTCAACCAATCAATTAAGTTCTTCTTACCAGCTACATAGCCACCCACAACGCCAATTGCTTTTGATAGCGTACCAATTTGGAAGTCAATCTCTTTTTCAAGTCCAAAATGCTTCACAGTTCCTTTACCTTTACCTGTTACACCTGAACCATGTGCATCATCCACATAAGTAATTAAATCAAACTCTTTGGCAATTTCCACAATTTCAGGCAATTTAGCAATATCACCATCCATTGAGAACACACCATCCGTAATAACCATAACTTTATTGTACAATCCTGATTCTTTTGCAGCTTTTGCCTTGGCACGTAAATCATCCATATCTGAGTGATTAAACGCAATGATTTTCGCCTTAGATAAACGGCAACCATCAATAATAGAGGCATGGTTTAATTGATCAGAAAGAATCGCATCGTTTTTATCCATGACCGCAGAAATAGCTGCCATGTTACAATTAAAGCCTGATTGATAAGAAATAGCTGCTTCTGTTCCTTTAAATTCAGCAAGCTTTTCTTCTAATTTAACGTGTAAGTCAAGTGTACCGTTAATTGTACGAACAGCACCTGCACCCACACCATATTTATCAATCGTCTCTTTGGCAATACGCTTTAATTCCTCATTTGTTGCTAAGCCTAGATAATTGTTAGAGGATAAGTTAACAAGATTTTTGCCACGCACCTGAATAATCGGGCCATTTGCACCCTCTACTGGATCAATTTCATTGTATAAGCCTTGTTCATGTAAGGCTTGTAGGTTTTCATCTAAAAATGCATTCAATACTTTTGACAAGCGTATCATCCTTTCCTAGGAAAACTGTTTCTAGCTCCTAGTTTAGCACAAGCAAGCCATTAGCTAAATTACTTTGTTAATCTTTCGAATAATGGCGCTGTTTTTTCTCGCCATAAAGCAGCAGATAGACAATTATCTAATAGTCGGCGTACTGTATATTCTGCTTCTGCATAACGCTTTGAATAGCCCATCGCATCCTGCATTGCTTCTTTATAGCGCGCTCTTACTGTCCCAACTGCCATTTCTGCCTCCTCTGTTAGCGTACAATGCTGCCCAATATCAAATATTTTATCTCCTAATCGACCATCCTGTGGATCATAAACATGGGGTTCCGTGCTATCAAAGATACAGAAATTTAGTTCTGGGATAATGACCATATCCACAGATCCCGCATCTAAGCCACACCATACAATTTGTGCATCGAGACCTCTTGCATTCGCTTCATCTGCTAAGCCCTTCATCAAGGAAGATTTGCCTGTACCCGGTTTACCTTTAATCATTAATCTCGTCGATATATTTTTCGTAATACTTTCAACTGTATTTTCTGCACCTCTAGGCGTTAATGTTCCAAGTAAACGGTGTGTCCGCTCACCCGTTTTATTTAAGACAATAGATTGGAAAACCTCCGACTTTAAATTTTCCACCTGGTCATTTAATGCCTGCCAATTCATGCAACTTTGTGTCGCAATCTCCCAATCATCGTGGAGCTTGATAGCCTGATTTAGCTTAGCAATACATTTATCATGCCAAGAAGTACGTTCCTGCACAGCATCAGCAAGTTGCTCACCAATCTTCTCAAGCTGTACATCCTCTAAGCAATCATAAAAAGACAAAACACGATGCTTCGTACCAAGCATTGTCGGCTCAATATCCCATTCTGATGCCCATACATAAAGCCTATTGCAACCTTTTACATAAACAGCCTCGACGACTTCCTCTAATAAAGCATGCTTAAACCATTCGACAGCAAAGCCTTGTTTAACATAAAAATAACCTAGTTCTTTTAACAGCTCTGATCCTTTAAATGTTGATGCACCCTGTAAAAAATAAACTAGCTCTGCTTCTTCCATCATTTCTTTATATAAATGTTTCACACCTTGCCCAGTCAATGCGTGTCCAAAATAATACGTCACATTTCCGTTCAAATGTCGTTCCTCCTTTAGCTTCTGCCTTGCATTATATGAAGGAACACTAAAAAAGATGAAAAGCTACCCCTATCCTTGGCAGATAAAAGTAGCTTTATTGTTTAATAAAATGGCTTCATACCTTCGATATTACCAATACATCTCATTAACACTTTACGACAATAAGGTAATGAGTATTGCACAATATAGCCTGAAGTTAAAGCAATTAATACCGTTCCTACTCCAACTGGTCCACCTAGTAGCCACCCAACAATGGTCACTAGTACTTCGATCCCCATTCTCGCAGTTTTAATGGATCCGCCAAATCTTTCAACCAGTATCATCATTAATGTATCACGTGGGCCTGCCCCCATATTTGGGGCAATATACATACCGCAGCCAAAGCTTAAGACAAATAAACCAATGATAAAATATGTAATTTGTAGACCATATACATCCGTTGAAGGCAACAACCAGTTAAATACATCAATGAATGAACCGATTAGTAGCATGTTCAGCCATGTACCAATCTTGGGCCATTCTCGCAATACAATCGATGTTGAAGCGACAATAAAAAGCCCTGTTAAAATAGACCATGTACCGATGGTTAATCCGAAATTTTGAAATAATCCCACATGCAAGACATCCCAAGGACTCGTTCCAACTATTTTCCCTTTTATAGACATCGTAATTCCTAGTGACATTACAATTAACCCACCAATAAAAAATGTCCAGCGCCACCCCATTATTTTGCGCATTTCTTATCCCTCTCTCTATGTATGATAATGCTCTAACTGTATCATATTTTCTACAAATATCGTGAGATAGTGCTTGTGAGTGGATTGATTAATAGCGGACTTCTATTCAAATTAAAAAAACTACCCATTTTCACAAATGGGTAGTAGTAATTGGGGCAAGCTGGGCCTTTGTAATATTTTTCAAATCATCTAGCTGCACATGGATTTGCATACCGATTTTCCCCGCACTAACAATGATACTTCCATGTTGATGAGCAGATTCATCGATAACAGTAGGATATAACTTCTTCATGCCAATTGGCGAGCATCCACCACGAACATAACCTGTAAAACCAAGTAAATCTTTTACAGCTAGCATATCAATCTTCTTTTCCCCGACAATCTTTGCAGCAGCTTTCAAATCCAGCTCCTCAGCCACTGGAATGACAAATACAAATAATTTTTGTGCACTTGCCTTTGCTACTAACGTTTTAAAAACACGGGCAACAGGTTGATCAATTTTTTCTGCAACAGACACACCATCGACTTGACCGTCTCCAGTATCATATTCAATCACATCAAAATGGATTTTTTGCTGCTCTAATATTCTAATTGCATTTGTTTTCGTATGCTTTGCCTTTGCCATATCTGTAATCTCCCATCTACAACATCAAGCTATCAAAGAGAACATAGAATCATTGTCTGGGCGATAGCCGTTCTTCGTCATTTGAACATGAGCCGCATACTTTTCAGAAGCCTGTTTGAAGGCACTCAATTTAAATACAACGTCATGACTCCTACCGAAAATTGTATCTGCAAATGGGTCCAATTTCAATTTCTTCGAGAAACGTTCTGGAACCTTCACTGGAATAACTTCACTTACAAAAGGTGATGCATGTTCATCTATTGTATCAACTTCAGCGTTCGATTCATGTACTATCTGTTGAATTTGAGCGTTCATGATTTCTGCTACACGTAAATCTTGCGGAGAAGGCTCTTTCGGTGATAGTGCTGCATTTCGCACTTGCTCTAAAATTTGTAATGTATCATTAAATTCCGGATTGGTTACAGCTGTTAATTCGGCATGATCACCACTTCCCCATTTATAGGTTTGCTCATGTGCACGGACACTCTCTTTAGTTTGCTGCAATTCTTCCATAATGGCCTGCTGTTGAGGTGTTACTTCATTTGAATCTTCTTGTTGTTGCTCATATAAATCTTGATCCGTCCGTCCTAACAGTAGATTCTCAAGCTCAAGCAATAATGGATTTTTCTTTGGTTGAAAATACATAGCATTTTTTCGATATGCATTTCCCGCCTCTTTACGCTGCAAGATCTTTTTACGATTAAATGGTGACGACAATCTTTCTTGCTCCATTGAATTAGATATTTTCATAGTTTTCACCTCATCCTTCTATCTTCATATGCCAATTAGATTCTAGATATGAATATCTTTTTTTACTATATCTATTCCATCTGAACAGTTTCTGTACACTCATTATCGGAATTTTCATTATTAAATTCAAGTATAAATTACTACTAACCACCTAAAGAGATACAAATTATTTTCTGCATTAGGTATAAAGACCTTATTTCCAAAATGTTTACCTCGTTCATTTATTACTTTTATTTTGATTTCAATAAAAAATACTACCATTAACACAAAATAAATAGTGTTTATTAATTTTAAAAAAACAGCCTCTATCGATACTGGCTGTTTTCTCATTTTTTTGGTTTAATCAATAGGCCTTTATAAGCTAAATAACCGAGCCATGCACCAATTGTATTTAAAATTAAATCATCAATATCCGCAGAGCCCACTGTAAAAATAAATTGAATGGTTTCTACAGTAAGACTAGCGAAAAAGCCTAAACAAATTATTACCCATGCTTTACGGAATTTCTTCGATAGTAATGGCAGTAAAAAGCCCATAGGGGTAAAAATTAATAAGTTGCCAAGTAAGTTAATGATTATGGTATCCCAATTAAAATATTGAGAGTAGTTTATATAGCGGAGAATGGTTTCAAAGGGAACAAAATTAGTGGTTAATCGCCAACTACTGTAATCAAACAATCCTAAGTCACCTATAGAATAATCACCTTTCCATAACACAACGACTACATTAACTAAGCGATCAATAACCAATTTATAAAAAGCTATAAAGGAATAGATGCTAAATAAAATCCAACCAATTATCTTTATTGGCAAATAGTATGTATCAATAACATCTCGATATGGTAATGGGAGCTTGGCATTACCTTGAACATCCGTTATGTTGTTTTTCAACATGCTTAACACCCACTTCCCTTTATTCCTTCCCATATTTTAATATGCTCTCCTAGACCATGCAAGTAGCTGATAAAATTTATCAGCAAAAAAGACTGTCTCCTGACAGAGAGACAGCCTTCCCATAAGTATTTATACTGGGTTTACCCCATGCTTACGTTGTGAGAAAAGTAAGTATTTTGACATGTAAAGCTCTAAACGATTTTCAAGTACCTTGCGCAATTCATTTGGCTCAATCACATCATCAATAATTAATTCTGATGCTAATCGATACACATCAATTTCCTCTTGGTACTCTTTACGTTTTTCAGCAATAAAGTTTGCTTGCTCCTCTTTTGGAAGTTCAGCAATTTTATTGGCGTAGACCGCATTGACCGCAGCTTCTGGCCCCATTACTGCAATCTGTGCATTTGATAATGCGATACAGCAATCTGGCTCAAAGGCAGGGCCAGCCATTGCATATAAACCAGCACCATATGCTTTACGAACAATGACTGTTAGTTTTGGAACAGTCGCTTCACTCATAGCAAAAATCATTTTCGCTCCATGACGGATAATTCCAGCTCGTTCAACCTGTGTACCAATCATAAAGCCTGGGACGTCCGCTAAGAATAATAGCGGTATATTGAATGCATCGCAAAGAGAAATAAACTTGGCCGCTTTATCTGCAGAGTCGTGGAATAATACGCCTCCCTTAACACGAGGTTGGTTAGCGATAATGCCTACCGATTGCCCATTAATGCGTGCAAAGCCAGTAATTAATTCCGACGCAAATAATTTCTTCACTTCACAAAACGAATCTTCATCGATAATACGCTCAATTAACTTATACATATCAAATGGAACGTTTTGGTTTTGTGGGATCAGTTCCTCAATAGTTTTATCAAATGTAGCAGGTGGTTTAGGTGCCTCCACCTTGCTACGTTCTGCATAGTTATTAGGGAAATAGCCTAAATATTTTCGAGCATAAGCAATGGCCTCTTGTTCTGTTTTGGCAAGCACATCTCCACAGCCAGAAACAGAACAGTGCATTTTTGCGCCACCCATTGTTTCTAAATCTACTTTCTCTCCGATTACCATTTCAGCCATACGTGGAGACCCTAAATACATGGATGCGTTTCCTTCAACCATGACAACGATATCGCAAAATGCAGGAATGTAAGCACCGCCTGCAGCAGACGGACCGAATAGTAAACAAATTTGTGGCACTTTACCTGATAGCTTGACCTGATTGTAGAAAATACGGCCTGCTCCCCTTCTACCTGGGAACATTTCTAATTGATCTGTAATACGTGCACCTGCTGAATCGACTAAATATAGTAATGGACAGTTAAGTTTTTCAGCAGTTTCTTGAATACGAATCATTTTTTCAACAGTGCGTTTTCCCCAAGAGCCAGCTTTAATAGTTGAATCGTTAGCTAATACGCAAACCGTGCGACCATGAATTTTACCAATTCCTGTGACAACACCATCAGCAGGTAAATCTCCTGCTAAACAGTTTGCATAGAGGCCATCTTCTGATTGAAGACCATCATCTAGTAATAGTTCAAGACGTTCACGTACAAATAGCTTCCCTTGTTGCGCATTTTTGTCATGATATTTTGGTAAACCACCTGTTAGAATTTTATCTTTCATTGTAGGTGGCGTATTTTCTGTTGATATATTGCTCATGTTTAATTCCTCCCTTTACCCCATCAATTACGCCAAAATTATTGTTCGGCGCTTTCATTGTCCTTTACACATGCGCCAAAAAATCAATTAAAATGCGCTTAGATTTCAGTTAGAGTTTTTAACCTGATTTAATCATCCTACTTATTTCCCTGAATATCGTGGTGCCCGCTTCTCTTGGAAGGCCAACAGACCCTCTAATCGGTCTTCTGTAGGGATCAGTGCACTATATGCAAGTGATTCAATTTTTAAACCCGTAGCTAAATCTACCTCAACACCCTGATTGATAGCCACTTTAGCCTGTACTAAAGATAATGGTGCATTTTTTGCCATTTCTTGAGCAAGCTGCTGCGCCTTCACCAATACCTCATGTGCCTCATGTATATACTCAACGATGCCATAATCTTTAGCTTCCTCAGCATTTAATCGACGTGCTGTATAAATTAATTCCTTTGCTTTTCCAATACCAATTAGACGAGGAAGTCGTTGCGTTCCTCCCGCCCCCGGAATAATACCGAGAGAGGTTTCAGTGAGACCTAACTTTACATGTGTTGCTGCGACACGTAAATCGCAAGCTAAGGCTAACTCTAGTCCTCCACCAAAAGCTACGCCGTTTAGCACTGCAATGACAGGTTGAGCGAGTGTCTCTACTTTCGCCACTGTGGCACCTATCAATTGGACGATTTGCTTAACTTGTCGATCAGTCATACCTTTACGTTCCTTTAAATCAGCCCCTGCACAAAATGCCTTTTCCCCAGCGCCTGTCAGTAAGACTACCCGCACTGCTGGATCTCCATTAATTTGATCAAGCGTATCGGATAGCTCTCGAAGCAACTGAACAGACATCGCATTCGCAGCCTCTGGTCTTGAAAGGGTAATAAGGCCAATACTTCCCTCTAGTAATTCAAAGCGAATTAGTTGAGTCATAATTGATTCGCACTCCTTTCATTACGGACAATCGCCATTTGCTTTGATGCAACAGCTTTGCCCAATTTCTGTTCAATAAAGAGTGCTGCCTCTAGCATTTTTTGTCGATCTACACCTGTTTGAATACCCATTTCATCGAATAAATATAATAAATCTTCCGTGGCTACATTACCTGAAGCTCCCTTGGCATAAGGGCAGCCCCCTAGACCACCAAGTGCACTATCAAATTTGGTAATACCTATTTCTAAAGATTTCATAATATTGGCCAGCGCCGTGCCACGTGTATCATGAAAATGCATCGCAAAGTTGTCAGCAGGATATCTTTTTAATAGTTCCTCTAAAAGAAACTCAACTTGAGTTGGTACACCAACGCCAATTGTGTCACCAAGAGAAATCTCAGTTACACCCATCTCTAATAATTTATCCGTTACACGCAGTACTTTATCGGGATGTATATACCCTTCATAGGGACAGCCAAGGACTGTTGAAATATAACCTCGGACATTTTTCTTTGCAGTTTTAGCCCCTAACACTACTTCCTCTAAAATCGGAAATGTATCGTCAATCGTTTTGTTAATATTACTTTGATTATGACTTTCACTTGCAGACATAAAAATACTTACTTCATCTACTTCTGCTTGCAAAGCTCGTTCTAAGCCTCGCATATTTGGTACAAGTGCTGCATAAGTAATATCCTTATTCCTTTTAATGGCTTGAAGAACCTCGACAGCATCTGCCAATTGTGGAATCCACTTTGGATGTACAAACGAAGTCACTTCGATGTAATTTAATCCTGTTTGACTCAACAAATTCACTAATTGAACTTTATCTGCTGTTGTAATATGTGTTTTTTCATTTTGTAAACCATCACGGGGACCGACTTCTTTAATCACGACATCCTTAGGTAGTTGCATAAAGAGGCCTCCTCTTATTCAATTTCTAAAATATCATCATCAACGTTAATGAAATCTCCCTCATTGGCAATGATTTTTGTTACCACGCCATCCTCTTCTGCTGCAATCGGAATTTCCATTTTCATCGATTCTAAAATGGCTACATCTTGACCTGCTGTCACTTTCTCACCTTCTGTTACGACGATTTTCCATACTGTTCCTGCCATGCTTGCTTTTACTGTTGCCATTGTCATTCACTCCTAATATTATTAATCATGCATTCGCACTTCCCATGAAGTACGAATGCCCATATATAGTTACTTTGTCTCTGCTAATTGCGGTAAATAATACTGCTCTACAAATTTAGTAGTCGTATAGCCATTTAAAAACTGTTCATGCGTAACGGTTTTCAGCAGCATCGGAATATTTGTTTGAATACCCTCCACTTTATACGCCTTTAGTGCTTGAGTTAGCCTCTCACATGCAATAGCCCTTGTTTCTCCCCACACAACCAATTTACTAATCATCGGGTCATAGAATGGCGTTACTGTTGAGCCCGTTTCTACACCACATTCATTGCGGATCCCTTCGCCAGCCGGTAATTCAAGAGTTGTAATAGTACCGGGAGATGGGAAAAACGTTGAAGGGTTTTCGGCGTATATACGCACCTCAATCGCATGACCTTGTTTAGTAATACTTTCTCTCGTAAATGTTAAAGGTAGTTTTGCAGCGATTTTTAATTGTTCTTCTACCAAATCGAGCCTTGTAATTTCCTCTGTGACTGGATGCTCTACCTGTAATCTTGTATTCATTTCTAAGAAGTAAAAGTTTTGATCTGCATCCACTAAATACTCGATCGTTCCAGCATTAACATAACCAATGTGCTTTGCAGCCTTCTCTGACGCTTCTAGCATTTTATCTCTTGTTTCTTGAGAAATGAACGGTGATGGTGCTTCTTCTACTACTTTTTGATTTCTTCGTTGAATAGAGCATTCACGTTCAAATAACGGAACAACATTGCCTTGATGATCGGCAATAATTTGGACTTCTACATGATGAGGGTTAGCGATAAATCGCTCCATATACATCGTGCCATCACCGAAAAACGACTGTGCACGTTTTTGATTCCCCTCAAAAGCTTTTGCAAGCTCATCTGCATTTTCGACAAGTTGCATGCCGATACCGCCTCCGCCTGCTGATGCCTTTAACATAATTGGATAGCCTAAACGTTCAGCGATTTCAGTAGCTTCTTCTGCATCCTTTACAGGAGCCTCTACACCTTCTACAATGGGAACCCCAGCAGCTTTCATTGTTTTACGTGCCTCTAATTTACTTCCCATTGAAGCAATAACATCAGCACTTGGTCCAATAAAAACTAAACCTGCCTCTGTACAGAGCTTTGCAAATTGTGCATTTTCTGATAGTAGACCATAGCCAGGATGAACAGCCTCGACACCACTTTCTAATGCAATTTCAATAATACGGTCGATATTTAAATAGCTTTGTGCCACGGGTGGTTTCCCTACACAATACGCCTCATCTGCATCTTTCACATGTAAGCTTTCAGCATCTGCCTCAGAATAAATAGCAACCGTATGAATATTTAGGCGCTTGCATGTTCTGATAACACGTCTAGCAATCTCCCCACGATTAGCAATCAATACCTTCTTGAACATATCCACTGCCCCTCCTTATCTTACGGTCATCAAAAAATCTTCTCGTAATTTATATTTTTGAACTTTCCCAGATGCAGTCATCGGATAGTGATCGATAAAGAAAATATGTCTTGGGATTTTATGTCTAGAGATTTTATCCCGACAAAAATCTCGAATCTCCTCTTCTGTTGCCTGCTCGCCTTCTTTTAAAATGATCCATGCTGCTGCTTCTTCTCCATAAACAGGGTCAGGAACCCCAGCAACCTGAACATCTGATATTTTCGAATGTGTATAAAGGAACTCCTCAATTTCACGGGGATATAAATTTTCACCACCGCGAATAATCATGTCCTTTAAACGACCTGTTACACGGACATAGCCCGCTTCATCCATTGTTGCCAAATCGCCTGTATGCAGCCAGCCATCTTGATCAATCGCAAGATCTGTCTCTTCTTGGTTTTTATAGTAGCCCTTCATTACATGATAGCCTCGTGTACATAGCTCCCCTTGTTCATTTATTGGTGCTTCCTCGTTTGTACCAGGAACAACAATTTTCGCCTCTAAGTTTGGTAAAGCTCGGCCAACCGTTTCCACTTTTAACACTAACGGGTCATCTGTTCTCGTTTGCGTAATAACTGGGGATGATTCAGTTTGACCATAGCAGATCGTAATATCTGTCATGCCCATTTTCTCAATGACTGCTTTCATCACCTCTATCGGACAATTAGAGCCAGCCATGACTCCTGTTCGTAAAGTTGAAAGGTTGAATGACTCAAAATTCGGTAAATTAAGCTCACTTATGAACATGGTTGGCACGCCATGTAATGCTGTGCACTTTTCTTGTTGAACGGTTTTCAGCACTTCTTCTGGTGAAAATTCCTGCACTGGCACCATCGTTCCACCACTAGTTGTAATAGCTAATGTCCCGATAACACAACCAAAGCAATGGAAAAAGGGTACAGGAATGCATAGTCGATCCTCTGCTGTTAAACGCATACACTCCGCAATGTTGACAGCATTGTTGACTAAGTTAAAATGTGTTAACATCACACCTTTAGGAAAACCTGTTGTACCAGACGTATATTGAATATTAATCACATTATCATAATGAAGGGATTGCTCTCTTTGCTCTAATTGTTCCTCGGTTACTCGATCGGCAGCAGTTAATACATCTGACCAATTTAGTATGCCGGGATATTTTGTCTCACCGATTAAAATAACATTTTTTAATAAAGGTAGTCGCTTTGATTGCAAATTACCAGGTTCACAATGTTCAAGCTCTGGACATAACTCTTGAAGTGTATTGATAAAAGAATGGTCTCGAAAATTTTCAATTAAAAAAATCGTTTTGGCGTCAGATTGCTTTAATAGATACTCCAATTCACTAGCACGATAATTAGTGTTTACCGTAACGATCGGAGCCCCCATCTTTCCTGTACCAAATTGAAGCTGTACCCACTCTGGAACATTGGTCGTCCATACTGCTATATGATCGCCCTTTTCAATTCCTAGAGACATTAAACCTCTTGCTACCAATCGTGCTTGATCATTTAGCTGCTCATAAGTCATTCGTAAATTCCTATCAGCATAGACCAATGCTTCATTCTGTGGGTACTTTTTAGATTGCTCATCTAGCAATTGACCAATTGTTTGATACACAAGTTCTGCCATGAAGATCCCCCTTATTTATGCTATTCCACTTCTTTCAGTAGTGAGATGAATACAGATTTGAGCTACTTTTCAGTAGGTATCCAAAAATCGCTGAAAGAAGTAAAAGCCTCCGGCAGATGTCACGAAATCGGAAAAGAGTGCTTTATGCAGCACAAAGCCGATTACGGACACAATTATGCCGAGGCATAATTGATTATGATTAACAGCCAATTAGACGAGAAATGACGAGACGTTGAATTTCAGATGTACCTTCACCGATTTCCATTAATTTTATATCACGTAAATGACGTTCCACATCATATTCTTTCATATACCCAGAACCGCCATGAATTTGAATTGCTTGATTACACGTACGGAAGCCCATTTCAGAAGCAAATAGTTTAGCCATTGCAGCTTCTTTGCCAAATGGTTTCTTTTGATCTTTTAGCCACGCTGCTTTATGTACTAGCGTACGAGCAAGCTCTATTTCCATCGCCATATCCGCTAATTTAAATTGGATAGCCTGTAGCTTCGAAATGGGTGCACCAAATTGCTCACGTTCTTTAGCAAACTTCAGTGCCTTCTCATAAGCTGCCTGCGCAATTCCAACAGAAAGCGCTGCGATCGAGATACGCCCACCATCTAATGTGTTTAAAAACTGGCTAAAGCCTCGCTTTTCATCCCCCAAAAGATTTGCTCGAGGGACGCGAACATTTTGTAAAACAATCTCACAAGTATTGGAACCACGAACACCCATTTTGTCATAGTTACAATTAATCGTTACACCTGGTGTATTCGTTGGCACAATAATAGAAGAAATAATCTTTTTTCCATCCTCGCGTTTACCAGTGATCGCAGTTACAATAATTTGTCGAGCGTATCCTGCATTGGTAATCCAGCATTTTTCTCCGTTAATGACGTAATCATCTCCGTCAATCACTGCCGTAGTGCGTGTTCCACCTGCATCTGAACCTGCATTAGGCTCTGTTAAACCGAATGCTCCTAATGTCTCACCCTTTGCTAATGGAACAAGCCATTCTTGCTTTTGTTCCTCAGTACCAAAGTTGTAAATTGGTGATGCTCCTAAGCTAACAGCAGCTGCATAGCTTAACCCTGTGCCCCCACATGCACGACCAATTTCCTCTACAGCTAAAGCGTAGGACACCGTATCACCGCCTGAACCACCATATTCTTCAGGAAATGGGATACCCAATAAGCCTAGTTCCGCCATCTTCTTAAAGCTTTCTATTCTCATCGTTGATGTCTCATCAACCTCACGAGCATACGGTTTAATCTCTTTCTCAGCAAAATCACGCACCATGTCTCGAATCATTACTTGCTCTTTTGTTAATTCAAAATTCATCCCTAATCCCCCTAATGTCAAATTTGCCATAGTAGATTTAGCTCAATGATAATTGCCCAAAGTAAATACCGACTAGTCGGTTTGTAAAAACAAATAATAAAACCAGTGTTTTCTACTGGCTACCCCTTTATCATAAATTGCTTTGCTTCCTCCATTGCTTGTTCTGTCACAATCGCACGCAATACCATATCAGTAAAAACATCTGTAATTTGCTCCATTGTTAATGGACCTGATTGCTTAAACCATTTATAAGTCCAGTTAATCATTCCTACAATTGCCATTGTGACAATGGTACAAGGCAATTCGGTACGAAAAACCTTTGTTTCTTGGCCCTCTGCTATCACTTTTTGTAAGATGTCCCGATAGTGATCTCGTTTTTTATGAATAATCTCACTATACTCATCTGAGAGTGAACGACTCTCTTCATAAAAAATTGTAATATGCGCTTGATACATATCAAATACTTGTGTCAGCGTTTGCAGCATCGCACATAACCGTGTGATGGGTGTGTTGTATTTGTCATATGCATCCTGTGATTGTTGAATAACATATGAAATAAAGACATCATGAATTTCATATAACAATTCATCTTTTGATTTAAAATTATGATAAAATCCACCCTTTGATGCCCCAATATATTCAACAATACGATCAACAGTTACATTGTGATAACCATCCTGCTGAAACAACTCAACTGAAGCGTCTACAATTCTTTGCTTTAACGTTTTCTTTACCATAGGCACCTATCATCCTTCATCTAGCACTATACGCCATCACTCCTTATAATCAGGAAAAACAAATCTCTTTTAAAGGAGTAATCTTTTTTTTCCTAATTATAAAAATACTATGACAATATAAATATAGCATTCTCAAAATTTGGTGTCTAGCAACAAATAGATTTTTCCTTTTAATACGAGCATAAAAATAACATTAAACAGAATTCAAAGATCCACAAACACATACATACCTTATGTTATACCACTCGTCTTCATGACAATTTTTAAAATTTGCTTTTCTTTACCCCTCAAACCATTTTCCATTGCTGTTCAAGAAACTATTTATAATCTCAAATTAAATGGCAATAACCTAACTTACTGAGCATGGAGCATGGGTTCCAATGTAGATTTTAACTACCCCAAATGTCCATGATATTGCAATAGTCAATCAAGATCATTCAACCCATGTACTACAATAATCAAGGTGAACTATTAATGGAGATAAAGCATTTATACGATTGGCTTACTGTAAAACTGTTGATGAGGAGTTTGGATGGATCCCTACTTCATGATTGTCAAAACTATAAGTAAAAAGAATCTGAATGATGGGACTATAAATAGAAAGAGGTTTTATGTTTGCATGGTTCCTTACTAAAAGTTTCAAATAAAAAAACAGCCAGCACACAGCTGACTGTTTTGGTTGCCTAGCGACGTCCTACTCTCACAGGGGGAAGCCCCCAACTACCATCGGCGCTAAAGAGC
>NZ_KQ465150.1 GCF_001308875.1 Lysinibacillus sp. ZYM-1 | reverse complement strand
TAACTGTTTAGATAATGCAGTAATTGAGAACTTTTTTGGTTTATTAAAATCTGAGTTATTATATATACAAGAATTTGAGAGTATGGTTCACTTCAAGCGCGAGCTTGAACTGTATATCGAATACTACAATCACAAACGTATCAAAGGAAAATTAAAAGGATTGAGTCCGGTACAGTACCGAATTCAATCCGCAGCTTAACTTAATATAATGTCTAACTTTTTGGGGTCACTTCAAAATTAGGAAAGCGTCTTTCTTCATGAAAAGGGCCATATTATTGAATAACAATTTTTAAAGATATATTACCAAACGACGCTTTGGGAAGGTTTTATATTTTAACTCCGAGTAGAATAGTACAAGCGAAAAAAATGGGAGGGGGCTCCCTCGCCGGTAGGCAGGTCAAAACGGTGGGCGTTTTGACGGAACAAGAGGGTTCGGGTGTTACAAGATTGTCAATGCCTTTCCCTCTATCGCTGTACCTTGCCAAACCAAAATAAAAAGAGCAGCTATAAATTGCTCTGCTCTCTCACAATATCTTGTTTCAACACTTCAGGACAATGATAACGCTATTACCCCACTTATACTCCAGATAATTAATATAAATGATAGAGTGTTGAAGAAATAGATGTTTCTTTATTGAAATAAAAAGGGGCAACAGTATTAAATACTGTTGCCCCTTTTTTTATTTATCAAGGGAATATAATTTTATGACTTCATCTGCAGTAATTGGTTTATCGAAAGGTAAAAAGCGACTATAAACTTCTTTGAAATTCATATCTCCTTCGAATTGATCAACAGTTTCAAATATATCAAGTATTTTTACAAGACTCCATGTAGTTTGCCCACCATCTGCATTTTTGTAAGTATCATCAACAAATTTTTGGCGGATTTTTATTTCTGCTTCATCGGAATTTTGAGCTTCTACCAATATGATAATTTCTTCGAATGTTTTAGATGAATGGGTGTTTGGTATTACAGTAGATTCTAATAATATTTTCACTGAATATATCTTCATAATTTATACCCCTAAACTATTTAATTATTTTTTAAAGCGATTATCATTTAACAATTTTTTTGCTTTTTTTGCTGCAGCATTGCCGTTGTTGGCATCTTTTTCGATTTCATTGAGAGTTTTTCCGTAATATTCCCCTGGGAATTCACTTCTAATAGAGCCTTTTCTGTTCTTAGAAATATATTCGTCTGCTGTCTCTTTTTCAATGAACGAATTTATACAGTCTCCAATCCAAGTTCCTACTTTATAAGTGGCCAAACCTACTGTGAAGATTCCTGTTCCAATTACGAGGGCTTGTCCTATACCTGGTACAAAATATAGAACTCCGATAGCAGCTGCAGGAGTTGCTTCTGGTCCTTGATCGATAACAAGTTCTAATTCTGATGGTGAAAATTCGCCATCTTTTTCTTCTGCTGCTAGTGTACTAATTGGTGCGTAAGTAAGTAGTAAAGCACTTGATAAAAATACACTTAATGATTTTTTCAACATTTATTTCCCCCCTTTTTTACTATAAATACAAATATAACTATATCATTCGTTGGTTAAAATTACAAAAAAGTGAAAAAAATGTTATGGTGTCAATAAATAGATTAGAAAATTGACGAAAAAGGGGGATGTTTTTATGGCGGAACATATTGAGAAATTAGAAGCGAAAATTAAGGCATTACAAGCGAAAAAACGTGAGGCGACTAAGAAGGAAAAAGCCAAGCAACAAAAAGTAGAATTTGAGCGTTTGAAGGCAGTTGAAAATGAGAGGGGCGCTTTCCCCCTCCATTCGTTTTCGGCAAGTTTATAATTGAATTAATGTTAATTTGAGGAGTGTTTTGTTTTGGAGAAATCAACGATAAAGGAATTATTAGACTGGGTTAAGTCTACAGTGATAACGTGTGTTTTTGTTATCGCTATGATGACATTTATTGTTTCCCCAACTAGAGTAGGTGGTGCTTCAATGATGCCAACATATGAAGATGGGGACTTCGTTTTAGTAAATATAATTGGTAAGAAAATTTCTGGTATTGAAAGATTTGATGTTATCGTATTCAAACCCCCTAATGATGGGATTTATATTAAACGTGTCATAGGATTACCAGGAGACCATATTGCTTATGAGAATGACACCCTTTATATAAACGATGAAGCCTTGGAAGAACCATATTTAGATTTGCATAAAAAACAACTACTAGACACTGATACACTAACACAAGATTTCACTTTACAGTCTTTAACAGATCATTCAACGATACCAGAAGGCTACTTATTTGTATTAGGTGATAACAGGAGAAATAGTATTGATAGTAGATATTCTAGTGTGGGATTAGTACCAATGGAAAAGGTAATTGGAAAAACCTCTATTAGATTTTATCCTCTTGATAGTATAGGTATTGTTAAATAACCGCATTTTTCAGAGCCGATAAGTTAGATGGTTTAGTGTTACAAGGGTTAATAAAATATACAAAACGAATGCAAATAACGTTCCCAAATGAAAGTTAGGGAAGACACAAGAACCCCAAAAATGTTGTTTTCACAGTTTTTTTGGGGTTCTCCTTTGAATTTAGTTAAAAGACTATCTTCAACAATCTGGGCGCGTTTATTTAGGAACGCGTCTTTTTCATTTAAAGGGCCAGATTATGTAGTGACTTTATTAATTGTTTCGTTAAGATTGTGAAGAAATGTACTTATGCCAACGTGGCAGCTTAGTTTAACGGAAAATGTTATAATATTATCAAAATTTAGGGAATGGAGTTTGGGAAATGAAGAGTATTAAAAGATTGATTCAAGTTATCTTAGCAAGTACATCAATCCTAATTCTTAGTGGATGTTTCTCTAAAGATGATCTGAATCAACCAATACAAGAATATTTAGAAACAAACTATGGAATACAAGGTGAGTTTTCTGTTATTCAGGCAAGTAATAACTGGTTTGCAAGTATTGACCATCAAACATATATAGAAATGAAAGAGCCATATCGTGCTTATCCGTACCTAATGATTGATAGAGATACATTGAAGGTTATAGGAAAGGGCAGTCATGACGATATTTACCTTTCACAATTCAAGGGTGCATATATTGAGCAACATCCAAAGGTAGTTCAAGTAGTTGAACAGCTAATAACAAAATATGGTTTAGTGAAATACCCTAATGAATATGAACCAGTAAGAAATGGACCTGTTTCAATATTTCCCTACGACAATATTGAGATAGGTGTAGGTAATTATCAAGAGCTACTTGACGATTTTAAAATGACACAAAAGATAGATACTATTAAACTTTTACCTACATTGGTACCAAGCGACCCAAGAAATAATATTGGTGATGACAGGTATGGAAGGTATGCATCGAAAATAGGTGTGGTAAATTTCCAATTTGAGTTTGACATAAATGAAAATAAACACACTATTCCAAACGCCAAAGAATTAATTGATGACTTCAAAAAAAGTGAAGTATTAGAAAAGGGAATATACAGCATCTATATGCTCGTAGATGACTCAAAACATTTTGTGGGATGGGAACATAATAGTGTAGTTTTGTTTGAAGTTGAGGAAAATGGGGAATATACAATAATTGCCACTCCTAAATATGGTGATTTTTGGGACACTTACTTTTATGGTGATTACGCAGCTAAAAAAAATATAGAATAGAATTTTAGGTTGAATTACTTAATTGGAATTGACTAAAAATACACATGGTGCTACCCCTATTAGTAATATTTTGTAATTAGGATTAGCGCTTGTTTTCATTAAAGGGGAAGATTAATTTAATATAAAACTGAGTATGAAAACTGGGCTTATATTCGTTATGGAGAACTGTATGTAATTAAATGTCGAGTCTATATAGTACCAAGATTTAATATTCGTTATTCAACAATCGGGCGCATTTCTTTAGTAAGGAGGAATGCGTCTTTCTTCATTTAAAGGCCATATTATTGAATAACAATTTTTAAAGATATATTACCAAACGACGCTTTAGTAACTTTATTTGCTTAATTAGACTTGGCTCTTTATTCTTTATAAAGGTTGAACAAGTAACAAGAGGGGCGATAAATAGTGAGGATTCAAGAAGTAGAAGGTTATTTGAAAGGAAAAATAAATGTTGATACAGATTCAGTAGCGTCTATTTGGACAACATTTAAAGAATTTTGTGAGGAAGATATTGTAGGAGAAGATGAAAAGGAAATTTTATTCGAATGTGGTCCTTACCGTAAAGAAATGTTTCATTTTTCGTTTGTACGCCAGTTTACTGAATACGAAGATGATGAATATTTAGGAATGAGCCAGCTTCATTGCAAACTATTATTTACTCCTATTGATGAATTTAAAAAATTACAAGTTACAGAATGGTCAATGGATTTTGAAAGCTTAGATGAATTTTTTAGACATATAGAAAATCTTAAAGTATTTAAAAATATAGTTAATTTAAAACCTAAAACAGTTCAAATTTATCAAGATGAATGTTAAGAAGTTGAGCTGTATATCTGTACATCCAATAACGAAATAACGTTCCCAAATAAAAGCTTGGTAACATTTCAAACAGCGACAAATACTGTTAAATCGGTGTTTGTCGCTGTTTTTTGTTGATGGAGGACGCTTTGGGTGCGTTTTTTATTCAACTAACGGAGGGCGTTTATCCAACAAGGATTTACGCTTTTTTTGTTGAATAATTTACTAAAGAGCAGGATTGTTGATGGTCTATTTTTTTATCTAAAACATCCAGTAAATCTTAGAAATCCATTGTGAAATGTTATCATAAAAGTATCTATAATGAACCTTTCGGAACCTACTATATCAATCCCAACGAAAACGTACCACAAAATGTAGGATTATACTCAAATAAAAATAGTGGAGGAAATAATCTATGAACTATCAAGTGAATGATAAACTATTAAAAATCTTAAAAAAAGTTTATAACAAAAAGAGATATGAAAAAGACGAAAAAGGTTATTATCGTGAAATTGATAATGGAGATGTATGGGATAATGAAAGAGCTGTTTATATTTTTTCAACAAATAATTTAAAAGATGAGGAAAAGACATATTTGGAAGAAAGTTTTTATCCATTAAATGAGATTGAGCATTTTACTCACGATAAAGTGATCGATGAATTTAAGATATTAACCAAAAATTTCAATATAACGATGGATAAAGCACTTCAAGCTTATGTAGCAGGTATGAAAAGTTTTCCAAGGGGAAGACAACCAATATTAAGCTATCTTTATGCCAATCAGTGTAAAAATCATTCCTACCTAAGCGATACAGAGTACTGCCAAAAATGCAGTGTTAAAAAAGAAAAATACTTAAATGTGGGAGAAGGGTTATTCAGTCATTATTATGGTGGTTCATGGAATGAAGGTATTGAATTGATGCTGATAGAATTAAGAGAGTTTTCACAGCTAGAGGTTCCAACCCCAACAGAAGAAGATATAGCAATCTTTAGAAAATTAATAGATATAATCAGAAATGCCCCGCAAGGAGAAACGCCAGGAAAGTTAGAACAGCGAATTAAATCGGAAAAAGTATTTCCTAAGTTCAGTAAATATAGTGTTCGTGGGCAGCTATTATCCTTGGCGGAATTTGGAATAATGCCAAATGATTTGTATCCGCCAATGGTTGATAGATTCGTAGATACCGTTGAAAAAATGAAACTTTATGAGAAGGCAAAAGGCTCCCCACGTTCCGATATTATTCTTCCACTAGCTGCATGGCGTGGAGAGTATGCAATTGATGAAGAACGTTTAGAGAAATTTTTCGGAAAGTATAGTAAATAAAGTATAAGTCAATGTTCTTCCACAATCGGGCGCTTTTCTGTAATTGATTTGCACCTCCAAATGTTAGAGTCGTGTCTAACGTTTGGGGTGCAGTACCTTATTGAGGAACGCGTCTTTTTCTTTTAAAGGGCCATATTGTGGAGGATGGCTTTTATCATTAGTGAGGAATCGTATCATAAGTAAGGTTTAGAAATATAGTATTCCATAATTATTTTAAAAATAATAATTTATTTTAAATATAAGAGAGGCTGGGACAAAACATTTTAGCTAAAGTAAACCCGAACAAT
Organism: Lysinibacillus sp. ZYM-1; assembly: GCF_001308875.1. Classification (GTDB taxonomy): domain Bacteria; phylum Bacillota; class Bacilli; order Bacillales_A; family Planococcaceae; genus Lysinibacillus. Next base: position 18,635 of record NZ_KQ465150.1, on the reverse strand, counting down.
GACAAGACACTCATATGGTGTTTTACCATTGTTCGGGTTTTTTAAATATAGTGCTTAATTTATTTGAAAGTGATTCGGCTTTCGCAAAGAGATAATTAGTTATATTGCAGCCTCTTTGTGTAGCCAGGTAAGGAGAAATTTTGTACAAAACCTAAGTCTATTTAGATAAAAAATTAATATGTCTTCTTGGGATTGAAATGACCAATGCCTTTTAATTCATAGTCAAAAAATTTAAGAATTAATTCATTTTCCATTTCAATACAGTAATAGGTATTGATGCTTGCTTTTCCACCTTGTAGCGTATTTGCAAGTATTGGAGAGAAAAGCTGTAAATCGGTCAAGCTTAAATGTTTTGCCCCTTTAAAATGAGTAGTATATGCTCCTTCGAACTGTTTATTGTTGAGTTTGTTCGCTACATAAACAGGAGTACTATCCAGTTGTCGCCAAACATCGTCAGAATAAATGTTAAAAAGTGGAGTTGTGTAGTCTTTGCTGCTTGCCACAAAATTATCATTTGCTTTGTTATAAACAAGTTCACTAAAGAAAGGGGCATCGATATTTACTACTGCACTTACATCATCGCGCATTCTGCCTAGCCACACACTTGCAGCACCTCCCATTGAGTGCCCAAACACACCAATTTTCTCTGTATTGATATGTTGAAAAATAGGGTCATTGTCACTTTTGACTTTTGTAAGTATTGTATCAATGACAAAATTCATATCGTCTGTTCGCAGTTTCATCCATTTTTGAATGAGATTGTACTGTTCTTCATTCGAATAAACACCCTTATTCTTATTTTCGAATTCTTTTCTAAAATCTGAATTGATCATAGTTACAATTCCATCCTCTGAACGAGTATAGAAGGAATGATAGGGGTGATCGATGGAAACGACTACATAGCCGTGGCTTGCCAGTTCCGTATAGGTAGAGCTATTGCTATCCTTAATGCCATATGCTCCATGTGAGAACACCAAAAGTGGGTAAGTACCATTGCCATTCTTCGGGTACCAAAACCCTACGTTCACAAATCTGTGTTGCTCTTTATCCGTAAATTCTTCCATACGGTTTTTATCCGTATATGTGTAAGTAGCGGTTGCAACTTTATATTCACCAGTTACTTTTGGGGATTTATACTGCGGAAAAACAATTGCAGGTGCAAGGGCAAATACTAAGACAACTATCATTACAATGGATTTCCACACGATTTTAGAAGTTTTATATTTTTTGTTTTCCTTGTTACGGATAAGAGAAACTGTTGCCTTTATTGCTAATAGGAGAAACAGTAAACCAAGCATTACCCAACTTAAACTCCACACAATTACAGAAGAAAGTGTGAGTATGACAAATGCAATAAATGCAGCAATCCTAATATAATTCTTTATTTTTCTATGGTTTTGCTTCGTGACGATACAGTAAAATGCAAAAGCAATTTCGAAAATCAAAATGATAATTAATAATAAAATTCCCATTTTTATTACTCCTTTTCCAATGAATTTTTCTTAATTCATCATAATAAGCAGCCGAAAAGAAGTATATAGAAAAACGGTAAGTTGCTTCTACAGGCAAATAAGATGCAAAAAAACGATAAACTATAAAGTTTACCGTAAAATAATCTGTTGCAGAAAAAACTGCAGTATGATTTTCTTGACTACTAATTAACGTTTTTCTTAAATGCTTTTAGTTTTTCGTTAATTTTTTTGGCTTCTTTTATATCATTTTTCCATGACAACAGACGAACTATCATATAGATAACAGCAATTTGCAGTGCCATAGTAAGTACATCTAATCCGTTTTTCAGAATACCCAAAATGGCACCAAGGGTAATCAATAGAATCTCCAAGGTGAAAAAATGAATAACAGTTTTTATCCGCATTTTCTTTTCACTTATTTCATTAGGAGAATATAAAATAAATCCCGTTAGTGCACTTAAAAATGAAAATGCAATAATGATATAAATTGACTTTAAATCAAAGGCCATATCGGGATAATAAATTTGTCTTAAAATAGTAATAATAATAATTATAGATGCGAAGATCATCAAGAAATCCCTAATGATGTCTTGTACAAATTCAGAAAGTTTCATATATGTATCCCACCTTTTACAATCCCAGCATTTTTTTTAGGACAGGCACATACTGCCTTGATATAACTGCACGTTCCCCATTATCAAGCACTGCCTCGAATCGACCACTAAAGGAAGGATGAACGGATGAAATTTTAGCTATGTTTAGAATAGTTGATTTGGTGGCACGAAAGCATTTCTTATCTTTGCATACTTCCTCTAACTCATAAAGCTTATGTTTTACCTCAAAAACATTATCCTCGCAGTAAAGAAAAACTTTTCCGTCAACTGCCTCAAAATAATAGATATCTCTAAGATTAATACGATGAACTCTATCATTTTGATATCCGAGTATTATGAGAGTTTCAGTTTGTAGTTTACTTACGATTTCATGTATTTCTTCGTCTACCTCATGACACTTAATGAGGATTTCTTCTTCCAGTTCTCTACTTATTTCTTCTATTGAAATTTTCAAATTATCACCCTCGAAAATTCAAACTATTTTCAGGTTAGATGTCCGTGAATTTACTAGTATCATAAAGATTTGGAAATAACAACCTTCAGACCATTATAACACAATCAAATACAATCCTTATTTTCATTTTTATAAAACCTCATTTTGATATGTTAGGGTGAACCGGATAAAAAATAAAATATAGTAATCAGATTATGGAAAACCCTCATATACAACAATCGGGCGTGCTTCTTTAATAAAGAATACATCTTTTTTGAGGGCAAGATTCTTAAGAGGTACTTATCGATATTTATGTTTGAGTAGCAAGCTTATTTTAAATATACTTAAATGAAAAGCAGGGAAGCTAAGAATTAATGAGTATATTATGATGCAATAAGGAGTAAATTTTCACTATGGATAAAAAGGCCTTCTTAATAGGTTTCCTCACAGTTTTCTTGATATCTGGAACTTATAACATAATGAACAGTATACAACTAACAAATATATGGATACTTAATAAAGGTATAAATTTGATTGTCAGCCTCATAGTGTATTTTATCTTTACTCGTATTTGGAGTTATTTTAAGAAGGAAAAATTTTGGGATGAATAGCTTATTCCACAATTGGGCGCTTTCCTGGAATAAGGAAAGAGCTTTTTTTATTTAAGGGCCTGATTCTTGAATAACCAATTAGACTGTATACCAAAGATATTGTTAACAAATGTACTTAAGCTAACGGAGCAGGTTTGTCCAATAAAATAAGTGAAATGTTATAATTTGTTCAATAAAATAGGTTTAATGTTATATTTTGTTAAATGATATAATATATGTATTACCTTATGGGGGTTTAGTAAATGAACAAAAATTTTATGTCTTTTTCTATTATTTTCTTAGGATTCTGTATTCTTTTAAGTTCATGGTTTATATCGCAGTCTTTAACATCCGAACAAGTCAATAAAACAAAGAAAGAACAATTCAGGTATGAGTTAATCTCGCCAAACGATAGTAATATCATTATATTTGATAAGCAAAGTGGGGAGTATTGGCGGAAGTATATTGAACCAAATGAGGGACCAACTGATTGGGAAAATCAAACTTCACCAGTTTCTCAATCATTAAATTAAATGCAACTTTTAGGGGCTTTACTTGAAGACTATTGAGCTGCTTAGACAGCTCTTATTTCTTATTGTACTATAAGAGCAGTTTTGTTGTACATATCGTCAAAATGATAGAGTGTTCGTAGGGGGAGTTACATGAAAAAGACGATTGCTTACGGTGCGTATTTTCTAATCGTAGCCACAGTCACCTATTTTGTTGAAATTTTTTTATCTTTTATGATAAGTGGCATTTTATTCTATGCAGCCGACGCACCACCAGGAGATATTACAAATACGGGTAAATTACTGTACAGTGTAGGAATGCCTGTCGGCTATGCCTTTATTCTTTTTGGGTTATATTACTTATATCTCCAAATTATCAAAGGCTTTAACATACATCTTAAGCTAAGTTTTGGGGTTATATTCCATATGATGATTGCCATTTATCTCATTTGGAATATAGCACCATACGTCTTCTAATGACAAAAAATATATCTATAAGTACATCTCGTTCATCTGTTAGATTGTGAAGAAATGTACATCTAGTATCGGGTGCTTTACTTGAAGATCATTGAGTTCCATAATGCAGCTCCTTTTTCTTTATTGAACTAACGATGCAGTTTAGTTGAATAAGAGGGGTTTTTGAAAGGGTGTAGAAAGTTAATATTAGGTGATAAATTGCATTAAACAGGGAGATGGGATAGATATATGCAGACCATTTTTGTCGACTGTGGTAGAAATAATGTGAAACTTAATTGGATGCCTCGAATGAAATTAAAAAAATCCAACTATTTTTCACTAATATAATAGTTATATGTAATATTACCATTAAAATATTATAATTTTGAAAAAAATGAAATTACAAAATACAAACCTGAAATGACTAGTATAAGCCCTATACCTAATAACCAACCAATGATGTTACTAGGACTTAAGCAACTAAAAATTTCAATAGTATAAACAAATATTCTTTTATATAATGGCTTATCACTATAATCCCCTAATTCATCTTTTAATTGAAATTATAAAAAAACCCATTATGATAAGTACTATACCTATAAATAAACCTAACATTTTTAAATTACACTCCTTTTAGAATAACTCCTTTTTTGAATAAAGTTTTTTATCCTCTTAAAATACATTTATTTATACTATTTCATAATACTACTAAAAAAGATATTAAAATAACTTTTTCTTTATCTAGAAGGGTATCAACCTGTAGGGCTTCCTTTCTGGTTAAAAAGTGGGATACAAGGCTGTTAAGTCCTTTATGAAAAGGTGTAATAAGACGATGTATGAAGCAATTTTGGCAACCACTGATGGAAGTGACTTGTTATCTTCGTAAAATTAGCTAATAGAAATCTTCAACACACGGTACAGTTTATTTGAACAAAAAGCCTAAAATGGAGGAGTTAATTAAATGTATATTGTGCCTATCGGTTTTTTTATAATTTTCCTTATTTCAACGACCACGGGACTTTTTTTCATGTTTAAGATGAGAAAGAAAAATAAATATAACGTTGCTAATGGAACTATTGCTTTAGGGACTGGAATCTTTTCTTTAATAGCCTGCATAATCTTCTTGTTTTTTAGCGAAATCTGATTTCCTTCTTTAACTAACTGAGTGCTTTAGTTTAACAAGTAAAAAACAGTGAACACTATCTTGATATTCAGCAATCGGGCGCTATTCTGTAATAAGAATTAGCACTGATCTCAATATAGGGCCATATAGTTGAATAACATTCTTTTATGAAAAGTTGCCAAATAACGCTTTGGAGACTATGTACATCAACTAGTAAAGGAATCAGTTAGAGGTTTCATATTTTCTGTTTTTCCATATAACAGGATATGCATTTTGTTTTTTATTCGAATAAGGAGAGGATGTATAATTGTTGGAGAGTGAAAGATTAATTTTAGTTAATTACACAGAAGATGATATTAGTTTTTTAGAGAATTTGCTAAGTAATCCTAATATGGTGAGGTACATAGGAAATGGAGAAGTTCGTAATAGAGAACAAGCTAATAAATTTTTCGAGTGGATTATTGAACATTATAGGTTGAATAGAAATTATGGTTTAAAACTTATAAAAGACAAAGTCACAGGTGAAAAAATAGGACACGCAGGACTTGTACCTCAAATTGTTGAAGAAGAACATTATATAGAGGTAGGATATTGGATTGAAGAGAATTATTGGGGAAAGGGATATGCTACAGAAGTGGCTCTTGCTTTGATAGATCATGGATTAAATGAATTAAAACTTCCAAAAATCATTGCCCTAATTCAAAATGGAAACATTGCTTCAGAGAAGGTTGCAATAAAAAATGGTTTAAAAAAAGAAAAAGAGATTTTATTAAACGAGAAAATTGTTAGTATATATACTACCTAATAAAGATATAGAAATATATGAGAGAACGCTAGTAATAATAAAAAATAGTTATTCAACAATCGGGTGCAATTCTTGAATTGGAATTGTGCCTTTTTCAGTAATAGAGCCATATTATTGAATAACATTCTTTGACATAAAGGTTCCAGACGCCGCTTTGGAAAAGTTATAAATACTAAGGCTGGAATTCAATAATTATTTCGAAAGGTAGTGTTATTAATTGGAAAACAAAGAAATAATACTTAATATCTTAAATGAAATCAAAAATGGAAATATACCTGTTTATACAGATTACAATTTAAACTTAGATATGTGGGGTGATCTTATTGAATATATGCATGATAGAACATATATTTCAGATGTTACAATTTATTGGTTTGGTGATGATGATACATATAACGATGAAAGAGTTCACTCTGTTGATCTAACTAAAGTCAGACTGACAACTTTTGGAGAGAGATTTTTAACTGAAGAAATGAATTAATTATACAAATTAAATCAAAATAACGTTCCCAAATGAAAGTATGAAAACACACTTAAAAACCACAAAACGAAGTTTACTAGCAAAGTTATTAGTAAACGCTTTTGACTTAAAAATGAAGGGAGAAGTTAAAGGGTTTAAATATGTTTCTCCTTCAAATTGGTCATATAAATATATTCAAATTTTAGTGAGTAATGGTATTACCAAAGGTTCCTTCCGAACGATCCTGTTTCTTGCCAACATTTCACTGTATTTTTAGTACGTATCTTTGAGTCTTTTTAAATGTACTAAAAAGAATGAAATTCGTCTGAGGACTTGAACGAATCAATCTAATTCTTCTATTAGGATCCTAAGAATGATATTGCTTATAAGCCCTATATACAAAAAGCATCTGTCCAAGGGAGTAGATGCTTTTTCATTGCCACATAGCAAAGGATGTGTAGTGAATAACATTACACACCTTTAATTTATGAATATTCAAATTTTCAAAACCTAAAATAGCTACTTTTGTAACTGTTACACTTTCCGTATTATCTGTCCTCCATTCCAAAATATAGTATAGTTATGTAAAAGCCTAACAGATCGAGAGGACTGGAATAGATGAACATACTAGAAGTTGGAGTAAAAATAAAACAGATGCGAAAGAAAAATAAAATGTCTCAGGATGATTTAGCTACGCAGATCAATTTAACAAAAAGCCATATTTCAAAAATAGAAAATGGCAAAGCGACACCCAGTCTTGTGACATTGTCTAAGATTGCGGAAATATTTGATGTGCCTATGGCTTGGTTTGTTATCCAGGATCAATTTGATGGCATTTCAATTGTCTCGAAAAAAGAGCGCAATGAGACTGTTGAAACGAATCAACTCGGCTATCAATATGAGCTGTTAGCGAATAAGAGTTATATGAGCAATATCAATCCTTCTATTGTCACTGTACATAATGGGGCGGAAAATTTAGCCCTTTATACACACGATAATGATGAATTCATTTACATCATTTCTGGTAGTATCGTCTTGAAATACGATAATAAATTTTACAATTTAGAAGAAGGTGACTCTGCGTATTTTTCTGGGAAAAAAGAACATATCTTTATTAACAACTCTGCGGAAAACTCAAAAGTATTAACGATTTATGTTGAGGATTAAAACTTTCTTTTAAACGTAAATATTATCGAAAATACAATTTTCTTGTTTACAATACTATTCAGACAATTTACAATTGGTGTAATGCTATTCAACTTAGTTGAATTGTATTACACTTTTTTATATTTTTGGGGGTATGGGGATGACTTCACGAATTAAAGGATTTTATTTACTTTCAGTGGAAGAGCGAATTAAGTTAATCGCTGAAAAATCAAAGTTAACAAACGAGGAAGTTGAAGCTTTAAACAGTGGGATATCATTAGAGCTTGCAGATGCAATGGTTGAAAATGTTATTGGCCACATTTCAGTTCCTTTAGGGGTAGCTGCCAATTTTAAAGTAAATGGCAAAGAGGTATTTATTCCAATGGCTACGGAAGAACCGTCTGTGATTGCTGCAGCTAGTAATGCTGCACGTGCAGCATATGAGTTAGGCGGAATTTTTACTTCCAGCTCAGGAACAGTTATGCGTGGACAGATTCAAGTATTAAATATTGATGACCCTCATGGAGCAAGGGCGAAAATTTTTGAACATAAAGATGAAATCATCGAACACTGTAATGCAAAAGATCCGACGTTAGTAAAGCTAGGCGGCGGAGTAAAGGATGTAGAAGTGCACTTAATCGACACAGCAAAAGAAACAATGGTTGTTGTACATTTAATCGTAGATACGAAAGATGCGATGGGGGCAAATGCTGTCAATACGATGGCAGAATCTGTGTCACCATTAATCGAACGGATTACAAATGGACGAGTTGTGCTCCGAATTATTTCAAATTTAGCAGATAAGCGTATTGTTCGTGCCCGTGGTGAATTCTCGACAGATATGCTCGGTGGGATAGAGATTGCCAAAAATATTGTAAGTGCTTACGAATTTGCAGATGCTGATCCGTACCGTGCTGCTACACATAATAAAGGAGTTATGAATGGTATTACCGCTGCGGTATTAGCTTCGGGTAACGATACTCGTGCTGTTGAGGCTGGCGCTCATGCCTATGCAGCCCGTTCTGGCAGATATCGTTCTTTAACAACATGGGAGCTTAATAAAGCAGGCAATCTTGTTGGTACGTTGGAATTACCGTTAGCTGTTGGTATTGTGGGAGGGGCTACAAAGACTCATCCTGTTGCAAAAGCCGCTCTAAAAATTATGGATGTGCAATCTGCAGAGGAACTAGCCAGCTACATTGCCGCGGTAGGATTAGTAGAAAACCTAGCAAGCTTACGAGCGCTTTCCGCAGAAGGTATTCAATCTGGTCATATGCGTCTGCATGCCAAAAATTTGGCTGTAATGGCTGGAGCAACAGGCGATATTATTGATCGTGTTGTACAGCAGGCAGTTGAAGAGAAAGATTTCCGTTATGATCGTGTTTTAGAGATTACAAACTCTCTGCGAGGTGAATAACTTGGCGAATACCCAACATAATGAGCAAAAAAATGTAGATGAAAAAAAGTTTATCGAAATTTTAGGTGACACGGTTTCTGGTAATCAGTTAATTATTTCAATTATTTTAAGCGTTGTAGCCAGCTTTTTAGGCTATCAATTAGGCCAGTGGGTTTTTCCGAAAATTGCAGACCCTCAAATGATTAACTCCTATTCACTATTAACAGGAATTGCAGGTATTCTGATTGTTGTCGTTATCAATACAATTCTTTTTAAACCAAAGCGTATTTTAGTAGAGGATGAGACATCTAGTCATTCTTTAAAGGAAGCATTTGAAGATTTACAAATTGATATCGACGAGGAAATACGCTTAATTGAGGAAGACCCGGTGACAAAAAAAGAGCTCGAGGATTTTGGTATTCTTTCTAGCTTACAAGGCTTGAAAGGAGCGGATAAAAAATGAGTATTTATTTAATAGCTCTTCTATTTGCCCTTCTAGGTGCAGCTATCTTTACTGTCATTGGGCTTATTTCAGGTACAGATGAAACAGCGATTATGGTACCTATTACATTGTTAGTTATTTTGCTGGGTGCGCCTCCTGAAGGTGTATTCGCCTTCTTCATGGCAGGGGTGTTAGCTAAGCACTTAACACATGCTGTACCAACTGCGTTATTAGGTATCCCTGGTGACACAACAGCTGTACCGTTAATCGACCATGCAAATACATTACGCCGTTTAGGGATGCCGCACGTTGCACTACGTAAAATGATTTCTGGCGGCGTCATCGGTGCATTTATTGCCCTACCAACCGCTGTCCTTTTAGGTCAGTTTTTAGGTCAATTTGCCGATTTCTTTAAATCTTCATCAGGCATTATTTTTACACTTGCCGCTATTTTAATCGCGTTCTTCTCAAAAGGGAAATGGGCAAGTCTTTTAATCATTATTCCATTTGCGTTTTTCATTAAGGCTTTAGATAGCGTTAGCTTTGCGATGCTTGATAAACATTTAAGTATTACATTCTTTTTAGGGATTGCCATTGGGCCAATGTTTTGTAATATTTTAATGGCAGCATCTCCTGTTGCTAAAAATGATTTAACGCGCAGTAAGCAAAATCAATATAATCTTGCTCCTGAAACGAAATCATGGAAAGGATATTTTCCTAATCCATTTAAAATTTTATCGAAAAGACAGACGATTTTTACGAGCATTACAACGTTTCTTTCCTCCCTCACATTTGTATTCAGTCCTGTAGGGATGACGTCATTGATGGGGGAAATTGTAGGCTCCCGCACAAAAGGAGCTTATAAAAAATCAACAACGAGTCTTACTGTGATGAATGGTGTAACGGAATCAACATATATTGCTGAAGCTATTATTCCATTAATTGCATTCGGTATTCCGTTAAGCCCAGTAGCACTTGGACCAGCATCACCTTTATTTAATGCACCACCGATTTTTACTGTGGATCCGGTAAACAACTTACACACATTAATGTCTTCATGGGATTTTTTCATTTTTGGGTTAATCGGAATTAGTGTGGCGGCTTTAATTGCTTATCCATTTGCGATGAATTATGCACGTAAAGCATCTGTATTAGTACTAAAATATATCAGCCAGGAAGCAATCGTAGCGATGTTCATCGGTTTAGCGTTCTTGCTTGCCTATAACGAGGCCCAATTAGTAGGAGTAGTTTTAACATTTACAGTCGCAACAGTTGGTGGTTTATTAAATCGAATTTTAGGTGTAGGGGCTGGTGTGCAATTCATGGTATTCTACGCATCAAGCTGGATTATGCTACAGCTGTTCGGCATTTAGTTAAAGGAAGTGTATCTTTATGAACTTACCAAAAGCAGTGGAAATAAGAGAAGTTGGTCCGCGTGACGGCCTACAAAATGAGAAAATATTTATTCAAACTGATTTGAAAGTGCAATGGATTAACTTAATAAGTGAAACAGGTGTCCGCCATATCGAAGTATCCTCTTTTGTTAGCCCAAAGTGGATACCAGCTTTGGCCGATCATAATGAAGTGTTTGAGCAAATCACACGTGATGAAAAAATAACGTATGCTGCTCTTGTGCCTAATTTGAAAGGGCTAGAAGGGGCGATTCAACATAAGGTTGATGAAATTGCTTTATTTATTTCTGCTTCTGAGGAGCATAATCAAAGTAATTTAAATGCTTCCATCAACCAATCTTTGCAAAACTTAAAAGCTGTAGCTGAAGCAGCAAATCGTAAAGGTATATCGTTAAGAGGTTATATTTCAACCGTATTTGGCAGTCCGTTTGGTGACGAAGTAAATCTTCAAACAGTCAAGAAAATAATTGATGCCTATTTAGAAATGGGCGTTTCTGAAATTTCACTTGGCGATACTATCGGAGTTGCAGACCCTATACAAGTGAAGGCTATTTTATCAGAGCTGCTCACTCAATACGACCGTGATTTGTTTGCCCTTCATTTTCATGATACGTATGGTCGCGCTTTAGCGAATATATTTTCAGCACTAGAACTCGGAATTGCAAAATACGACAGTGCTATTGGTGGTTTGGGGGGGTGCCCTTATGCCCCCGGTGCAAGTGGCAATGTGTCAACGAATGATCTAGTGAATTTCCTACATCGTTTAGGCGTGCAAACAAATATTGATGAAGAAAAATTGTTTACCGCAACACGATTTTTACAGCAGGCAATGAATAGACAGCCTGATAGTAAAGTTTTTAAAGTGCAAAGTAATTAAGAAAAACGATGTGGGATTGGACCTGCACCCCAATTGTTAGACACACTCTAACAATTGAAGGTGCAGTTTTTTTATGGGTAAATAGACTACTAGATAAAATTAGAAGCTGTTTTACGCTAGTTAAATGGCAACGAAAGATATAGAGAAATCAATCGTTTTTTCGGTTAGAAAATACGAATGCTTAACACACCGCCAATTTATATTTTATTAGCCTCAACTTTGTGGATTAATATGCATTGTATTAAAAAATGAAAACCCTCAAAAGCTGCATATAACAGGCTTTGAGGGCTTATTAGGGTACATATTGAAAAATAAAAAATTAGTCCGTGAAACATTAAATAAATGACAAAAGTATTGATTTATCAACGTTTACACGGACTTTTACATTAATTAGCCCCACTGCTAGCCCCAGTTCCGCAGTCCAAACTTCTACTGAAAACCTCTACTGATTGTTCTTCTAACTCTTTCATTACATGGCCGTAAATTTCATAAATCATTGCTGGAGTATTTCCTAAGCGCTGAGCAATTGCTTTTACGTTCTGTCCGCTATTTAATAAAATTGTCGGGTATGACGTAAACCATGAAAAGTAATTTTTGGTTCACCATCATTGTTTAATATACCAGCTTTTAAAATCGTATCTCTAAACATTTTATGAATCGCAGCACCATGCAATAGGTTATTAAATTTATTAATAAATACAAATAACTGATCGTCAAATTGTTTGCCATGTTTCAATAAAATTTGTTTACACCATACTTGGTATTTTTTTAATTGATCAATTACTAGATCATCCACCAAACTTCTCCTATAACTATTTTAGTTTTAGGGGTACGCGTACCAATATCATCACGTGTACGTTCAATTGTAATTATATTATTTTTGAAATCTATATTTCGCCACTGTAAGCCACAAATTTCACCTTTGCGCATACCTGTATAGACAGCTACCAACAAAAAAGTATAACTAGTAATGTCTTCATACTTTTTTGCTGTGTGGAGAAAGATATTTAATTCTTCGATGGTTAAATAGTTGTAGGTTTCTTTTGTTAATTCAAATTCGTTTTTTATAACAATTTTTGTAAAACGATTGCGAATAAGTAATTCTTCTTCGACAGCTGCATTAATAGCAATTTTAAAGATTGAATGAAATAAATAGACTGTACCAGGTTTTAATTTTTGTTCCAATATATCAATAAAAACCCTTTGATACGTTATACGATCTAACTTTTGGAGTTTATAGTGGCCAAGTAGTGGCTTAAAATGGTTTTTTAACCACTAACTTACGTTGCTTCATCGTAGTAGCTTTCCATTTGTTTTTATTCATTTCAAGCCAAGTATCTAGCCATTGCCCAACCGTTAAATTATCATATTCTATATGCTTTGTTTCGCCTTGTAGTGTTGCAGCTTTTACTTCTAGTAGGGCTTTTAAAGCTGCTTTTTCTGTTTTAAAGCTGCTTTTTTTCTTTTCTTTTCTAATCCCAGCTGCGTTATAAAATTTGTGACGATACATCCATAGCTTTTCGCCTTTGGCATTGAAATAGTAGTATATTTCTGGTTCTTTTTTTGATTTATATAACTTCATTCACTTCAGCCCTTTCCAGCTTGGCAGCGCGTAAGTCTGAAAAAATACAAACGAAGTAATGTAGTAATCTTTTTTGATAACTACATGATTATTATAATAGGTGTTATTACAACTTTGCAAATTGAGGTTTATGGATTAGTATGTTAAATGCTGACAAAGGTAAAGAAGTGTTGTTGGAATTAAAAAAATTAGAGGTGTTTCCTTTTTATTGTGAAGTGTGTGTGATGTATCTTTAAAACAAAGTTTAACCGTTTGTAAGAAAGTTGTACCGTTGTGAAACAAGCTATACCATTTATAAAAAAAGATGAACTGTTTTTAGATCTTAGAATGATAATTTATAAAAGTTTGATAAAAAAATATTGTTATATGCAGGATTTTCCCTTATTCAGCAATCGGGCCAGATTGTTGAATAAATTTTCTTGAACGAGAGGTTAGCTCGATAACAAAAGTCAATAAAAAACGCCCCTTTCAAAGGGCGTTTAAACTTGTTATAATTTTTCATTGCGTAAGCTCAATGTGATAATTAGAGCAATTGCTATGATGAATGTTACCGCTAAAAACACATCGGAATAGTGAGGAGCATCTAGCGAATAAAGTGGATTTAAAGCATTTCCAACTTCGTGGCTTGCAGACAATAAAGCCCCAATTATTGCTGCACCAGTCCCTGCACCAAGGTACAATGCGCCTAGAAACAGACCCATTCCTACTCCAACTTGCTCGTTAGATAGTGCAGATACCGCAACATTATTAGCTGGAGAATTAATGAACGCAAAAGCAACTCCAATACCTAAAACACCAATCGAAAAAAAGATAGGTGAGGATCCAGCAAATAATGACATAAATAATGAGGAAATCCCCATAACAATCAACCCTGTGATTAAAAGCCTTTTGGGCTTAATACGGTCAGACAACCTTCCTACTATTGGTGATAAAATAGCGACAGCCACACCTCCAGGAAGTAGTGTCATTCCAGCTTCTCCCGGGGTCAATCCATTGACTTCAACAACAAGCAACGGAACAAACACAAGGATAGAGAAGTAGGCAAACATCGAGAAAAAAATAATTAAAACAGAACTCACATATAAACGGTTCTTCATTAAAACTGGCGGAATGAATGGTTGCTTAGCAGTTGCAATTCGAATAATTAAGGCAAATAAAGCGGACAACGATATTAATAAGCTTATGATTGTTTGTTTAGATCCAAAACCAGAGGTCTCGGCCAGAGTAATACCTAACAAGAATAAACCTACCATCAGTCCGAGTAAAATTCCTCCTAAAATATCAAAGGTTTTTGATTCGCCAATTTCTGTTGGTTCAATTTTTTGCATAGAAATTTGCGCGCCTATAGCGATTACTAATCCTAAACTGAATGTAATCCAAAATAGAGAATGCCAGCCTAACCATTGACCTACAGTGCCACCAAAGATCGGTCCTCCGGCAGTTCCAATACCAATACAACCAGCAATAATTCCTAAGACGCTACCGCGTTGTCCTGGTGGATACACTTTAGTTATCACGACAACAGAGAGTACAGGGATAGCAGCCATTCCGGCACCCTGAATCATTCTTCCAAATACTAAAACAGATAGGTTAGGAGCAAGGGCACAAATTAAACTACCCATTGTTAAGATTAATATCCCTATTGTAAATAGCTTCCTTACATCTAGAAAATCGGACATACGCCCATAAAATGGAATTGCTATCGCGAGTACAAGGGCGACACCACCGACAACCCAACTAACCTGAGCTTCAGATCCTCCTAGTTCTACTCCAATCATACCTAGAACAGGAGTGACCATATCAACGGTAATTGCAGCCATCAATACAGATAGTCCTAAAACAATTATCAAAAGTCTATTTGAACCTTGTTTTTGTGCTGAATAGTTATTATTTATTTGATTACTCATCTTTTCTGCCTCCTAAAATTAAAATTATTATTTTAGGAGGCAAGATCTATTGTTTTTACCATTATAGTCACCTCTACATCGACAAAAAATAAAAAGGTACCGGTTATATAACCAGTACCTTTGACATATTAAAATCTATTTATTCGTCTTCACGAAAAACAGGCGTCAAAAAGCTCCGGTTGCGGTATTCTGTTTAAAAAAGGACATACGTATCCCGCTGTATTTAAATCCCCAGAAACTTTAATCTTTGTATCAAGAATCAATACCATTTCCATTGCTTTTCGCCTCCTTTTATTAATCATTATTTTTCCTCTTCAAATTTATCATAAATCAATGAAAAAAGGAAGCGTTGATTATTCATACACCTTTCACTATTAAATACGGCCGTTAGCTTAAAACCTTGATTCATTGGGAAATTATGACTTTGCCGTAATAGGGCGCGATTGTGGCACAAGAAATTAAAGGGGTGGCGATTGCCATCTCTTTTTTATTTAGGCCTGTGCAAAATAACCCTTAAAATAGGTGCAAATTAACTCCTAAAGTGACAATGTATTGAGTTGTTCATTATAAGTTGTTCAATTAAAGGAGTCGATACATAATGATTTTTGGTTATGCCAGGGTTAGTTCTGTTGATCAAAATTTAGATCGCCAGCTGAAGGAGCTTGAAGCTTTTAGGTGTGAAAAAATATACAGCGAAAAAAAGTCAGGGAAAGATTTTGTTCGTTCCGTTTATCGTGAAATGAGATCGAAAATGCGGTTTGGTGATGTGTTAGTAGTCCATGATTTAAGTCGGTTTGTCCGTAACAAACAAGAAATTCTTAATGAGTGGAAACAAATAACCGAAGATGAAATTGATATTGTTGTTTTAAATATGCCGATCCTTGATACACGAAAATATAAAGAATTAGCAGGTGTAGGCCAGCTGGTTTCTGATCTAGTTTTAACACTTCTCTCATGGATGGTTGAGGAAGAACGCAATCGAATTAAAACTGCCCAGCGAGAGGGTATCGCTATTGCAAAAGAGCGTGGAGCTTTCAAAGGGAAGAGTAGAAAATATCACGCTGAAGCAAAGGGAAAGGACAGTCTTATCTATAATGTAGTGGTTCAATTATTAAAACAAAATGAATCAGTGGTGAATATTCACCGAGAAACAGATCTTGCTAGGAACACAATTTATTCGATTAAAAGACAATTAGAAATTGATAAAACATAGATTATTTGCAAATTGATTTAAAATCCTGTGTTGATACTGCAGGATTTTTTTGTTCAACAAACGGGCCATTTATTGGAGTATTGCGTATTGCAAAAATGGATAAAATTTGAAATATTTTAATGAAACATTCATCAATGGGGGGAGCTAATATGCGTTATTTTAAAAGCTACTGCTTGTTTATAGTTATCACATTGTTGTTAACAGGGTGTGCAGGAGTAGAAGCAGAAAAATCTCCATCAAATTCGAAATTAACCACTGAGTCCTACAACATGAGTGAAAAAGAAACCTTATTAATTAGTAAAACAGGTGTAGAGCAAATTAAATTTTTCAAGTTGAATGGCACTTTATTTGCAATTTTCGGCGGAAGTTTTTGAAAACGGTAAGTTTAAAGAGGAGTTACTAAAGACTTGGGATGAACTCGAAACAAAATATAATGACAGCCTTATTTCTTTTGGAATAATTGATAATAGAGACGAAGATCATTCTTTAAAACTTTTAAATGGTATACCTTCTGGGCTTGCTACAACGTTTTATTCAAATAACATGACAACATCATCTTTCGGTTTGCTAATCGACGGAAAAATGACTTTAGAAAAAAATAAACCTATTTATTTAACAGCATGGCTAGGCACTACTAAAAACGAACTGCGTTCTGGTAGTGGCACAACTGGGGAACTGCCCCAGGGTATTGAAGAAGCTGAACTAGCATTTATATACAAAGTTTTATGGACCGACAAAGAAAAGAAATAATTTTTACCTAAGTTATTCAACAATCTGGCGCATTTCTTTTGTAGGAAATGCGTCTTTCTTCGTCTAAAGGGCCAGATTGTTGAATAAAGGGTCTAGTCAGATTTATGCGGATTTACAACGGTAAGCAAAGAAAAGCACCCAACGACGCTTTGGGTGCTTTTTTTATTCAACGAACGGAGCAGGCTACTTTAACAAAATGTTTAAGTGCTTATGAGTATTATTTTATATTAAATGTAAAACATTCTTTACATATTACTATTTTATGGTATATTAAATGTAAAATCTCCTTTACATATTGCAGGTGAATCGATTGAAAAATAAAATTCAAGCACGTCGGAAAATGAAAGGATTATCACAAGAAGAACTTGCACAAAAATGCAAAGTGTCCAGACAAACGATTAATGCTATTGAGAACGATAAGTACGATCCAAGTTTACAATTGGCCTTTACTTTGTCTCATGTTTTAGGTCTGTCTATTGAGGAATTATTTGATTTTGATTTTGAAGGGGATGGGAGTAAATGATAACTGTAAAAAAAGTTAGCTTTTTATGTTCTTTAGTTCTTATTGTTGCAATTAGTGGTTATGCGATTTATGAGTGGGTTACAAAAGAAATAATTAATGCTTCTACACTATTTTTTTTATTTTTAGGAATCGGTTTCTTATTTCAGTCTTTAACTTGGGGTGAATTGAATGGAAAACATGAGGGTGAAAAAGATGAAATGGAAAAGCATATTACACTTTTAAGTTCTAAAATAAGCTATTACTTATTATTATTATTGATGCTAATTGTTCTCGTAGTATCTGAAAAAGTAATTGCATTAAATGATATAAAAAATATTCCACTTGTTATTGTAATTGGATTTGCTTGGATAACAATGCCTATTACTGAATTCGTTGTTTCAAAAAAATATCGTTAATATTGAACGAACGGAGTGCTTTAGTGAAACAAGGATTTATAACGTATACAAAAATTAACCCAATAACGTTCCCAAATCAAAGTTTGGAAACACATGAAAAAGCCACAAAATGAAGTTTAGTTATTCCATTAAAGGGTGCAGTACCT
Source organism: Lysinibacillus sp. ZYM-1 (assembly GCF_001308875.1). GTDB lineage: Bacteria > Bacillota > Bacilli > Bacillales_A > Planococcaceae > Lysinibacillus. The sequence continues at coordinate 384 of NZ_KQ465150.1, read as the reverse complement.
TCTGTAAAAAGGATCAGCGCTCTTTTTCATTAAATGGGCCATTTAATAGAATAAAATACAATAATTATTGGACGCGAGGATAGTGAAGAAAAGTACTTAAACTAACGAAGCAGGTTAGTTGAACAAGCAGGTGTCTTGGGAAAATAAAGTATTAGACTGAAAAATAAAGTTGTAGACTGAGAAAATATAGCACTAGACTGGGAACGGCATTAAGCTAACGGGCAGGATTGCAAAAAATAGGACGAAATCCTCTTTTACATCATGTATCAATAATTAGTAAAATTAGCACATGAATATAGAAGGGAGCAAGCTGAATGATTGACATGCAGTATATAAACGATCTTGAGGCAGAGATGGATGTAATGAAGCTTGTAGGTAATTATA
>NZ_KQ465149.1 GCF_001308875.1 Lysinibacillus sp. ZYM-1 | reverse complement strand
CCCTGTTTTCAAAACAATAAAATCAGCTATTCAATCATTACAATCAGGCGAGCAGCCGTTAATACATAGTGACCGAGGTTTTCAATATACATCGAAGGAATTTAAGCGAATCATGGACACAGCCAATATGAAGCAAAGTATGTCGCATGTTGGTCGATGTATTGATAACGGACCAATTGAATCATTTTGGGGCACACTGAAGTGTGAGAAGTATTATTTACATAAGTACGATTCATATGGAGAGTTAAAACAAGCGATTGATGACTATATTCATTTTTATAATCATTATCGCTACCAGAAACGATTATTTGGCTTGAGTCCTTTAGAATTCGGTCTCAAGCCGCTTAATACATTTTTTATTATTTCCACTGTCTACTTGACGGGGTGCAGTTCAATTAAGCTATCTTGGTCAAAAAATACTTTCTTCTGGAATTTTATCCAAACTAAATTTTTTAAAAGATGTTATCCTGAGCATACCAGTTTGAGTTTCTTCAAGGTATGGAACCTTACAATGTAACATCGGTTCTAATCATATAGTATGTCGTTCTACATTAGTTACAATCTGTTTAGCGATTTGACGAAAAGCAGATTTTTCTTGTGGTTTGAATCCAAACTCTACATTTGAAGGGTCTTACGACCACTCCGTGGTGGTTGGGACTTGTAAATGTGTATAATTTAAAAATGCAAAATCTTAACTAATGATTATCTTCTTTGTGTTCATTTTCGTTATCATTCTGATTTTGACCATCTTGTTGTTCAGAAGGTTCTTCAGTTGGATCAGGCTCCTGTTCATCATTAGCTGTTCCACATCCAAATAATAACCCTGTAGAAAGTACTGCTGTAAAAGTGCCTAAGACTATTTTCTTCATATATTCACCTCATTACTTTTTTTATCTTTTTATTATTATCCAGATCATTTTTACCTATACGATTTTATATTACAAAAAAAATTAGATTAAACAAATAGACAAAATATTTGATAGTACCTCATTAATGAGTTCCTCCTTCCTAAAGATTTTGGAAAGGTTTAGTATAGGAAATCAATCTTGTTGTATACCACACATTTTTCAGATTATTATGTCTTCCTTAAATAATTAAATGTTTAGATTAAGCTTTCTTAGTAAAGACTAACGTTTGTAAGGGGGAATCGCTATGAATGACGTAAATTATCCCCTTATTCTTCCGTCCCCAAAGTTCATAGCGATTACCATCCCATTTTAAATTTGTAAAATATCAGTCGTTGAACCACTTATTTTAGTGGCTTTTTTTTTGCATTAAAATATAATAGATTCCCTTTTGTTGTTAAAAATCTGGACTATACTTTATGAGTGGTTGTCGTATACCCATGAATTTTTTTGCACATGCTATTTTTCGACACCTATGTAAGGGAGGATTTATATATGGGAGACTTTATCCACACGCAGTTTTGGGAAATGTTACTGAGAGTTTTAATTTCTTTTTTTGTGCTACTTATTTTGACTCGAATCCTCGGAAAAAAACAACTTAGCCAACTCACCTTTTTTCACTATACAACAGGTATTACACTTGGTTCTATCGCTGCTCAAATTGCATCTCAAGCCCAAACACATTTTTTAGATGCACTCATTGCCCTTATTTGGTGGGCGGTTTTAACATATATAATGACTATTATTACTATTAAATCTAAAAAAGCTCGTGTCCTCATAGATGATAAGCCTACTATAGTTGTACAGAATGGACTTATTTTAGAATCTGCCTTAAAGAAAAATCGTCTCCATATGGATGAATTTACAATGATGTTACGCGAACAAGCTATTTTCTCTGTACAGGATGTACAATATGCAATACTTGAGACTGATGGTAAACTCAGTGTTATGCAAAAGACTTCTGAACAAGTTGCTACGAAACAGGATGTTAAAGCGGATTTATCACCTCCCACTTACCTCCCGACAGAAGTAATTTCAGATGGTCAACTAATATCCGAAAACCTGGTAGAACTTGAATTAACAGAAGAATGGCTAATGAAAAAGTTAAAAAAGCAAAATATACAATCTGTTGAAGATGTCTATTTTGCTCAGGTTCAAACAAATGGATCCTTATATATCAGTTTGAAAGATAAAGCTAGACAATCAAACCCTTAACACCTAACGAATCCCTATCCTCAATAACTTGTAGTAATTACAAAAGCCCAGGTACTCATTTGAGTACCTGGGCTCGTTTTAAATTAATCATAGTCATTCTCTTCTTCAATTTTTCGAATTACACCTGTCTTTGCATTTACTTCTACTTCATAAATCTTATTATGAGCAGTTAAAATGAATATTTCATATATTAAAGTTCCGTTTTCCATATCCATACCATAGTGTATAATTTGGCCAGGTACTCTTTGCACGGCTATCTGCATTGCGTGTTGGGGAGAAATTCTTTGATTAGGTGAGGGCATTACCATATACATACCTCCTCTTCTTACAAACATGCTCTTATATTATGCAAATACCACAACAAATGTTCTTTCTATTATTTATTATTACGTTGATTGATAATAATTTTCAAACCTTCAAAATCGCCACTTGTCAAAGTTCCGTTATTGAATTCCTTATCATCCTCAGCGGCATGATAAGCATGTCAAAAAAGACACTCAATAGAGCATCTTTTTCTGGATGATTAATTTTCCTTGTATTCTCTTTTTAAAACAATGACAATCGAATAAGTATTAACGGAAAAGATACCTGATCTCTTAAAAAATATGGGCCGGCCGTGTATGACTTGCCTCGAACATGTTTATGAGGCGCTGGTCGGTCGTCGGTCTGTCTTTCCCTAATATTTAGGTTTTTAAAAATACCAAGGGAGGAAAGCCTTACCTTGCCGCACCGCCCTTCCTCCGAGTTTACATCATATTTTTTCTTTCACAAAACATGCCACATGTTTTACATTTGTTCCTTTTGCTTCAAACGTTGCATTTACTATTTCATTCAAAACACAAGAAAGTTGAAAAAGAAGATTGTCACTTTTTAATTCCTCTGACCTTTTGACTTAATTTGTTTCATATTTTGTTCGCGTTATGAAACAACCTCAAATTTCAAGGTGTTTCGATTTACTACGATATATTCACCTGTTGTCTTGTTCATTACTTGAGAGACTTCCTTGGTATGTGTTATCTCTAACCAATCATTTTGTATATCCACCAATAATTTTATTTCCATATCACTTTCTCCATATTTTAAGCCACTATAGGAAAGTTTCTTCATCATAATCATCCCTTTCTTAATAATTTCAAATTATCACATTACTATCATACTATACATTTGAACATTGCTGTTGGTCAGCAGTTGTTCGCTAATAGGTTTGTTATTTACCTTGCTATTAACTTGCTAAATCATATAAAATGTCGAAATCAATAATTAAAGGGAGTCCAATTCGCTTGCGCAATGAACTCCCTTTAATTTTACTTTTTTTACATTTTGCACTCAACAACCGATTCGGTTAATATAAGATACTGACTAAACTGTCAGCACATAGAAACTCCACTAAGTACCTATTTTTGTAATAATTTATATGCAAATAAAGGACTATATACAAAAATAAAAGCTGTTTCTAAGGGGAAACTAATAGTTTACACCCTTGCAACGATGCGGTTCTTTAGTTTTTTAGTGCAAATAAATATACTGTGGATAGGAGTTGATCATATGTATTTTTCTTCGAAAATAAAAGAAGAACGTCAAAAGCATAATATGTCACAACAACAGCTTGGAGAAAAACTTAATATTAGTAGACAATCTATCTCCAAATGGGAACGTGGAGAAAGTTACCCTAGTATTGAATTGTTAATTAAGTTAAGTGACATATTTGATATTACGCTTGATGAATTAGTAAAGGAGGATAATTCTTTGAAAGAGAAACTCATCAAAGATAGCCAAAAATTAGTCTATCCAAGATGGAAAATGTTTTTTGATATTCTTCTAATAATTGGTTTTTTAATCATACTAGCTAAGATATTCATTGTAATAGGAAATAAGTTATTTGATTTAAATATTGTGTTCTTAAAGGATTCTCTGTTATTTCAAATTGGACCGTTTTTTATGACTATCATTGGAGCAATTGGCAGCGAATCTCTAGCCAAAAAATACAAATAATCATTTTGGATTTAGAGTTATACACGAATTGTATAGGAGAGTCCCTTCAAACTATCTGAAGGGATTTTTTTCCGTTTATATCTTCTTCAAAACTGCTTCGTTAGTTGAAGAAACAATACTTTTGGAATTAACTAAACAGAAGTAACCTCTCGGCTACTTTATCATTTGTTTCAATATGTTGTTTCTGACCCTAAATATTGTCGTCCACTCGCTCTTGGTAATGTTGCCTCAATGCCATACATAGCTGTTTTAGCACAAATGTAGCTATTGTTATCCATCTTTGCTACTTGCTTCCTCAATTATTTCCACCATCCAACTCCTTTCTAATACTCCTTCTTTACGCCATTTAGTGTCTACTACTTCGCGTTTTCGAGGGATTTGCTGTGTAAAGTCAGGATTAATACTTGTAATAGGTCCTAGCTCTTTTTCAAGATAATCAATATATTCATAGGTTTCTGGATACTATGTCCTACATCCGAAAATACAATTTTAAGGTTTGGTGAAAAAGCAAATATTACTGTAGCACAATGGATGGAAATTTGGTTTGAGATGAAAAAGAAGGTTTGGCGACCAGGTACCTATATTCATTATCAAGAGTCCTACAAACAATCATATTAAACCTCTGATCGGGCACTATAAACTACAAAAATTAACGAAAATGACTCTTCAAAGAGAGCTAATCGATAAGTTAGTGTCCTATGGATTAATGCGGACTACTGTACAAGGAGTGCAATAGACATGGACTCTAACGCTTCACCAACATTAGGCATGGTGATACTTAATACAACACCTATTCCCATAGCAACAAATATCCAAAGGGTGAGATAACGATCTAGAAATGAAAGCTGTTTGGTTAAAAATTCATTACTCATTATCAGTTTCCCCTACATGGCAACAATCTGTACTGCAGTTGCACCCGTTTATAGGTTGAATTTGTTCTAAAATTCCCTTCATCAGTGGCGTTTGATCCTCTACTAAACGGTAATGTTTCCAAGTCCCTACTTTTCGTTCTGTAATAATGCCTGCCTCCTTTAATTTTCGTAGATGTTGACTCACTGCTGGTTGTGATATTTCTAGAACATCTACAAAATCACATACGCATACCTCCCCATTTTTCATACATGCAAGTAATTTAATCCGATTTAAATCTGCTGCTGCTTTTAATTTTTTTCAATTAGTGTGTTTTCCATTTATCTGCACTCCTCCATAACCAATTACTTATATATGTTTTAAAATAAAATCGCCTCTTGGCTATTGGAGGTGATTACATTAGTATATAACTATACACTTATATTATGCTCACCATGTAATAATTGCAATAGATGTTTAATTACTTTATTTTTTTGTTTAGTGAAAGGTATATAGGTCCATATAAGAAACAGCCATCTATCTGATGAATTTCTATAGATGGCCATTTTTCCATTGTCAAACTATATTTATGCAGCCGGGACGTTAATCACGAATACTTTAGGGTTTCCAACATTTGATATTGTATCGGTATCAGTTTGAGCCTGCCCTTGAACTTGAGCTTGAAGCTGCGCTTGAATTTGTGCTTGAAGCTGAGCCTGAACTTGAGCTTGTGCCTGAATTTGTGCTTGAATTTGCGCTTGAATTTGGGCCTGAGCTTGAATTTGTGCTTGTAACTGTTCTTGCTGTTGATGGAGTTTTTGAAGTTGTACCATAATATCTAATAAAGTATTCTCTGTATGATAACCATACCCTTCATATTCTTCATACTCTTTCTCCCTGTAATGGCACATACATTTATACCCCTTGCATTTACATTTCTTCATAAAATCACCTCCTTTTAATGTGTTCTTTCTATAATATGTTTTATAAGAACTATAGTAAGGACAAGTGTTTGTTACGTTTTTTTCTGTTAATATAAATTATTATTTGTAAATACATCCAATTTAACTTTGATAAATTATCAATATATCAGATGAACATCCTTAGAAAACTTCAGATTATTAAAATGGTTTAAAATACAATAATGATGCTGTGGGATACATATGATACATATCTGTACTACCAATTACATATAAAGAAATTTACAAAAAACCAGAATCCGTAGTATATGATATCTGGTTACATTTTTTTGATATTGACTATTTAATTGCTGTACAGTGGTTTTGACATGTATTAATTTGTAGAAATTAAAAAACCAGATACTCATTTGAGAGCCTGGTTATTAGTATATTGCTTCTGAAATTTTATCAAGATCGAAACCTTTAAACGTAAAATCCTTAAAGAACCTGCAGCTGTTTTTCTAAATATTGAACTTTACAACATAGTCTTGGTTCTAACCACGTCACACCCCTTTCTACCTTGCTAACAATTTGCATCGTTTTGATTTTGTTAATTTTCACTAAAAAATAAACATAATATCTTTCACTTGTTCATACTTCGTTCATATAGTCGTCACTGTGAGTACATCTTCATCGTTTAGGCTTTCCTTAGGGCTCTTAAAGGTAGCCCCAAACAATAGGAGAAGAAGTGAGTGAAAATGCGAGAGGTGAAGAAAATGGACTTAGACACAACAACAGGCAAAAAACCTGCTAATAAGATGAAAAAATTGCTTACCATTTTACTTAAAATTTTAGCAGCAATAGTTATAGTAATCGTCGTTTTTATAGCCATTGTTTTTGTCGTTGATAAGATCAGTAGTAAATCAGAAGCAGGAAGAATAAAACCTTATGGTCAGTCTGTAACAGTAGATGGGAAAAATATGAATGTTTTGATTCAAGGACAGGGCGCAGAAACAGTCGTGTTACTACCAGGTTTGGGAACAGGAACACCAGCACTTGATTTTAAGCCGCTAGTAGAAGAGTTATCGCCATTTTACAAAGTTGTAGTGATTGAGCCTTTTGGTTATGGATTAAGTGATATAACCGAAAAAGAACGGAGCACAGAAAATATTGTAAGTGAAATCCACGAAGCTTTACAGATTCTTAAAATTGACCGCTATATTCTAATGGGTCACTCCATTTCGGGCATTTACGCACTAGATTATGTGAACAAATATGAAAACGAAGTGAGTGCATTTGTCGGGATCGATAGCAGTGTTCCAAGGCAGTATGGTGATAAGGTTGTTGAATCTCCGATACCTTCTTCAGTAATTACACTACTCAAAGAATCGGGTTTAGGCAGATTGATAATGAAACTAAGTGCTGACCCATATGCTGCACTACCAGTTGATGATGAAACAAAAGAACAAATGAGAATTCTTTCTTACAAAAACTTTAGAAATCCAACCATTGTGAGTGAAATAGAAAATAGATCTCCTAATTTTAAAGCAGCTGAAAATTTAACATTCCCAAAAAATTTGCCTGTTATTTTCTTTTTACAACCGAATAGTGCAGCCATTGAAGGATGGTCAACACTACATGAAGAGCAAGTAAAAGATTCTGTATATGGAAAAGTGATGACATTTGAAGGAACACATTATTTACACCATACCCACTCAAAAGAAATCGCTGAAAACTTCAGGGCATTTATTGAAGAAGTAAAGCAAGACAGTAGATAATTTTAAAAATGAAAGTTTGTTTATAACTAGATGATGTAACAACGTGCTCTCAATGCTTTATCTAAACGCGGTTCTCCTATTATCCATGCTACGGCACCTTGTGCAAGCTTTCTTGCATGTGTGCTGTAGCATTTCTTTCAAATGCCTATTTATTTTTCATATATTTGGCTAAATCGAACCAACTAGCCATACTATTAATTTCTTTTTCACATGCTCGTCATTGAATTCTTTTGCTATCCACAATTGTATTACTGACAATTTCATTTGCTTCGTAATCCTTCGTAAATGACCAGGGTTTAACGGTTTCCATCGCTTCACTCTCCTCTACAATATCTTTCAATGAGGCACGAAACCCCCTCATCTTATCCTTAATCCGTTTAATACTGTTTGCTGAGAATGCCATGTGTTGACCTATCCAGCGTTGTGATTTGCCGTCTAACATCCAATTCAGTACTTGAACCTCTCTGTCGCCAGTAACTCGTTCAACATGCATTTGTACATTCAATAGCTTTCTCTCATACTTTGCAACACGTTTTATGTTTTTAGACCGTCTAATAGCCTCCTGCATAATTGGATCACCTACACTACCTACCGCCTCGAGTAGTGTATTTTCGATTCCATACTGTCCCGTTTTGCCCCTATAACCATTTCTGATCGCATTTATTTGATGGCGTTAACCATCCAATGGTAGTCTGTAATCATTAAATCTAAAGCATCTGGTGTAATCGATAGTGTTCTTTCTTTTAACATAGGTTTGCCCTCCTAAGTTGTGATATAATGATTTATCTGACAAGCCATCAAAGGCATAAACCAATTCGAGCTGTAGCGTCTGCAAACGCTGCGGCTTTTTCTTTTCTTTATATTGTGCAGTAATTACACAATTGCACTGGCATAAACGATTTCGCACAATATGCCGCACTCGCCCATTACTTCATCGTCAATTCTTCCTCGTTCTGGGCCTAACTCGTCTAAGTAAACCCCTTTAATACAAGTTGCACCTATTTAGAGCGTTTTTTATTTTTATATTTATTTTTCATATATCGAATGAGCCACAGTTACTAATATAAATATATCGACTAAATTTATATCAGAATAAAACAATTTCGGTTTTCATATACTCCACTGATGTAGTTGATTACAGAAGGGAGGATACAATGTTTACGCAATATAAGTATTGGAAACCTTATATTAGCCCATTCGATCCATGCCCACCTATAAAAGTTAAAGTTTATGCTACACCCCCACAATTGTATATGGGCTTTCAACCACCTGGATTACCACAATTTCCAACCCCACAAGAAGCACTTCGGGCTGGCACTTTATGGCCTCAATTATTTAGTCCCTACCCTCCCCCTAAAGGAGGGATGAAGAGTGAGTAAAAAGATGCCACCTGAATTTTATACCCTACTTGAAGAAATACAAGCCATTGATTTTGTCATTGTTGAATTAAACCTATATTTGGATACCCATCCCAATGATTATGATGCAATTCAGCAATTTAACGAAAACACTGAAAAAAGTATGAAGCTTAAAGTTAATTTTGAGCAAAAATTTGGTCCACTAATGAATTTTGGAAGAAGTTATTCGGACTATCCTTTTAATTGGGTCGATACACCTTGGCCATGGCAGGTCTAAAATTTGAGTATAGGAGGAATAATTTTTGTGGTATTACGAAAAGAAGCTTCAATACCCGGTTAAGGTTAGTACATGTAATCCAATGCTCGCAAGGTATTTAGTTGAGCAATATGGTGGTGCTGATGGGGAGTTAGCTGCAGCTCTTCGATATATGAATCAACGCTATACTATTCCAGACAAAGTAGTTGGGTTATTAACGGATATAGCAACAGAGGAATTTTCACATTTAGAAATGATTGCCACAATGATTTATAAACTAACCAAAGATGCTACTCCAGAAATGTTAAAAGAAGCTGGTCTTGGAGACCATTATGTGAATCATGATAAAGCATTATTTTATGAGAATGCTTCAGGGGTACCTTTTACAGCAACCTATATACAGGCTAAAGGAGATCCAATTGCTGATCTGTACGAAGATATTGCTGCAGAAGAAAAGGCACGTGCCACATATCAATGGATTATCGATTTGTCAGATGATACGGATTTAAATGATAGCTTAAAGTTTTTACGTGAGCGAGAGGTTGTCCATTCTCAGCGTTTTAGAGAGGCTGTAGAAATTTTAAAAGATGATAGAAATCAAAAGAAAATTTTCTAAAAATATGTATTGGACCACTTTTTTCTGGGTGGTCTGTTTTAATTTTTTTTCATTTAGAGAACAAGATAATCATATTCATTTGAGCGCTCATTAGTAGTTCAACTTTTATGTTGTTAATACAGCTTTTGTCCTTGTTGCCTCAATACCTTACTTTGTTGTAGATGCAGCAGTTGTTAATGAAACAAGTTCGTCCTTCATTCTCATGTACTTGCACATGTTGCCATGGTACTACTTATTCATTGTCTAGCTGGTAGCGATTTAATTGTGTTTTCTCTTTTAACTTAGGCTTGCTCCCCTAGGTTGTGTTATAATGCATGTACTGACTAGCCTAAAAGGGCATAAACCAATTCGAGCCGTAGCGTGTGACGACGCTGCGGCTTTTTTTAAAAGTTAATTTAGATACTTACCTTGTTTAGGTAGTGCGATTTGGTCAAAGTTATCTACAAGTTTCTTAAGATTCTTTGTCAATTCTTCACCTGTCATTGGTAAACCATGACCCGTAATAGCAATGGTAGGTTTTAAAGCTTCTAATTTTTCGACTGATTCTCGAGCATCTTGCCAATTCGTTGTTAAATATCTAGGTGGACCACTGATTTCTTTTGTTTGTGTAAAAACTTTATAAAGAGATTCTTGTTTGACAGTAACAAATGCATCACCAGCAATAAGTACTCGATCTTTTTCACGGAATAAAGAAATATGTCCTGGCGAATGCCCTGGAGTATGGATCCAGCGAAACCCTGGCATAAATGGAATACTTCCATTTGAAGGGATTGCCTTGATGTTCTCCCCTAAACTAATTGCTTCATTTGGAAATATAGGTGACATTTTCGCAACTAGACCACCACTTACCGATGGATCAGGTTCTGGGTAGTTTTGTTGTCCAGTTAAATAGGGGATTTCCAAAGTATGCGCATAGACAGGAACATTCCATTTCTCTATTAATTCAATAATTCCTCCTACATGATCAAAATGACCATGAGTTAGAATTATAGCTTTTGGCCGAGCATTCGGACCAAAACGTTCTTCAACGACTGAAATTATCTCCTCAGCACTTTTTGGCATACCTGCGTCAATAAGCACAAACTCTTCAGTTTTTGGGTCACCATAAAGTACAATATTCACAATTTGAATAGTATATTGATATAAATCAGGTGCAACTTCTACACCAACACCACTTCCAACAGAAGTTGCCGGAATAAATTTATAATCTTCACCATAATTCAAATTCTTGTCCATCTAACCCTCTTCTTCCTTACCTTTAATATTAGTTTATCTTGAATTCTTATTTATGAAATTGCCACAACCCATAGGTCATGGCATTATGTCTTTACTTTTTTTCTTTTTGCTGTTGTTCCTTCTTCTGTTCTTTTTCTTCTTTTACTTCTAACTCTTCAGGAGTAAATTCAATAGCAATTTCTTCTTGTTCAATTTCATTCTTTTTTTCTTTTTTCAAATCAATCACCTCCAATAACGTTAACGTATCCTTAATGGGGTGAACTATACCTTAGAGCTTTACCAATGATAATTAGAAGTATAAATACTCAATAAACAGCCAATATAATGTTGCGTAGTGTTCCACTACTTAAAGGAGCTGCAGAGATATCACTCGCTGTGGCTTTTTTGTTTTTAAAATGTTCAATGCCTAACATCAAACTCCTAGGTATTAGTCGCTCTTAATATTTCATCATTATCTTGATCACTTTCCGAAAAAAACGTGGTCTTTTTTATTTTTTATCTCCATACTTCGATCCTTAAATATATTTTGTTAAAAAGTGAATGGTAATTATTATTTCACCCATACTAACCTTGCTTTATCTACAAATAAGAAAAGGATGTGTTAGTATGGGTATTCTTGGTGGAAATCCAAAAGATGAACCGTTACATTACGGTGAAGTATTTGCAGTTTGGTCAAGCTTAATTGCAGACTATGGTATGATTTCTGGTTATCAAACATTTTATAATCACGCTGGTGATGAAGATCTAAAAAAAATTATTGAAGATATCATCGAACTTTGTAGGGATGAAGTAAAGCAATTAGAAAAAATTCTAAAAACGAATGGTATTGCTTTACCCCCTGCTTCTCCTGAACGACCTGTAGCAAGAATGGAAGATATTCCTCCTGGCGCTAAGTTTAATGACCCTGAAATAAGCGCTGCACTTACTGCTGACATGGGTGCTGGATTAGTGGCGTGTAGCCAAGCAATGGGTACTTCCACTCGTGAAGATATCGCTTTAATGTATGGGCAATTCCATATGGCAAAAGCTCAAATTGGAGCTAAACTGTTACGTCTTAATAAGACTAAAGGTTGGTTAGTTCCACCGCCATTACATGTAGATTATCCTGAAAAATAATTTTATTTATCTGGCAAACCGTCCCCCAGTTTCAAACTGGGGTTTTTTGTAATATTATTAATTAATTTCTTATATTTAACAAGGTTAATGTTAAAAATCCCCTAACATAATATATTTTTTGGATAGCAATATTGCTTCTAATATCGTCCCACGATTACTGAGCTACGCTATCCCAAAATACATAACTTCATGTATAAGAAACCTTTACTTGTACACATTAAGCATAAGTGTACTCGCACGCACTTTAGCTATGGCGCTAGTTGACCGCCATGACTTTTTTACTTTTAAAGGCAATACACTATAAAACCCAAGCGAACTCATCATATAAATAGTAGTGTTAAGCTAAACTAGTCTAACCAAACCTCTTCTTATTGATAGGGTCACTTCTATTCCAAGTGACCCTTATGATTTTTCAATAATAAAAATGAAACTCTCCATTAAATATAATTTGGACTAAAAAGACGGATACTAACTCACCTTCTGTACAAACTAATTGCAGGAGGTGATTTTCAATGGCAAACAACAATCAAAATTTCAACTCAAAAACACCAAATGCAATGAACGTAGAATTTGGAAATGAAACTGATGTTAATCAAATTAAACAACAAATCCAACAAGCTGAAGCAAAGAAAAAACAAGCTTCTGGTTCAATGAACTCAATGAATCAAGAATTCGGGAATGAGACTGATGTTGATCAAATCAGACAGCAAATCCAACAAGCAGAAGCTAACAAAAAATTTGCTTCTGGTCGATTTGCAAACGAAAACAATTCAAAATAAGGTAAATATTTATCCCTTACCGGCAACCTTTTTACTGCCGGTTTTTTTGCATTCCATATACCAATCTAAGCTGTAGCATGCAAATCCTCAGCGGCTTTTTTAATGTATAACTAAAAAGAAATTGGTTAAATTATATTGTGTAGTGGCGAACTACTTAAAGAAGAGCTACAGAGATTTCACTCGCTGTAGCTTTTTTTAACGCCTAACTTCGTCTGCGTATTGATACATATAATAAAAAGAACTTATCGAATTTTTGTTAAACTTTTTCTCAAGAATCTAGTACTTTCCACAGTATTGGTTACTCCTAATTTTCTTGAGAAAAAGTCTTGATCACTTTCTAAACAGAAGGTGGTCCTTTTTAGATGTTAAGGGGTATAATTTGAAGTTAATTTAGAAATAATAAAGTTGTCATGAATTTTATCACACACACTACTTGGAGCTATAACGACCTCGCCGTTATAGCTTTTTATTTTCCCGAAGGCAATAAACTACAACAGGATTTCTAACATTCTACTTGTATCTGTAAACCCCAAATATAGTAAGATAAATTTCCTTAAATATTTTTTAAAATTTGAAAATCATTTAAAATATTAAATGAAGTTACAGAGCATAACCTTGCTACACAAATTTTATATGTCTGCTCCTTGTGGATTTGGAGTTCCTGGGCTTTCCTTTTTCTTTACATTAACTGCAGTAATTTAGTCTAATACTCTAGCAGAAAAATCAAACGCTCCTGGTCCACCATTATGTGAGGTTACTATAAATGTATATTCCCCTACAGGAATGGAGTCTAAGTCCCAAAAAGCTGTCCAAGTTCCTGATTCACCTGGTTTTGAAGATCCATTAGACCAAGTACCCCCTTTTGGATCAATAATTTTCCATGAAAAGCTGTTACTCCCACTATTTTTTACATGATATCGTACATCTTTGTTACTTAAACCAACATGGTATTTAAAGGTAAATGTTCCTTGTACCAATTGTACGTTTGAGTAATTAGCCACCGGAGTAATATGCTCGTCATTATCATAATACTGAGCCTGATCATCAGCACCTTGATTTAAAACCATTTCTTGTTGTACAGATTCTTTTTCTTCTGCCATTGCAGGTATCAGGTTAGTTCCTACTAAAGCTAGTGTTAAAACAGACGCTGTTACAAAATTCGTAAATTTCATAAAATCTCACTCCAAATAAGTATATTTTTATTTACGTAAAATAAATATGTAGATTATAATCTATATTTCATTCAATCGAGTTAATTCAATCCTATAGTTTCTATTATAACCATTTTATGGTAACGTTAAACCTATCGGACCAACATTTACTGTAGGATCTCCATTTATTTTTCGCTTTTGTAAGGAATGTGGAGAAGTAGCTTCAATTAAAGTTGCTAAACCACAAAAGTTCAAATAGATTCGTATTGAAGCTGTAGCGTCTGCAAACGCTCCAGCTTTTTCTATTACTAATTTTGTGCATTTGCATTAATTGAATCAATTCGTATTTCTAAATATACCCAATTACGTTATTCTTGTAAGAGTTGTTATGCAATGAAATCAATGTCTATAATTGGATGGATCCTATTTTTTTTAGGCACCTTTTTATTTTCACGCGGATGGAGCAGAGTATCAGGTACCTTCGAATATAATTCATCTATTCCAAATGAATCTGTTGCCTAATATACATTTCTTTGGGCGTTTTTGTTATATTCATTTCATACTTTGTAAAACCCAAAAAAGGTCATTAATTTTACCGAACACTATCTTTCAAATCTTCACTCATTCCCCCTACACAAATTACTAATCTGTCCCAGCTCTTTCTCAATGCTGCGTGTTCCCTATAAACCTTACATCCTCTACATTTCTTAATAGGATCATAGGCCTCCTTTGCACTTTAGAAAGGCAAATCGTCATGATTCACCTCAATTGGCCCCTTACGATTTGCAAAGGGATCTTCATCTGTGCTCGTATAACTTGACTGGTTGCGTATTTGTACTAGATTCCTAGTTGGATGCCCCCTGTGAGCTTCCTCTGCCGTTTTTCTGCTCTAAGAATTGGATGATGTTTACAACATTGTTCGTAAAATAGATTTTCTTTGCCCATCTCTCTCATACGAACCTGATTGTATTTTTCTTCCTACTAGTGAACCTTTCTTGAGATAGCTGAAAACAAATTTAATCCACAATTTTATCTTAATAAAAAATCTTTAAGGTATTTTTCAATTTCTTCAATTGATTTTATAGAGAATTTTTTATCTTTATAACTTATAACGCCCTCATTTATGCACTGAGCTATTGAACGATTTAAGCTTCTAATTGGTGCACAGACCTCACTTGATAAAATTTGCTTTGTAAGGTTATCTAAATCACCGATTTTATAATGATTATGTATACTTAATAAGATACGATCTTTAACTGTTAGCAATGATAATTTTGCTGTAGTATCTGAACTTAAAGTTAATTTTGAGGCAAGTTGTTTAATTATGTAAAAATTAAAATTAAAATCGATTTTCATCCATTCATAAACCTTTGTTTTATGGATAGCTATCGTTTCACAATTTTGTTTTGCAATAACACCGAGTGTTTTAATTTTTTCATTAAAAATTTCTATTTCCCCAAAACAACTATATGAATCATAAATATATAGGGAAAGCATGGCGCCCTCATAACTTTGTCTATACACTTCTGCCCTACCTGTAGTTAGAATATAAAGATAATTATTTTGTTCATGCGGGTGAATAATAAGGCTACCTTTCTTGTGTCTTCTATAAATAAATTCTTTCTTAATATGCGTTGGTGCATCATTCACAATATCTTTAAAATCCATATTTTCACCTTCTTTTCGCATTTGGTCATTTGACCTTTTTTTCATTATAGATTGAATTATATAATCAGGGCGAATAAGTATTGGAGGTCTTGTTATGAGGAAATTAATTATTGACACAGATACTGGCAGTGATGATGCTGTTGCGTTAATTATGTCTTTAAAATCTACGAATCTTAAAGTAGAAGCGATCACAACTGTTTGTGGCAATGTCCCAGTTGAATTGGCAACAAAAAATGCACTAATGACTATCGAAGTTGCTAATGGTCAAAAGCCACCTCTTTATGTTGGAGCAGGCAAACCACTTATGCGTGATTTAGTTACAGCTGTTAATGTTCATGGTGAAGACGGAATGGGAGATTGTAATTTAATAAATCCTACTCTTTTGCCAGAAACCAAGCATGCCGTAGATGCTATCCTTGAAATAATTGAAAATAACCCTGATGAAATCGAAATTGTCACCATTGGTCCTGTTACAAATATTGCTCTTGCTATTTTAAAAGCTCCTGAGACAATGAAAAAAGTAAAGCATATTTACACAATGGGTACTTCTGGCTTTGGCCCTGGAAACACTACACCTGTTGCTGAATTTAATGTGTATGTAGATGCAGAGGCTTATAGTATTATGCTCAACTCAGGCATACCTACTACCATCATTGGATTTGATGTATGTTTAGGCGAAGCAGCTTTGAATAAAGACGATATGGATGTATTACTATCAAGTGGTAAAGAAGAAGCTGTGTTCTCTGTTAAATGTAACCGTTCCTTGCTTGAATATAATTTACAAAGAAGTAATGAACATATTGTTGATTTACCAGATGCCGTGGCAATGGGTGTTGTATTATGGGATGAAATCGTTCTTGAAGACAAGTTATGTTACTGCTATGTGTGTACTACAGAAGCTGCTGCCTATGGTCAAGTGATAGTAAATGACGGTAGTAAACTTGCCATTTCTGATGGATTTGCAGGGCACATTCCTAATGCAAAAGTTTGTAAGACCATTGACAATCAGTTATTCAAGAAATGTCTATTAGAATTATTGGTAAGTTAACATTATGGGGTGTTTAGATGAAATTTTTAAATTTCGGATCATTAAATATTGATAAAGTTTATACAGTTCCTCACTTTGTTAAAGAAGGAGAAACGTTATCTTCGGTCAGTTATGATGAATATCCAGGTGGAAAAGGATTAAACCAATCCATAGCCCTTGCAAAATCTGGTGCTCAAGTGTTTCATGCAGGTAAAATTGGCAAAGATGGTCTGTTTTTAAAACAACAATTAGCATTAGAAGGAATTAGAGTTGAGGGAATATATGATGACGGTTTGATAACAGGGCATGCCATTATTCAAGTTACTCCGACAGGTGAAAATTGCATTTTCCTCTATGGTGGAGCGAATAAAGAAATAACTGTTGAACAAATTGATAAAGTATTAGAGAACTTCAATGCTGATGATTTCCTAGTTCTACAAAACGAAATAAACTGTCTAGATTACCTAATCGATGCGGCTTATAAAAAGGGGTTAACCATTGCGTTAAATCCTTCTCCAATAAGTGATTCAGTTAAGAATTTAGATTTTTCAAAAATTGATTTTCTGATACTGAATGAGATCGAAGGACGAGAAATTTGTGGAGAAAAATCACCTAACAGAATACTCGATCACTTACTATCAAACTATAGGAATTTAAAGGTTGTGTTGACTTTAGGTACAAATGGCGTCATATATAGAGACAATGTACAAGTACACAAGCAAGAAGCCTATCAAGTCAAAGTGAAAGACACAACGGCAGCAGGTGATACTTTCTTGGGTTACTTCCTTAGCATGATTTCCCAGAATCCTGATATTAAATTTGCACTTAAAGTTGCCTCAAAAGCCGCTTCACTTGCAGTATCTAGAAAAGGCTCCTCTTCTTCTATCCCGGTTTTGGCAGAGGTACTTATTAAATAAGTTAAATATACATGATAGATAGCAAAGCTGCCGATTATTGAAGGTAATGACATCGCTTTTCCCACATTGTTATGATTGCACTCTTATGAGGAGCTACGGAAATAAGGTCATGTTATGCAGAGCCATTGTAACACCAAATGTCATTTGAGTCGATGCTACGTACTCATTTGCAAACATGACTAGATTTAGTATCGGCAAGTGTATTGGGAAGGAGTAGAAAAAAATCGAGATAAGAAAATACCTTGATTTTATTAAAGAAGTTGAAGGCTTGAAGTCAGTCACAAGGACGACTTGGATGAAATAAGTTAATAGCTATTATTCAACCAATAAATCAATAGGATTGAGAAGCCCAAAATAGACGTTTAGTCTATTTTGGGCTTTATATTATAAAACGCTGTGAAATAATAACCTTCAAACCTTCAAATTCCCCACTTGTCATCATACCTTGATCCAACTTATCAAGCCACGATTTATCTTCCCCTTTATCTACTGATTGTTTAATCATCGGAACATGCTACATGTTTTACAATTGTTCCTTTTGTTCCATCTGTTACACTTACTCATAACCAACTAAATCGACCTTCACAGTTAAAGCTATATCAGTCGGAGGAGTTTCTTCTACAACTACATAAGATATTATGTAAGAGCCTTCTGGTAAATCATTTAATACATTTTCATAAGTCTCATTCGTATTCAATACACCGGTCACTATTTTCTTATTATCATTTACATTTCTAATACTGTATTGAAAGCTTTCCGTACCAGTATTTAAAATATAAATTTTCACTTTCGAATCACCATAGTTTTCAAAGTACGATTTACTTTCACCAATAGAGGAAGCTATCTGTGCATCAATCATACGTCCATGAGTAATTTCAATTTGTTCTTGTTTTGATTCTACTTTATTGTGAGCGATATCCGACACTACTGGCTCCTCATTAACTACTTTCGAAACTTCATGTGACGGCTGTTCTTCTTGTTTAGATGAATGCATACTACATCCTGATAAAACAAGACATATTGAACAAATTTGTACTAGTTTAAAAATCATATTCAATCTCCTGTTTGTAATATTATTGTATTTAAGTTAATTATACCAAAATATAAAAATAAAAAGAAGTAGCCCCTTAGGCTACTCTATCATTTGTTTCAATATGTTATTCCTGCCTCTAAATATAGTCGTACTAGACAATTTCATGTGCTAAGGTTTTTTGACGTTTATTCTTAGCCGGATGGCGTCGTTTTTTTAATTACTCCCAATTTTCCGATTAAACATAACTTTTAACTAACCCACTTTGCTTCCCTAACAACCCATCAGCCTTCGGACAAACCTTTCCTGTCATTTCAAGGTTCATAGCAATTCAACGCCATGCTTATCTGACTTGTATTAAGTCTGTCAGCTATTTTACTCTCACAATTATTGATACATCAAATAGTAATATATAGACAAATATTGGTAATGGCAACTAGATATAACTATACCATTCCAACCAATTTTCTAAGCTAGGTCATTTATCTATAAGAACAATGCAATAAAAAATACCTTTACCAATTAAGGGAACGGATTTTTTGCTCATTATTAGTGATGTGGATGATTTGTCTTGATTTACTTTCTCAATATTGCACCGAATGTAACATTCATATATTGTTTTATGTAGTAACTCGGTTCAATAACTTAAACTATTCAACTAACTATTGGAGGAATTTAATTGAAGAATAAGAAGGAGCAACTGAATACGATTAAAGAAGATTTTATGAATTGTCAAAAAGTACTATTGGCAATTGGCGATGAAACCCGCCAATCTATTTTGTTGGTTTTAATGGGAACGGATTGTCAAACAGGTTTACGTGTTGGTGAAATCACGGAACAAACACATCTTTCTAGACCAGCAGTATCACACCACCTTAAAATTTTGCGAGATGCTGGCGTTATTTTAATGCGTAAAGAAGGTACAAAAAACTTTTATTATATAGATATACGTACAAAATTAGGTTTACTAAAAACACTTGTCACAGATATTGAGACGTTGTTAAAGAAATTTTATTGAAACTACTAGCTATAAACATACATTAATTGGAGGAATAAACAATGAAAGCGATGGTTATAGATAGATATGGCAAAGCCCCAATGCGTTTAGCAGAAATACCTACACCTGAAATTGGTGAATATGAAATACTTGCAGAAATTCATGCTGCTAGTATTAATCCTATTGATTTTAAAATACGCGATGGGAAAGTAAAACTGTTAATTAAATATGAAATGCCACTAATTCTAGGAAATGATTTTTCTGGAGTTGTGGTAAAAGTCGGCACAAAAGTAAGTCGTTTTAAAGTTGGAGATGAAATATATGCACGTCCACGTAAAAGTAAGATCGGTACTTTTGCCGAATATATTTCAATTCATGGAGATGACATAGCCTTAAAACCTAAAAATTTGAGCTTTGAGGAAGCTGCCTCAATCCCACTGGTTGGATTAACTTCATATCAGGCATTGCATGACATCATGCAATTACAAAAAGGACAAAAGATTTTAATTCATGCAGGGTCTGGTGGTGTAGGTACCTTTGCTATTCAACTGGCCAAATTAATGGGTGCCACAGTGGCGACGACTGCTAGTGAAGCTGGTGCAAACTTAGTCACATCTCTTGGTGCAGATAAAGTAATCAATTACAAGGCGGAAAAATTTGAAGAGATACTGGAAAATTATGATGCAGTCTTTGATACACTTGGCGGTGAGACACTTGAAAAATCTTTTGGGATTATTAAAAATGGAGGGAAAATTGTGTCTGTTTCAGGCATGCCAAATGCCCGTTTTGCTAAAGAAAATGATTCCGGATTTTTCAAAATATTGTTATTTTCAGCAGCCAGTCATAAACTGACTTCTCTTGAAAAGAAGCATAACTCTCAATATTCGTTTTTATTTATGAAGCCAAGTGGTGATCAATTACGTATTATTGCGGATTATATTGAATCTGGTAAAATCAAACCCGTTATTGATAGAACTTTTTCATTTGAAGATGCTCAAAAGGCGATGGAATATGCGGAATCAGGAAGAGCTAAAGGGAAGATAATTTTAAAAATTAAATAGTTATTAAGTTAAATATTTTCTAACTTTTTGAATTGAAATGTGTTCCATAAAGGCAATTAACTATAAAACCCATATTATCTAAGCATATAAATAATAGTGTTAAGCTAAATTAGTTTAACTACCTCCTGATTTGTTACTTAGGGTCACCACTATACCAGGGTGACCCTTAAATAATTATTTTCCTAATACATCGCTGAAGCCTATCTTGATATGCATGTTAATACATATGATAGAAAGAGCTCTCTAAAACATCAATTCTCAAGAATCAAACACTTTGCCAAGTCAATGATGCGCTCTAATCTAATTTTGATCACTTTCTATGTAGAAAGTGATCCTTTTTTATATAAATAGCTTAAATTTGAAATAACCTTTTTCTTGGTGACGTATATATTTAATTCGGGATAACAACCTCATGGATTCCCTCTCGTACTATCCCTCCATTATTTTAATTTTCATAAACAATTTCTCCTAGCACACTACGCAAATTACTAATTAGCTTGATCTTTTTCTGATTCACTCAAACCTTACATTTCAATTTGTTGAGTTAAATGAACATTAGATCAATAGGCATATCAAGAGTATTTTGAAACTATAGATCGCCTTAACGAATTAATCTTATTTGTAGCTCTGTAGGAAGCTGCTTTCTTGTATTAATTTCTAATCATCTTTTTGTTCACATATAGGAATAAAAATTAAATAGCCATAATGATAGTCACTGTTTCCATCCCAAGTCTATTACCCTTTCTTTTGAACTTTAAAGAGCATACATTTATTTCTCTTATAAATTTTAATCTTTTCAATAGATAAATATCGCACTCCATTTTCACAACTATTCATAAAATAGATGATAGAAAGGAGGTAATAATTATGTCCGAAGAATACAGTAATGGTTATGGCTCTAGATCATCATTTGCTTTAATTGTAGTACTATTTATTCTTTTGATTATTGTTGGCGCTAGCTTCATGTCAAGATATTAATAATAACCAAATCTGACTCTGATGCTATGCAGACTCTAATGCTCATAATTTAAAGGATAATAAATACGAACAAATTTATCCTTTACACCTACCAATATTTTATAAGGGTCACTCTCCTCCGTGTGACCCGTTTTATAGTACTTCCAACTAACCTTTACCTTTCTCTCTAGTAGCCAGTACCCCATCAACCCTCGTTTCTAATTGTTCAGTCATTTCAAGATCACCACTACTAATTAGAATGGGTGTTCATCTTCATTAACCCCACTCACACTTCATCTGTTCTTGTATACCTCGGCTGGTTGTTATTACCTTCAAAATTGCTCAACAATCTTTATGGAGTAATTAATATGTAATCGACACTTCGATACATTTCGAAATATTTTTATTTTACAATGAATTTTGAAAGAAAGAACATTTAGTGGGAGGAACTAAAAATGAAAATCATAAAGCAAATGCCAAACACAAAAACTATAAATCCTAAAATTTTATATTATGGATTCCCTGTAATTTTACTAAGCACTTTGAATGAGGATGGCACAGTAAATATTAGCCCTTTATCATCTTCTTGGGCATTAGGAGACTATATTGTATTAGGTATTGGTCTTGGTGGAAAAGCAATTGAAAATTTAGAACGACATCCTGAATGTGTGATTAATGTTCCGGACCCCTCACTTTGGGAGAATGTTGAACAGTTAGCCCCTTTTACAGGAAAAAATCCAATTCCAGAATTTAAAAAACAGATTGGTTATACTTATAAAAAAGAGAAATATGATATTAGTGGACTCACTCCTATTGAGTCTACATTAGTAACGCCTACTCGGATTATGGAGTGTCCCATTCAAATTGAGGCAAAGGTAAAACACATTCGTATCCCAGATTATTCACCTAACTTTGCCATTGTTGAGACACAAACCGTGCACGTACATGCACATACGGAAATTATTATTGAAGAAAATCATATTGATCCAAATAAATGGAGTCCACTTATTTACAATTTCCGACATTACTTCGGTCTTGGTAAAAAGTTAGGTAACAATTTTCGATCATAGTTTTAAAATTTTTTTCAAAAAAGTTCTATTGATACAGCTTTAGAGGTACCAATTTTGGTGGCTGTTTTTGTTGCCATGTCAACCTCTCCTTAAACGCACTAAAAATTAATCTACTTTAAATTAATTTAAGCATTGTTTAACTTGATAAATTGATAACTATTAATGTTGTATGTACAATCACCTATTCATCATCTAAAATAGGTAGCGTATTACATTTTAGGAAGAAATTTTACTTCGAAGAAATTATTATACATAGGAGCAATGTCAACTTTGTTATTAGCGACATGTAGTGAAGAAAAAGCAAAGGAAGATACTAAAACACCCGCTCCTGTTGAAACTGTGAAGGAAAATGAGGTTGTTGTCGATATGGCAATTGCCAATGATAAAAGCATCCCTCTTGAAGAGCGGATAAAATAGCTACTGATCTATTCGAAACTACTACTGATGGAAGTGATCGAAATATCACTGTTGAAAGTATGGGAGATATCTATTATTTAAAGATGATGAATGGCGATGCAATAACAAAAAAGAAATCCCTAACTTATGCTCAACGAAATACAGTTGAATGAATTAAAGTATTAAAAGATGTAGAGGATATGTGCGATATCCGTATCAATTGGCAAGCTAACTTTAAAGATGCTTATGGTAACATTAATCCTGGATCTGCTATGACTGTGCTGCTTAAAAAGAGTGACTTCGATAAGATTGATTTAGCTACTTTTAAGGCGTCTGATTTAAAAGAGATAGCCACATATTATCATATTACATAATGATTTTAAGTAAAATAAGCTTTTAAAGTATAAATGACAACAAAAGTCACTCAGGTTTTAATTTGAGTGACTTTTCATCGTTTTTTCATCTTAGATAAATGGTTCATTTCGATTTATTCTTATTTCACTTTGTGGTAGTTGTATTATTCTGATGAACTTAATAGGATCGTTAGTACAGTACCCCATAAGAAAATCACAGCATAAAAAAGTCTTTGTAATAAACCTGCTGGCAAAGGGAAGAAAAACAAAAGAACGATAAGGATCAGTAAAAATATAAGTACAAATAAATTTAAATAAGTCCATGGCTTTCCTTTAGTTAATGATTTTGCGTAAATCCACAGTCCAAATAAAGCAGTAATCATGCCTATTTGCGATAATATAGAATGCCAAAATAAATGAACATCCGCTGGTATAAAACCAGATACAATATTCCCTAAAGCAAAAATAAGAATAAATACTGTTCCTAATGTCTGTATCAAGTTTCTTTCTAGATACTGTGAAAGATACAACACACCAACTGAAAATGTTAAACCATTTACTATAAACAATACATTCATCCAAAAATGATAGGGGGAACAAATTTCATGAGGTGCAATTGAATATGTATACTTCCCACATGATGTCACTCCTAAATCACTCATAGCTTGTTGCATAATATTATAAGGCTCAAGTGAAGTCATAATAAAAATCGGTTCTATAACAAAATATAAAATTGTAACAACTCAACTTATTATTCCTATTTTTTTAGATATACGTGGCACAATTTATCCCCCTTTATATAATTATATAGTTAATTTCAAAATAAATTACCAATAATAAAGGCCAAAGACTATAAAAATCAAGTTAACCCCGCATATAAATAGTAGTGTTAAGCTAAACTAGTTTAACAGTACCTCCTGATTTGTTACTTAGGGTCACTCTTCCCTAGTGACCCTTTTATATTGATTGACTTAATCTGTTATATATAAAAGTAAAAAATAATGTTACAGCTCTTAATTCTTCAAACGTTGATGTTACATATTCATCAGTAAGCTGGTAGGGTCTCCACTGTCGATAAACTAAGAGAGTATAAAATATTTTGTGTAAATAACTGAAGACATAGAAAAAGGAAAACCTTTTCTTGGTAGAATTAAGTCACCACAACCAATC
>NZ_KQ465148.1 GCF_001308875.1 Lysinibacillus sp. ZYM-1 | reverse complement strand
GTGCGGTTGGCGGACCTTTCAGTGTGTCTTTAGACATGGGCCAGTACCCCAGCGTTTCACGCGCAGAGCAAACCACCAGTTAGACTGGTGGTTCTGATTGGCTCTGTTTAATTACTAGATTGATATTTGGCAAATGATTCTAACCTTTGTAGTTGAGATTAGCAATGAAATTAATACTTTATATACTGTGATAATGAACGGGCTATGTTGTGTTTATTTTAGAAGGAGTAGTCACGAACAAGTTAAGTATATGGATGGCTCGTGACCGAACAAAAAATACTTTTGTTGGGTTGCTGGATAGCACAACAAATCTTGTGGTGATATTTGTATACTTAGTTAAAAGGAGGGGTGAATGAATTTAAAAAAAATTTTATTCACATTAAGTTTGTTATTATTGTTTGCATGTTCAAATGATGATGTTAAATATGATGGTGTACCTTTAAAAATTGCTGTAGCTGGTGATATTCCTGAAATAAATAACGAAAAAATTCATTTTGAATCAATTTCATTAGATGAATTTAGGGAAGATGCATTGCATATTTCAACAAATTTTGATGCTGTTATGATAACACCAGTGATGTTTGAAGAAGCATCAGAGGATAGACTTGTTAAAGTTTATAATAATTCTAAAATGCCTATTATTTTTTTGATTCAACAAAACGTCATTTTCCATTTACAAAAGAAGGGGTTAGCTATGAAACAGCTCATTGGGAATCATTAAATAATGGTTCTCATACGACAATTTATTTATCTGATAACCATGCAAATAGAGAAGATACTTGGTATTTCTATTTAAAAGGTGAAAAAGAGTTAGATATCCTTTACAAAGAGATTTTTCAAAAGATTGAAACATTATAAAAGTAGATTTTTATGTATTTGCCACGAAAAAAAGCGTATTCGAACATTCCCGAATACGCTTTTAATATAAGAAAACAACAATCAAGTTAAACGGGGCTTTTTTATTTAAGAACGAACTTTGTATTGCTTTACATCTGCTGGAAGAGGGCAAGTATATACCTCGCCTGCCCGACGATCAATCAATTCTGTCTTTGCTTTTTCAATCAGTTCAGGCTGTTGAAGAACATCCAGTGCTGTAGCAGCCATAATTTTCCCAGCATGAAGCATGCCTTTATGGGCTAAGGAAGTTGTCCCTGTAGCTACGATTTGCCAAGTGTGAAGCGGCGTTCCGAGTGGCTCACATGCTGTCATGCATTGAGCAGTTGGAATAATCCAACTGACATCTCCGACATCTGTAGAGCCAGCCATAAATGCATCTGGCATAAACGGATCAATGACATCAGCTATAGCTTTGCCAGCCAGTTTATGATTCCTTTGAACATCCACCTTTTTTTCCTCTTCAGATAATGTTTCGCGAATAGCCTCCGCAAAGTGTAGTTCAGTATCTGTATAGGATGGCGTGCCTAATTTTACAAAGTTTTCATACATAACCTGTTCTAATGTTGTATTAGGGATCACATTAGAGAGGGCTGAGGCAAGATCAATGTCTACCTTTGTACCAGTCATAAGGGCTGCACCTCGAGCAATATCACAAATACGTTGATAAATATCCTCTGTTTGAGATACTCTTGGGGCCCTAACGAAATACAATACTTCTGCTTCTGCTTGTACAACATTAGGCGAAGAACCACCTGTATTCGTAATGGCATAATGTACACGCGCTTCCGGAATGATATGTTCGCGTAAATAATTAACGCCAATATTCATGAGCTCTACAGCATCAAGAGCACTTCTACCTAGGTGTGGACTAGCAGCTGCGTGGGCACTTTTCCCTTTAAATTTAAAATACACTTCGTAACAAGCAAGCGTAGCAACAGACATAATATTATTGGTCGTTCCCGGATGCCAAGACAAGGCAATGTCTACATCATTAAAAATGCCTTCTCTGGCCATAAATGTTTTACCACCGCCAATTTCCTCACCGGGACATCCATAATAGCGAATCGTTCCTTTAATATTGTTTTCTTGCATATAATCGCGGATTGCAATGGCAGCAGCTAGAGAACCGGTACCTAATAAATTATGACCACAGCCATGACCATTGCCACCAACTTGTTGTGGATTCGGCTGCGCAATACCACCATTTTGACTTAAGCCAGTAAGGGCATCAAATTCACCTAAAAATGCAATGACAGGTTTACCACTACCAAAAGAGCCAATGAAGGCGGTTTCAATATTGGCAACACCTTTTTCGACTTCAAACCCTTCCTCAGTCAATGTCTGACATAATAGCTCAGCTGATTTAAACTCTTCAAATCCTGTTTCGGCATATTGCCAAATTTGATTACTTACTTCAATTAACTTATCTCGTTTTTCCTCAATAATTTGCGATAATCTACTATGATTAGTCAAATAAACTCACCCTCTACTTTCCATTTATTAAGCTTGGTCAATTAAACTACTATTCTTAGACGGTATGCTATATAATGCTGCACAAACAATGACGATGACTAAAGCTCCAATAAGAAAGAAAAATGCTGCTTGGAAAGATCCACCGAAACCATCAATGAGGGCACCCATGGCCGTCGGAGCTATAAAACCTGCCATGCCACTAGCAAAATACATCATACCTAAAAATGAACCAATGATTTTTTGAGCAACATACTTAAGGGGAATTGCCAGTATAGCCATTGAAATAGCTGAATCGCCGATAGAAAAAAGACTCTGATAGGAAATGGCTAGCTGAATACTGGATGCATTAAACATCAAATATAAGCAAATGCCCGAAACTATAGCACCGATTAAAACGATAAATTTTTCCTTTCCAGCAAGCGCTTTATCGATTAAGAACCCTGTGACAATGGCAGCTATTAATCCACAAGCTTGTGGAATCATGGCAAGTGAACCTACTTCTCGTAAATTTAAATGACGAGTTTGTTCCAAATAGGAAGGTAACCATGAAGAGAAGCCCCAATGAACAGTACTTGAGCAAAAGTACATGATGACAAGAATCCATAAAAATGAACTTTTATAGAGTTCTTTTATTGGACGATCATGCGAATTCCCTGCAACTGTATCTTGTTGTTTGATAATTTTTGGTGGGTTGTAATATTTAAAAAGTAATAGAGTAACGACTAAACCTACACCGCCAATGAGGTAAAACATAGTGCGCCATCCCCAAGTATCTGCAATTAAACCAGCCAAATATAAAGCAAGCACACCACCAATTAATTGAGCCGCGAGTAGCATAGACTTCGCTCGTGCACGAACATCCTTTTTAAAAATTTCTGTAATCGCCACGCCACTACCTGTCGGTAAACCACCATCACCTAGACCGAGAATAAAGCGGATGGCTAAAATGGCCATAAAAGATCCAATCATTCCAGTTAGTAGAGAGAAGAGAGAAATCATGAATACAGCAATCACAATTATTTTCCTTGAGCCAAACTTGTCAGATACCCATCCTGCAACCAATGTCATCAGTGCACTGCTTAGCCAAAAGCTACTGATGACCATTCCACTTTGTGTTTGTGTTAAATTTAATTCTTTACTGATCGGAATGATTGCTACATTCATGCCAAACAGTGTTAATGAATCGACTAGCCATGCTAAAAACAGTAGCGAAAAGATAAAATTCCGTTTGCCAGCACTTATTTGCGTATGTAAAACATTCATTATCATTCTTCCTCCTTTGGACAGATCCAAGCATTACTCTCCATTTTTATTTAAGGACAATAAAGGTCTTGTCCGTTATTATAAATACATTATTGTTATTTTTCAATATATTTTGATATCTAGTACAATGGAATTTAGAGGAGAAAGAGCAAAAAGTGTTTATAAAGCACGAAATTAGGAAGTGTCATAGTGATAAAAAATTCTTCCAAATTTACCTGTCCAAAGTTAGCATAAAAAGACAGGATGAATAGCATGAACTATTTTAATATGGTAATAAGGAGTGAGGGCAATGAGTTGGATTGAGTCGATTCAAAAAGCCATTAATTTTATGGAGAATCATTTGTTGGAGGAAATTACTATTGAACAGATTGCACAGGAGGTTAATTCATCTGTCTTTCATTTTCAACGGACGTTTGCGATTTTAACGGATATGTCCATTGCTGATTATCTACGACGTAGGAGATTAACATTAGCAGCTCAAGAATTAATGGATACAGATCACAAAATAATCGATCTCGCCTACAAATATGGCTATGAAACTCCTGAAGCTTTTACAAAAGCGTTTCGTAAACAGCATTATATAACGCCGAGTGAAGCAAGAAAGAGGCAAGGACCATTACAATCATACAATCGCCTGGTGATCCAGGTAAGCTTGAAGGGAGCAGAACCAATGAAGTATAAAATCGTAGAAAAAGACAAGTTTCAAATTGTTGGGGTAAAAAGAACGTACAATTGTCAAAATGGTGAGAACACGCAAGAGATTCCTTTATTTTGGCAAGAGATCAACCAAAGTGGCTTCGATCATCAGCTATACCAATTAAACAATGGCAACATCAATGGGGTGCTAGGTGTTTGTGTACCAAATACAAACCAAGGACAACAAGGTTTCATTGATTATTGGATTGCTACAAATCATGTAGGAGATGTGGGAGAAGATCTATTAACAATGGAAGTACCTGCATCAAAATGGGTTGTATTTGAGGTACATGGCCCTATGCCAGATGCCATGCAAAATACGTGGAAACAAATTTATTCAGAATGGTTCCCATCAAATCCATATGAACCAGCAGGAACAGCAGAGCTTGAGGTTTACCCTGAAGAAGATGCATATAGTCCTGATTCGTACTCTGAAATTTGGATTCCGATTAAATAACAATAAAGCCAAGAATGCATTAGTATAGCATTCTTGGCTTTACTCTTTATTAATAAGAAAAAAGTATCCTTTTTTTAGGTATAATAAAGATGTAAAATATATATATGTTTAAAAGAAACGATTTAAAAGACTTTTAATCGTTACATATTTTGATAAGGGGGTTAAAGTATGATAAGGGGTATGATTCAAAACAAACGTGTAGAAATTTCTAAAGAGGAAGCACAGCATTTTTTGAAGTTGGGGAAAGTAGCACATGTTGCGACTGTTGATGAGGAAGGATATCCTTATGTTATTCCGTTTGTCTATGTGTACGAGGGAGATGACAAACTTTATTTGCATATTGGTAATATTCGAGAAAGTCATTTTTGGTCAAATATCAAACAGAATCCTAAAATTAGTATAGAAGTAAGCGAAATGGGCGATTTACATCCAGGGAAAAAATATGCCTGTCAGTCTGCACTTGTATACCAAAGTGTCGTGCTGTTTGGACAAGTTGTACGAATTGAAGAGGAGTCAAAGAAGGAATGGTTCTTTGATGCACTTCTTGATAAGTATGGCAACCCTGAATGGACATTTGAAAAAGAAGGCTATCCAATTATGCCTAAAATAGAGTTATTTGAAGTACAAATAGAAAAGTTAACAGGGAAAATTAATCACGGTATGTATCACTAATAAAGGGCTAAGAATGGTTAAGTACTACCATTCTTAGCCCTTTTACATTACCCTTTAGTTAGTACGTATAGTTGTAGCGTTTCTTCGGTGCTGTCATAGCCTTGCAAAATAAAATTCAATTTCTGCAAGACTTTGATGGAATTGATATTTGCGGCATCGACTTTTGCCACAATTGTAGACATCGCAAAATGTGTAAAGGCATAATTGATTATAGAGATTATTGCTTCTGTTGCGTAGCCCTTTCCCCAATGAGTCTTCGCCAAATCATAGCCAATCTCTGCAGTAGCATTTTCAAAATTGAGGTTATTAAAGCCACATGAGCCAATAATGCAATTGGATGTCTTTTCAATGATAGAGTAGCGGATTGCCTTATGTTCATTTGCTAATTGATTCAATAGATCAATCATTTCTAGCGCCTGCTCTACTTGTGTAAAACGTGGGATATTCATAAATTTAGTTACATCAGGATCTGACCAAATTGCCAATAAACTTTTAGCGTCAGCTATAGCCATTTTTCGTAATAACAATCTTTCTGTGTCGATAATTTCATTCAATACTTTTACCTCCAAGATTTTAATGATGTTGGATGAAAAATATTGTTATCTGCGCATAATTCAGTCCCTTCAAATAGATATATATTTTATTATAAAATAAAAGGTTTTTAATGCAAATAATAGGAGGCAATAGCATGATAAAAGTTACAGAGAATCATTATCCAATCATTAAACAAAACATTCAAAGGGCACCGATATTTGTTTATAGTATACTAGATCAATTAATAGAAGGAACTGTCTATACGGATACAACTACTTTTCAAACGTTATTAATTCACACAAAATCAGGAATATATTTTGTATATGGCGATTCAACTAATACTGAGATTGATCATCAACTTGCATTTTGTCTCCAACAATCCATAGAGCAAGAAAAACGTTTTACCTTATTTTCTTATTCAGAACAATGGAATACTAAAATTGAACAATTGCTAAATGAATACCTAAGAAAATTAGAACGCTACACATTTACATTCGCTGAAGAATTGTTTGATGGCATAGAGGAACAAGGTGTACCAGTTTATGAGATAATGCCTATCGCGCACCATCATATAAAAGATGCAGATGAATTTAATCATACTTATTATGATGAATATTGGGATTCTACTGCTAATTTCCTTAAAAATGGCTTTGGCTTTTGTGTCGTACATAAAGAGCAAATCGTTAGTGAAGCTGTCTCTATTTTTAAATCAGATGATTATGCAGAAATTGATATTATGACAGATTCAAAATTTAGGGGGCAAGGATTAGCTAGTTTGATCGCAAAAACATTTATTAGTCATTGTCTAGCCAACCAGCTTAAGCCTTGCTGGGATTGTGATGTTTCAAATACAGCATCCATTCAATTAGGTACAAAGCTTGGTTTTACGGACCCACAAAAATATGCGATTTATACAAAAAAGTAGCCCACGCTGTTTTCAAAACATCGTGAGCTTTATCGTTAAAAGAAACGATTGCGTAATTCAAATACTTGATAGAATAGTCTTGCATCTCTAGCCATTTTGTTGGGGGCATTCATATGAGGGCGGAGGCATTGTTGAAACAGTTCATCACAGTATCTTATGCTACCGTGACGAGCGTAACATTCATCATGTAGTTTGCAGCAAGAATCCACAGCATTCGTAGGCTCACCTGGTCCTGAGCAACCAGGTCCACAGTATCTATAGCCAGGGTAACAAAATCCAAGCTTGCGATTTCTATTCATTGGAGAAACCTCTCTTCTAAAATGTTTTTACTATAAAATATGTAACATTTTTTAGCAGAAGAGGATTAAAAACTATAAGGCAAAATTTTTTGATTTGTAAGGTTCCTGTAAGCTTTAAAAAAAATAGTTGTAAGGATGAGGAGTTATGCTAGCTATAGCATAAAAGATAAGGAGTTATTTCAACATGAATCCATCCGTTACACAAAAAGAACGAATCATTTCCTTGGACATTATTCGAGGATTAGCGTTATTTGGCATTTTATTTATTAATGTAGGTGCCTACCAGGTCATTATAGAGGGTGGCCCTATGCCTGATTATAGCGGTATCAATGGTGTGATTGATTCACTTATTGATATCTTTATTGAAAAAAAATTCTTTTCAATCTTTTCCTTCTTATTTGGCGTTGGTTTTTATATTTTTGCTTCCCGGGCAGAGGCTCGTGGGGATAGACCAAGATGGCGCTTTGCAAGACGTTTATTGGCATTATTGATTATCGGTATTATTCATATTTTTCTATTTTGGGGTTCAATTTTAGCTATTTATTCAGTTATTGGATTTTTATTGCTACCATTTTATTCTGCGAAGATTTCAACAATTTGTAAATGGCTTTTTACTATAATCACATTTCATATTCTTGCTATACTAGGTCAATTATATATGCCGAGTAATGCTGTTTTGTCCACTATTTATAGCTTTTTAGGCAATGATGCTATCGCTATATTTATCATGTTTTTAAGTGGGTTTTTAGTAGCGAAAGCTGGTTGGATCGGTCATATCAGAGAGCAAGTTCAGAAAATAAAATGGCTGCTTTTTGTCACAGGACCACTCTTTATTGGTTTTTCATTGTGGATTTGGTTTGCATCGCAAGCAGATGATCAACAGTTACAATCTATTATTGGCTTAGGGGTTGTTCCGACAACGTATTTTTATTTAGCTTGTTTATTTATGATTTTAGAGAATCGTCAAATTTCAAAGCTTCTACAGCCAATCGGACGAGTGGGACAAATGGCATTTACCAACTATTTAGCACAAAGCTTTATTGGTACGGCCATCATCTCGTTAATGGGTTTAGAAGTAGTTTCACCATCAGATATTGTAGTGATCGCGAGTGTTATTTTTGTCATCCAAATTATCTTTAGTGTGGTTTGGTTTAAATTCTTTTCAATTGGTCCATTTGAAAAACTATGGCGCTATATGACATATGGTAAAAAGGTTGTGTCAAAGCAATCATAGAAACACTTGAAGTCCCAAACATTTAAACAGTTTGGGATTTTTTCTATATAAAATAAAAATGAAATTTACTAAACGGTATAATCGTAAGTTAGGTGCCAAAAATAAAGGAGTAATAAAAAAATATGGCGACGTCATCTTTTATGGCTGTACAGTTAGCGACATGTGGAAATACGGATAGGGGGAAATTCCTCTTTCTCATCTGCCAGTCAAGTAACAGAGGGCAAAAACAAGCAACTTCAAGTGATAATTTAGCAATGTTTATGATAGCATAATGACTGTGCCTGTATTGAGTGGCAAGAAAGAATAGTTTATTATTATACTATTTTTATGTAAAGGATTCCGCTAATATAAATTGTCGATTTTTTATTAAAAGCATTAGTAAGAAGAAACCTAATTTGCTCTATTTATAGTTCTATTTGATGAAAGGTAAAACAATTAACGTACTTTTATCATTTGTAAAAAAATACGGAATAGTCTATTAAAAAATAAGTTCCTAATCTAGATTTACTTTTTATATGAAGGATGGTACACTTAAAACTATTGAACAACAACAATATATTGTGTTCGTTTTATAAAGGTACTACTATATGTAGTTTAATAGGGAAGTTCGGTATAATTCCGACGCTGTCCCCGCAACTGTAAAGCTGACGATGATTACAACCACTGTGCATTCGCATGGGAAGGAAATCAGAGGATGAAGCAAAGCCAGGAGACCTGCCTCTATAAAACAAATTAATCATTTCTTCGGGGATTAAGAGATGGGAACGTCAGTATTTTACTATGTTAACGTTTCCATTTAGGCTATCTCTCTAGAAGAGATAGCTTTTTTAATTTATGAAAAGAGGGATATCTATGAAACTTTATACTAAAACAATCTGTCCAAAATGCCTTTGGGTAAAATCTGAATTACAACGTGCAGGACTTGAAGCAGAAATTGTCAATATTGATAACGATGAACAAGCTAAGCAAAGAATTATCGACGCAGGTTTTTTAAGTGTGCCTGTTTTAGAAATGAATGAAAAATTTATAGGAGATGTTAAGGATATTGTTTCTCATATTGAGATGATTGCCATATGATTGTTTACGCAAGTCGTACAGGTAATGTCAGAAATGTTGTTTCCAAATTACAGGCAGAAACTGTCGAACTCTCTGAGGAGCTACAATTGAATAAACCTTATCTTTTAATTACCTATACAGATGGATTAGGTGATATTCCCGCAAAAGTGGCACGTTTTTTAGAAAAAAACAGGGATTTTTGTAAAGGTGTGGTTGCTAGTGGCAATAGTAACTTTGGGCATAACGTGTTTGGGGCTGCTGGTGAGAAAATTGCTGCTACCTATCATGTCCCCTTAGTGAGGAAATTAGATTTACGAGGAAATCAAACAGATTATGAAGCCATACAAACGTTTTATGAAACGAGGGTAATAAAATGAAAACCTATTTAAAGCTAAATAATGACGTACTGAATCGTTATAGTTCAACGGGGCTACTCGAGTTAGAAAAGGACCGTGAAGCTACACGCCGCTACTTTTTGGAGTATGTCAACGTACGTTTGCGTTACTTTATTGATATTGAAGAAAAAATCCGCTATTTAGTTGATGAGGGCTACTATGAAAAAGCATTTATCGACATGTACGAGATGGAATTTATAAAGAAATTGTACAAAAAAGCATACGATTATAATTTCCGTTTTCCATCCTTTATGAGTGCGAGTAAGTTTTACGATAGCTATGCCATGAAAAGTCGTGATGGGGAAGAGATCTTAGAAAAATATGAGGATCGCATTGTGATTATTGCCTTGTATTTGGCACAAGGAAACACGGTCCTAGCAGAACGCTCTGTCGAAGCGATGATGGAAGCCTATCAGCCTGCAACACCAACAGCATTAAATAGTGGCAAGAAAGCCCGTGGTGAATTAGTAAGCTGTTTTAAATTATCCATGGATGACTCCATGAACAGTATTGCTGAAAATATTGGCTATTGTTTGGAGCTATCACGACTTGGTGGTGGCGTTGGGGTCAACTTAACCGATTTACGCCCCTTAGGCGATCCTATTAAAGAGATACTAAATCGTGCCAGTGGTGTCATTCCGGTTGCAAAACTATTAGAAAACTCTTTCAGTTATTCCAATCAACTAGGACAACGAAATGGCTCTGGTGTTGTTTACCTAAATATCTTCCATGCAGACATTGAAAATTTCATTTCATCCAAAAAACCAAATGCAGATGATAAAATTCGCCTCGCAACATTATCAACAGGAATTATTATACCAAGTATTTTCTTCGAACTTATGAAACGTGATAAAGATATTGTCTTGTTTAGCCCATACGATATTTTCAAAGTATATGGTAAACGTATGTCTGAAATTTCTATTTCAGAAATGTACTATGAGCTACTTGATAATCCTAAAATTCGTAAAATTAAACGTTTGAATGCGCGTAGACTCTATACAGAGGTGAAAAAAGCACAATTTGAATCGGGCTATCCATTTGAAATTTTTGATGATAATGTCAATGAAGTGCATCCTTTAAAAAATATCGGTCGCGTAAAAATGTCCAATCTATGTACCGAAATTTTGCAAGTGCAAGAAACAAGTATCATTACGGACCAGGATCAGCCAAATGACTATGGCCTAGACGTGTCTTGTAATTTAGGGTCCATTGATATCCATGCAGCAAGTAATGTAAATGATTTCGAGGCCTTAATCGATACGGCTATGCACTTACTAACAAATGTGTCGCAAATGACGCATATTAAAAATGTACCGTCTGTTGCAAAAGCCAATCAGTTAATGCATTCAGTAGGACTAGGTTGTATGAATCTGCACGGTCATCTTGTGACAGAGGGGATCCTATATGGCTCCAAAGAGTCGATTGATTTCATGGATCGCTTTATGGAGGCGATGAATTATTATTCACTTAAATCATCCATGGGCATGGCGAAAGAGAAAGCGGCAACATTCTACCGATTTGAGGATAGTGATTACGCATCAGGTAGCTATTTTGACCAATATGTCAATAAAATCGACGAAGAACTATCACCGGTTGTGTTAAAAGCACTTGGCAATATTCCTATCATTACGAAAAAAATGTGGGAAACATTAAAGCAAGATGTAATGCAATATGGTCTATTCCATTCCTATCGTTTGGCTATTGCACCAACCGGCAGTATTTCATATATTCGTAGCTGTACCGCTTCTATCGCTCCATGTACAGAGCGCGTAGAGGTTCGTGATTATGCAGATAGTAGAACTATTTATCCAATGCCCCATTTAACAAATGACAACAGTCATTTATATGTGGAGGCATATGATGTTAATCCTTATGATTTAATTGATTTATATGCAGCTTCTCAAAAACATGTTGACCAAGGTATTTCGATGACGCTTTATGTGACGGACAATTGGACAACCGAACAATTGGCTAAAGTATACATTTATGCATGGGTAAAAGGCATTAAGTCTGTTTACTATGTTCGTCAACGATTACAAAGCTTAGAGGAGTGTGTAGCATGTCAAATATAGTCTATGAGGCGGTCAATTGGAATAAGGCAACAAGTGAGCTGGCACAAATTTTTTGGGACCAGCAATGGAAGCAAATTTGGTTTCCAGAAGAAATTGCGGTCAGTAAAGATATTAAACAGTGGAAAAGCTTTGAGCATCAAGACACATATAAAAAAGTGTTTGCAGGTTTAACCTTACTGGATACCGTTCAGACGAATATAGGGATGAATCGTGTGGCGGCTTATACAGATGATTTGCAGGAGAAGGCTGTCCTAACCGTTTTTGATGCTTTTGAGGCGATCCATGCCAAATCCTATTCTTATATCTTCACAACGCTTTGTACAAACGAAGAAATAGATGAGCTCTTTGAATGGGTCAAAAAGAATGAATTTCTACAATATAAGGCCAATAAAATTGCGGATATTTATAATAGTATTGAAGAAGATGATCCAGAAAGCTTATGGAAAGCGATGTTTTCATCCGTTATGCTGGAATCCTTCCTTTTCTATTCTGGCTTTTTCTATCCACTGTATTTAGGAGGACAAGGTTTCCTACGAAATAGTGCTGAAATCATTTCGCTTATTTTACGTGACGAATCCATCCATGGTGTCGCAGTCGGATTTTTTGCTCAAAATCTATTCAAGCAATTTTCAAAAGAAAAGCAGGAAGCATTAAATTTATGGGGTTATGAGTTATTATTAGATTTATATCAGAATGAAATGAAATATACAGAAGATATTTATGCGGAAACAGGATTATCGCCTGAAGTGAAAGCCTATGTACGTTATAATGCTAATAAAGCATTAATGAATGTCGGTTTTGAAGCAATGTTTCCAGAAGAAGAAGTCAATCCAATTGTTATGAATGGGATTCGTAATGAAGGCTCCACATATGATTTCTTTTCACAAAAGGGTGCTACCTATGCTAAAG
This sequence comes from Lysinibacillus sp. ZYM-1, assembly GCF_001308875.1. GTDB lineage: Bacteria > Bacillota > Bacilli > Bacillales_A > Planococcaceae > Lysinibacillus. The sequence goes on along the minus strand of NZ_KQ465148.1, from coordinate 12,643 downwards.
CAAAAGTTGCGCCGATTACAGATGACACATTTAATTTTAATCGTTAAGGATGAAGCATAATGAACGTAGAAGTAAAAATTAAAAGAATACACGAGGATGCAATGCTACCATTGCAAGCCAATCCTGGTGATGCTGGAATGGATCTCTATTCCATTGAAGCAGTAGAGATTCCAGCAGGCGTAGCCAAACTCATTAAAACAGGTATACAGATTGAATTACCTAAAGGGACAGAAGCGCAAATTCGACCAAGAAGTGGACTAGCATTAAAACATAGTGTAACCGTACTGAATAGCCCAGGCACAATAGATGAGGGCTACAGAGGGGAAATCGGCGTTATTTTAATCAATCATGGACAAGAAACATTTATCGTAGAAAAATCCATGCGTATTGCCCAAATGGTTATCCAGTTTGTCCCTTCAATTCAACTACTGGAAGTAAACGAATTATCCCAAACTGTTCGTGGAGCAACCGGATTTGGAGCCAGTGGAACAAAATAGGGTGTAAATTTCAAAGAAATTCTAAAACCCAAAAGCTTTGAGGATTAAGTTCAATGTATATTGAACTTAATCTTTTTTATTGCCCTTAATACTTTTTAGTAAAGCTCCTATTAAATTTACCAGTTGTATGTAAAGATGCGAAAATCGGTGAGACTGTTGAGAAGTTTCACCGATTTTTTTTGATCCTAATCATTCCAACCCTTACAGACATCAATCCATTCTTCATAAGGCGTATACGTTTCAAGCTCCGAAATAGTGACCTCGATAGCAGAATTGCTACTACCGCATGCAGGAAACACAGTTGTAAAGCGTTTTAGGGATTCATCTAAATAAATAGCTACACCTTCATTAACACCAAAAGGACAAACTCCACCAACATCGTGGCCAATTATAGCCTCAACATCATCTTTGCCTAACATCTTTGCCTTTGTACCAAACATTGCTTTATATTTGGCATTATCAATTTTAGCATCACCAGCAGCCACAATTAATAGAGCGTCATCATTGACAAGAAACGATAAAGATTTTGCTATGCGCTCAGGCTCACAGCCAAGTGCCTGTGCTGCTAATTCAACAGTCGCAGAGCTTTCTTCTAATTCTTGTATTTTGTGCTCCACATGCCATTGGGCTAAATGACTGCGTACTTTTTCTATTGCCATATGTAAATTCCTCCTGTTCAATTCGACGAAATTTTCTTCAATCAAAATCTATGACATCCGCCAGAGGTCTAATCTTGAGTGTTTAATCAAGATAAAATTAATTTTAACATAATTTTCAGAATATAATGTTGCGAATGCCTGATTTTTTTTAGTAAGATTGATTTACAGAGTGTAAAATTACACTATTGGAGGGTGTGACATGATTAAATTTATACAAATCCTTAGCGTCATAATTGGTTTATCAGTAGTCACACTAATGGTAGCACTTATTATCATACTGAGTGGCAATGTGCACTTTATGCAACTAGTTTATACAGTTCCAGTTTGTTTATTTGTGTTGTTTATTTGTGGAATATTTAATTGGATTAATTCAAAAAAGAAAAAGAGATGGTTAATGAGTGTAATGGGTGTGGCGATATTACTTGCTTCTATTAAACCTATTCAACATTATTATAAATTGAGTATTCCCACTGTAGATGCAGAAATTGATATATCTGCTTATCAGCCATTTGTTATGCACAATAAAGTAGTAGCGTCTGATACAAAAGCGTCATTCCAATTGACGGAGTCATTGCCACGTTTAGATGGTGCGACAGCTATGTATCCTTTGTATGCGGCTTTTGTGGAGGCGACATATCCTAAAAATGATTACCCCCCATCTAATAGTAGAGTCCAAGTTAGCCGTACACCGGAAGCCTATCAAAATTTAATAGCAGGAGATGTTGATCTTATTTTTGTGGCAGCACCGTCAGTCTCGCAAGAATGGCAAGCAGAAAAAGAAGGTCAAACGTTTGATATGACTCCAATAGGGCGAGAGGCATTCGTCTTTTTCGTACACCATAAAAACAATGTGGATAATTTAACACTTGAGCAGGTAAAGAAAATATACGCTGGCGAAATTACAAATTGGCGTGAAGTAGGTGGTGAGAATGAAGCAATCCGTGCTTTTCAACGCCCAGCAGATAGTGGGAGTCAAACGGCATTAGAAAAATTGATGGGCAACACACCGATTATGGAGGCACCTTCTGAAAATATTTCGTCAGGAATGGGCGGAATCATTCATGAAGTATCACAATATAGAAATTATAAAAACGCAATGGGCTTTACATTTAGATTTTATTCTACAGAGATGGTCAATAATAAAAAAATCAAATTACTATCCATTGATGGTGTGAACCCTACTAGAGAGAACATTCAAAATGGGACCTATCCTTTAGTATCTGAGTTTTATGCAATCACTGCAGGAACAGAAAATGAAAATGTTCAAAAGCTAATTGATTGGATACTCTCCGATGAAGGCCAAATATTAATAGAAAAGGTCGGCTATGTTCCAGTGGAAAATCATTAAATAGTTTGCTATACTAGAATCAACATGATATTGCAAAGTTTTCTAGGGTTCCGTAGCTGATGCTAGCCTGGTCCGAGAGAAAACCACAAATTGATTTTGTGACACGGAAGGATAAAAGCCTGGGAGATACTGTTTTAGACAGTTTCTTCAGGCTTTTTTTGTTTGGCTAAAATCAGGTGATTTGGCGAAAGCTGAGAAAGGAGAATCATCAAGCAGCTATTTGTTCGTGTCTATAAAATGGAGGGATTTATGATGAATAAGCATTGGGTAAGTGTTATTATTGCGGCTTGCTTTGAAGTATGTTGGGTCATTGGTTTAAAGCATGCTACGAGTGTATGGGAATGGGTTGGAACTGCTATTGCTATCTTTGTTAGTTTCTATTTACTTATTAAAGCAGGAGAGCACTTACCGGTTGGTACGGTATATGCGATTTTTGTAGGTTTAGGGACAGCCGGCACTGTATGCGCAGATAGCTTGCTATTTGGAGAGCCATGGAAATTAGCAAAAATACTATGTATTGTTGTTTTACTGGCAGGGGTTGTAGGCTTAAAGCTTGTGACAGGAGAGCCGAAGGAAAAAGAGGTGACTGAATAATGGCATGGATGGCATTAGTAATTGCAGGCTTATGTGAGATGATGGGTGTTTATATGATTAGTAAATATAATAACGCAAAGAATATGAAAAACTTGGGGTTATTGATTTTTGCATTTACATTAAGTTTTGTGGGCCTTGCGTATGCTATGGAAACCTTACCGATGGGTACTGCGTATGCTATTTGGACAGGAATCGGGGCAGCAGGAGGAGCATTGCTAGGAATGTTGTTCTTTAATGAATCAAAGGATTGGAGACGAATTGTTTGTATAGTGCTTGTTTTAGGAGCAGCCGTTATGTTGAAATTATTATCTTAATAGAAGCACATAAAAATGCACTTCCAATCTTATTTTGGAAGTGCATTTTTTTACATTATTTTTTTACATCCTTTGTCCATTCAGCTACTTTCTCTGGATTTGCTTCAATCCATTCTTTAGCAGCGTCTTTTGGATCTTTACCATCCATTACTTCTAGCATAACGCTTTCTAAATCTTCAGCTGTCCAGTGAAAATTATCTAATACTGAATATACTTCTGGTAAATCTTCTTTTAAGCCTTTACGAGCAAATGTATTGATTGTTTCTTCGCCACCGTATACACCTTTTGGATCTTCCAAGTATTTAAGATCATATTTCGCAAATTTCCAGTGTGGAGACCAGCCAGTGACAATAATTTCTTCTTTATTTTTAAGTGCTTTAGCTAATGAAGTAGTCATTGCACCAGAAGAAGAAGTAACAAAATTCCAATCTGCTAAATTATCATATTCATCTAACGCTTTTTCGGTTGCAGCTGTTATACCAGCACCAGGCTCGATACCTGTAATCGTATGATCTGCTTCATTTGTTAAATCTTCAATAGAATTCACATTCATATAGCTTGGTACAACTAAACCAATTTTTGCACCAGCAAGGTTTTCACCAAGCTCATCCAAATTATCTTTATATTTTTCATATTGCGATGCATGTGTGTGTGGTAACCATGCAGCAACCATGCCGTCTGCTTCCCCTTTAGAGACAGCCTCCCACATAATTGCATTATCCAAAGGAGTTAATGACACATCATAGCCTAAATCTTCAAGTACCTGCCCAACTACACTAGTAGAGGCGATTTCTGTATCCCACTCCACATAGGCTAAGTTTACCTCCTTAGAATCACTGCTTTTTCCAGAACTAGATTCCCCTCCGCTACATGCGGCGAGCATGAAGCCTAGACCTAGAGCCATTCCTAACTTTGATAGTGTTTTCAGTTTCATATAATCTCCCTTTCTGTTCATCATTTGTATCTATCAAACTGCCTTCATCCATCAACTGACGAATGTTGGCAAGAAAAATAAACTTTTTTCTATAAAGCTTTCTTTTTATTGAAGCTTTGTGTTAAGCGATCAATAATAATCGCAAAAATAACTAAACCTAAGCCTGCAACGAAACCATTCCCAACCTGTGTACGTTGAAGGGCTGTTAATACTTCGCGTCCTAAACCTGGAGCACCAATCATAGAGGCGATGACTACCATAGAAAGAGAAAGCATCACAGTTTGGTTAATGCCTGCCATAATGGTTGATTTAGCAAGTGGAATCTCTACTTTAAAAAGTTTTTGACTAGCAGTACTACCATAAGAGTCTGCGGCTTCCACTAATTCTTTAGGTACTTGACGAATACCTAGGTTTGTCATACGGACAGTTGGTGGTAAAGCAAAGATAACAGAAGCGAAGACACCGGGCACAATCCCTATGCCGAAAAAGGCAACGGCTGGGATAAGGTAAACAAAACCAGGCATTGTTTGCATGAAATCAAGTATTGGTTTTATAATACTTTCGGCAATTGTAGATTTCGACATTAGAATGCCAAGTGGAATACCGATGATGATGGAAATAATACTTGAAAAGATGACGAGCGTCGTTGTTTCCATAAGATTTGTCCAAAGACCTTGGTTATAGATAAACAACAAGCCTATTAATGAAAATGAGGCAAGCCCGAATTTTTTACCAGTTGCATAAAAGGCAAAAACAACGACAAGTAATATTAAAATAATGGCTGGGATACTATTTAACAAATCAGTGACCTGATTCATGAGTAGTTTTCCAAATTGCTGAATCGAGTTAAAGAACGCTGAAAAATTACTCGTCAACCAGTCCATAGCTGATTCTACCCATGGAGCTAGTGGTATTGTTGGAATATTATCTAAAAAATTATTCATGTACATCGGCCTCCTCATCACTCGTTGAAAGTGCTTGGATGACAACGCCTCTAATCAGCACACCAAGCAAGCGACCATCTTTGACAACGGCAATAGGAGTAGGTGAATTATAAATCATCCCTAATATATCCTGTAATAGCATATCTGGCGGAACTGTTAACACTTCTGATTGCACAATGGAATGGACGGTTTGCTCTTGCTTCTTAGCTGCGGCTAATGCGTCGTCTGCTGTAATAAAGCCTTTTAAATGTCGATTTTTGTCGACGGCCATTAATAAACTAACAGCTTCTTGTCGCATACGTTTTAGTGCTACTTTAGGGCCATCTAAATCTATGTTGACATAAACAGGTCGCACCATGACATTTTCAGCCGTCAATACTTTAGAGCGGTCCACATCTTCCACGAATGTTTTGACATAATCATTTGCTGGGTTGGTTAATATTTCTTCTCCCGTACCAATCTGAATGATAGAGCCATCCTTCATAATGGCGATTCGATCCCCAATACGTAATGCTTCATTCAGATCATGAGTGATAAATAAAATTGTTTTTTTGACCTTTTGTTGTAGATCGAGTAGCTCATCTTGCATTTCTTTACGAATCAATGGATCTAATGCTGAAAAAGCTTCATCCATTAATAATATTTCAGGATCATTGGCGAGAGCACGCGCTAATCCAACACGTTGCTGCATACCACCTGATAATTGACTTGGATACTGATCTTTGTAAGCTAGTAATCCGGCATTTTCGAGAGCTTGCTCTGCTTTCGCATGTCGTTCTTCCTTTGAAATGCCTCGGATTTCAAGACCGTATTCGGTGTTTTGAAGTAATGTACGATGGGGGAATAAACCGAAGTTTTGGAAAACCATACTCATTTTGTTTCTTCTTACAGTTCGTAAACTTTCTTTACCCATTGTAGAAATATTTTCTCCATCGATATATATATTTCCGCTCGTTGGTTCAATAAGGCGGTTTAAGAGCCGTATTAGTGTTGATTTGCCACTTCCTGACAATCCCATAATAACGAAGATTTCACCTTCATTTACTGTAAAGCTTGCATCGTATACACCAACAGTTGCACCTGTTTCTTTTAAGATATCAGTCTTACTTTTTTGTTTCTTGACGAGTTCTAGTGCTTGGGGAATATGTTTGCCAAACACTTTCGATACGTGTTCTACTTTTAATTTTTCCATAGAAGCACTCCTTTCGTAGATTATTACTATTTGAGGATAGTGATACCCAAAAATAAACAAGTAACAACCTTACTGTAACAAAGGGTTGTTACTTTTGTCAAATCGACAAATAAGGAAAAACCCGCTTAAACGCTGTGATATCAGCGCTTAAGCGGGTTTTAAATTGGGTATAAAAAGCTTTGTACTCGGGCGAAGCTTTCATCGTTTCCAACAAAATAAATAATGTCCCCTTCTTCGAATGATACATAAGGACCAGGGGATAGTAATAATTCATTACCGCGACGTATACCGACAATGGTACTTGATGTATTTTGCCAAAAGTTTAATGCTTGTACAGTTTGATGAATGCACGGACTATCAGCAGTCATTTCTAATTGATAAGGGATAAAGGGATTAACTGAACGGAAATGTTCTGTGCGACTTATCAGCTGCTTTGCCTTGTCCTGTAAATTAATTAATTCGTGCTGTTGTTTTTGAATACTTGTCAAAAGTTCATTTTGTATTTCATGGATTGATTGAACGTCATGAAACTGTCGGACGAAATGTGCTGCTTTTTCATACGATTTAATGATCACTCCGCTACCTTTTGTAGCCTCGACAATTTCTAAGTCTTGTAAAACAGCTATTGCTCTTCTGGCAGTTTCGGCAGACACATTATATTGACTAGCAAGAGAAGATCTTGCATATATTTTATCGCCAATGCGGTATTTTCTTTCTACGATCTTAGAGGCCAGATCGATGGCTATTTGTTGGTATTTTGGCTGCTTTAGTTGAACAGTTTTTTCTAAGTTCATTTTAAACTTCCTTTCGTCATTACAGGTACCACAGCTTATTATAGACTAGCCTGCACAGAAAAAATAGCATCTCCATAAGCTAGTAGTATATGATGAAAAAGTAATACTAAAATTTTTGTATCTACTATTAATAATCATAAGATAATAGCTGTTGTTTGACACTTTTTAGTTATTATTATAAACTAAGTTACGTTATGTAAGTGATGTAAAAATACATGTGCTCAGTTGGTTTTTTAGCCAACTGTTTCCTATAGAAGGTTGGAGATTAATATGACAATTACTACAAAAATTATGGACATAGTGAAAGATAAAATGACAATTATAAAGCATACAAGTACAGAAAATATTTGCCTGGTTGGTCCAGTAAATTTACCAGTTAAACAAGGTGATTTTTCTGCCACTTTTCAGTGGTATAACTGGCTTAAAGCAGATGCAAATGTATCTAAAGAAGAAATCATTGATGGATTAGCTACAGCCAATTTGGCCTTTTTACAGCAATCATCAGTACTTGTATATGGTGATTTTGCCCATTCAGAGGATGCTTTAATCCGCATGCATAGTATTTGTCATACTGGTGACATATTTGGCAGTCAGCGTTGTGATTGTGGCTACCAGCTACATGAATCTATGAAAATGATTGTGGAGCATGGCTGTGGAGCTATTTTTTATTTAGCCGATCATGAAGGACGTGGCATTGGGTTATTCTCTAAATCACTCGCTTATTTATTACAAGAGGAAGGGTTGGATACAGTTGAGGCAAACCATGCACTTGGCTTCCCAGACGATACTCGTTCATATGAAGAAGCACTTGCTGTCTTAGCCACACTACGTGAAAAGCCTGTGACACTTATTACAAATAATCCGAAAAAATTGGCTGCTTTACAGGCTCGAGGCTTGGCTGCAGAAGACCATGTACCATTATGGGGTGGTTTAACAGAAACGAATCGTTTTTATTTAGAAACGAAAGTTGAAAAATCTGGACATTTACGAGAAAAACAATAAGTGGAGGTTGCGACCATGACAAATAAAGATGAAAAATACATGCAACTAGCACTAGATTTAGCCGCTAGTGCAAAAGGAAATACCAACCCTAATCCACTTGTCGGAGCGGTGATTGTCAAAAACGATATAATTGTAGGTACTGGTCTACACAGAAAAGCAGGGGAACCACACGCAGAAGTCCATGCTTTTCGCATGGCTGGGGATCATGCACAGAATGCTACACTATATGTCACGCTCGAGCCTTGTTCACATTATGGTAAAACGCCTCCTTGTGCGAATCTCGTGAAGGAATCTGGTGTTAGTCGAGTTGTAGTTGCGATGCAAGATCCTAACCCTACTGTAGCAGGTCGTGGCATTCAATTGCTACGTGATGCAGGTATAACAGTGGAAGTAGGCGTTTTAGAGCAACAAGCACGCCGTTTAAATGAACGATTTATTCATAACATGCTCACTAAAAGACCATTTGTTATTTCAAAATTTGCTATGACTTTAGATGGGAAAATTGCTACGCAAACAGGACATTCTAAATGGGTTACAGGTGAGGCCGCACGTGAGGATGTCCACTATATTCGCCATGAGGTAGATGGAATTCTTGTGGGTGTTGGTACAGTCATCGCTGACAACCCTTCTTTAACAACAAGATTACGCGAAGGATACGGGAAAAATCCAACACGCATTATTATGGATAGTACATTGCGTACCCCTATAAATGCGAATGTGTTAAATACAGAAGAAGCCCAAACGATTCTTGTTTGTGGGAAGGATGTTAGTCAAGAAAAGATCGACTCATTTACAAATAAAGGTTTCACTGTTTTACCTATAGAGACGAATGAACACGGACTAAATATAGATGATATGCTAGCAAATCTTTATGAACAGGGCATTACAGATATTTTGCTAGAGGGTGGAAGTAAAATAAATGCTTCATTTTTACAACAAGGCGCCATCGACAAATATGTGATTTATATAGCGCCAAAGGTTCTAGGTGGGAATTTATCGTTAACGCCATTTGCTGGCCATAACCCTTCTTTAATGAATGAGGCTTGGAATGTTGAATTTACTTCATTTGATAAGGTAGGCGAGGATTTACGTATTGTCGCTTATCCAAAGCAAGGTGAAGAAATGTGAACTATCAAGCGGACGTTTGTATAGTGGGGGCTGGACCAGCTGGAGCGCTTTTATCCTATTTACTGGTCAAAAAAGGTCTATCTGTAATCCTAATAGAGCGAAATGCAACCCTTGGTCAGTCATTTCGTGGCGAACATTTAAATGAAGAAGGGGAGGCTGTTTTAAAAAGTCATCAACTTTTCGAAGCAGTTGAGTCACTCGGCTTATTACGTATGGAAAAGCTAGAATATTACGCAGATGGGAATGCCTTTAAAACTGTTTTTCCTAATGACTCTGTTGGTCATTTAGGTATTCATGTCCCACAAGCCAATTTATTAAAAGGAATTTTACAAAAAGCGCAGCCATTTTCTCACTTTACTTGCTTGCTACATACGAAGGTAACGGAGCTCATCGAGGCTGAAACGGGTCATTACAGAGGAGTAATCGCAATAAGCAATGGAACAACCATAAAGATCGATAGCCAATTAATTATCGGTGCTGACGGACGCTACTCTACGATTCGAAAGGCAGCACATATTAATGTTCAAAAACATAAACATGGCTTTGACTTACTGTGGGCTAAAATTCCTGCTCCTTCAGGTTGGGAACCCTCTATTAAAATGGCATTAATCGGAGATAAGCAACTATCATTGTTCACGCAAGTTGGCGGCTTTATCCAAATTGGATGGAATATCGAACAGGGTAGTTTTCCACAGCTTCGAAAACAAGCATTTACACCATTTATCCAACAACTTACCACGCAATTTCCTGCACTATCTGATACAGTAAATGAACATATTCGCTCTTGGAAAGATTTTGTGTTGTTAGATGTTTTCAGCTGTCACAGTAACTGTTGGGGTACGAAAGGCCTTGTGCTATTAGGCGATGCGGTTCATACGATGACACCGACAGGAGCGTTTGGATTGAACAGTGCCTTAAAAGATGCTGATTGTTTGGCATCCCTGTTAGATAAAGAGTCCCTTACTAATTTTGATGTTCAAAAGTTTCAGCATATGCGAGAGCAAGCCATTGAAGATGTTTTAGCCGTACAAGTAGAGAGGGAACAAACTTTTTCCGCCCATTTTGTTAATAGAGCATCATGAAAGGAAGTAACACCTGATGAAATTTGGTTTTGATATCGATGATACACTGATCGATTTAAGGGCTCATGCCTTTGCTATTTACAATAAGAAAATTAGAAAAAATATTCCATTTGAAATTTTTCATACACTAGAAAGAGTTGAAATTCATGAACCATTTGGTTTAACAGATACAGAGGGAGCAGCGATGTGGAATAATTCTTTAGAGGAGATTTATTTTACGAACTGTCCTTCTTTTGAAGGGGCTTTAAAAGTGCTCCAAGCTTTAGCACAACAAGGTCATGATATTTATTATATTACCTCTCGTCCGAACCAATTTTGCGCACAAACAAAAGAATGGATGGAAGCGCAAGGTTTTCCGATAAAAGAGGGCCACTTTTTCTGTGGAATGCAAGATGCTGAGAAGGTAACAATTATAAAAGAGCTTGATTTAGATGTTTATGTAGATGATAAACCAGCAGTGCTAGAGACACTTCACAATATACGTACAAAAGTAATTTTAAAAAATCAATCCTATAATCAGCATGTTACATTACCAAGGTTACATCACTGGCAAGATTTTTTGGAACTAATCAAAGCTTAAGATACTATATACGGAATGAACCTCAAATTATGGTGACTTTTAGAGTTATGAAGTGACCCCTAAAAGTTAGACACGGTTATTTCATTTAGGCAGCTTGGGTAAACTGAGTTCGGTATTGTACCGGACTCAGTTTTAATTTTGCCTTAATTCGTTTCGTGTTGTAATACGTTATATAGTTTTCGAGCTCCAATTTAAAATGCTCAATACTTTCAAACTCCTTTAAATAAAGGAATTCCGATTTCAAAATCCCAAAGAAATTCTCCATCACCGAGTTGTCATAACAGTTTCCTTTACGTGACATACTTTGCACAATGCCTTTTGATGCAAGCGCGTGACGGTATTGCTTCATTTGATAATGCCAGCCTTGATCGGAATGCATCAGTAATTGGCGTTCCTCTGGTAACTTCTCTAATGCTCTCTCCAACATTTCTGAAACAAGTGAATACGTTGGTCGATGACCAATTGTGTAAGTAATAATTTCTCCGTTAAATAAGTCTAGAACAGGAGATAAATAGAGTTTTTCACCAAACAATTTAAACTCCGAAATATCTGTTACCCACTTTTCATTAGGGGCTTCAGCTGTAAAATTGCGGTCTAAAATATTCGGTGCGATTTTACCGACTGCCCCTTTATATGATTTATACTTTTTCATTCTGACTATGCACTTTAAATTAAGTGTTTTCATGATACGTTGTACCTTCTTATGATTCACTCTTCGTCCACGATTTGCGAGTTCATCACGAATGCGACGGTATCCGTAACGGCCTTCATGTTCGTTATAGATGGATTGAATTTCGGCCTTTAAGTCGGTATCTGGATCTGGACGATTCAGTTTCTTCACTAAGTCATAATACGTACTACGTGGAATCTGTGCGAATGCGACAAGTGCCTTCACCAAGTATTTATGCCTTAATTCATAGATGACCTTTACTTTGTCTTCTTTGGTGATGTTTCCTTGGCTTGAACTAAGGCGTTCAACTTTTTTAAATACTCGTTTTCCATTTCAAGCTGCTTGATACGATCTTGAAGTGCTTCCGGTGAGCCTTCTACTGGTGTTTGTTGTGGTTGTTTATTGGTTTCTTTTTTCATGGATGGATGCCCCTTTTTCTTTGATTGAAGGGCATCGAATCCTTTTGTTTCAAACTGTTTTCGCCAATGAATAATGGACGATGGAGCTGCTATACCAAAGATAGCTGCTGTTTCTATTAAGGACGTACCGTGTTCAATCATGTAGTTTAGTACGTCTAGTTTAAACTGTGCTGTATAGTTTGTATACGATTTTATAAACGCTTTTACACCGTTATACTCATATTGTTTAGCCCAAATAAGAATTGCCTTATTATCTGTCCCGATCGATTTAGCAATTTCATGTGAACTTTCTTTGCCTTCTAAGTATCGTAAAGCTGCTTGTAATTTTTCCTCTGCAGTATATTTAGCCATTAAAAAAACTGCACCTCCAATTGTGAAGTGCTCCCCGTCAAGTAGACAGTGGAAATAATAAAAATGCTTTACGCGGCTTGAGCCCTGAATTCCAAGGGGCTCAAGCCGTTTAATTTTTCTTGATAGCGCTCTGAA
>NZ_KQ465147.1 GCF_001308875.1 Lysinibacillus sp. ZYM-1 | reverse complement strand
GCGCTTTTCCGGAGTAACAATAAAACCCCAATTTTCTCAATTTTAATGCGAGAAATTAGGGTTTTTTATATTTACTTATAGTGCAAAATAACACTTAAAATAAGCGCACTTTACCTCCTAAAATGACAACAAAGTGTAGTAATAACAATGTATTGAGTTGTTCATTATAAGTTGTTCAGGTAAAGGAGTCGATACATAATGATTTTTGGTTATGCGAGGGGTAGTTCTGTTGATTAAAATATTGATGTCCAACTAAAGGAGCTTGAAGCTTTTGGATGTGAAAAAATATATACTGAAAAAAGTCATAGAAAGATTTTGCTCGTTCCGTTTATCGTGAAATGAGATTCAAAATGCGTTTTGGTGATGTGTTAGTAGTCCATGATTTAAGTCGATTTGGCCGTAACAAACAAGAAATTCTTAATGAGTGGAAACAAATAACTGAAGGTGAAATTGATATTGTTGTTTTAAATATGCCGATTCTTGATACACGAAAATATAGAGAATCAAGATGTAGGTTAACTAGTGTCTGATCTGTTTTTGACACTTCTCTCATGGATGGTCGAGGAAGAACGCAATCGAATTAAAACGGCACAGCGAGAAGGTATCGTTATTGCAAAAGAGCGTGGAGCTTTCAAAGGGAAGCCGAGAAAATATCATGCTGATGCAATGGGAAAGGATCGGCTTATTTATAATATAGTTGTTCAATTATTACAAAATGAATCAGTAGTGAATATTCACTGAGAAACAGGTCTTGCTAGGAATACTATTTATTCAATTAAAAAGCAGTTGAAATTGGATTAGTAATCCATCCATAAAACAAAACAATAAAGTCTTTAAAAATATTAAAGTTGTTGTTTATACAACTAACGGGCCATTTAATGGAATATTGAGTTCAAACATAAATTGGATAATTTATGATATGATTTACATATTATCTGTAACTAGTTAATTAACTTAAACCTTTAAGAAAAAACTTGGTTAAAAATAATATACTTATTTGGACGGGAGATAACTGTTATGGAACAAAAAATACTAGAATTGCTCAACGAAATATATGCAGTGGATTTTATTAAAGTTGAAGCAGTAACAAATGAAATGTTTCGGTGTATCGCAAAACAAGGTGAATACTTTGCAAGAATTACAAACTACAAAGGTTATGATGAACAATTAGAAGAGGTTACCTATACAAACTTCCTACATAAAGAAGGACTAGGTGTATCACCTGTAATAGTTTCAATAAATGGTAGAGAGGTAGAGAAGATAACCTTTAATAACAAGGAAGTATTAACTGTTCTTTATGAATCTGCTGCTGGTAAACACTTATCAAGAAATCAATGGAATGCAAATGTTTTAAAAGAGTTAGGCAGGCAAATTGGTAAATTACATCGCCTCTCTAGAAAATTTGAAGAGATAAATCCGACTAGATATATCAATGATTGGTATCAAAATGAGGAATATGCTTTCTTGAAATATATTCCTGAGGAAGAGACTTTGATTAGAGCTGTTGCACAAGAAATTTTAACAAAGATTAAAAACATCCCAAAAGACAATTCCAATTATGGATTGTTACACGGTGACTTATGGTTAGAAAATATATTGGTAGATCGTAATTTAAAACTGTCAATGGTTGATTTTCAAGATTGTGAGAAGAATTTTTATATCTTTGATTTAGCTGTTCCCATATATAGTGCGATAGAGTATTCATTTGTCGGTGGTGGGAACATCATTGAATATGGAAGAGGTATTACAAAAGCAATCATCGAGGGATACCAAGAGGAAAACGATCTCCCAAAGGAAATGTTAGAAAAACTCCCTTTATTTGTAAAACTAAAAGAAGTCTTTGAGTATAGCTTAATGCATATGTACTGGAATAAAGAAAGGTTAACTGAAGAACAGATAAGAATAATGAACCATTTTAGAATGAGAATTGAAAAAGATCATTCTTTCCTTGACACAAACGGTTTGTTATTAAACTAAATTTAATCTTCCGCAAACGGGCCATTTCTCTAATATAATGCTCTATTTGCATTCAAGGACCTTTTTGCCGATCAAGAATCGGAAATCATAGGGGAAAAAGAGTTAGTATTGGTGAATATTTTGTGTACCCTATTTTGAGAATAATAAAATTGATAGTTGGAATGTCTTATGCCATGTGTGAAAGTGGCTTGACTTAGAGAGGAGATAAAAAGATGATTGAATTACGAAAAATAGACGGGGATAACATAGATGAAGTAATAGCGCTTGATGTTGAAGAAAACCAGAAAGAATTTATATTAGAAACTACTAACCTTAGATGCTTCGCAGACGCTCATATGTTGAACACAGACGGTATACCAGCTTCTCCATTAGCTATTTATGCGAATAATACGATGATTGGATTTTTGATGTATATTTATGATACGACGGATCATGAATCATTTCAAAATGAAGTTTATTACGGGAAGAAGGCCTATTTCATTTGGCATTTTATGATTGATAGGCGTTATCAGGGGAAAGGATATGGCAAGCTTGCCTTTGAAAAAATGTTGGTAGATATTGAAAATCTCCCATATGGGGAATCACAATATGTAGGCCTCTTTTATCATAAAAATAATGTCATAGCTAAAGAATTATACGCTTCATTAGGTTTTGTAGACACAGGCATCATTCAGGATAATTCGGTGCATGCGATTAAAAATCTAGATGTGAAAATAACAGAAGCCGTGGTAGAATAGGATTCCTCTGAAAGAAATCTAAGCTATTAACGTCTTGACCCATAATAAAAACAAATATAGAGTTATAAAACACAAATGTAGCAATTATCGAAGTAGGGGTGTGATTGGGTGTTTCAAGATGGATTTCCAAAATATTTGAGGGATGATGTGACTAATGTTATTGGACTGATTCCTAAGCAGACTTATAATCATGTCACTCTTGATGAATCGCAGGAGACTATTGAATATTTTCAAGCTGAAAACGTGATTAAATTTCCTTATCGTATTTACAACATGGATAACTCAGATAAATTTATAGACAATTTAAGTGTACAACAAAAAATGATTTTGCATTGCATATACACAAGAAGTTGTGATGGGTTTGTTCGCCAAAAACATCTGAATTCATTGCTTTTAATGGATTATGAAGATTGGGCTATTCCTTATATCATAAAAATATGTGATGAATATGTAGTTGAAATACTAGAAATGACTTATGATATTTTAAAAGAACAAGACACAGAACCAATTAAGAGATTTTGTTTTGAAAATATTGATTTGTTTTGCAAAAGTTATAGTAGAATGATTAGCTATTGGAACGAATATTACAGGAATAAATACAATAATTTTCATCAATATATTGGTAGGAAGCTATTTAGAGAATGTTTTGGTTACTCTAGATCTATGGAAAGTAAGAAAAATAGGAATTTATGAAACAAAACACATTAAAGCATAGGTGCAAGATTCAATAACTATATTCCATAATCGGGCGCAATTCTGCAGAAGAATTGTGCTTTTTCTTTGGGGAAGGGCCATCTAGTTGAACAGGAAAAAGGGAAAAGTAAGTTAATATTAGAGAGGGATGGAGAAAAGAGGTGGGGAAAATGGACATGAATGCACGAAAAGCAAGATTAGAGCTGCTCTTACAAAAGCAAAAAGAGAAAGAAAGAAATGATGAAATACAGATGCGATTAGGTTGGATGTTAGAACCTTTCTCAACTAAAGAAGGTATTAGGCTGTTAGATGATAAGGAAAGGGAAAAAATGAAAACGGACCTTATACAGAGCATCCCTATAATTGAGTGGGTACGTCTAGATTTAGAGAAAATGAATAACAAGTTCGTGATAAACAATGTTAGTAGGGATAAGGTGTCATCGTTTTTTAAAGATAAAAAACTATACACGGATAATTCAGTTTATCTTTTCTTGCAAGACGACCTGCCACCTTTTAGTACATGGCCGTGGGTAAAGATGCCGCTATCAAAGATTATTGAAAATATTATAGATCTAGCAGCAGAAGATGTCTATCCACAGTATGTATTTAGCCCATCACCTAAATTTGTAATAGAATTCGTTGAAACGGATTTAATCACCATTGCTTGGTAACGGTGAACATAGCTTAGTTACTCCATAAAGTTTCTTTAGTAAGGAAAGCGTCTTTCTTCATGAAAAGGGCCATTTAGTTGAATAAGTGTATTGAGATAACCGGGCAGAATAGTTCAGAAATTTGCCTGCATGAATATAATTATAAAAAGGGATATAGGGTTTTTTCTCGAATGAACTAAACCTCATACTGATGGAGGCTGATATGCGGTTGTAATGAACACATACTTAGGTTGAAAGGAGGTTTTTATTTGTGACACAAACATCAAGTACTATTCCAGGTGCCGCAGTACGTGGAACTGCATCAGGTGTATTTTTCATGGCGTTTTTTGGTACTCTGTGGGCGTACACAGGAATAATGGGATTGCAAGGCTGGGGAGCTCCATTATTGTTAGTTACTGCCGTTGCCATTGGTATAGTGCTGTTCATCGGCGGAGTTTCATTAATACGTGCATCGGGAGAATTGACAAATCAGGTTTCAAAAACAGCCTTAAGGCATGGGAAGCGTACGAGGTTTTGGTTTAACATTATTTTTGCGGCAGAGGGTTTGGCGATAGCAATCACGATTGCTATCAGTAACGCTACTCATCACCCTGAACTTATACCTGTCATAATAGCTATTATTGTCGGTGTTCATTTTCTCCCACTGGCACGTCTTTTTCAAGTCAGACTCTATTATTTTACAGGCACACTCCTTTGTTTACTTGCAATTATTACATGGCTGTTTGTACCCGCAAAAGTCACACTAGGGGAACATCAGATCAATGCATTTATGTCTGTAGTGGGCTTTGGCTCTGCCCTGATCTTGTGGGGAACTGGTCTTGCAATATGGCTAATGGGTAGAAGATTGCTAGGTATCGTCCCAAAATAAATAACATAAAAAGTGAGATTGGACTTTACACCAGAAAAATATGTTTATATTACAATAAAATGCAAAATGGAATCACCTTCATATTCAGCAATCGGGCGCTTTTCCGTAATTAAGGAAAGCGTCTTTCTTTATGAAAAGGGCAAGATTCTTGAGTAATAGCTTTAAAAAGGGTGGCATATATATGTTGAAATTAAGGAGCTATTAAGAACTGTACTAAGTTAATGAATCACTTTAGCAATTTATCAGGTTAAGGGAGAGTGGGCTAATGGATAGCAAACGTTTTGAAATTATTTATACTCAAGGTAAGCTAGAATTTTTTAAGATTATTCGTGATAATCAGACGGGGGTTCTATACATGTTAAATCTTACTACTGCCGGAAGTGGATTAACCGTTATGGTTGATCAAGAAGGAAAACCTTTGGTAGATGAGAATTTTAAAAAATAGTCGAGAATGAGTTAAAGTGCCCATTTGGGGAAGGCTTATTCCAGAATCGCACGCTTTCGAAATAAGAAAAGCATCTTTCTTTCTTCATGAAAAGGGCCATTTATTTGAATAACGTATGTAAAGAAATTTTGGGGAATTCATTGTAAATAGGTTAGATTTGAAGTGAATTCGTCTATTCGGCAATAATGAAGGGATATATTGCTGAGCTTGGTATGCCTGATATAAAAATTGAAATAGAAATTTGGATACAAAAGTTTAATAATTAAAACATTTTATCGAAGCCATGGAACTCTAAATTAGATAGTTCCATGGTTTTCTTTATGTTAAAACTAATGCTGCTATGTACTTATTGAAGTAACGGAGGGTTTTAATTAAACAAGAAATATGCTTATGACCTTCCACAATCTGGCGCATTTGTAGGGTATTAAATTTACACCTTGAGATAATGGATATGCAAGACTTTTCCTTATGCAACAATCAGTCAAGTTTTGTGTATTAGTCAAAGCCCAATTTCTCTCCTACGACTCCGAGAAATGGGCTTTTTATCTCGGTTTTTTTTACAAATAATATAAACATTGTATATGTACTTTTTTAAATAATTGTCATTTTATTTCTTACAAGGGTATTTATATTTGTTTGTTATTGTAACAGCAATAGTGTATGATGCATAGTATAAGTTAAACAGTGTATGTTATACAGTATGTGGAATTGAGGTGATTGAATGAGTTCTTTACTGAATTCATTAACGACAGAACTTAGGAGAGGAACACTGACATTAGCCGTTTTAAGTCAATTACGAACACCCCAGTATGGATATTCACTTGTTCAATTATTAGAGGAATCGGGCATTAATATAGACCAAAGTACATTATATCCATTGCTTCGCCGTTTAGAAAAACAGGAGTTAGTGACGAGCAGTTGGGAAACATCTGAGAGTAGACCGCGCAAGTATTATGTATTAAGCGAATATGGATTAGAAATCTTTTTGCATTTAAAAAGAGAATGGATTAATAATTCAAAAGAACTCTATACGTTATTAAAAGGGGATGATGATAATAAAGATGAATCTGACTGATATTTATATTCAAGAGGTCACACGGAGGTTGCCTGAAAAAAATCGAGAGGATATCGCACTTGAGTTACGGTCAACCATTAGGGATATGCTGCCTGATGATTACAGTGAGGATGATGTAAAGGATGTTCTTGGAAAATTAGGGAACCCAGCAGCATTAGCGAGTGGTTATCGAGATCAACCAATGCATTTAATTGGCCCACGCTATTTTGATGTTTATATCTCTTTGTTAAAAATGATTTTCCCAATTGCTGCTGTTATTGTGTTGATCTCGATGATTGCCGAATCCTTTATTGGCTTTGGTGGGGAGGAAGCGGTTATTAATACTGTCCTCACTATTATGGGTGAAGGCGCATGGAGAATCATCGAAGTAGGAATACACGTCTTTTTTTGGCTAACGCTCGTTTTCGTCATTATTGAACGAATAGATAAAGGAAAAGATCAGCATCCATTATCAGCAAGCCTTCAAAAATGGACCCCTGAAGATTTGAAAAACATCATTTATATTCCTAAGAAAAAAGCGATTACGAAGCTTGAAGTATTTGGCTATTTAATGTGGACGGCAATTTGGGTAACACTTTATTTTTATGCGAATCACCTTGTAGGTATATATGAAGGCGGTGGTGATGGACTCAAATTCGTAATCCCAGCTTTAAATCAGGATGTTTTACTTCGTTATTGGCCAATTGTTATAGTTGTCATCGCTCTTGAAATTGGTTTAGCACTCTACAAATTACTTAAAGGACAATGGACGAAAAAAATGGCCAGCTTTAATGCTACTCTTGAGCTTTTCGCAACCGTTGTATTCATTGTTATAGTAAGTAATCCAAATTTAATGAACCAAGAATTTATAACGTACATGAGTAAATTATTTACCATATCAACTAAACAATTTGAAATATGGATAGTTAGTGGCGTTATAATCATATTTATTTTATCTGCGGCAATCAGTATATTCGATGGTTTCCATAAGGCTCGAATCCGTTAATTCATATTTGTTATAAAAGAGTAGTACTTGCTCAAATAGTATTCATCAATCGGGCGTTTTCTTTAGTAAGTAAAGCGACTATCATTAAATTGGACGTAGAGATTGTGAAGAAGTTCTGATGCAGTTTAGTTGATGTCGAATGCTAACAAAGTCGGGTACTGAAAGTCAACTAAGGACTACAAGTTTCACAAAATTCTTTAGACCTTTGACTACATTGGAATAAGTGATAGGAATTTCTTTTTTTATTAATTGATCAATTATTTCTTTGCCTATTCGTATCGCCCGTTCACTGCGCTTTTTATGATTTTCTGTTAGCCAAGGCCGTTCATTTTTTGAATTGAATTTCGAGTTCATACTAACAGGACAGTTTAGTTGAATAAGTAAGGGCGATTCTTGTTTTAGTTCTAAATATAGGAAATTAGTGCTAATGTTAAATTGATATATCTTCAATAATCTTAATCGTAAAAGAATAGGGCTGCTATTAAGGTTTTAATTAGGAGGAAAAATTTATGAATTACACAAAAGGCTTATATGTATCACTTGTACTAATGATGCTAGTTATTTTGGTTAACACAACAATATTTGATGATGAATATTCAGGGATTGCTATGTTCGCTAGTTTAGGCATATTTATAATGGGCACATTATTTTTTTTAAATACCAAACAATTAAAAAAGTAGGATGCGTAAAGCGAGTTACTAAATTAACAGGGCGACTGTTCATTGAGCAGACGCTTCTTGTGCTAACGGATCAAATTAACGAAGTAGGAATTAAGTAAAAGATTAGAGAATAAATTTGTAAACATGGAAAGTCAAGCGTAATTAACCTAACTATTCAAGGTGTTGCTACATGTCTAAAAATATATCAATCTTTAGGAAAAATGGTGATATGGAAACCTTTATCGCTGCATATGACAAGGCGTTGAAGCTGTGGAAAGTTCCATATGAGGAATTAATGATTCCTACTCGTTTTGGAGAGACGCATATTGTGGTGGCGGGGTCTGCGGATGCAGAGCCTCTTATTTTGATTCATGGAATGACGTTTAGTGCAACGATGTGGTATCCGAATATCGAAATGCTTGCTGAGAAGTACCGTATTTATGCTTTGGATACTATTGGGGACGTTGGCAAAGGAAATGTGACAGAAATCATTAAAAATCGTCAGGATGCCGTGAACTGGTTAGATGATGTCCTGTCGGCGCTGAGGCTGTCAAAAGCTATTTTTATGGGACATTCGATGGGAGGCTGGCTTTGTACGAATTTTGCTATTCATTATTCAGAAAAGATTGAGAAATTAATTCTACTTGCGCCAGCATCTGGGATGCACAAAATTACCCCTAAGTTTTTCTTCAAAGTCTATCCGGCGATTGTGTTCCCATCAGAAACTCGTATTATGAAAGAAATAGAATGGTTTGTAAGTCCAGCTTTTAAACCGGACGAGCGAGCACAGACCGTGTTCCGCCAATTTATCGTTTCTGGCATGAACTGTGTACCATGCATACGCATTGTTCCTTCTGTGTTTGCAGATGAAGAACTTCAAAATCTAACCATTGAGACACTCTTACTAGTCGGCGAACACGAAACTATCTATAACCCAACCAAAATGCTTGAAAGAGCTGAAAGACTTATGCCAAATCTAACAACTCTAATGATACCAAATGCGGGACATGGCTTGTCCATCGAACAGCATGAAATTGTCAATGAAGCGGTTAAAACGTTTTTAAAGAAATAATTTTTTTGAAATAAATTGTAGACCTTAAGTTTTTGTACTCAAATAACATTAAGTAAATAAGCATTTAGTTAATCCATACTTAAGTAGGTAGGATGCTTATAGTAGCATGGTGATCTTTGTTAATTAATTAGATTGTGAAGAAATGTATTTGAACTAATTTGCATTACTTAAAGAACATTGAGTTGCATTTGCAGCTCTTTTTTTCTTTATTGAACGAACGAAGCAGAATAATTGGATAAGATGATAAAATATTGTGAGTACAAAAAAACTACGGGGTAAAAATATGAAGCTAACTTTGGCAACAGACGAAGAGATTAATAAACTGCATTCAAAGTTTAAAAAATTTAATATAAATCTTATTGATGAACCTAGTAAGTTATACAATCATATTGGTATTATGGATGTATTTAATCGAGTTTTAACAGAAGAAGAGGCAAGCGGATTATTGGGCAGAAACCATAATCTAAAATACGGCGCAAAATTTATTAGTACATTTATTAGCCTTTTTCATTTGGCAGAGAATGAAGTTTATGTACATCTTAATAAAGGCTTGGATAAACCAGGACTTAAATATGTTTTAAATTGCCTAAATCGAGGCGAGGCTAACCTCTTTCGTAAATTGTTCTCCAATAAAAAGGGGATTTATAAAATAGGTGATGAGGAAGCCCTTACTTTTTTAACAAATCTTTCAGTAAATGAACTGTAATTTGTTGATATTTTCTTTCCATCACTTGATACAGTAATAATGGGGAATTGGGATTTATCTTTTCCTATTTACTCTAAGACGTCAATAGGTTTTATGAAGTGCAAAGAAATCATTGAAGAAAATGGATTATTTATTCGATAGTAACACAACGCAACAGTTTTAAGGAGGATATGGATGACAATATCTATTCATGATGGTGTGTTAGTTGGATACTCAGTAAATTTTCTAGAAAATAAACTGCTATTAGACATCGAAACTGCGGCAGATGAAATGGTAACTGTTACATTTGAGAATTACTTAGCACATTATTTCGATCATGTAATGGCGGGAAGTATTTTATTTGATATTGATGAAATAGATTTGATTACATTTTTCGTAGAGAACAGAGATCAATTTGAATCACATAAATTATATGCTTGGCCGATTTGGTACGATGATACGAATGAACTTGAACAATACTTACAAAAAAATAATTATAAATGCTATGTTATTAGTGCATCACTAGGATTAACAGGTTATGTATTTGCTAAAACGCAGAAAATAAAAGGAAATGATAAGTTGCGTGAGAAAAATTAGAGCTTGTGAAGTATTCTACTTAAATTAACGGGGGCTTTACTTCAATAAGGAGTAGAGCCTTTTTCTACATAAACGAACGTAGTAGGTTGGTAGAATAAGGAATAATGTTGAATAATAAGTCTGTATCTATGATTACTTTGTAATTTAAGATGCAGGCTTTGTATTTTAGTTGTATGGATGCTTTTTTTTCAGGAAATTTATAAACCAATTAAATGTTAAACGCCGATTAGAAGAGAATCTTTGTTATTTTTTTGAAATTGAACCTATTATGATTTGGTAATCGTCTAATAGCAGAATTTGAAGTAGATGGAAAGGGGGGGCGTAGATTGGACAGAGAAGAAAAAGATTTCATATTAGAAAAAATGATGATTGAATATGGTAATGAGTTGGTACGGTTGGCATTTTCTTTTGTGAAAGATACAGAGATTGCTAAGGATATGGTTCAAAATACGTTTATCAAATGCTACAAAAACCTGGATTCGTTTCGATTTGACGCACAAATAAAAACATGGCTCTATCGTATAACAATTAATGAATGTAAAGATTATTTAAAAAGTTGGAATTACAAAATGGTACAGGTAAAAAGTTTTATAAATGAAACAGCAAAGTCAATATTACCATCAACAGAAAAAACAGTTATCGATAAATACAATAATGAAGAAATAAAAGATACTATCTTTTCTCTTCCGAAAGTATATCGGGAAGTGGTTTATCTATACTACTATGATTCGTTAAAGATTGAGGAAATTGCTGAAATTTTGGATATTCCAGTAAATACAGTGAAAACGAGATTAAGAAGAGCAAAGCAAAGGTTAGAGTCGATGATAAAGGGGGCAGAACTTAATGGAAGATAAACGATTGAGAGATAAATTTTATAATACCTCTAAACAAGAATTAAAATTTACGAAAGAGGACCGTAATGAAGTATTTGAACAAATTCGTGAACTGGAGAAGAAGAGTATACAAAAAAAATCTCTTGTTACTTTTTCAAAAAAATTCGCACCACTTACAGTTTCTTTATTAATGGTAGGCTTGTGTCTATTTTTATTTCTCCCATTTATCGGAAACTTCAATGAAAACTCTAACACAAGTGTCGCAAGTGAGCCAGTAGCTGGGGAAGCTGGATTTTTAACCACGTTAATTACGGTGAAGTCAAAAGAGATGGATAATCGAATATATCTAAACCTTTTACTTACTTATAGCAAAGATAAAAAGATGATGAAAGTTTTATCACTTCCTTATAATACGTACGCGCCGGTAGCAGATAACAATGATGGGACTACTTTATACGATAAATTGTTATTTGCTTATAATTTTGGCGGCGCTGAAAATGTAAGAACAACCGTTTCAAAATTATTAGATATACCAATTGATTATTATGCAGTTATCGACTTAGAAACCATTTCAACGCTAATTGATTCCGTAAATGGTGTAGATTACGACTTGCAAGAAGATAATCGTGTAAGAGCGATAACTCAGGTAGCATTTGACTTCGAAAAAGGACCGCATCGTTTGAGTGGAGAAGAGGTTGTGGCATTAATGATGGCTGCTTCAGTGGAAGAGGGAAGCAGCTTAGATGAAGAAACCCTATTAGATCTAATGAAAACTGTTATGAATAAGGTAGAAAACGAAGTTCCACCAGCACAAGTAAAAGAACTGTTTACGCAAATAGAAGCCAATGCATCACTGGATCAATGGTTAGAGAATCCAATAGAAATTAATTCTATAAAATCGGTATCTTTACGTGATGGAATGATACCGGATACGGAGATAATAAGTGATACCGAAGGCAAATACTATATTACGTTTGAGAGAGACTTTATAAATTCTATTTCTGAAGAGCTAACCACATTTAATTAAATATTAATTGGAATATGAAATACTTTTGGATGTAATTTTATACTAATGATAAGATAAAAGTGCGCTAATGAAATGTAGATTAACGCACTTTTTAACATCGATTCTATTCTCAAAACAAGAACAAATTTAAATGAAAACGAATTCAGAAAAGGTGAGATTTATGAATATTTCAGTTCTAGGATGTGGGCGTTGGGGTACTTTTATAGCCTGGTATGTTAATAAGGTTGGGCATAATGTAACTTTATGGGGAAGAGAACACTCAAGAAATTACATTAGGCTAAAGGAAACTAGAAAGAATGATTATCTTTCGTTACCAGAGGATATAGAACTTAGTAATTCATTATATAAAGCAGTTTCATCTGCTGAGATTATTATCATTTCTATTAGTGCCCAAGAATTACGTTCATTTGCATGTCAATTAAACTCATTAAATGAAATACAAGGGAAAACTTTCATACTATGTATGAAGGGATTAGAAGCTACTAGTGGAAAAAGGCTTTCACAAGTATTTGGTGAAGCCGTTGGAAAAAATATCGATGTAGCAGTTTGGGTAGGACCAGGACATGTACAAGATTTCGTTAATAATATCCCAAATTGCATGGTTATAGGATCAGAAAATATTGAAACCACAAAGAAAATTGTTCAGGAACTCAACAGTGATTTAATTAGGTTTTACTATGGACAAGATCTTATTGGAAATGAAATTGGAGCAGCTACAAAAAATGTTATGGGTATAGCTGCAGGAATGTTAGATGGACTAAATTATAGCAGTTTAAAAGGTTCACTTATGGCAAGAGGTACAAGAGAACTTTCCCGCCTATTAAGAGCGATGGGAGGAAATGACCTAACAATATATGGATTAAGTCATTTGGGTGATTATGAGGCAACATTGTTCTCAATGCATAGTCATAACAGAAAATTTGGTCAAGCACTTGTCCAAGGTGAAAGGTTTGAAAAATTAGCAGAAGGTGTTTAAACGGTAAAGGCATTGAGAGAATTATCCAAACAATATGACGTTGAACTTCCAATTACTAACGCTTTATATGAGATTTTATTCGAGAATAAAAATGCAAAAGATACATTAGAAGATCTATTTTTAAGACCTGTAAAATTTGAATTCCAATGAGAAATTGATTTTTTAAGGTGAATACTTCTTCAACATACGGTGCTTTTCTTTAGCATATGTGGATATCCACATACCTTACATAACGATCTTCAGCTATCGGGTGCAGTACCTTCTTTAATAAAGAATGCGTCTTTTTCCATTAAAGGGCCAGACTGTTGAGGAACGTTTTCAATAAATTGGATATTATTTTTGAAATATAGAGTAAGATTGTGAAGTTTCTCACTTTAACTAACGGAGAACTTTGGCATATTATTACTGAGTTGCATAAACTGCCCTTTTTTTATTGTAGAAATAATAATGTAAAGCTTATAATTTAATTAGGAGATTAAAAGTGACTATAAAATATAAAAAGATAATCAATTTTTATGATAGGCGTATACTGTTCAATAAATATCGTAAAAATACACCCAGCGTAATCTTTATTGCAGGGTTAGGCGATAGCCATGAAACATGGAAAAAGGTCCAAGACCGAATATCGGATGAAACGTCAACCTTGTCCTATGACAGGGCGGGTATTGGCAGGAGTCAAGATGTAGCTGTCCCGCGAACTTGCTGTGATCTTGTTGAGGAGCTCTCCGAATTGGTGCAAGCGCTTGACGTGGAGAAGCCTTATATATTAGTAGGCCATTCCTTTGGTGGATTGGTCGCCAGATTGTATACCAGTCTTTATCCGCTGGACATCTGTGGTATGGTTTTGGTTGACGCTGCACCGGAATATAAAGAACTTGCCTATGAAAAGGTTCTACCAGAAAATCTACTTGCAGGAAATAGGGAATATTTCGAGAATCCTATGTTGAATAGTGAGAAAATTGATAAAATACAGAGTTATAAGCAAATTGTTTATTATTCAAAACAAAGTGACATCCCTCTCTCAATTATTACAAGAGGTTTACCCGATAATAATGAAGATGGATGGCCCTCTCAAGAAATATTAGGAATTGAACAAAGTCTACAAGCAGAATTCCAATGGCTGTCAACGTCAAGTAAGTTCCGGATTGCTAGTCGTAGTGGACATTATATACATCATGATGAGCCTAATATTGTAATAGAAGAGATTTTATTAATGTTAAAGGGGATGGGAAAGTGAGCGATATAAGGTTGAAACTTATGGAGGATTTGCAAAGAATTGAGGAAAATGAGTATCAGTTAGGCGAAGGTGAGCAGCATCAAGATTTCTTACCTTTGTTACTTCAATATATCGGCGATCCTCAGCCAGAATTGCGGGATAACTTGATTTATCCGATGTTTTATATGTGGATTAAGGAAGAGAATAGGTTCAGTGAAGAGGAGTTGCGTAGTCTCTTAACTGTTCTGATTGATGAGAACCATTTGTTCTATAATATTGGCAGCGAGGATGATCAGTCAGTTTTTACAAGGACGTTTTCTGCCTTGCCTATCGCTTTGATTATACAACACCACAGACAGAATCCATTTTTAAATCAAGAAGAAATTGAGCAATTAATGCAAGCAATGCTCCGTTATTACAATGAGGAGAAGGATCTGCGGGGTTACCTTTCAGTAGGAGGCTGGGCTCACGGCGCATCTCACGGTGCAGATGTTTTTGTTGAGTTGGTCCAGTGCGAGGAGAGCAGCGTTGCAATGCTACGTGAGGTTCTTGTCGCTATTTCTGGCATGCTACATAATGGAATACATATTTTTAGTGATGAGGATGATGAGCGGTTGGTCAATATCGTGGATACGATGATTGACAAAGAGTTACTTCCACATCAAGAAATTGCTGATTGGATTAGCTGCTTAGCGCAATGCTGCAATTTGCCGAGAAGTCGCAGTCAGGTGATTGCTCGTGTGAACAGCAAGAATTTTTTACGCAGTCTCTATTTCAGAAGGGGACAAGATAGCCGGGGGAATGAGCTTAATACTGCCATACTTGGAACTGAGTCAAAATTAAACAGGTTTTCTATCAGTTAAAGGATCCCAATCCATGGATTTGGCTGTGGGATTTACTGGTTTATTCCTCCATTAAAGCACTTATTAACGGAGGAAATATTATAGAAATTATCAAACTTTTTTATAAAAGAAAGATTCCATAAAATATATAATGAGCATGTTTTGATTAATCTTTTTTTAAAACATGCTCTTTCTTTTTGCCTGTTTATCAACGCTATTAGGTATTATTTTGAACAATTTTTATTATAAAGCTAAACCACGTGCATCAATTTTTATGGGGTGACGAATGGTTGCGGTGCGGTCACATTTATGGATTTTATTTTGAAGATATATAATTTTGGATTTTTTAATTGCATGTCATTAAAAGTAGATCAAATGCTAATTTTTGTTCTATAAATGTGGAACGAAGATAAATATAAGTTATTCCATTAAAGGGCGCTGTTTTTGCGCTACATGGATGGCTGACAGGGAAGAATAGTGGGATTAAGATAAAAATTGCCAAATTCGATTTTAGTATAGAGGAATTACGCTTTTTAGAATTAGAATTTCCCTAACATTGTAATTCCGCATTTTCTTAAACTACATCAAGTTGTATGTGTAAAATATCGCTTAAAAAAGTGCAAAATATCTTCTGAAGCAACCCGTCCTAGATTAGAACGGGTTAGCTTTACTCTGAGATTATAAAATTAAATAGCTATATTGTCACTTTATATTACTTTATCTGGTGGTTGTGTCTTTCTCCACCCATAAAACTTCATGACGCCTTTTGATCATATAAATCATTTCAATTCCCACCTTTCATTTTTTTTAATTAACAAAA
The DNA here is from genome assembly GCF_001308875.1 of Lysinibacillus sp. ZYM-1. GTDB lineage: Bacteria > Bacillota > Bacilli > Bacillales_A > Planococcaceae > Lysinibacillus. The sequence goes on along the minus strand of NZ_KQ465147.1, from coordinate 10,756 downwards.
TTAATATTGACGAATACGAATATAATTATCTACTTTTCTTCGGTTCTCTTCAAAGATTTTTTTCGCATTTTCATTATGAAGTGCTTTCTCAAGAGAAATCTCACGTTTTGTAATAGTTATCGTGAGAGCAAAAATGTTTAACATCATTTATTATCACCTCCTTAAATTACCATGAAAAATAAAAAAACCGCAGAGATACTCATCTACGGTGAAAAAAGACACAAAAATACCGCAGGGGCACACTTCTCCCTGCGGTATGGGTATGCTTATTACAAAAAAACTTAAGCCATCCATTCCGATCTGGTCGAATGTGTGATTTTTACTGAAGTTGTAACTACCAATGACATCAATTTAACGATAACGATCATTTCATTCGACCTCCCTAAGAATTTTTTGTTTACTTTGTAAGTATATCCATCTTTAAGTTGTTTGTAAACATCTTTTACTAAGTTTTCCTGATTGTGTTAATGACTAGAATAACTCTTTGCTGCTTTACATTGTTAGTTACCTAATTTTTTCGGAGTAGCAAATAGAAGATATAGAAGACTTAATGCCAAAAAACATAATTATTATTAAGACAGGGATTTCAGAAATGGTTAGAATAGACAATTTAAAGGAGGAAAATCTAAACTAAAAATGGTTATTTGTGTAAATTTTATTCACTTAAGAATTTTTGTACTTAAAGTAAAGGGGGGCTTTAGTTGAAAACCAATCTTCAACAATCGGGCGCTTTTCTGAAAATTAGTAAAGCGTCTTTCTTCATGAAAAGGGCCATATTATTGAATAACATTCTTTTATTAAAGGTTACCTAAAATGATTAAAAACACTTAATAGGAACCAGACCATTTCACCAGCACCAATTTGTTCATAAACTCCACACATTGCGAGGCAGTAGCGAGGTTGGAATTAGTGTAAAGAAAAAGAACGAATTTCTGATTGTGGAATTTGTTCTTTTTTTTAGTAATAAAGGTGTTATTTGGATAGATTAGTAAAAAAATATAGTATCAACTATTAGTACCAGATGATAGAATTAATTGTTAGGTATTGTTATGAGGGCATTAATAATGTTAGGCACTCAAAAAATTATATCGGCACAGGCTGTTGCGCTTATATTAACTGTAATTGTATTTAAATGGGAGAGAATAGGAATGTCAGAAGAAGGGTATCAAACTCGTAAGGAACGAAAAAAAGCGAAAAAAACAAACAAAAATAAACATAGAAGTATCGGTATACTGAAAAAGGGATCGTTGTTTAAAAAAATGGTCATTGTCTGCTTGACAGTCGGACTTGTTGCAACAGGAGTAGGAGCCATTATGATTGCTTCAATAATGAAGGGTACACCTACCTTAGATTCTGCTAAGCTAATGGATCCGCTTTCTACTAAATTTTATGATAAAGACGGAAACTTCCTTTATGAATATGGGAAGGAAAAACGGACAAAAATTACGTACGACCAAGTGCCAAAAGTGTTGGAAAATGCCTTTATTGCCACCGAGGATTCCCATTTTTACGAACATTTTGGGATCGACCTCAAACGGACAGCCAAGGCTATTTTCGTAAACGTAACAGGAGATTTCGGATCTCAGGGAGGTAGTACGATTACACAGCAAGTCATTAAAAATTCTTTCTTGTCTCCAGAGAAAACACTGAAACGCAAAGTGCAAGAATGGGACTTAGCATATCAGTTGGAAAAAAAATATTCTAAGCAAGACATTTTAATGATGTATTTAAATAAAATCTACCTTGGAAACCGCTCTTACGGAGTGGCTACCGCAGCAAAGAATTATTACGGAATTGAGTCAGATGATTTGGAAAAAATGACGCTTGCGCAGGCGGCGATGATAGCCGGACTGACACAGAGTCCGAACAATTATGATCCAACCATACCTGAAAACGAAGAAGCAGCCACGAAGCGCCGTCATATCGTATTAAGCTCGATGCTTCGAGATGGCTATATTACGGAAAAACAAATGAAGGAAGCAGAAAAAGTTCCTGTAGCAGAGGGACTTGTAGCAAAAAATAAGCAGCAAAGTATGCCTTATGAAGCATTTTTGGATGCAGCTGTGAAAGAAGTAAAGGGAAAGCTGAAGGATGTGGACATTAGCGAAGACGGATTGTCGATTTATACAACCCTGGATCCAAAAGCACAGGACTTTGCTGAGAAAATGATGAATACCAGTGAAATCATTGCCTATCCGGATGATAATTTTCAGGGAGCCTTCGTTTTATTAGATACCATGACGGGTGAAGTCAGGGCAATCGGGAGTGGTCGAAATGACTATAAAGCCCAATTTTTAGGTCACAACTTTGCTGTAGATATCAAACGTCAACCAGGATCTATCTTTAAGCCTATTTTTGATTATGGACCGGCGATTGAAAACTTAAAATGGTCCACTGCTCATTTGATTAACGACCATAAGACAACTTATTCAACGGGGGAACCCATCTCCAACTGGGATCATCAATATCATGGAACGCTGACTATGCGGACGGCACTGCAAAATTCATACAATATCCCGGCACTGCTCACATTGAGAGAAGTTGGGATGGATAAGGCAAAGAATTTTGCAGAACAACTTGGCATTACGTTTAAAAGTAATGAAGTATATGAATCCTACTCGATAGGCAGCAATACTGTCAGTCCTTTAGATATGGCAGGGGGCTACAGTGCTTTTGGAAACAACGGATCATACAATAAACCGCAATTTGTCCAAAAGGTTGTTTTAGCGGATGGCGCAGTCGTTAATTTTGCAGAGAAAACAAAACGTGTTATGCAAGATTACACTGCCTATATGGTAACTGATATGTTACGTACAGTCGTAAATGCTGGTACAGGAACAACTGCAAATGTTCCCAGACTGGATGTTGCCGGGAAAACAGGTACAACCAATTTTGATGAAAAAACTCGAGCTAAATATGGATACCCAAATTCTGCTACAAATGATAGCTGGTTTGCAGGGTATACTCCTCAATACACTATGGCTGTCTGGACGGGTTACGCTCAAAACGGACAGGGTAACTATATGACTGGAAATACGACGAAAATCTCACAGTTAATGTTTAAAGCAATGATGGAAGCAATCGGAACGGATACAGCAAATTTTCAGCAACCAGATAGTGTCTACAGAGTGAAAAATGAACTTTATATAAAAGGAATTGATTCTGCAGAAGAGCCACCTAAAAACAACAATGTAATAATTCATCCTAATAATGGCGGAAATAAAGAGAAGCTCAAAAAAGAGGAAAAGAAACTTAAAAAAGAAGAAGAGAAACATAGAAAAGAAGAAGAGAAACTTAAAAAAGAGGAAGAGAAAATTAAAAAAGAAGAAGAGAAGCGTCGGAAAAAGGAAGAGGAAAAGGAACAAAAGCATGGTTAGATAAAAATGATGTTCAACAATCGGGCGCGTTTATTTAGGAACGCGTCTTTTTCTTTTAAAGGGCCATATTACTGAATAACAATCTTTTATGAAATGTTACCAACTGAAAATTAGGGAATAAAACACCTCATTCAATTAAATGAGGTGTTTGTTTTTTGCTGCTTATAATCAGTATGTCCCTACACCACACTTTGGTAACTTTTGTATTATCAACTATCAAAAAAATTCACTCAAACAGCAACTATATAAAACTTTTCTCGTATGGTAATATTAGGATATACATTATTTAGGAGGTGTAACAATGAAATCAAATATGCTTTTAAGTGTTATATCTATTTTTTTATTACTAACCTTAAGTGCCTGTTCACAAGATGAAAAAGAATATAATTTTTATGGAACAAGTAATAACTGGGTTGTTAAGTACGAAACTGAAATAAGTGAAGCCAAAGAGTGGGCTGATTTTTCATTTGAATATGTTGGAGAAGAAGCTGCACCAGAAATGTTTGGATATAACTTAAAAAGTAAATGGTTTGAATTAACAAGCAAAGAAGAACTATTCAATCATCAAGACAATATTAATTCTGGTAATAGTGAATGCACTGGACCTCCCATAAATAAAGAAAGTTGTGCAGTAATTATTAAAGATGATGAAATTATGGAAGCGAAAATAGAGTGGAACGGCAATTCTGAAGTTATTGTATTGACTAGAAAATAGAACAAAGTGTAATGATTAAATTACGATTGCTTACAAGCAAGCTTTTTGCTGCTTATTTAACAATCGGGTGCAGTACCTTCTTTAATAAGGAATGCGCCTTCTTCCATTAAAGGGCATATAATTGAACACCACTTTTAAAAGATCTGGATATTTATGTTAACATATAGGTCAGATTGTGAAGAATGACACTTTAACTAACGGTGCAGGTTATGGGGTGCTTTACTTGAAATGAATTGAGCTGCTTGGGTAGCTCTTTTTTCTTATTGAACTAACGAGGCAGTTTAGTTGAATAAGAATTTATAGTTAAATATTACATAATAGAAGTTTGGAGGTATTTTATAGAATCACTCATTTATGCTTTGTTTGGATTTTTAGTTTGTATGTGTATTGGTTCGATACTTAATATACTGCTTAAGACGACTCAAAAACGAGATTGGCTTATCACATTCTTGTAAAGTAATGAACAAACCAAATAAATTTTAAATAGAAATATTTAAAATTTGATGAAGAAACATCCGAGTGAAACAGCAATAAAAATTATGGCAAATACTAAACTATTCCACAGGCCTAGCATAATAAAAGGAGAAGTACTTTTATCTCCGTCTTTCTTGAGACCTGTGAATGTTCGCCAGGTTATTATTAGCTGCCAAATACCTATTAATAAAAAAATGAATCCAAATAAATATCTCATATAATTACCTCCTTTATATAAAAGTACCACGTTTGGAAAGCGTTATCAATAAAATTGGGATGTAATGAAAAAATGTTTTATATTGTAAATTGTGAAGTTGGAGGCTGGTGCAACAACCAGAGTAGGATTAATCTTCCATGAGTGCTTCCCGTAAGGGAGCGACATTCTGTGATGCACCGTGGTCGTTGGAGTCAGACTAACGGATGGGCTCTATGGCACCATAGTTCATCGACCTTTCTCTCCCAGCCGTAGTATCCTATACCCGATTTTCACATTTTCATTCTCTGTGATGTAGCGCCGATTTTGCGCTACATGGATGGCTAACGGGGGCTTTAGTTTAACAAAAATTATGCTTATAATTTTCCACAATCGGGCGCTTTTCCGTAATTGATCTGCACCTCCAAATGTTAGAGTCGTGTCTAATATTTGGGGTGCAGATCAATTACGGAATGCGTCTTTCTTCATTTAAGGGCCAGTTTGTTGAATAACATCGTTAAAGAAATTCAGGTAAAAATGTTGAAATTTAGGTTATAGTGTAAATTAATGTACTTAAACTACGAAGCAGGTTAGTTTAAAATTTATATGTAGATAAGGAATACTACAATCATTTACTAGATGGGGTGTACTCAATTGCTACCAATTCAAATCGAAGAAATTCCAAGTGAAATACAAGAATATCTAAGCAAGATTAATTCTTTGAGATTTCCTCGACAAGGTTATAGTTCGAATGTTGGATTGATTGAAAATAATCAAGGATTTTATGCGCTCAAGCGGACAAAGGGAAAATTAAATTGTTCTTTGCTAAATCGAGAAGTAAAAGTTATAAACTGTTTGACTCATGAAACAAAATTACCTATTCCGAAGGTTAAGAAATTCGTTGAACAAAATTCACAGAAGGAATCCTGGGCTCTTATTGAGTTTATAGAGGGGGAAACTCTAAGAACAGCTTTACTTAACGAAAAAGGTAAGGAAAAACGACAAGAAATAATATTTAACTTTGGTAATCTATTGTGGCAAATCCATTCAACCCCTTGCCCTAATGAACTTATAGGTGAAAGACCTTGGCTAGATCAAATGTTATATCAGCCAGAACTAAATTTGAAAAAATACAATGTGGATGGAACTGAAGATTTATTGAAAAAAATTAAATCCATTAAACCGAAAGTATATAACCAAACGCTCATACACGGAGATTTTACGATTGATAATGTTTTAGTCTCCAACGGATTAATTACAGGCGTAATAGATTGGGGTGGTGGAGCTTACGGAGACCCGAGATATGACGTATCATTAGCTATTCGCCCTAAACCCAATGCCTTTGAGAATGAAATAGATAAACAAATTTTCTTTGAAGGGTACGGGGGGAAAATAATTGATGATAATGTTTACGATTATTTTGTAAAAGGGTTATATGAGTTCTTTTAATTAATGATTCATTGTTACTAACAATCAGGCGCGATTCGGTACTGCACCCCAAAAGTTATTTTTTCACTCTAACTTTTGAGGTGCAGTACCTTCTTTAATAAAGAGATGCGCATTTTTAATTAAAGGGCCATATTATTGAATAACATTCTTTCACGAGGTGTTACCTAACAATGGTTTAGAAACCATATAACTACAATTTACGTCTATATTGAAAAGGGAGGAGACATAATTTTGTGGTTAATATTAGGTCTTATTGCGATAGTAGCAACATTTATAAATCTTTATATGTATACAAAAGGTAAAGATTATAAACTTGCGATGACAATGGGGTTATCATTTACAGCATTGACACTCTGTGCAGAACATAGCCTTGTATCTAATTGGGTAAAAGTTGAAGATTGGGCGGCTTTAGGCGATGTTATACCTACTATGGAAAAGGTGTTATGGTTTCTTACAATTGTTTCTATCTTACTAAATATAGCACCTATACTTTTAGAACTTAAAAATAAAAAATAATTACTTATTGAAGTTTTTACAGGCTTACAACGTTAAGTACAAACCTCCCCAAACCACGCTTTGGGAAGGTTATACTTTAACTAACTTGGCAGTTTAGTGGAATAAGGATCTGTTAAAATAACTTGTATTTTGATATGGTTGAAACAAAGTAATATGCATTTGAACTTAAAGGCAAACAAGGATTTATAAGAATTGAGTTAAATTAAATAATATCAAAATTGATGAAAGGTTTTGGTTATGTATTTTAAATTGTTCAAAAAAAATCTTGCTATTATAATTGCTTTTTTGCTGCTTTTGTTAATGGGCTGTGAAATCCCCAAAAAATATGTAGAAGAAAATGTTGAAAATCATTTGGAAAACTACGGAATAAAGAACTACAACATACTAAGTGCTAAAAATGATGGTGAGCGTGGTGAAAGTAAGTATGGTTATGTAGAAATCTATAAACCTTATCATGTAAATCTCACATTAGCCTTTAATCGAGAAACAAATCAATTTATTCCTAACGAAAGTGACGATGTTTATTTACAACTATTTAAAGAAGCATATATTCAACAACATCCCGAACTTATCGAGGCGTCCAATCAGATTATCAAAAAATACCATTTAATGGATGAACCTTCAAAAAATTATAATCTTGATTTTAATATTGAAAAAGGTCAAAAAAAAAGGCTAATTGATGACCTTAGAAAGAAAGAAAAAATAGACACCAATTCATTATTACCATCACTAACAAGCGATGAAAATGAATCGTTGTATCCTTTGAACAATGAGTCAGTTATTAATTTTCATTATAAGTTCAATGTTTACGAAAATAACAATACAATCCCGAAAGCCATTGATATTTTAAACGATTTTAAAGAAAGTAAAGTGTTGTGTGAAGGGAAGTATTTTATAAATATACAGGTGGTATCTTACGAACAAAATTCAGTGACTTATTTAGGTGAAGATTATCCTGAAAACAATATTCTTTTTGTAGTCGGAAAGGATGGAGAATTTAGAGATATAAGGACATTAAAACGTACCGGATGGCTAAAGTATACCGTAGTTCCATTCCCCTAAGGGTGCTTTAGTTCAATAACGATCTTCAACAATCGGGCGCGATTCTGTAACAAGGATCAGCGCTCGCAGGGCCATTTATTGGAGTAATACGTATTGCAAAAATGGATAAAATTTGAAATAATTTAATGAAACATTCATCAATGGGGGGAGCTAATATGCGTTATTTTAAAAGCTACTGCTTGTTTATAGTTATCACATTGTTGTTAACAGGGTGTGAAGGAGTAGAAGCAGAAAAATCTCCATCAAATTCGAAATTAACCATTGAGTCCTACAGCATGAGTGAAAAAGAAACCTTATTAATTAGTAAAACAGGTGTAGAGCAAATTAAATTTTTCAAGTTGAATGGCACTTTAAAAGAAGATGATGATTTGCAATTTTCGGTGGAAGTTTTTGAAAACGGTAAGTTTAAAGAGGAGTTACTAAAGACTTGGGATGAATTCGAAACAAAATATAATGACAGCCTTATTTCTTTTGGAATAATTGATAATAGAGACGAAGATCATTCTTTAAAACTTTTAAATGGTATACCCTCTGGGCTTGCTACAACGTTTTATTCAAATAACATGACAACATCATCTTTCGGTTTGCTAATCGACGGAAAAATGACTTTAGAAAAAAATAAACCTATTTATTTAACAGCATGGCTAGGCACTACTAAAAACGAACTGCGTTCTGGTAGTGGCACAACTGGGGAACTGCCCCAGGGTATTGAAGAAGCTGAACTAGCATTTATATACAAAGTTTTATGGACTGACAAAGAAAAGAAATAATTTTTACCTAAGCTATTCAACAATCGGGCGCAAATATGGAAGATCAAAGGTAGAAAATGATTTTATAAAAACCAAACTTAAATCTGTTGTAAAATATGGGTTTGTGAGGTGTAAATATAATAATTTGATTTTAATTGTACTTTTAAGGAGGCGTTGTCGATGAAAAATTATTTATACTTGATTGGGCGAAAAAACAAGGGGATAACGTTTCAATAGCCCATAAACTACGTGGTTCCCCTTCAAAGGGAGAGTATCAGATTGAAGAAAATTTATTTAAAGCCTATTGACAAAAGTAATTGGGAAGAAGCAATTAGATTAACTGTTAAAGAAGAACAACAAACATTTATTGCATCCAACCTTTATTCTATCGCAGAAGTTCAATTTCTTGATAATTTCTATGCAAAAGGTATTTATCTTGATAATAAAATGATAGGATTTACTATGTTTGGAATAGATCCTGATGATAATAACTATTGGATTTATAGACTTATGATTGATGAAGAATTTCAAGGTAAAGGTATAGGTAAACAAGCTATATATCTGGTTATTGAAGAGATAAGACGAAATAATAATGCAAACATTCCTTTAATAATGATTGGATATGATCCTGAAAATCTTACAGCAAAATTTGTATATAAAAAAGCAGGATTTATTGAGACTGAATTATCATCTTGGGGTGAACAATTAGCTAAGTATTCCTTGTAAGCACTTGAATTTACCACAATGACTTTTAGACTTATTAAAGTAAAGCGCTGTTTAATTGAATAACACTTCTAAAATAAGTCAACGGGGAAGGTTTTGTTAATCAACCTAACTATTTCTGTGTTTGGTGAACTGCATAAAATTTTGAAATGCCCACATAATAAAACAAGTTAAAATAAAAAATGAAGGAGGTGTTATTTTGAAGCTCCTTTTAAAAACAGCTTTATCCTTGTTTTTAATTTCTATATGTCTAAATTTCCCTCAATTTGCTCAAGCAGAACATTTAGATGATATAGCTACAAGTGAAGGTGAAGTGGTTTACCAATTTCAATATAAATATGATGAAATTTATAGACTATTAGGGTTAACTGCTAAAGAGTATGACGAATATTGGAAAAAAGGTCTTTCTATTGCAGAGATGGCTGAAAAACAAGGAATTGGAAGGGAAAAATTGTATGAGTATTTTGTAACTTTTCATTATAATGAAATGGATAAATGGAAATCTAAAGGTATTTTGGTAGGTCATCTTTACTTCACTCAAGTTTATACCTTGAAGGAGGAAATAGATGATTTTATAGACAGGAATCCTGTATATAAAAAATAATCTATTGTGAATAAATGTGCTTAAACTAACGGAGCAGCATAGAAGAAGGAAAAAATGAACAGGACATACTACACCTTAATAGGAATTAGGATGATGAAATTGGATAAACGTATTACTCTTCTAATGGTTTTATTTAGTCTATTAATTTGTGTGTTGTGTTTTGGAACAGTAAATGCAATTTCGAATGACACCCCTCCATCTTTTGAGGAAAAGTTCACTGAAGCTGGATATAAATCTGTAGAAGTTGCTATTAAGGAATTTGAAAATCATTTTAAATGTGATGTAAAGCTACCCGAAACGTTACCTTCTATTTCTTTCACACATCAATATGGAATATTCTTTGAAGATAAGAACTATAATTTGAATGATTCTCTGGAAATTAGGTTTGTTAACAAAGATATAAGTAATAATATTTATAAAATTGATATTCGTCCTTTAGAAAACAAATTGGACTTCAAAGATAAACTGAACTTAAATGGTAAAGAGTATACACTTCAAGATGGTGCAAAAGCCATTTATTTTGAACATCAACTATTTAACTTTTTTGTCTTTGAAAAAAATAATTTGCAGTATATGCTTGGAATTTATAATAAAGTAGCCAACGAAGTAACACCTGAAACATTTGTTCTAATAGCTAACTCAATTTAATAATTAAATTAAGATGAAAATCATTAGGGCATTCTTCAACTAATGGGGTGCTTTACTTCAAGATGGGATTTCACAGAATCCCATCTTTTTCTTAGATAATTTATTTCTCTTATTGAATAATTTAATCTTCCACAATCGGGCGCTTTCCGGTACTGCACCCCAAAAGTTAGAGTGAGAAAATAACATTTGGGGTGATTTTTTATGACTAAATATAATGAAGAATTTAAATTAATGGTGGTTCAAGAA
>NZ_KQ465146.1 GCF_001308875.1 Lysinibacillus sp. ZYM-1 | reverse complement strand
GTGCGGTTGGCGGACCTTTCAGTGTGTCTTTAGACATGGGCCAGTACCCCAGCGTTTCACGCGCAGAGCAAACCACCAGTTAGACTGGTGGTTCTGATTATCTATTTTTAGTACAGCGCTCAGCGGGCTGCTCAATTTTAACATAGCGCCATAAGCTATTGGCGATGTCGCGGGCTTCAGCGACATGTTCAGTTCCAACGAATGCTTTACGGAATGGTGTAAGGAGCGATTCGATGATAAATAGCTTTGGATTTTCGCGCTGGAGCTCCTCTAATAAAAATTCAGCATACTCCAAGCCTTCCGCTGTTTCATTGTTCGTTAATCCCTTTGTAAAGCCATGTAATTGATCGATAACCATTTCTTTTGTAACGGTTTTAAAGTTTACTACATTTTGAATGGTATTAATCATTTCAACACTAACAATGATTTCTTTCGATTCAAGCATAGTGGGTATAATAACGCTAATATTGCGCAATGCTACACGTACAATGGCTTCTCGATTGATATATTTATAATCAGCAATAAAGACTGCACGCAATGTGAGGTTGATCATTCCAAGTGTTTGCACAGCACATTCATAGCTAATAGGGCTAATTTCTTCACCAAAGACTTGAACTAGTCGGTTAGCTAACCATTCTAATTCCTGTAAATGGTAGTTAATAATGATCTTTTTCAGTTCTTTATCTCTTGAATGGAAGATGGACTCAAAAATTTGAATTAAATTATGCTCACGATTGACATACATGAGAACAGCGACCTGTTGTGTCAATACTTCTAAATCTGTAGGATCTTTCCCATAAATAAGTTCATGACGACGATTACTTGCTTCTTCGCGCCCTTCATCTAAAATCGCGATTAAGCATTCGTTCTTTGAAGAAAAATGATTGTAAAATGTCCCTTTCGAGATTTTTGCATCATTGATGATGTCGTTAATCGATGTATCTAGGAATCCCTTTTCGATAAAAAGTGCACGTGCAGCTGTAATAATTTGTCTTTTTCTTTTGTTCATGACCTCACCTTTTTTATATTATTATACTCTTATTCTACACTTTAAACGCCTATATATCAACGTTTATAAAAAATATAAACTTATTTGTTGAAAAAAGTAGACTACGAGTATAAAATAAGTTTTATCGTAAAACACAAGAAAGAATTGAGGGATATAAATGAATAGTGAGCAGACAATGAAGAAGCCCCCTTATGGCATGATTGCTATTTTATTTGTGGGTGCTTTTGTTGCTTTTCTTAACAACACATTGTTGAATGTGGCATTACCAACTATTATGAAAGATTTTGGGATCACATATTCAAAAGTACAATGGCTCGCAACAGGTTATATGCTGGTAAGCGGTATTTTAGTTCCTGCTTCAGCATTTTTTGTGACTCGCTTTAAAAATAGACATCTATTTATTACAGCGATGTCCGTCTTTACTATCGGTACAATTATGGCAGGTTTCGCACCTAATTTTGGTATGCTGTTAGCAGGTCGTATGGTGCAAGCAGCCGGAGCTTCCAGTATGTCACCACTTTTAATGAATGTTATGTTAACAAGCTTCCCGAAAGAGAAGCGTGGGGCAGCAATGGGGATCTTTGGTTTAGTTATGATTATGGCACCAGCAATAGGACCTACATTATCTGGTTATATTGTCGAGCATCATGATTGGCGTATGCTCTTCCAAATGATTATTCCGTTCGCGCTTATTAGTTTATTATTTGGTGTTTGGAAATTAAGAAACGTGATGGAGACACGTGAAGTTCACTTAGATTTCCTATCAGTACTTTTATCAACAGTTGCATTCGGAGGTATTTTATACGGCTTCAGTACAGCAGGAGATAAAGGCTGGTCCAGCCCATGGGTATATGGCACAATTTCAGTTGGCTTTATTGCCTTAATTATTTTCATTATTAAACAATTAAAAATGGATCAACCATTATTGGAATTACGTATTTATAAATACCCAATGTTTGCATTAGGGTCTGGCATCTCCGTTATTGTCTCTATTGCAATGTTCTCAGGGATGATTTTAACACCAGCATATGTGCAATCTATTCGTGGTATTGAACCATTCGAAGCGGGTTTAATGATGCTTCCAGGTGCTCTGGCAATGGGGATCATGTCACCGATAACTGGTAAACTTTTCGATAAATTTGGTCCACGTATATTAGCTATTATTGGATTGACTATTACGACAATCGCGACATTCGGTTTAGCGAAATTAGAGATTGATTCAAGCTACACATATATCGTATCAATGTACACAATCCGCATGTTCGGTATGTCCATGGTTATGATGCCTATTATGACAAACGGTTTAAATCAAATTCCGCAAGTTATGAATCCACATGGTACTGCTATTAATAACACATTACAGCAAGTATCTGGAGCAATCGGTAGTGCGATTTTAGTTACATTTATGAATAACCGTACAAAAGCAAAAGCAGAAGAATTAATTGTAGAAGCGAAAGCAAATGCAGCACAAGCAGGTGCAGCACCTACACCAGAGCAAATGCAACAAATGCAAGATCAAATTATGCAAAATGCCTTATTAGATGGTATTACGCATTCTTTCTTAATTGCGGCTGGTATAACAGTGGTAGCAATAGTGCTTGCCTTCTTCTTAAAACGCGTAAAAATTGAAAGTGCAGCAGCTTCAATGGATTTAAAAAAACCAACTAAATAATGAAGAAACTCCCTATCAGGTAAGGCATTTACTTGGTGGGGAGTTTTTTTTGTGAAAAAAAATTTTAGGATTGGTGTAATTTTTTATCATTTTATTTTATATGATAATACTAATTTACAGAAAATTTAGTTATTTTAGGTTGTGGGGTGTTCATTTGGTAGATGCCTATATAAATGATTTAGTGAGAGAAAAAGAAATTCCAGGCGCAGTACTGATTGTTCAACAGCAACATAGAAGAATTTTGACTCGCAGTTATGGAGCATATAGAGCCGAAGGTGGCAGCAAACAACTGATTTTAAACCATACACTGTTTGATTTAGCGTCATTAACAAAAGTAGTTGCAACACTACCAGCTATTTTACTGCTGATGAGTCGACATCAAATGACTGTAAAAGATCCAGTTCAAACATATTTACCAGATTTTAAATATCCGAATATTACAATTCAACATTTATTACAGCATAGTTCAGGGCTACCAGCAGACTTAGTGCCCGTAGTGAAGAGATTCCATAAGCGTGACATAATGCAGGAGATTTTCACAAGTGAAGTAGTGTATCAGCCAGACGAACAAGTGCTCTATAGCGATCTAGGCATGATCTTATTAGGGAAGGTTATCGAAAAAATTTCGGGAATGTCGCTGAGTAATTTTGTTGATCAGGAAATATTGAAGCCTTGGGAAATGAACAGTACTGGCTTTCAATTACCAGAGCATAAACGAGGGTTAGCGGCATCCACAGAAATGGTGAATGGAAAATTTATACAAGGGATTGTTCATGATGAAAAATCTCTATTGTTAGAAGGAATTGCTGGTAGTGCAGGTCTATTTTCATGTGCAGAGGACTTAGCGAGTTATGCAAAAATTTGGTTAGGCATGACGCAACAAGAGGTTCTTCCTTATGAGTGGTTAAAACTCGCCCATACGAAGACTTTCAGGAATAGGGGACTTGGGTTTGAAGTATGGAATGAAGATTACTCATCTTCTTGTTTTGCTAGGAGGTGGAACAAGGGCTCATTTGGTCATACAGGCTTTACAGGCACAAGTATTTGGATGGACCCTATTCAAAAGGCATTTGTTATTTTCCTGACGAATGCGGTTCATTATGGAAGGAATACAAATATGAGAGGTATTCGTGAAAAGCTTCATACGTTGATCTATGAAAAATTACTTATATGAAGGGTGGATGAGTTGATATGAAACAAAAGAGTAAATGGTTATGGCTGTTCCTATTAATATTCGTTGTAGCATTAGTGGGATGTACCTCCAATGAGAAAACAACAGTCTCAACAACACCTGATAAGGAAGAAGGAGAGAAAACAGAAGAAATCTCACTTACGATAGGAAGTTGGCGTACAGAAGATGTAGCTAAATATGAAAAAGTTATTGCTTTATTTAATGAACAACATCCGGATATACACATTTCCTTTAACCCGACTAAAAATACAGAGTATAACACCGTTCTCAACACAGCATTACAGGCTGGGGAAGGTCCAGATATTTTCCACTTACGTCCTTATGCTGCTGGATTAAAGCTTGCTGAAGCAGGGTATGTCGAGAAAATAAATGGCTTGAATGGTTTGAGCACATTTCCTGAGGAGGCATTACTAGCATCTCGTGATAAAGAAGGAAATCAATATGGGGTACCGATCAATTTGAGCTCAACCCAATTTTTCTATAATAAAAAGATCTTTAAGGATAATAACCTTGGAGTACCTACTACTTGGGATGAGTTCATAGCATTAAATGATCAATTACTTGAAAAAGGCATTACACCTATCGCAATGGGAACTAAGGAAGGTTGGTTATTGTCATTACTGCATGGTATTGTAGGGCCGGCGATTTATGAGGGAAATGATTTCTATCAAGCAGTGCTTGCGGGAGATAAGGATTTTACAGATGCTAAGTTTATCGATTCGATACAAATAATGAATGACTTGAAAAAGTATTTTCCTGCCAATTCAGAAGGCTTAGGAATGGATGATATTCGTACTTTGTTTGCGTTAGAAGACGCGGCTATGTTCCCGTTAGGTAGCTGGGAAATTCCTGTTGTATTAGAAATGAATCCAGATTTAGATTTAGGGTATTTCCCTATTCCATCTAAAGAGGGTCAGAAAACAGTGACAACTTGGGTGGATGGCTCATTTGCAATCAATGCAAACTCGAAAAATAAAGAGGCGGCTAAAGTATTTTTAGAGTTTTTAACTACAAAAGAATTTGGAGAGTTGTTCGTGAAGGAATTTTCCATGATCAGTGCTATTCCTGGTATTACTTCTGACGATACTTTATTAAATGATATAAGTAAGTCCACTGCAAATGAAGCAACACCATACATGTGGGTTACCAATTTTACTGGAGGGGATCCAACAACGAAAAGTTTACTTGAAAGTGAGCTACAAGGCATGTATTTAGGTCAAGTAACAGTTGAAGAGGTAGCTGCAAAAGTGCAGGAAAACGCTAAAACTTGGTACACACCATTTCAAAAATAGATAAAGTCCTACATGGCCCCTGAAACACCTTTAAGGAGTATAGGGGGACTTCCTTTCTCAAAACTTTAAAGGGGGCTGTTCATCATGAGGGAATCTACAGCTTCACCGTTAACAAAAAGAAAATCATCGAAAAGGTGGACTATCCACCTTTTCCCTATCCCTGCATTAATAATTTATGGAATGTTTGTGCTGTATCCAATACTAGCAGCTTTATCCTATAGTTTTTTTGAATGGAGAGGGATGGCGCGTGGGGATTTTATTGGCTTCCGAAATTTTGTGACGCTTTTCACGACGGAACCCTATGGCTCCATGTTTTGGAATGCCTTCAAACATAATATCCTATATTTTGTTGTGCAAATGGTTGTCATGAATGGGTTGGCTTTCTTTCTAGCATTTATTATCTATCAAAAAATTAAGGGAGCTGAGTTTTTCAAGGCAGCCTTTTTTCTTCCGCGGTTATTATCCGTGATTGTTGTAGGTTTCTTATGGAAGCTCATTCTAAATCCTAATTTTGGAACTTTAAATGTCCTTTTAGAGAGATTAGGTTTAGAAACCTTACAAAAAGCTTGGCTTGGTGATCCGGGAACAGCTTTGATTGCCATTATTTTAGTGAATTGTTGGTTTGGACTAGGCTTTGGTGTTTTAATTTTTTTAGCTGGATTCCAGGGCATTCCAGGTGAGTTGATTGAGGCTGCGAAGCTAGACGGTGCAAAAGGTTTTACCTTATTGCGCACAATTTATTTGCCTTTAATGGTGCCATCTATTATGATCATGGGCATTTTAACATTTATTCAATCCTTTGAGGCATTCGAACTTGTTTATGCGATGCAAGGTTCTATGGGAGAGCCTTATTATTCTACAGATACATTGGCTGTGTTTTTCTATCGCTTGGCATTTGGTAGCTCAACGGCTTCTGGTACGACAGCTATTGGCTTAGGGTCTGCGTTAGCGACAGTGCTGTTTCTATTTATATTAATTTGTACAACGGTATTTTTACGCTTTGCCAATAAAAAAGATGTCCAAATGTAAGGGGTGAATATATGAAACAAGGTGCCATTTGGGTTCGACCATTCTATTATCTTGTTGTATTTACAGTGGCGACAATCAGTTTATATCCTATTTTGTTAATGATCTTGTCTTCCTTCAAGAAGAGTGTGGACATTTACAAAGATCCATTGGGCTTTCCAACTAGCTTTAGTTTGGATACTTACCGTACATTGTTGTCTAAAATTCCATTCACCACCTATTTTATGAACAGTATATTTGTCAGTATTGTATCTGTTGTACTGATTGTGGTTGTTTGTTCATTGGCATCATTTTATATTGCACGCTTTAAATTTTCTTGGAACCATGCATTATTCTTTATTTTCTTATTAGGTATGATGATCCCAATAAAATTGGGAATCGTACCACTTTTCATTTTAATGCGTGATTTAGGGCTGATTAATTCTTTATGGTCTTTAATTTTGATGAATACGGCGACAGGTATACCTTTATCCATGCTGATACTAACAGGCTTTTTTAAAACGATGCCGTACGAACTGGAGGAGGCTGCCCGTATTGATGGTGCGGGAAATTTAAGGGTACTTTGGCATGTTGTTCTACCGTTAATGCGACCAGCACTTGGAACAGTCGTTATTATCAATTTTATCGCGGCTTGGAATGATTTTTTCTTCCCACTTATTTTTATTACAGAGAAGATGAAACGCACAATACCCGTAGGAATGATGTCTCTCTTTGGGGAGCATTCGGCTGATTGGGGCTCGCTTTTTGCAGGACTAACCCTAGCATCATTACCAATGATCCTATTATTCTTTATTGCTTCAAAGCAATTTATGGAGGGGCTGACGGCTGGTGCCATTAAATAAGCAATACATTATTGGTGTCGACGGTGGTGGGACGAAAACTCGTGCAGTGATCGGTACAAAAGAAGGAGAAGTGCTCGCCTATATTGATGGAGAGGGGACGAATATAAAATCAACCCCAACCAATGAGGTAAGACAACAAATCAAACAGTTACTAGAATGCTTAATGCAGAAGGTAGGTACCACAAAAAAAGACGTTTCGACGATCTTCTTATGTGTAGCTGGCGGGGATCGTCAGGAAGATTTAATACGTTGGAAGAGGTGGATAGGTCTTATTTTCCCTGCCACTTCCTGTAGGATTATTATTACCAATGATGCAGTAGCGGCACTCACTAGTGGGACATTTACGCAGGAAGGGCTAGTTGTTATAGCAGGAACGGGTTCAATCGTTTATGCTGTTCAACAAAACCATCTCGTCAGTCGTGCTGGAGGATGGGGTTATCTATTGGGAGACGAAGGCAGTGGCTACTCTATTGGACAAGAGGCATTGCGTACAATTACTCGGAATTATGATGCTTATGGTTTATATGAAGATGCTTTTACAGAAGCTGTGTTAGAGCGTTTAGCCTTAACAGATCCTACAGGAATTATTACGCTAATCTATGAGCATTCGCAACCACGCGTATGCATGGCCTCTATTGCTAGTACGGTCTTACTTTTAGCTACTCAAAACAATGATATAGCGAAGAGGATTGTTGATCATGCTGTATTTCATCTAGTTCAACTACTCCAAATGATGTTCAAAAAGGAACCCCAAGTGAAAAGTTTCCCTATTGTCATTTGTGGAGGTTTATTCAAAAATGGTTATTTTGTTCAATGCTTTCAAGAGAAATTGCAACAAGCTACTATTTATAATCGAATCATTCTTCCTGAAGTACCACCTGCTATTGGCGCTTTTATAAATGGGCTCTTTAGTGAAGGAATTCAAATGACAGGTGCTTTACAAGAAACAGTTAAGGAAACGTGGATGAGCATAAAAAATTCGAATGGAGGGATTTGACTTCAATGGAGCGAATGACAAGACTGACGACTGAGGGCTATCATCCAGATACGACCAATTTGGATTTAATGTCCATTGCTGAAATTGTAAAGCTAATGCATGAAGAGGATAAAAAAATTCCACAAGCTATATCTAAGGTTTTGCCTGAAATCGAACAAGCTATTGTGGCTGTTGTGCATGCGCTGAAGAATGGTGGTAGATTGTTTTATGTAGGTGCAGGGACGAGTGGGAGAATAGGATTGCTGGATGCAGTTGAATGTCCACCAACATTTAGTACTTCATCTAAGCTTGTGCAGGCTATATTAGCAGGGGGTTCAGAGGCAGTGATGCTCGCCATAGAAGGGGCAGAAGATGATTTGTCTTTAGGTAAGCAAGAGTTAAAGAAACAACAGCTAACTAAGCAAGATATAGTAATAGGGATTGCGGCAAGTGGTAGAACGCCCTTTGTTAAAGGAGCATTAAACTATGCCCAGCAAATAGGAGCAAAAACCATTAGCTTGGTCAGTAATTCCCATTCGATCATTAGCGAAAATGCAGATATAGCCATTGAGGTCATTACTGGTCCGGAAATTCTAACAGGTTCTACCAGATTAAAGGCTGCAACAGCCCATAAACAAATACTGAATATGATTACAACAACCACCATGATTAAGCTTGGAAAAGTCTACAAAAATTTAATGGTGGATGTTCATGCAAGTAATTTTAAATTGCGAGAACGTGCCAAACAAATTGTTTGTGAAGTTACAGGAGTCTCCTATATTCAAGCCGAAAGAGCTTTAGAGCAAACCAACTATCAAGTGAAGCTTGCTATTGTAATGTTACTGACGAATACAATGTTAGAAGAAGCGACAACATTACTTGCTCAATCCGAAGGGCATGTCCGTAGAGCTGTAGAGTTAAGGAAGCATTGAAGGAAGAGGTGGATGGAACTACTCCATTCACTTTTTCTTGCAGGCTACATACTAGAGGCGGGGATGAAGAGTATGGAAAAAATAAACGCTGGCTTAATTATGCTATCAGAAATGCGTGAGAAGCTACCCCCTTCTGAAAAAAAGGTGGCAAGCTTTATTTTAGAATATCCAACACAGGCCATTAAAATGACCGCTGTTGAGTTGGGGGAGGCAAGTCAGACGAGTAGTGCGGCTGTTATTCGTTTATGCAAATCTTTAAATGTTAGTGGCGTTCAGGAGTTGAAATTACGTATTGCGGGCGATTTACAGCGTAAGAATACAGTGGATAGAGATATTGAGGCAAATGAGCCATTACAATCAATTGTAGAAAAGGTGACATTGCAGAGCAGTGAAATTCTGACACAAACGGCCAATTTAATAGATAAGGCTGAATTAGAACAGGCTGTATCAGCTTTAGCAAAAGCCAAAAGAATTATTTTTTTTGGTGTAGGTGCTTCTGGTATTACAGCAATGGACGCAGATCAAAAATTTTTAAGAATTAATAAGCACAGTAAAGCATTTATGGATTTACACTTAGGGGCTACAGCAGTTGTCAATGCACAGGAGGGGGATGTGGTAGTTGGTATATCCTTCTCTGGAGAAACACATGAAGTGGCCAAAATTCTAGAAATTGCTGGCCAAACACCTGCTACTACAATAAGCTTAACACGCTATGGTAGTTCATTGGTGTCTAGTTTAGCGGACATTTGTTTATATGTATCACCTAATGTAGAAGCAACCTTTAGAAGCGGTGCTACTTCCTCACGCCTTGCTCAGCTTCTTGTCATTGATATTTTATTTATGGGAGTAGTAACTAGTGCCTTTAATCAGACAATTGATTATTTAGATGAGACACGAACAGTTATTCAAGGGCTGCATAAAAAAGTGGCTAAAAGAAAAATAAAGTAAAACGAAGGCGATGGATTTCATAGCATCGTCTTCGTTTTATTATTTGATTAAACTAATATTTTTTACCAAAAGAGAATCGTCCTGTACAGAAAACTTCCTCTTTTATAGGGGGAGTCTAATTCTTGATTTATTTAAAGACGTTCTTCCGTTTTAGGGTCGAAGAAATGAATCTTTTCTTCCTTCATGACAAGTGTTGCAACATCAGAAGGGTGTAAATTGCTATCTGCCTGAACTCGTGCAATCAATGACTGGTTGGCAAGAGAGCAATAGAGGAAGGTTTCTGCTCCAAGTAATTCGGCAACGTCAACTGTGGCCTTAAAAGCATAGGGAGAGAAGTCATTCGTTATTTGTAAATCCTCAGGACGTATCCCCATCACGATTTCTTTCCCTAAATAATTTTTTTCCTTTAACAAGGGCTTGTATATAGAAGGAATTGGGAACGTTTGTTCACCAATAATAATAGCTGTTTCCGTGAGATGACATTGGAATAGGTTCATAGAAGGTGAACCGATAAAGCCTGCTACAAACATGTTTTGTGGTGTATCATAGACTTCTTTAGGAGCACCAATTTGCTGGATAAGGCCATCCTTCATGACAACGAGACGAGTGGCCATAGTCATAGCCTCTGTTTGGTCATGTGTGACATATATAGTTGTTGTCTGAATCCGCTGATGTAGCTTCTGAATTTCAGCACGCATTTGGACACGTAGCTTAGCATCCAAATTTGAAAGTGGCTCATCCATTAAAAAAACCTTAGCGTCTCTAACAATAGCGCGGCCAAGTGCGACACGCTGACGTTGACCACCGGATAATGCTTTGGGCTTTCTTTTTAAATAATCTTCTAAACCTAATATTTTGGCAGCCTCTCTGACGCGATGATCTATTTCCTTTTTATCAACCTTTCGAAGCTTTAAGCTAAATGCCATATTATCATAGACTGTCATATGCGGATATAAAGCATAGCTTTGGAACACCATGGCGATGCTACGATCTTTTGATTCCACGTCATTCATTAAGACGTCGTCTATATAAAGCTCTCCTTTGGATATGTCCTCTAAGCCAGCAATCATACGCAAGGTTGTGGTCTTACCACAACCAGAAGGACCAACAAATACAATGAATTCTTTATCATGAATATGCAAATTGAAATCACTTACAGCTTGAATATTTTTATCGTATATTTTATAGATATGCTCTAATCTCATTTCCGCCATATACGCTACACCCCTTTGCAAGTCATACCTTCATTGTAATTGACTTCTTCATACAGCGATAGAGAAAGTGTGCACAGTATTGAAGTGACAGATTGTGCAGTATGCTTTAATGTGAAGCTAAGAAAGTGATGGCAAGATATACTTCTAATCGGTGAGTAAATTGGCGAATGTCCTTTTGTGTTAGCTGCTGAAACTTTTCTAATCGGTTTTGGAGGGTATTACGGTGCATAAACAATTTTTTAGATGCCAATGTGATATTTCCTTCATATTCAATCAATTGTTTTATTGTGTATAGTAGATCTGGTTGAGATGTTGCGCTTTTTAAAATAGAGGCGATAAACATATTCTTCTCTTCGAAATTGAAGCGTTGAGTAATATAGGGTACTAAAAGATCCTGTTGAGTGAGTACATGTTTTGTTGTATAAGTCCAAATGGAATGTTGAAGTTGAACATACCAGTTAAATCGTTCCTTCGTCATGACCATGTCTGATAAAACATCAGAAACAAAAATTTTAAATGGAGCCTCTACATCTTCTATTAAAGGGTCTAGATAAAGAGTGAGATTTAATAATTCATCGCTCTCGCAGCAGTCAATAATAATGAATAATTGGGGATTAAGTGATAACAGTAATATTTTCTTTCCTAAAAAAGCTTCAAAGACTGTCCGTAGTAATGTAGGTGCAGAAAATACTTTGTCAAAATGAAGAAATAACAAACGATGCATAGGAATATCCTTGGGAGCAATATCAGTTTTGCCTGTAAAATAATCCAACCAAACCATATCATATTCATTTGGCAAAGCTATTGGGCCAGAGAATATTTGTAACAGCTCTAATTCATTTTGAGTGATGGTATACTTCGGTATTTCATAAAGCCCGTTATCAAAATTAAATACATAATTTTCTACTATGTTGCCTGAAAAGGGGCTTAGCAATGGGAAACGTTGCTGTAATTTAGAAAAATCCAAGAACATCACTCCTTTAATAGAAATCAAATAAGGCTCATATTAGTATAAATATATGATGAATGATTCTAGTATTAATACATAAAATAACACGAATATTAGCAAGTGGAGTTGACTCTGACGAATGCTAATATCCGTGTTATTTTTATATGTTAGGCCTCTTTTTTGAATAATTTCCCCGGCCAAAATGCGTATTTGCCTAGAACCGTTGTGATTGCTGGAACAAGCAATGGTCGAACAATGAATGTATCGAGAAGTACACCGATTGCTGTTACAACACCAAATTGAACAAGTACCTGAATAGGTAATGTTGCTAAGACTGCGAAAGTACCTGCTAAAATGAGTCCAGCAGATGTAATTACACTTCCTGTTCGTACAACACCTTCTTCTACAGCTGTTAAATGATCAGTTGTTTTACGTTTTTTCCAAATCTCTGAAATCATAAAGATATTATAATCTTCTCCGAGTGCTACTAAGAACACGAATGAATACAATGGAATAGCTCCAGAAATGGCTTCTGCACCCATGATATGATGTAAAATCAACCATCCTGCGCCTAATGCTCCAAAGTAAGAGATGATAACCGTTGCTAGTAAGTAAACAGTTGCAGTAATGGAGCGTAAATAAACAAATAATAATAACGCGATTAAAGCAATCATGGTTGGCATGATAACCGTTTCATCACGCTTGGTTATCTGTTGGGTATCATATTGACTAGCAGTTTCTCCGCCAATCCAAACATGTTTGTCAGCATTACTGAGTCCTTTTTGCTCCAGCATTTCGACAACTTCCGCCTTTAATTCAGGAATATGAGCCAAAGATTCCTTCGAATAGGGGTTGGCGTTTAAAGATAGTTCATATAATTGAATGTCATTATTTTTTTCGCCTATCTGTACATCTGCCACACCATCAATGTAAGAGATTGTAGAAAGTTGCTGTTGTAAATTAATAGCATTACCCTCTGTGTCAATCACTAATTGTACGGGTGCTAATTCGCCAGGTGAAAAATTCTCTTCTATTAAAGTAAAGCCTTCTCGCGACGGCATATCTTTAGGGAAGGATGAAAGTAAATCAAACGTATACTGAATACGTGGAACGAACGCTGCCAATCCTCCAAGTAAGATCACTGTTACAGCAATAACAACCCATGGTTTATGGGTAACAAAATGTCCGATTTTATGACTAATCTTATGTGATGGTTTATGTTGTTTCTTTCCTTTTCTATGTGCCATCTCTTCTGTGCGTGGAATGAATGGGAAGAAAGCTACACGACCGATGATGACAAGAATAGCAGGGAGGACGACTAATGCTGCAATCCCCATTACAAGCACACCAAAGCTAAATGGCACGGCAAAGCGTTGAAATGCCCCATAATGAGCAAGACTTAGAGTAGCTAAACCAATGACAACCGTCAGGGCACTCATTAAAATAGCACCACCTGATTCTTTGACAGCGAGTTTCATAGCGACAGTCTTATCCTCAACTTGGAAGAGAATTTCTCGATATTTAGATATCAAAAATAAACAATAATCAGTACCTGCACCAAAGAGTAAAACTGTCATAATAGAGACCGCTTGTGAATCTTTATCAATCCATCCATGATCCGCAAAGAAACCTAAGGTAGGGCTAATCGCTCCGTAGGCAAGTCCTACAACAAGTAAAGGAATAATGGCCAGTAATGGGGAACGATATATAATAATAAGTAGTACTAAAACGAGTAATACTGTTGCTATCAATAGCTTTACATCTGCCTGAGAGAATAAACTGACTGCATCAGTGGCGATTCCAACGGGTCCTGAATAACGTACATGAAGCATGTCATTAGAGAGTTCTTTATCTAATTGGACTTGGTTATTCTCCATTATTTTTGTTAGATTATTTAAACTATCCTGCAGTGCATCTGTAGCGACACCTTTTTCAAAGAATACAGGAGTAACAATTGTTGTGCCATTTTCTGAAGCAGCAGCTGTTAGAGCCTGAGGTGGCATTTTATCAAATGGTGGAACAATCGTTTGATGAGCTAAAGGCTTTGTTTGAAGCGCATTGTAAACACCTTGTATTGCTGAAAAATCTTCAGTGGTTAGACCACTGTCACGATACCAAACCAATAATAAGGGTGTACCTGCATCATTAGGAAATTGGTCAGCAATCATTGCTGCAGCTTGTTCAGACATTTCAGTGTCAGGTAAGTTTTTGCCCGATTCACTTTCGATGCTATTGATTTGTGGCCAAGCAAACGATAGCACAACGACTAATAACACCCAAAAGGCTAGTGCTAATATACGCCCCTTTTTACTTGCAACCATTGAGCCCCATTGCTCAAGTGGATGTTTTTTCATGTGAAGACCTCCGTTTCATGTAAGTGATTTAATTATATATACTAGAAGGTTAATTAATCAATCTAGAAATACTGATATGTTATAATATGTGTAAAAAGAATGCTTATTTATAAAGGAGGCGAACTTGTTGAAGCAGATACCGCGTGTTCTTGGAAGACCTCGCCATGATGAAAATGCGAAACCGACAAAAGATCTAGTCCTTGAGACGGCTACTAAACTTTTTATTAAAGAAGGCTACAAAAATATTTCGATGGATGATGTAGCAAAGGCTTGTAACGTAACAAAGGCGACCATCTATTACTACTACCCAACTAAAGGCGAATTATATACATCTGCACTAATCGCTATGATGGATCGCATCAAGTTATCTATTTTACAAATTTTGGAGCAACACAAACCATTTAAAGAACGCCTCGAGCAGCTCGTTGAAGTTCATTTATCAGCTACTATCGATATTGATATGAAAAATTTTATGAAAGAGGCTAGCATCAATTTATCGGAATCTCAGTTGAAACAAGTACAAGCATCCGAAAATGAAATGTATCAAACAATTGAGCAAGTTATGCAAATTGAAATGGACAAGGGAACCATCAGAAAAGGGAATTCCACTTTTTTTGCCCATACCTTCATGGCATTAATGTCTGTTGGCTATTTTAAAGATGGAGAAGAGAACAGATTGTTTCTTACCGAAGCTATGGCGGCAAAAGAAATAGTTGATTTTTTTTGGTATTCCGTTGGAGTTTAATTGGAAATCTTGAATGTGACAAAGAGATTAAAGATGAAGAATAATAACCTACGAGAGGTCCGATTGCATTTTTCAACTACAGAGGACAAAATGAAAACGAAATTGCAATAAATATTTGCCAAAATCAATGAATTTTGAAAAGATTGTCGAAATTGTGATTTAGCACATTGAAATAATGTACAAACAGTCTTATAATGAAGGTTGTAATGTCACCAAGACAAGATAAGGATGGTATTATGATGCGCTTTTTGCGACTTAAAGTTAACATTGTAATAACAAGTCATACGAAACGCTATCCAGCCCTTGAGACTGGTGAATGTGTAAGATATACGCTGTAACGACTGTTAAGTTTTACCTTAATGGTCTTTTTTACATGTAAGCAATAAAAAATAGTACTAGCGATGGCAAAGGAGAGTTCAAAATGTCAGAAACGAACAACCAAACACAGGCTGAGCAAGTAACTGTGAGTAAAGAACAATTAGATGTCCTAGATCAATTATTAAAGCCTGAAGTGCAAGAATCTCTTACAACTTTAGTTGAGCAATTACCAAAGTTAACGGAAATGATGACATTATTAACGAAATCATACGAGTTTGCTCAAGCTGTTGCGACAGATGAAGTGCTTAAAAACGATACTGTTGGAGCAGTAACAGAAATGGCTGGCCCTGTAGTAGACTCTGCGAAAAATCTTGCAGCAACTGCAATTGAAGCGAAAGACCGTGCATCTGAAAGCCATGAAGTAATTGGTTTATTCGGTCTAGTGAAAATGTTAAAAGACCCTCAAGTTCAAAATGTTTTCCGTTTTGTTAATGCATTCTTACAAGTAAACGCAGAACGCAAAGCTAAATAAGACTCAAGGTAAATTCAATTCGTAAGGACGGAGGATTAATTAATCATGTCAAAAGAAATCGTCATCTTAGGTGCTGGTTACGCGGGCGTTTTAACTGCATTAACAGCACGTAAGTATTTATCAGCTGATGAAGCTAAAATTACTGTAGTAAACCAATTCCCAACACACCAAATTATCACAGAGCTTCACCGTTTAGCTGGTGGTACAATTGCAGAAGGTGCTGTTGCATTACCACTTAAAAAAATCTTTAAAGGTTTAGACATCGATCTACACATTGCAAAAGTAACGAAATTCAATGTAGATAATAAAAAAGTTGATCTAGATAATGGCTATACATTAACTTACGATACACTTGTAGTATCTTTAGGAAGCCAAACTGGTTTCTTCGGTATCCCTGGATTAGAAGAAAACTCAATGGTTCTTAAATCAGTAAATGATGCCAATAAAATTAACAAACATATCGAAGATCGCATTAAAGCATATGCACAATCTAAAGATGAAGCGGATGCAACAATCGTTATCGGTGGTGGCGGTTTAACAGGTGTTGAGCTTGTTGGTGAAATCGTGGACAACTTCCCGAAAATCGCTGCAAAACACGGTGTTAACTTTGCTGATCTTAAAATTAAACTTGTTGAAGCAGGTCCAAAGATCTTACCAGTACTTCCGGATACACTTATCCAACGTGCTACTGAAAGCTTAACAAAACGTGGTGTAGAATTTATCACGGGTACACCTGTAACTGGTGTTGACGGCAACGTTATTTCGCTAAAAGACCGTGAACCAATTGTTGCAAACACACTTGTATGGACTGGTGGGGTAGCACCACTTCCACTAGTAGGTGAATCAGGTCTTGCAGCTGATCGCGGTAAAGCAACAATTAATGAATTCCTACAATCTACATCACATGAAGATGTATTTGTTATTGGTGACGCATCTGTGGCATTACCAGGTGACGGTGGTCGTCCACTTTACGCGCCAACTGCACAAGTTGCATGGCAAATGGGTGAGTTCGCTGGATATAATGTCTTTGCACAATACAAAAATCAAGAGATGAAATCATTCTCAGCAGTGAACTCTGGTACACTTGCAAGTCTAGGCCGTAAAGATGCCGTTGCTACGATTGGTGCTAGCAACACACAACTTAAAGGTCTTCCTGCAACATTAATGAAAGAAGCTTCAAATATTCGTTATTTAACACATATTAAAGCTCTATTTGGTTTAGCATACTAAAAATTAAAATCCCACTTCTATCAGGAAAAGCTATGATAGAAGTGGGATTTTTTTGTGGACAGTTTACTTTTACGATATTTGTTTATTAATTACTTCAAAGAGAGTAAAATTAATACAAATCTAGTTACTGGAGTGATGGCATGTGTTAACGATATTTCAATCAAAAAGAGAAGATATAGAACAATTTAAGGAAAAAATTGATGAATTGAATGCAAAGTTGGATAAGAAGGATAATGAATTCCAAATTTTTCTAAACGAATTACATAAAGAGTTAATTTCGACGATTGGACAACATGATATAGTTAATCACCAACATGTCATTTTGGGTGAAATGGTAACAAATATTTTAAACGAGTTTAATCGAGTAGAAAACAGCACAATTGAATCCAATACAATATCTGGACATGCTCTTGAAAAAGGAAATTCTTTAATCGTTTCATCAGATGAAATGGTTTCTTTATCTATAGAAAGTAAGCAAGCTGTAAAAGAAGTTCAGCATGTCATTGATGAGCTAGGTGAGCAATCAAGAAAAACAACCAATAGTATGAATCATTTAAGTGAACGTTCAAAGCAAATAACAGATATCGTAAAAGTAATCAGTGAGATTTCTAATCAAACCAATCTACTTGCATTAAATGCATCTATTGAAGCAGCGAGAGCCGGTGAGCATGGAAAAGGGTTTTCAGTCGTTGCAGAAGAAGTGCGAAAGCTTGCTGAAAATACAAAATCAAGCACAGAGGATATTGTGAATCTTACGAAAAAAATTGAAGATCAAATAGCAGAAGCATATGAGGATAATAAAAATAACATGCAATTAGTGACAGAGGGGCTTCAAAAAAGTACGGATACTTCTGAACAAATTAATGCATTACTCCAAATTATCGTGAATGTGCAAAGTGAAGTGAAGGAATTGCTTCACTATATTGATAGCCAAAAAATATCGACTGAAGATGTCATGAGTAAGTTTAAAACGACGACTGCACTATTTGATGATACAAATAAAGTATTAACTGACCATATTGATGAATCAGAGATTGTCACAAAAAAATTACTAGAAGCAGTTGAAAAGGTAAAATGTTTCCCTAATTCAATATAAATTAATGAAGTTTTACTTGATACATAAAAAAAGCACCATTCTAATCAAAATTAGAATGGTGCTTTTTTGACATTAATGATTGGACTTGAATATTTCTTTTGTGGCTTTCTGTATTAGCTTTGGTAGAACGCCAAAGGAATAAGGCTTATAAACTCTCTCTGTCCACTTGTGGCCGTCTTTTCCGTATACTCCCATTGTAACAGAAGGGATATTCAGTGCTTTTATTTTCTCAAATGGTAGGGGATAAAGGGTATCCCATTTTGGGAAATTATTGAGCAACTCATCTAGTTCTTCTTGTGTAGCATGAATAGATAAGAAGCTTCCATCAGCTAAGTATGGGAAAAAGCGCTTAACTTGAAATGGCTCGCCTGTTTCGTTAGCTACCTCCTGGGCGACTTGTGAAATGGTTTGCTTTAATAATTGGTCTCTTACCACATCTTCCTTTAAATAATTATGGGGTAAGAATGGCGGTGCAAAGAATAAAACAACACGAGGTTTGTGCTCTGGATCTACCTTTTGCAGGGCATCAACGATCGCAAATGACTGTTGGCGTAATTCTTTTCCTGCACTTTTTTTCAGGACGTCAGTGATAATGAGTTCGGTTTGAATGCCCTTTCCGTTTAAGTAAGTAATAAGTTCATCATAAGTGACAACCTCTATGTGCCATGATAATGGACGTTTAGGTACGTTGGAGCGTTCAATATATTGCTCATATTGAAGCTGTAAATATTGCTCTGCCTCTGCACATGCCTGTTGTGCGACAGACTTAAGTTTATTAACAACATGATCTGGTGATTCTTCATATAAAAAATAGTTAAAATAAATCTGGCTTGTAGATGCAGTTTGAACCGTATAGGATTCTTTTGTATCACGTTGGTATAAGCACGTAGGTGGAAGGATTGTCTCACCTGCAATTTGCTCAGTCAATGCTAAATTATTATGAATACGCTCCGTAATTTTTGCGGCTACATAATTGGGATCAATGCCACTTAATGTATCTCCAACATGCACCTCGCGGCCATAAATATAGAAGGAGGGTAGTAGCTTTCCAGCAACCCCTGTGTATATATAACGATGTGGGTCGTCGCCGTATAAAGGTGTTGTAAAGTCGGTATTAATCGCCATTAGAAAATCTAGCTCTTGTTCTATTTTTAAACGATTTAGTTCATCTAATGCATCAATAATCCCATTATGCTCTGCCTCTTCGCCACCATTTAAAATAAGTAGTAAGTTTCCCTCTAATTCATCAAGATGATTTGTGAAATATTGAATATTCGCAATATGGACTGCGGCCCCGCTTTTCATATCTACAGCTCCGCGCCCAAACATCCAATCGCCACTCTGAGCATCCTTCTGTACATCAGCATTACCTTCAAATGTTTTAAAGAATTCCTCAAGCTGGGTAGGAGAAAAAGCAAACTCTTTTAAATGACCAAAATCCTCGATATCAACTGTATCTAAATGAGAGTGATAGATAATTGTCTTTTTTGTTTCGCTAGGACTTTTAACGAAGGCAAAAAGATTTTTGCGTCCGATTGGGTCCTGCTTAACGTTTGTCATCCAAAGAAATATAGGGTTTTCTTGGTAGTAGGGGAATAATCGCATTTTGTCATAGATAGTCTCGATAATTTTCCCTTCACCTTGAGTACCATTAATACTATTAATATTTACTAACTCTTTTGTAAGCTCTTCAATTTGCATTGCGATGGGTAACTGTCTTAGTTGTGGATACATGTATATTGCCCCTTTTTTGTTCGATTAAATATCATTCAAAATAGCAACCATATTTACTTTAATGTTTCGTTATGTGAAAATTAATCCGTATTGTGGAATATAATTCATCATATAAGAAAAAAACGTAAACGTCAATTTTAATTTTTATAAAATTCTGTGTTTTTTTATAAATTTATTGGCTTGCAAGTCTATATAAATGAGTAAAAATTCGTTAAAATGAATAAAAGGAGGAGGAGGAGCGATGATTCAATCCATTGAAAGAGCAATGATGATTATTAATGTACTAGCCAAAAATCCTAAGCGATTCTTTTCTGTTCAAGATATATATAATGAAACAGACTTACCTAGCAGTACAATTTATCGTTTATTGTACACATTAGAAAGTTTTGATTTAGTAGAAAGAAATGAGGAAAAAAAGGAATTTCGTTTAGGGAATACATGGTTACAGCTTGGAATGAAAATGTATCATCATACAAACATTCGAGAAAAAGCACATCCTTTATTAGAAGAGCTTGCAAATAATGTTCGGGAAACAGCATATTTAAATATTCCAAAACTATATAACTCTATTATTATAGACCGTGTAGATAGCCCCAAAAATGTACGTATTATTGATATGATAGGTGAAAAAATTCCCTATCCAATTGGAGCCGCTAATAAAGTCTTACTTGCATTCTCCAAAAAAGAAGTGCAAACTGGCTTCTTTAAAAATATAAATGATCTTGAAAAAATTGAGTTAATGGAGCAACTGAGTGTCATAAAAGAAAAGGGGTACTCTATTAGCTATGGGGAAAAAACAAAGGGAACCGTTTCAGTGGCCGCACCTGTTTTTGATTTAAATGAGGAACCAATTGCAGCAATCAGCGCAGAGTGTTTTGAGTATGATACGGATGCTGAAAAACTAGAGAGTATTGCAAAGGAAGTAACAAGAGCTGCTCACCTTCTTTCACAAGAACTAGGGCATATGTAAATAGGTCTTTTCCGTTCAAGGAAACGACCTATTTTTGTTTTTCTTAGTTATGCGGTTCAGAAGTATTTTGATACAAAGGAGCTTTAGCAGGGCGTACATTTAAAATGAATAAAACGGTAGCAACAATCAACATCACAATAGATGCACACAAGACTACAAATCGTATTGAAATGATTTCAGCAGTAACCCCAAATACCGCTGTCAAAATTATGATGGAAAGGGCTTCGAAAAAACCATAAATGCTCCCTATGCGTCCCATACTTTCGGCAGGGATATTATTTTGATAAAAGGTATAAAAACCTGTATTAGCAAATGCCATTGCAAATGATAAAAAGAAGCAACCTAATGCCGCAATAAAAAAGGTATAGGATGAAGTAAACAGTAAGTAGCCGAACGCTGTCATCACGGAACCCATGCCAATTAACCAAGCAGTAGACACTTTTTCAACAACTACTGAATTAGTCAGAGAACCAATTAGTACACCGACACCCGCGATACTGACCAAAACTCCATATTCCCCCTCAGATAAAGCGAGTACTTGAGTTGCAAAAGCGGCTTCTAAAGAATCAGTCGCCGTCATCAATACAATGGTGGCACTGAATAACAAATAGACCGTCATAATATAGGTATTTTTTAAGCTAAAATGTATGACCAGCTTCCAATCATGGAGCAATATCTTAGAAAATGACGTTTTTTCTGTACTATGAACAAAACCTAGCTGTTCATGTATTTCAACGTTTGGCATCTTAATGGTTATACAGGCTGATAAAAATAAAGCAATTGCGTTTAAGTATATAGCCATATTAGGTGTACCGAGCGTAAATAGAAAACCAGCAATAGCGGGACCAGTCAGAAAAGCTCCAGAGTCTAGCAGACTGCGTAATGAATTAAAACGTTTCCTTTGCTCTATTGGTATCAATTTAGTGATATAAGTCATAGAGGTTGGATGATACATAGAACCAGCAGCTGTAATGATAAAGACTAAAACATAAATCCACACTAAGCTAGAGAAGCAAGGAAGTATGACAATAAGTAAGGACTGACAAAAACTCAACATAATCATTAGATATTTCTTATTAAAACGATCTATTAAGCTACCTGACCAAAAATTAGTAAATAATGATGAGAGAGCTCTTACAATATACAAGCCAGACACAGCAAGTGCTGATTCTGTAAGATTGAGTACAATAAGGTTTAAAGCAATAAAATAGATCCATCCACCAATACTAGAAACACCGATACTACATAATAAGATAACTGGATAGCGCCATGACTCTAAAGACTTGTTCATATAAATTCCTCCTTCAACAAAACTTGTTTTGCAAAAAAAAAATCCCACCCCCAAGACATTAGTCTTAGGGACGAGATGGAAGAATTTATACTCACGTGGTGCCACCCTAGTTCACTATTATGTCACCATAACAGCCTTTTCAGTACGACATTAATTTATGCTTATACTGTAACTCTATAACGGGAGTTCCCGTCGCACCATCATTCCAATAGAAATCCAATGCGCTACTCTGAGACTTGTTTCAATAATTCGTTCTTGCTCGTTTTCAGCAACCCGAGCTCTCTGGGAAGAACAGCCTTATTTACTCTTCTCTTCACTGTATTTTGGATAGTGTAGCATATATAGATAATTTTGGTAAAGCACCAGGTTAAAAAAATTATCAGTTCTCCTGAATGAATTCTTTTAGTTGTGTTAAAAGTGACGCGCAAAATTGAATGGTATTGACGATATTGGAAGCATCTTCAAGGGAATGATTAAGGCCATCAAAAACGGCAAGATTAAGTGTAGTAAGCTGAGCTATTTTTTCCTGCGAAAAATGTGGGTCTGCTGTACCAATTGATAAAAATGCCTGTCTGTCTTATAGATTAGCCATTGTATGTTCCAGTGACAACAATGGTGTTAAGAGTACATACCGAGTAGGCATTGAAGAAGACTGTTGCATATAACAGTCTATAATAGGCAAGGTGCCTAATGATTTTCCTATGTAAACGGCATTTGTATAAGGTTTTGTTTCTAAGAAGTATTCTACAATAGGATCGACAACACTATAAACCCTATTTGATATGGCTTGTGGTTTCTGCTCGAACAGTTGTTGTTCAAATGAATAGTTGATTTGAATAACATCATAGCCAAGCTCTAGCATTAGTGACCGTGAATAATAAAGGATAGGTTTCTCATAGCTATAGCCTGTTCCAGATAACATAAAACAAATCTTATCACTATCTCTATCAAAAAAATCATAAGATATGCCATTGTATGTCTTTCGTTTTGGTTTAATTTTTATGGGTATTAATCCATTCTTTGTAAATTTAGTTTATAATTTAATATAACAGGGAGGGAGAAATTAATGAAGACTATACTAATTACTGAGTTTGGTGCTTCTGATGTTTTAACATATACGGAATATCCTAAGCCTACAATCTCTACAGGAGAAATCCTAATACGCACAACCTATACAAGCGTGAACTTTGCAGATATCAAAAATCGCACAGGTAATAAGGCTAAAGGAAATTTTCCAATGATTCTTGGCTTAGATGTTGCGGGTATTGTAGAAGAGGTTTTTGATGATAGCAGCGATTTTCAAAAGGGTGACCAAGTCATAGCATTTCCGACAAATGGGGCTTATGCAGAGTATGTCGTAGCAAAGGAACAATTGGTTTTTAAAGTCCCATGCGATGTACCAATAGAAAAGGTAGCAGCTGTTCCAACTGTGTCATTTTTGTCGTATATTTTAACACATCAGATAGCACCAATTAGTCAGAATGATTCAGTCTTAATTCATGCTGCATCTGGTGGAGTAGGGACAATGCTTATTCAAATGGCCAAAAAGCTAGGCGCTAAACAAATTATTGGGACGGTAAGTAATTTGGAAAAGGCACCAATAGCTTATCAGCTTGGGGCAGACCATGTTCTGACATACGATCAATTTAGTTTGCATGTTCAGGACTTAACAGCTGAACTTGGGGTCGATATTGTGTTTGATTCGATTGCGGGAGCAATAACAGAGGAAAGTTTAAGTTGCTTAGCACCATATGGTACACTCGTACAGTTTGGTAATAGTGGAGGCAAGTCAGGAACTATCAAAACATCGGATTTACATAGTAGCTGCCGCAATATAAAAGGATTTAGCTTAGGTACGACTAGATCCTCAAAGCCTGAAATGTTACAACAAGTGGCCCAAGATATTTTTATTTTATTAAAAGAGGATAGTTTCCAAGTGCCCATTGCAAAAATATTTTCATTAGAGGACATGCAAAAGGCTCATGAACTGATGGAAAGCCGTCAGCATCAAGGAAAAATATTAATTAAAGTATAGAAATGAAGGGAAGATGACGCTCAAATAAGTAAGAGTGTCATCTTGGTTGTATCAACTTTCTACTTCATTCAATTTTTCATAAATACGTCTTTTTCTATAAAGCATAATGCCCGTTTCAGCAACATCTTGAATCATTCCTTTATTAGCAAAAGCACCGAAAACCATCCCAGCAATAGGAATCATTTGAAACAGCTTTTTCCATCCTAGTTGATCTCGGTATGTATAAAATACCTCCTGCCAGCCTTGAAGCTGAGAAATCATATTGTCAGAAGCCTTATTCGTACTATTCATAGAAGAAAGCTCTTGTAAAATGGCTTCCTTACCGACAATATCTGCAGAAGTAAACTGCAGGCATTTCACAATAAAAATACGCTCCATTTTATCATTAGGATCATAGCCATGGATAATAGCAATTTCTTGCAATGTTTTTAATGCCGTTCCTAAAATAACAGGAATATCAATAGCCAAGGTAAATATTCCGCCAAAGCCGGTTGAAGCACCCTGTACGGTTGCAAATTTTACACGCTCATTTTGTAATTTATCACTAAGGGTGATCATATCCTCCAATGGAATCTGACCAATATCTGAAATGGCCAAAATATGCTGTGTAGAAGAATGATGACGGATCTTTTGTATCATGGCTTGTTCATTGATTAAGTATTTTCCACCTGATTGTATATAATTCCCTAATTCATCAACTAATAATGCAATTTTATTTTGAATAAAAGCAGGTGTCATTTTATCTAAAAGCTTAAACGGTATTCTACCTAATTTTTCCCAAAACCATAAATCCTTTTGATCTTTTTCCCATTCTTGAATTTCTTGCAAGTGCTGTTCTAATAGCTCACGGCTCTCCATTATTATCTAATCCCCTTATGTGTCCATTTACCTTTACATACGAAAAATATTAAATAAAGTTTCGTTTTATGTTGATTCAGCAGCTGTTTTTTACCGAAAGCGAACCGTCATGTACAGTAGGCTCCTACTCCAATAGGTGACGAAAAGAATGCTGAATCAAAATAAAATCCCTGGCGGAAGGTCATAGATTTGGAAGAGGAGCATTTCAGGCAAGCAAGCTCGAAACCATTTGGACGCCATTACGCAAAGGCGTAACTGATTTCTATATAATTTCGACAAATGACATGTTATTGCCAAACAGCGGCAAGAAGTGCAATACCGTCATTAATTTGCTGCAGCGTCAGTCCCCCGTAGCCTAAAATGACCAGAACATCATCTGTACCGTGCTGATAGGAGGTAGAACATGGATAGACACGAATACCGATCTCTTGGGCAAGCTGAATCGCTTTTTTCTCAGAGAGTCTTTCAGGTAACTTCATAACAATATGCAGCCCAGATTTTTCACCAATGACTTGGAATTCCTCCGAAAAATGAGTGGAGATAGCTGTTAGTAATGTTTGTTGTTTTTTACGATAAACGGTACGCATTTTCGCTAAATGTTTATCGAATTGCCCTTGTGCAATGAAATCAGCTAAAACAAGCTGATCAATTCTAGAGACAACTGATTTTTGTTCATGGTTAAAGGTTATAAATGATGCGATTAGAGACTTTGGTAGAATCATATAACTAATTCGTAAAGATGGAAGCAGCGTTTTCGAGAATGTCCCAAAATAGATAACTCGCTGAAGCTGGTCCATTTTTGCTAAAGAGGGAATAGGGAGTCCCTTATAACGAAATTCTGAATCATAGTCATCTTCTATAATGTATGCCTCGTTCAAGTTTGCCCATTGCAACAATGCAGCTCTTCTCTCTATTGTCATAATCATGCCTAAAGGAAATTGATGAGCCGGTGTTGTGTATAACATGTGAATTGTTTTTTGAGGGAGAGTTATGCCAGCGTTATCCACAGGGATTGCCTCTGTAGACAACCCGCACTGTTGTAAAGTAGCACGTACTCGTTTAAAACCAGGTTCTTCAATTCCTACGCGAGTCAGGGGACCGAAAAAGTGACTAAGAGCCTGAAGTTGGCTTTGGGTACCGCAATAAATAAACACCTGAGATGCATCACAAATAACGCCACGTGAACGTTCTACATAGCGCGCAATTTCGGATCGTAAAACTAGCTCTCCTTCCCATGGACTTGTTGATAAATTATTGTTGTTTAAGTGTTTTTTCAGTAGCTTATGCCAAATTGAATAGGGAAAAGCCTCGTTATCCACATGTCCGTTATGAAAATCATAGTGAACGTCGTTTGAGATGATTGTGCTTGTCGGAGGATTCTGCTGCTGTACTTGTTGCAACCAATCAAATTCAAAGGGAGCAATAAAATAACCCGCACGCTCTTTACTATAAACATAACCTTCTGCCAGTAATTGTTCATAGGCCTCCTTCACAGTATGTACACTTACATCGAGTGTTTGAGCAAGAGTTCGTTTAGAGGGTAATTGCCTATGAGCTAGTAATCTTTTAGTTAAAATAGATTGCCTAATTTCTTCATAAATTTGTAAGTATTTAGCTGAATCTCCCGTAAATGATATGGATAGCTCCACAAGAAAAACCTCCTCTGGTATGGTTTAATTTTTAATAATTGGTTCTATCTATCATATCAATTTTGCCGTTTAATAACTAAAAAAGGAGTGAAACGTAATGGAATTTATCGCATTAGAAAATGAAATGGTTAAACTAAAGCCTTTAGAGTTGAACGATTTACCAGGGATCTTAGAGGCAGCGAGTTATCCAGAAATTTGGTCACATATGTCCATAACTATTGAAAGAATGGAGGATGTGAATAACTTTGTGGAAAATGCGTTAATTACGAGACACGGAAAAACAGAATTTCCTTTTGTTATTGTGGATAAAAAAACAGGAGATATTATAGGGTCTACTCGATTTATGGATATTGATGATAAACATCAGCGACTTGAAATAGGAACTACATGGCTAACACCTGCTTACTGGCGTACCCCTATGAATACCAATTGTAAATATCTCTTATTACAATACTGTTTCGAAATCCTTCAATTGCAACGAGTTCAAATAAAAACTGACCATGAAAATATTCGTTCTCAAAAGGCTATTGAACGTATTGGTGTAACGAAAGAGGGTATATTACGAAATCACATGATTCGCAAGGATGGGACTATTCGTCATACTGTCATGTATAGTATCACTTTAGAAGAATGGCCACAGGTGAAAATGCACTTAAAAAAATTATTAGTCCAATCTACAGAATAATTGGGCATTAATGGATTTTTAATGATGATTAAGTTTGTTTTTTCTATTAAAAAGTGTCAAAAAATATGTGGAAGGGTAGAGTACTTAAAAATTGAAAGAGGGTAATCTACTTGAAACCAAAATATACACTAAAACAAATCTATGGGGAGAATGCTGTGTATACACCAAGAACACCGTATAGTGATAATCCATGGATGATGGACGATCCTCATAAGCTGGATGCCCTAACCTCTAGAGAAGTAGCGATTGCTGATATTCCTGTATTGGTGCACCGAGCCACGCAAACGGAAAAAGCCCAAGAATTACATCGATTAGCAGGGTTACCATGGGTCGAACAATCTTATAGCTATGAAACTAAGGAGGAATATTTAGCTCAAATCCGATCTTGGTGTGAGGATGACAAGACGATTGTATGTCAGTATATACATGACTTGGAGCATATGGATCGTCAATGCTATTGGATGGACGCTGAGAAATTTAATGAATTGAATACTAAAGCATATATCGATCACTTAATCGATAGCAAATTTGTTCCAAGTCGTTTAAATGTAGAAACTTATAGACTCTCGGATGCCATAAAAAATTGGCGACCACCTGTCGTTCTTAAGCCGGGAGATGATTCCCCAACTTCTGGGGGCTATGGAGTCATCATTTGTCATAATAAAGAGGAGCTGACAGAGGGCTTACGGCAATTTCGAATGACTGGAACGGAGAGTATAATAATTGAGGAGCTATTACAGACAAAGGACAATTTTAGCTGCCAATTTGTCTACTCAGAGGAGCTAGGCATTCAATACTTAGGTGCTTCCCAGCAGATTACTGATGACAATGGCATTTATCAAGGGAATGTTATTGTGGATGAAGTACCTGAAAAAGTAATTGAAGTAGGCAGACATATTATGGAACGAGGCGTAGCCGAAGGTTTTGTGGGTGTGGCAGGCTTTGATTTAATTGTCACAGAGGCTGGTGATGTTCAGGCAATCGATTTGAATTTTCGTCAAAATGGTTCCACCTCTATGCTGATGTTTCATGATGCTTTAGGTAAACCTATCAATAAGTTTGCCTCCTATGCAGCACAAAGTCCCCAAAAGAATGGGTTCTTCTTTCAAACAATCAAGAAGTTTATTGAGCAGGGAGCGTTAATTCCGTTATCATTTTACGATGGAGATTATTTCGATGAGGCTGTTCCCTCAAGATTCGTTGGAATATGGTTTGCAGATACACTTGGTGAGATTGAAAAGTTTGAACAGGAATTAGTATAGTAAAAAAGAATGGTCACTAGGGACTGAACCCCATTAGTGAGACAGTCTCAAAAAAGCATCACCCAACCAGTTTCCGATAATTAATTGGAGACTGGTTGTTTAATTTCAATTGAATACG
>NZ_KQ465145.1 GCF_001308875.1 Lysinibacillus sp. ZYM-1 | reverse complement strand
CATAGAAAAACACCTCCGTTGATTGTTTGGTATGCTTATACCCGTTTTTCAACGAAAGGTGTTTTTATTTGTCTCACTTTTCTAGGTCAGTGCGTAAATAGACAGCTCTTTTTATTCATAAGGCACAATATATTTTTCTAACAATTCCCTATGAATGGAGGGATTGGCAATAATAAATGTATCTTGATGTAAAAAGTCAAAGCCTTCTCCGTGCAAGTTTGTAGCGATGGCCCCAACCTCTTTAGCAATAATGGCACCACCAGCTATATCCCAGGGTGATAGTCGCATAGAAACATAAGCATCCAACTTCCCACTAACAACAAACGCGATTTCCATGGCAGCTGAGCCATAGGAACGAGTGCCTCGAACTTTGCGAATCATTTCAATTACCTTTTCGTGATGAATATGTCGATTAGGTGCTACCCAATGTGCATTGATGCCAATGACTGCTTCTTCCATCGTGACAGATTGAAGTTTACGCAGTGGAGAATCGTTATACCACGCACCCTGACCTGCAATAGCGTAAAATAAATCCTCACGCATGACATCAAATATGTACCCTAACTTTCCTACCCCATTGACAAAAATTCCAATCGAAATCATAAAATGACGATGCTGTTTGACAAAATTCATTGTGCCATCAATGGGATCAATAATCCAAACTACACCATCTAATGACTCTACTTTTTCGCCCATTCCTTCTTCCCCTAGAATTTTGTGGGCTGGATTAAAAGCTTTAATTTGGTCGATAAAAAATAATTCGGTCTCTCGGTCAATATTTGTCACCAGATCATTGGCACCTGATTTTGTCTCGATCACTAAATTATACGAAAAAGCTTTTCGAATACGTCTTCCAGCTTCAAAAATTATACTTTTCGCAAATTCATCCATTTGTTGTATATCCAATTAAAACCCACCCTTCGAATATAAGAAAAGGCCTTTACTTTTCTCACTCTTTGTAAATTGGTCTCACCTTGTCCATCACTTAACAACGTCTTTATGGCCATATAAAACATGAACTTCACGAAATATAGAAATTCTTTACGCTATGATATAACATCAATAACATCTATTTTACCCTTTGTCACAATAAAAATCACCTGCTGTCGGAATATTCAGCAAGTGATTTTTTAAATGGGTATAAGATTTTGATTACGCATAGGCGTGCAAACTTTCAAGTTCCATCTGGATTTCTGACAAACGTTTTTTACTTTTTTTAATCTCAATATCGTTTTTTTCATTCATCGCTGCAAAAAGCGAAGCTAATTCATAATCTAATTCTAATTGTAAAATGTGTTCATATTGCTTTTCAATGTCAACTTTACGTATAATTTTTACGATTGGTTTCATAAAAACACTTCCTTTTTTTAATTTTTTTACAAAAACTTTTCAAGTTCGATAAAGTTCTTGTTATAAGATTTTTTCCCAAAATCAGCGTAAAATAAACCTTATAAAACGAAAGGAGTAAAATAAAATTGCCAAAAATAAAATGGACAAACAAAGACTTTAATGTTTTTAAAATAGACGGTTTAGAACAAAGAATGGATGCATTAATTAATCATGTACGCCCAAAATTTCATCAGCTTGGTGATGATTTTTCCACCTATTTCTCAAGCCAACTAGGCGAAGAATTTTTTCCACATGTTGCCAGACATGCTAGAAGAACTGTCAACCCACCAAAAGATAGTTGGGTTGCCTTTGCCCCATATAAAAGAGGTTATAAATCATTGCCTCACTTTCAGATTGGTCTATGGCACTCACATTTATTCATCGTCTTAGCTATTATTTATGAAGCACCTCAAAAAAATGTCATGGCCGAACGTTTACTCGCTCATCAATCATTATTTGAGCAGCTACCAGATGATTTTATTGTGTCAGGTGATCACATGTCTCCAGAAGCCGTTTCACTTGGAGAGGCAAAAGAAGACAAGCTTGAGGGATTGCTTTTACGTCTACGTGATGTAAAAAAAGGTGAGTTTTTAATTGGTCGTCACCTTTCCAAAGAGCAAGCAACAAAATTATCAGCTAGCGAATTAAACCAATTAACTGAGCAAACATTCAACAACTTACTTCCTCTTTACAATGTCATTGTTGGTAAGTAATCTAAAAACAAGCTTTAACCTTTTGCTATTTATTGAAGTAGTGTATGCAAAATGTCGTTTTTTAACACAAAAAATTAAAAAGTGGATGTGAGTTGTTCTCACATCCACTTTTTTATCGTCCTTTTTTAGGGACAGCTTTGATAATCGTACCATCTTCGCTTTCTTTTGTTTGTTTTACAACGGGGTAGCTTATATAGCCACTTGCTTCTTCAAATTCACGAAATATTGATTTTTCTTCAGCTTGTGAAGGAACAATCTCTTTAAAGCGTCGATATTTAGCCATCATGACCTCACGTTTAATGCCCTTTTCATGAGCTTGTTCAATCCCTTCAAAAAATTGAACAACATCCACAATCTCCTCTGTAGACCAATCTGTTGAAAACGGATACGAATATTCCATTCGACAAAACCACCTTTACGTTATTGCCCCCATTTTAACCGGATACTTTCTGCTTCTGCAACCATTCGATTGATTAATTCCTCAACGGTTGGGATATCATGAATCATCCC
Source organism: Lysinibacillus sp. ZYM-1 (assembly GCF_001308875.1). GTDB lineage: Bacteria > Bacillota > Bacilli > Bacillales_A > Planococcaceae > Lysinibacillus. The sequence continues at coordinate 30,279 of NZ_KQ465145.1, read as the reverse complement.
CGTCACTTGTCCAGCCCAGCCAAAGCCCTGATTCTGATCACCATCATAAATAAAACGCTTATTAGCTGAACCACTTATATATTCTTTTAAAGCGTCATAAGTTGGCATTTTTTCCTCAATTTCTAAAATTTTAGCTGTAAACTCATTTCGTAAAGCACGAGCTGGTGCGCCGATAGAACGTTTTATGATCGTTGTATCAGCCTCTGTGCTTGCTAATAGTGCCTCTTTATACGCTGCTGAAGCATCGACACATTCCTTTGTTGCAATAAAACGAGTACCCATTTCAATACCCTCAGCTCCCAGTGCATGGGCAGCCATCCAGCCTCGACCATCGCCTATACCTCCAGAAGCAACGACTGGAATTTTCACACTATCAACAACCTGCGGTACTAACACCATTGTGCCTACATCATCCCTTCCAAGATGTCCGCCACCCTCTTGTCCAACAACCATCACAGCATCTGCTCCAAGTTGTTCAGCTTTTTGTGCTTGTCTACGTGCAGCTACAAGTACTAATTTTTTAATATTCGTTCCTGCTAATAAATCAAATATGGGTGCTGGGTTACCTCCCGTCATCGTCACTACAGGTACTTCCTCTTCAACAGCAATACGCACCATCTCTTCGTAGCCTGTACCATGTAAGCCAATAGCAAAGTTTACACCAAATGGTTTATCTGTTAATGTTCGCACTTTATGAATCTCTGCTCGCAATAAATCTGGATCTCGTAAACTCATAGCCGTGATTTGACCTAACCCTCCAGCATTCGACACTGCTGCTGCTAAATCAGCATAGGCTAGATAGGCTAACCCACCTTGAATAATTGGGTATTTAACCTGCAAAAGCTCTGTCACACGTGTATTCCAACTCATAATACCTCCCCTTTCGTTCGATAATAATTTCTCGATATCCTTAAAAATTCCTTTATTTTTTATGAAAAGTCTATTTTTTCGTGTCGTTAGGTGCTATAATTCATTTGTTTTCTTAGATAATTTAAAGTGAGGTGGTACCTGCGTTGTCACAACTAGAGACTCCATTGTTCGACGTATTACTTAAACATCGGAACAGACATCCTATTCAGTTCCATATTCCAGGCCATAAGAAAGGGCAAGGGATGGACCCTGCTTTCCGAGAATTCGTCGGCGACAACGTTTTATCAATTGATTTAATTAATATTGCTCCACTAGACGATTTACATTCACCAAAGGGTGCTATTAAAGAAGCGCAAAATCTTGCAGCAGAAGCTTTTGGTGCTGATCATACATTCTTTTCCGTTCAAGGTACTAGTGGCGCCATCATGACGATGATCCTGACCGTCGTAGGTCCAGGTGATAAGATTCTAGTGCCGCGGAATGTCCATAAATCTATTATGTCGGCGATAGTTTTCGCTGGTGCAATTCCAATTTTTATTCATCCTGAAGTCGATAGTGAATACGGGATTTCTCATGGCATATCCCCTGAGGCTGTCGAAAAAGCATTGAATGCTTATCCTGATACAAAAGCAGTACTAGTTATTAATCCAACTTATTTTGGCTTCACAGCTGATTTAAAACGCATTGTCGAAATCGTTCATAGCCGTAATATTCCTGTAGTAGTAGATGAAGCACATGGTGTACACATTAAATTCCATGATGATCTACCCTATTCAGCAATGGAAGCAGGTGCAGATATGGCTGCTACAAGCGTTCACAAGCTTGGTGGCTCCATGACACAAACTTCCATTTTAAATGTACGCGAAGGTCTTGTTTCAGCTAAGCGTGTACAAGCTGTTTTTTCTATGCTAACAACTACATCGACATCCTATCCATTGCTTGCTTCCCTCGACACGGCTCGACGGCAATTAGCCATTCATGGATATGATTTAATCGACGATGCACTGCGTTTAGCAAAGGATGCACGTAAACGAATCAACCAAATCCCGCATTTAAAATGTGCTGGTAAGGAAAAATTACATTCATCTGCAACTTATGATATGGACCCTTTAAAGCTTCTTATTAGCGTCAAAGATTTGGGTATTTCTGGGCATCGAGCTGAGGAATGGTTACGTCATAATGCCAATATTGAAGTAGAACTGTCTGACCTATATAATATTTTATGTTTGGTGACATTAGGTGATACGAAGAAAGAGATTAATCTTTTGGTCAATGCACTTAGTCGTATGTCAAAAGCATTTGATTCTGAAGCAGCTATAACTGAAGCTGTGGTTAATGTTCCCGATATTCCAGCACTTGCAATGTCACCACGCGATGCTTTTTATGCGGATACTGAGGTAGTTCCACTTGCTGAAGCAGATAACTGTATTTGTGCAGAATTTATTATGGTATATCCTCCTGGAATTCCAATTTTTATTCCCGGGGAAATAATTACCCAAGAAAATATTCATTATATTAAAATGAATATTGAGGCAGGCTTACCTGTTCAAGGACCAGAGGATTCAACATTAAAAACAATTCGTGTAATAAAAGAACGTAAGCCAATTTTTTAGCAATATAAGCTAGCACTTTCATACTGAAGTGCTAGCTTTTTTAGTATTTGTATTCCTAAATTGGGGAAAATAGGCATCAGTACTCCCACAAAAAATCCCTGACTCTTGTATGATTAATTGAATGTGAATAATCTTTTGTTATTTCAGAAAAGTTTTTTCCTATAATCCATTCATCTAATGAAAACTGATACAATTCTCTTAATTTAATGAAAATCTATATTAAGATAACCCTTCCCCCCATCCCCATTTAGACACAGCTTGTCGTGAAATATTCAAATACACTGCAATATTTAGTTGCTTGCAGAGAATCTATACAAAAAAAGCAAAAAATTAGAAATAGCACTGTCTTTTATTTACAATATTGAAAAAGGAGTGAATTGGATGAATACATGGGATCAACGTTTCCAAACAGCCGAATACGTTTATGGAGAACAGCCAAATGCATTTATTAAAGATTATGCACATCATTTAGAGGGATATTCCAGCATCGCCGCTTATGCAGAGGGAGAAGGTCGTAATGCCGTTTACTTAGCATCAAAGGGGTATGACGTAACTGCCTATGATTACGCTAAAAGCGGTCTTCAAAAAACGGAACATTTAGCCAAAAAGCATCTCGTTTCAGTTCACACAGTGCTAGCAGATTTACTTCAGGATAAGCTTCCTGTAAACATGTATGATGCTGCCATAATGGTGTTTGGGCATTTTCCAATAGAGCAGCAATGGGCCGTTTTCCAAAAGATTATTGATTCAGTAAAACCCGGTGGATGCATCATGATGGAGCTTTATTCAATATACCAACTTCCTTATGGATCTGGCGGTCCGCAACAAATCAATTTATTGTATAACCCTTTAGAGGTACTTAAATGGTGTCAGGCTCATAAAATTTTACACTTCTTTACAGGTGAGCAGATTAGGTATGAGGGAATGCTTCACACTGGGCTAGCACATACTATCCAACTGATTGTCCAAAAAAGCTAAGAGCTATATACAGACACTCTGTATATAGCTCTCTACATAAATAAATAGACAAATAGCGGGCAGAAAAATGCACCAATCACGGCCGTTAAGCCCATGGATAATGAACCAACTGACAGCTCTTGTTCCCCATATTCTCTTAATTTAACAAGACCTACGCCATGTGAAGCACTACCAACTGCAACGCCTCTACTAACGGCAGAATCAATTTTTCCGTACTTAATGACTAATGGTCCGATAATAGCTCCAACAAATCCTGCAATCATGACAAAAACAGCTGTTAAAGGTGGAATACCTCCAATCGTTTCACTTACCTGCATCCCAACAGGTGTTGTTAATGATTTTGGTAATGCCGTCAGCATCCAACTTGCCTGTACACCGATCCATTTAAGCAGCACAAAAATTGTCACTAAACCAGTCATCATGCCGATTAGAAGTCCTGATAGTATGGAATATTTATACTTCATAATAATGGCTCTTTGGTTATAAAGAGGATATGCAAGGGCAACAACTGCCGGCCCTAGCATTTTCTGAAGCCATTCTCCTCCTACCATATAAGTTTCATATGGAATATCAAAAACAAGCAAAACAACCGCACTAACGATGGTTGTTGTGACCAGAGGAATCACTAAAGGATGCGGGAATCGCTGATAAAGCTTTGTAAATAAAATGAACATAATAATGGTACTTAAGACAACACTTGCTTCAATCAACAGACAACTCCCCCTTCCCTTCTTCTAAGGTAATTTCAGTGATTTCTTTTTTTGCTGATTCTTTTTTCTCGATTATTTGCGTCAATAATCCTGTCACATAAATAGAGATTAATGTACTGGCGATTACTGCTAAAATAATAAGCAAGCCTGTGATTGACATGAGCTCGGGATAATCAATGACACCAACCGTTGCTGGAATGAAAAACAACGTTAAAATGCCGATTAAAAAACCTGCACCGTCTTGAATATATTCTACCTTCATGATTTTAAAAATAAGTGAAAGTGCTAATAGTAATAATCCAACGACACTACCCGGAAGAGGTATGTGCAAATAAGAGACAATCCCTACCCCCATGTAATAATAAATATTAAGAATGCCCATTTGAACAATAATACGAACAACTCGCAACAACATCGCAGCAAAATTTTCGTTCAACATTTCGCCACTTTTCACCCCCTATATCGTCCATTCTACATCTGCATGAATTTTCTGTCTATTATAATTTTAGAAAAACAATAGAAAAAGAAGAAAGCTAAATGCCTTCTTCTTTAAAATAAGAAAAATATAGAGGTTGTCTCATAAATGCTTACTTCGTTTTTATTAGACTTCACTAAATTTCCTTTTCTTAAAAAATATTACTATTTTTAAAGTGCATGACCAGATCCACCATCAATATTAACCGAAGTACCCGTCACATAACTTGCTGCATTAGATACTAAAAAAGTAATAACATTAGCTGCTTCTTGTGTATCTCCTACACGGCCAAGTGGAATGGTTTGACCAACCTTGCGGGAATATTCTTCCCACGATAAATTGGGTTCTTCCTTTTTCCATTTCTTTTCGATTTGGTCACTGCGAATAAGCCCAATACAAACAGAATTTACTCGAATATTATCTTTTCCTAGATCCTTGCTCATCGCTTTTGTTAAGGCTAGTCCAGCTGCACGGCTCACGGTTGTTGGTAGTGAGCTTGCAGGAGGTGTTTTAGCCATCACCGCTGCCACGTTAACGATGGCACCACCGCCAGCCTTACGCATATACGGAGCGGCATATTTTGAGCAGTGAATTGCCCCAAATACCTTTAAATCTAAATCAGCTTGCCACAGTTCACTGCTCACTGACTCGAAAGGATTGGCTGAAGCTGTTCCCGCATTATTTATGAGGATGTCTATCTGTCCATAATGCTCTACTGTACGTTCAATTAAATACTTACAATCCTTTTCCTTTGTAATATCAGTCGGAACAATTAACACATCTACACCTGTTTCGTTTTTAATACACCCAGCAGCCACCTGTAGCTGTTTTTCTCCACGAGCGCAAAGAACAACTTGTGCCCCCTCTTTAACAAGTTGCATGGCCGTATAATAACCAATTCCTTTACTTGAACCCGTGATAATTGCTACTTTCCCATTTAAGCCTAGTTCCATTATAATCACCCCAAATAATTTCGAATATTCATTCAATATATTTACTTTAACAAAATTACAAACAATATACAAAAAAACGGCTACAAAGCATTTGCTTTATAGCCGTTTGAAAAAGTTAACATTATTTTTTTGCTACAATGTGGATTGGGTTGCCAAGTAGTACTTCAGCAGCTTCCATTGTAATTTCCCCTAATGTTGGGTGAGCATGAATTGTTAATGCGATATCTTCAGCAGTCATACCACCTTCAATAGCTAAGCCCATTTCAGCGATCATATCAGATGCACCAGCACCTACGATTTGAGCACCGATTAATAAACCATCTTCTTTACGTGCAACAAGCTTCACGAAACCTTCTGATTGGTTTAATGCAAGAGCACGACCATTTGCTGCAAATGGGAATTTCGCTGCAGTGTAATCGATACCTTCCTCTTTTGCTTGTTCTTCGTTGTAACCAACTGTCGCCATTTCTGGATCTGTGAAGCATACAGCAGGTACAGCAAGATAATCAACAACTGATTTTTCACCAGCAATCGCTTCAGCAGCAACTTTACCTTCGTAAGATGCTTTATGTGCAAGCTGAGGTCCAGCAACGATATCACCGATTGCATAGATGTTTGGAATATTTGTACGACATTGTTTGTCTACATTGATTAGACCGCGTTCACCGAATTCAATACCGATTTCAGCAAGGCCCATTTCATCAGTATTTGGACGACGACCTACAGTAACTAATACGTAATCAGCTTCAACTTTTTTCTCTTCTCCGCCAACTTCATAAGTTACAACTACGCCGTTTTCAGTTTCTTCAACGCCTTTAGCAGATGCGTTTACTTCCATTTCAACGCCTTTCTTTTTAAGGCCTTTTTTAACGATTTGAGTCATTTGTTTTTCGAAGCCAGCTAAAATATCTTTTCCGCCTTCAATAATTGTTACTTGTGAGCCAAGGTTTGCATAAGCAGATCCTAACTCTGTACCAATGTAACCTCCACCGATTACTACTAATTTACCAGGAACTTCTTGTAAAGAAAGTGCACCAGTAGAATTTAGTACGCGCTCAGAGAATTTGAATGTTGGAATTTCAACTGGACGAGAACCTGTTGCAATAATGACATTGTTAAATGTGTAAGTTTGAGCAGATTCACCATTGATGATACGCACTGAATGAGCGTCAACGAAATAAGCTTCACCTTGTACAATTTCAACTTTGTTCCCTTTAAGTAAGCCTTCAACACCGCCAGTTAATTTTTTAACAACGCTGTCTTTAAATGCTTGTGCTTTTGAGAAGTCTAATTTCACATCAGAAGCGATGATTCCCATGTCATCTGAATGTTTAGCTTGCTCAAAACGGTGACCTACTGAAATTAATGCTTTTGATGGGATACAACCTACGTTTAAGCACACGCCACCAAGTACATTTTTTTCAACGATTGTTACTTTTTGGCCAGTTTGAGCTGCACGAATTGCTGCTACATATCCTCCAGGACCTGAACCAATGACAAGAGTATCTGTTTCAATTGGGAAATCTCCTACTACCATTTTGTTACGCCTCCATTAATAATAATTCTGGCTCACTTAACAAACGCTTTAAATGATTTAAAGCATTTTGCGCAGTGGCTCCATCGATCATACGATGATCAAAGCTCAATGATAATGCTAACACAGGTGCGGCTACAATTTCACCATTTTTTATTACAGGTTTTTCTGAAATTCGACCAATACCTAGAATTGCTACTTCAGGATGATTAATAACTGGTGTAAACCATTGTCCTCCTGCAGAGCCAATATTCGTAATAGACATAGAAGCACCTTTCATTTCATGTGGTGCAAGTTTGCCTTCACGGGCTTTCGTCGCTAACTCATTTATTTCATTTGACACTGCAAATACAGACTTGCGATCTGCATGCTTGATAACTGGTACAAGTAAACCTTTTTCAGTATCCGCTGCAATACCAATATTGTAGTAATGCTTTTGAATAATTTCTTGTGTTGCATCATCTAATGAGCGATTAAATTCTGGGAATTCGCGTAATGTTGAAATAAGCGCTTTAACTACATAAGGTAAGTATGTTAATTTAACACCTTTTTCAGCTGCGATATCTTTGAATTTTTTACGATGCGCTACAAGAGCTGTTACATCGACTTCATCCATTAGTGTAACATGTGGAGCTGTTTGTTTCGAGTGTACCATTGCTTTTGCAATTGCTTTTCGAATACCAGACATTTTCTCACGAGTTTCTGGGAATTCCCCTTCAAGAACAACTGGTGCTGCTGGAGTCGTTTCTTGTTGAACTGCTTCTTCAACCGTCACACCAGTTGCTGATTCAGTCTCAACCGTTCCTCCGCCATTTAAGAAGTTTGTAATATCTTCTTTTAAGATACGACCATTTTTGCCCGAACCTTTTACTTCACGGATATTAACATCGTTATCACGTGCAAATTTGCGGACAGAAGGCATCGCAATAACACGTTTTGTTTCATCAACAACTGTCTCAGCTTTTTCAGGAGCTTTCTCTGGTGCTTTCTCCTCTTTAGCAGGAGCTTTCTCTACGTTCTGACCAGACTCAGCAGTTGCTTGAACTTGTGCTTCTGTTTTCTCTTCAGCATGACTATCACCTTTTAGCTTTAAGTCTTCATAGCCAGGTGCATCAAATCGGATTAAAACATCGCCTACAACGGCAACTGTTCCTTCTCCTACTAAAACTTCCTCTACTGTTCCTTCAACTGGTGAAGGAATTTCTACTACTGCTTTATCATTTTGTACTTCACAAAGAATATCGTCTTCTTTTACTGTATCTCCAGCCTTGACGAACCATTTCACGATTTCGCCTTCGTGAATTCCCTCGCCAATATCCGGTAATCTGAATTCAAATGCCATGTGTACCCATCCTTTCTATTTGCTGATGTTCAAGTTTAGAAGCTTCATTAGAATGTTAAAACTTTTTTCGCTGTTTCCATTACATCTTTGTAGTTTGGTAACCAAACACCTTCAGCTTGTGGGAATGGGTACACAGTATCTGGTGCAGCCACACGAAGAACAGGCGCTTCTAGGCTTAAAATTGCGCGCTCTGTAATTTCTGCTACTACATTTGCTGCGATACCTGCTTGTTTTTGTGCTTCTTGTACAACGATTGCACGACCTGTTTTTTCTACAGACGCAATAATTGTTTCTACATCAATTGGTTGAATTGTGCGTAAGTCGATTACTTCTACAGAGTGACCTTCTTTTTCAAGTTCCTCCGCAGCCTTTAAGCTTTCGTGAACCATTAAACCGTAAGCAACAATTGTTAAATCTTTACCTTCACGTTTTACATCCGCTTTCCCTAGTGGAATTTCGTATGCTTCTTCTGGTACTTCTTCACGGAATGAACGGTAAAGTTTTAAATGTTCTAAGAAAATAACAGGGTTGTCATTACGAATAGATGAGATAAGTAAACCTTTTGCATCATAAGGTGTTGATGGTACAACCACTGTTAAACCTGGTTGTGCTGTCATTAAGCTTTCTAAGCTATCTGAGTGCATCTCAGGAGTATGCACACCACCACCAAATGGTGAACGAATTGTTACTGGTGCATTGTATACACCGCCACTACGGTAGCTCATACGTGCTAACTGACCACTGATTGAATCCATTACTTCATAAACAAAGCCGAAGAATTGAATTTCAGGAACTGGACGGAATCCTTGTAGAGAAAGACCGATTGCTAAGCCACCAATACCTGATTCTGCTAATGGCGTATCAAAAACGCGGTCAACCCCGAATTCTTTTTGTAGGCCTTCTGTCGCGCGGAATACCCCACCGTTAACACCTACATCTTCCCCGAATACAAGAACGTTTTCATCATTCTTTAATTCTGTGCGAAGTGCATCTGTAATTGCTTGAATCATCGTCATTTGTGCCATAGGTTATTTCGACTCCTTCTCTTTATAGATTTCATACTGTTCTTTTAAGTTAGATGGCATTTCGCCTTTATACATGTTATCCATTAACTCTGTTACTTTTTGTTTTGGAGCTGCATCTGCTTTTTTGATGGCTTCTTTAATTTCTTCTTTTGCACGCTCGATTACTGCTTCTTCTTTCTTCTCATCCCATAAGCCTTTTGCCTCTAGGTATTTACGGAAACGTACAAGCGGGTCTTTTTGTGCCCATTCATTATCTGTATCAGAAGTACGGTAACGTGTTGGGTCATCCCCAGCCATTGTATGTGGGCCGTAACGGTAACACATTGTTTCAATTAACGTTGGACCTTCACCATTAATAGCGCGCTCACGTGCATCACGAGTTGCAACGTATACTGCAAGCGCATCCATTCCATCTACTAATATACTTGGTAAACCTGCTGCCACACCTTTTTGAGCAATTGTTTTTGCAGCTGTTTGTAGTTCACGTGGTGTAGAAATTGCAAATTGGTTATTTTGTACAATAAAGATTGCCGGCGATTTAAATGCACCTGCAAAGTTAATACCTTCGTAGAAATCCCCTTGTGATGAACCACCATCACCTGTGTATGTTACTGCAACCGCTTTTTTTCCACGCTTTTGAATACCTAGTGCAACACCTGCTGCTTGAATGTATTGAGCACCGATAATGATTTGAGGTGCTAAAACATTTACACCCTCAGGAACTTGGTTCCCCATGAAATGTCCGCGTGAGAATAAAAACGCTTTATCTAAAGGTAAGCCATGCCACACGATTTGTGGAACATCACGATACCCTGGTAAAATCCAATCCTCTTGTTCTAATGCAAAGTGTGAAGCAAGCTGAGAAGCTTCCTGACCTGCCGTTGGTGCATAGAAACCTAAACGACCTTGACGGTTCAGTGAGATTGAACGTTGGTCTAAGATACGTGTGTAAACCATACGTGTCATTAGCTCAACTAGTTCTTCATCCGATAATTTAGGATCTGCCTCATTATTTATAATTTCGCCTTCTTCATTCAAAATTTGAAACATTTCAAACTTATCTTCGATTTCAGTTAGCGTTTGTTTAGCATCAAAAATATTATTGTTTTTCTTGCTCATTTGTCACATCTCCCTTTCAGCTGTATTAAAATAAATCACCTTTTTGACTAGTACAACTTATTCTTGACACTCAGTATACTGAATAAAATACTGTCGGTCAATCATATATTACAGCTATAAACAAAGATTTTTTCTAAAATAACATTCAAACATCCCTGTCCTATACTGTATTACCAATATCAAAATTCTGTATTAGAACACCATATTTACACCTTGTAATTCTTAAGTTTTCCAACAGGTTTTCCAATAGTAGAATACCCCATTCTAGAAAATCTAATAGCAATCGAAAAATTTTTTGAGTATATTCAAATAAGGTCTTTTTTCATGTGATTGTTTTTAGACGTGATGTATACTTATAAATAGAGCACTACAAAGTTGAAAGGAAGATTACTATATGATTTTAATGGATGATATTATCCGCGAAGGTCATCCGACTTTACGCACGAAAGCTGAGGAAGTTAAATTCCCATTATCTGATGAAACAAGACAGCTTGCTGAGGATTTGCTTCAGTATTTAATCAACAGCCAAGATCCTGAAATGGCAGAAAAATATAATTTACGTAGCGGTATAGGCCTAGCTGCTAATCAAGTAAATAGTCTACAACGTATGTTCGCACTTCATTTGCAAGATGAGGCTGGTGAACAATTAAGCTTTGTAGCTATTAACCCAAAAATCGTGAGCCATTCTGTTGAAAACACATACCTTTCAGCCGGAGAAGGTTGTCTTTCAGTTGATCGTAATGTTCCTGGATACGTACCACGTCATGCACGCATTACAGTAAAATTTAAAACCATAGATGGTGAAGAAAAGAAAATGCGCCTCAAAGGATTGCCTGCTATCGCCTTTCAGCATGAATTAGATCATTTGAACGGTGTAATGTTTTACGACCGTATCAATGAAAAAAATCCATTTGAGGATATTCCAGATTCAATCCCTTATGAGCGTGACTAAAAGTGAATTACCAAAACAAACCTCGGCATTTCTGCCGAGGTTTGTTTCGTTCGGTGTCTTCAAGTCCTATTCGTTACCTTTCACTTGCTAACCTATCATTGATCTTGTTAATTAACGAGGGTAGTTCTTCCATCGTTTCAATTGTATAGTGTGCACCAGTCGTCTCAAAAATACGTTTCGTTTTTTCAATGACTTGTTGTCGTTCTTCTTCAGTTAAAGCTTGGAACTCTTCTTCAGACAGCCCCATTTCTGAACTTCCAATAATAACACCTACAGCCCAGACACCCGCATTCAAAGCTTCCTTTATATCAGAGGTAGTGTCACCAACCTTTACTACTTGCTTGATTGATTTGGATCCTAACGCCTCCATATTTCTGAAAATCATGTACGGATATGGTCGTCCCTTATCACTCACTTGTGTAGGGGTCACTAAAAAATCTGGTTGATAGCCCTTAGTAGCTGCATGTTTTGTTACCACTTCCATCATAGAATTCGTGTAGCCTGTAGTAGAGCCAAATCGAATACCCGCTTCTCTTAATTGCTTTACCGTCGCTATCACATGCGGGATAGGATCTGTATAGGTTGCTAAAGATTCCATTAACTTCGATTCAAACTGATTGTATAGGACATGTACATCTTCCACTGTAAAATGTTGACCATGAACTCGTTTCCACTCGTCATTAATTCTTGGCATTTCAAGCATCGTACGAATATGTTCAATTTTCAGCATGCCCATTGGTTTTCGAGCCTCTTCAAGCGTTACTGCTACACCCGCATCTTCAAAAATCGTTAAAAAGACATTTACAGGGGCAAAGCAACCAAAATCAACCGCTGTTCCTGCCCAATCCAAAATTACCGTTTCAATTTTCATGATTTTTCACCACCATATAATTTTTAATGACTTCACATAATGCCAGCATATCTTCCTCGTATATATCACCAATATTACCAATGCGGAATGTATCTACATCCGTCAACTTGCCGGGATAGATGACAAACCCAGCTTTTTTCATTTCCTGATAAAAATGTTCAAAAGAAAACTTTTTATGAGGGAACAAAAAAGTTGTAATAATCGGTGATTGTAGCTCTTCAGAAATATACGCTTCAAACCCAAGTGCTGATAAACGAGAACGCAGTAGTTGATTATTATCAGCATAACGTTGATAACGTGCGTTGACTCCGCCTTCTTCCACTAACTCCTCTAATGCCTTCGCAAAGGCTGCTACTACATGAGTCGGCGAAGTAAAACGCCACTTTCCATCTCTCTTCATTACTTCCCATTGACTGTATAAATCCAATGCTACACTACGCGCTTGTCCTTTGCATTTTACTAATTCATCAGTTTTGGCAATTACAAAACCAAACCCTGGAACACCTTGAATGCATTTATTGGCACTGCTAATACAAAAATCAATATGCAAGTCTGATAAATCCATTGGTACACCACCAAAGCTACTCATTGCATCTACGATAAATGTTTTGTTGAAAGAATAAACGACTTCTCCGATTTCTTTAATTGGATTTAAAATACCAGTAGTTGTTTCGCAGTGCACAATCGCCACATGTGTAATACTTGCATTTTTTTCAAGTAAAGCTTGAACTTCTAATGATGAGGGCTGTTCAGCATAAGGAACACGATAAACAACATGCGCTATCCTTAACACTTTAGCCATTTCAACAATTCTTTCACCATAAGCGCCATTCGTTAGGATTAGCACTTTATCACCTTCACCAACAGCCGTTGTCAGCACAGATTCTACAACAAAACTACCACTACCTTGCATTAGCACTGCTGTGTAATCGGACTCATCAACTTGAGCTAAATCTAAGAGCTGTTTCCGGATCGCTTGCGTCACATTTTTATAGTCGTCATCCCATGTACAGCGATCTTTTAACATTTCCTGTTTGACTGTATTAGTTGTTGTTAATGGTCCTGGTGTCAATAATTTATAGTTGCTCATCTTCTATAACTCCTTATTTTTGCGCTTCTTTAAAGAAAGCTTGGTGTTTTTCTAATAAATCTACTGTCAGGGTTGTATCCCATTTTTTAAGATACGCTGGCACATGCTCAGCCTTTACTTGCTCTCCTTCATAAAGAGCTACAGGATATTGCTCTAGTAAACCGCTCCGAGCCTCTGTTGCAATTGCTTTCGCTATTTCTTTGGCTAGTGTTTCATCTCCCTCTTTATCCACTACAGCCACTGATTCTGTTAGCGTAAAATTCCCTTCTGTTGGGTCAATATAATCAATTGGGAGCCCTTCATTTTTTGCATCAATGGCTTGAATACGCAAACCAAAACCAACTGCTACTTCACCTGTCTTCACTTTTTTTATTGGACCTGACCCAGAGCTTTCAATATGAGGTCCAGCATTTTTAATTAAATCTGCCAAAACCTTTTGCCCTTCTTGCTCACCATATTCTTTGATAATAGCTTGTACTAACAGCCAGCCTGTTGAGGAATCCATTATATTTGGGAATGATACTAAATCTTTAAAGGCAGGGTCTGTCAAATCCTTTATCGTTTTCGGGACAGGTAATCCTTTTTGTTGTAATACATCCGTATTGATAAAAATCGAGCCAACATTTCCTAAAATCGGCAATGCATATGTAACACTGCCATCAAGAGGCTTTAAGTCCGAGGAAATATCCACAAACATAGATTTAGAAGTTTGCGCGCTTTCTATAAAATAAGAAGCCATCGTTACGACATCTGCTTCAATATCTGTCCCTTCAGCCATCATTTTTCCACCTAACTCAGAGGTACCAAAGGATTGAATTAAATATTTCCCTTTATAGCCTTTGTCATCTAATGTAGATTCCATTACTTCAATGGCCTCATCATCAGCATTCGAATAAATAATTACTTGATCTTTTGAACCGGCTTCTGCCCCTCCACATGCAGCTAAAACTATCGCTGCCGCACTAACTGTCCCTAACATCATGACTGTTGATTTTTTCATTTTGAGATCTCCTCTACTTTTTCTTTATGTGCTGTTATATAATCACAACCTAATTTCACAATGAGGTTTGTACATAAAATGAATATCGATAGTACGAAAATATCGGTATATTTTGCGAAATGCTGAAGTTCTTTTATCCGTGTCGATACAAGCATCGTTTTTGTGCTTACAAGGAAAATAACGCCACTGACCGTGACCATTGCATTTAAAAAGTAGTAGCTAAACATTTGATAAATAGTCGATCTAATATTCGGCAATATGATACGTATAACTGTTTTTAGCCAAGAGTCTTTTAATAGCTCCGCTGTCACTTCCCATGTAGGATCCATCTTTTGTAATGAATTTTTGGCCATTAAATAAGGCGTTGTAAAGAAATGCACAATATTACATGCAATAATGATGAGAAATGTGCCTTTTAATGAACTTCCATTAAAGAAAAACAAATACGATAGACCAAGCACCATTCCTGGAACTGTGTTTGTGATCATGGAGGCAATATCTAAGCTTTTTCTTCCTTTTAATGGTGTCCTCGCATTGAGAAGGGCAGACATAAAAGTGATGACAACGCCTAAAACAGCTGTTAATACCGCCACGATAAGTGAATTGACATAAACCTTTGTTAAATCTTTTTCTGCTAATACATTTTGAACATGCTCAAATGTAAAGCTAAAATCATAGGGATAACCTTTCGTAAAAGGAACGATAAACATAGTTGAAAAAATGATAAGCACTACTGTAACAGAGAGAATTGAATAACCAGTGAATAGCGCGTCACGAAGACGATGTTTTACAAGTTCACTCCGCCCGGCTTGTTTATATTGAAAATTAAAGCGTTCTAAAACCGTTAACATGACAACACCCAGTATAGCCGGGACAAGCATTAACACAGAGATAACTGCCCCACGCTCAAAATGCACGATAGAACCTAACATAGCTTGATAGAGTTCCGTGGCAATCACCCTGTAATTTCCGCCAACCGATGCAGGTATACCGAAATCTGTGAAGCTTAAAATAAACGTCAAAATAAAGGCCCCACCAATTGTCCCTAGCATCGGACGAAATACAGTATGATAAAAACGACGAAGTGGGCGATCATGCATTAACATGGACACTAGCAAGAACCGTTTATCGATATATTGCATGGAGTTTTGCATTAAAATAAAAGCGACTGGCAATGTGTATAGGATGTAACCTATCACCAATCCGTTGTATCCATAAATAGTGAAAAGAGGTTGTCCAACTAACCTTGTCAGGATCCCTTGATTACCAAATGCATAAATCAGCACAAACCCATAAGTGATGGTCGGCAGCAGCATTGGTAACGTGATTCCTATTTGTACTAGTTTTTTCGTATGACGATGCATCGTTGTAAAATGAACAGCATAGGCCAATAAAAAAGCTAATATGGTTGTGATGGCCGATGCTACAAAAGAGACTTTAAAGCTATTGAAGAAAGCATCACGGATTTCTACATTTTTTAAAGCATCTATATAATTTTGAATAGTAATTACATTTCCTATTTTGAAAGACTGCCAAAACATGTATATCAATGGCACAATTAAAAAGAATAGAAGAAATAATAGAATCGGCAGAAAGATTAATTTCATCATTTTATCCGTTTTAAGCATATGTTTCTCCAAACAATTGATAAATATTGTGACGCTTAATATGAAGCTGTCTTAATATAAAGTCCTCAACAAATGAATTCTTAGGTGCTCCTACGATTTCGTGTGGCGTGCCGAATTGAGCAACTGTTCCTTCATTAATGATCAAGACTTTATCCGATAAAGTTAGCGCTTCTTCCGGATCATGTGTCACAATAATCGTTGTCAAATTAAATTCACGAGCAATTGATTTAATGCGTTCCTTTATAGATTCCTTAATCACTCCATCGAGTGCACTTAGTGGCTCATCTAACAAGAGAATTTTTGGCTGCATAACAAGTGTTCTAGCAATAGATACTCGTTGCTTTTGACCACCTGACAATTCGTGAATCTTTTTATGCAAATGTGGAGTCAGCTCTAAAAAATCAATATATTCCTGTACTTCTTCTTTGGACATTTGACTATTTTTGTTTTTCAATCCATAAACAATGTTGTCGTATGCATTTAAATGAGGAAATAATGCAAAATCCTGAAACACAATATTAAATCCTCTTTCTTGCATAGATTGCTTTGATATATCTTGCCCATTGTAGATAAGTTGACCACCCGTTTGCTCTGCAAGCCCTAAGATGATATTAAGCAAAGTAGTTTTACCGCAACCACTTGGCCCTAATAACGATATGATTTCACCTGATTCGATGGTCACATTGATATCTACTAAAACCTGCTTATTTTTATAGCTTTTTGAGATATTTTTTAGTTCTAACAAATTGGTCACCTCTCTCAGTTCTTAGCTTTAGTATAGTGACAATTTGTAAAGGAAAATGCGTTTTTGTGTAAATGTTGAGTAAATTTAGACAAACTGTTGACAAAGTTGTGATTACTTTGAGTAAATATCTAATAGAGGTGATGAAATGTATATGATAGAAAGGCAACAACAAATTTTGCAATTTGTAAGACAACATAAGGTTGTGAAATTAGTAACACTCACAAAAGAATTTAATGTCTCGATGGAAACAATTCGTCGTGATATCCAACAACTGATGTTAGATAAGAAAATTGAGAAGTTTTATGGAGGGGTTAAATATATTGAGCCTGTTGAGGGATTAATTGATCAACGACTTCATGAACGGTTAACAGAAAAAATCGCCATTGCCAAAGCAAGTGCTTCACTTGTTCAGGATGGAGAATGTATTTTCATTGATAGCGGAACAACTACATATCAAATGACACCATTTTTATTAGACAAGGAAAAACTAACAGTGGTGACAAACTCATTACCTGTAGCATTTGATCTAATCGGCTCTAATATTGAAGTCATACTTCTTGGAGGAAAAATTCGTCACTCCGAAAAATCTGTTACATCGAACGAATTTCTCTTCCACTTCGAACATCTAAATATCAATAAAGCTTTTATTTGTGCTAGTGGGGTATCTATTGAAAAAGGGATTTCTGATTTCAACCTAGAAGAGGCTATCACTAGAAAAAAAATTATCTCCATCTCTCAAACTGTCTATGTAGCTACTGATTCCTCAAAATTTAATAAAGATGTAGCGATTCAAGTATGTCCTGTGGAAGAAGTAGATGTCATCATTACAGATAACGCACTGTCTAAAAAAACGCTTCAGCATTTTTCAGACAAAGGTGTACAGATAAAAATTGTAAGTACTACTGAGGACCAGCATTAATTTAACAAAAAAGCAACTAGTTGCTATGCGCTCTAACTAGTTGCTTCTTTATTATATGATGGCAAGCTTACGCATTATTTTAGCGAGACCATCTTCGTCTACATGATCTGCAATATGATGAGCAACAGCCTTCACTCGTTCATGACCATTCCCCATAGCAACGCCTGTCCCGACAGCTTGCAGCATTTCTATATCATTAATGCCATCTCCAAAAGCAATAGCATCCTTTAACGTGATGCCCATTTTATCCAATACTTTTTCAATGCCTGCCGCCTTTGAGCCACCCTTTGGCAAAATATCGCAAGAATACTGATGCCAACGGACAAATTGGACATTCGGAAACATTTCACAATATAAAGGTTCATCTTTTTCTTCCATGAATATAAGTGTTTGATAAACATCGTTCTGCATATAATAAGATGAGTCTAATTCTGGATACGGATATTTAAGTGTATCCAAGCTTTCCGCTACCATATTATGATCACTGACAGACGCAATCATACGTTTGTCATCTAAAAATACTACTGGTTCATTGCGTGCTTCACCAAAAGCAATAATTTCAGCTAAGTCTTCCTTTTCAATTCCATTTGTATAGACAACCTCACCCTTATAGACAACATACTGGCCATTGAAAGTAACATACGTATCAATATCAAGTTCTTCTAGTAATGCTTCAATCATAAAAGGTGCTCGGCCTGTAGCAATTGCCAATTCATAGCCATTGCGGCGTGCTTCCATAAGAGCTTCTTTTGCAGAGGTAGGTAATTTTTTTTCACTGTTATAGAGCGTGCCATCAACATCAAAAAATAAAATTTTATTCATTTTATAATCCCTTTCTATAAATATTATTCATTCAAGGTGAATGACTTTACATAGACAATAATTTTAATTATAATGATCCTAAGGAGTGATGTGCCATGCTGAAGAAACTAAAACGGAAATTGTTGAAGCAACTTCGTGGCGTACTCGGAAAAAAATCAATTGCCTAACATTTGCCCTTCATTATTTGAAGGGCTTTTCTTTATTTTAGAGGAACTGCGTGATAATATAAAGGAAATGCATTTATTTGGCTATACGCAACCACTGTCTCACTACTTCCTATTCATTTTAAAACATAGTGCACAACCGAAGCATAGAGATACAAGGACTACAAACGTACATTTCTTCTTACAAGAAATTCGTTGTTTTCTTGTAGCACGTGTGTGGTAGTAGTCAAAGGTGCAAGAAAATTGTACGCAATTAAAGGAGAGCAAACTATGATTTACAAAGTTTATTATCAACAAAATGCAAATGAGATTCCAGTTCGCGAAAATACTAAAAGTCTATACCTTGAAGCTACTTCAGAACGCGAAGTACGTCAAAAGCTAAAAGACAGAAACTACAATATCGAGTTCATTCAACTGCTTGAAGGTAACTATTTAGAGTACGAACAAGCAAGTCCGAACTTCATCTTGGAGGAAATTTAACAAACATGAAGTTTGTTAAAAATGACCAAGCAGCTGTTTTCGCGCTCGGCGGACTGGGCGAAATCGGCAAAAATACTTATGGCGTTCAATTTCAAGATGAAATCATTTTAATTGACGCTGGAATTAAATTCCCAGAAGACGACTTACTCGGCATTGACTATGTTATTCCTGACTATACGTATTTAGTACGTAATGTCGACAAAATTAAAGGACTATTTATTACCCATGGACATGAGGATCATATCGGCGGTATTCCTTACTTATTACGTCAAGTAAATGTCCCAGTCTATGGTGGTAAGCTCGCACTTGGCTTATTACGTAATAAATTAGAAGAACATGGCTTGCTACGTACAACTAAACTCATTGAAATTAAAGAAGAGGATGTTATTAAATTTAGAAAAACATCTGTTAGCTTCTTTAGAACAACACATAGTATTCCAGATGCATATGGAATTGTTGTCAAAACACCACCTGGTAATATCGTTCACACAGGTGACTTTAAATTCGACTTTACACCTGTTGGCGAACCGGCCAACCTAACAAAGATGGCCGAAATCGGACGAGATGGCGTACTTTGCTTACTATCAGATAGTACAAACGCTGAAAAGCCTAATTTTACAATGTCAGAGCGTACAGTCGGCAAGAGTATCGATGAAATTTTCCGTAAAGTTGATAGCCGAATTATTTTTGCTACATTTGCGTCAAACATTCACCGTTTACAACAAGCAACAGACGCTGCTATAAAATATGGAAGAAAAATTGCTGTCTTTGGTCGCTCAATGGATAATGCTATTACAATTGGTCGTGAACTTGGTTATATCAACGCTCCAAAGGATACATTTATAGATGCTCAAAGCATTAATCGACTTCCAGCGAATGAAGTAATGATCTTATGTACAGGCTCACAAGGTGAACCAATGGCTGCATTATCACGTATTGCAAATGGAACTCATCGTCAAATCCAAATACAACCTGGTGATACAGTTATTTTCTCTTCTTCACCCGTTCCAGGTAATACTGTGAGTGTCAATAAAATCATCAATTTATTGTTCCGTGCAGGTGCAGAAGTTATTCATGGTGCATTGAACAATATCCATACATCTGGTCATGGCTCACAAGAAGAGCAAAAATTGATGCTGCGCTTAATGAAACCTAAATTCTTTATGCCTATCCATGGTGAATATCGTATGTTAAAAATGCATACACACCTAGCGGAAGATTGCGATGTTCCGCTTGAAAATACATTTGTTATGGAAAATGGTGATGTATTGGCATTAAGTGCCAATGAGGCACATGTTGCTGGCCGTATACCTTCTGGAGATGTTTATATTGATGGTAATGGTATTGGAGATATCGGCAATATCGTGTTACGAGATCGACGCATTCTTTCTGAAGAAGGCTTAGTCATTGTTGTGGTAAGTGTCGATATGGAAAATCAAAAAATTGTTTCTGGTCCTGACATTATTTCTCGTGGTTTCGTTTACATGCGCGAATCAGGTACGATGATCAATGAAGCACAAAAAATGCTTAATCGCCATCTAAATCAAACAATCCAAAGTAAAACCCCTCAATGGACAGAGTTAAAAAATGAAATAACAGACGTTTTAGGTCCTTACCTATTCGAAAAGACAAAACGTCGACCAATGATTCTACCGATTATTATGGAGGTTTAACCTCGTGTAAAGAAGCTATGTAAATGTTACATAGCTTCTTTCTTTTTGTTGATTAAACTATTTTGACCCTAAAAAAGAACATTTGTAAATTTACCTTAGTTTTTTTTATTTTTTTGAAACCTCCTTTTTTATTTTTGCGTATATAGTAATAACAACTTCAAAAAGGAGCGTTTTCATGCTAGATAAAATTCTTCATTCCCTACTCAATGGTAAATCTAAACGTCATAATTCTTCATCGAGCAGTCGTCGCAGACATTCAAAACGTCATAATTATTATGGTCATAAGCATTATAAACGTAGTTCTCGTAAAAGCTCACGCAGTTTTTTCAGCTCTTTGAGTTTCTTCAGTAGCTAATGTGGTGGAAACGATATTCCGAAAAAGGCTTCGATCATGCTGTTGAATTTTTCATAGCCGAACATCCAGATTTCACTTATAAAAAATTTCTTGGCTTTGGCTCATATGGTCGGGCGCACTTAATTGAAAATTGCTCATCTGAAAGGCTGTTTGTCTTAAAGTGCTTGCGTCCCAAACATCGTCATCACCAAAAAACCATACATAAATTCAGTCAAGAAATTCAAATTCTTCAACAATTATCACTGCCTAATATACCTACAATCCATTCCACTGGAACTATTCAAGATGTGCCATTTTTTATTATGGACTATATAAACGGCCAAACTTTTGAGCAGCTTATTTTTCAAGATGGAGTTAAATTCACTGTCACTCAGTCACTTGACATTACAAAACAGCTTTTAGAACAAATTATCATGCTACACAATCATGGAATTGTCCATCAGGATTTACGTATACCCAATATATTATTAGTCAATCAGCAACTACACATTATAGATTTCGGTCTCGCTACAACATTGCAAAAGACAGTTGAGCTTTCTTCGATACAAAATCCTAAGCGAGCCGAAAATCATATTAGCGATCTTTATTTCGTTGGCCATTTTCTATTGTTCTTACTTTACTCAGACTATAAGCCGAGTAAAAAGAAAGAATATGCTTGGCAGCAGGAATTGGATTTACCGATAGAAGTGAAGGACTTTCTCGAACGATTGTTATGGATTCAAGAACCATTTAGTAGCGCCATAGAGGCATGGCAATCTCTACCGCATTTAATACATGTCTCTATGCATTCCAAAGGAAGATAAAAAAATAGAATTGTTCACCTGTTGATAAGTGAACAATTCTATTCTAAAGTTCAAATATTAAAGTATTTTGCACATACATAAGCAATCCAATGATACACTGGGTTAAGACGCAAATTTTCAATTAACCCCTTTATGATGGCTTTACTGTATGTTGGCTTTTCAATTTCTTGTTTTAATAGCTCCAGTGACTCTTTTTCTATGGAATCCTCTGTATTATCAATATTTTGTTCCATTAATTGCAGTAACGTATCCTTAGATATGTCCTGTTCACAAGGTTTAGCAATAAATGTAACAAGTTCCTCCGTAATAAAAGGTATCGTTGTATGGCGTGCGATAATATCTGTTTTCTCTGCTAAAGATTTAGCTAATTGTTCTAAATCAAGCGGCATATCTGAAAAGATAAAAAGCTCAGCATAGCTCTTCATAAAACCTTTAATACAGTACATGACATCGTACTTTGTTTTTTGTAGTTTATCCTGATATAGTTGCTCAAGCATATAGATGATGGATTTAGACATCTCTGCTTCATACGCAGTTATTTTATAAAATAGTTCTTTTTTTGTTAGGAAGACTTTCTCATTAAAAAATACTCGAGCGGAAGCAGAGTGATCTTTAAATGCCTGAAAGATGCTTTTATAAAATTCAACCAATATCGTTTCTTTGTTATACTTCCCTCTGACTACTCGGTCAACATCTATAATAAATTGTTGTAAATAATAGTCAACCATAGAGATAACAAGTTCATCCTTTGTTTTGAAGGATAAATAAAACGCACCCTTAGAAATCCCACAACGTTCCGTTATTTGCTGTACAGATGTAGCTTCAAAGCCCTGTTCAGAAAACAGTTCTAATGCTTTCTCCATAATTAATTGCTTTTTTAACATATTTTTAACTCTCTCCTAATGCATTTCGTTGACAAATGACCGATTAGTCATTAGTATAAATAATTGAATTTAGATAGTCAATAAAGGGTAGGTGTGAAGGTGAAAGGTTTAGTTAATTTCGTATTGAAAAACAAATTGGCAGTGTGGCTATTAACAATTATCATCACTGTCTCTGGTATTTATTCCGGTACAAGAATGAAAATGGAATCTATACCCGATATCTCGATCCCATACTTAATTGTCATGGGCGTATATCCTGGTGCAACGCCTGAACAAGTCATGAATGAACTTTCCATCCCATTTGAGAAATCCATAGAAAGCTTAGAAGATGTCAAGGCAGTTTACTCAACATCATCTTCCAACGTAGCACAAGTGCAAGTTGAATACGACTACGGTATTGATATGGATGAGAAAAAACGGCAGTTAGAAGCAGCTTTAGATAATCTTAAATTACCTGAAGGTGCCCAAGAGCCAACTATTATGGCAATTAGCATGAACATGATGCCAGTAGTAGCTTTATCCATAAGTAGTTCTAAGGAAGACATTGTCGATCTTACTTCTACAGTAGAAGATGTTTTACTTCCAAAAATCGAAAAAATTGATGGTGTTGCTTCTGCAACCATCACAGGTCAGCACATTGAACAAGTATCATTTAAATATGATGAAGAAAAAATGGCTGCATTAGGCTTAACTGAGGAATCAGTCAAGCAAATGATTCAGGCAAGTGATATGTCATTGTCACTTGGTTTATATCAATTTGCTGTTGGCGAACAGGCCGTTTCCGTAGACGGTAAGGTAAAATCTGTGGATGAACTAAAAGATTTATTAATCCCAGTCACACCTTCAGCAACAAATCCTTCACCATTCGTTCGTCTTGGTGACATTGCAAAGATTGAAGTAGAAGGTAAAGTACAATCTGTGTCCCGTACAAACGGTAAAGATGCCATTGCTATTCAAATCGTTAAGGGCCAAGATGCTAATACGGTAACAGTTGTAAATGCAGTAAAAGACCTTATGAAAGATGAAGAAAAACGTTTAGACGGCCTAAACGTAGACATCTCACTTGACCAAGGTGCCCCAATCGAAGATTCTGTCTTTACAATGATTGAAAAAGCAGTATTTGGTGGTGCAATTGCTGTATTAATCATCTTGTTATTCTTACGAGATTTCAAATCAACAATTATTTCGATTGTTTCGATCCCAGTTTCAGTTTTCATGGCATTACTGCTGCTAAACTGGATGGATATTACATTAAACATTATGACCCTTGGTGCGATTACCGTTGCCATCGGACGTGTTATCGATGACTCGATTGTAGTTGTTGAAAATATTTATCGACGTATCCATTTAAAACAGGAAAAATTAACAGGTCGAGCATTAATTCGTGAAGCAACAATTGAAATGTTTAAACCGATCCTTTCGTCAACATTAGTTACAGTGGCTGTATTTGCTCCACTTATTTTTGTAGGTGGTATGGTTGGCGAATTATTCATGCCATTTGCACTGACAATGACGTTTGCATTAGGTGCATCATTATTAGTAGCAATTACAATTGTACCTGCATTATCTCATTTCTTATTCCGTAAAAAATTATACGGTGAGAAAAAAGAAAGCCAGCATAAAGAAGTTGGTAAACTAGCAACATGGTACAAAGGTATTTTAGAAAAAGCTTTAAATCATAAAATTATTACGTCTCTAATTGCGATTTTCTTACTTGTCGGTTCACTAGCATTAACACCTTTAATTGGGTTTAGCTTTATGGGATCACAAGAAGAAAAAGTTATGTACCTAACATATACTCCTTCAACTGGTGAGCTTGCAGATGAAACTGCGGCTAATGTTGAAAAAGTTGAAAAAGAATTAATGAAACGTAAAGACGTTGATATTTTACAAGTTTCCATTACAGATGCGAACAATGTCGATCCATCAGCAATGATGATGGGCGGAGGCGCTGGCGGTGCTTTAATGTACCTAATCTTTGATCCAGATATGAAAGACTTCCCTAAAGCTCGTGAAGAAGTGGAAGACTATGTATTTAATATCGGTCAATCAGGAGAATGGAAATCTCAGAATTTCTCTTCGATGTCTATGTCTTCAAACGAAGTAAGCTACACACTATACAGTGATGACTTAGATAAACTACGAGATGCTGTAAATCAAGTTGAAGGTGCTTTAAAAGATGTGGATGGCCTAGAAGATATTAAATCTGATAATGAAGATCCATATGTAGAAAATGTACTAAAAGTAGAACAGAAAAATGTCCTTCAATATGGTTTAACAACTGCTCAAATCGTGATGGCTTTAAATGCAAATACATCACAAGAAGTTTTAACAACGGTGAAAAATGATGGAAAAGATATTGATGTCATTGTTCAACGTGATGCCAAAGCAGCTGCGACTTCGCTTGATGATGTTTTAGCAACTGAAATTAAAACAGCATTAGGCACAACGATGACGATTGGTGAGCTAGTAGATGTTGAAGAAGGTACGACTCTTAACTCACTATCTCGTTCAAAAGGTGAATACTTCGCAACTGTATCCGGTACGATTATCGGCGATGATATTTCAAAAGCAACTTCTGCTGCTGATAAGAAAATTGATAAATTAGATTTACCAAAAGGTGTAACAACAGGTGTTGCTGGTGTTGCTGCAGATATGCAAGAAACATTCACGAAGTTGGGTGTTGCTATGCTGGCGGCAATTGCCATTGTATACTTCATCTTAGTTGTCACATTCGGTGAAGGTTTAGCTCCGTTCGCTATTCTATTCTCACTACCATTCGCCGTAATTGGTGCATTTGTTGGTTTATTCGTAACAGGTCAAACGATTTCTGTATCTGTCATGATGGGTCTATTGATGTTGATTGGTATCGTTGTAACCAATGCCATCGTATTAGTCGACCGCATCATTCATATGGAACATGATGGTCTGGCCATGCGTGAAGCGATCCTCGAAGCAGGGGCAACACGTTTACGCCCAATTCTTATGACAGCCATTGCAACAATCGGCGCTATGGTTCCGATGGCACTGGGTTCTGGCGGTAGTGGTTTAATTTCTAAAGACTTAGCTATTACAGTAATTGGTGGTTTATTATCTTCCACACTATTAACATTAGTTGTAGTACCAATTGTTTATGAAATGCTATCTAAGATGTTAAAGAAAAACCGTAAAGATAGTGAAGAAAATTAATAAAAACAGCTACACACGCGATTCAATCGCATGTGTAGCTGTTTTTTTAATCATAAGCTGTTACTGATCTTCTTTCACTACAAAAGCTTCCTTACTTTCCACACCTGTAGCAGATACAGCCGTAATGCCGTATGTATAGCTTTGCTTAGCAAGAGCCGACTTGTCCACAAATTTAGTAATGCCATCCATATTATAAACAACATCCACTATATTTTGAGGGTCATTATAAGAACCTTCTCTGTTCCCTGCAAAACGATAAATGACATACTTACGAGGCTGTGTTTCATTTTCGTCTATAATTTCAATCGTGCGACCTGCCGCTTCCTTTGTCACTTGTGCAAAAGTCGGCGTGTTCGGCACTGTGTCTTCATCCCAAGATGTTTCTGGTGTCAACGCTGTATAATTATATAGTTGTTGACTAACAATCGTTGCATAACCTAATTTATTGTTTTGAAGACTTCTTAAGGAGAAGTGCATTTGCCCCTCGGCTGCTACCTTTTCCGAACGATTTGCTAGTATTTGACTTGGCAATTCCATTTTATTTTTCCATGCTGCATCACTGTCATTGCCAACCTTGTAATCAGCTAGTCCAATGTATAGATGAACAGGATGCGTTTTTGCATATGTTTGTACTTCATGGCTCCACCAATCTAGCAATGTCCCGTATTTCGCAACAGATAATGTTCTTGACCAATAAATTTGAGGTGTAATGTAATCAATCGTGCCATTTTGAATCCATGTTCTGACGTCTGCATATAAATCATCGTAATTATTGACACCAGCTCGTGTATCGCTTCCTGTTTTATCCAGTGATTTATTGCGCCAAACGCCAAATGGTGAAATCCCAAATTGAACATATGGCTTTGTGTCTTTAATGGCTGTGTAAAGATTTTCTACAAGCTGGTTGACATTATCTCGTCGCCAATCTTCCACCTTTTTAAAGGAAGCACCATATTTTTTGTAAGCTGCTTGATCTGGGAAAGCTTCATTAGCAATTTTGTATGGATAAAAATAATCATCCATATGAACTGCATCAATATCATAATTGGCTACTAGCTCTCTTACTATTTCAACTAAATAGTTTTGCACTTCGGGTAAACCTGGATTTAAATAATATTGCTTGCCATATTTGATAACCCAGTTTGGATGTGTTCTTGCCACATTATCGGCAGCAAGGTCAGTTAGCTTTTGTCCAGACATTGTTACACGATAAGGATTCATCCATGCATGCAGCTCCATACCCCGTTTATGTGCCTCCTCTATTATTATCTCAAGAGGATCGTAACCAGGATTTGTACCTTGCTTTTTCCCTGTTATGTAAGACGACCATGACGCTAGCTCAGACTCATACATTGCATCATTTGTCGGTCTTACTTGATAAATAACCGTATTCAATTTATTGGCTTTTAATTGATCCAATGTTTGGCGTGCCCAAGCCGTATACTGCTCCTTAGTCATACCTGCTTTCATATCAAGATTGAGAACGGTTGAAATCCAGACAGCCCGCATTTCCTTTTTCGGCTGTGTCGTGCTTGCCTTCACCGTCTTTACAGGAATTGTCGATAGGCATAACACAAAAATCATCGCGACTAAAGCAATAAGTTTCCATTTACTATTTTTATTTCTCATATTTCCTCCATTTTCTATTTATCTATTTTAGTATATGATAAGTGCTCGCTATATGCACGTCCCCGAAGCAACTTCACCAGATGAATGAAGTAATACAATCGTAATTCTTCCCTTTGATTTTAGGGGAGCATGATTGAAATCCAATAAACACTCTATATAATTCCAATATATGTATAATTAAAAACACAAAATCTGCGAGAAAGCGGTGAATATACTTTTCCCTAAATGAAATCTATTAATATAGTAGAACAATGAAAAAAGCACAGATGATCTACCTTTCATTTTTGTTCTAAGTTTATCAAACCATTTTTATAATTTCCATATTTTTAAATTCAACCTAGTTTTTGTTTGATTCATTCTTTACGCACCGATGAACTTTATGCTACAATCAACACAACTTATATAGAACGGAGGGTATTCCAAATGACAGCTTCAATTAGACTACGATTTCACATTACTAATTAAATATGTGTACACTTTGCCTGTTGTGCAAGGAAAATGGAATTAGGTCTAGTCTGTTTTAGGAATACTGGAAAAGAGGGGACTTCTACTCCCCTCTTTTTTGTTGTCTTTTAACTTTCCACACAGGCACTACTGTTAGAAAGGGATGACGAAATTGGAACAATGGAAACGTAATACGATACTTTTTTTAAGTAGTCAAACGATTTCACTTTTTGGCTCTGCTCTTGTGCAATATGCCATTACATGGTATATCACGCTTACAACGCAATCGGGCAGCATGATGACCCTTGCGATTATTTGTGGCTTTTTACCAACCTTCTTCTTATCACCTATTGCTGGTGTCTGGGCAGATCGCTATAACCGAAAATGGCTTATTATATTGGCAGATGGCATGATTGCCTTATCCACGCTAATTTTAGCCATTTTATTTTTAATCGGCTATGATGAGCTCTGGCTACTATTTGTTATATCGGCGGTACGTGCAGTTGGTGCAGGTATTCAAACACCAGCTGTGGGCGCTATTTTACCGCAATTTGTGCCTGAAGAGCATTTAATGAAAGTCAATGGTGCAAATAGTAGTATTCAAGCGTTTATCATGATTCTTGCACCTATGGCAAGTGGTGCATTATTAACGATGGCTTCAATTGAGTCTATTTTCTTAATTGATGTGACGACAGCTGCTATTGCCATCGCTATCTTCTTAATATTTCTGCAAATTCCTGCACATGCGAAAGCTAATCAGCCACAAACAACAGGTTATTTTAGTGATATGAAACAAGGCTTCATCTACATTAAAGAGCATGCTTTCTTAAAACAATTGTTCTTGTTCTTTGCCTTTTTCATGCTGCTCGCTGCACCTGCTGCCTTTTTAACACCTTTGCAAGTTACCCGTAGCTTTGGTGATGATGTCTGGCGTTTGACTGCCATCGAGATGGCCTTTGCCATTGGGATGTTAATTGGTGGTATCGCAATCGCAACATGGGGTGGCTTTAAAAATAAAGTGCATACAATGACATTATCTGCTTTATTATTCGGCCTTTGTACAGTGGCTCTCGGAATCATTCCTGTTTTTTGGCTGTATCTCGTGATCATGACAGTTACCGGAATAGCTATGCCAATCTTTAACACACCCGCAACGGTGTTATTACAAGAAAAAGTAGAAAGTGATTATATGGGAAGAGTATTTGGCATACTTAGTATGATATCTACCTCTATGATGCCTTTAGGTATGCTAATTTTCGGTCCAATTGCAGATGTTATTGCTATTGAGTGGCTACTCATCGGTACAGGAATCCTATTATTTATCCAAGGATTTTTCCTTCTGGGCAGTAAAGTCTTATTAAAAGCTGGCAGACCTACTGCCGAGCATATGGATGTTGACACGCTATCAAAAAAGTGAAGATTTCGTATAAGAGATAATTTGTTGATGATAAAAAAAACAATAAAAACTTAGCTTATAAACAACCCTAAACGCATACAGACTTTCTTGACGCTAAAAAAAGCCCTACTCTATGTAGGGCTTTCAGACTGTCGACAAAAGGAATCTAGAAGTTCACACTCGATTCCTTTTGTCTTTTTTTCTTCTATGAATATGTTTAAAAATGGTGATTTTCTACCCGTTTAAACATACTCTTCAAGCATAAAAACTCTTTTAAGTTACCTGCCACGTCCAAGTAGCCAGTTTCTTTAAATTCATGGCAGCAAAAGTAAGCATCGCCTGCATGGACAATTTTTTAAGACCTCTTAAGGTTGTCCATCGCATCCCATGCTTTTCCTTCGCATCCGCAAAGACTCGCTCAATGGTTTCTTTACGCTTTGCATAGATTTGTTTGATGTCATAGGCATGTCGTAAATGTTCGGTTTCCTCCACATAAGATTCCCAAATATGGCGTTGAATGAGCTTTTGGTGATTCTTACTTTCTGTACATTGTGATAGGCTTGGACACTTAGCACAAATTAAAGGATTCGATTTATATTGACGATATCCTTCCCTC
>NZ_KQ465144.1 GCF_001308875.1 Lysinibacillus sp. ZYM-1 | reverse complement strand
AACGATATTTGCGGTGAATCTCAAACGGATATTAAAACTTCTAAACGAGTAAAAGTAAGAAATAGGCAAGGAAAGAAGGCACATTCTGTTCAAATCGAACGGAATGTGCCTTCTTTTTGTCTAAAAAACCAAGAGTTATAAAAAACGTAAGTTTTTCAGTGTCCTGGTATGTACCGAAGTCATCTTTTTTATGTGTATAGATTATGGTCGCTATTAGGAATTCAGTTCAAGAATTATTCTTGTGAAAATTTATTTTATAAAACTTTTTTGGTCTTCCTCGAAGCTTTTCATGCTTTTTATAGATTAGTTCAGCAACACCCTTACTTTCTAGCTCATTCAAAATGCGATTAGAGCTTCTGATAGTAATGCCTAAATGCTGGGCAATATCTGCGGAAGAAAGTTCATTTGTATTTGTTTTTTCAATGACTGCAAGAATTTTTTGAATGAACAACATAGAGATATCTAATTTTTCGCTTAATCTTTGCAGCTCTGGAGTATCTTCCATTTTTTGTAAAAATACTTTTTCCGTAGTATCTAGGCAAATAAATTGACCATCTTCTGTAATAATTAAGGATGATATGTCTTGTTGCTGTGCCTCATGATTCGCATTGTGTGCTTTTTTCCGCGCGTCATCAATATTTTGTGCAACTCCCCAACCAAGATGAAGACTAAAAGATAAATTCCCGGATAATGTATCGATTAATGTATCCTTTGCAAAGTTATTCGTAATAAAAAGTAATTCTTTTTGTGAAGTAATGATTTCAAAATGAACACTTTGCTTTTGGATAATCATTGTTAAATGATTTTTTTTACTATATTCCAATAGGGCAGTTTGCAATAGGCTCTGATTAAGTTCCGCATGTGTATTTTCTTCTTTAGGAATGAATGCATCACTTGTCAATTTCCCAATCACCATAATGCTTTCTGTCAATTGTTTATGGCGTACTTCTATAATAACCTTTTCAAATATCTCCAAAATGGTTTCAGATGAAGCCGTAATTAGCTCCGCTTGAACACCTTGCTCGGAAAGTTTGTCCAATATATTACTAAAAGCTGTAATCGATAATTCTACTTTCCCTGAATGGTTTAATTCAATATGTCTCTCTAGTAACTCCTCATAAAAATGGTCCGTTATATCTAAATGGATCATATGTGCCTCTTCGTCTTTTGCATAGAGTTCCTCTAGTTTAATTAAATCTGTATAGCCACTAAAATCAAATGTTACTTTAGAGAAGTCCAAGTTAGGATATTTTCTGCTGATATGAAACAATTTTTTATAAAAATCTCGTTCATTTGCCATATAGAAGTGTGTTGGAATTTGGTAATGAACGTTTGCGTTTTGTAAGACTAGATGTGCGAGCCCATTCATTACGATGGCATCGAAAAATAAATAGTTTTCTAGATAGATTGGCTTTATTTCAGATAGCTTCTTATATGTAAAAAAAGTTAACTCACAACGCTCAGTTAATTTTTCTTTAACTGGTAAAACATCTTGTAGCGAATTATGCGCCACAATCACACCGATTCGAATCAAAATGAATTCTCCTCCTAGATTTTTCTATTAGCTCTAGTATATTGGACAGTTACAGGTGATAGCAATATGGAAGCATATTTTTTGAATTTTGTTGATTTTTTGAATAACTATCCTCTATAATCATTTAAAGACAGTCTTTAATATGTCCTAAAATAAACAAACAATCACAAAGGGGGACTTTTTTTGGAAAAATCAAATGTAAGTAAGCAGAAGTACATAATTCTAGGTATTTTGTTTTTTACATGGATCGTTAACTATTTAGATAAGTTATCGATGAATGTGGCGATTATTCCTATTGCGGAGGAATTTCAATTAAATGAAACACAAGCAGGATTAATTATTAGTGTTTTTTTTATGAGTTATGCGGTGATGCAATTAGTAGGGGGCTTTCTTTCAGATAAATATGGGGCGAGAAGAATGATTCTCATTTCGGTTGTATTATGGTCTATTTTCACAATTATGACTGGTTTTGCATGGTCATTTATTTCTCTTATTGCCATCAGGCTATTATTCGGTATTGGAGAAGGAAGTTTTCCTGCAGCTAGTTCGTTAGCTATTGCAGACAATTTCCCAAAAGCAGAGCGTGGTCGGGCGAAATCAACGCTCACAGCAGCTACAACAGTAGGTAGTATGATTTCAGCCATTGTAGCTGCAGCTTTAATCACGTCCATTGGGTGGCGCAATTTGTTCTTTATTTTTGGTACATTAGGGTTCTTTTTAACGATTGCTCTTTATTTTTTATTAAAGCCAAATGTGCAATACAGTGAAAATACACAGACAGTGAAAACAAAAGTACCTTTAAAGAAATTACTTAAAATGCCAATGCTCTGGCAATTAATGCTGATGTATTTTGGTGTAAGTATTGTCAATTGGGGGCTCACATCATGGATGCCTACTTATATGGTAAAAGTGAAACATTTGGATATGGTAGCAATGGGGGCGTTATCAATTATTCCTGCGCTAGCCGCTCTTGTAGCCGTAGTACTTACAGGGTGGCTAATCGATAAACATGCGGTGGGCAAAGAGAAATATTTAATAATGGTTGGTGCCTTTATTGCTGGCATTAGTTTATTTTTTATGACATATGCTTCTTCCATTGTCATGGTCGTGACATTCCAATCATTAACTACTGCAGGTTGCTTATTTGCTACAACAACGATTTTAACATTGCCACTTAAATATTTTTCTCATGATGTGATCGGTACGGCAACTGGTTTTATGTATTTTGGAGGTCAAATGGCAGGAGCCATTTCTCCATCTGTCATGGGATTTGTGATTACGCTATTTAATGGCTCTTACTCAGCGGCATTTTTGTTCTTAATGGTGATGATTATTATTCCAATCGTGACAGCTATTACGTTACGTACAAAAAATGAAGCATTAACTACTATTTCCATTTAATAATGAAAACATACAACATGGAGTGATAATGATGATGTCTACGTATCAAGAAGAAATCTCTAAAACTATTGAAGAAAAACGCGAACAATTAATAAATATTAGCAATCAAATTTGGGATTTTGCTGAAATTCGCTTTGAGGAATTTCAATCGGTTGAACTACTATGTAAAGCTTTAGAGAGTGAAGGCTTTCATGTTGAAAAAGGTGTAGCTGAACTTGAGACGGCCTTTATCGGTAGTTATGGGAGTGGGACGCCTGTCATAGCCTTCCTTGGAGAATATGATGCATTGTCAGGTTTAAGTCAACAAGCAGGTACTGCCTCTAAGATCGCTATTCAAGAAGGAGGAAATGGACATGGTTGTGGACATAATCTTCTAGGAACGGGATCACTTGCAGCAGCCATTGCTTTACGTGAGCATATGAAAAAACACAATATTCCAGGTACAATCCGTTACTATGGTTGTCCAGCAGAAGAGGGGGGCTCTGGTAAAACATTGATGGTACGTGCGGGGCTTTTCAATGATGTAGATTTTGCCTTATGCTGGCATCCTGCCGACCGAAACTTAATGATGTGTACGAGCTCTTTAGCGAATGTACAGGCATCTTTCAAATTTACAGGGCGTTCAGCACATGCTGCTCAAGCACCTCATTTAGGACGTAGTGCACTAGATGCCGTAGAATTAATGAACGTTGGGGTTAATTATCTTCGAGAGCATATTATCCCTGAAGCACGTATGCATTATGCGGTAACCAATACTGGTGGACTATCGCCAAACATTGTACAGGCTGATGCCAGTGTTCTCTATTTAGTACGCGCACCAAAAACAAGTCAAGTAAATGAAATTTATGAGCGTGTCTGTCAAATTGCCAAAGGAGCTGCATTAATGACAGGAACGAAGGTTGAAATAGTCTTTGATAAAGCCTGTTCAAATCTCGTGCCAAACCATACTATGCAACAGGTGATGTTTGAACAGTTTACACAGCTAGGTACTCCGCAGTTTAACGAAGAGGACTATGAATTTGCGTCTACAATTAGGGAGACACTTTCAGAACAAGAGAAACGGGGCGGAGGACTAGCTGCTATTCCAGCCTATCGAGAGCTAGTAGCAAAAGAAATTGAATCCCCCTTATCGACGGTTTTATTTCCTTATCATCAAGCATTTACAAATGTGACAATGCCAGGTTCAACAGATGTCGGGGATGTAAGCTGGGTTGTTCCTACTGTACAGTGTACAACGACATGTCATGCACAGGGAACACAGCTTCATTCTTGGCAGGCAGTTGCAACGGGTAAAACGGCCATTGCTCATAAAGGGATGCTTCATGCCGGAAAAGTAATGGCTGCTACTGCTGCGGCAGTGCTTGCTCAACCACAATTAATGGAGCAAGCAAAACAAGAACTAAAAGAACGTTTAGGGAATGAGGTTTATCAAAATCCAATTCCCAGAGAAATAAAACCTTTACACATTAGACAATATGCATCAGAGGTCAATGACTAAAATAAAGATCAAGAGGCGTCACAATTGTGCTGACGCCTCTTGATTTGTCTCTGAATTCATATGATCTAGTAAAAATTCCACACGGTTCTTACCAAGATGTTTGGCCTGATATAATTCTGTTGGGCTCATTGCACCTGACGGATGGTATAAAGATGAACAAAGAGAGGCTAAAACAAATAAATAACAGGGTTTTTCTGATTTTTTTTTCATCAGACATTCATAGCTCCTATTCTACAGTTACTAGATGATAAGCGAAACAAATGATCGGCATTATAGCCAAAATTTCAGTAGATAAATAATTTGTTGAATTCTCTCTTTTTAGAAATTTAAGGTAATTAGCTCCTAGACCATAACAGCAAGATTGAGGACGAAATAAATGGAGTGTTCCTGATAATATGAGTTCTAACAAAACATTTGGAGGCTTTCGATTTGTCAAAAATTCAGAAATTCAATGATTTACATTCTTCACAAGAGCTATTACTTTTAGGGAACGCCTGGGATGTGTTATCAGCATTAACGTTAGAAAAAGCAGGTTTTCGGGCGATTGGTACAACTAGCTGGGGTATTGCTAATTCACTTGGCTATGCAGACGGTGAACGGATCGATTTTCAACGCCATCTAACTATTATTCAAGCCATAGCAGAGCAAGTGAACATCCCTGTATCTGCGGATATTGAAGCGGGGTATGGTCAAGATGAACAAAGTATTATTGACAATGTGTTAAGAACGGCGGATGTTGGAGTAGCAGGAATTAATATTGAGGATTCATTCAAAAATCAAGTAGGATTAAGAAGTCTTGCAGAACACAGTCATTTACTTACAAACATGAGGGCCATGTTAGATAATCGTGGTTATCAAGATTTCTTTATTAATGCTAGAACAGATACTTATTTTCAGTTAGAGCAACCACTCGAAGACACTTTGACTAGAGCAAAAGCTTACGTGGAGAGCGGAGCAAGTGGTGTCTTTATCCCAGGCTTAACAGATGTCGATGAAATAAGAGCTATCACAAGTAATGTGGATGCACCTATCAATCTTCTTTCTTTACCGGGCTTAACAAATTGCCAATTCGTAAAAGACTTAGGCGTAAGGCGTTTAAGTTTTGGGAATGCTCTTTCAGATAAAATCATTGCCTATTTAACACAGCATGCTGCACAATTAGTAAAAGACCAAGATACTTCTTCTTTATATGAGTAATCTATAAAATCGAGGTGAAGAATGCGTGGACAATCCAATCAATTTATCTTTTGAGGAGAAGTGGGAAAAAATCATGGCTTGTGATCAAACCTATGATGGGCTATTCTATACGGCGGTTAAAACCACTAAAATTTATTGCCGTCCTTCCTGTAAATCAAGAAAACCCAAAAAGATGAATGTTGAATTTTATCAAGATATTCAAGAAGTAGAGGCGGCTGGTTATCGGGCATGTAAACGATGTCAACCTGAAATCGATTATTCGCCACATACGCAATTGATTCAAAATGTAACGGCTTTTATCATCCACGAATATAAACACAAGGTAACATTACAGGATATGGCGGAGCATGTTGGTATCAGTCCATTTCATCTTGAACGACTATTTAAACAAGAAACAGCGGAGACTCCCCGCACGTATCTTGAAAAAATAAGAATTGATAAAGCTGCCCATCTATTAAAACATACAGACTTTACAAATTTGGAAATTTGCTATGAAACAGGGTTTCAAAGTCCCTCTAACTTTTATAAAGTGTTTCGACGATTGAAAAATTGCTCACCAACAGAATTTCGAAACCTTTCATAGGAAGGAGATATGATGTGAACTGGATAAATCACCTAGATTATCTAGAAATCGAACCACCAAAGGAATTTAATTTTACAGAGTGTTGGACATTTTTAAAGAGATCCAATCAAGAAATTCTCCATCATATAGAAGTGGATGTGCTCTTTAAATTATTAAAGGTAAATGATCAGCTATTTTTATGTAGAATAAGTGAGCAAGCTCATAAAATGAAAGTAGAATTTCCGATGGATCAGCCATCAGCCAATGAAAGAGAAAGCATCGTTCAATATCTTACAGAATGGTTTGATTTAGAAACAGATTTGGCTTGTTTTTATAAGATGGCGAACAAGGATAATATCTTACAGCCACTTACAGAAAAATATAGTGGATTACGTTTAATTGGTATACCTGACTTATTCGAGGCGCTTGTTTGGGCCATTATTGGACAGCAAATTAATTTAACATTTGCCTATACGCTTAAAAAGCGATTTGTTGAACATTTTGGGAAGAGCGTAGTCTTTGAAAGGAAGAGCTTTTGGATATTTCCAACACCTGAAAAAATAGCTGCCATTCAAGTGGGCGATTTGAGAATCCTCCAATTTACACAGAGAAAATCGGAGTACATTATTGATATTGCGAAAAGTATGGCGAATGGCCAATTGACAAAAGAATTGCTGCGTCTAAAAAAAGACTATGAAGACATGAAAAAAAGTTTAATGGCTATTCGTGGCATTGGCGCATGGACAGCTGATTATGTGCTAATGAAATGTTTACAAGAACGGTACGCATTTCCAATAGCCGATGTTGGTTTACACAATGCCTTAAAAATGCAATTAGCTTTAGAACGAAAACCTACAATCGAGGAAATTACCTGCTATGCGAAACATTGGCAGGGCTGGCAGGCTTATGCCACCTTTTATTTATGGAGGTCACTATATGAAACGGTTTAATATAGATTACAAATCACCAATTGGCATTATTGAAATCGAAGGAAATGAAACAGCAATCAATGGAATTAATTTTGCAGAGCGAGAGGAGATCGTTCATGTTCCTCAACAAAATACTCCTCCAGTGCTGCTGGAATGTGCGAAGCAAATACATGAATATTTTATCGGTGAACGTCATGAATTTTCTTTCCCCTACGTTTTTAAAGGTACAGACTTCCAACAAGCCGTTTGGCATGCTTTACCTAGCGTAGGCTACGGTGAAACAGCTTCATATAAAGATATTGCTATGATCATTAACAATGAAAAAGCAGTGAGAGCTGTCGGCAGTGCCAATGGCAAAAATAATATTAGTATCGTCGTTCCGTGTCATCGAATCATTGGCGCTAATGGTTCTTTAACAGGATATGGTGGTGGGATGTGGCGTAAAGAATGGCTTCTTCAGCATGAGCAATCCCACTATTTAAAGTGCAATGTCAAAAAAGCTGCCCATTCTTAAAGGTTCCTAGGACTTATTGATACCTCGCCACTTCAGCCTGTATAAAAAAGTGGTTATTGCAAAAAATAAGACCGTCAAAATGGCGGTTTTAATGACTAGTCTTTATCATTTTATCGCTTCTTATGACACCTCTCTGCTAAAAATTTAGCTTGGAGTAAAAATGATAAAGGAGGTGTACTCATGAACGTGCTATATAGAATTGCATTAGTGTTAGTCATTATTGGGGCAATCAACTGGGGACTCATTGGATTCTTTAGATTTGATTTAGTGGCTTATTTGTTTGGTGGTCAAACAGCGGTTTTATCGCGATGGATTTACGCACTTGTCGGAATCGCAGGTTTAATTACCTTACCAATTTTGGTGAAGCGATTTGAAGACGAGGAAGACGTGGATACTTACAATCGTATAGATCGAAATCCTAGCTATGGCATGGAGGCTGGGGAAGAAGCGGATTTCACTGAAGTAAAGAAGACAACAGAAGTGAAAAAAGTGGAGAAGAAAGAAAATAAGTAAGTCTATTGAAAAAACTGGTGA
The DNA here is from genome assembly GCF_001308875.1 of Lysinibacillus sp. ZYM-1. GTDB lineage: Bacteria > Bacillota > Bacilli > Bacillales_A > Planococcaceae > Lysinibacillus. The sequence continues at coordinate 28,965 of NZ_KQ465144.1, read as the reverse complement.
CCATAATGGTTCGTCAGTTTTTTCAATAGGGGGCAGAAATCGCGTAGTCCTTTTAAAGACTACGCGAATTGTTATTAGTCTTGGTTGCTTGGAAAGGCAAAGGATGAAGTAGCGTCATGACCTTGTGTCAGCCATTTTTCAGAAATGGTCTTGGTTTTTGTAAAAAAGCGTACTTGATCCGGACCAAACATATGCCCTTCACCAAATCTTGAGCGTTTCCAGCCACCAAAATTATGATAGCCTACTGGTATTGGAATAGGTACATTGACACCAACCATACCTACTTCAATTTCTGTGGTAAATTTACGAGCAGCTGCACCATCGTTCGTAAAAATTGTCACGCCATTACCTAATTCATGTCCATTTATAAGGGCAATCGCTTCATCCAAGGATTGCACACGGACAACATTACGTGCTGGCCCAAAAACCTCTTGTTCATAAATCTCCATACCTGGTTTGACATGGTCGAGTAAGGTAGGGCCTAGATAAAAGCCTTTAGATTGCTTGGCAATAGCCGGATTTCGTCCATCACAAACAATTGTAGCTCCTTCCGCTAAGCTACGATCGATAAAACCAATAATTGCTTCTTTTGATTGTTGAGTAATAACTGGGCCAAAATCAACATCGGAATCTGTATAGGGTCCCACTTTTAATTTGGCAATTTTATCAGCGAGGATCGTCACTAATTTATTCGCTGTATCATCACCTACAGGGATAATGGTTGAAAGTGCCATGCAACGTTGAGATGCCGCACCATAAGCTGCACCTAAAAAGGCATTCGCGACATGCTCTAAATCGGCATCTGGCATGACCACCATATTATTTTTTCCGCCACCTAGCGCGGTAACACGTTTCCCGTATTTAGAAGCTGTTGTGTAAATAGCTTCGGCAACTGGAGTGGACCCTACAAAGGAAATGGCTTCAATTGCTGGATGCGATAAAAGTTCATTTACCACATCTTTATCACCATTAATGACTGTCCAGACACCATCTGGTAAACCTGCTTTTTTCCACAGTTCTGATAAATATAGAGTTGAGCAAGGAACTCGCTCAGAAGGTTTTAAAATTACGCAGTTACCTACTGCAACAGCCATGCTTGTAATGGCTATTGGTACCATGACAGGGAAATTAAATGGTGAAATGGCTGCCACTACGCCTAATGGAGCTTTTGTAGAATAAGCATTAATTTGACCACCAACGTTAACGGAATATTCACCTTTTAGTAAGTGAGGAGCATTGATGGCTAAATCCACCGATTCTAAACCACGTGTAATCTCACCCTTCGCATCTTCCACGGTTTTGCCACTTTCCGTACAGATCATGTCGATGAGCTCATCCATATTTTCTGTCATTAATTGACGAAACTTGAGCATAATTTCTGCTCGTTTCCCAACAGATAATGCGCGCCAAGCAGGAAAGGCTTCTTTGGCAGCATTGATGGCTTCTTGTACCTCTTCTTTCGTTGCTAGGGGAACCCGCGCAATGACGGAACCAGTGCTTGGATTGTATACATCAGAAAAATGTCCACTTTTTCCTAAAACTGTTTGTCCATTGATAAAATGGCCTAATTCTTGAATGTCCGTATTCGTTACCATTGAGCTTTCCTCCTATAATTTTATAGAATGTAAGGCTTGAGTGAATTTTTCAACAATGAAATCTTTCTCCTCTGAGGAGATGACTAGTGGAGGAGATAGCGTCAAAACATTATTAAAGCCTGCAACAGTTACACCATTCTTTCCAATGATTAACCCCTGTTCCTTACATTGCGCAATGACTTTATTAACAAGTGTGACATCTAGTGGCGTTTTGCTATTTTTATCTTGTACAAGCTCTATTCCAATTAAAAGCCCTTTCCCACGAATATCCCCAACATGTGGATGTTCCTTTAATTGCTCTTGTAAGGTCTTAAGGAGCGTAGCACCTAGTGCAGCCGAATAGCTAAATAAATTTTCCTCTTCCATAATTTCAATATTTTTCAATGCCACGGCACAAGCGGCTGGCGAGCCACCAAATGTGTTAACATGACGGAAGAAATCGTAATCCTCATTCCCCGCAAAAGCCTCGTATATTTCACGGCGAACAGCTGTGGCAGACAGTGGCATATAAGCACTTGTTAAGCCTTTTGCCATTGTAACGATATCAGGCTGGATGCCGTAGTTTTGGAAGCCGAAAGCTTTGCCAGTGCGCCCAAAGCCACAAATCACTTCATCAACAATTAGCAAAGCACCATGTTTTTCACAAACTGTTTTTACCCCTTGCAAGTAATTTTCATGTGGCATGATCACACCACCACCTGTGATGATAGGCTCCATGATCACAGCAGCAATTGAATCGGACATTTCCCATGTCATAACATGATCAATTGCTTGCACAGATGGTAATACACATGGATCCTTGCTTTTAATATGGTCTTCATTGGCACGATACGCGTCGGGTGGTGTGACATGGATAAAACCAGGTGCCAATGGCTCATACTTGTATTTTCGTTGGGCCTGTCCAGTTGCGGCTAAGGCTCCCATTGAGCTGCCATGATAAGCACGATAACGGGAAATAATTTTCGTTCGATTGACATGGCCTTGTTGTTGATGATATTGTCTAGCGATTTTAAAAGCAGCTTCATTTGCCTCTGAGCCACTATTCGAGAAAAAGACGACATAATCATCTCCTAATAATTCACTAATCTTTTCGCTTAATTGAATAGCTGGGATATGTCCAACAGATAACGGTGTATACGTATTTTCGAGCAATTGATCATAGGCAACCTTAGCTATTTCCTCACGACCATAGCCAACATTCACACACCATAAGCCTGCCATAGCATCTAAATAGCGTTTTCCCTCAGTATCGGTAATCCATGCGCCCTTAGAAGATTGGACAATCATTGTTGCTTTTGGATTGTATGGCTTCATGGAGTGCCATACAAATTGTTCATCTTTGACTTGCCAATTTGGTCTTGTTACGTTGGTCACTACACTTCACTCCTTCTTAACAGGTAGTTATTGAGCATGCATATGTTTTAAGTCAGATGTGGACAACAAAAATGCAAAGTTGACCCCATTTGTACTTTATATGTATGCCTCAAGTATTTTAGAAGGAATATTTTTATGATAGAAAATTCAGATAATTAAATAGTTATATAGCTATTATTGATGTGTTAAAACATCCTCTATTAAAAAGGCGATATATAAGTTTGTCTTTGTAAATGGATTACTCAAGTCCATGTCTAAAAGCATTTCAATTTTTTTTATTTTATAGAGAACCGTGTTGCGATGAATAAACTGACGCTCACTGATTCTACTTGTACTACCGTTTTCCTCAAGAAAGATGCGTAAAAATGGTACATAATTTGTGTTGTGCAAGTCATCGTAGTGATAGAGGTGACCGAGAATATCTTGGCTGAAGGATTTCATGAGTGGTTGGTTTTGCACAGCCATGATAATTTTATAGGCACCTATTTCCTTATATTTGTATAAGTAACGGTTGTTGTGGAGCTGAGCCAAATGAATGACCGTTAATGACTCATCATAGCTTTTGCGTACATTTTCAAGCTCTTTGTGAAAGTTACCTTTTCCAATAATAATATCTAAGTAACCATTTTTTAGCGTGATTTTTTCATAGATTTCTTCAACGATTTTTGAGAAGGGTATATTTGGTGTATTGATCTGTGCTTTATCAATTAAAAAGATGAGGTGGTTTTTGTGTTTTAATTTTAAGAAGCATTGGTAGCGATTTTGAAAAGAGAACTGTACCATGACCTCATATCGGTCAATAGAGGCCCGTGTACCAACAGTTGTGCAAGTAATGATAGCTAATTCTCTCCCTTGTGGAAATCCTAGCTGTGCTAATTGATCTTTAATCGAGTTAGCGTTTTGTTTGTAATGAAATAATAAATTTAAAAGAACCTTTTCTTCGATGGAAAGCTCTTGGTGGTGGTTGGCAATAAACTGAAAGGTCGTTTTTAGTAGATCAGCAATACGATAACTCCATGGCATTTGGAAAATAGGGAAATCATGCTGATTTGCAAATGAGATGACGGCTTCTGGAATATCAGGAATGAATGGCCCTGTATTAATGATAAAACCAGCTACTTTTTTTGAGTAGGCTTGTTTCACAAGTTGTACTAATGAATCTTCATCTGCATCTAAATTAATACCTGTTGTGACGACTAATTCATTGGGTCTACAAAACATGATTAAATCACTGCTTTCAACAACATTAATACCAGTTACTCTTCGATACGTACCACTATGTCCAGCGACTAATGTGAGCATTGGGAATTGAACTCCCTCTACGATTTTACGAATCGTCCCCATATTTCCCCCCCTTAATTATGAACATAACTTACCATATATGATGTGCAGTTGCACATAATTTTTTAGTTTTCTATCCATATCTCTCAAATTTTATCTATTTTAGAATGTTTAATAACTACTGTGAAAGAGAGGACTTGCATATGTATAAATGTAATAGTAGACGATTGCAAGAGTTAATTGAACAATTTAGTCAGTTTGGGGCCACTGACAATGGTGGTGTCACACGTTTGTCTCTTTCGGATGAGGATGTTTTAGCAAGAAACTATTTTTGTGAATGTTGCGAAGCGTTAGGTATGGACATTCAAGTAGATGATATGGGAAATATTTATGCTACGCTTGCTGGGAAAAAGGATGTGCCACCAATCGTTATGGGCTCCCATTTAGATTCGGTTGAAAAAGGTGGGAGATTTGATGGTGTGTTAGGTGTCCTAACAGCTATCGAGGCAATTCGAACGATTAAGGAAAATGAAATTGAAGTGGAAATTCCGCTTATGATTGTCAATTTCACGAATGAAGAAGGAGCTCGTTTTGACCCGGCAATGATGAGTTCAGGGGTTATCACCTCAAAATTTGACAAAGAAAAGATGCTGCAATCCACAGATAAAAATGGCGTTCGTTTCCATAAAGCATTACAAACAAGTGGTTATGAGGGAGAGCAAGGCAATCGTCTGAAGGAAGCACTTGCTTATATTGAATTGCATATTGAGCAAGGGCCTGTTTTAGAGGCAAAACAACGGGAAATTGGGGTTGTAGAGGGTGTACTCGGTATGGTTTGCTATGAAATTTCCTTTACTGGGCAATCGAATCATGCTGGTACGACACCAATGTCAATGCGTAAAGACCCTATGATTGTTGCCTCAACAATCATGACAGAGTTACATGAGCAATTAGGAAAGATTGACGAACAACTTGTTTTTACATTTGGCCGTATGAATGTTTCGCCAAATATTCACACAGTCATCCCGAATAAGGTGATATTTACAATTGATTCGCGTCATCAAAATCCTGAAATTATGCAACAGGTTGAGGATATTCTTAATGCGCTTCCAGAAAGGGCAGGAGGATGCACTATTCAGCCAGTAAAGCTATGGGGTAGGGAGACAGTATATTTTGATGCAGCCATTTGTAATGAAGTAGAAAGAGCCTGTCAGAGCTTCGGTTATACGGCACATCGCATGTTTAGTGGAGCAGGACACGATGCCCAGTATATGGCGAGTATGGTTCCATCTGCAATGATTTTCGTCCCAAGTATTCAGGGGAAAAGTCATTGTGAGGAAGAGGAAACAACCTTTGAGGATTGTGCAAAGGGAGCTGATATTTTACTAGAAACGGTTCTAACGCTACAAACAAAGTTTAGTATGGGCGAAACCTATACATTGCATTAAAAATTAAGCATTTTCTAATTTTGTGACGAAGGGTGAGGGGCACATTGAAAAAAATCATTAAAGGTGGACGAGTAGCAACTGCTGCTGATGTATTTGAGGCAGATATTTTAATTGATGGCGGAAAAATTGTGCAAATCGGTCAAAATTTAAATGAGGATGGCGTTGAAATCATTGATGCGACTGGTAAGTACGTGTTGCCAGGAGGGATTGATCCTCATACGCATTTAGATATGCCATTCAATAATACAGTGACAGATGATGATTGGAAATCAGGAACGATTGCAGCGGCTTTTGGTGGGACAACCACTATTTTAGATTTTTGCTTAACAGCTGGTGAGAAAAAATTATCAGCAGCCGTAGAAAAATGGCATGACAAGGCGAAAGGAAAATCAGCAATTGACTATGGATTCCATTTGATGATTGGCGATTTAACACCTGAAACCGAAGCCGAATTACCTCAAATTTTGGAGCAAGAGGGAATTACCTCTGTCAAAGTCTTTATGGCTTATGCTAAAGAGTTCCAAGCAACAGATCGAACACTTTTTAAAGCCTTTAAAATTGCCAAAGATCTTGGAGCATTGGTGATGGTCCATTGTGAAAACGGTTCTGTAATTGATGAACTAGTCGAGGAAGCTAGACGTGCAGGGCATAAGGAACCGATTTATCATGCTTTAACTCGTCCAGCCGAATTAGAGGGCGAGGCAACAAAACGTGCTATCGAATTAGCTCATATAGCTGGAGCAAAGCTGTATGTTGTGCATGTAACATGTAAAGAAGCGGTGGATGAAATTATTGCTGCTCGTGAAAAAGGCTATGACGTCTATGGTGAAACGTGTCCACCATATTTAACGCTCGATCAATCAGCCTTGGCACAACCAGGCTTTGAAGGCGCTAAATATGTATGGTCACCACCTCTTCGCCCCAAATACCATCAAGAACATTTATGGAATGCCTTAAAGGCGAAACAGCTTCAGACAATTGGCTCTGACCAATGCTCCTTTAGCTTTAAGGGCAAAAAGCAGCTAGGCTTAAATGATTTCTCGAAAATTCCAAATGGTGGGCCATTTATAGAAGATCGCTTCAGTATTTTATATTCTGAAGGGGTCGCAAAAGGTAGAATTTCTATACATGAATTTGTCGATATGATTTCAACTAGCGCCGCAAAAATATTTGGTTTATTCCCGCAAAAGGGGACGATCGCCATCGGTTCTGATGCGGATATCGTTATTTTTGATCCAGAGGCAAAACGTCAAGTTTCGGCTAAAACACATCATATGAATGTCGACTATAACCCATATGAGGGATGGGAAGTGACTGGTGAGCCAGTAAGCGTGCTAGTACGAGGGGAATATGTCATTAAAAATAAAGAATTTGTAGGTGTACTGGGGAGCGGACAATATATTAAACGTCCATTAAAATCAGTAGCTGCGGAAGCCTTAAATATCTAGCTTCCTTCAGTATAGGACCGATTGTTTTGGCTGGAGAACAAAACAATCGGTCTAGTAATTGGTGTACGGAAAAAATGAACACATGAGGGGGATGTGGAATGGTTCCGATTCAAGAAAATGCGATGACCATGCAGCTTAGACGTAATTTTGTGGAATTAAAAAACAAGATGACAAAGAATGAGGCTATTGAGGAAGCCAATCGTTGTCTCTATTGCTATGATGCACCATGTATTCAAGCTTGTCCGACAAGTATTCAAATCCCTAATTTCATAAAAAAAATCGCATCCGGTAATATGAAGGGTTCTGCTACGACTATATTAGAAGCAAATCCTATTGGTGCAAGCTGTGCAAGGGTTTGTCCAACGGAGGAACTATGCGAAGGGGCGTGTGTCTTAAATTCTTCAACAAAGCCAATTAAAATTGGTGAGTTACAGCGTTTTGCCACGGATTGGGCAATGGAAACGAATGCTCAGCTATTTAAACCAGGACAAAGTAATGGACAGAAAGTAGCCATCATTGGTGCGGGTCCTGCTGGTTTATCGGCGGCACGTGAGCTCAGTCGTTTTGGCTATCAAGTAACTATCTATGAAGCTGAAGCGAAGGCTGGTGGCTTAGGTAGTTATGGTATTGTAGCATTCCGATTACCAAACGATGTTGTGAATTGGGAAGTGGAGCAAATTGAACAGCTTGGTGTGGATATTCAAACAAATACCACAGTTGGTGTTGATATTGCTGCGGAAGAAATTTTGGCGCAATATGACAGTGTTATTTTAGCTGTCGGTATGGGCGCTGTGCCAAATCTGGGCATCGAAGGTGAAGATTTAGATGGTGTCCATGATGCTATTGAATTTGTAAGAAAAACAAAAATGGGACCGCTTACAAATGACATCGTAGGGAAACATGTAGCTGTTATTGGTGCTGGAAATACAGCCATCGATGGTGCTACAAGTGCAGTGCGTTTAGGTGCAGACAATGTTCAAATTCTTTATCGAAGAACGCAAAAAGAAATGACAGCCTATAAATTTGAATATGAATTTGCCAAGCAGGATGGTGTGGAATTTAAATGGTTGACAGCACCAAAGAAAATTATTGGCAATGAAGCAGGCCATGTGACAGGCATTGAATGTGTGAAAATGAAGCTTGGTGAGGCAGGACCTGATGGTCGTCAAAGACCAGAGGAAGTGAAGGACTCTAATTTTATCATTGAAGTAGATGCTGTCATTAAAGCTATTGGGCAAACTCGTTTTGTTTCATTAATTGAAGCCTTCGGTTTAGCGCATACAAATGGTGTCGTCGATATAGATGAGACGACAATGCAAACGTCCAATGACAAGGTATTTGCCTGTGGAGATGTTGTCTTTGGCAATGGGCAGGGTGAAGCGATGGTGGTGACCGCTGTACAGCAAGGAAAAGATGCAGCATATAAGATTCATGAACGTTTAAGAAAACCAAGTGAGATTGCATAAAGGGGGAACTTACATGGCAGACTTACGCATTAACTTAGCGGGCATCCAATCGCCGAATCCATTTTGGTTAGCATCTGCACCGCCAACGAATTCAGGTTATCAAGTACAACGCGCATTTGAAGCAGGTTGGGGTGGTGCAGTGTGGAAAACATTAGGGGAGCCAATTTTAAATGTATCCTCCCGTTTTGCGGCTGTTAGCTATAATGGCCAGCGTGTAGCAGGCTTCAACAATATTGAATTGATTACGGATCGACCGTTAGAAGTAAATTTACAAGAAATTTATGAGACAAAAAAGAAATTTCCTAATCACGCGATTATTGCCTCTTTAATGGTGGAGCCAAAGCAAGAAAAGTGGCATGAAATTGTGAAACGCGTAGAAGATGTGGGGGTTGATGGACTTGAGCTTAATTTTGGTTGTCCACATGGGATGGCAGAACGAGGCATGGGTTCTGCCTCTGGTCAAGTCCCTGAATTGGTGGAAAAGCAAACGTACTGGGTAAAGGAAGCGGCACGTACACCTGTAATTGTGAAACTAACACCAAACATTACGGATATTACAGTTACGGCAGAAGCGGCTACAAAAGGTGGAGCAGATGCAGTAAGTATGATTAATACGATTAATAGTTTAGCCGGTGTAGATTTAAATACTTGGAACACAGTCCCTCATGTTGCTGGTAAAGGAGCACATGGTGGTTATTGTGGTCCAGCTGTTAAGCCGATTGCGCTCAACATGGTTGCAGAATGTGCCCGTAATCCATTAGTCAATGTACCGATTTCGGGCATTGGGGGAATTTCTAATTGGCAGGATGCGGCAGAATTTATTTTAATGGGGGCAACGGGCGTGCAAGTTTGTACGGCAGCGATGCACCATGGCTTTAGTATTGTGGAGGATATGATTGATGGGCTGAACAATTATTTAGACGACAAGGGTCTGGCTTCAGTTATGGATTTAGTGGGTCGCTCCGTTTCAAGATATTCAAACTGGGGTGATTTAGACTTAAATTATAAAATTGTCGCAGAAATTAATAATGATATTTGTATTAATTGTAACAAGTGTCATATCGCTTGCGAAGATACATCACATCAATGTATTGACCTCTATACAGAGGATGGTCGTCCAATGTTAAAAGTTCGTGAAGAAGACTGTGTAGGCTGTAATCTATGCTCTATTGTTTGTCCAGTAGATGGCGCCATTGCGATGGTTGAACGTAAATCAACCGTTCCACCAATGACATGGAATGAACGCCAATCGCTCATTAGTAGTCTCTCAAAATAAAGACCTATCATCTTTATTCAGTAGTAGACATCTATATTGGTGAGCTTTAGCCTTTCGAACACCAGCTGAATGAAGATAAAAAAGAATAAAATCGAAATTCCACCTTCCTTCATCAGTTGCGGTGAAGGAAGGAAAAACTTCAAGTAAGTTGTCACGGAAATTAGAGAAAAAGGAGAGAAACATTATGGAACGTGAAGGGAATTATTTAAAATCCCCAGATTTACTTCCAGTGACACATCAACAAAGAAATATTGGAACATTTGGTTTTGCGGTGATTTGGATAGGAATGGCGATTGTTTTAGCGGCTTTTGCAATTGGTGGTTCTGCAATTATCAATTTATCCTTACCAATGGTTATTTTAGCTACGTTAGTAGGCTCTTGTTTAATCGGTGTTTTTATGACGTTAATTGGAGATATAGGTATTGAACATGGATTATCTTTCCCTGTTTATATGCGTGCACCATTTGGCACATTTGGCACCCATATTCCTTCCCTAGTGCGAGGCATAACAGCTGCATGTTGGTTTGGTCTTAATACGTATTTTGGGGCGTTAGCGATTAACGGCATTTTAAATTTATTGTTTGATTTTGATAATTGGTTTATTTGTTTCCTTGTATTTGCGGCACTTCAGTTATTTAATACATCACTCGGCATTAAGTCTATTGAGCGCTTCGCTGATTTAGCAGCGCCTGTCATTATTTTGATTTCTTGTTGGATGTATTACACACTCGCTGATACGGCAACAACCCAAGGGAAAAATATTTGGACGTGGGTGGAAACTCCAACAACAGGGCTTGCTGCCTTTACAGCATTTATGGTGGTGGTCATGGCAAATATGGGCTTTTGGTCAACGTTGGCTGCTGATATGCCATCATTATCTCGATTTTTTAAGGCACCAAAAAATGAACGGAACTGGTTCAAACGGAATAAAACACAGCTCGTGGGCTCATTAATTGTCATGCCTATTACCAACACGTTTATTGTAACTATTGGTGCCATTTGTTATATGGCTGTAGCGTCGGCTGATCCAATCAATGCTTTACAGCAAAGTGCAAGTGGTTTTATTTTAGGTATTCTATTGCTCATGATTGTGTTAGCACAATGGTCAACGAATACTTCTGCCAATGTTGTACCAGCAGCTACTATTTTCTCTAATATTGGCGGCCCAAAAGTACCGTTTTGGGTAGGGGTTGTCATCGCAGGTATCATTGGTATTCTTGCACAGCCATGGAGCCTTTTTGATGTGATGGTCAATGTTCTATTAATTATTGGTGGAATATTAACGGCGATTGTGGGCATTTTATTTGCTGATTATTACCTCATTCGTAAACGTCGCGTACATGTCAAAGAACTCTATGAATTAAATGGGCAATTTAAATATTATAAGGGTTTTAATATCGCTGGGTTAATAGCCTGGGTAATTGGTGGTGCTACCGCCAATGTTTTTTCAACCTACTCTTCTTTAGTAGGGTTCTTTGTAGGAGCTATTGTCTATTATGTATTAGCAAAGTATTGGTGGTTTAAAAAGTATCCACAAGCTGAGCTAGAAGATCCAAGTGATGCGAAGTATTTAGGCATTACTGTCGGGCATAATTTGGATGAAATATTTGGCCAACAAGTACCTGCACCACTGTCGGACCAAGAGGAAGAAGAACTTGTGGAGCAACCAGATCCTCTGTTAGAAATGAAGGGTGCCGAATAAGCGAGACTACATCAAGACATTTTCAAAAGAAGGTGAGGTGATGGCATGTCTGAATTCCAACAAAGTACAGAGGAAATCCAAAAAGTGGATCATTATTTAGATAGTGGCTTTAAAATCAAATATGTCTATGAAAATTTAAGTGGGATGTTTGTTGAATTTGCTCGTCAGGAAGAAGTGGCATTGCTGCAAATTCTAACTGCTGAAGCTCGAAAATATTTCACTGCAAAATTACAGGAACAAACATTACTACAATAACGAAGTAACCTCTATTCCATTCGCTGAATGTGGGATAGAGGTTTTTATGTTTGAGTTTTTAAGAAGAAGATTAGCTAAACAAAAGTGCGAATGGAGGAAGTAACAAATAATGCGAAAATAAGTGAAAGATCAATTTATCATGTTTAAGCAAAAAGGTGTCTCTACGGCTGTAAGAGACACCTTGTACTTATCATTTATTCATTTTACTATGCTTTTGACCATAGACCATATACACAATGAAGCCGATGATGAACCAAATCCCACATGCAATCCATGTAAGGACGGAAAGCTGTGAAATTAAAAATAGACATAATAAGAATGATAAAATCGGTAGTACTGGGAAAAATGGAACTTTAAAGCCCCCAGATGGTATATTTTTATGTTTACGCAAAAACACAACACCGATGGATACGATCGTAAATGCCACTAAGGTACCCATATTTACTAATTCGGCAAGCTTAGAAAGTGGCACAAAGCCTGCACAAAAGGCTACTAGTAATGCAAACATCCATGTGTTTTTCACTGGTGTTTTAAATTTTGGGCTTAGTTCAGCCATGCTTTTTGGAAGTAAACCGTCACGTCCTAAGGCAAACAGTAGACGTGTTCCTCCATAAGACATAACTAATATAACCGTCATCATTCCTACAACTGCACCAAGAGAGATAATTCCTGCAATCCAATCTTGATGGACAAGCTGCATAACATAGCTTACTGGGTCACTTACATTTAAATCCTGATAGGGAACGATACCCGTTAATACCATTGATACAGCAACATAAAGCACCGTACAAATAAGTAATGAACCAATGATGCCGATGGGCATATTACGTTGTGGATTCTTTACTTCCTCAGCAGCCGAAGATACAGCATCAAATCCTAAATAAGCAAAAAACACAAGTGCCGCACCACTGAAGACACCGTTTATGCCAAATGGTAAGAAGGGTTCCCAATTAGTAGGCTTTACATAAAATACACCTACGCCAATGAATAGTAATATTACAGCAACCTTTAAGAAAACCATCCATGAATTGAATCTTGTGGATTCTTTAATACCTAGCGTTAATAAAAATGCTGTAGCAAAAATAATAAAGATCGCTGGTACATTGATATATGTGCCAGAAGCAGGGTTAAATGCTCCTGAAATAGCTGAAGGTAGAACAATATGAAAGCCAGCAAGGAGTGAGTTTAAATAAGATGACCACCCTGTCGCAACTGCGGCAACGGCCAGCCCATATTCCAAAAGCAAAGCCCATCCTACTAACCATGCGATAACCTCTCCAAAGACAATATAGCCATACGTATAGGCACTCCCAGTTACGGGTACGCTTGATGCAAATTCGGAATAACACATGCCTGCGAAAGCACAGACAATTGCTGCGATGATAAAGGAAAAAACGATCCCAGGTCCTGCATGTGTTACTGCCACTGTACCTGGCAAGATGAAAATACCAGTGCCGACAATGGCACCGACACCTAATAATATAAGATCAAAGGCTCCTAAAGTTTTCTTTAGTTGAATAGTCCCTTTGTTTTGTAATAAATCCTCAATTTTCTTTCTTCTAAATAATATTTTACTTACAAACATTCCTCTTTTTCTTAGAAATATATAAAAATGTTATACTTTTTTGATAATTTGGTCAATTGTAATATTTAGAAATTTTTGAACTAAAGGTGATGAGAGCACAATACAACATGCCGAAAGGTGGAGAATCTATCAAAAAATCATTATTTTTTGTTTTTCCTAAAAATACATTTGTCTTTTTTAGAAAAATTGATTATTATTTTAAAGTAAAAACATCGTAGAAAGAACAACAGGAAAAGAGGCGTTATGGAGTGGCCAATAAAGAATTAAAACGAGGATTAGAGGCACGTCACATCCAAATGATCGCACTTGGCGGTACAATTGGTGTGGGCCTATTTATGGGTTCAGCAAGTGCTATTCAATGGACCGGTCCTTCTGTACTCCTTGCCTATGGGATTGCAGGTATTTTTATATTTTTCATTATGAGGGCAATGGGTGAGATGCTTTATATGGAGCCAAGTACAGGCTCTTTTGCAACATTTGGCTATAAATATATACATCCTTTAGCAGGTTATCTAACGGCATGGAGCAACTGGTTTCAATGGGTAATTGTTGGAATGTCGGAAATTATAGCAGTGGGCACGTATATGCAGTATTGGTATCCGGATTTACCAGCATGGATACCTGGTTTAATTGCGATGGTGATATTAGGCGTAGCAAACTTTATCTCGGTTAAATCGTTTGGTGAATTTGAATTTTGGTTTGCTATGATTAAAATCGTAACTATTATTTTAATGATTGTAGCGGGAATTGGACTGATCTTCTTTGGATTTGGTAATGATGGTATCGCCATTGGTTTATCAAATTTATGGAGTCATGGTGGCTTCTTTACTGGCGGCTGGACGGGCTTCTTCTTTGCATTATCCTTAGTTGTTGCGGCTTACCAAGGGGTAGAACTTATAGGGATTACAGCAGGAGAAGCAAAAGATCCGCAAAAAACGATTACGAATGCCATTCAAAGTATTATTTGGCGCATTTTAATTTTCTATATTGGAGCTATTTTTGTGATTGTGACTGTGTATCCTTGGGATGAATTAGGCACAATTGGCAGTCCTTTTGTTGCGACATTTGCCAAGGTTGGTATTACCGCTGCAGCAGGTATTATTAATTTTGTAGTTATTACAGCTGCTATGTCGGGCTGTAACAGTGGTATTTATAGTGCGGGCCGTATGTTATATACACTAGCGATGAATGGGCAAGCACCAAAATTTTTCGCCAAGCTTTCTAAAAATGGCGTACCTTTATTTGGTACAGCTGGCGTGTTGATTGGTTTATTGATTGGTGTCATCTTAAGCTATATTGCACCAAAGAATTTATTTGTCTATGTGTATAGTGCGAGTGTTTTACCAGGAATGATTCCGTGGTTCATTATATTAATTAGTCAAATGAAATTTAGAAAAGTAAAAGGTGAACAATTAGCGAATCACCCTTTCAAAATGCCATTTGCGCCGATTACAAATTATTTAACGATTATCTTTTTAATCATGGTGCTAGTTGGCATGTGGATTAATGACGATACTCGTATATCATTAATTGTAGGGATTGTTTTTTTAGTAGTAGTAACCATCAGTTATTATGCATTTGGTATTGGTAAAAATCGATACAGCAGGGATCAAGGTGAATAACAAAAAAAGGATGCTTCTCTCAAAAGAGGGGCATCCTTTTTTATGCCTATTTTTGCCAGCACATTTTTTACATAATCATTCGCAAACATGCCAAACTACTAACAAACCTACATGTGGACTGGTATTCATCGGAATAAAAGGGGCTGAACGGAATGCACGAGATGCCGGAACAGATTGTTGCTAAATTAAAAAAGGAAATCAACGATGTAGATGATGTCAAACTAAATATGATTGCAACAGAAGAAGGGGATGTTACCCTTATTTATTTTTCCTCACTTATAGAAAAAATGACCTTGCAAACAATGGTGTCTATTCCGTTAACCAATAATATTAAACAAATTCATCAAATGGCTCAATATGTGGATCCTAAGGATATACAGGGAGTTATTAAAAGATTGAATGCTGGGCAAACCCTGCTATTTTTTCATGAAACCAATGCGCTTTTAAGTATGGATACGTATAGCGCACCTACAAGGGCCATTACAAATACTGAAACAGAAGCAACCGTTATAGGGCCTCAGGATGCATTTACAGAATCATTGGAGACCAACATTTCTCTAGTGAGAAGGAGAATTCAAAGCGCTCAACTGAAAAATGAAAATCGAATTGTTGGTTCAGAAGCTAATATTAAAATTTCGATTATGTATATGGATAATATTGTGAATCACAAAAACTTAGACGATCTTAGAAATCGTATCGATCAAGTGGAATTCCCACTATTTACGGATATATCAGTGTTGAAGCAATTAATTGAGGATAATCCGCTATCACCATTTCCTCAATATTATATGACGGTACGCCCCGATAGTATTTGTCGCTACCTCATTGACGGCAGGATTGTCATGTTTATGGATAATAGCCAATTAGCGATTGTCTGTCCGACCTCTTTTTTTGAAATGTTCGTGTCGATTGAGGATTATTATAACCGATGGACAACAGCCTCATTATTAAGGATGCTGCGCTTTTTTGGTTTTTTCTTAACCATCATGATTACGCCCATGTATATATCAGCCTTAACTTTTCATCCAGAAATATTGCCGTATGAGCTATTGTTAAATCTTCAAGAATCGAGAAGTAAGGTTCCTTTTCCACCTCTCATCGAAGTGTTATTTATCGAGCTTATTATTGAAGTACTTAGAGAAGCCGGTTCCCGAATGCCTGCAAAAGTCGGACAAACAATTGGTATCGTAGGAGGTATCGTAATTGGTACTGCAGCGGTGGAAGCGGGGTTACTCAGTAATATTCTCATTGTTTTGGTGGCTACATCTGCCTTATTATCATTCCTACCGCCGATATTCCTAATGAGTAACACTAGCCGATTTGTACGGTATATTTTTATTTTGTCGGCAGGGCTCTTTGGATTGTTTGGACAGATGCTCGCATTTGCTTGGTTAATTCATCATTTGCTAAGTTTAAAATCTTTAGGAACACATTATATGACGCCTGGAATCCCTAGAAAGCCATCTGATTTATTAGATAATGTCATCAGATTTCCAACTAAATATTTAGCGAAAAAGACAGGTATTTCAAGAGCTCAAAAAAAACAGCCAGAGGGGAAATGAGGTGAAGACTTGAGTACGGCTAACTTAAAGATGTTAAATCGCTATCATGTCATTTTTTTGGCACAGAGTATTATGATTGGGACCGGAATACTGTCATTGCCGCAAAAATTAAGTGCTATGGGTTACACCGAGTGGTTTATGCCCGTATTATTCGGTGTTGTCGCTACTTTAACTCTTTGGCCAATGGTTTGGCTTTGCTCTAAATACCCCAATGAAAACTTATTTCGAATAAACGAAATTTTATTAGGGAAAGTAATAGGAAAAGTCATCAATCTATTTTTCGTCCTTCAATTTATTGTTTTTAGTGCAGGCATCATTAGTAACTATATGCATCTTATACAAAGTACAGCCCTGCAAGAGCAAACCATCACATTGCCTGTTATTTGTTTATTACTTTTACTTGTTTATATTATAAGTGGTGGCATCAAATCCATCGCTAGATTTTGCATGATGACTTTTTTTATAACGATCGGCATGTTTTACTTTACACGCTGGGCAATTGAGAAGGGAGAGTTTAGTCATTTAATCCCGTTATTTAATTTTGATTGGCAAGAATTTTTTGATGCTTTCAAAAAAGGATATTTATCAATCCTTGGTTATGAATTAATCATGTTTTACTTTCCCTATATTATTGATCAGAAAAAGGCGTACCGTCATTCACTAATTGGCATTTGGATTAGTATTTTCCTTTGTTTTTTCACAACAGTTGTAAGTGTCATCTATTATTCTGAATGGCAATTGAAAAATGTGGAGTTTTCAGTGCTGAATTTATTTAAAGCTGGCGAATTTTCCTTTGTGGAACGAATTGATATCATTGGTATTACGTTGTGGGTATTTTTAATATTATCATCAATTACTGCCTATGTTTGGTGTGCCAAATTAGGTGTCGATTCATTGTTAAAGAAGAAAAGAAATTATCAATTGTTTTTGCTCGCAGCTATCATTTTTTTGATTGTTAGAATGCCGTTTTCGCGTGAGTTCCAAGAAAAACTATTTACAACAAGCAATTATATTGGTTACATGTTAATTATTTGGCCGATCTTCTTAAGCGTGATATATGTAGTTCGAAAAAAGAAGGTGCAGCAATGAATAGAAAACTTCTAGGCATCTCCCTTATACTCTTAGTGCTATTGGTTGGTTGTTCAAGAAAAGAGCTAAAGGTACCATTAGAAGACGTAGGTATGGTTGGTATTATGGCTTTTGATTATATTGATGAAAAGCAAATGAAAATTACGGTAGCTATTCCACAATATTCACCAGAAGCACAGCAAAAAACACAAATTTTCTCTGTTGCAACAGATCTTGTTTCAAGTGGTATTGTAGAAATCGAAAAGCTTTCTGATAAAAAAATTGTCTTTAATCAGTTGCGGGTTGTACTGATCAACGAAGAATTTGCAAGAAAAGGGCAGGTTCGAAAGGTCATTCAGCATTTATACAGAAATGCAGAGGTAGGAAATAAGGTACTCATAGCAATTGCGAAAGACAATGCTGAAACCATTTTAAAGGGAGATTACCCTGATAAACCAAACATTATCTTTTACATTAATGATTTATTGGAGCCAAGTATTAATACAGCTTTTAATCCCAATACGAATTTACATGATTTCATTTATACAATTTCGAATCCTGTAACAGACACAATCCTTCCTTATATCGAAAAGCTCGATGATAAATTAGAAATCAAAGGTGTTGCAGTCTTCAAAGGGAATCATATGGAAGAATTGATAAAGCCTGAGGAAGCGCTTATTATTCAAGCATTACAAGGGCGAAAAAACCTTGCGCCGCTCCATCTAGATTTACATGAGGGACATGGGGAAGAAAAGCTAATGATTGATTTAATTGAGAGCACTATCAAAATGCGAAGTAATAAGAGTATTGAATCACCAAAGCTAATCATTAATCTTAAAATAAAGGGTACTTTAAGTGAATATAAGGGTGCAAGAGAATATGAACTGAATACTGTGGAAAGTATTAGCCACTTAGAGAAAGATATTAATAAGCAGCTAGAAGAGGATATCACAAAATTTTTAGATAAACTAAAAAATATGGATGTCGATCCTAGTGGGCTAAGTGAAAAGTTTAGAATGTACTATGATGGAAAGTGGACGACCAAAAAAACGAGGGAAGTCATAGGCAAATTAAAAACGGAAGTACATGTTGAGACGTCGATTATTAGTACAGGTACGTTAAAATAAAATGGACAATCCTTATGTTGAAGCGGATTGTCCTTTTCGTTTGTTTAAGATTTTCGCATAATAAAGCTTAAATGTCTGCCTGCCTGTTTGTCCTGCCGGTAGGAGAAGCCATCAGGGCTAAGGAATGTACAAGTGGCATCAATTTGAATCTGCTCAGATGGGATACCAGCAAGTTCACATTGTTTTTTCACAGTTTTTTGATTATCAATATGGTATTTATTCGTTTCAGCATTAAAGTACATGAATTCATCTGCATAACCAAGGCTATGGAACTTTTCGTAGACATCTGCGTCCACTTCAAACTTTTGCTGGCTTAATGCCATGCCAATTTGAATGTGAAAATCCTCTGGTCGGCATTGTTCTTCTTCCAAAAGGTGTTGAAACAGTTTGGGTGTTATTTCTTTGATAGTTCCTTGCCAACCTGAATGAATGACGCCCACTAAGCCGTTTGTAGCATTATAAAATATCACAGGGACGCAATCTGCTGTAAAACTGCATAGTAATAAATTAGGCTCAACTGTATAGAGTGCATCCGTATTTTTCACTGCTGTATCCATTTGCTCGGCACCACGTCCTTTATCGGCTAATGTAACACGATGGAAGTTGGCACTATGTGTTTGTTCCGTGCAAATGAAATCTTGCAAGCCGCAGTTCAATGTTGTTGCTAATTGTTGCCGATTGTCAATGACATCATGGATATTAGTGCAAACATGTAACGCCATATTATTGTGCTCTAATTCCATTGTATCCTTTAAGGTAGTGCCAGCGATAAATTGATCATTATCTACATATATTTTTGATTTCATTCAATCACCCCGCTTTACTATATAGGATTCCATGCTGAATGTATAGGTTCCTTTTCCTTGAATATTTGTTACTCTTTTCTCTTACCCTACTAGCAAACTTTTAGACATAATGAGTAGATTTCTTCACATATAGTATGGGGAATCCTATATGGAGGGAGAGCGTAAAAGTTGGCTCAACTAGATATTTTATTGATTTGCCAATTAGGAATGGGTCTTTTTTGGATCATTACATATATATTAGTTATTTATAAAGGATGGATGGATAAAAAATATGGCATGCCTATGGTCGCTATTTGTGCCAATATCGCCTGGGAGTTTATCTTTACTTTTCTTTATCCACCAAATGACCTTCAACGAATCATTACGTTTATTTGGCTCGTATTAGATATCTTTATACTGATGCAATTTTTACGCTTTGCGCCAACAGAATATCGGAGAATCCTCTCTAAAAAAACATTGTATGCCTCCTTTTTGGTCACTTTAATTTTCAGCATGTTGATGATTTTAGGAATTGTTCATCAATTTCAGGATTTTGAAGGGAAGTACGCAGCCTTTTTTCAAAATCTTATGATGTCAGGATTATTTATCGGTCTATTGTTACGAAGAGGGAATTTAGATGGTCAATCTATGGGGATTGCTGTCTGTAAGATGATTGGAACATTGTTTGCTGCGGTTGGTTTTTATCTCTACTTCCGTACACCGTTGATTACGATTATTTCGATGGCGACCCTCTTTTATGACTGTCTGTATATACTATTAATTTATCGAATGAAGCAAAAAATATTGGTAAGATAGGAATTTATAAGTAATATTGATGATTCATTAAGTTGGTAATTTATGTTAATTACAATCGTATTGCAACTTTATGACAAGGTGGATCACGCAAAACGGCGGTAAATTGGGGATCGTCCATTCATGTTGTTTGCCTGTCATACAATTGTAAAAATCCTTCCAAATATTTTGTGATGATTATAGCGCTGAAACTATTTACGATAATAGTAGAGCAAACAGGAAGGATGATTGACATGTTGAAAAAAATAAAAAATGCAGCACTTGCTTCAGTTATTGCAGCTTCATTATTAGTACCAGTAGGGGCAATGGCGGCTGAATCCTATACAGTCTCATCTGGTGACACGCTTTGGAAAATCGCATTAAAAACAGAAACGGGTGTACAAGAATTAATTGATGCAAATCCACAGCTTGCAAATCCAAATCAAATTAAACCTGGACAAAAAATAAATGTCCCTGTAAAGGAACAAGCAAATGTTGAACAAGAAGTTGTTAAACTTGTAAATGCAGAACGTGCTAAAGCAGGTCTCGCGGCATTACAAGAAGATTGGGAGTTATCAAGAGTAGCCAACTACAAGTCTCAAGATATGCATGATAAAAAATACTTTGACCATACAAGCCCAACGTATGGTACGCCATTTACAATGATGAAAAACTTTGGTATTTCTTATCAATCAGCTGGTGAAAATATTGCCATGGGTCAACGCTCAGCACAGGAAGTCGTTACGGCTTGGATGAACAGTGACGGACACCGTGCCAATATTCTCAACAAAAACTACACACATATCGGTATAGGGTATGTAGCGGATGGTAACTACTGGACACAAATGTTTATACAAAAATAAAAAAAGAACTGCCCAAACTCAGTAATGACTGAAGGGGGCAGTTCTTTTCCTTTACAACCATCAATTCGTTTGTTTGCTAAGCCACTCATATGCGGATGGTGTCAAATAATGTGTCATTCACTGGATGCCTTTTACTAGCTTTCTACTGAATTTTTAGGGCAATGGCTTTAGCGCGTGAGTTGACCCCTAGCTTACTGTAAATTGTGGATAAATAAACACGAACAGTTCCTTCTGATAAATGCAACAACTTAGCTATTTCACGATTTGTTTTACCATCTACTAGCAAATCATAAATATCTTTTTCTCGTTGTGTCAGCATTTCTGGAGCTCTTGCATTGAACGATGTACCTTCTTTCAGATAGTTAAAATAAACGGTCGGTAAGGTTTCCCACCTTTGAGCGAGCTGTTCGAAATAAATTTCTAGTAGCGGTTCTAAATCTTTTTCATCTAAAAATGTTCGAACATAATAGAAGGGTGCTGCTAGTTCGAATGCTTCGTGTAAAGTTTCTAAGGCAAGCTCTTGCTGACCTAAACAGTATTGACAAATTGCTTCAAGTATTGAGGCTTCAATAATTGTGGAAATCTGTTCTTCCTGTTGCGCCTTCATTTTTACTTGAATCAGGCTCGTTAAGGCTTCGTTAGGCATTTCCTTTAATAATAACAAACGGGCGTGCACCAAGAGCCAAAAGGGTTGTGTCGTTTTTGTAGACTGTAAGATCAAGTCTGCCTGCTGACTATCGCCAGCCATAATATGACAGTAAGCTTGCATAATGTGTATAGATGTTCGCCAATGCTTTTCAGTCACATCTTCTAAAAGCTGTGTCAACATGGCAAGGGCTGAACCCATCTGATTTTGCTGTATATAGATTTTTGCTTTCAGAAGATACATTGGGATTAATAATCCGGGATCTTGTAATTGATGACCTAGCTTGAGCGCCATTTCAAGTTCTTTATGGGTAAAGGTTAATAGGTTGCGTTCATATAAAGATTCAGCAGAAACCCCATAGGTAAATGCAGTAACATTAGCCGTTTGTAAAGATGTTTCTCGAAATAGCTCACTAATGACTGTCCCTTGTTCTAATGTTTGAAGTTTTCCCTTTGAACCAATGCTTGTCCGTAAAAGTTTATATTCAAAAATATTATAGGGAATAGGAACAAGATCCCATCGTGAAGGCATTGGTCCTTTTGCGAGTTGTTTTCGCATAATTTCTTCGACTAACTGTAAATCTCCACCAGAGGCCACGATTGCTAAAGCTTTTGCACTTTCATAGATATAGGTCATGGCTGCATGTTCCTCTTGCTCCATCCACTGTTCTGTCAGTTGTCGCACTTCAAGTTCTTGCATAAGGGATGAAGCCGTTTCAACTGCCATGGTTGAAATCGATGTCAGAAAGCCAATAATTAGCATTTCGTAAGAGACAGTATATTGGGCACGACGAAGCTGATGCAACCATCGTATAAACGTTGCCGTCTGACCTGATAAATAAAGTTGAACAAGATGATCAGTTATCCATGGAGCTGCTTGGTCATATTGTCCATGTTCGAGTGCTAGTTCAATGGCAGAGATATAATCCCCTTGGTTATAAATGAATTGGGACGTTTCTAGTACAAGATTATGAATTTCTTGCTTCGAAAATTGTCTAGTTAATTCCATTTGTAAAGCTTCAGCTAATAAATGATGGTAACGGAAAATGGGCTGTTTGGATCGCAGTCGAATCGTAAAAAGCCCCTTAGCTTCTAAATTTTCCAATTGTTCAAGACTATTCTTTTGCTTTGTCAATTGGTCACAAATAGCAGGATCCAGCTCATGTAATAGGGAAGTACGCAGCAGGAATTCCTGTGTTTCAGATGGTAGTTTATGAATAATTTCTTGCCATAAAAATTCAGAAATAAAGGGCTGTGCCGTCTCTTCAAATGCATCTATTTCATGTTCATTGGCCAAGCTTGTTAACAATAACCCAGCTGCCCAACCTTCTGTTTTGTCCAAAATAGTTTGTAATTGTTGGTGGTTTAATGTAGCTAAATGCTTGCTGGAAAAAAACCGCTTCACCTCCTGTAAAGTAAAACGTAAATGTCCAGAATGAATTTCATGTGTCCATTGCTTAACGCGCCATTTAGCTACTGGTAGTGAAGGGACGGAACGAGTAGATACATAAATATGTCCGTGACAAGGTAAATATTCTACGAATTGTGTCATGAGTTGATGAATCACTGGATTTTCTATTACATGATAATCATCTAGTACAATCGCTATTGGTTGTTCCATTGTATTCATTTCTTCTAATAAAGAATAGATAAAAAATTCAAGTGTTGCAGGGTCCTGTGAGTTTAGGAGCGGTGCAAGAATCTGATCTATTTGACTTTGAGACGCCCTAGCAATGGCGTGTAAAACATATGTCCAGTAACGTATAGGATCATTATCAGCAGCATCTAGTGAAACCCATGCAGTAGCCTCTTTCTTATATTTAAGCCAACTACTTAGGGTACTGGTCTTTCCATAGCCTGCTGGAGAACGTAAAATGGTTAGTTTGACATGTATATGTTGATCAAATAAATCGAATAATTGTGTTCGTTCTATTAGGGTGGGTGAATGGTCTGGCATTGTTATTTTAGAAGATAATAACGTTTGAGGCATCTTAACTTCCTCCTTTAGTTCAGAAAAGTTCCATAATTTTCTTTCATTGTACTAAACTATTATCATTTTTTCGTATGTTAATAGTCCTATCATTACCATTTTTCAGTATCATTTTGGTGTATAAATGTAATTGTGGTGGACAGTCAAAACTGAGTCAATGGTTCTTTCTCTTTTATCATATCCAATTCAGCAATACTTCAGCATACTGCTTTTCTTCCCACACGCATAAAAATTTCGTGGACAAGGAATCTAATGATGCTTGGAAACTAATTTAAACAACCAATCTGCACTTTTCGGAACTAGTTAGATTAGGTGAATGCACAAGAAACCGATTTCTGTGGGCATATGGTAGCCATATATGTCAGGAAGGATGTTCAGTGTGGGAAAAGAACAAAAATTTTTTAGGATAAAGTTTAAGTCAAATCCAGGTTGTCATTGTCATTGTTGTGGTTTTTGTTGCCCTTGTCGTTGTAAGCCACCATTTTTACCTGTACCGCCAAGTTGTAACTATCTCGTCTATGTGACAGACGCTGGACAGTTTGCGACCCCTGATAATGGAGTGTCAGTGATCGATACAGCGACAAATACTATAGTCGCTTCCATCCCAGTAGGAACGGCTCCTTTAGAGGTAGCGATAACACCAAACGGAGCATTTGGGTATGTTCCAGCGCTCTTCTCTGATAATGTCACAGTTTTTAATACTGAAACAAATATGGTAGTCACTACGATTCCTGTAGGAGATGAGCCTCTTGGTATAGCGATTTCACCAAATGGAGCCCTTGCTTATGTCTCAAATCATGGACCTGCAGCTAACTCTGTATCCGTCATAGATACAGCGACAAATACCGTAACGGCTACTATTCCAGTAGGGTTCCAACCTCAAGGTATTGCTTTTACACCGAATAGTGCGTTTGCTTACGTTGCAAATGAAAATTCAGGTAGTGTATCTGTTATAAATACAGCTACCAATACTGTGGTTGCTACCATCCCTGTTGGAATTCGCCCAAGGTCAATTGTTTTCACACCAAGTGGACAATTTGCTTACGTTACAAATGAAAATAGCAATAATGTATCTGTCATTAATGTTGCAACAAATACAGTAGTTGATACAATCTTTGTGGGAACAGGCCCAGTAGGAACAGCCATAACACCCGATGGAACACTTTTGTACATTGTCAATAAAGGTAGTAATACTGTATCTGTCATCAGTACAGCGACAAATACGGTGATAGCTACAATCCCTGTAGGATCTTCTCCTGACCAAGTAACCATCTTGCCGAATGGAACTTTTGCATATGTCACAAATCAAACTGACAATACGGTGTCTGTCATAGATATAGCAACCAATATGGTAGTGGATACAATCCCAGGATTTAATGGGCCAACTGGTATAGATACAGGGGTAATTTGCCAATAAAAGTTAAAACGATTTGATTTCATCATCCGATGTCCGTGTGGCTCAAGGATTTCAAACAAAATAACCACTAGTAATCTATGGCAGGACGCGCTATTTGAACCAAATTGAGGTGGTAAAAGAACAGTAATGGGAAAAGTACGTTCTGACAGGATTTTGGGATAGCGGTCATTTACTTCTAAAATGTATTAGTACCCAAGCTATCCTAGCGTTACATAATAAACTTATCAAATGTGGTCTTCCCTTGTTTGTTTTTATTTCAAGTAGACGTGATTGAAGTTTCATTATTTCGGACAAATAAATATCTACAAAAACCACACACTATTAACAATATGCGAATAAGATGTCTCTGTAGTATGACCATAGAGGTAGGTGTTTATTGTTGAAAAAGAAGTGGATGGCAGCATTTTGTATTTTCTGTATGATGGGACTAGTAGGTTGTCAAAACGATTCAACCTATGACCAAAGACTAGAGCAAGAAAATCAACAATTAAAGCAGCAAATCGAAGAACTTCAAAAGCCCGTTAACTATGAGCAAGCCCCACAAAACGAGCCGGCTATAGTAGAGATTGTAGATCCTACGACCAAGAAGATTATTGAAACGATTTCACCAAAGGATAGTGGCTATGAGACTAATCTGCCAGCCTATCAACAGCATATCGAGCAAATCGCAAAGGAATTAGCAAGAGGGACGGATGCAACAGAAGGCTATGACCAACGGATGATGCTCGATCGATTGGATGAAGAAGGAAAAATCATTAAGGGAAGACCACAAATGATTTTAAAAGAAAGTGAACTAGTGGAGAGAATTTTAGAAGCCTCAACGACTGGTGGTCAAGTGGAAGTGCCACTTTATATTACTCAAAGTGGTTATTCATTTGAGGATATTCCTTATTTAAATGAGGTCGTTGTGGCATCCTATACGACTTATTTTAATAGTGCCGATGTGGGAAGAAATAAAAATATTGAGCTTTCTGCCAAGGCCATTGATAGTGTCATCGTTGGCAGTGGGGACCATTTTTCGTTTAATACGATTGTAGGACCTCGAGATGAGGCTAATGGCTATCAGCCTGCACCCGAAATTATTAATAAGAAAGTTGTTATGGGGATTGGTGGGGGTATTTGTCAAACTTCTTCAACTTTGTTTAATGCAGTGGATCAAATACCAGTTAAATATGTAGAACGTCACCACCATTCCTTGGATATTGGGTATGTACCAAAGGGAAGGGATGCGACGGTCTCTTATGGAAGTTTAGATTTTAGGTTTCAGAACACAAGTGATGTGCCATTTTTAATTCAAACTACCTATGGAAAGAATTTTTTGACTATCGAAGTTCGAACAGCTGAAAAATATGTAGAAATATTGACAAAGGGCTAATGAAGTGTAAAGACACCATAGGACGTTGGTGTCTTTTTTTTAGTGTCATGATATAGTTAAATTAGAATATATTACAAAATATTTGGGGAGGGGGACAGACAAAATGCACCCAAAATTGGCGGCCGTAATAGAGGCAATGGATTTATACCAAGCAACATACCCTGAAGATGCTTGTGTCATAGTGGCAGATACCGAAAAAGTTCTTGCTTATAAACCTGGGAAGCATGTTGACTTAAAAGTAGGTGTTGGGGAACCGGTACATAAATATCGAGGAACGGCAACAGAAATCGCGTTGAGTACAGGGCGATTTGTTAAAGAGGAACGAGGAGCAGAGGGGTTTGGTATGGCGTATATCGCCTCCGCGCAGCCTATTTTTGACGGGGGCCATATCATAGGTGTATTAAGTGCCATCATATCCAATGAAAAAATGGATAATATGCGCCTATTAGCGACAGAACTTTCGAGTGCTGTTGAAGAAATGACTGCCACAAATGAAGGGTTAGCCACAGCGAGTATAGATGTTTCCAATCGCTTGGGGGAATTATCGAATTTCTCCGAATCAATGGCAGACGATATTGCACAAATTGATATGATTGTGAATTTAGTAAAAGAGTTAGCCACGAAATCCAAAATTCTTGGCTTGAATGCGTCAATTGAAGCTGCGCGTTCGGGTGAGCACGGACGTGGTTTCGCTGTTGTTGCTTCTGAAATACAAAAAATGTCCCAAAGTAGTACAGAAAGTGCTGATAGTATTACAAGGCAATTAGAAAGCATTAAACAATCAATTGATCAGGTCAATGCTTCTGCTAATCAAATTGCTGCTTTTACCCAACAATTTGCGACGAGTATGCATGAATTAAGCGATGCTTATAAAGGGGTAAATAGTACAGCTGAAAAGCTAATGCACATTAGTGAAATCAAAGTTTAAAGAACATAAAAAGGATAATAGCCATGAACTAGGCTATTATCCTGCAGTTAAATAATCTCTAAAATTTCCTCTGGTGTCGCTACCTTATACTCAGGTTCTTCTTTTTGTATAACTTCTATGGCATCATAGCCCCACTCTACCCAAATAATGGGTATACCTGCTTTCTTACAGGCTATAATATCCCTCTGTTCATCACCAATATATAACACGTCAGATGATGAAACATTCGATTCCTGTAAAAACTTTCTCATGACTTTATCCTTGCCAAAAATACGGTTAGAGCAAAGGACATCTGCTACACAGTGAATGCCATTCATTTTGAGAAATTCTAAAATATTGTCCTTTGAATTTGACGAGATAATCAAAATTTTATAACCTCTTCTATCAATCTCCAGCAATACTTCTTTCATGCCTTCGAAAAGATGCACATCGTTTAATGATTGGCGATACAGTTTATAGAATTGCGGTAAAATCATCGGCAATTTATACATCGGAAAATCAAATAATTTACTGCGTTCAGAGATCGATAATTTTTTTAATGTATCAATCTCCTTCAATTCAATGCCTTTAAATTTGTATTTTTGTGCTAGTGTATTCCATGCTGACGCAAACACAGCCGTTGAATCTGCTAGTGTTCCATCAAAATCAAAGATAATATACTTCATTGCCAAGTTACTCCTTTTTCATCTAGTTGTATTGACGTTTTATGCTTAAAAATGTTACAAGGAATGGGCTGTCTGATTGTTACAAACTTCGGGAAATTATACAACAACAATTTTCTGCGTTACATAAACATCTTATGGTAAATATTATCAGATAATGCACCGTTTGCAATGGAAATAATGCAACAGAAAAAGATGCCTCAAAAGTAAGGTGAGGCATCTCAGATTGTAGACAAAAGCCATCGAGAAGTTCACTCTCGATGGCGCTTTTGTCATTTTTCTTTCTCTTTCATTTTCAATATTTGGTAAATCAATGCCGAATCCAACATACTCTTCGAGCATAGTTGCTCTCTTAAGCTACTTGCCACGTCCAAGTAGCCAGTTTCTTTAAATTCATGGCAGAAAAAGTAAGCATCGCCTGCATGGACAATTTTTTAAGACCTCTTAAGGTCGTCCATCGCATACCATGCTTTTCCTTCGCATCCGCAAAGACACGCTCAATCGTTTCTTTACGCTTTGCATAGATTTGTTTGATCTCATAGGAATGGCGTAAATGTTCAGCTTCCTCCACATACGATTCCCAAATATGGCGTTGAATGCGTTTTTGGTGATTCTTACTTTCTGTACATTGTGATAGACATGGACACTTAGCACAACTTAAAGGATCCGATTTATATTGGCGATACCCTTCCTTGGTCG
>NZ_KQ465143.1 GCF_001308875.1 Lysinibacillus sp. ZYM-1 | reverse complement strand
GCCCGTAGTGGAAATCAACGGCTTTACTTTATTTCATTGTAAAAGAAAAAAGACTGTAGGCAAACTCTCAAATTTTTTGAGTTTGTCTACAGTCTGAAATGAGGTAGTCGATTCAATTCGACTACCTCATTATTATTTTAAATAACTTTGAACAAATAAAAATAAATCAGAATCATCTTCAAGAATGTATTGTTTCATATTCTTATGATACTGGTTAATGCCAATGATATTTCTTTCATAGTCTAACATTATTGTAAAAGATTTTTCTTGATCTGCTGAACTAACTATAATAACAGCGTCCTCACTAAAAGCTGGTCTATTAGGAATTAATTTGTTTTTCATAGAGAGGCTATTTAATATCGAGATAAGCTGTTCTATTTCCTCTGATTTAATATAATGCGACTGTTCTCTAGTATCTGAAATCAAAACATTTCTGATACTCGCAATATCTAATTCAGATACCACATCATTAAAAGAAATTAGCCGTCCACGATAAAACAACATTATTAGCAGAATTATAACTAGTATTATTACCAAAATCCATATTATTCTTAGTTTTCGAATAGCTATCGCCTCCTAGTTTCTTTATAATAAATAGACCATTTTAAGTTATTTATACAATTATATGATAAATTTCCGATAAATTAGATTTCATTTTCCACTACCAGTGGCAGAAAATATACAGACGATCCGAGTATCAGTTAGACATACACTTGGTTTCCTAGATTGTTCTCAGATCGGTTGTTTCAGAGCCAATACGCTTCCTCAAAGAAAGTGGTGTCACACTAAAAAATAAATTAAAGGAGGAAATTAAACGGAATTTAAAGAATAAAAATTGCAGCATTAAAGCAAAGTCCTACTTCCCGCTAAAATCATAAGAAGTTATTTTCTGAATGTTAATAGTGCTAGTATTAACATTCGTCAGTATTGTTATCACTAATTCTATCTTATGATGAAAATAGAGAGGATTTTGTTGAAGAAAGTAAGTATATGATTTGTACTCATCTACTAGTTTTATAATGGCTGATTACTGTCTAACATTAACTAGTAAAGGAAGTGTATGTATGAAAAAGAAGATTGGTTCGATTGTAAGGTTACTACTGCTACCAGCTGTTATAGGTCTAATACTAATTTTTAATAACCAAGATGTAGTTTCTGCAAATATGGTTACGATACCTATTTATGCATCTGAGGATACAACAATTGTTTATGAAGGAATGGGTACGAATAAGTTTATATACGAGGATGGAGGATCTGGATATAGATATCTGGATGTAGGTTATCAGGGAACTTTTGGTTCTCCGTTAGAGGTTCAATCCTTATTGAAATTTTAATTGCCAGCAACTCCCCCAGGGTACCAGGTTGAAACTGCGAACCTTTACTTCCCAGTAATAGGTGGGACGATTCAAGAAACAGCTGCTTTCGTATTCAAGGTTTCTACGAGCACCAATCACGATTGGACTCAAAACACTGTGACACCTTCGAGATTACCAGCGCCAACTACAGGTTCTACACAATCTAGAATATTAAACAGTTCAGTCCTTGTAAATAAACCCACACTTGCTCCCTTTATTTTTACAAGCTACATATTAGAGGAATCAACAAAAACTACTCCTAGAGCAACATTTATTCTTTCCTCTTTTTCGGCTGAGGAAGCACAAATTGCCAATATATTATCTAGTGATCATTACATCCAAACGACTAAAACTAATATGGGGGGCGGGGGTCAGAGTCCATATTTAATTATTACCTATTCTGAGATTGTAAATATTGAGATAACAGGAATTGACGATGGAGGTCTATATAATACGAATGTAACGCCAAAATTTAACATTGGTACAGCAACTTTGAATGGAACACCATTTACAAGTGGAACACCAGTTACTGCTGAAGGTTCATACACGTTAACGGTTGCAGCTGGTAGCCAATCAAAAACAATCCAATTCCGAATAGACAAGACATCTCCGACAGGGTCAGTAACCATCAATGGAGGAGCAGCGTATACAACATCACGAGTAGTAATGCTTGATTTCACCTTAGGAGCAGGTGTGACGGATGTCGCTCGCTTACAGTTCTCAAACGACAATCTCACATGGTCAAGTGAAGAAGCTTATATCGATAGCAGGAGCTATACATTGCCAACAGGTGATGGTATAAAGACAGTTTATGTAAGATTTATTGGTAGGGCAGGCAATGAGGGATCAGCACAGGCTAGTGTTATTCTGGACACAACAGCCCCAATTGTCAATGGTGTAATAAACGGAGCAAGCTACAATTCCACACGAACAATTACTTTTAACGAAGGTACAGCAACTCTAAATGGTAGTCGGTTTACGAGTGGGACGTCTGTGAATGCTGATGGTTCCTATGTGCTCATTGTTACGGATGGTGCAGGTAATGTTACTACCGTTACTTTTACCATCGATAAGACAGTCCCAGTTGTCAGCGGTGTAGAGGAAGGCAAAAGTTATAATACGTCAAGAACAATTACTTTTAACGAAGGTACAGCAACTCTAAATGGTAGTCCGTTTATGAGTGGGATGTCTGTGAGTGCTGATGGTTCCTATGTGCTCGTTGTGACGGATGGTGCAGGTAATGTTACTACCGTTACTTTTACAATCGATAAGACAGTCCCTGTTGTCAGCGGTGTAGAGGAAGGCAAAAGCTACAATTCCTCACGAACTATTACTTTTAACGAAGGTACAGCAACTCTAAATGGTAGTCCGTTTGTGAGTGGGACGTCTGTGAATGCTGACGGTACCTATGTGCTCGTTGTTACGGATGCCGCTGGTAACTCGATTACCATAACTTTCAGTATCAATAAAATAGCACCAATTAAATATACAGTAAAATACGACGGAAATGGCGCTACTGGAGGACAAGTACCAGTCAATAGTCAAACTTATGAGGATGGACATAGCGTTACAGTAGCGGGTAATAATAGAAATTTAGTGAGGACTGGATTTACGTTTAATGGTTGGAATACAAAAGCAGATGGCAGTGGGATAAATTATGTGGTAAATAACAAATTTTCTATTAACGCCTCGGATGTCACACTGTATGCCTTATGGAAGGTTAATCGTTATACTTTGTCATTCGAGTCAAGCGGAGGCGATGCTGTCACGGCTCAGAGTATATCATACAACGCAACAGCATCAGAACCGACTGCACCAACAAAAACAGGTTATACATTCGGTGGTTGGTTTAAAGAATCAGCCATCATTAACCAGTGGGACTTTACGAAAGATGTCATAACAGCGAATATGACGTTGTATGCGAAGTGGATTCAAAATAATTCTTCAGGCAATAATGGTGGAGGATATAATCCAACACCTCCTAAAATTTCGATTGTATTTTTTGAAACGAATGGAGGGAACCTATTAGATAATTTGTCTGTCACAAATGATACTAGACTAGCAGAGCTACCAATCCCCATAAAAGAAGGATATACGTTTGGTGGCTGGTATCATGATGAGGCGCTGACAAAAAAGTGGGACATTACAAAAGATCGGGTGTCAAAAGATACAAAATTGTATGCAAAATGGGTTGAAAATAAGACACCAGAACCGATACCAAATCCAGAAGAACCGAATTCTGAACTTCCGGTTGTAACTTTTGATGACTTATCAGGACATTGGGCAAAAGAAATGATTGAGGATTTAGCAAGTCAAGGGATAATTACAGGGTATCCAGACGGTTCTTTTCACCCGAATGAAACCATCAAACGTCATCACATGGCTTTGCTATTCATACGTGCTTTCGAGTTTGAACCAATACGTGAGGTGGTTTCATTTTCTGATGTATCTACAAATCATCCTTCCTATGAGGCCATTATGTCACTGCAACAAGCAGGAATAGTTGATGGATCAAAAGGAGAATTTCATCCAAATAATTCGCTGACTCGTGCAGAGATGGCTAAAATTGTGGCACTTGCCCTTGGGATAGAACCAGGTGGAACAAGTACTTTCCAAGATGTATCTACAACCCATTGGAGCTATGCTTACATCGCTGCACTGGAAGAACTAGGGATTGTACTTGGTGATAAAGGCAAATTTAAGCCTGATGAACCCGTGACACGTGCACAATTCGTGGCAATGATTAATCGAGCATTGAATCTAACAAGATAACATAACTGAATTCATCAATAAAGCCCAAATACTGTGTAATCAGTAGTTTGGGCTTTTCACCTTTTGTTTCATCTTCTTCTATCCATGACATTTAATACTTTCTGTCCATCCTTAGAAGACAATCAGAATGTCCTAATTAATCCCTTGATAAAATAATGTCGCCACCGCTGTGAATAAATCTACAGCAAATGAATGTCTAAGTTTATAGGGGGTTTACCATTTCTAAAGAAAGCAGAGGTGTATTTTTTAACAATGTTAAAAAATAGTCGGTACCATACCACCATCCATACGAATCGGAGAACCTTTAAATGCAGATGCATAGGGACTACATACAAATGTAGTCATTCTACCTATTTCAAATGGTTTGATAAATCGTTGTATTTCAGATTGGGGTAAATTTGTAGTCATAAAATCTTTTTCTTTCTCTGAAAATGTCATATTTTCATCAGGGTACAAGCCTTCGATTATTTGATATACATTCTCAGAGAGAGTGGGTCCTGGCATAATTGTATTAGTAGTAACTTCTGTACCTATTGTTAATTTAGATAGGCTTTTTGACAATGATAATAGCATTGATTTAGTCATACAATATTGAGGCATTTGCCCCGAAGGCATGATTGCTTCTTCACTCGCAATAAAAATAATACGACCAAAATCATTTTCCAACATTTTAGGTAAGTAAAATTTAGATAATCCATTTGCAGCAAGAACATTAGTACGGAAATATTTTTCCCATATTTCATCGTCAACGTCTTCATATTGCATAATTTCATAAATACCTAAATTATTGACCAAAATATCAATATTAGGATATTTTTCGAATAGAGCTTCTCTTTGTTGAATATCCACTATATCGGCTGTTGCATTTTGAGGGGACGTTGACGGGTAATCTGACTTAATTTCATTTACAGTTCGTTCTACCTCTTCGTAATTTCGTCCATTAATTAGTACATTAACACCCTCTTTAGCAAGCTCAATGGCAATTGCTTTACCTATACCTTTTGTTGAACCAGTCACTAAAGCTATTTTATTGTTTAATCCCATATCCATATTTTATTCTCCTTTTAAATTACTTATTATGATGATTCTATCGTTCAAAAAATGTTCTGATAATTTTTAAGTTTAATTTAGTTATAAAATTATTTAGACAAAGTCAATTTATCAAGTTTGCTCCTAAATATTCAGTACGCCATTTGGAAGGAGTATCACCCTCCCAAAGACGGAAGGCGCGGTAGAACGAGTTCTGGTCTTCAAATCCAATCAGGAAGGCCACTTCTTTAATATCAAGAGATGGGTCTGACAGATATTCTCGTGCCTGCTGATGCCGAACTTGTGTCAACAAATGCTTGAAATTCGTCCCTTCGTCAGTAAGTCTGCGCTGCAAAGTACGGTCGCTCATCCCTAGTTCGCTCGCTATAGAATGGATGTCAGAGCGTCCTCCAGATAAACTACGCTTCATAATCCATTTGACCATTTCGGTTATTGAGCATGTGTGTTGTTGCTCATTCAACGATTGATCCAGTACGGGAGTCAGAATGTCCAGCAACTCTGCGTTGTACGAGACAAAGTGGCGGTCCAAATCTTCTCGAAGTATCGTCAACTTGTTACAATTTGCACCGATTTGAACACGGCATCCGAAGTAAGCTTCAAGGTTCTGTACATCACCCATTGAGTGTGAAAATTCAACGAACTTCGCAGTCAAAGGTTGTCCTGTGCCCTTGCGCCCTAGTTCGAGAAGAAATGCCAGCGTGACACCAGCAAGCATTGGGGGGCCAGATTCCTCACTATTCAACCATTCTAGTTCAATGGTACAATTCTCGCCTTCTTCGGTGATACGTAAGCTTTCAGGCGGGCACAGCTGCTTGTACCTTGCCATTCGTCTTAGAGCATCACGATAATTACGAGCGTGGTAAGCAGTTAAGACAGTTGGGGGATAATGAACTGTTTCAAAACCAGTCGCAAGCTTGATGATTCCTTGAGCAGTGTCATCAATGAGATCTGAATAAGCCTGCCAAATCGCAAAATATTGGGCGGTGGTGACCACTCGTTCAGTAATAATGGTGATTGGTAGTCGTGCTTTTCGAACCACATCGAGAGCGGTCATCCCTAATTGAGGTAATCCTTCCCAAAATCCCAAAGGCATTTTAATACGCTTAGAATTTTGTAATGTCATACAAAGTGTGCCTCCTTTATCTACTTACATTAATTGGTTTTAACCGTAGTTTTCGTCCTACTTTGTGATGGGACAATTTTTATAGTATCTTTCCTAAGACGCATTGTAACTAGCAAATCGTGACAAATAACTTGCTAATTACGCCAAATTCAAAAGAATGTAGTGATAGATGATGAACTATGAGATTTAGGGGGTCTACTCTAGAAGAGCATTCCTGCATATCTAGAATGATGTATCCATCCCATTAAAAACAGTGCTTAAAAATAGAAGAAAGCTATCGTTTTGATCAATCTTTATTCAAAACGATAGCTTTTTGTATGGGATGAAATTAAGCTTGAATCGCGTTTTTAATCAAACTTTATTTCAAAGCTGCACCTAGAAGACAGAAAACTGCATGATATCAATGGAATGTCTGACGGTTTCTATTTCAGGAAGAACAATAACGGAAAAAATCTACTGCAAATGTCATCATCGTTCAGTATAACTGAATTTCGTGTGCTCTTCGTCTAACTGTTTCACCTTTTTTATGAGTTGAAATCTGAAACAATACTTAGAAGTAACATTCAACATTTTTACCAACAGTTATAGCGTTTTTTTGTTTGGGCGAAAGTAAATTTTCTAAAAGAAAAAAATTTTTTTAAAGAAATTTTCATAAAGTAGTTGAATTTTTTTCATATTAAGCATATATTTTTCCTAAGGGAAACAAAATATCTTGAAAGAAAGAAGAGTGCGTGAATGAAAGAGTTAGGTGATTTCAAGCTGACGATTCTTCCAATGGTAGTTTTATTAATTCTTACAATTCTATGGAAACTCACAGAATCTGTAGGAGCTGGCATGATATTAATCCTTTTCTGGATGAGCTGGCGCCAGTTTATTCGGAAAATTATATAAATAAAGCGGTTATTTGAGAAAGAGCGATGTCATGAATGATACAAGCCACTACAAGGCGGACATAGTCAAAAGATCCAATGATGTTTGTCCGCCAAATCCTTTAAGGGTGCATCATTACTGCTTTTTTTCAAGCAATTGCTAATAAAATGAAAGAAGAGGTAACTTAATGAAACAATGGTTAGGTGTATTCGTACTATCACTCTCGCTGCTCTTATTCGGTTGTTCAACTGAAGCAGAAGGTGAAAAAGAAGGAATTGTTGTCGCTACTACAGGACAAATCGCAGATGCCATAAAAGAAATTAGTGGCGATCATTTACAAGTATCAGCATTAATGGGACCAGGGGTAGATCCTCACTTATACAAGGCCACTCAAAGTGATTTATCGAAATTGGATAAAGCCGAAGTCATTTTTTATAATGGCTTACATTTAGAAGGACAAATGCTCGATATTTTTCAGCAAATGGCAAAGGATAAAACCGTTTTGGCAGTTGGGGAAACATTAGACACGAAGCAATTACTTGCCAGTGATAGCGATGCCATGCTACATGATCCCCATATTTGGTTCGATATCGAGCTTTGGAAGGGTGTTGTCAAAGCAATCAGTTTGCAACTTCAAGAAGAATACCCAGCATTTAAAGAGGATTTTCAACAGAATGAAGTGTCCTACTTAAAGAAACTGGATGATTTACAAAGCTATGCACAAAATCGTGTCAATGAAATTCCACAGACGCAACGGATTTTAGTAACGGCACATGATGCTTTCAATTATTTTGGTCGAAGCCAAGGTTTTGAAGTGCGCGGCTTACAAGGGCTAAGTACGGATTCAGAGTATGGCGTTAAAGACGTTCAGGAAATGGTTGATTTCTTAGTAGCTAATAAAATCAAGGCTATTTTTATCGAATCTAGTGTGTCTGATAAAGCGATGAAGGCCGTTATTGAAGGGGCTAAAGAAAAGGGGCATGACATTGTGATCGGTGGCGAATTATTTTCGGATGCAATGGGTGCGGAAGGTACAACAGAAGGTACGTATATAGGGATGTATCAATATAACATCGACACAATCGTCGATGCATTAAAGTAGGTGGATAAAATGTATGCATTAACAGTGGAAAATCTATCAGTAGCATATGATAAGAAAACAGTATTGGAAAATGCTTGTGTGACAGTTCCTAAAGGCCATCTAGCTGCTATTATTGGACCGAATGGTGCAGGGAAATCAACGTTTTTAAAGGCGATATTAAATCAACTTCCCAATAAAGTTGGAAAGGTTGAGATTCTAGGAAAAGTCTTTGAGCCAAAAAGTTTAGTAGTTGGATATGTACCTCAACGAAATGCCGTCGATTGGGATTTCCCTACGAATGCCCTAGATGTCGTGCTGATGGGGCGATACGGACATACAGGTTTATTTAAAAGACCGACCAAGCAAGATAAAATAGTCGCTCGTCAAGCATTAGCAAGTGTAGGTATGCAGGACTTTGCAGAGCGTTCTATTGGACAGCTTTCAGGTGGACAGCAGCAGCGTGTTTTCCTAGCAAGAGCCCTTGCACAAAATGCAGATATATACTTTTTAGATGAACCGTTTGCTGGGGTAGATGCTGCAACAGAAAAAACCATTATTGATATTTTAAAAGCGCTAAAAGCCCAGGGAAAGAGTATTTTTGTTGTGCATCACGATCTTCAAACTGTCAAAGAATATTTTGATTATACGATTTTATTAAACAAAACGATTTTAGCATCAGGTGCAACGGAAGAGGTTTTTACACCAGAACAGTTACAAAAAACATATGGTGGTAAACTATTCATGATGCAGCATGCGTAAGGAGGGTCATGATGTTAAGTGGTAACTTATTGTGGGTACTTAGTGGCACTATGTTACTTGGTATCGCAGCTGGCATAACAGGAACCTTCTCCTTCTTGCAAAAACAAAGCTTAGTGGGTGATGCTGCGGCACATGCAGCATTACCAGGCATCGCGCTCGCGTTCTTGCTAACAGGGCAAAAGGAATTACCGATTTTAATGCTGGGAGCGGGCATTACGTCTGCCTTATCTGTTTATTGTATACAATGGATTGTGTCATTTTCAAAACTGAAGGCGGATGCAGCCATTGGATTAGTTCTTACCGTATTTTTTGGCATCGGCGTTGTATTTTTGACAGTAGTTAACCGAAGTCCACTTGGCAACCAAAGTGGCCTTAATAATTTTATTTTTGGCAAAGCAGCAACAATGACAAAAGCTGATTTAATGTGGCTGTTTATCAGTGCAGCTATTATTATTTTGGTTAGTCTTTTCTTCTACAAGGAATGGAAGCTACTCATCTTTGATCCTGTTTATGCCAAAGGGATTGGCTTACCGATAGAGGCTCTAAAGGCCACGTTGACAGTGTTAATTGTGATGACGATTGTTACAGGTATCCAAGCTGTAGGCGTTATTTTAATGTCGGCTTTATTAATTATTCCTGCAGCAAGTGCCAAATTATGGACGAAAAAATTGAGCACTATGCTCCTCTTGAGTGCAGCGATTGGAGGTATCGCTGGCATCACAGGTACTTTTATTAGCGCGATTCGAACGGGATTATCAACAGGTCCAATTATCGTCTTAGTCGCGGCGGGTATATTCTTTATCTCTTATTTTATTAGTCCTGCAGGCCAAATTAATAAATATCGTAGAAAAATGCAATTTCGAAAGCAGGGTGATATAGGATGATTGAATTTTGGGTGGTATTGACTGGACTATTAGTGGGGGTAACTTGTGGGATTGCAGGCGTTTTTCTTATTTTGCGTAAAATGTCCATGATAGCGGATGCCATTAGCCATACGGTGCTCTTTGGCATTGTCATGGCCTATATCATTACACAATCATTAAATGGCTTTTGGATGCTTATAGGTGCAGCAATCGCTGGAATTTTAACCGCTTATCTCGTCCAATTATTACATTCTTCTGGTATTCAAGAGGATGCAGCGATAGGGGTGGTCTTTACGTCCTTGTTCGCGGCGGGTGTCCTGCTGATTACATTATTTGCTAGTAATGTCCATTTAGATGTCGAGCATGTCTTAATGGGAGAGATTGCTTTTGTTCCATGGGATCGATGGACGCTGCTAGGTATAGCAATGCCTAAGGCTGTGTGGATGCTTCTACTTGTATTAATCATCAATATTGTGTTTCTGTTCCTGTTCTTTAAAGAAATGAAGCTCGCAACCTTCGACCCTGTCTATGCCGCAACAATTGGTATACCCGTTGTCTTTCTACATTATGGATTTATGACCTCGATTTCGTTCACAACTGTTGCTGCCTTTGATAGTGTAGGGGCCATTTTAGTCGTCGCGATGCTGATTGGTCCTGCAGCAACTGCCTATTTAATCAGTAAGACGATTCAGCAAATGTTTGTCTACAGTATGCTCTTTGGGGCAGGCGCATCAGTGATTGGCTATTATTTAGCAAAGCTATGGGATACTTCTATTGCAGGTATGATGGCCACAACTGTAGGCTTACTATTTATCATTACTTTAATCAGTCAAAAAATCACCGAGCGTAGAAGAAAAGCGCTTGTTCATAAACTGGAAATGTCATAATGAAAAAACATCGTTTGATTAGTTCATCAAACGGTGTTTTTTAATGGAATAATTCGAAATTTTGGATGAGTTTTCGTTAGAGGAAAAATAGTATACTCTTTTAAAAAAATATTAGATTGGGAAGGAGTAGCATAGAATATAGCAATCTTTTCAATATCGCTATGTACGAATATTTAAAATTTTGTTACGATAGGTTTTATGACATAGTAAGAACAACAAGGAGAACAGCATGTGGCGAAATCGAAATGTATGGATTATTTTATTAGGTGAATTTGTCGTCGGTCTGGGCTTGTGGGCTGGTATTATTGGAAATCTCGCCTTTATGCAAGAGGTAGTACCTTCTGACTTTCACAAATCATTAATTATTTCTTGTGGTATTTTAGCAGGTTTGATCGTCGGTCCGATGGCTGGCCGCATTATTGATCAAT
Organism: Lysinibacillus sp. ZYM-1; assembly: GCF_001308875.1. Classification (GTDB taxonomy): domain Bacteria; phylum Bacillota; class Bacilli; order Bacillales_A; family Planococcaceae; genus Lysinibacillus. The sequence continues at coordinate 25,960 of NZ_KQ465143.1, read as the reverse complement.
CCAAGAAAAAAACGGTTGTACAAATGGCGAGTATTGGGCGAATAGTGAGTGTTTTATTTATGTTTATCGCACTTTACACCAATTCGGTCATTTGGATGATTCTATTTTTAATTACTTTGCAAATAGCAGCGGCATTTTATATGCCAGCTTTGCAATCTATTATTCCGATGATTGCAAGGGAGCAAGATTTAATCACACTGAATGCTTGGCAAATGAATGCTAGAACCATTTCTAGGATCATCGGTACCGCTGCAGCAGGATTTATGTTAAGCTTTTTTGAATTAAAATGGTTATATATCATTTCTTTTATTGTTTATATAGTCATGTTTGTTATTACTAGTTTATTGCAATTAGATGAAGAGACTAATGCAACATTAACAAACAAAGAAAAAGGAAACTTTAAAGAGGTATTGCCGATGGTGAAAGAGCATCCAATGGTTCTAATGACGCTGGTTCTAATGTTAATTCCGACGTTATTTTTAGGCTCTTTCAATTTAGTCATTATGAAAATTTCTGAAATGCATCAATCTACGACAATCTCAGGGTTATTGTATACAGTGGAAGGTATCGGCTTTATGCTAGGTGCTGCGGGATTAAAAATAATAGCTGAACGAGTACAAATGGGGACGCTACTCTTTACATTGGCATTTATTATTGGGTCGATGGAGCTGATGCTGTTATTCGCAGACATTAAAATTTTTGCTTTAGTGGCTTTTGGGGTATTTGGCTTTTCAGTCGGCTGTTTTTTCCCTACGACGATGGTTATTTTTCAGAAGCAAGTACCAAAACAATTCCATGGACGTTTTTTCTCATTCCGAAATATGATTGATTCCGTTATCTTTCAAGTCGTGCTATTGTCTACAGGTATGATGCTAGATGTAATCGGTTTAAGCGGAATGGGGCTTGTGTTTGGCATTATTAGCTTAAGTTTAACGACTATATTTTTACTCTATTCTAAGAAAAAGAAAGTCGTCATGCATGCACACTAGTCTTAATGGTAGAACATGTTTTATTGAAACATGTTCTTTTTTGTGCTTAAAAAATGGTCTCCTTCGTAAAATTAAGTAATTGACAATGGTAAAATAAAGAATTAATATTCAACTATTCAATAAATTAATTGAATAGTTGAAAGGTGGTTATCCAAATGGATGAACGAAATTTAAAGGATTTGTTATATCAAGAATTCGCAAGGATTGGAAAAAGTTTATCAAGTCCTAAACGATTAGAGATTCTTGATATCCTCTCTCAAGGTCCGAAGTCTGTTGATGCATTAGCCAAAAGTACGGACATGTCAGTAGCTAATGTTTCCCAGCATTTAAAGACACTTTTTAACGCAAGATTAGTGAAGTTTTCAAAGGAAGGCAATTTTGTCATTTACGAATTGGCAGATGAAGTGATTGCCGATTTTTTAACGACATTACATGCACTATCTGAAAAACAATTGATTCAGGTTCAACAAATAAAAGAAGCATTTTTTAATGAACATCTTGGCATAGAGGGAGTGACGCTTTCGGATCTCATAACAAGGATGGATATGGGCGAGGTGCTATTACTCGATGTTCGACCAAAAGAAGAATTTGAAAAAGCACATATTCCAGGAGCCGTTTCTATGCCTATTGAAGAGTTAGAGGATCAACTAGCTACACTACCAACCCATTTTGACATTGTGGCTTACTGCAGAGGACCTTATTGCTTAATGTCAGCCGAAGCTGTAAAAATATTGAAAGCAAACGGGATTAATGCTTTTCGGTTAGAAGAGGGTGTTTTAGAATGGCAAAAGTTGGCTGGAGAATAACGAAGAGCAAGAATGAATTACTTTTTGAACATTAGTGGCAGATAAGATGGTTACATGCTATATCTTGTCTAAATTAGAAAGAGAGGTAAAAGAATGTCTGGAAAAGCGGAAATTTCAATTGAATCGTTTATAGAGTCACCAGAAAAACTAAAAAGCTTATATAGGCGTGTGCTAATAGTAGTTAGCCTATCCCAAATATTTGGGGGAGCAGGGCTAGCAGCAGGTATTACAGTAGGGGCTCTGTTGGCTCAGCAAATGCTTGGAACAGATGCTTATGCAGGTGTACCATCCGCATTATTTACGTTAGGGTCAGCGGGTGCAGCTTTAATTGTTGGTAAATTATCACAACGTTATGGCCGACGAACAGGGTTATCCACTGGCTTTATTGTTGGCGGGCTTGGAGCCATTGGAGTTGTCATGGCTGCTGTATTTAATAGTGTTATTATGTTGTTTGTATCTCTACTAATCTATGGGGCCGGAACTGCAACCAATTTACAGGCACGATACGCGGGCACAGATTTAGCGAATGACAAACAACGTGCTACAGCCATTAGTACGACCATGCTTATGACAACGTTCGGCGCTGTTTTAGGTCCGAATTTAGTAGAACTGATGGGGAAAGTGGCGCTGTCCATTGGTATTCCAGCACTTGCTGGGCCGTTTCTTTTATCTGCTGCTGCTTTTATTGTAGCCGGGCTGGTCCTATTTATCATGTTGCGTCCTGATCCTTTAGAAATTGCCAAAGGAATGGAGGCATATAAGCAACAGTATGCGAAAGAAAATCAAACAGAGTCCATACCTCCAACAGGCAATAAACGGGGCTTAGCGATAGGGGCAACTGTAATGGTCTTAACGCAAATTGTCATGGTAGCCATCATGACGATGACACCAGTACATATGAAACACCATGGGCATGGTTTAACGGAAGTTGGCATTGTCATCGGTTTTCATGTAGGTTCTATGTATCTTCCATCACTGATAACAGGAATTCTTGTAGATAAAATTGGCCGTACCGCAATGAGTATTGCCTCGGGTATTACACTGCTCCTAGCAGGCTTGTTAGCTGCATTCGCTCCTAGCGATTCGATGGTTTTACTCATAGTGGCACTTTCTTTACTGGGTTTAGGTTGGAACTTCGGTTTAATTAGTGGTACCGCGCAAATCGTAGATGCGACTGAGCCGTCTACACGTGCAAAAACACAGGGAAAGATGGATGTTTTTGTAGCATTGGCGGGGGCATCTGGAGGTGCGCTATCAGGAATGGTAGTAGCGAATGCAAGTTATGCGGCATTGTCATTAGCGGGAGGGCTTTTGTCGTTACTACTTATTCCTGTAGTTATTTGGTCCAGAAGAGCAGCTTAAAATAGCGGGTGAAGGAGAAGGGAATTGGAATCAAAGTTAATAATCATTTGAGGGAATGCTGGTAGTGGAAAAACGACAATTGCTAAAATCTCCAACACATCCTGTGGAACGCTTTTGTTTCCACAGAATGTATTTTTAGGGTAAGATTTTTAAAATCGGAACTATTTTAATCAATATACGTCTGTATGTAAAATCGTTAGAAAGCTAAGAGTAGGTACACAGTGTGGATTTAATAACAAATAGATTAATCATGATTGCCTTATTTATTTTAATCATTCATGCTATTGAAACGCTTGCTTATGCAGTACGTTTATCTGGAGCACGGGTCAGATTACTAGCATCCGCTTTATCTCTTTTTAATGTCATGGTCATGGTTTCACGGCTGGCCAATATGATGCAACAACCGTTCACAGGAAGTTTAGTCGATACAGCACCTGCAGATTATGCCTTGACGCATGTAGAACAGCAGTTTCGAATAATTATTGGAGCAGCATCGCTTGGAACACTACTAGGAATCTTATTGATTCCAACCTTCATAGCCATTTTTTCAAGGGCTATCGTCCATTTGGCGGAGGAAAGGGGTTCGATTCCAGCCTTAGTGAAAAAGGGTTTTACATTTGAATATATAAGACGAGGCTTGAAGCATATTCACAAACCTAGTATTACCTATCTAAAAGGCATTGGCTTACGAGATATTCCTTTAAAATTATTCATCACCAACATAGTTATTACGGGAATCTATACCATTGGCGTTTTATCCGCTCTGTATGCGACTTTATTAGTACCTGAATTTAAAAATACTGCTGTGATGGCATCTGGCTTAGTCAATGGCATAGCGACCATTCTATTAATTCTATTCATTGACCCAAAAATCTCTATTCTTGCCGATGATGTAATCAATAATAGGGGAAGCTATCTAGACTTAAAAAGAGCCTCTGTCATGATGATGTTTTCAAGATTTTTAGGAACGATTGTGGCACAGTTATTATTCATCCCTGGTGCTCATTATGTAGCATGGTTTGCAAAGCTAATTGCTTAAAATTGTATGTAATGCTATTATCCCAGCAGAACTTACCTGCAAATAAAATGGAAAGATCTAAGTTCGATATGTCCGACCTTAGATCTTTTTTTCATATAGTTATAATGATAGTATGGTTTTTTCGACTTTTTAAAAGATCATTCCTTTGCAAAATAGCTAGGATCTAATCTAATCATAATGGTATTAAAATCATAGAAGCCCACTAAATTTTTTTCTTCATAGGTAAACCCCTTTTGATTATTAATAAAGGCTAACCACTCCATTTCTATTTCATGAACACCTTTTCCGTATACTTCTTCTATTTTATTTGCCAAGTCCTTCTTATTGTATATCTGTTCAAATTTTTCGAGTCCATAGGTATCAATTAAATATTTAACAAATGAAGCAGCGTGTGTATAACTCATTCCCATAAGGGTGTTCACTTCATCTAGATTTGTAAGACCTGGGCGAAAATAGGCATCATCTTGATTTGGATCAATCAATTTGCTAATGGGAATTAATTTATCTGAATCAATAAAATACTTCATGAACTTTTCGAGATATAATTCATTTTTACCAAATTGATCGTCCATATAAACCGCATAACCCTCTTGTGTAAAATAGCCATGATCGGAACCAAAATTATCGCCATAACCAAGTAAGGAATGTGTCATTTCATGAACAAGTGGATAGTAACCATCTTGACTGATAGCTAATTCTATTCTCGATGCTAATCCCCATGATTGACTGCCTTCACCATTTAGAAATATTGTTATTTGCTCAGATGGAACATATGAAGTATGTATGGATTGCAGAATATCATCATATGTCTTACGGATTTCATCTTTTATAGTATCCACAGTTTCTTGGGGAGCCTCAATGTTATTAATAATCTTAAAGGTTACTTTACCATCTGCTGTTACTACGATATTTTCATCATTTTTTTCTTCTTGTATTTGCTCTTTAGGAACTACATTCTCCAGAGAGCAGGCTGTTAATAAGCATATAAAGATAAGGGAAAAGGCTCTAATTTTAAACATATTACCTCCAGAAAAATCAGTATTTTCTGTTTAATACGAACTTATAAACCGAAAGTTTCATTTTTTGTAAAAATAGAAGGGATGAAGAATAGGTTTCTGTAAGTATAGCCCTTCTTCCTAAGAGTTCCTCTAAGAAAGGAGAGTCATGTAGGAGAGAAGTGAAGTTGATTTATAGTATAATAGGGTTGAATTTTACATTGGAAAAGAGGGAACGGATGTATGACGACTATACTTGTTGCTGATGACGATGCGAATATTCGCGAACTCGTATGCTTATTTCTGCGCAAGGACGGGTTCACAACATTGGAAGCCGAAGATGGTAAGGAAGCACTATCCATCTATCACTCAACACCTGTTGATCTCGTAGTGCTTGATATTATGATGCCAACAATGGATGGTTGGGCTTTATGTAAGGAGCTACGTAGAGCGAATGCTGAAATCCCATTACTTATGCTGACGGCGAGAGGTGAAACGTGGGAAAAAGTCAAAGGCTTTGAGCTTGGGACAGATGATTACTTGACCAAGCCATTCGATCCGTTAGAGTTGACGGTACGTGTCAAAGCTTTACTAAAGCGCTACAGAATTGGTTACCCGCAGACCATAAAGCTTGGTACTATTACACTTGACCGTCAGACCTATAAAATTATGAATGGAACGGAATCTATTACGTTGCCACTCAAGGAATTTGAATTATTATACAAGCTAGCTGAAACACCAGGACAAGTCTACACACGTGAGCAGCTGATCGATCAAATTTGGGGAATAGATTATGCTGGGGATAATCGAACAATTGATGTACATATAAAGCGCTTGCGTGAGCGTTTCGCCACGATAGCTGATTTTCATATCGAGACGATACGAGGTCTTGGCTACAGGTTAGAGGTTGATGAATGATCAAATCTTTATATACACGTGTCGTTTTAATATTTCTAGTTGCTGTCATTGGAGGAACGATCATCTCCTTTTTCATGGCAACATGGGTATTTAAAGATAAACTGAATGAAAACTTACAAATTCCCTTACTAAATTTTGGTCAAGACATTGTACAAATTTTTGCCACATTGCCATTTAATGAAGCAGATAGATTTATTCGCGATATGCATCAGCTTGAATCCTATCATATTCGCATTTATGAAGAAACCGGGCAGTTTAAGTCTTATGGAAAGCTTCATGACGAACAACTGGCTCCTGTAACAATGGCACAAGTACAAACTGTACTGGATGGAGAGGTCATTCAAGTCAATCCCGGGGGTGTTTCATCTATACTTTTAGGTATACCTCTAACAACTGAAATGGGAACAAAAGCAATGTTTATCCAAACTATTTCTTTACCTTCAATCTCTTTTTCCATAAAGTTGATTTTGAATTTTGCTACATATGCCCTTGTTATAGGAAGTGTTGTGTTTTTAGTAGCAGCTATGTTTCTAGTCAAGCCAATCAAAAAATTAACACAAGCAACTAAACATATTGCAGGTGGCGATTTCAATGTAGAGTTAAATATTAAGCAATCAGGAGAGCTAGGTACTTTGGCTAAAAGCTTTGAATATATGGCAGAGGAGTTACAGCAGCTAGAGCAAATGAGGAGAGATTTTGTATCAAACGTATCCCATGAAATGCAGTCTCCGCTTACCTCCATATCAGGCTATGCGTTAGCACTGAAGCAAGTCGATGTAACTGATGATGAAAAAAGCCGTTATCTTGATATTATCATTTCAGAAGCCAATCGAATGTCTAAAATGAGTGATAGCCTATTAAAGTTGAGCTTACTAGAATCAAAGACACAGCCAATGCATCTTGATACGTTCAACCTAGATGAACAAATTAGACGTGTTATTGTCTCGATCCAACCGCAATGGTCTTCACGCAATATCGATTTTGAGCTTAAGTTGAAGGCTGTTCGGCTTATGGCAGATTACGATCAATTAAATCAGGTATGGACAAATCTTCTTACTAATAGTATTAAATTTTCAAATGATGGTGACACGATTGAGATCAGCATGCAACAAGATGCTCATCATGTGTCAGTTCGAGTAACAGATACAGGGATTGGGATTTCATTAGAAGATCAGAAGCTTGTATTTGAGCGGTTTTTTAAGGCGGATCGTTCCCATAGTCGAAAATATGAGGGGAGTGGTATGGGACTCGCAATCGTTAAACAAATTGTTTCTCTGCATCAGGGGGATATTCTGGTGGAGAGTGAACTTGGACAAGGAACGACATTTATTGTTACGCTGCCGATCAGTGCCAATTAAAAGTTTATTCATATGTGACTTTTCATGTATAATATCGCAACATTTTCTTGTTGTTCATATTGCGTTCATATTCCCGTCATTGGGAAGACATTTTCGTCCTTTACACTGTTGTTAACAGCTAATCAGGTAGCTGGAAAAATCGTAGTAAAGGAGGAGGCACGAGTATAGGTGAATCCCCTCGTGCATCAAACATGAAAAAATTTACGAGAATTTTATTGAAATCAATAGCGGTCATAGGTGTAACAATTGTGCTACTACTTGCTATTGTTTTTACAGTAAATATTATTTGCAACAAAATAGAACAAGGAAAAATAGAACCTTATGGTCAGCTTGTTTCCGTTAATGGGGAAAATATGAACATCACGATTCAAGGAGAGGGTACAGAAACAATCGTACTACTACCAGGCTTCGGAACAGCAGCTCCAACGCTTGATTTCAAGCCACTTATAGAAGAATTAGCTCCCCATTATAAGGTTGTCTCAGTAGAGCCTTTTGGCTATGGCTTAAGTGATGATACCGATAAAGAACGAAGCACGGAGAATATAGTTAGTGAGATTCATGACGCTTTACAGACGTTGAAGATTGACCAGTATATATTAATGGGACACTCTATAGCAGGAATCTATGGACTCGATTATGTCAATAAATATCCAAGTGAGGTAACTGCATTTGTAGGAATTGATAGCAGTGTGCCTACTCAGGGTGGTATGGATACGGAATTCCCAATCAAGTCATTACAACTTCTCAAAAAATCTGGAATCGCTAGAGTGGCTCTAAAACTATCAGGTAGTGATCCGTATGCTGGATTACCCTATGATGATGAAACAAAAGAACAAATAAGGATGATTACACTCAAAAACTTTTACAATTCGAGTACTTCCAATGAATTGACGGGTTTATATCAAAAATTTAAAGACGCAGAAAACCTTACATTCCCTAAAGATTTACCTCTTTTGTTATTTGTTCAGGCGAACAACAATGATGGAATTGAGAAAAACTGGATACCACTCCATGAAGAGCAAGTCAAAAATTCAGTGCATGGCAAAGTCATTATAATGGATGGAGATCATTACTTACACCATACAAAATCACGAGAAATTGCTGAAAACTTGAAGATATTTATGGAAAATTGATATTTATAGCATCTTACCTCTTAGTTATTAGAGGTAAGATTTTTTATTACATGCTTTTTTTCGTAATCCATACTTCGATAAATGTTGAATTACTTCCTGTTTATAATCGATATAAAGTGATTAAATCAGGTAAGGAGAAATTTGTATGAAAAACTATCAATTTATTGCACTATTAGTAGTTACGACCTTTTTAATGGGTTCATCTTTTGCCATCGTAAAACTAGGGCTACCCTATTCATCCCCTTTATTATTGGCTGCATTGCGTTTTATATTGGCAGGGATCATTATGGCTATCGTTGTTAGGTTCTTTAAAAGACCACATCCAACCACAAAGGAAGGGTGGTTCAAGTTATTGATGATTGGAGTCTTTCAAACGGCTGGAGTGATGGGGTGTATTTTTCTAAGTCTACGTACCATTACAGCAAGTGAGTCTTCTATATTAACATTCACAAACCCATTACTAGTTGTCATATTTGCCACTATTTTTACCAAAGTACGTTACAAGTTTCATCAATGGATAGGAGTTTTGCTCGGTTTAATCGGCGTGATCATCACAATGGGTACCCAAGTTGAATGGAAGATAGGTATTCTATTTGGATTTTTATCTGCTGTTTTTTGGGCCATTGCAACATTATTAGCCAAAAAATGGGGTCTCTTATTTGATACTTGGGTTTTATCAGCCTACCAAATGCTGTTTGGGGGCTTCCTTCTTTTCCTTGCGAGTACCTTGTTAGAGCAACCATTTTTCATTGTCAATCAACAATCATTATTGATTTTAATATGGCTTAGCATCTTTTCTTCCATCATTCAATTTGCTGGCTGGTACTATCTACTGCAAAATAGCGATCCTGGAAAAACAAGTGCCTATCTGTTTCTAGCGCCCTTTTTCGGGGTTTTAACGGGCTGGCTATTATTAGATGAGCCATTACAACCATCTTTAATGGTAGGAGGGCTATTCATACTGGTCGGAATTTATTTAGTAAATCGCACTTTTAGTCGAGGAAAAGACTTGAGGTAATAGTGACCTACCTCAAGTCTAGTTACTCTTATAGCTCTATTTGAAATACCTCTTTCAATCCAATTTTACCTTTCTCCGTCACTTGAATGGCGCGAATAGAGGGCACACGAGTGAGCCAGCCAAGTTGGAATAAATGATTGAAAAGCTCACTACCAAGAGCACCAGCCAGATGGTAACGCCGTTCACTCCAATCTAAACAGGCGTGAGAGAAGGATCTTCTTTTCTTTTTTAAAGCAGGTAGATCGATGCCAAATGTTGTGAAAAATAATGTGCCTTCATCTGTCAAGTTAAATTGCTTTTCCTCTAATTTTAGATAGCCCGCTTTCAACATTGAGTCCGTCAATTCGACGCCCAATTTACCAGCGAGATGATCGTAGCAAGTTCTAGCATCCTGCAATAATTTTATTTGGCTAGATTGTTTTAAAGAACGTACTTCAGGGGGAGGCGAAATGGCTAGAAAAGATTCAAGAAATTGAGCAATGTCTTCGCCTGCCAATTGAAAATAACGGTGTCTGCCCTGTTTTTCAACCTTTATCAGCTTTCCTTCTACTAGTTTAGCTAGATGAAAGCTAGCCGTTTGAGGTTTGATGGCAGCCATATATGCTAGTTCACTAGCAGTATGGAAACGACCGTCCATCATACTAGCGAGTATAGTAGCTCTTGATGTTTCACCGAGGAGTGCTGCTACTTCTGCCATATTTGGATTAATTCCCATGTGTCACAATCCTTTCAGTTTTCTATATTTTGATTTTAGTCAAAGTCATTATCGTTTACAATAAAAGTTATAGAGGAGGCGAAATAAATGGAAACCTATTATGCAGTTATCTTTACATCGCTAAGAACCGGACAGGATGGAGAGGACTATGGCAAGATGGCAGAAGTAATAGATACTTTAGCCAAGCAACAGCCTGGCTTTCTACGTGTCGAAAGTGTAAGGAACGAGGAAGGAAAGGGCATTACGGTATCTTATTGGGAATCACTTGAAGCTATTCAGGCATGGAAAGCCAATGCCAAGCATTTAACAGCACAACAATTGGGTAAAGAGAAATGGTACACTAATTATAAAGTGGAAATTTGCCAAGTTATGAAAGATTATTCTTTTGAAAAATAAAAATAGGCTATCGAAGGAGGCACATTTTGATGACAATTGCTGAAGAATGGCAAGAACTTAGAAAAAATTTTAATCCTTCACAACCAATATCGGTTAATCGGATGCATATGTTCAAAGACCAATTAAAGCAAGAGCCGCAAACGCAAGAAACATTAAGAATACTAGTCGAGGTTTATTGCTTACTGAGAATGTATCCTGAAGCTTATCAGCTATTTACGGCTATTATGAATAAAGCTGATAAAAAGGATCGAAAAAAATTAGGAACCCTTCAAACCTACATAAATCAAACGAATTCGGTGAACCCTTTGTTGCCACAAAAAATAGGGGATCATCGGCCTATCAAAACCATCATCCCTACGTTTAAATATTTACCAAAACCACTAGAAGCGAAAATTTTTGAAACCGATGATATCGTTGTATGCGATTGTTGTCAACTGGAAGTGGATGTCTATTATACAGGGGGGATTTACGCGATAGAGGATGTAGATTATCTTTGTCCTTCCTGTATTCATAATGGAGAAGCCGCCAAAAAATATGAGGGTTCTTTCCAGCAAGATTTAATTCATGATGACCACATTACGAATCCTACATTGGCGGAGGAAGTGCTGTATCGAACACCAGGATATGTGAGTTGGCAAGGGAATAATTGGGTAGCACATTGTTCAGATTATTGTGCATTTATTGGATATGTTGGCTGGAGTGACATGGTGGAGCGAGGAATAGACGATCAATTTGACAATTTAACGGGTTTTTCGCAAGAAGAACTTTCGGCATCCTTAATGAACAATGGCCATCATCAGGGCTATTTATTTCAGTGCTTGGAATGTGATCGTTATGTACTATATTCTGATTTTAGCTAGTCGTTGTTTGGTAGAGGGGGTAGAAAATTGGAACAATTTCTTCAACGGTACATGTATTCCTGGCGCCTAAATGGATGGCTTGTCCACGATATTTTTTTAGGTGTTGTCTTTGGTCTGGGAATTTTACTGTTATTGTTTATAGTCATTAAACGGAAACGTCTTGTTACCACTGTCTTTTTGCTAGTTTTTTATTTATTGATAAGCAATGCGTTAATGATGGTCTTTGGCTTAGCAGGACGAAGCTTTCCAATTAAATCGGATTCCTCCATATATACAGACGAATCACAAAAAATTGCTGTTCAAATGGTGCAAGGCTATGAGAATAATGGAAGATCAAATGGTATTACACATTTAATTTCACACTATCTTCTAGTGGCTGTGAATTTGGAGTCAGGTAAAAAACAATGGACGAAATCAGCTTCTTATAAAGAAACGCTTATTGGGAATTTTATGGGTGGTCTTCTTGTTCATCATCGAGACGGTGAGTTTGGGCAATTATCACTTTTAGATATAGAGACGGGAAAAGAAATACTTTCGGAAAAGGATTTTCGTCAACAGCATCAGCTATTAATCGATATTTTAAGCAATAGTTCGTATCAGATGGTTGCTTTACAAGATGAACTTTATCTAGAAGGTGTCGACGGCAATTTTTATCGCTATAATGGTAAGACCTTAAACAAGAATCCAAAAGTCGAGGGTTATTTATCTGCTCGTTTCTTTATTGAATCAGGTTTACCAGGTTATTTTGCTACACATCAACAAACTTTAGAGGATTATCAAGAAATTCAAGAACTTAGTCAAAATGTGCTGACGGAACCTGCTATACAAGCCTATCAAAATTTAGAACCAAAAGTGATAGATGTCGATATAGCGGAAAATACAGCTCTCGTTTCATATCGGCAGACCCAGCGAGAAAGCGCAGATCACATGCTCTTACTTTATGATATGAAAAAGCATCAAATGATATGGGAAGAGAAAATTGGTGCCATCAATTCAAAATCAACAACAACCTAGAGTACGAACGTTAGAGAAGGACTATGTCATCCAGACGGGTGATCAGCTTCTAGTATTAGATAAGAATTCAAAGAAGAGGACTGTACAATATCACCTACGTTGGAATCGACCCACTGATGAGTTGTGAATGACAGTCTGAAGGTATAAAATATGCTCCTCGTATCCCATCAATTATTAAGCTCGGGAACGCATTATTCGATTCTGCAAAAAAAGGGTATAATTTAATAGGAAGAAACTCTAAATTTTAAGGATGGCGTACGATAATGAATGAGCAAATAATAGATTGGATTACACGCTTTCAAAGGGATAAAGATATCGAAGCTCTTGCCAATTTAAAAAACTATTGTTTTGCGATGATTGAACCTTTGATTGAGGAATTTACAGTGAAACATGGTGATAAAGCGGGAGAATTATTACGTTTAAAATGGGATAAACGATTTTATTTTATTTTTACGAAGTATCAGGTGGATGTGGGGCTTCCATTAGATACATTCGTCAAAAATACGTATCGTTTTTATTTCATGCAAGTATTAAAAAAGGCTGGTTACTAGTGATCAATTAAAACGCGGCTTCATTGCTCCCAGTTTTTTTTTCTAGCTTGCTCGAAATAGCCCCCAACAAAATCTTTGACGTTCACCTTGATGTGTATATCGCTGAAAAAAACAATCCCTTGATTTGTGTAAAAGCAAATCAAGGGATTTATGTTTTATTGATAGAGTATATCTTCAGCTAGGTGAGTAAAAACTTCACCGATAATTGTATCTGCATCATATACTGAAGAGCCTGTATTTTCTTCAGGTTGAGCGAAAGGAATATGTGCTAAAACATTGGTTTGCAGTAACTCGGCTAATTGCTCAGCGCCACCTTGTCCAAAAAGATAGTTTTTTTGACCATCTGCCCCTTCAAAATAGGCCATATTTTCGACAACACCAAGAATGGTGTGTTTGGTATGTTGAGCCATTAACCCCGCACGGGAAGCTACGTGAGAAGCTGCGAGATGCGGTGTTGTCACAATAACTTCCTGTGCTTGTGGAATCATCGCCGCCATATCAATTGCCACATCGCCTGTGCCTGGTGGCAAATCTATGAGGAGATAATCTAATTCTCCCCAATGTGTGTTGACAAGGAAATTACGAATCCACTTGTTGAGCATAGGCCCACGCCACATAACAGGCTGGTTATCATTCGTAAAAAAGCCCATCGACATGATTTTAACGCCATGGCTCATGACTGGGATTGCCGTTTGGTCCAGCATGGTAGGCTTTTGGTCAATTTTCATCATCGTAGGAATACTGAAGCCATAAATATCTGCATCTAAAATACCAACACGTTTACCAAGACGGGCAAGAGCAACAGCTAAATTAATCGTTACGGTAGACTTACCAACACCTCCTTTACCACTTGTTACAGCGATAAACTGAACGCCAGATTGTGGCAACAGCATTTTTGGCATCCCTTTATCTGTCACATTTTTCGCTTGTAATGAGGAGGTTAAGTTGTGACGTTCCTGTTTGGTCATTGCCCCAAAGCTAATGGCAACAGGGGAGGCACCAATCGTTTTTAGTGCTTCCTCCACATCTTGCTGAATTTTTGCTTTTAAAGGACAACCTGGAATCGTCAAAATAATATCAAGTGATACATGTGTGCCATTGATTTGAATATTGCGTACCATATTCAAGTCTATAATACTCTGATGAAGTTCAGGATCTTCCACCTGTTTCAATACGTTTAATATATCTTCTTTTGCTAACATGTAGGAACCACCTTATTCTTTTAACCCTTTACCAAGTCCTTTTAAGAAATGGACGCCGAAATTGAGAGCACGATTGACATCTGGATCATTTAACATTTTGACTAGTTTAAAAGCACTGACTTTTTCATCCGTCTCTAGTGCTTTGTTGGCTTCATCCACCCCAGCATTTAAGCCTTCAATAAGCTTGGTTGTTGTTTCAGGATTCAGTTCTGTCAAGGCCCCAGCAACACCCATCAAATTGTTAATGATATTCGTCACAGGCTTACGTGTTAATTGGCCAAGTGCTATGTGGGCTACATCCTCTTTAGCTTCTAGCAACTTAGTAGCAGCTTCTAATGCACCAATATCATTTAATTCCGCCATAATGGTGAATACTTGCTGGACGGCTTCTTCATGATCGGAAAGTAGTTGTTTAAGATTGTCTAATTTTTGTTCTTTTAGTTGTTCTTCCGTTAATTGTTGCTTTTTTATTCTTGTAATGGGTACAGCCATGCTCTCACTCTCTTTCGTTAATAGTTGTTAAGTGAACGTAGCCAGGACGATTCCATTTCCGTTGTACCTCAACACCATTTTGAGGATGACGCTTTTTATAGCGTGGGTTTGTTCGAGGTAGTGGTGATTTTCCTTTAGCTTTTAGCACCTCTACACGAACCTTGGTTTGTTTATAGGCTGGTGTTGACGTATTCACATCTGCAGCAGGGCCGGTTAAAAAGTTGATAGCTGAATCTTTGCTAACAGAGTTCATTGGTAAGAATAATTCGTTCCCTTGCACGCGATCTGTGACAAGAGCATTTAGCTTTAATGCGCCATACGGTGATACTAAACGTAGTAGAGCTCCATCCTCAATGCCTCGTTCTTTTGCCAATTCTGGTGATACTTCTACGAAAATCTCAGGAACTTTTGATTGGATACCTTTGGATTTATTCGTTAAGTTTCCTTCATGGAAGTGTTCAAGCATACGCCCATTATTAATATGACAATCATACTGAGCCTCAAATTCAACTGGTTCTACCCAATCATTTAAAGCAAAGCGTGCCTTTTTATCAGGGAAATTAAATCCGTCTTCATATAATAAAGGCGTATCTTTCCCATCGTGACTACCCCAGCAGAAGCTGCCCCAGCCCTCTAGTACATCATAGTTGGCTTGAGAGAAAAGGGGAGAAAGGCTAGCCATTTCATCAAAAATATCACTAGGATGGTTGTAATGCCAATCAGCACCTAGACGATGAGCGACTTCTTGCAGAATTTCCCAATCTGCTTTTGACTCACCAAGTGTCGGTAAAACTTGATATAGACGCTGAACGCGACGTTCTGTATTCGTGAATGTACCTTCTTTTTCAAGGGAAGGCGCAGCAGGTAAAATAACATCTGCATATTGTGCTGTGCGTGATAGGAAACAATCCTGGACAACAAAAAAGTCTAGTTGTGAAAGAACCTCATCTACATGGTTGGCGTTACAATCAACAAGCGCCATATCTTCGCCCACTAAATACATAGCTTTCATTTTACCTTCCATAATCGCATCTAACATTTGCATGTTATTACGACCAGGTTGAGGCTGAATGTTGACACCATATGCTTTTTCGAATTTAGCTCGTACCTCATCATCTGTTACTTTTTGATAACCAGGCAATAGATTTGGGAGTGTACCCATGTCACATGCACCTTGTACGTTGTTATGACCGCGAAGAGGGTAGGCACCTGCTCCAGGACGACGGTAGTTACCAGTCGCTAATAGTAAATTTGAAATCGCAGCTGATGTATAAGAACCACCTGTATTTTGTGTTACACCCATACCCCAAAGAACGCATGTGCCGTCTGCATCACGAATCATTTCGGCTATCTGAATTAAGGTTTCTTTGGAAATACCAGTCATTTCTTGAGCATATTCAAGTGTATATTTATCAAGTACTTGTTTAAAATCACTCAAGTACAGGACATTTTCTTGAATGAAAGCTTCATCATGCCAGCCTTGATCAATCATATATTTGGTTACAGCCATTAACCACACTTGGTCGGTACCTTGTTTCGGACGGATGAAAATGTCTGAACGCTCGGCCATTTCATGTTTGCGAATATCAGCAACAATTAATTTCTGACCGTGTAATTTATGGGCACGTTTGACACGTGTGGCCAAAACAGGATGACCTTCAGCTGGGTTCGCCCCTACAATAATGACAAGGCCAGCCTTGGCAATATCTTTGATCGTTCCTGCATCTCCACCCATACCCACTGTCCGTAATAAACCGTCAGTAGCTGGAGATTGACAATAACGGGAGCAATTATCAACATCATTTGTTTCAAACAATTGACGTGCCATTTTTTGAATTAAGTAATTTTCTTCGTTTGTAATTTTAGACGAAGAGATAAAGCCAACAGAACCAGGGCCATATTGTTGTTGAATGCCCCCAAGCTTTGAGGCAATTAAGTCAAGAGCTTCATCCCAGGATGATTCTACAAATTCATCATTTTTACGAATTAATGGTTTGGTAATACGTTCTTCAGAGTTGATGAAGTCCCAGCCAAATTTCCCTTTGACACAAGTAGAAATTGCATTAACAGGCCCATCGGAAGGTTGTACTTTTAAAATTTTACGATCTTTTGTCCATACTTCAAACGAGCAACCTACACCACAGAAAGTACAAACGGTTTTGGTTTTTTTCGTGCGTTTACTACGCATCGCTGCTTCCACTTCAGAAACAGCAAAGATACCACTGTAGCCAGGTTCAACATCTTTAATTAAACTGATCATTGGATCTAACATATCCTGTTTGAGACCAGTCATAAATCCAGCCTCTCCAAGCATGGATTTTTCCATTAAAGCATTACATGGACAAACGGTTACACATTGCCCGCAACTGACACAGGAAGAATCATTAATCGCAACGCCAGTATCCCAAATCACGCGAGGTCTTTCCGTTTCCCAATCGAGAGATAGCGTTTCATTTACCTGTAAATTTTGACAAACCTCTACACATTGCCCACATGCGATACATTGGTTAGGATCATATCGGTAAAATGGGTGGGACATATCGACCTCATGGGCTTCCACTTTAGGCTTATATGGATATTTTTGATGCTCGATTTCCATTAACTCCGCTGTGTTGTGTAATGTACAATTCCCATTATTATTATCACAAACTGTACAGTACAATAAATGATTTTCGAGAAGACGATCCATCGCTTCTGTTTGCGCCGCTTTTGCTTTTTCAGAAGTTAGGTATATGTTCATGCCATCGACTGCCTTAGTGGAGCATGACCGAACTAATTGGCCGTTAACCTCTACGATACAAGTATCACATG
Organism: Lysinibacillus sp. ZYM-1; assembly: GCF_001308875.1. GTDB lineage: Bacteria > Bacillota > Bacilli > Bacillales_A > Planococcaceae > Lysinibacillus. Next base: position 8,301 of record NZ_KQ465143.1, on the reverse strand, counting down.
TTTCGATTGGATCGACAGCCGGTACATGACAAATCTGTGGATGTGGGATGTCATGTTGATTAATGGTATCAAGGATTGTAGCTCCTTCTTTTACATCATACGAAACGCCATTAATATTAATTTGAGTCAAGGTAACTTCCTCCTTTTACACTATGAGACTACTAGGACAACCTGTTACGGCTTAAGACAAAAAGGGAATAACATTTCGAGTTTTCTATAGTTATGAAAAGATTGTCTTGTTATCATTGTAATTCCCAAATGTTCTTGAAGCTACCTCAAAATAGGGTAATTGTTAGAACGTAACAAGTTATCCATGTGCCTGGTTAAAAAAAATAAAAAAAAATCCACCATGAAATGGCACGTACGAGACATGCTAATAAATTCATGGCGGATAAAATTCTTAGCAGGCCTTGCTAAAAACTCAATCTACTTTTATTTTTTAGTCATAATAGAATCCAAATATTCATAAACACTATGCAATTTCTAGGTAAATCATAACATAGGGATCAAAAATACATTAATTCCATTTGTGTTTTTATTATAGCCCTTTCCTGCAAACGGAACAATATGAATCATAAATATTTTTAAATGAGAATTATTATCAAAAAACATTTTCCCTTTTATTTTTTTTCAAGTTACTATATGATTAACAAACTGTAAGGGTGACCCTCCTAGTGATTGCCTAAAAAGTATGATGATGATGGGAGAATCGTTACGATGTCAAAAAAAGTACATGAATTTAACGATATGATTCGAAAATTACGAAAAGAAGTATTTGGTAAAGGGCCAGAGCGTATTCATACGGTTTTTGTTGAAAATATGGCTGTATCCACTTTATACGGGAACATCACGCCAACCGAAAAGTTTATTGCGGGTTCTCCTGAAGGGTTAAAAATGGTTCATGCTGCTAGGACAAGCATGATTCAAGATTTATATACACAATCACCACCAGAGGGTATGGAAGAATTAATGGGCAGTAAATTACTCCACTTATTTTCTGATATTAAAATTGAAGAGGATTTTGCGATTTCCGTCTTTGTTTTTGAAAAACATATAAGTGAATAAAGGGGGATGCCATATGGAGAGAGCGATAACGAGAAAAATTGTGCGCGTTGTAGGGCAGCAAGTGAAGGAAATAGATGATTTGATTGTCTCAGAATACGCTGTGACCGTGAAAATTAATCAGCAAGAATTTGTGACGATGGTTTGTACGCCAGAGTATGTAGAGGATATGGTCGTTGGTTATTTAGCATCTGAACGGGTAATCCGTAGCTACGACGATATTGAGGACATATGGCATCAAGAAAAAGAAGGCTTTGTACACATTAAAACAAAGCATGTCAATCCTTACTATCAACAAACACAAAACAAGCGCTATATTACGTCTTGTTGTGGGATGAGTCGACAAGGCTTTGTTTTCACAAACGATGCCTTAGTAGCAAAAAAAATGGACGATGTTCATGTGCAAATTACGACTGAAGATTGCTTTCGTTTAATGCATGCGATGCAGGAGACTGCGGATATATTTAAAAAAACAGGTGGTGTGCATAATGCAGCTCTATGTGATGTCAATGGCATTGTCCTAAGTCGCATGGATATTGGCCGCCATAATGCCTTAGATAAAATTTACGGTTATTGTTTACGGAATAGTATTAGTATCCAAGATAAAATTATTGTCTTTAGTGGCCGGATATCATCAGAGATTTTACTGAAAGTATCCAAAATTGGCTGTGAAATCGTTTTGTCAAAATCAGCACCAACCGAATTAGCATTGCAATTGGCCGAACAGCTTGGTATTACCACAGTGGGCTTTATTCGACAGCATACATTGAATATTTATACACATCCGCAACGCATCTTATTACCAGCTCAGAATGTACTGAAAGAAGGAGATTAAATGACGGATCTACAAGACCAACTACACAGACCGTTAAGAGATTTAAGAATATCTGTGACAGATCGCTGCAATTTTCGTTGTCGTTATTGTATGCCAGCAGAAGTATTTGGTCCGGATTATGCTTTTTTACCTTCTGATAAAATCTTAAACTTCGATGAGATTGAAAGATTAGTCAAAATTTTCGTTTCACTGGGTGTCAAAAAAGTACGTATTACAGGTGGAGAGCCTTTATTACGTCGTGATTTGACTGAATTAATTGCCCGAATTCATCGCCTAGAAGGTGTAGAAGATATTGCATTAACAACGAATGGTACTTTATTAAAAAAATATGCGCAGCCATTGGCACAAGCAGGCTTATCCCGAGTATCAATCAGTTTAGATTCACTTAATGACGAGCGTTTTTTCGAGATGAATGGTCATCGAGGAAAGGTGTCAACCGTGTTAGAGGGTATCGAAAAGGCAGCGGAAGCGGGTTTACAAGTAAAGATTAATATGGTTGTTCAAAAAGGAAAGAATGACCAAGATGTTATAGAAATGGCACGATTTTTTAAAGAAAAACAGCATATTTTACGTTTTATCGAGTATATGGATGTTGGTAATTCCAATGGTTGGCGTATGGATGATGTGATGTCAAAAAAAGACATCATTGCGCAAATCCATCAGCTTTCTCCGCTGCAACCCATCGCTCCTAATTATCAAGGGGAAGTGGCGACGCGTTACCAATACCAAGATAATAAAGGAGAGATTGGTGTCATATCGTCAGTGACAGATTCTTTTTGCACCAATTGTTCACGTGCCCGTCTCTCAGCAGAGGGAAAACTATATACTTGTTTGTTTGCTACAGAAGGTACGGATTTAAGAGAGCTATTAAGGTCTGGTCAAGATGATACAGCTATTATTAATTGTATAAAAAATGTTTGGGAACAAAGAAATGATCGCTATTCCGACGAACGCAACGAACAGACGGTGGCAAATCGGAAAAAGGCTAAAATTGAAATGTCTCATATCGGAGGGTAAACATGGAAAACAGAAAAAAATCGGCAAGATGCCGAATTTTTTCTGTTTATTTATGCATAAAGGTACCGCTTTTTCCGCCAGTCTTTTCCACAAGATAGGTTTCTTTAATGACCATCGTTTTGTCAACAGCCTTACACATATCATAAAAAGTGAGAGCCGCAATGGACACAGCCGTAAGGGCCTCCATTTCAACACCTGTTTTTCCACTACATTTGACAGTGGCTTGAATGTGGAGCTCATAACCATTTTCGGTTTTCTGATAGTCAAATTGGAGATCAGTGCCTTGTAGCATAATGGGATGGCACATAGGAATAATATCGGCTGTTTTCTTAGCGCCCATAATCCCGGCAATTTGTGCGACTTGTGTAGGATCACCTTTTTTAATACCACCTTCTTGGATGGCCTGATAGACTTCATTGGATAATGTTATGGTACTACGTGCTATGGCAGTACGCGTTGTCATTTCTTTTTCTGAAATGTCGACCATTTTGGGGCGACCTGCTTCGTTCCAATGTGTAAAATTATTCATAGTTAGACTCCTTTGTAGCTGTTTGTGCCCAATCTTGTTGAGCATTGATATTAATAAATGTTGGACTGTTATCATCAAAAGGAACATAACAAACACGGAGTTGATCTAATAGCACTTTCATACTCCGTTTGTTTTGCTCGGTCAATTGTTTCGCCTTTGGTAATGCCGTGCGCCGATATAATGCCGCTAATGGTTGGTAGCGTGAGGCTTGTTTAGGAACTATGGCATCATAAGAATCATCTATGTATCCTAACATCTCTTGGATAAACCCTGCATTCATGTAGGGCATATCACTAGCTACGACGAAAAACCATTCTACATCAGGAAAAGTTGTCATGATATGATGCAAGGCAAAAAGTGGACCTTGATGGGGCTGCTGTTCAATGATCCATTGCACATTCTCCTGATCAAACTTAGGTTGCAGGCTAGCATTTGTAGCAATCACTAAAGGATTAAGCTGATTTTCTTGGAGGGCGTTAAGACTGTGCTTGTATAAAGGCAGACCAGCAAACGTCTCAAACATTTTCGGTAGACCATATCGAGAGGATTGACCACCAGCTAAGACAACACCAGCCATTTTCATAAGCGATTTAATTCTCCAACGAAATGTTGTACTGTAGGTAAAATAAGCTTTGTCATGGCTAATGTTACAGCATTGGTGGAGCCTGGTAAAACGTAAATAGCTGTTTGATGACGGCTGCCAGCTGTGGCCCGACTAAACATTGCTTTTGGACCAATCTCCTCATAGCTTAATGTTCGAAATAATTCTCCGAACCCCATCATTTCCTTGTCAAAAAGAGGCAAAATGGTGTCGTAGGTTTGGTCCCTTGGGGTAAATCCAGTTCCACCAGTGACGATAATGGCATTGATGCTAGGATTACTGCACCAAATATGAATTTGTTCTGAGATTTCAAGTGGCTCATCCTTTGTTAATTGGTAATCAACTACTTCAAAAGCAGCTTCTTGAAGTAAAGAATGAATGCGCTGACCAGCAAGATCATCTGCCTTCGTGCGTGTATCACTCACAGTTAAAATGGCAGCTTGGATTGGTTGTTGGTGATGTGTAGGATGCAAGGTAGAATAACCTCCTTTTCTTGCGTTTTTGGAGCTTTTCACGTAGAAGGTTCCATTCGTGAAATGAATAATTATCACAAATATAGAAAAATGCTCTGATTAAGATTCACTTTATTATAATGCTATTAACGAAAAGGTCAAACGAAAATTCATTGAAAGAAAGGCAAAATGCTTATGAATAATAGATATTCTAGACAACAATTATTTAGCCCAATCGGACAAACAGGTCAGCAGGCAATGAAACAAAAACATGTCCTTATCATAGGGGTTGGCGCATTAGGCAGTGCTAGTGCAGAAGCGCTTGTGCGTGCAGGTGTTGGAAAGTTGACGTTGATTGATCGTGATTATGTAGAGTGGAGTAACTTGCAAAGACAGCAATTATATACTGAGCAAGACGCACAAGATAAAATGCCCAAAGTAATCGCAGCCAAAAATCGACTACAACAAATTAATGCAGAGGTGGACATTCAGGTTGCCATAATGGATGCTTGTACAGAGTCATTGCTACCACTGCTAGACGATATAGATGTCATGGTAGACGCAACCGATAATTTTGATGTTCGCTTTCTGATGAATGATCTGGCACAACAACATCGTATTCCATGGGTGTACGGCTCTTGTATTAGTAGCTATGGGGCTACCTATACAATAGTGCCAGGCAATACACCTTGTTTACGATGTTTGTTAAAGGTGATGCCTCATACAGGGATGACATGTGATACGGTAGGAATCATTAGCCCTACTGTCCAAATCGTAGCAGCTTATCAAATAGCAGAGGTCTTAAAACTACTAGTTGGTGATGTGAAAGCCTTACGAAAAAGCTATTTGACGTTTGATGTTTGGCAAAATCAACATTATGAAATCAATGTGGATAAAATACGTCAGGATGATTGTCCAACCTGTGGTCACCATCCAACGTACCCAGCATTAGCTTATGAAAATCAAACAAAACTTGAGGTACTTTGTGGTCGAGATGCAGTACAAATCCGACCCTCAAAGTCGACTCACTACAATTTAGAGCAGTTGGCAAACCAGCTTCGTCCCTACGGAAATATTCAGAGTAATCCTTATTTGCTATCCTGCCAAGCGGCCGACTATCGCATCGTCATTTTTCAAGATGGGCGAGTAGTGATTCATGGTATACAGGATATACAAAAAGCAAAAACCATTTACTATCGTTTATTAGGATAAAGGAGTGTAGCAAATGTTAGAAAAGAGACAACCAATTCCGGTGGCGGAAGCTGTACAACGTGTGATGGACTATGCCTTTCAAGCAAAAAGGGAGTTTGTCCCATTACCACAGGCGCAAGGGCGTTTTATAGCAGAAGATATTGTCGCTGATCATGATGTACCAGCCTTTGACCGTTCTCCTTATGATGGCTATGCCATTCGTTCTATTGATAGTCAAGAAGCTTCTTCAGAACAGCCAGTCATTTTTCAAGTCGTTGGGGAAATTGGGGCAGGCTTTGTTTATGAAGAGGTAGTTGGTTATCGGCAAGCAGTACGTATTATGACGGGTGCCCCTATACCAGAAGGGTGTGACGTAGTCGTTATGCTAGAATTAACGCATACGTTTGAAGAAAATAAGCAATTATTAATGTCGATTAAACGGACGTTTGCAACGGGCACAAATATTTCCTATAAGGGAGAAGATGTACAACAAGGCACTGTCCTTATTGAAAAAGGTCAATATATCAACCCAGGGGTGATAGCCTTACTAGCTACGTTTGGTTATGCGCAAGTGCCTGTCTACCGTAAAATGGTAGTGGGTGTAATTGCCACTGGCAGTGAGTTACTAGAGCCAGGTGAATCTTTACAACCAGGCAAAATTCGGAATAGTAATGCCTATATGATTATGGCCCAAATCGAACGTACAGGTGCGGAAGTTCATTACTTTGGCAAATTTAGTGACGATCTTGATTTATGTATTAATATCGTTGAAAAAGCATTACAAGAAGTCGATATGTTAATCACAACGGGGGGCGTTTCCGTTGGTGATTATGATTACTTGCCTGCAATTTACGAAGCTATTAATGCAAAGGTATTATTTAATAAAGTGGCGATGCGGCCAGGGAGTGTAACAACGGTCGCTGCTCGGAACGGACAATTATTATTTGGACTTTCCGGAAATCCTTCAGCATGCTATGTTGGCTTTGAGCTATTTGTACGCCCAATTATTCGCACTGCATTTGGCAATCAACAACCACACTTACGCAGAGAGCAAGCTATTTTAGGGGCAGATTTTACAAAGCCAAATCCATTTACACGCTTTGTAAGAGCTCGTGCATACTATGAAAAAGGTCAGCTAGTTGCCGAGCCATCTGGTTTTGATAAATCGAGTGCAGTTTCATCTTTAGCGATAGCCAATGCTTTTATTGTCTTACCTGGCGGCTCCCGTGGCTATGAAAAAGGTATGCAAATAGCGGTTTTATTACTAGAAGATTTGCAAGGAAGTGAGTGGCCATGGGACAACATCGAAAAATCATACAGATAGTAGGCTATCAAAATAGCGGAAAAACGACTTTGATGGAGCAATTGATTAAGCAAGCCTCGACAGAAGGGCTACGAGTAGGAACCATTAAACATCATGGACATGGTGGTGTACCGATGATAGATTCTTCGAAGGATAGTAGCCGTCACGAGCAGGCAGGTGCAAGTGTCTCAGCAGTGGAGGGGGAGGGTACTTTACGTATGAGTATTCATCAACATAACTGGCAGCTTGCTGAAATACTTAAAATTTATGCCGCCCTTCCATTGGATATTATTTTGATTGAAGGGTATAAAAGTGAACATTATCCGAAGGTCGTATTACTCCGAACAGCACAAGATCAAGAGTTGCTACAACAAATATCCAATATCCTCTGTGTGATTTATTGGCCAAGCTATCCACTCGATCAGACCCTAGCACGTCCAGCTTTTTCGATTGATGAAGAATCACAATATATGGAATTTTTGATGAGAGAAATGAGGGGAAAACTATGACGACAGCGATGTTTGAAATTATCGATAAACCGATCGATGTAGAGGAAGTAAGGCATAAAGTACTTAATCGAAACGCTGGTGCGATTACGTTGTTCATCGGAACTGTACGTGAAATTACGCAAGGTAAGAAAACTCTGTACTTGGAATATCAAGCTTACCCTGCTATGGCGATTAAGATGTTTGAGCAAATCGCTCAAGAAATAAAACAGCAATGGCCAGATGCCACAATAGCCATTACACATCGTGTAGGAAGATTGGATATTACGGATATTGCCGTAGTTATTGCTGTATCATCCCCACATCGAAAAGTAGCTTATTTGGCAAATGAATATGCGATTGACCGTATCAAACAAATTGTTCCTATATGGAAAAAAGAACATTGGGAGGATGGCACTGAATGGATTGGTGATCAATTAGAAAATGTCCCATATCCCGAAGGAAAACCAGCCATTGAGGAGGAGGGAAATTGTGATTAATATTTTATTATTTGCTCACTTACAAGAAGCGGTTGGTGAATCAAAATTAACCGTAGATCTGTCAGATGTGACGGTTGCTCAAATGAAAGAGTGGATGGAAAAGCACTATCCTCAGCTGTCATTACAGCAGATGATGACGGCCATAAATGAGGAATTTGCAACGGATACAACAATCGTCAGATCAGGTGATACAATCGCCTTTATTCCACCTATCAGTGGGGGATGACGAAAAAAAGAGGTAGCTGGTTTAAACTGAACTGACCCCTTCGGGTTAGACAAAACAAAAAAGCATCTTCAATTGAATTTAGGGTAATGTATCCTAATAT
>NZ_KQ465142.1 GCF_001308875.1 Lysinibacillus sp. ZYM-1 | reverse complement strand
CTTGAAATTAATCTTATGAATAAGTGATAGATAAATACAAAGTGATATTCTACCCGAAAGGGTTGGAAAGTCATTTACACAAAAATATTGACGCTCCCAGTTATTGATACTGATAAAAAAGAAATAATACTTAATGATTATTCTATTGTTTCATTAGATAAAGATAAAATTCCAAAAGTAGAATTCGAGAACAATAAAACACTAATCGATATGGAATATCGTGAATCTGATAAATCTTTTTACGTATTATCAGGAGATTTTGAGAAGAACGAGTTTGAAGTTGACAAATTGAATGAAAATTTCGATATTATTGAAAGTATACCTCTGAGTATAGAAGAAAAAAAGCCAACTGATTTATTATTAAAGTAGCATATAATCATATTCTAATAAAATATTTTAAGATTGTTTTTCAAACCTTTCCGCTTTATTATCAACAAAAACCAATATAAGCTATTTATGGTAGATTAAGGAGTATTACATATTGACAAATTATTAAAAAAATGTAAAATTACTCTAAAAGGGAGTTTGACACTATGAAAAAAGAAGATTTTTGTAAACTCGTATCAACTAAAATGAAACTTGTTCGAACTGAACAATAGCTAATTGGAATACAGTTGTAGCGTTTTGTACTTTATTCAATAAGAGTGAATTGTTAATATATGTAATTAGTGGCGATCCAGTTGATTTTGTCCAAGTTATTGCAAACAATATTGATAGTACATCAAAGGAAAAAACGATGGCGGTTGATTTGGTGGAAGGAAATTAAGATTAAGGGCAATTTTCGATTACAACAAAATATAATCAGAACTACTTCCGAATTTTAGATGAAGATAATTTTCGATGGTTTAGTTCGTTTGATGAAGATGAAGCCATGAAACGAATAAACGAGTTATGTTGAACATCATACTCAATTTAAAAAGGGGATATTTGTATGAATAATGGGAAAAAGAGGGTTTTGTTATTAATATTGTTGATAGGGACGTATTTATTAGCATTTGTGATGAATTTTATGCCTGCAATAAAGCATCCAGATTTAAATCTGGACAGAATTGATTTAATTACAAGTATTTTATTTGCCATCTTTTTACTCATGTATTCTTCAACAGGAAGCAAGAAGCTAAGAATTTTCTCAATGTTTGGGATTTTCTCGGGTATCGCCATTTTTTTAATCGTTAATTTTGAGAGTGTAATGAGTGATAATTTCATTTTGAATGCAATTGCTTCTATACAGTATCCGCTATATTCTATTTTTACTATTCCATTTTTCGGAGGGAATCTATTATTTGACGTTAATTATGCTACATACTCATTGTATCTTTCACTTTTTTATGTAATTGTTCTAGGACTGTCAATTTATTTTAAAAAGAAAAATGAGATATAGTCTAGTTATTTCGATTAGTTTACAATTTTAAATTTATTTATTATCAGACAAATGTTTATAAGTTAACACTTAATATGTTAGTTTAGATAGCTAATTCTATTGTTTTCTAAAGAGTCACGATTCAACAATCGGGAGCAATTGTGGAGCAACACTCTTAGGAAATGATCAAACTTTTTTATAAAAGGCTCATATTTAGCTAAAACGAAAAACTCCATTTTGATCAATCTTTTTTCAAAATGGAGTTTTTGCATTTGGTGTTAAATAAGGATTGAATAGAATTTTTTAATCAAACTTTATTCCAAACCAACACTATCTCGCCAAAAGAGCGGATAGACATTTTTTTATTTTAAATGTAAATTTTGAAGGAGTATCCTCCAACATGTGGAATTAAAATAAAGTCAGGTTATTTGTAATAAAGTTCGATTAAAAGACCTATTGTGTAGAGTACTTGTTAAAGATATTTGTTCAATTTAATGCCTGATTGTTAAGACTTCTCATACATCAAATCATTTCCTGTAAGGTGACAAAATGTTGAAAGGGGAGAAAAAAATGAGTGTAGAAATTTTTAACGGAGAACGTTCTGTAGAAAGTGTTCAATTTGAAAAGTTGTTATTTTCCCAGAGTAATAAGAAAAGTTTTTCTAGTATTGAAAATGCTCAACAGTTCATTAAGCAAAGGGGAACTGAAAATAATCAGCCCTATGTCATTGGAGATGATGTAAACTTTTTAAGTGATAGGAAGGAAGAAATTTTCGAGGGAATGCAGATTTTCACTTTAAATGATCAAAAGTCCCCGAAACAAAAGGTTATTCTCTATATACATGGTGGCGCTTGGACAAATCAACCTTTAATTTTCCATTGGTTATTTATGGATAGAATGGCACAAGCGTTACATGCAAAAGTTATTGCGCCAATTTATCCAAAAGTACCGCATTTTAACTATAAGGATACTTATCCCAAAATACTCAACTTATATAAAGAAATTTTAGGAACTGTTGAAAGTTCTAATCAATTGACCATTATAGGAGATTCAGCAGGTGGCAATATAGCACTTGGTCTGGTCCAACTGTTAAAGCACAACAATCTACCACAACCGCAAGATATTATTTTGCTATCTGCGTGTGTGGATTTGAGTTTAGAAAATCCGCTTATACCTGAATATGAAGAAAAAGACCCGATGTTAGCTAGTGAAGGAATGGAGGTCATTACAAAAATATGGGCAGCTGATAAAGATTTAAAAGATCCAATGATTAGTCCTATTTATGGTGATTTTCAAGGACTTGGGAAGATTACTCATTTTATAGGAACCCATGAAAGTTTATATCCAGATGCAATGAAATTTGATGAACAATTAACCGAACAAGGCATTGACATCACTACTTGGGTATATCCTAAAATGAACCATGTGTTTGTTGTTATGCCTATTCCTGAGGCTCTAGACGCTCAGCAGAAAATTATGAATATCATTCAGGGCAAAGTGTTGAAATAAAGCTAGTGAGTGCGAATCGAAAAAGTGAGGAAAGAATCCTGTATGGTATGCAGGATTTTTTTTTGTGCTACAAATGGGCCAAATTGAGATTTTACTTTATATTTTTTAGTAAATGAAAATATTTGTGGGAAACTTTTTATAATATGTAAACTTTTCTTTAAGTTCTGCGTTGTATAGGCAGAAGGGAGGTAGACATGGCAAAACAATCAATGAATGAATTTCTGCAACAAGTAGGAACCATGTTATACCGTTATTTGAGGAAACGTGGATTAGCCCATGAGGATGCAGAAGATATCGTTCAAGATACGTGTTATAAATTTTTAATACATAAAGATGGAATTCAATCAGACAAAGTAATGAGTTGGTTATATCGTGTAGCCACCAATCAGTTTTATGATCTCAAGAGAAAAGAAACGCGTCATCCCACAACTGAATTTGATGAAGTTCAATTGACAGCGTTGATTAACATGCCTGAGATTCAGGTGCTAAAAAAGGAAAAATTACAGGACATTCGAGACACGCTAGATACGCTATCCACCTTGCATCAGGAATTATTAGTTCTGAAATATGAGTTGGGATTATCATACAAAGAAATTTCTGCCCTCACGAATAAGAATGAAAACACATTAAAAACGCATGTTAGACGGGCTAGGGAAGAATTTACAGAACGATTTAAGGAGGACATTGATGATGAATAAAGAACAGAATAATTTTTTGTTTGATGAAAAACAGACAAAAAAAATAATGAGAAGGGCGAAGTTTTGGTCAACGATAAAAACAATTGGTATAACACTCATCGTTTCGCCAATTGTTCTAATAGTATTATGGTATGGTCTCAGGTATTTATCATTAAATAGTGCTCAGAAAGTAAGTGATGACATTAGATTATTTAATGAAATAAGCGCTCCCAATGTTCAAATTAGTAATCAGGTTTATGACGATAATTTGCTCGGAGGGAAAATCACAACAACAACCTATAAGGTACTTGGCGATCAGCATAGACCCTATATTTGGCAACCTATTGAAAGTGATTACAATTTATTTGGTACACTTATACATTCTTACATTTCTAACTCCATCCAAATAGAAGGTTCAGAATCGCTAGCAGAAACATATCAATTCGAACGGTTTAATGACTATACAGGCGATCGGGAAATGTTTTTTTACCATCCTAAGATTTCATATGATGTTTATAAAAATAAAATCAGTGAACTTAATCAATTGGATAAAAATACTTTAGTGGAATTAGCAATCTCTTTTGATAATGCTTATAGTTTTGGCGAAATTAAAAGCAAGCTACCTCCTGAAGTACAAGTAGATTGGTGGTGGGTAGATGCCTATACAGATGATACTCTAGATTTTTTTAAGCAAGGACAGAATACTATTTCAGCTAATGATCCTTACATTTACGGCTTTCAATCAGAGCAATCAAAACCCAAAGCCCGCCGTTCTTCAAACAACGAGGTTGACACCTTTATTCAAAACATTGAGCTTCTTCGAAAAAGCAAAAATTTTGAGTGGGAAACAAACCAAGTTTATCAATCTTTAATAGGGGAAAATAAAACCCTGGATAAAAGTGATGTGAAAATTATTGGTGCAGTAGTAACTGGTACTCCCGAGCAATTAGAAGCATTACAAGGACAAACTTACATTAAAGCATCTACATTTGGTGTAATATCTAATCGAAAATAGGGAAAATCGAAGGGAGTCAAATAGCTTTACCATAAAAATTACATGGAACAGTCCGCGTAATAAAAGAATGATTGAAATTAGAAAAGGCCTTGTTTGTTAAAACAGGCTTTTTTTCGTTCTGGTCCATAATAAAAATACCCATGAAATTGCATCAAAAAAGAAATTGTAAAGTAAACTTGACATGCAGGGAAATGTAAAGTAAACTTTACTTATCAACAAATGTACAGTTTACTTTACATTTCTAAAGGAGGCATTATGAAAAACAGAATTCGCGAATTGCGGAAATCGAAAAAGATTACGCAGGAGGATTTGTCTAAGTTAGTGGGTGTCTCACGACAATCAATCATTGCAATTGAATCGGGAAAATTCAATCCATCATTAGAGCTTGCCTATAATATTTCTAAAGCGTTCAATTGCACGATTGAAGAAGTTTTTATTTTCGAAGAGGGGGGAATGGCATAATGGAATTTTCTATAGGGGGTATTTTTGGACTGTATGGTGGGATGATTTTTGGCATCCTTGGCTGGTGGTTCGGAAGGAAAAAGGCGAAGAAAAATAGAGGCTTAGATGAAGTACATGACCATATTTGGCAAAAGGCGAAATCTTATTCATGGTATTTGACGTTAGCAGCAATTTATATTTTCTTTTCTTTAATAGTGTTTGGGATTAAATTAAGCACTGCCATGGTTTTAGCTGTACTTTTATTCGTACACTTAGGGAGCTGGGCGATCATTGGGCTCATTTTGACTATCAACATGTACAGTCCAATACCTTTTAAGCCTTCTTATGTGAAATTAGGTATAAGCATCAATGTCGCATCTCTACTTATTTTTACCATTATCTCGATCATAACAAATAATTGGCTGTTTTTATTATTCAGTATTCTGCCTAGTATGATGGGTATATTTACTGCACTTACAGTCAATAGGAAAGATTCTAAGTAAGTTAAATTGTACGTTTCATCCCTTTGGATAGGTTTATCTAGAGGGGTGATTTTTATTGTTCAAAAGAGAAGTAACCTTTAATCAATCACTTTTAAGATTAACCATTTATCCCTTAATAACGACCAGTTGTCGAGATTTCATTTACAACGTGTATGGAAAATTTTATAGTGAGGCGTAGAAAGGACAGTGATTATATGAAGGTAGAAATAACGATTGACCCTACATACAAAGAACCCAAAGTAATCATTCTCACAGATAAAGTGACTGATGATATAGAGCATCTTATGCAAAGTATTACTGCCGCATCGGAAAGCACTTTATTAGCTTTCTCTCATAAAGGCGTTGAATTGATCGAGAGTAAGAAAATAGTGCGTATTTATACAGAGCGAAAAAAGGTTTTTGTACAAACGATTAATGGTGTTTATACGGTACGTTTTCGTCTTTACGAGCTGGAGGAAAAGCTCAATCCTCAAATGTTTATCCGTATTTCTAATGCAGAAATGGTCAATCGCTACATGATAAAACATATGGACATTAGTAAAACAGGCACAATTGGAGTTGAATTAAAAAATGGAATCAAAACATATGCGTCTAGGCGCTATGTAACCAAAATAAAAAAAGATTTAGGAATTTGAGGTGAAAAACATGCGAAAAGACTTACTAATACGTAGCGGTGGCGGCTTTGTGATAGGTGTGTTAATCGGGCAAATTGTACAATTCTTTATATCGCTGGGATTAGGGCAAGAGAGATATGCGTGGGTCGTTCCAGAATTTCGGTCCTTTTTTACGACTGAAATGAGTGCTATCGTTACTCAAATTTTGTTAACGGGGTTAATTGGTATAACATTTGCGCTTGCCGCACTTATTTTTGAAGTTGCGAGATGGGGGATGTTGAAACAATATATTGCTCATTTTTTTGTAACTGCAGTGATTTGGATACCAATTGTGATGTTATTATGGATGCCAAAAACAACAGTAAATGTGTTTTCTCTTGTAGCAAGTTTTCTAGGGACCTACATCGTGACTTGGGTCTTGCAATATCGTTTTTCAAAAAGTGATATTGAAAAAATTAATGCCCTACTTTCAAGTCGAGGTGACGAAAATGACTATTAAAATAAAAAGCTTAACAAAACGTTATAAAGAGCATGTAGCTGTTAATCAACTGACTTTAGATATACAACAAGGAGAGATTTTTGCTCTTTTAGGACAAAATGCGGCAGGGAAAACGACGACAATTAAAATGTTGTGTGGCTTATTAAAGCCCTCTGAGGGTGATGCCATTTTTGACAGTGGAACCATTGTACAAAATCAGAAAGCTGTGAAACAAATAATCAATATCTCGCCACAAGAAACAGCTGTGGCACCTAATTTAACTGTGCACGAAAATCTTCTTTTTATTGGACAAATTTATGGGTATACCAAGGACCATGCACGGCACCATGCACAAGAGCAGATGGAATTGTTTGGCCTATCATCGCGTCAGCATAACAAAGCTAAGACATTATCAGGTGGCTATCAGCGACGTTTAAGTGTCGCAATGGCTATGATGACAAATCCAAAAGTACTGTTCCTTGATGAACCCACTTTAGGGATGGATGTACGATCAAGAAATGATTTATGGAACATTTTGATGCAATTAAAAGGGAAAGTGACCATTATTGTAACGTCTCATTATTTACAAGAAATAGAGGTGTTGGCTGATCGTGTGGGGATTATGCATCGAGGGCAATTATGTGCACTTGGTACCATTCAAAAATTAATGATGGAAACAGGCAAAAAATCTTTAGAAGATGCATTTTTAGTAATGACTGAGGAGGAGTTATTGTGAGAGCGACTGTATTTGCTACAAGAAATCATAAAGAGATTGTTCGTGACCCTATAACTTTATTAATTGGTATGGGATTACCAATCCTATTATTAGGTTTGTTTTCTGTGATGCAAAAAAATATGCCATTTGCTTTATATGAAATTAACAATCTAACACCAGGTGTCATCGTATTTGGTTTTTCTTTTCTCACACTGTTTTCGGGGATGTTACTAGGAAAAGATAAAAGCTCTTCTTTTTTAATGCGTATTTTTGCATCACCAATGTCTGCAACTGATTACATTTTGGGCTATATGCTCCCCTTTATACCTATCGCATTTTTACAGATCTCTTTATGCATGCTTACAGCCTTCTTTTTAGGGTTGTCTTTTAATAAGTCCCTTCTATTAATGATTCTTGTTCTACTTGTTATTTCTTCCCTTTATATTGGAATTGGTGTATTGCTAGGAACCTTATTTACAGATAAGCAAGTGGGGGGCATTTTTGCGATATTTGTGAATATCACAACTTGGTTGAGTGGAACATGGTTTACGTTAGATATGATCGGTGGAACATTTCAATCCATTGCACAATTATTACCTTTCGTACATGCAGTCAATGCAGCGAGAGATATCATGGATGGAGCATATGTTGATATGCTTCGATCACTGGCAGTCGTGATTGGCTATACTGTCTTGATAATGCTTACTGCGATCTCGACATTTAAACGAAAAATGCAAGGCTAGTGTCCAAATAAAAAAGGCAGTTCCAACAAACTGGACTGCCTTTTTTTTAATCGTGATTTAATGTTGCTGCGATTTCTGGCTGTTGCTCTACTTGACGTAGCATATTAAAGGATGCAATGGCTACTTCCACTTGATCGTCCTTTGGTTCGCGAGTTGTCAGTAACTGAAGCCATAGGCCAGGATAGCCAAGGAAACGTAACACTGGAATATTACGACAAGCGTTTGTCGCCTGTAATACTTCAAATGATATTCCCAGTACGACAGGAATTAATAAAATACGATCTAAAATACGTAGCCACAGTGGATCAGTTGGCACGAAGAAATATAAAAACATACCGACAAAGACTGTGAAAAGAATAAAGCTACTACCACAACGATAGTGTAGACGTGATTGCGCTTGGACGTTCTTTACTGTAATATCCAAACCAGCCTCATAGCAGTTGATGACTTTATGTTCTGCTCCATGGTACTGAAATACTCGTTTGATGAGAGGTGTTAACGAGATAAAATATAAATATGTTAGCAGTAATAGTAGTTTAATACCGCTTTCAAGTAAAATTTGTCCCGTTTTTCCTTCAATCCATTTAGAGAAAAAATCAGCTATAAAAACTGGAATTAGTGTAAAGGCGAATTTTCCGAATAAAAAGGATAGAATACCTACTAAAGCAACGCCAAGTATCATTTGCAGTCTAGATCCTTCCTCTTTATGATCTTCTTCTTCGCCAGGTATCACATCATAACGATCCCCTGCAAATTGCATGTGACGAGAACCTAAGCCTGCTGATTCAATCAACGCGACAACGCCTCGAACAAATGGGATTTTTTTTAGCTTTTGTAAAATAGGTTTTTGTACCTTTTTAAAATGATAATAATCAATGGAATCATCGTTACGACGAATGGCTGTAACTGTATGATCCTTTCCTCCGAACATCACACCTTCTAATTGTGCTTGTCCCCCGTATACAGGTGAATTGCTCAAGGCTAACACCACTCTCTTTATATATTTCAACTGTACCATTGTACTAAATTTAGTGAAAAACCTCTAGAGTTACGCATAGTAAATTTTCTATATGGCTACACTAATCGTACATTTTAGGAAATGATTAGTGTGTTAAGGAGGTAAATTTATGAAAATAGCAGCAGTAACATCCCTTGTAAATGCACTTGTTTTAGCGTTGTGCTTAAAAGGTTTACATTATTTTCATCTCATTAAATGGCATCCGATTGGTTTTTATAAGAAGTGGGGTTGGTTTGAAGAAAGCTCTAAATTATTTCATTGGACCTTCTTTATCTTTCTTCTATTCATTGTCGGGTTATTTTTATATATGACAATGCGCTATGTCTATGTCATTCCGGCTGTCTTTTCTTCGTTACTACTAGGACTTTTCGTGACCATTACTTTAGAGTGGATTGCATTAGATTTACCATTACAACTTTCTTCCTTTAAAAAGCTCTCGATTCCATTCATAGTTATTGTAGTTTGTCTTTTACGTTTCCTACTAGAAACGGCCAATTTTCATCAAAAGGAGCATACAGCGCAAAAAGGAAATTAGTTGCTGTATGCGCCGTGTATGATAAAATAAATGGCAAGTACATAGAAAGAGGCGAATAGAAGCGTGAAGTTATTATGTTTGAATGGACCTAACTTAAATCGACTTGGAAAAAGGGAGCCACATATTTATGGACATGAAACATTGGATGATGTTAGAGAAAATGTTCAAAATCTTGCGGCTTCTTTAGGTGCCACAGTTGAATTTCGTCAATCCAATCACGAAGGGGTACTTGTGGATTGGGTGCATGAAGCAGAGGACGAAAAATATGATGGCATTATCTTTAATCCCGGTGCATATACCCATACAAGCATCGCGTTACATGATGCAATTGCAGGAATTTCTGTGCCGGTTATCGAAGTACATATTTCCAATATCCACAAACGTGAGGCTTTTCGTCATCATTCCTATCTTGCTCCGGCCTGCCTTGGTCAAATTTGTGGACTAGGTACGAAAGGCTATGAACTGGCACTACGTACATTTATCGAGAGGGAGAATTGATTATGTTGAAATTACAAAAGCTACGTAAAGCACTTCAAGAACAAAACATCGATGGGATTTTAATTACTAATGGGTACAACCGCCGCTATATGACTGGTTTTACAGGGACAGCGGGCGTAGCAATTGTGTCTCAAAATGATGCTGTGTTTATTACGGATTTCCGTTATACAGAACAAGCTGCCGCACAAATTCAGGACTTCCGAATTGTAAAGCATGAAGCAACTATTATTGAAGAAATTGCCACGCAAGTAAACAATATGGGCATCAAATTATTGGGCTTTGAGAGAGATACTGTAAGCTATGGCACATATGAACTGTATAAATCGAATATTCAAGCTGATTTAGTGCCGATTTCTGGGCTAATTGAAAAAATTCGCTTGATTAAGACGGAGCAAGAGATTAATATTATTAAGGCTGCGTGTGAAATTGCTGATCACGCATTTACACATATTTTAGGCTTCATCAAGCCTGGTAAAACAGAGCTTGAGGTTTCGAATGAATTAGAATTTTTCATGCGTAAACAAGGAGCAACTCAGTCTTCGTTTGACATAATTGTTGCGTCTGGTCTTCGTTCAGCATTACCACATGGCGTTGCGACGAATAAAGTGATTGAAAAAGGCGACTTTGTTACATTAGACTTTGGTGCGCTATACAATGGCTATATTTCGGATATTACACGTACTGTGGCTGTTGGAGAACCATCTGAAAAATTAGTAGATATGTACAATGCTGTCCTTGCTTCTCAGCTGTTAGCACTTGAAAAAGTGGGCCCTGGATTAACAGGTATTCAAGCGGACGCTATTGCACGTGACTACTTAAAAGAAAAAGGATATGGCGAAGCATTTGGTCATTCTTTAGGACATGGTATCGGTCTTGAAGTGCATGAAGGCCCTGGCTTATCGATGCGTTCTGATGCAGTGCTAGAGCCAGGTATGGCCGTGACGATTGAACCAGGTGTTTATTTACCAGGTATCGGTGGTGTCCGTATTGAAGATGATATATTAATCACTGAGACGGGGAATGAACTACTAACACATTCGTCAAAAGAACTCATTATTTTATAAACTTTGGAGGAACACAAATGATTTCAGTAAACGATTTTCGTACAGGTCTAACAATTGTTGTTGATGGCCAATTATATCGCGTGTTAGATTTCCAACACGTTAAACCAGGTAAAGGTGCTGCCTTCGTACGTTCTAAATTACGTAACCTACGTAACGGCTCAGTGAATGAAAAAACATTCCGTGCTGGTGAAAAAGTAGAGAAGGCACAAATCGATAACCGTAAAATGCAATACCTATATGCCCAAGGTGACGATCATGTATTCATGGACTTAGAATCATATGAGCAAACTGAACTTGCTTCAGCAGCTATCGAGTATGAATTAAAATTCCTTAAAGAAAACATGGAAGTTCATATTCAATCTTACCAAGGTGAAATGTTAGGTGTTGAATTACCAAACACTGTACAATTAGAAGTAACTGAAACAGAACCAGGAATTAAAGGTGATACAGCTTCAGGCGGTACAAAACCTGCTACTCTTCAAACAGGTCTTATTGTACAAGTACCATTCTTCGTAAACCAAGGCGATGTTCTAATCATTAACACTGAAGAAGGCTCATACGTTTCTCGTGCCTAATTATTAATCATAATTAACCTACTCTTTTCTATGAAAGGGTAGGTTTTTATTTTTTTCTTATACATTTCTTGTGAAACGACTGGGACATTGTGATAATGGATAGAGGAACATTAACTTTTTTCCTTGTAAACTATCTAGTTTCTATCATCAGATAGATGGTTATTGTTGGAGGAAATGTCTACAATAATGGTAAGGAGTGAGAGTTATGCTACAAACAACATTTGATAGTCAATATCCAATCATTCAAGCGCCAATGGCAGGTGTAACATCACCTAAATTCGTGGCAGCTTGTTCCGAGGCAGGATTATTAGGCTCGATAGGTGCAGGTTACTTAGATGGTGACCAAACAAGGAAATTTATTCAGGAAGTGAAGAAGTTAACGACAAAACCCTTTGCAGTCAATTTATTTGTGCAAGAGGAGCCACAAATTGATATCGAGGTCTTACAAAAAGCCCGTATGGCACTGCAACCATTTTATGATGAACTTGGGCTATCCCCTGTACAAAGCGTTGTATCAAAAGAAGTTTTTGCTGGACAAGTACAAGCGGTCATCGAGGAAAAAGTTGAGATTTGCTCATTTACATTCGGCATTCCATCAGCAGAAGTACTTCAACAATTAAAGGAACATGGTATATATACAATTGGTACAGCTACTACATTAGAGGAAGCGAAGCTAGTTGAACAGGCTGGAATGGATGCTGTAGTCTTACAAGGTGGAGAGGCTGGTGGTCATCGAGGATCCTTTACATACCCACTTCAATTAATCCCTTTATATGATTTACTGCAGGAGGTAGTTGGGAGAATAGCTATTCCTATTATTGCTGCGGGGGGGCTAGTGACTAAAGCGGATATCCAGAAGGCCTTAGAAAGCGGTGCACAGGCAGTTCAAGTTGGAACAGTTTTACTGGTGGCAGAAGAATGCGAAATATCTCCACTGTATAAAAATGCAGTGTTAACATCAAAAGAACAGGAAACAACGATTACACTCGCATTTACAGGTAAACCAGCAAGAGGTTTAGCAAATGATTTTACTAAACGAATGAAGGATGCGACAGTTGCACCATATCCATTGCAAAATTATTTAACGACTACCATTCGTAAGGAAAGCGCTGTGCAAGGCAATGTCGAATATTTATCGATGTGGATGGGCGAAAATAGTCATCTTATACAACAGACTGGCACAGTAAAAAGTATTGTAGAAAAACTACTTTAAAATTTTTATATAGAAGATCTCTATACAGCCGTATAGAGGTCTTTTTTTTTGTAGAGCGACATATATTGCTGTACACGAGGGGGCGTAGGAATGGAATTACAAGACGTATTAAGAGTTGCTGGAGTGGGACTAGTCGTTGCGCTTCTTCATGTTTTCTTCGATCAAACAGGGAAGAAGGAGTTTTCATTTTTCCTATTTTTCATTGCCTACTTATATATGACAGCAGAATTACTCCGATTTTTACGTCTATTTTTTAACGAAATTCTCACATTCTTCCAATGGCTGACATCTTCTGGGTAATGTAAATGGAAATTGTTATCGTTGCTGTTGTCATGCTGCTTTTATTATTGCTGATAAAAGAAGTCATACAGCCACTTCACGCGCTAATAAGTGTGATGTTTTCGTTTTTGCTGTTTGGCATGCTGTTCTCGACACTTTTATTGCCCTTCGTCAAGCAACTTTTAGAAACGCTTGCCTTTTTGCCTTATGCAAAAGCTATTTTAATTAGTGCAAGTATGTTCTATGTTGGGCAATGGGTGTCATTGCTACTTGTAGAACATAACTATAAAGTGCTCGGGAACATCGTTTTTGCTGCGGTAAAGATTGTTATTTTGTTGTATTGGTTCAAAGAATTTTTGGCTGTTTTACAGGAGGTGTCGGCCATTTTACAAAGGCTAAACTAAGGAGCGAAGCCATTGCAGGAGCAAATACTATCGTTTTTAATCGACCCATTCTTTCTCTTGCTCAAGATGACATTGTTGCTATGTAGTTATGTCATCATTATTTTAATTATCAACATGATATTACCAGAATTTGAAAAAGGGACAAGGATACTTTTTTTTCTAATTGTGTTAGCTACTATAGGACCAGTTGTTGTTAAATCTTTTACATTAATTGATGAAATTGCACAAGGACTAGCCCATTTATTTACGGCGTTTTATCCTATTTTGACCTCAAGCTTTATGTTATCTAGTAGTATTACAGCCATTGCATCCTGGCAGCCTTTTTTGCTGTTTTTTGTACAAGTTCTCACAATTATTAGTAGTAAGTGGCTTATTCCAGGTGTTTTGTTAGCCATTGTTTTTGATGTGTGCAGTGTGATTGTCAAGGAAATATCTTTTACACGGATCGCGGATTTAATTCGCTTTACGATTATGAGTATCGTTTCTGCCTCTGTTATTTGCTACGTCCTATTGATGACCGCAGGAGGGGTGGCAGCGTTTAGTGTCAATGCGGCTGTAGCTGAACCAGTCAAAAAATTAATTGAAGAAAATATTCCGGTTGTTGGTTCTTTTATTGTAGATAGCTTTTCGATGTTTCAGCACATGACACAATTTACATCATCTCTTACAAGCATTAGTGCCTTTATCGCCGTTATTACGGTGTCATTTATTCCAACCGTTCAGCTTGTTGTCAGTGCCTATTCATTAAAAATGCTTGCAGCTATTTTAGAACCAATCGCCTTCGATGATATTTGTAGACTGCTAGATCAAATTAGTAAATCTCTATTTACCTTATGTGCAGTATCATTCCTGATTGCTTTTTCATTTATGTTTTCTTGTTTCTTCCTCATTGTGTTCGTACAAGTTATGGCAGGGGGGAGATAGATTGATTCTTTTATTGGCATTGCTTTTTGTATGTCAGATATTTGTGTTTCTAACGGATGATAAGGAAATAATTTCACTCACAAAATTGGTCATCACGTTAGTATTTTTGCAATTGCTATTAAAGATTCCATTTATCAATTCATAGGAAGAAACAAGCGTACATACACTTGAAAAAGAGAAGATGAAAGGAGGCCATGTACAAGTGATGTGGAAAAGACACGAAAAAAAACAACGTCATTAATGGTTTTAATACTGGTAGCTGCCTCCGTGGGAATTTTCATCATTTTACCTATGTATCAAACGAATTCAACGAACGACAAAGGTTCACCGCTCACTAATGAAGAAAAACTTGAGCAAACACTGAAAGCAATGCAAGGTGTTGGGGAGGTTAAAGTCTATTTTTATTATGGAGAGATGACAAATGATCAAGATGCCAATAAACTATTCAGCCAATATTTTCGAGGGACTGAGCAAAGCGCGAAAAACGTAACAGGAATGCTAGTTGTATCAGAAGGTGCATCCGATATCTTTGTAAAAAATGAAATTCGTGCAGTCGTCAGTCAAGTGATGCAGTTGCCGATTCATCGAATTATTATCGTTCCAATGGAAAATAAGGAGGAAAAGTAAATGCGCGTACGTAGAAGAACAGTTTGGTTTATGACATTATTAAGTTTAGTAGCAGTCATTTCAGTGTATTATTTGGTTGATCCAGCAAAACAGTTCAACGGTCTTACTATTTTTACGGATGATACATTACAACAGACTGCTGTAACTGGTGTTACAGATCAGAAAGCAACAAATGATGTCACACAAGAAGTTTCTTCACCGAGTCACTTATTTGAAGAAATGCGTATGCAAGTTAGTGATGAGAGAAGTCAACTTCGTGAACAGTTAACACAAAAAATTGCTTCAGAAGAATATTCCGCTGACGAAAAAAATGAGGCATTTAATGAAATGGATGGTCTTATTAAACGAGAATCAGCAGAAGCGATGCTTGAAATGCTCATTAAATCGTTAGGCTATTCTGATGCATTTGTTCGCGCTGAAGGTGAAAAAATTTCTGTTACAGTCATGGCAGAAGAATTATCAAAATCCCAAGCGAATGAAATTATATACTTAGTAAGAACAGAGATGGAAGGCGCAAATGACGTACAAGTAAAGTTTAGTGCAAATAATTATTAAAAAATATAGAAAAGAATAAATATTTAGTTTATTTATAAAAGGTTGTTATATATCAGCGTAATGAAAAGGCTTTCGCTTAGTAAAGGAAAGCCTTTTATTTTGTTCATATTTACTTAATTTTCATTTAACTATTTCAAATTGATTCGAAAAAATATAAAATAGTTATTGTAATAGATTTTATTTCATAAGGAGAGTTAGAAATGTTCAAAATTCAAGAAATTCGCGAAATTATTAAATTAGTAGATTCTTCTTCAATTGACGAGTTTGTGTATGAGGTAGATGGCGCAAAAGTTAAGTTAAAAAAGAATAATGTTGTTGTTACAGAAACTGTAGCACCTAAAAAAGAAGTAGTAGCACCTGTTGTACAACAATCTGCACCAGCAGCGACACCTGCACCAGCTAAAGTGGAAGAAGCACCAGCTGCGTCGGCACCAGCGACTAACGACCCATCGCTACATAAAATTGTGTCTCCAATGGTCGGTACTTTCTATCAATCACCAAACCCAGATTCACCAGCTTACGTAAAAGCAGGGGACAAAGTAGGAAACGAAACAATTGTATGTATCGTAGAAGCAATGAAATTATTCAACGAAATTGAAGCAGAAGTGCAAGGGGAAATCGTTGAAGTACTTGTGAAAGATGGCGAATTAGTAGAATACGGCCAACCATTATTCCTTGTAAAAGCTGAGTAAGGAGTGCAAATCCATGAAAAAAGTTTTAATTGCAAACCGCGGCGAAATCGCTGTGCGTATCATTCGTGCTTGTAAAGAGTTAGGCATTCAGTCAGTTGCTGTTTACTCTGAAGCAGATGCAGACGCATTACACGTGAAATTAGCAGACGAAGCCTACTGCATCGGACCGAAGCTATCAAAAGATTCTTATCTTAGCTTCCCAGCCCTACTTAGTGTAGCGGAAAAAACAGGTGCAGACGGTATCCACCCAGGATATGGCTTTGTATCGGAAAACGCTGATTTTGCAGAAGCTTGTGAAAACGCTGGCATTAAATTTATCGGTCCATCATCTGATTCTATTAAAATTATGGGAATCAAGGATGTTGCACGTACAACAATGGAAGCAGCGGGAGTTCCACTTGTTCCTGGTACTGGTATTGTGCCAGATATCGAAACAGGTAAAGAATGGGCTGCTAACATTGGCTACCCTGTCATCATCAAAGCAACTGCTGGTGGTGGTGGTAAAGGGATTCGCGTAGCACGTACAGAAGAAGACCTTGTGAAAGGTATTGAAATTACGCAAAAAGAGGCTGCTGCTGCATTTGGTAACCCTGGCGTATATTTAGAGAAATTCATCGAGTACTTCCGTCACTGTGAAATCCAAGTTTTAGCAGATGGCTACGGTAACGTAGTGCATTTAGGCGAGCGTGACTGTACAGTTCAACGCCGTATGCAGAAGTTAGTAGAGGAAGCTCCATCTCCAGCGCTTTCTTCTGAACGCCGTGCTGAAATGGGCGCAGCTGCAGTAAAAGCAGCACAAGCATGTGACTATGAAGGTGCTGGAACAATCGAGTTCATTTATGACTATCAAGCAGACAAGTTCTACTTCATGGAAATGAATACTCGTATCCAAGTTGAGCACCCAGTAACAGAAATGATTTCTGGTGTAGATCTTGTACAACAACAATTAAAAATTGCATCTGGTGAAAAACTTCCTTTCACTCAAGATGATATTCAAATAAATGGTTGGGCTATTGAATGTCGTATTAACGCAGAAAATGCCTACAAAAACTTCATGCCTTCAGCAGGAACTGTTGATACGTATGTAACGCCTGGTGGCTATGGTGTACGTATTGATTCTGCTGTCTATGCAGGCTATACAATTCCACCATATTATGATTCAATGGTGGCAAAATTAATTGTTCATGCAAACACACGTGAAGAAGCGATTGCGAAAATGAATCGCGCGCTAAGTGAATTCGAAGTATCTGGTCCTGGTATCAATACTACTATTCCATTCCACCAAGCATTGATGAACAATGACGTTTTCAAATCAGCACAATTCAATACGAAGTTCTTAGAAGAGAATGATGTGTTGGGGACAAGCAAGTAATTGATATGTGGATTTAGGGAATAGAATGCATTCCAAATATCGCAATAAAATTACCTTCTAACATTCAATTGTTAGGAGGTTTTTTATTTGGCTAGAAAAGGTCAGCATACAGGGATTTTTGATTTAGAAGATGTGACAGAAGCTATACAGCTACCAAGTTTTGAGGGTACGTTTGAAGAGAAAGATACGATACTGATTACTCCACCAAAGCTAATGATCGATGTAGCTAAATTACATGAGGGTAAGAAAGATGTAGAAAATAATAGTGCTTTGTTAATTGTGAAAGAGCAAATGCGTCTGTCGGACGTTCGTAAAGCGACAATCAATGAATATATTTATACTTTTAAACGTTTAGTAGATGCAATGAAAATTGAATATGTAGATGACATTAAATTGGAGTCCATATTTGGTTGGCTTGCGAGCTTAGGGGATATTTCAGATGTATCGAAACAAAGCCGTCTAAGTGTCGGTAAAGCTGTTTTAGAATATTACTCCTATCCCAAATATTGGGTTTGTGTTAACATATATATATGAATCTTTTAACTTTAGAAAATATGAAAGGAAGTGTAATAATCATATGAAAAAGATAATGAAACTAATGATTAGTGTTATTGTCATTGGTGCCCTCTCTCTATCTATAAATATAGATAAAAATGTATTAGCTAATGATATTGCAAATACATGTGAGTATGATTCGGCACCGAAGGTCAACCCTGATTATTCCACAATGAACTGTTTGTTAACTGAAACAGCACTGAGTTATGATGTTCCTCCTGAAATTGTGAAGGCAATTGCAGAAGGTGAAAGTGGAAATTGGCGTCATTTCGATATTAATGGTGAAGCGATTGTGACAGCTGATAATGGAATTGGCATTATGCAAATTACTAATCAAGCTGGCTACAATCAAGATAGACTAAAAAGCGATATTGTCTATAATATTCAAGCTGGTGTAAAGACTCTAGATGATATGTTTAAGCGGAAGGATTTGCCTAGCATCAACGGAGGGAAAAGAGATGTATTGGAACATTGGTACTTCGCTATCATGGCTTATAATGGTACTAAGCCAGTAAATAGTCCAATTGTCCAAGCAACTGGTGAAAGAAATGCAAATGCCTATCAAGAAAGAATTCTCCGAATTATTGAAAAATTGGAATTAATAGACTTAAAAGAGCTGCCTTTTTCACGCGAACATTTTCAATATGACTCTAACAGCAGGGAAAATATTAAATTTTCAGCGATGAACTATGATTTTGATTTACCATTAACAAAATCAAAGTATTTTTTTGAAACAAATCAAAAAGTTAGTGCAACAACTAATGTAAAATTTAGGACAAAACCTACTACGGATAGTCCTTCTATGGGTACTTTACGTAAAGGCGAAATTGTTACCATTACAGGTCCTTTTGAATATGAAGAAGTATCAACGAAGAAAAACCATTTTGTTTGGTATCCTGTGAAAAGAAATGACGGGACGGAGGGGTATGTAGCATCAAGTTATTTAAACTACTCAGCTTCAACACCAACGCCAACACCTACAACTCCAGTTGCCACTACACAGGACTACTCAGCTTACGCTAAAAAGTTTGCAGACTTCAGCACTACAGCTTGGTGGAGAGATGATATGATTTGGGCAATCGACCGAGGTTTAATTAGTGGTTACGGTAACGTATGGAACGCAAAAACAAAGAAATACGAAACACAGTTACAACCGAACACACAATTAACAGAAGCTCACTTCTTAACAATCTTCTTCCGCTACGTACAGAAAGATGAATTAGCAAGTGTGAAAAACACATCGTCTTGGAACAAAAGTGGTTTATATAACATGGCAAGTAAATACAAAATGCCAGTATTAGCTTCAGAAGCATCTACAACTTCTAAAGGTTTAGCGGATAAAGGTATTAGACGTGGTAAACTAGCCCAACTGATGGCATCATACCACTACGGGCAAACGGTAAGTGAAAACGAAGCTATTCAATTTTTCATGGATAATGGGATTACTACAGCTACATCAATTGATGCCTATAACCCCGACCAAATTTTAACTCGCTCTCAAATCTCAGCGTTTATTCAAAGATATGAATCATTCGTATCTAACCAAAAATAATTGAACTTAAAAAACGGTTGCGTTCATAGCAATCGTTTTTTGTATTTTAATGCTGTTACAATTCAAAAAGTATTTAGTTGAGTTAGCTTACAGCATGGCAGATACAAAAACATTTGGCTATGTTCGTGTCAGTGACAAAGGACAGAACGTAGAACGTCAAGATATTAAGATGTTAGAGCTATGAGTTGAGAAGCGTGACATATTCGTTGATAAAGCATATTTTAGAGTGGACGCTATCCTTAGAAGAAAAGGAGTGATTGGTGAGAATATGACTTTTAATGAGAAGGAAAAAGAAAGAGCTGTTGAATCGCTTCAATACTAAGTTCCTAGAAGAGAATGATGTATTGGGTGTAACAGAAAAAGCGAAGTAAGCGTTCGCAATTTAAAACCTTCAAACTTTCAAAGTTAGGAGGTTTTTTGGTTTATACAATAGTATGATTGAATGAGCTATAAAACATCTGCGCAAAACAGTCAAAAAGGGGGAATCGAGATGCCTGTATACAATAAGTTAGTGAGAGATAAAATTCTAGAAATAATGGATACAAAGGGTTTAACTTATCATGCTCGTACCTTAGAACCTATTGAACTATTAACGGAAGTAAAGGCAAAAATGCTAGAAGAAGCTAAGGAATTTCATGAGGCTATTCATGCACAAGAAAGTGTTGAAGAGCTAGCAGATATCTTAGAGCTCATTCATACAGCAATAAGTATGTTAGGTATAAGCTACGAAGAGCTTGAAGCGATTCGTGATCAGAAGAAAATGGAGCGTGGAGGATTTAACAAGGGAATTTATTTAATAGATGTTGAAGATCATTAACTACCATTCCATGAAGTGCTCTATAAATTAAAACGGCTTTCCACAGCCAAACCTTCCTTTTTATAGTATAATAAGCATAAGTACAGCACTTGTTTGTGATGTGTAAGGGAAAGGATGATATTTGTATGGCAGAGAAAGTAGGACAATCTTTCGTACAACCAACACCTTCTGGGAAAGAAGAGCTTGGAAAAATTGAGGTAGCGGCAGAGGTTATCGAAGTTGTGGCTGGGATCGCTGTAAATGAGGTCGAAGGCATTGCTGCAACACGTGGTAATATTGCGACTGGTGTCGTGGAACGTTTCGGTAAAAAAGTACACAATAAAGGCATTAAATCAGGTGTAACGGAAACGGGTGAAATCGCTATTGATGTATTTTGCTCTGTGAAATATGGATATGCCATTCCTAAGGTAGCAAAGGAAGTTCAAACACAGATACGCCAAGCTATTTTTAATATGACAGCACTTGAAACAGCAGAAGTAAATGTGCATATTACAGGTATTCACTTCGAAAAAGAAGAAACTGTGGTTCATGAATAAAACGAAAAGGATTGCCCGATGATGATTCATCCGTAGGCAATCCTTTTTTTATGGGGACTTCTCTATTTGGAAATTCATTCATAATATTGTACCGTTTTACTTTATAATTCAATATGCTTTGGCTTTCTCCAGAATAACGCAAGGATGACACCAAGCACTAAAACGATTGTGGCAAAATAATATGGATAGTTCAAATTAATATCGAACAGTATTCCACCTAAAATTGGACCGAAAATATTACCAAGACTTGTAAACATAGAGTTCATACCACCAACAAACCCTTGTTCATTTCCTGCAATCTTAGATAAATATGATGTGACTGCTGGACGAATTAAATCGAAACCAACGAAAATAAAGAATGTGACAAACAAAATGGCAAAATAATGATTCACGATTGTCATCGCAAATGTTAAAACCGCTGAGAGGATCAGGGAATAACGAATGACATTAATTTCACCCATTTTCTTTGTCAGCCAGTCAAATAGTAATAATTGAGCCAGTGCACCTACAATCCCACTGCCTGTAATAATAATAGCGATATCTGATGGCGTAAAAGCGAATTTATGGTCAACGAATAAACTAAATAATGATTCAAACGCTGCTAAACCAAACGATAGGACAAAAATAAGGATGAATGGAATGAAATAAAGCGGACTAAAAACACGCTTTACACTACCTGAAATTGATGGTGATGCCTCTTCCTCATTTGTATCACGTGTCGGTTCCTTTAATAACAGAAGTGATAGAATAGCTGCCACAAAGCCAAGTACTCCAGCCGCATAAAATGGTACACGTGTACCATATTCAGCTAAAAATCCACCGATACCAGGACCAATTATAAAGCCCGTACTAATGGCCGCACTCATATAGCCAAGAGCTTTTGGACGTTGAGATAATGTCGTAATATCAGCAATATAAGCTGTTACTGCTGGCATAATGAAAGCTGCACTCACGCCACCTAGCATTCGAGAGATAAAGAGAATTTCAATGGAACTTCCCAATCCAAATAAAAACTCTGATAGCCCAAAAATAAAAAGACCTGCAACAATCATGACTTTGCGGCCAATATTATCGACTAACTTACCAGCAATTGGTGACGCAATTAATTGCGTAATAGCAAAAGCTGCAACCATATAGCCAACGACAGAGCCCGAAATATGAAGCTCATTCATGATCGTCGGTAAAACAGGAATGACTAAACCAATACCTAAAAAGGCAATGAATAGATTCGATAGTAAAATTGCTAATGTTACATTTTGTTTCTTGCTCATAAAGTTCTCCTTCTATTCGTACACGATACATAAGATTGACATTCTACTAGTATATTTCCATGTAATACGATAAACCCTATAGTAACTATAGGGTCAAAAGATTTGTTTTATTTTGATGTTTTTTTATCAGTTTGGAAATTAACGTGGAGAGTTATACATAAAGGGAGATCATAAGTTTAGTGTTTTTTTCGAACTTTTAATTCAACAATGAATTTCTTTTCATGCTCTAAAGTAAGTGTTGCGGGCATATACAGTTCATAAACTTGTGATTCAAACGTTTCTGACTGAGCCATGACATAATTTCTCAATTTTTCATAAAATGAAAAGTAGGTATCTGGGTGGTAGATAAATGCAATACACACATATGTACCAGCTGGTATGATTGTTTGCTGAATGTTTGATGACAGCTTCGAAAATGTTCGCTCTGTTAATAGTGGGGTGAAAATGGCATCATAAATAATTGCATTCACATCTTTATAAGGAGCAAGTGGAAATATACAGCCATATCGACTATTTAATACACTGCCTTCCTTCTCAATAATCTTTGTAAGTGTTGCGTAATATGTATTGGTACTAGAAGTTGGTGTTAATTCTGTAGTTGTCACTTGTAGTACGGGCATTGCTTCTTCTACCTGAATGTATACCTCACCAAAGATGGGAATATCAATTTGTTCTTGTAATTGCTTTTTAGTTTTTAGCAACGTGTTTTTTACTTCGTTTAATCGCGAAATTTTTTCGTCAATTCTTAGTTCCTGCTGCGCTAAAAAGTCAAGCAGTTCTTCAGAAGTTAATTTGAGCGCTTTTTTTATATCTTCTAGTGAAATGCCAATATATTTAAGTGATTTAATGATATCTAAATAGAAAATTTGATTATCTTTATAATAGCGATAATTGGTATAAGTATCAGTATAAGCAGGCTTAAATAAATCTATTTGATCATAATAGCGTAAAGTTTGAACAGATAAATTAGACAGTTTAGCAACTTCACCGATTGTATAATAATGTTCTTTCATCATTGCCTCCACTAGTAATAGCTAAAGAAGTTTCGGATGGCATCAAAACGAATTTTATGCTTGCACTCTTCGCAGTTTTTTACAATTTGTGCAGATAGCTTCATATTGCATTGTGAACACCTCTGAAGATTCTTTCAATTTTCTTTATTATAACATTTTGTGAATAAAACGATCATTTTTGAAATATCATCACGAATTGTTAGTTGAGCAAAAAGTTTCTTGGAAAAGGTTTCAGATTATTGAAAACTTGCTTGAAATCGTGTTTCTCGTGCGATTTTATGCTATTATAAACCTTAATGCCACTTAAGAAGGAGAGCTTTACATGAAACGACATGAAGCACGCGAAAAAGCGTTGCAAGTTTTGTTTCAGCTAGACAATACAGATTTAACAGTTGAAGAAGCAATGGGCCATATTAAAGGCCAACCGACAAATGCCTTCTACGAAAAAATTGTTACTGGAACAGCTGAACATTTGGAGGAAATTGATGCTAAATTAGAACAGCATCTTGAAAAGTGGTCACTTGCCCGTTTACCTAAAATTGAGAGAACTGTCTTACGCCTAGCTGTATACGAGCTGTTATACATGCCAGAAACACCAAAAAGAGTAGTACTAAACGAAGCAATCGAGTTATGTAAAACATTTGGCGATGATAGTTCATCTAAATTCGTCAATGGTGTGCTTTCTAAATTTACAGAACAAGAATAATGTGTTGAATTGGAAGGAGTAACGAAGGTTTATGTCAAGTGCAATTATTAATGGTAAAGAGATTGGTCAAGAAATTCGTAATGCTGTAGCAGAGCGTGTAATTCGCTTAAAAGAACAAGGGTTAACACCTGGTTTAGCGGTTGTGTTAGTTGGAGACAACCAAGCTTCAGCTACATATGTGAGAAATAAACAAAAATCTTGTGAAGCAATTGGTATGTTTTCTGAACTCATTAAATTACCAGAAGAAACAACGCAAGAGGAATTATTAACACAAATTCAACAATTAAATCAACGTGAAGATATTCACGGTATTTTAGTTCAATTACCACTTCCTAAACATATTGATGAGGATAAAGTCATTGCGACAATTGCTGTTGAGAAGGATGTCGATGGCTTCTCACCTGTCAGTGTTGGGAAAATGATGCTTGGCCAAGAAACATTTTTACCTTGTACACCTTTTGGCGTAATGAAGCTTCTTGAGTATTCAGGAATCGAAATTGCAGGCAAACATGCTGTTATCGTGGGGCGTAGTCATATTGTTGGTAAGCCAATGGGACAACTACTATTACAAAAAGATGCAACTGTCACTTATACGCATTCCAAAACACCAGATTTACCTTCATTTACAAAACAAGCAGATATATTAATTGCTGCTGTTGGACGTGCAAACTTTATTACGAAAGAGCATGTTAAGGAAGGGGCCGTTGTAATTGATGTTGGCATTAATCGTGATGACAACAACAAACTATGCGGTGACGTAAACTTTGCCGATGTAGATGGTATTGCGTCTCATATCACGCCTGTACCAGGTGGTGTTGGACCGATGACCATCACAATGTTACTATTCAACACAGTACAAGCAGCTGAAAATAAGCTGGCTAATTAAATAACCTTTTCAAAGAGTCATCTCAGCATCGTGTTGAGATGATTTTTTTTATGCATTCTTGCCAGAACTTTTATGTTAATTTTGACGTCTAATGTAACGTTTGGGACATACATACTTAGAAGGAGGTTTTTATGGGAAATATCGATATTGTGTTAATTATCAAGCATATCATTATTGGCCTTGTCCAGGGATTTACAGAGCCAATTCCAGTATCGTCAAGTGGACATGTTATGATTGCCAGCGAAATACTTGGGCTTGGTGAACAAGGGTTTACGTTCGCCATTTTAACCAATACAGCATCATTACTTGCTATTATGTATATTTATCGAGAGGATATTGTTCGGCTGATCACTCATTTTTTCCTGTACTTGAAGACACGTGATAAACGCTACAATGCTGATTTTCGTTTTGCATTGTATATCATTATAGGTTCTATTCCTGCTGGCGTTTTAGGGGTTTTATTTAGTGATGTCATTGCTGATAACGTGAGTATGACGACAATTGCTCTGATGTTATTTGTTACAGGTGCGGCATTATGGTTGATTCGTAATATGCGTGGGAAGAAAAAAGATGCGGATTTAAGCGCGAAAGATGCCATTATTGTTGGATTAGGGCAAGCAGTCGCTTTAACACCTGGTATTAGCCGATCAGGGGCCACTATTATTTCAGCTATTGCAGTAGGGATGAGACAGGATACAGCCTTACGTTTCTCCTTTATGCTTTATATACCAGTGAGTTTAGGTGGGGTTATTTTAGGGATTACAGATTTTTTAGATGAGCCTAATAAAGGTGCATTAGCGCTTCCTTATGCAGCCACTTTTATAGCTACACTAGTCATGACTTACTTTGCCATGCGTTGGTTTATGGGCATTATGAAAAGTGGCAAGCTTAGCTACTTTACGTACTATTGTTTTACTGTAGGCACGCTATTATTACTATTCTATTAAAATGAAAAGTCTCATAACGAATGCTGTTATGGGACTTTGTTTTGTAATTCATTTAATAGTCGATTTCTATTAGTTAGAACGTGTATGAATATGTTATAGTTGTTTTTTGATAGATAAAAGATAGGCATTTTTTCTTGCAAAACTGCATTTTGACGCGTCAACATCAGTAAAAAATGTTATGATAGGTGTAGTTTTTGTGAAAAACTTGATCTTAGTAAAGGAGCCGAAAACATGTCCTCTGCTTCTTATTTAACTGTAAAAGCATTAACAAAATATATTAAACGAAAATTTGATGCAGACCCTCACTTACGCGAAGTGTATGTAAAAGGTGAACTATCAAATGTTAAGATTCATCAATCTGGTCATATTTACTTTACATTGAAGGACGATGGAGCACGAATCGCGGCTACAATGTTTAAAACGGCTGCCACGAAATTAGCATTTGAACCAAAGGAAGGTATGCAAGTATTTATCCGTGGTGATGTAAACGTTTACGAAGGCTATGGTACTTATCAGCTATATGCCCAGGAGATGCAACCTGATGGAATCGGTAGCTTATTTGTTGCCTTTAATCAATTAAAAGAGCAATTACAAAAAGAAGGACTTTTTAAATCGGAATGGAAACAATCGATCCCAAAGTTTCCTGAAAAAATTGGTGTGCTAACATCGACAACAGGTGCAGCGATTCGAGACATTTGTACGACTTTAAAGAGACGTTATCCCCTTGCAGAGATTTTAATTTATCCAACACTCGTTCAAGGAGCTCAAGCGGCACCAAATATTGTGCAAAATATTCAACGTGCCAATCAAGATGCAACTTGTGAAGTGTTGATTGTTGGGCGAGGAGGAGGCTCTATTGAGGACTTATGGGCATTCAATGAGGAAATAGTGGCACGAGCTATCTTTGACAGTCGAATTCCTATTATAAGCGCAGTAGGTCATGAAACTGATACGACAATTGCAGATTATGTCTCTGATTTACGTGCCCCAACACCAACTGCCGCCGCTGAGATGGCTGTACCAGATCAGGCGGAGCTATACCAGCGAGTACTTTCGCAAAAATCACAACTTCATCAGATGGTTAGGTCGCAACTTATGGCTGAACGACAACGTCTTAATAAGCTCCAACAGTCTTATCCATTGTCAATGCCAGAAAGACTTTATCGACCGTTTACTGAAAGATTGGCTCAGCTTGAATCAGGATTGCAAACAGCTATGCAGGTAGATTTGATGAAGAAGAATGCTCAGCTTCAGCAATTACATAGTACGGTGGTACAACATTCACCAAAAAAGGCACTTGCTTTCCATCAACGGGAACTCGAAGCGCGCATGCAACAATTAACACGTGCTACAACGTATTATGTAGCGAAGCAACAACAACAATTTGAGGCAACTATTCGAACATTAGAAGCTTTAAATCCACTATCAATTTTAACAAGAGGATTTACAGTCGCTTACAAAGATCAACATATGATCAAATCATCCACTGAGGTGCAAAAGCAGGATCAACTGACACTGACCTTCCATGATGGGAAGGTTGTGGCTGAGGTGAAGGATATTTTGCCAAAGAATGAGGGGGAATCGTTGTGACAGAAAAACAACAAACTTTCGCAGAAGCCATGACAGCATTGGAAGAAATAGTTCGCCAGCTGGAACAAGGCGATGTGCCATTAGAAAATGCGATTGATTTATACAAGCAAGGAATGGAGCTATCAAAATTTTGCCATAGTAAACTGCAACATGCTGAGGAACAGCTCGTATCTATTGTCCAAGAGACAGGTGAAACAACAGCATTTGATCCACTAAAGGGAGAGAGTTAGGAAATGAATGAGCCATTAAAGTACTTTATCGAAAGCAACATACCACAAATCGAAGAAACTATGTTTGCTCTTGTTGCAAAAATTGATGCTCCATCAGATTTAAAGGACTCCATGCTATATTCATTAAAGGCAGGCGGTAAACGTATACGCCCACTTTTTGTATTAGCAGTTCTTGAGCTTTATCAGAAAAATTTACAGGATGGTTTAATTGTAGGGGCTGTCATTGAAATCATTCATACGTATTCTTTAATCCATGATGATTTACCAAGCATGGATAATGATGATTTCAGAAGAGGGAAGCCGACGAACCACAAAGTTTATGGTGAAGCACTTGCAACACTTGCTGGAGATGCATTAAACACACTGGCGTTTGGTATTTTAGCACGCATGGATCTAACAGCTGAAAAGCGTATTGAGCTTGTTCAATTGTTAAGCGTTGCCGCAGGTGCAGAAGGCATGGTTGGTGGTCAAGTACTTGATATGGAAGGAGAGCAGCGTCAGCTTAATTTAACTGAATTGGAACAAGTCCATGTCAATAAAACAGGTGCTTTATTAAGATTTAGTATTGAAGCGGGAGCAGTATTAGCAGATGTGTCGGATCAAGACCGCGCTACTTTGAAGGAATATGCACATCACATTGGCCTAGCTTTCCAAATTCAAGATGATATTTTAGATATCGAGGGAACGACAGAGGAACTAGGGAAAACAGCCGGGAAAGATGTTGCTAGTGATAAGAGTACTTATCCAGCACTTTTAACGCTGGATGGAGCGAAAGAAAAGCTTGCTGAGCATTATCAACATGCCATAAATGCACTCGATCAATTACCAATAGATACTAGCTTATTACGAGACTTTGCAGCATATATTGTTCATCGTAAAAACTAGGAGAAAATCAAGGCGTATAAGGAAAAGAATGTGCTAGAATAGGTGGGAACGTTTGCAAATTGTAAACAATGGAGTGCTCGTACTTTTAGCATATTGATAACACTGCTATAATGGTGAAAACACAATGCGGTGAATATTTTATTGAAAAGGTGTGTGAGAAAGGTGGATTTAAACAAAATAACTAGTCCATCCTTTTTAAAAAACTTAAATAAGAAGGAGCTTGAGCAGGTTGCTCAAGAAATTCGTACCTTCTTAATCGAAAAGTGTTCTGTCACAGGTGGGCATATCGGGCCGAATTTAGGAGTAGTCGAGCTTACGATAATGTTGCATAAAATGTTTGACAGTCCAAAAGATAAGTTTTTGTGGGATGTTGGCCACCAAGCTTACGTGCATAAAATTTTAACAGGTCGTGCGAGTCAATTTGACACACTACGTCAGTTCAAAGGGCTTTGTGGATTTCCAAAGCGCGTGGAGAGTGAACATGATGAGTGGGAAACAGGTCATAGCTCAACTTCCTTATCAGCAGCCATGGGTATGGCGGCAGCACGTGATATAAAAAAAGAACATAACTATGTAATACCTATTATTGGGGATGGCGCTTTAACAGGCGGTATGGCACTTGAAGCGTTAAATCATATCGGTCATGCGAAAACGAATATGATTGTTATCCTAAATGATAATGAAATGTCCATTGCTCCAAATGTTGGTGCGCTTCACAATGTCTTAGGTCGTTTGCGTACAGCCAAGGAGTATTCAAAAGCCAAAGAAGAGCTAGAATCACTTATTAATAAAATTCCGGTATTAGGTGGAAAGCTTGCTTCTACTGCGGAACGTCTTAAAGATAGCTTAAAATATTTAGTGGTGTCAGGTGTCTTTTTTGAGGAATTAGGTTTTAAATATCTTGGTCCTATTGATGGTCATGATTTCGAGGCATTGGAAATGACTTTATCCTATGCAAAGAAAGTGAAAGGACCAGTCCTTGTTCACGTAATTACGAAAAAAGGGAAAGGCTATAAACCTGCTGAGGACGATACGATTGGTAATTGGCATGGGACAGGTCCCTATAAAATTGAAAACGGTGCCTTTGTTAAGTCAGAGGCAAAAGGACCTGCATGGAGTAGTTTAATTGCAGAAACTGTTCGTAAAATTGCACATGAGGATGAGCGAGTTGTGACGATCACGCCTGCTATGCCTGTCGGTTCTAAATTACAAGGTATTCAAAAAGATTTTCCAAATCGTTTCTTTGATGTAGGGATTGCTGAACAACATGCAGCAACAATGGCTGCAGGATTAGCTACACAAAATATGAAGCCGTTTTTAGCGATTTATTCAACATTCCTACAACGTGCCTATGACCAAGTTTTACATGATATTGCACGTGCGAATTTGAATGTCTTTATCGGTATTGATCGTGCTGGACTAGTTGGGGCGGATGGTGAAACACATCAAGGCGTATTTGATATCGCTTTCCTTCGTCATATTCCAAACATGACAATTATGATGCCAAAAGATGAGAATGAAGGGCAGCATATGGTAAAAACAGCGATTGACTATGATGGAGGTCCAATTGCACTTCGTTATCCACGTGGTAACGGAATTGGCGTACCATTAGATGAGGAACTTGTTGCATTACCAATCGGTAGTTGGGAAGTATTACGAGAAGGAAAAGACGCTTCTATTTTGACTTTTGGTACAACGATTCCCATGGCAATGCAAGCTGCAGACATGTTAGCACAACAAGGTGTCGATATCGAAGTCGTGAATGCACGCTTTATCAAACCAATGGATGAGGATATGCTACACCGTATATTATCCAGTCATAAGCCGATTTTAACTATTGAAGAAGCTGTACTGAATGGTGGGTTTGGTAGCGGAGTACTAGAATTTGCTCACGACCATGGCTATCTCAATGCGCCTATTGATCGTATGGGGATTCCCGATCAATATATTGAGCATGGCAACGTCGATCAACTGCTTGAGGAAATTCATATGACAGCAGAGGATACAGTAGCACGTATGCAAGTGTTACTTCAACAAAAACAGCAAGTAGGTTTGAATAAATAATGACAAAACAACCAAAAGAACGAGTGGATATTTTACTTGTAGAGCGGGGACTGTGCGAAACAAGAGAAAAAGCAAAACGTACCATTATGGCAGGCCTTGTTTTTTCAAATGAAATACGTATTGATAAAGCAGGAGAGAAGATTGCCATCGATGCTCCTCTACAAGTAAAAGGCTCCGATTTAAAATATGTTAGTCGTGGTGGTCTGAAGCTAGAGAAGGCACTACAAATTTTTGATATGTCTGTAGAAGGGAAGCTAATGCTTGACATTGGCTCCTCTACAGGTGGCTTTACAGATTGTGCATTGCAACATGGTGCAAGACATTGCTATGCATTGGACGTTGGATCGAATCAATTAGCATGGAAAATTCGCTCGGATGAACGTGTTACAGTAATGGAAAAAACCAATTTTCGCTATACTACAGCGGCAGATTTATCTGAAGGTTTACCTGATTTTGCTACTATTGATGTTAGTTTTATTTCATTATCTTTAATTTTGCCAGTCTTAAAAACATTATTGCTACCAGGTGGCGATGTCATGGGCTTGGTGAAACCGCAGTTTGAAGCGGGGAAAGATAAAGTTGGCAAAAAGGGTATCGTTCGTGATAAAAAAGTCCACCTAGAAGTACTAGAAAAAACGGCAACAATGGCTACAGAAATTGGCTTTGTTGTGAAAAATGCTTCTTATTCGCCAATAACAGGTGGAGAAGGAAATATTGAATTTTTATTCCATTTAGTGAATCCTGTTGGGGAAGAAGTTATTCCTGCATATACAGCTTTTAATGCACTCGTTGAAGAAGCGCATAATTCTTTAAAATAACACGTGCTCGCTTATAGAGCCGTGTTTTTTCTTGTGCTTTTTTGTTGAAAATGGTAGTGTGATTATACACATATATAACTATTTATAAGAGGTGGCTACGATGAATAAAGGACAACGACATATACGGATTCGGGATATTATTGCCAATCATGAGATTGAAACACAAGATGATTTAGTCGATTTTCTAAAAGATGCAGGCTATAATGTGACACAAGCTACAGTATCACGAGATATAAAAGAGCTGCATTTGGTAAAAGTACCATTACAGGACGGTCGCTATAAATATAGCTTGCCCGCTGATCAACGATTTAACCCAGTGCAAAAATTACACCGTGCATTAGCTGATGCCTTTGTAAGTATTGATGGAGCATCACACTTTTTAGTAATGAAAGCACTTCCGGGGAATGCGAATGCGATTGCATCCTTACTTGACCATTTAGATTGGCCAGAAATTTTAGGTACGATTTCTGGAGATGATACCATTTTAATTATTTGTCGAGATGAAAATGAGCGAGAAAATACAAAAAATCGTTTACTAGACATGCTTTAAAAAATGGGAAAATGGATTCAGAGGTGACAATTAGTGTTAAGAGAGCTTAGTATTCGAAACTTTGCTATCATTGAGGATTTGACTGTGAGTTTTTCAGAAGGTTTGACAGTGCTAACAGGGGAAACGGGCGCTGGAAAATCGATTATCATTGATGCTGTTCATTTACTTGCCGGTGGACGTGGAAATACTGAATTTATTCGTCATGGGGCAAGAAAAGCTGAACTAGGTGGCTTATTTCAAATTTCGAATTCAACCCACCCTGTGCTGAAAAAATTAGAAGAAGCTGGCATTGAAATTGAGGAAGATACAATTATTTTACGTCGTGATTTAAATGATTCTGGGAAAAGTATTTGCCGTGTAAATGGTAAACTTGTGCCATTGTCAGTACTGAGAGAAATTGGTGGAAGCCTCATTGATATTCATGGTCAACATGAAAACCAAGAGCTGATGGATGAAAAACAGCATATCAATTTACTCGACCAGTTTGCAGAAGAGCAGCTGATGCCTATTCATAAAACATATAGCGAACAGTATGAAGAATATCGATTGTTGAAAAAGGATTTAGCTTCCATATCCATCGATGAACAATTGATGGCACAACGCATAGATTTGTATCAGTTTCAAATAAAAGAGCTAGAGGAAGCCAATTTAAAGCTAGGTGAGGAAGACGAGCTTCTGGATGAACGTCGTCGCCTCATGAACTTCAATAAAATTTTTGAGCGCTCTAGTGCTGCCTATGAGGCTATTCAGGGCGAATCGAAGGGACTTGATTGGATCGGTAATGCAATGGGTGCCTTGGAAGACGCAGCAACGGTGGATGAGCAATTCAAAGAAGCATCGGAGGCAGTGACTACGGCATTTTATGCGCTACAAGATGCAGCTTACCAGGTCAAGAATGTATTAGATGAATTAGAGTTTGATCCAGCTCGTTTAAACGAAGTGGAACAACGGTTAGCGTTATTCCAGAATTTAAAACGCAAATATGGTTCGACTATGGAAGATATCTTTGCGTATTTGGAAAAAATAAAAACAGAGTTAAATGAACTGCTAAATCGAGATGAAATTTTGCAAGTGAAAGAACGAAGAGTGCTCGAAATGGAATCGGTCCTAAACGAGCTTGCGGTAGAACTTTCAACCGTACGTAAGGCTGCTGCCCAACAATTGAGTGAAGCTATTATGGCAGAGTTACGTGAATTACATATGGAAAAAGCTAAATTTATTGTCAATTTCGATGAATTACCTTATTTCGATGCGAATGGAAAAGATCAAATTATTTTCTATATCTCTACCAACGTTGGAGAACCTCCAAAGTCCTTACCGAAAATTGCTTCTGGAGGAGAATTATCACGAATGATGCTTGCGCTAAAAACGATTTTCTCATCTTCAAATGGCATCACATCGATTATTTTTGATGAAGTGGATACAGGTGTTAGTGGGCGAGTGGCACAAGCCATTGCAGAAAAAATTGCAGCAGTATCTATTAATTCCCAAGTGCTTTGTATTTCGCATTTACCTCAAGTTGCTGCCATGGCTGATCATCATTACTTTATCAAAAAAGAAGTCGAACATGATCGAACATTTACTTCATTATCAGAAATTGATCAACAGGCAAGGATTGAAGAAGTAAGCCGTATGATGTCTGGGGCAGAAATCACTGCTTTAACGCTACAGCATGCAAGCGAATTATTAACAATGGCAGAAGAACGCAAAAAACAAATGCGTTAACCATATTCCAGGAACAGTTGATACTGTTTCTGGTTTTTTTCTTTTTGCACAAATATTTACCGCTTATAAGAATGCCACAACAACACATAGTAAAAAGACAAAAATGAAAAGGAGGTGTCGTATGAATCGTCGTTGGCGTCAATTAGTCATTTTGCCTATGCTCATCTTTTTGTTAGTGATGCCTATACAAGCTTTAGCCGCCAAAAAGCTTATACCAATGGGCGAAGCGATTGGAATCCAACTTCAATTATCCCATGTATTTGTAGCGCATGATGTGCTTTTAGCTTCCAATCAGTGGATGAAAGGAGGCGCAGTTATTGAAAAAATTAATGATATACCTGTAAAATCGCTTGCTGATGCCAAACAAGCTATGGCTAAAGAAGGCCAACAGAAATGGACGATCAATAGTGAAGGAAAACAAGTCACACTGGAATTACAAAACCAAGAAGCAGAGCATATCATTTCCTTTTTAAAAGATGAAACAGATGGAGTAGGAACACTGACTTATATTGATCCAGAGACAAAAAACTATGGTGCACTAGGTCATCAAATTGTCGATTCAACCCTACAAGAAGCCCCTGTATTTAGAGCTGGCTCCATTTTTTTAGCTTCAATTCAACAAATCCGTAAAAGTATGCCAGGCCAACCAGGTTATAAAATATCCTCCATTGAAAAACATCAAGAACGACTAGGCAGTATAGATAAAAATACCGTTTATGGAATTTTTGGTCGTTGGGAAGAAGGCTATCAACAAAGATTACCCAAAGCGATTGAAATTATGCATGAAAAGGATATAAAAACGGGGAAAGCTGAAATTTATACAGCCATTGAAGGCAAAAAAGTCGAAACTTTTTCCATTGAAATTACAAAGGTTGAAAATGAACGACTTGAATTTATAGTATCTGACGAAAAGCTCATTGAAAAAACAGGTGGAATTTTGCAGGGAATGAGTGGCAGTCCTATCATTCAAGACGGTCGTTTTGTTGGTGCTGTGACACATATGTTTGTGGAGGAGCCAAAAAAGGGAGCAGCTCTAACAGTAGCTGAAATGTTAAGAAAGTCTTCCTAAAATGAAGAGGGAGATGGCATTTGGTAAAAATCCGCTTTTTTCTGTAGGCAGAGCAGGTGCCGCAGGAGACTAGCGGTTTTTTACCTTTATTTCAAAAAAACATCTTGAATTCAACAAGTATTTCTAATAATAACCTTAAGGAGTCATGATATTTAAAAAAACTGTAGTTTTATCTTGTTTTTTTATCTAAAATAGGTAATAAGAGCATTTCGACAGTTTGCAACTATTTAGCGCAACTTGTCGATATAAAAAGAAAGTATCGGACTACATACTCATTTTTGGAAATGAAAAAGGTTTTTAAAACAAAAATGTCGAAAATTCCACAGTGTGCCAAAAACGGCATTTAGGTGTTAGGTTAACGCTTTGGAGTGTTCAAAGCAAGTCCAGAAGGAGGAATTGGAATGACAAAGGTAAAAGTAGCGATTGCAGATGATAATCGTGAGTTATTAAAAACAATGGAGCAGTATTTTCAAGGGCATGCCGAAATAGAAATTATTGCGACAGCTTCAAACGGAAAAGTTTGTCTAC
This sequence comes from Lysinibacillus sp. ZYM-1, assembly GCF_001308875.1. Classification (GTDB taxonomy): domain Bacteria; phylum Bacillota; class Bacilli; order Bacillales_A; family Planococcaceae; genus Lysinibacillus. Next base: position 3,015 of record NZ_KQ465142.1, on the reverse strand, counting down.
AAATGCTTGAGGAATTTACACCTGATATTTTACTTCTAGATATAATAATGCCTCATCTTGACGGTTTAGCTGTTTTAGAATCCATGTATCAAAATGAGAAAATGTCATCGGTACAAGTAATTATGTTAACCGCTTTTGGTCAAGAAGATGTCATGAAACAGGCAGTAGATTTGGGGGCATCCTATTTCATGCTAAAGCCGTTTGAATTTGACCAATTAGTGCAAAAGATTTTACATTGTGCTGGACAGAAGGCGACACTTCCTAAAAAGACAAGCGTTTTACAACCAACAGTGCCACAAAAATTAAATCAACATCAATTAGACAGCACGATTACAGCTATCATTAAAGAAATCGGTGTACCTGCACATATTAAAGGGTACTCATATTTACGCGAAGCCATTCAAATGGTATTTGAGGATATTGAATTATTAGGATCTGTGACAAAAATTTTATATCCAGAAATCGCGAAAAAATTCAATACGACACCATCACGCGTTGAACGTGCGATTCGTCATGCTATCGAAGTGGCGTGGAATCGTGGCAATTATGAATCCATTTCGTCGATGTTTGGCTATACAGTCCATCATTTGAAGTCCAAGCCAACAAATAGCGAATTCATTGCTATGATCGCAGACAAAATCCGCATCGATATGATGGCTAGCTAAACGCGCTATATCAAGGTTTTAAGCGTGTGGCTTAGTGGAGAATGACCGGTAAACCCAAAATAGATAACGCTTATATAGCGAAAATTATAACGCCTTTTTAGACAGTTTATGCCGACTGTTTGAGGGGGCGTATTTTTTATGTCTATAAGTCCATTTTTAATCGAAATTGACCGTTATATGTTGGATTGTTCCGCGAAGGGTCTTTCATCCAAAACGCTAAAATCGTATGAACAAACGCTTAAACTATTTGCGAGGTATCTTTTGGATAACTTTGAAATAAATGACGTTAAAAGCGTCAAGGCGGAGCATATACGGGCTTATATTCGGTCAATTGAAGAAAGAGGCAAGTTCGAGATAAGCGCTGCTGAAACGCCTGTAAACTATCCAGAACGACGTAGCGATTTTGGCAAGCCGGTAAGTAAAACGACAATTGCGAATTATGTACGTAACATAAAAGCATTTTATTCACACTTATATTCAGAACAACTAATACGGAGCAATCCTTTGAAGGATTTAAAAAATGTGAAACCGGAGAGGAAAATCAAGGTAATGCTCGAGGATAATGAATTGAAGCAGTTTTTCCGTTCCTTCGACGTTACGAAATTCGATCAATATCGTGATTGGGTAATAGCTCGATTAATCTTTGATACTGGAGCAAGAATAGGAGAATTGTTGGAAGTTGTAGCATCTGATATAGATTTGCGAGGGAATGCGTTGTTATTACGCAAGACAAAGAATAGTAAGCAACGATTCGTTTACTACTCAGAAAAGACGCGTAAACATCTTAGGTCATGGTTAGCTTACAAGGATCGTTATTCGGATAGTATTTATGTCTTTCCAACGAATAGAGGATCGAAATTACGAATTGAAGGAGTAGAACGTTCTTTTAGACTGCGGAGTAAAGACGTGGGGCTACAAGTGACACCTCACTTACTTCGTAATAATTTTGCGAAACGGTACTTAGTTAATGGCGGCGATTTAGCAACCTTATCTCGTTTGCTGGGTCATGCCAACGTTGATATTACTGCTCAGATTTATTTAGATTTTGCTGATAAGGAAGTGATGAAGAAATACCGACAGCATAGTCCACTTGAACTTAGATATTTAAACAGAAAAAAGCCGCTAGTGTTCGTAGCACTAACGACTTCTTAAACGAATACACTAATTGCTTGCCAGCGATAGTGTTCACCCATAACTGAATATGAGCGATTATATGCCTTCATTTTACCTCGAAAAAACGTAAAATGCAAAGGTCTGCTTTCCTATTGTCTTTTTTAGGAACGCTCATTGACGAGAAGCCGTTAAGCGTCATTAAAAAACACGTCAGGTTACGCAGAGCCAACGCAGTAAATTCGGCTAGGACACATTATGCGAGTTCCTTGTTTTTCGTAGTGTCTGAATGTGGTTGACGCACATAATCGGTCAGGAGTGGAAGGTCTGAGTGGCTATGGTCGCGCAGGGTACACGATATATTGTAATTGTTGCCGAATTCCTCATAACAGTAGGATAAGCATTTACGATACATACAAAGGGTATGTAGACGGATTACAAGACGTTTCGGGGGCAGAAGTAGAAACTACGTGTATTGATTCGAAAGGATCACGATTAAACAAGGGCATACAATACGGATACCTTAATTGAGGATTCATGGAATCGGCTGTCTATGTTAGTTGATTCTTTTTTGAGTCTCTAACGTAGGCAACCGAAATCAGCACCAAGCCGTTTTCCTTATCTCGGCTTCATGATTGTGGAACTTTGGAAAATTGTCAATGTAAAATATTAATAAATTTAAAGGATAATGTCCTTTTTTATAGAATTATGAAAAAATGTGTGTGGAAAAAGTCAAATAGAAACATTAATTATTTTCTTCATTTAGGAGGGCAATAGAATGGGAAAATTGAATAATCTTCAAAATATTGGAGAATTTACATTGAAATGCGTACTCTCCAAAACATCTAATTTTGCAGAAGTTTTTGAAGGTGAGTTAATATGGGAAGAAACTAAGTTAACATTGAGATACCTACTTACTAACAGAAATAATTACGATGGGAATGAAGAGATATTTTTTGGAGTAGGTAGCAACGGTGAAAAATTTACTATTTTGAAAACTGTAATGCAACATCGTCAATTTAATAGCAATGGTATAGAGGTCATTACATATCTTGTTACAGAATATATAGCTTCATCTATTTATAACCTCGATAAATATGATTTTAATTAAGAATTAATTTATTTAACTTTAGTTATGGTGGGGAGCGTCAATATTTTTGTGTAAATGACTTTCCAACCCTTTCGGGTAGAATATCACCACTTTGTATTTATCTATCACTTATTCATAAGATTAATTTCA
>NZ_KQ465141.1 GCF_001308875.1 Lysinibacillus sp. ZYM-1 | reverse complement strand
GGCATTGATTTACCAAATATTGAAAATGAAAGAGAAAGAAAAATGACAAAAGCGCCATCGAGAGTGAACTTCTCGATGGCTTTTGTCTACAATCTGAGACTGTCTAACTAGACAGTCTTTTTTTGTTAGGAGGGCAACTTAGCCTCGAAATACCAAGAGAGAATGGTTTGTCTAAATCATCTTCCGTGCTTTCTCTGTATTAGCGAAATGCCATTTTGTTATCGAGCGTAGAAATTCCTCACCCTGTTTACGCCAAATTCGTGCCGCTTGCACATCTACCTTATTTGAGGCCCCTTTCATCAATTCTAGGCCTGCTATATTACTTAGACGATCCATCTCCTTTAAAAACGCAGCACGAGCTAGAATGGATGCTGTAGCCACGGCTACATGTAATTGCTCGGCTTTTGTAGAAAAATACACGTTTTCTTGAACAATTTCTCGTTCATTTTTTAAATAATTGTAATAGACACCACGTTCTGCAAACTGGTCGATTAAAATAAATTCAGGTTTTTCGGGTGCCATTTTCACTAGTGTATTTTGAAGTGCCTTGTTGTGCATCATGGCTTTCATTTTCCCTTGGGAATAGCCCTTTGCTTGTAAGTTATTATATTTATCATTGCGTAAGACGAGGACACTATGGACACAAGCTGCACGTAAATCAGGAGCAATTTTCCGCATGTAGTCATCGGTTAACATTTTTGAGTCTTTGACACCAAGCTCATTGATAAGTTCAATTTTGGATGCAGGAACATACACTGCTGCTACTGTGATAGGTCCAAAATAATCACCTGTGCCTGTTTCATCTGAGCCTAATACAGACATAGTGGCGAATTGGTCGGGTAGTGTATCACCCTTTGCTCCGATCGTTGATGATTTCTGACTCGTTGTTTTTTCGATAATTCCCCAGCGGGCAGCTTCGCGTTCGGCTCCTCCACCTTGAAACATTAATTTTCCTGATTTATACATTGTTATGGAGGTATCTGGTAGTTTTGCGGCGAAGATTACACCAGGAGCCTTTCGTTCAATATAGTTGGATGCATAGTAAGCCATCACCTCTTTTTGAATATTTGTTGAAATGGTAAGTACAATATTTGACATTTAATCGATCCTTTCTGTCCTCATTGTTCACAATTTTATACCTTTCATGGTATGATAATAAATAGCTTTTTTGTGTAATGGTGCTTGCAAGTCAAAAAAATCTTGTGTGTATCGAATTTATAGGAGGGTGCGACTATGGAAAAACAAGAAAAGAATAAAATTTCTGTGGAAATATATGGTCATACATATAAAATGGTCGGCTTGGAATCCATGGGCCATATGCGACTTGTTGCTTCGATTGTTGATGACCGTATGCGCGAGATGAACGTACATAATCCCTCACTTGATAGCACAAAACTTGCTGTTCTGACAGCAGTAAATACTGTACATGATTATTTATTATTAAAAGAACAGTTGGAGCAACTAGAAGAAGAATTGAAAAAATTAAAGGGTTGAAGAGAATGTTAGATTTAATCATATTAGTGGTACTTTTAGCTGGAATTGGTGTTGGTGCAAAACGTGGTTTCATTGTACAAATGATGCACATTGTCAGCTTTGTGGTAGCCCTAATTGTTGCGTATATTTATTATAAGCCATTAGCACAAAAATTTGTATTTTGGGTTCCATACCCAGGGGTCACTGATACAGGTAGTCTTGGTGTCGTGATTGACAGTTTAGATTTAGACCGCACATTCTATCGTGTGATTGCATTTGCGGTAATTTTCTTTGCTGTAAAAATAACATTGCAAATTGTGGCATCAATTTTTGATTTTATCGCGTATTTACCTGTGCTGAACACAGTAAATCGTTGGCTTGGTGCTCTATTCGGCATGATTGAAAACTATTTAATTATGTTTATTTTGCTGTATGTGTGTGCCCTACTGCCTATTGATAGTATTCAAAATTTAATGTCGAAGTCATTGTTAAGTGGTCTTATTTTGGAGCATACACCAATCATTACAAAGATGTTCCAAAACTGGTGGTATATTTATATGCAATAGCAACTATGCACTTCTCTCTGTTTTGAGAGAAGTGTTTTTACGATAGGAGGAATTACCGATGAATAAAAAAACCATTATTCGCACGCTCGAAAAAATTGCTTTATATATGGAATTACAAGGTGAAAATCCGTTCAAGGTATCTGCCTTTCGAAAAGCGGCTGCAGCACTAGAGGGAGACGAACGGTCATTAAGTGAAATGGATGATGTCACAAAACTTAAGGGTATCGGCAAGGGGACGGCTGCTGTTATTGAGGATTTGATGGCAACGGGTGAGTCGAGTTTGTTGAAAGAACTAGAAGAGATTGTACCTAAAGGGTTATTGCCATTGTTAAAGTTGCCAGGCTTAGGTGGGAAAAAGATTGCCAAGCTTCACCAAGAGCTTGGCATCGACTCAGCAGAAAGTTTAAAAGTAGCTTGTGAAGCAGGCAAAGTTCGTGAATTATCTGGCTTTGCTGCTAAAACAGAGGAGAAAATTTTAAAGGAACTTGCCAATCTAGCTAATCGCTCTGAACGTCTACCAATTTGGCAACTAGAGCCTGTGGTTTTACAAATAGAGGCCATTCTAGATAGTATGGAGGAAGTGGAACGTTTTTCTGTTGCTGGAAGTTTCCGTCGGGCAGCTGAAACTAGTAAAGATATTGATTTTATTGTAGTGACAGAAGCGGTTGAGGCAGTCCGTGAAAAATTATTAAACACGTTAGTGGTTCAAGAAACTGTTGCAGCTGGAGATACAAAAATTTCGGTAATTTTAGACTTAGATGAGCCAGTCAGTGTTGATTTTCGCTTAGTGAAGGACAAAGAATATGCGACCGCCTTGCATCATTTTACAGGTTCTAAAGACCATAATGTTCGTATGCGTCAACTTGCAAAAGCGCGAGGTGAAAAAATAAGTGAATATGGTGTGGAGCAGGAAGATGGTACTGTTTTGACGTTTCAAGATGAGGAGGCGTTTTTTGCTCATTTTGATTTACCTTGGATTCCACCAAGCTTACGTACAGGCAAATTGGAATTTGACAAAACAGAAGATATTCAAAAATTAGTTCAACTTGAGGATATTAAGGCAGATTTGCATATGCATACGACGTGGTCAGATGGTGCATACTCTGTTGCAGAAATGGGCAAGGCATTGCTGGCGCGTGGCTATCAATATAGCGTTATTACGGACCACTCTCAATTTCTAAAAGTCGCAAATGGATTAACGCCTGCGCGTTTAGAAAATCAGCGAGTGGAAATTGAGGCGTTTAATGAAGCACATCCAGAATTTCATTTGTTTAAAGGGACAGAGATGGATATTTTACCTGACGGTTCTCTAGATTACGATGATCAAGTCTTGCGAGAATTAGATTTTGTAATTGCCTCTATACATTCTAGTTTTACACAATCACAGGATAAAATTATGGCACGCCTACTGACTGCTATGCAAAATCCGTACGTCCATATGATTGCCCATCCAACGGGGCGAATTATTGAGGATCGCGATGGCTATAATCCTGATATGCAACAGTTAATTGCTTGGGCGAAGGAATATGGTAAAATTTTAGAGTTAAATGCGAACCCGTATCGTCTTGATTTATGTGTTGAACATTTAGAAATGGCTATAGCAGCAGGTGTACCGATAGCTATTAATACAGATGCGCATGATATGGCCCATTTACGTTTTATGGATATTGGTGTTCGCTATGCGAATAGAGCATGGATACCGAAAGAGATGATTGTGAATACATGGACGCGTGAACAATTTGAGGCGTTCATACGACGAAATAAATAGGTTGAGGAGGTGTTCTCAGTGATTGCAGAACGCGCATTGAAAACACTAGAATACGATAAAGTACGACAGCAAGTGGCTTCCTTTTGCACTTCTTCAATTGGGAAATCTGCCATCGAGGAGCTTGTACCACAAACTGATTTTGATAAAGTAGTACAATTATTAGAGGAAATGGATGAGGGTTTATCCATTTTACGTGTTAAAGGTAATGTACCAATGGGTGGGATATTTGACGTACGACCATCTGCAAGACGTGCCCAAATAGGAGGCATGTTAGCAGCGGTAGAGCTAATGGAAATATCCAGTACAATTCGAGCTAGTAGAATTCTTCGCAATTTTATTGAGGATTTAGAAGCCGATGAAGTGATTGAGATTCCACATTTCATCGCCAAGAAGGAAATGATACCTGTATTAACAGGGTTGCAACATGAAATAAATAACTGTATTGATGATAACGGGGCTGTTTTAGATTCGGCAAGTCCAACATTACGGTCAATTCGCCAATCCTTACGTGCTGAGGAAGCAAGGGTGCGTTCTAAATTGGAGAGCTTGATCCGTGGCAGTAATGCATCGAAAATGCTATCTGATATGCTGGTCACAATTCGGAATGATCGCTTTGTCATTCCCGTGAAGCAAGAATATCGTCATCATTATGGCGGAATCGTACATGACCAATCTTCTTCTGGTCAAACATTATTCATTGAACCGGATTCTATCGTACAAGCAAATAATGAAATTCATCGCTTGAAAATGAAAGAACAGGCTGAGATCGAGCGGATTTTACTAACATTAAGTGCAATGGTGCAAGAAGTAGCATCAGATTTATTTAACTTAGTGAGGGTTTTAGGAGATATCGATGTCATTTTAGCTAAGGGCAAATATGGACAAGCCAATAAATGTACAATGCCTAAAATGAATCAGGATGGCCATATTCGCCTTGTTCGGGCACGCCACCCTCTGTTACCAATAGATACAGCTGTGCCAAATGATATTGAGTTTGGTAAAGACATCACGGCAATTGTCATTACAGGTCCAAATACTGGTGGTAAGACAGTAACATTAAAAACAGTAGGCTTGTGTACATTAATGGCTCAAGCTGGGTTACCTGTACCAGCATTGGATGGATCTCAGCTCGCTGTTTTTAAACAACTGTTTGCTGATATTGGGGATGAGCAATCTATTGAACAATCACTTTCAACATTCTCATCTCATATGGTCAATATCGTTGACATTTTACAACAATTTGATCATGAGTCACTTGTTCTTTTTGATGAGCTAGGAGCAGGTACTGATCCACAAGAAGGGGCTGCCTTAGCCATTTCTATTTTAGACGAGGTGCATGGTCGTGGTGCTCGTGTCATGGCAACAACCCACTATCCTGAGCTTAAAGCATATGGCTATAATCGACCAGGTGTTGCCAATGCCAGTGTAGAATTTGATATTGAAACATTGAGTCCAACTTATCGTCTGCTGATTGGTGTACCTGGGCGCTCCAATGCATTTGAAATCTCAAGTCGCCTTGGTCTACCAGAATCCGTTATCGATCGTGCGAAAGGCTTTACAGGAACCGACCGACATGAGGTTGAATCGATGATTGCTTCGTTAGAGCAAACACGTCGTCAATCTGAAGATGATGCAGAGCGTTCCCATGCATTATTGTTAGAGTCGGAGAACTTACGTAAAGAGCTTCAAGATAAACTGCAAGCCTATGAAGAGCGTAAAGAGGCGCTTGATAAGAAAGCTAAAGAAAAAGCTCGTAAAATTGTGGATGAAGCGAAAAGTGAAGCGGAAGGAATTATTGCTGAGCTGCGAGAAATGCGTAAAAATGCTGACCAAGTTGTTAAAGAGCATGAACTGATTGAAGCGCGTAAACGTTTGGAAGAAGCGACACCAATTGAAAACAATAAAGTGCTAAAAAAAGCAGCTCAAGTAAAAGCCCGTGCACAAAACTTAGTTGTCGGAGACGAGGTAAAGGTGTTAAGCTATGGTCAAAGAGGTACTTTGTTAGAAAAAGTTTCGAATGCTGAATGGGTTGTCCAAATGGGGATTTTAAAGATGAAAATCGCAGATAGTGATTTGGAATATATTAAACCTGAAAAAGAGGCTGTAGTACGAACAGCTGGCGTGAAAAATCGAAGTAGCCATGTAAAATTAGAATTGGATTTGCGCGGTGAGCGCTATGAGGATGCGATTTTAAGGACGGAAAAGTATATTGATGACGCTTTACTCGCTAATTATGGTCGTGTATCTATTATTCATGGTGTTGGTACAGGTGCTTTACGTCAAGGTATTCAAAGCTATTTGAAAAAGCACAAGCGCGTGAAATCCTTCCGTTTTGGTGAAGCCGGCGAGGGGGGCTTAGGCGTCACAGTTGTTGAATTGAAATAAGCTATAAAGGGGACGGAGAAAAATGCTGAATTCTGGCTTTTGGCGATATCCAATTATCGAAACGGCAGGATATTTTAGTGTTGTTGTGTTATGTTTAGTCGTCTCGATGGCATTGTTCGAAGTCGTTACGAAATATAAAAATTGGGAAGAAATAAAAAAAGGTAATGTTGCTGTGGCACTTGCAACAGGTGGGAAAATACTAGGTATTTGCAATATATTTCGTTTTTCCATTGCGCGTCATAGTACTTTAAGTGAAATGATTGGCTGGGGACTTTTTGGTTTTACGCTGTTGATCGTTGCATATTTCTTATTTGAATTTATGACACCTCGTTTTAATGTTGATCAAGAGATTGCCAATGATAATCGCTCAGTTGGTTTCATTTCCTTTACCATTTCAGTCGGTCTATCGTTTGTAATTGGGGCAAGTATTGCATAGGAGTGTCATGACATGGAAAAATTAGCAAAGGTATTAATCGTTGTCTGTATCGCATTTTTAGCAGTGGGCGTCTACTATATGATGACTATTTAAACGCATAAACGCATCCTTTTAAAAGGGTGCGTTTTTATTTTGTTTTTTTCGCATGGCTTCAATTTGCAAAGAATTCTACTAAACTCTATTAAAATTCTCCTATTTTTGAAAGAAAAAATTGTTTTTCAAATATAGAAATATGCATATATATTTTAATCTGAAAAACAAGAGAATGAATGAGTATTCACTAGGTCTAACCATTTAAATCCTATTTAGAATCAGTCATATTAATGTTGTGAAATGCATAATAATTAATCGAAAATGCATTTATTTTCTATTTTCTGTTTGAAACTGTTTTTCTTTTTCATTATAATAAAATTAAGAATTGACAAAGTTTGGGACAAAGGGGAGAGGACGTATGACAGCAAAACCATGGCTAGCAAATTATCCTGAAGAAGTACCATCGTCTTTAACGTTTGAGGAAATTCCAGTGCAAGAGTTTTTGACACGCGCCTATAAAAAGAATCCATCAAAAGTAGCGATTCATTTTATGGGAAAGGATTTGACGTACACCGAACTATATGAATCTGCTTTAAGGTTCGCAAACTATTTACAATCATTAGGTGTGGAAAAGGGAGATCGGGTGGCTATTATGTTGCCTAATTCGCCACAAAGTGTAATCGCTTACTACGGTGCCATGTATGCAGGTGCTGTTGTTGTACAAACAAATCCACTTTATACTGAACGTGAGCTTCAATATCAAATGGCTGATTCGGGTGCAAAGGTTATTCTTGTGATGGATATTTTGTATCCAAGAGTCATGAAAATTATAAAAGAGACAGCCCTAGAGAATGTCATTGTGACAGCAATCAAAGATTATTTACCATTCCCAAAAAATTTAGTCTATCCATTTATTCAAAAAAAGCAGTATGGCTTTAGTGTCAAGGTTGAGCATAGTGGACAAAATCATTTGTTTTCAGAAATAATGCGCTGTGCACCAATCAAGGTGATTGATCATATTCCTTTCGATTTTGAAGAAGATCTAGCATTACTCCAATACACAGGTGGAACAACCGGATTCCCGAAAGGAGTCATGCTAACCCATAAAAATTTAATTGCTAATACGGCAATGTGTGATGCATGGATGTATAAATGTGTACATGGTGAAGAAACCATTATGGGTATCCTTCCTTTCTTCCACGTTTATGGTATGACAACTGTTATGCTGTTATCAGTCTTCACCCGAAATAAAATGGTGCTTTTACCGAAATTTGATGCTGAAACGGCGTTAAAAACAATCGATAAACAAAAACCAACACTTTTCCCTGGTGCGCCAACCTTATATATCGGTTTATTAAATCACCCAGACATTGCAAATTACGATTTATCATCCATTAAGGCCTGCCTAAGTGGTTCAGCTTCACTGCCAATTGAGGTACAAGAGAAGTTTGAAGCGGTTACTGGTGGAAAATTAGTAGAAGGCTATGGGCTAACTGAAACCTCACCAGTGACACATGCTACTCCAATTTGGGGCAAGAGGGTGATTGGCTCGATTGGTTTACCTTGGCCAAATACAGAAGTAGTTATTTTGCGCACAGGGGATACCGAAGAATTGTCAATTGGAGAAGTTGGTGAAATTGCAGTCAAAGGGCCACAAGTGATGAAGGGTTACTGGAATCGCCCGGAGGATACTGCCGCTACATTTGTAGATGGCTGGTTTTTAACAGGGGATCTTGGTTATATGGATGAGCAAGGCTTTTTCTATGTAGTGGATCGTAAAAAAGATTTGATTATAGCTGGAGGCTTTAATATTTACCCTCGTGAAGTTGAAGAAATATTATACGAATGCGAAGAAATCCAAGAATGTGTTGTAGCAGGTATACCTGACCCTTATCGAGGAGAAACGGTAAAAGCTTATATTGTTTTAAAAGAAGGATATTCGATTACGGAAGACGAATTAAATAAATATTGCCGTCAGCATCTAGCGGCATTTAAAGTTCCGCGCTATTATGAGTTTAGAGATGAGCTACCAAAAACAGCTGTTGGGAAAATTTTGCGCCGCACATTAGTGGAAGAAGAAAAAACAAAATTGGCGAATAAAGAAGCGAAATAAATACGTGTTAAAGTATTGACAAGCAATGATGTAAAATATAATATGAAAATATGAATGAATGACCATTCATATTTTCATATTTTTTTTAGGTTCTCACGTCATATTGATTATGTTGACGTGCGCATGTTTTTTAGGTGGTGATATAAAAGTGAAACGAGATAAGCCAAAATATAAGCAAATTATTGATGCAGCTGTCATCGTTATTGCCGAGAATGGGTATCACCAAGCGCAAGTATCGAAAATCGCCAAACAGGCAGGGGTGGCCGATGGAACAATCTATTTATATTTTAAAAATAAAGAAGATATATTAATTTCTGTCTTTAATGAAAAAATGGCTGTTTTTGTAGAGTCATTACAAGATATAATAGAAAATGGGAATACGTCTAGAGACAAACTTTCCCGAATGATTGAAAATCATTTTAATGTTCTAGCGACAGATCGATACCTAGCAACCGTCACACAATTAGAGCTTCGCCAATCAAACAAAGACTTACGACTAAAAATTAATTCGGTATTACGTGAGTATTTACATTTACTTGATCAAATTTTAATCGCAGGTATGCTTTCAGGTGAGTTCAATCAAACGATGGATGTACGCTTGGCACGTCAAATGGTTTTTGGAACAATTGATGAAACTATTACGTCGTGGGTTATGAATGACTATCGATATGATTTGATGGAACAAGTTCCAAAGGTTCAGGCATTAATCCTGAACGGCATTAAAGCTTAAAAGGATGTGGAGAAATGGAATTTCTAAGTTGGAAAGTGGAAGATGGAGTAGCAAATATTACAATTGCACGTCCACCAGCAAATGCATTATCTCGCGGTATTATTGCAGAAGTAAATTCTGTGCTGGATGCTGTAGAACATGATGATGCTGTAAGAGTCCTTGTACTTCATGGTGAAGGCCGTTTCTTCTCTGCGGGTGCAGATATTAAAGAATTTACTGGGGTAGAATCTGGAGAAGAATTTACGAAGCTAGCTAGCAATGGACAGCAAGTATTTGAGCGTGTGGAATCATTCTCTAAGCCAATTATTGCAGCTATTCATGGTGCAGCATTAGGCGGTGGACTTGAATTAGCGATGAGCTGTCATATGCGTTTTGTTACGGAATCAGCGAAACTAGGTTTACCTGAGTTACAATTAGGTCTTATTCCTGGCTTTGGCGGTACGCAACGCTTACCACGTTATGTTGGTGTAGCAAAGGCTGCTGAAATGATGTTTACGAGTGAGCCGATATCTGGTACAGAAGCTGTGCAATGGGGCTTAGCAAACCGTGCATTCTCAGATGAGACATTGTTAGAGGAAACGTTAAAAATTGCTAAGAGTATTGCCAAGAAGAGTCCAATTGCTTTAAAAGCAGCTATTCAAACATTGCAATATGCAAAGCATGCTTCATTTTATGAAGGTATTGAAGCTGAGGCGAAATCCTTTGGGACAGTATTCGTCACAGAAGATGCAAAAGAAGGTATTCAAGCATTCATTGAAAAGCGTGAGCCTGTGTTTACTGGCAAATAATTTTCCCATATGTCGATAGCAACGTGCAAGCATGTTATCGATGTTATTGAAACTAAATATATATAATATTTATAAGTTTACTTAGAATTATAAAACGTTCCAGGAGGTATGGATATATGAACATTTTTGCATTAATTAAACGTACGTTTGATACAGAAGAAAAAATCGTTGTGTCGGGTGGGAAAATCCAAGAGGATGGCGCAGAATTCATTATCAACCCTTACGATGAATATGCCATCGAAGAAGCAATCCAAGTGCGTGACGCTGCTGGCGGAAAAGTAACTGTGGTGACAATTGGTGGCGAGGATGCAGAGAAGCAATTACGTACAGCACTAGCAATGGGTGCAGACGAAGCGGTGCTCATCAATACTGAAGATGATTTAGATGAATTAGACCAAAATGCAGCTGCTTATCTTTTGGCAGAATACTTAAAAGATAAAGATGCTGATTTAATATTAACAGGAAATGTTGCGATTGATGGTGGTTCTGGTCAAGTGGGTCCACGTGTTGCAGACTTGCTAGATATTAATTTTGTAACAACGATCACGAAACTTGAAATTGACGGAACTTCTGCAAAAATTGTTCGTGATATTGAAGGAGACTCAGAAGTAATTGAGACTTCTTTACCGCTGTTAGTAACAGCTCAACAAGGTTTAAATGAGCCGCGTTATCCATCTCTACCAGGTATCATGAAAGCGAAAAAGAAACCGCTTGCAGAGCTTGAGCTAGATGATTTAGATATCGATGAAGACGATGTAGAAGTGAAGATTGAAACTGTAGACATCTTCTTACCAGCTCAAAAAGCAGCAGGCCGCATACTTGAAGGTGACCTTTCTGCACAAGTAAAAGAACTGGTAAATCTACTTCACACAGAAGCAAAAGTAGTTTAAAAATTTGATGATGTTAATCGAATCTTAAAGGGTAACGGAGGGAATATGCTATGTCAAAAAAAGTATTAGTATTAAGTGAAGTTCGTGAAGGAAGCTTACGTAATGTTTCTTTCGAAGCAATTGCAGCTGCAAAACAAATCGCTGATGGCGGCGAGGTTGTAGGGGTACTTTTAGGGGATGCTGTAGTAAATTTAACAGGTCCATTATTTGAATATGGTGCTGATCGCGTTGTGACAGTGGAACACCCACATTTAAAACAATATACATCTGATGGCTATAGTCAAGCACTACTAGCTGTTATCGAGCAAGAAAAACCAGCTGGCATTGTCTTTGGCCATACAGCAAATGGTAAGGATTTATCACCAAAAATCGCAAGTAAATTACAAGCAGGTTTAGTATCTGATGTTACTACCATTGAGGGTGCAGGCGATGATATTGTATTCACCCGACCAATCTACTCTGGTAAAGCTTTTGAAAAAGTGAAAGTAAAAGACGGTATTGTGTTAGCATCTATTCGTCCAAATAACATTACACCTTTAGAAAAAGTTGACGGTAAAACAGGAGATGTTTCTGCCATTACTGTAGAAATTACAAACCTTCGCACAATTATTAAAGAGGTTGTTCGTAAATCTTCAGAAGGTGTTGATTTATCAGAAGCAAAAGTAGTTGTTGCTGGTGGTCGCGGTGTAAAATCTGAAGAAGGCTTTGAACCACTAAAAGAGCTTGCAGATTTACTTGGCGGTGCAGTAGGAGCATCACGTGGTGCATGTGACGCTGAGTATTGTGACTATTCACTTCAAATTGGTCAAACAGGTAAGGTAGTAACACCGGATCTTTATATTGCAGCTGGTATTTCTGGAGCTATTCAACATTTAGCAGGAATGTCAAATTCTAAAGTGATTGTTGCTATCAATAAAGATCCTGAAGCAAATATTTTCAAAGTAGCGGACTACGGAATTGTTGGAGATTTATTTGAAGTGATTCCGCTTTTAATTGAAGAATTTAAAGCTTTAAAAGTGAATGCTTAAAGGTTATTGCAGGAAGGGTGATCCTTCCTGCTTTTTTAATTTCACAAAGCAAGAAGTACTATTTGAAAATTATTGCAAAATAAAATATTGACATAATTAACAGAAGCCATTATAGTGTTGAATAATCATTAAATTTTCAATAATAATGTTTTTAAACGCAAAGATTAGGAGTAGTAAAAGCTCATTATTCGGTAAAGAGAGCTGCGGGTTGGTGCAACGCAGTCCAATAAGACTTTGAACTTGCCTAGGAGTGGTAAGATAAATGGAATTATCAGATTATTCTATTTGTTTGACGGTTAACCTTCGTTACAAGGTTTTTAAGTTGGGTTCTTAAAGAACCAATTAGAGTGGTACCGCGGTTTGCTTATGGCATATCGTCTCTTCTTTCATTTGATGATGAAGGAACAGACGGTATGCCTTTTTGATTTTTAGGAGGTAAGAAAGTGGAAAAGAACAATCAACAACAATTAAAACGAACAATGACCTCACGTCACATCACGATGATGGCATTAGGTGGTGCCATTGGTGCAGGGTTATTTAAAGGAAGTAGTGCAGCCATTGATATGGCAGGGCCATCGGTGCTCATTGCTTATTTATTAGGGGGCATTATTTTATTATTTGTTATGCAAGGTCTTGCAGAAATGGCTGTTCGCAATAAAGATGCAAGAACGTTTAGAGATTTAGTTGAATCTGTCTTAGGTAAATATCCAGCTTATTTTCTAGATTGGATCTATTGGAAAATGTGGGTTTTAAATATTGCAGCAGAATCTGTAGTTGCCGCTATTTTTATTCAATATTGGTTACCACAATACCCAATTTGGATTTTGGCCCTGTCTGTTTCGGTGTTAGTGACAGCCATTAATCTGTTATCCGTAAAGATTTTTGCTGAAACGGAATACTGGCTAGCATTGATTAAAATTACTGTTATTATTGTATTCATCATTGCAGGACTTATTTTACTGCTTGTCTCATTTGGTCATCATAGTGCTGTAGGTTTTTCTAACTTAACATCCCATGGTGGTTTTTTCCCAAATGGATCAAAGGGATTAATTGCTGCTATGCTTGTGGTGATCTATTCTTATGGTGGAACAGAAATCATTGGGATTACATTAGCTGAAACGAAAAACCCTGAAAAAGTAGTACCAAAAGCTGTACGTAGTACATTGGTGCGTATTGTTACCTTCTATCTGCTGCCGTTCTTTATTATCGTTAGTTTGATTCCTTGGAGTGAAGTGAATGGTGTGCCTGAAAGTCCATTTGTAATGGTATTTAAAATGATCGGAATTCCTGGCGCAGATCATATTATGAACGCAGTAGTATTACTTGCCATTATTTCTTCTATGAATTCTGGCCTTTATGGCTCATCACGTGTACTGTATACACAAGCTGTAGATGGACGTGTTCCTAAAATTTTTGGCCAATTGTCCAAAAGGAATGTTCCCGTGTATGCGATTTTGATGTGTACATTAGCATTATATTTAGGTGTCATCCTTTCGTTATATGCAGGAAGCAAGACCTTTGATTTTCTGATGGGATCACTTGGATACACGGTGTTATTTATTTGGTTAATTATTGCTATAGCTCATCTAAAATCTAGAAAAAAACAATCAACCAACACAAGTGTGTATGAAGTGAAATGGTACCCTTATACAACTTGGATAGCGATTATTGCGTTAAGTACCATCTTAATTGGTATTATTTTTACCACATCGATAATCGTGACAGGTATTACATTAGCAATCTACATTTTCATTACGTTAACTTATTTATGGAAAGGTCGTTATCAAACAAATTAATCGACGTCGTTTAATTTTTCGACACGGTTTTTCATAAAAAATACATTGCAGGCAGATTGTTCGCTCAAGTGAATTTATCCATGCTATACTACAAACATAGTAAGTTTAAGGAGGATTTCAAATGGCAATTGTACATGCAACAGATGCTACGTTCCACAACGATATTAAAGAAGGGTTAGTACTAGTAGACTTTTGGGCTGCTTGGTGCGGACCTTGTAAAATGATTGGGCCAGTTCTTGAAGAAATGGACGCTGCAGGTAGTGCGGCTAAAATTGTAAAAGTTGACGTAGACAACAACCAAGGTACTGCTGCTGAGTACCAAATCATGTCAATCCCATCATTATTATTATTTAAAGATGGAGAATTAGTTGACAAAACTGTAGGTTTCCAACCTAAAGAAGCTTTAGAAGCATTTATCGCAAAACATGCGTAATGAATGAAGTTCACAAAAGCCGAGCCATCAATTGATGTGTTCGGCTTTTTTTCGTTATATAATAAAAGAAAAATAAAAGATTCATTGAAGGGAATTTTACGTAGGGGGCAGGTAGGTAATGAACGATTTAATCAAACGTAAACTTGATATTCTACCAGATCAGCCTGGCTGCTATTTGATGAAGGATCGACAGGGAACCATCATTTATGTCGGTAAAGCGAAAGTACTGAAAAATCGAGTGCGTTCTTACTTTACTGGAACACATGAAGGTAAAACGCAACGACTTGTAAGCGAAATAGAAGATTTTGAGTATATCGTGACATCATCTAATATTGAAGCACTTATTTTAGAGCTGAATCTTATTAAACTGCATGACCCAAAATACAATGTCATGTTGACAGATGATAAGACATATCCATATTTAAAAATTACGAATGAAAAACATCCTCGTCTTATTACGACACGTAAAGTAAAAAAAGATAAGGCTAAATATTTTGGACCGTATCCCAATGCCTATGCGGCAAGTGAAACGAAAAAGCTGCTGGACCGCTTATATCCACTACGAAAATGTGTACAACTACCTTCTAAAGTTTGCTTGTATTATCACATGGGTCAATGCATAGCACCTTGTGTTAAAGAAATTGAGGGTCACGTTTATCAAGAAATGATTGAGGATATGACGAAGTTTCTTAATGGTGGTGTTGAGGCAGTCAAAAAGGAGCTTGAAGTAAAAATGCTTGCGGCTGCCGAAAACTTGGAGTTTGAACGTGCAAAGGAGTTTCGTGATCAAATTGCCCACATTGATACGGTCATGCAGAAGCAAAAAATAGTATCAAGTGATACAACTAACCGCGATGTCTTTGGGTATGCCGTGGAAAAGGGGTGGATGTGTGTTCAGGTTTTCTTTGTTCGGCAGGGTAAACTTATAGAACGTGACGTTTCTATTTTCCCGATCTATCAAGACGCAGAGGAAGAGTTTTTAACATTTGTTGGACGGTTTTATGAAAAACCAGAACATATTAAGCCGAAAGAAGTTTTTATTCCGCAAACAATTGATGGTGCCATTTTAACGGAATTGCTAGGCATTAAAGTACTCACACCAAAAAGAGGCCAAAAAAAGGAGTTGGTGGATTTAGCGACGAAAAATGCTGAGATTGCAGTGGCAGCTAAATTCCAGCTCATAGAACGACAGGAAGAACGTACTATAGGTGCTTGTGAGGCACTTGGTGATGCATTGGGCATTTCGTCACCATTACGAATTGAAGCTTTTGATAATAGTCATATGCATGGAACGGACGCGGTATCAGCAATGGTTGTTTTCATTGATGGCAAGCCCGCCAAAAAGGAATATCGCAAATATAAAACCCGTACAGCAGCTAAGCATGATGATTATGGTGCTATGCAAGAGGTAATCCGCCGACGCTATACGCGTGTTTTGAAGGAAGGACTGCCGCTACCAGATCTTGTCCTGATTGATGGTGGTAAGGGGCAAATGGAAGTAGCGCGTGAAGTATTAGAAGATGAGCTCGGACTGGTCATACCAATAGCTGGTTTAGCAAAGGATGACAAACATAATACATCTCAGCTCTTATTTGGCGATCCGCCTGAAGTTATTGCCTTAAAACGGACAAGTGATGGTTTTTATTTGTTACAACGAATTCAAGATGAAGTCCATCGTTTTGCGATTACATTCCTGCGCCAACAACATGAGAAGCATGCCATTCAATCTGTGCTGGATCAAATTGAGGGTGTCGGTCCCAAACGAAAACAACAGTTACTTAAACACTTTGGCTCTGTTAAGAAAATACGCGAAGCTAGTGAGCTAGCTTTACAAGAAGCCGGAATGCCTACAAAATTAGCGAGCCTTATTTATGCCTATTTTCAGCAGGAGTCATTGTCAAAGGAATAGACATATGCTAAGGTTATAAATAACATTGTTGTCCAATGTTAACAGCCTACTTGTGTATGCAAGGGCGAAACAAACTTAATACATTCACTTTTAAGGTGATGATAGAGGTGCAAGATTCAAAAGTAACGCAATAGAGGATGAACAAATCCTGAGACATTGTGTGAAAGGGGAGCTTGCCGAAGTACAGCATTGTTGTTTCCGCTGTTGTGCTGGTTTTGCATTTAAGAAATGTAAGACTGTCGATTCTGAACGTTTCGGAGAGCTATCACACATGCGCAAGTTTCGATTATTGTACATGTAATAGGCAGCTTTCACGTTTTGTGAAGGCTGCTTTTTTTAGTTTTCTAGAGACTGTTTACACCTCACATTAGGTGAAATACATGACTGGAAAGGAGTACGAAAGAAATGACTAGAATAGTGATGAAATTTGGAGGAGTTGCATTAGCATCAACCGAACAAATTCAAGAGGCTGCTCGAAAAGCTATTGCTGAAAAAGATAGAGGTTTTGATGTGGTAGTGGTAGTTGCAGCAATGAGACAAACGGTACAAGATGTGAAAATGAACGTGCATAATCTCACGGACGATATATCAAAGCGTGAATTAGATGCAGTCGTGTCTTCCTGCTCTCAGTTATCGAGCTCCGTGTTTGCGATTGCAATACAGGAAGCGGGCTATAACGCGGTGTCACTAACAGGATGGCAAGCTGGCATTTACACCGATTGTATGTATAGTCATGCTCGAATAGATCATATCGATATCAGTCGTATCGAAGAACATTTTGTACAAGGACAAATTGTAGTCATTGCTGGAGATCAAGGCATTGACAATGGGCAAAATATAACAACACTTGGGAAAGGTGGAACTGAAACGACGGCAGTAGCGCTTGCAGTAGCATTAGATGCTGAGCGAACGGACATATACACGAATGTTGACGGTGTTTATACAGCAGATCCACGCTTTGTTGCAAAGGCAAAAAAGCTCCAGGAAATTTCCTATGATGAAATGTTGGAGCTTTCTCATTTAGGGTCACATGTCATACATCCACGTGCAGTGGAGTTAGCTAAGAAGTTTCAAATGCCAGTTATCATTCGCTCTAGTTTAGTAGAGTCGGTAGGTACTTTATTGAAGGAGGAAGTGGAGATGGAGAAAAATTTAGTAGTCCGTGGTGTTGCCTTTGAATCAGATGTCATTCGTTTAACCGTTGGGTATGATGCTTATTCCGATGCTTCATTAGCCGATATGTTTACAACTCTTGCTGAAAATCGTATTAATGTCGATATTATTGTACAAGCGATCATTGATGGCCTAAAACCAACCGTATCTTTTTCGATTTTGAAAGAAGAATTCGGGGAAGCATTACGTGTTTTAGAGGATAGTAAATTATCACTTGGTTTTAGCTTTGCTGATTTTGAAATTGGATTAGCGAAAGTTTCTATTGTTGGTTCGGGCATGGCCTCCAACCCTGGTGTCGCTGCTCGCATGTTTGATCGATTACGTCGTGAACATATCCCTGTGAAGATGGTCAGCACTTCGGAAATCAAAGTGTCTGTTGTAGTGCCACAGGATGAAATGATTCGTGCAGCAAATGCGTTGCATGATGAGTTTAATTTAGAGCATGCACTTTATATATAATAATAGAAGAAAAAGCATTTTTTGTAATAGCCCGAAATGAAAGGGAAAAATAAGAAGGATTGTCATCCCGCTTAACTGGGAGACAATCCTTTTCGTTACTCTGTTGGGACTGTATGCATAATACGTTCCTTCACGTCCCATTTTACTGTAAACATCACGAAGTGTTGCTTTTCACGTTTTTCATCATAACATTCTGTCAGATAGCCTTTAGCTAGCTGAATCTGTTCAGCTATAAATCCTGCCTCAAGTCTGAAGCTACGTTGTTTGATTTGCAAGATTTCAGGATCGTTTGTCAACTGGAAAGTGCGTCCATCCTTCGATTCTTTCATTAACTCTAATGTACCCCAACAGGCATCTGCGAAAAATGCGATAAGTTCGTCTTGACTTTTACATGGAAACTTGCGTGCAAGCTCTTTACCTGCCCAATAAAGGACATCATCCTCGTGTTTACCAAGTATAGAAGATAGAATATGATCGCGAATGATCTCATAGCCAAATGATGAGATTGTAGGAGATGGAGTGTTTAACATTGTTATCCTTCTTTCTTAGAATTTTCTTATAATTTAACGTTAATAAAGTAATGGTAGATTTTTCGAGAAAAAACGACGCATCATGTACTAGATTAGTTCTTTAATAAGCTCTATGAAAAACTCTGAGTTGCCTTGACGCTCGTAGCTCTTGAGAGTACAATAAACATGTCATAATATTGTACCATGATGAAATACACAGTCAATGGAGTATCATTTACAAAATGATGACTTCTTTTGTTGTGCTATTTTAAGTACTAAGGGGGGTAACAGTCTTGTCGAAAGATCGAGAGTTTTTATGGCGTCGCTTACATTCTCTACTTGGGATCATACCAGTAGGTCTGTTTTTAACGATGCACCTGTTCATTAACTTTACAGCAACAGGCGGGGCAGAAAGTTATAACGATGCTACCGCAGTAATGGAAAAGATTCCATTCCTTATCCTAGTTGAATGGATTGTCATCTATATTCCATTGATGTTCCACGCATTCTATGGTGTCTACATTGCATTCACTGCTACACCAAACACAGGACGTTTCAGCACTTACCGTAACTGGATGTTCTCATTACAACGTTTCACAGGTGTATTCCTAGTGATTTTCATTGCATGGCATATTTTCCAAACTCGTATTCAAAAAGCGCTTGGTACACACGTTGATTACGACATGATGGCGAATATCGTTGCTAATCCATTCATGCTTGGATTCTACATTGTTGGTATTTTATCAGCAACTTTCCACTTATCTAACGGTTTATGGGCATTCCTAGTAAGCTGGGGTATTACACAATCTCCTCAGGCTCAAAAGATTGCTACTTACGTAACAAACATCATTTTCGTAATTCTAAGTGTAGTTGGTATTGCTGCTATTTTAGCTTTCGCATAATTCAATAGAAGCTGCGATAGAGCATATGCAATCAATGCAATTTTTTAAGAGGAGTGAGAAATAATCATGGCGAAAAGCAAAATAATTGTTGTCGGCGGTGGTCTTGCCGGTCTGATGGCAACGATTAAAGCAGCTGAAGTTGGTACTGAAGTTGATTTATTCTCATTAGTTCCTGTAAAACGCTCACACTCTGTTTGTGCGCAAGGCGGAATTAATGGTGCGGTAAATACTAAAGGTGAAGGGGATTCTCCATGGATCCACTTTGATGATACAGTATACGGTGGGGACTTCTTAGCGAACCAGCCACCGGTTAAAGGTATGTGTGATGCAGCACCTGGCATTATCCATTTAATGGACCGTATGGGTGTTATGTTCAACCGTACACCAGAAGGATTATTAGATTTCCGTCGTTTTGGCGGTACTTTAATGCACCGTACAGCTTTCTCTGGTGCAACAACTGGTCAACAATTACTATATGCGCTTGATGAGCAAGTTCGTTCTCATGAAGTAGCTGGATTAGTAAATAAATATGAACACTGGGAATTCCTTGGTGTTATTATCGATGAAGACGGCGTTTGCCGTGGTATCGTAGCACAAGATATGCGTACAGAAGAAATTAAATCATTCCGTGCAGACGCTGTTATTATGGCGACTGGTGGCCCTGGTATTATTTTTGGTAAAACAACAAACTCTGTTATTAACACAGGTTCTGCTGCTTCTATCGTTTACCAACAAGGTGCTTCATATGCGAATGGTGAGTTCATTCAAATTCACCCAACAGCGATTCCTGGAGATGACAAAAACCGTTTAATGTCAGAATCAGCTCGTGGTGAAGGTGGTCGTATTTGGACATATAAAGACGGTAAACCTTGGTACTTCTTAGAAGAAAAATACCCAGCTTATGGTAACTTAGTACCACGTGATATTGCAACACGTGAAATTTTTGATGTTTGTGTAAATCAAAAACTTGGTATCAATGGCGAGAACATGGTATACCTAGATCTTTCTCATAAAGATCCACATGAATTAGACGTTAAACTTGGTGGTATCATCGAAATCTACGAAAAATTCGTAGGGGATGACCCACGTAAATTACCAATGAAAATTTTCCCAGCAGTTCACTATTCAATGGGTGGATTATGGGTTGATTACAATCAAATGACGGAAATTCCTGGTCTATTTGCTGCAGGTGAATGTGATTACTCTCAACATGGTGCAAACCGTCTTGGTGCGAACTCATTACTATCTGCTATCTATGGCGGTATGGTTGCAGGACCAAACGCAGTAGATTATGTAAAACACCTTAAAAAGCACGCTGAAGATCTTTCACAAGACATTTATGATGCTCGTGTGAAAGAAGAGCAAGCTAAATGGGAAGCTATCATGAAAATGGAAGGCACAGAAAACGCTTACCTACTTCATAAAGAGCTTGGTGAAATGATGACTGCTACAATGACTGTAGTACGTTACAATGATCAGCTTGAAGATACATTGAAAAAACTTGATGACCTTACTGAGCGTTGGAGTAACATCAACATCAACGATACGCAAAAATGGAGTAATCAAGGCGCACACTTTACACGTCAGCTTAAAAATATGTTAGTGCTTGCAAAAGTAATGACAAAAGGTGCATTATTACGTAATGAATCTCGTGGTGCGCACTATAAACCTGATTTCCCTAATCGTGATGACGAGCAATTCTTGAAAACAACAATGGCGAAGTTTGACCCAACTACTGGTAATCCAATCATCACGTACCAAGAAGTCGACGTTTCTTTAATCCCACCACGTAAACGCGACTACTCTGCGAAAGGAGACTAAAAGTTATGCAAATCTCAGCTAATACTGGAAGAATGGTTAAAGTAGAAGTCTTACGTCAAGATACACAGGGCGGCGATAGCTACTGGCAAAAATTCCAAGTGCCTTACCGTCATGGTATGAACGTAATTTCTATTTTAATGGAAATTCAAAAAAATCCTGTTACTGAAAATGGTGAAAACACATCGCCAGTATCATGGGATATGAACTGTTTAGAAGAAGTTTGTGGTGCATGTTCAATGGTCATTAATGGCCGTCCACGTCAATCATGTTCTACACTTGTTGACCAATTGACTGAGCCAATTAAATTGGAGCCAATGAAGACATTCCCTGTTATTCGTGACTTACAAGTTGACCGTGAACGTATGTTCAACGCGCTTAAAAAAGTGAAAGCATGGGTACCAATCGATGGTACTTATGATTTAGGTGAAGGTCCACGTATGCCAGAAGGTAAACGTCAATGGGCTTATGAATTATCTAAATGTATGACTTGTGGTGTATGTATGGAAGCATGTCCAAACGTATCTGAAAAAGCTTCATTCATCGGACCAGCTCCATTATCACAAGTACGTCTTTTCAACACTCACCCAACTGGTGCAATGATTAAAGACCAACGTTTAAATGCTATTATGGGGGATGGTGGCCTTGCGAACTGTGGTAACTCTCAAAACTGTGTTGCTGCATGTCCAAAAGGTATTCCTTTAACAACATCAATCGCTTCATTAAACCGTGCTACTTCAGTGCAAATGTTCCGTAACTTCTTCGGTTCTGACCACTACGTAGACTAATATCGGACAAGCTGAACTCCCTTACACATTGTGTGAGGGAGTTTTTTATAGTGATATAAACATAGTGAGCATGTTGCAAGAAATTGCATACTATTAAAAGGGAAGAGATTTTGGGAATAAAATAAGAGTATTATGGTTTTTCCTATGATAGTATAGCATTTTCTTTTATAATGAATTTGTATTCATTACTTATTTGCCGTCATAACTTACTGAAAAAGCTGGCAAATAAATTATAGGGATGGTGTTATGATGAAAGCAAGTTATATTGAAGATTTAGAAAAGTGGGAAAAGAGTTTTTCCTTTTTTAGCGAGGTGCGTGTACGATTTTCAGAGACAGATATGTTTGGGCACATGAACAATACTGTAAGCTTTACATATTTCGAGCAAGCAAGAATTGATTATTTCCGACATTTGGGTATTTTGATGCCTTCAGTAGCACATGAGAATGTGAAGAGTATACCGATAGTAGCTGATTTACAATGTGATTATGTGAAGCAGGTTTTCTTTGATGACGTGCTCCGAATTTACACAAAGATAGCGAAAGTTGGAAATTCATCGATGGACATTCATTATCTAACGAAAAATCAAAGAAATGAAATTTGCTTTACAGGTCGTGGAACGATTGTGCAAATGGACCCTCAAACAGGTAAAAGTGTGCCGATTTCAACAGAAGAAAGAGCTCATTTGATTAGGCTGGAAATTATCCCCCATTAAGGAATAACGCTATAATATATAAAAATGACAATGGTAAGCGTTATGTTTTACATAAAATTTATGAAAATGTCGGAGCAATTTCCGAAATTTTTAAGGAAACATGTAATAATCATGCAAATAGCCGTCACCGCTTCAAGCCCCTTAACATAAGTTACAATACGTGCGGGGGAGGAGGGTGTAACTGAATGAATGGCTCTCATCATCGTTCTCTTTTAACAAACCGAGAACGTGAAATATTTGCGCTTTTATTAGCTGAAAAAACAACGAGAGATATTGCAGAGCAGCTTGGTATTAGTGAAAAAACAGTGCGAAATCACATTTCCAATACAATTCAAAAGCTAGGTGTAACGAATCGATCTCAGGCGTTAATTGAGCTGTTACGCTTAGAAGAATTTAAATTAGACTAATGAACACTTGCTATTTCGTGAAAAAAACGACAAAATAGAACTATTCAACGTATTTTTAGGAGTGAAATAGTTATATGTCGGATGAAGTAACAAAACACTCACCTGAAACCGTTGCAACGGTTGAAAAGGAATTACGCTATATAGCGGCCATCGTGAAGCAAAAGGGAAGAGAAATTGTTTCCGACTATGCGATTACGCCGCCACAATTTGTTGCATTACAGTGGTTAGAAGAGCTTGGTGATATTACAATTGGCGAATTATCAAACCGTTTATATTTAGCTTTTAGTACGACAACAGATTTAGTGGACCGGATGGAGAAAAATGAATTAGTCAAGCGTATGCGTGATGAAAATGACCGCCGTGTCGTTGTTGTTCATCTTCTCGAAAAGGGAGAACGTATTATTCAAGAGGTTATAGAAAAAAGACAGCAATATTTGCAAGAGATGCTTATTGGTTTTAATGAGCAAGAAGTCGCGCAATTATCAAGCTACCTAGAAAAACTACATGTACACATGAAACAGGATTGAGGCGGAAAGTATGAATGCCCCGATAGGCGTTATTGATTCAGGAGTAGGCGGTTTAACCGTAGCAAAAGAAATTATGAAGCGATTGCCAAACGAAACGATCTATTATATTGGCGATACAGCAAGGTGTCCATATGGTCCAAGAAGCCGTCAGGAAGTACGAAATTTCACCTGGCAAATGGCGAAAGCACTAGAAAAATTGAATATTAAGATGCTCGTTATTGCTTGTAATACAGCGACTGCAGTAGCACTCGAAAGTTTACAAAGAAATATGCCTTTTCCGGTACTAGGCGTTATAAATGCTGGCGCACGTGCAGCTGTAAAGAAAACGAAGCGACATGAAGTCGTTGTGCTTGCAACAGAAGGAACAATTAAAAGTGGTGCGTATGAAGAAGCCTTACTGTCACTCAATACGTCAACACATATTATTCCACTAGCTTGTCCAACATTCGTTCCACTTGTCGAAAGTGGCGAATATAAAGGTGACTTTGCAACTAAGTTAATAGCAGAAGGCTTAAAGCCGTTGAAAAATCAACAATTTGATACGGTTATTTTAGGATGTACACATTACCCTATACTACAAAAACAAATTGAAGCTGTGGTTGGAGAAGATGTGAATGTTTTATCTTCTGCGGAGGAAACAGCAAAGGATGTTCAAGAAATGCTAGCTTTTAACGGCACTTTAGCAAATGCATATACAGTGCCTGCTCATAAATTTTTTGCAACTGGTTCTGTTCCAATTTTCCGGTCAATCGCTGAAAATTGGTTGGAGCAAGGTACTCTCGACATAAAACGTATTACATTAAAATAAAAAATCAGCTTAGCAATGGGCTAGGCTGATTTTTGCCGTTTTCAGCAGTTTACATAATCATTGAGTACTTTTTTGAAGAAATAAATTATGATAAGATGAGTGCGCGAAAGCTTTTAGGAGGAACAATATATATGACAAGATTTGATGGAAGAATGGCAGATGAACTGCGACCTGTAAAAATGGATGGTGAGTATTTATTACATCCGGAAGGCTCCGTTTTAATTCAAGTAGGAAATACGAAAGTAATTTGCACAGCAACAATCGAAGACAAGGTTCCTGGTTTTTTACGTGGGCAAGGGAAAGGCTGGATCACAGCTGAATATTCAATGCTACCTCGTGCAACAGCTCAACGAACACCACGTGAATCCTCTCGTGGGAAAGTTAATGGACGTACGATGGAGATTCAACGTTTAATTGGGCGTTCATTACGTGCTGTGGTTGATTTAGAGGCCCTTGGAGAGCGTACAGTATGGATCGATTGTGATGTTATTCAAGCAGATGGTGGCACTCGTACAGCCTCCATTACAGGCGCATTTGTTGCGATGACACAGGCAATTGCTAAATTTGCGGAAGAAAAGCCGTTCGTAAAGTTTCCAGTAACAGATTTTTTAGCCGCAACTAGTGTAGGTATCGTAGAAGAACAGGGTGCCGTTTTAGACTTAAACTATGTAGAAGATGTAGCTGCAGCCGTTGATATGAATATTGTCATGACAGGTGCAGGGCGATTTGTCGAATTACAAGGTACCGGGGAGGAGGCAACATTCTCTCGTGAAGAACTGAATGAATTATTAGCATTAGGTGAAAAAGGCATCCAGCAATTAGTTGAACTTCAAAAAACAGCGCTTGCTGAACAAGCCAACATGGTCGGAGGGAATCAATAAGATGAAACAGGTAGTAATCGCAACAAAAAATAAAGGAAAAGCAAAGGATTTCGAAGCATTATTTGGTCCACTTGGGTATGAAGTAGTGACAATGTTTGAAGTCGCACCTGAAATGGAAATAGAAGAAACAGGGACAACATTTGAAGAAAATGCGATCTTAAAGGCAGAAGCCTTAGCGAAAGCGCTTGGCACAATTGTCATTGCTGATGATAGTGGTTTAGCAGTAGATGCATTAAATGGTGAGCCTGGAGTCTACTCTGCTCGCTATGCTGGTGATCATGATGATGAAGCGAATATGGTGAAACTGTTAGAAAACTTACAGGGTGTAGAAGATAGTAAACGTACCGCTCGTTTCTGCTGCTGCATTGCCATTGCAGGTCCAGATTTTGATACGACGACAGTATTTGGCACATGCGAGGGTGTGATTGGACACGAAAAACGTGGTTCGAATGGATTTGGCTATGATCCAATCTTCTTTGTTCCAAGCCTAGATCGTATGATGGCTGAGCTTACGCCAGAGCAAAAAGGCGCTATTTCTCACCGAGGTAATGCCATTCGCAAGTTGAAGGAGAAATTGCCGAATCTTATAAAATAGGATAAGAGGTGGTATCCATGAAAATACTTATTATGAGCGATACACATGGTGATAGCCATGTCATCGACAAAGTCAGAAGCTTTTATCCTGAAATAGATCTTCTGATACATTGTGGAGATAGCGAGCTTCCTTTCGTACATGATGCATTAAAGGGAATGAAAAAAGTGCGAGGTAACTGTGATCGGGAGAAAGCCTTTCCTGAGGAAGAAATTTTCACGGTCGATGATGTAAAAGTTTTTGTGACGCATGGCCATTTATTCAATGTGAAAGATTCCATGTTGTCATTAACCTATCGTGCAAAAGAATTGAATGCCCAAATCGTTTGTTTCGGTCACTCTCATATTCTCGGCGCTGAAATGATTGATGATATCTTATTTATAAATCCTGGAAGCTTATTAAAACCACGGGGGCGCAAAGAAAAAAGCTTTGCTGTTCTTGAAATAGAGGATTCGGCTTATAAAGTGGAATTCTGGGCAGATGGCCAACAATGGATGTCGAGTCATACATTCCAACGAAATTAATACGAGCAAAAAATCCGCATTACTCCTAAAGTAAGCGGATTTTTATGTTGGGTGGTAAAATTGACTAGGCATGAATGATGTTGAAATAGAAAAAATATATGGAAAAGGTAACAAAGGAGAAAACATGGAAAAGACAATTGGCTGGAATATGAACAATAGTTATGTTCGACTACCAAGTATTTTTTATTCTGATATTTCATTAAACCCTGTTCGCTCACCAAAATTAGTACTGTTAAATGAAGCTGTCGCTACATCACTCGGATTAGATATTCATGCTTTACAAGGCGAAGAGGGCGTAGAGGTATTTGCGGGTAATATGGCCCCTGAAGGTGGTATTCCTATTGCACAGGCCTATGCAGGACACCAATTTGGTCATTTTAATATGTTAGGTGATGGCCGAGCTCTTTTATATGGGGAGCAATTAACACCTTCTAATGAACGCTTTGATATAGCGCTAAAAGGCTCCGGTAGAACGCCTTATTCTCGTGGTGGAGATGGAAGGGCCG
Source organism: Lysinibacillus sp. ZYM-1 (assembly GCF_001308875.1). Lineage (GTDB taxonomy): Bacteria > Bacillota > Bacilli > Bacillales_A > Planococcaceae > Lysinibacillus. Next base: position 13,164 of record NZ_KQ465141.1, on the reverse strand, counting down.
CATTAGGACCTATGCTTAGGGAGTACATCATTAGTGAGGCGATGTTTGCGCTAGGGATTCCAACTTCCCGAAGTTTAGCGATAGTGAATACAGGCGAAACGATTATCCGTGAAACTGAACTACCTGGTGCAATCCTTACGAGAATTGCAAGCAGCCATTTACGGGTAGGAACCTTTCAATATGCAGCGCAATGGGGAACAGACGAGGAGCTTCAGCTCTTAGCAGATTATGCATTAGAACGTCATTTCTCAGATTATCAAGAAGACAAAAATCGCTATCTATATTTGTTGCAGGAAGTCATCAAGAAACAAGCCTCCCTTATAGCGAAGTGGCAGTTAGTTGGCTTCATTCATGGTGTAATGAACACAGATAACATGACCATTAGTGGGGAAACCATTGATTATGGCCCTTGTGCCTTCATGGATACCTATGATCCTGCGACAGTGTTCAGCTCGATTGATCGACAAGGGCGTTATGCGTATGGGAACCAGCCAAACATTGGTGGCTGGAACTTAACACGCTTGGCAGAGGCGTTACTTCCCTTAATTCATGAAAATCAAGAGCAGGCCATTGAACTTGCTCAAGAAACCTTACAACAATACCCACAGCTGTACGTCCAAAACTGGCTGAAAGGAATGCGCGCAAAGCTTGGGTTATTTGATGAAGAACAAGGGGATATGGAGCTTATGGAAGAACTTCTGCAACTCATGCAACAACACAAAGCGGATTACACCAATACATTTATCGCCTTAAGCTTTGATCAAATTGAAAAAACTGTGTTATGGAAATCGCCAGCATTTAAAAATTGGTATCAAAAATATCTCGCACGATTAGCGAAACAGCCGCAAACTATAGACATGTCACAGCAATTGATGCGTCAACATAATCCTGCTATTATTCCACGCAATCATAGGGTTGAAGAAGCATTGGAAGCGGCTGTAGAGCGAGGAGACTATAGTGTGATGAACAAATTAGTAAAAGCTCTGGCCCAGCCATTTGCTCACACGAATGAACAACAGGAATATTCCTCATTACCAGAACCGTCAAATCAACCATATCGTACTTTTTGTGGCACATGAGTTAAAAACGAGCGGCAATGCGCCACTCGTTTTTTTATTATGCAATGGCACCCTACAGAATCCAAGCGCATACCCTATATATGAATAAAGGTAAAGGAGAATGGATTTGGTGCATAAATATTCAAAAGGTTGGTTTGTAAAAAAGTTGCGAGCAAATGGGATTATCGTGCATCCTCAATTTAAAAATCATTTAGGGTTATATAAAGAATCTGAATTACGAAATTTATATTATCGCTATGTAGAGATAGAAACAGCAGAGCAAGATCAAAAATAGCCAATATGTTTGAATAACTCCTTTCTAGGAAAAAATGATGTTAGAAAGGAGTTTTACTATGTGGATGATGTCACAAACATGGCAAGACGTACTATTTTTACATTGGCCGTTGTCACCTCAAGAACTAGAAAAACATATACCTTCAGAACTAAAGCTAGATCTATTTGAACATAATGCCTGGCTGAGTGCCGTCCTTTTTAAAGTCCAGGGGCATCGATTACGATTCCTACCATCTTTTCCTGGTATGAATACCTACTTACAATTGAATGTCCGAACATATGTTGAATTTAACGGCAAAAAAGGAATTTATTTTTTTCATTTAGATGTAACAAATTATTTCTTCTCAAAAATTACAGCATTAGGCAGTTTACCATATCGTTATTCAAAAATTTTAGTAAAACAAAGGGACAATTATTATGCCTACACAAGCTATTATAAAGCGTTAGATGAAAGATTGAGGGTGTCTTTTAAACTAGGAAAGAACACCCAAACCAACTTTGACCAATGGCTAGTAGAACGTTATCATTCATGGGCAAAATGGGAAGATACATTATTTCGTATTGATATCCAACATGCACCATGGGAATTACAACAGGCTAAAGCAACGATTCAAAGCAATACTCTAGCGTCTTTTATGAAGGGAACTTTTCAAGGGACGCCACCAATAGCGCATTATGCAAAGAAAAAAGTGGCAAGAGTGTTTCCCCCAGTGATAGAACAGCGAAAAACAAGATCTCTCAAAAAATAGACCTTGTTTTTGTAAAGTGAGAGCTCATTAAAAGAGATAACAAAATTGCATGACAATGGCGCTGGCAATCATATCTGACATCGCAAGGGCTTCTGCCTCAATTTCATCAAATATGTCTACATCGGCTTGATAATCTTTTTGAATCATAGTCACAGCTTCAGTTTTTGTTAAAGCCAAATGCATATAAAACATTTTTTGTATGGCTTCTCTACTTAAATAAGGGTTGATCGTATGCAAAAAATGTGCGATATCGTCTGCATTACGATACCAATCTCTTTCTTTTGCCTCTGCTGTGGCAGCATCTCCTTTGGCAGCCGCAGTTACTAACTGAGCAGCAATCAGAAGATGCTCTTTAATTAAAGCTGTATATCGATCCGCTATAGAGTCACCATAAAAGGGACGGAGACAATTACCTAAATCAGTCGCATTGCGTAACAAGCGTTGTTGTACAAAAGGTAAATCGGGCAAATTGAAAACGATGCTAATGATCGTCATTCGTGTCCAATTTACATGCTCCATCCAAAGTAACTGATTCATGGCCATATAATCCGCTTCAGTTTTACTGATACAGCGTCGATTATCATTTGAACGTAAAAAATGACGAATTGGTGCTGTGTATTGGGGAGATGAAGCTTGATACAACTGGTTTAATGAAAATCCATTTGAATAAGGGTACAAAACCTCACTCCTTTTCATTTTTTCTCCTACACTAGCATACTCCTGGGTAACTCTATGTATGAAAACAATGAAAGAAAAGGAGGGAGATATGACATTAATCCTCGTAAATCATTTTCTTCGTCATACCACCGTCGACAGTTAAGTTAATGCCCGTAACAAAATCATTCAGTGGATTTGTTAAATAGAGGCAGGCTTGTGCAATGTCATCTGGCACACCCACTCTTCCTGACAAATGCTGGGCATGGTCTATCGGACGAAGTTCCTCATAATTGCCCGTCTCAATCCACCCAGGCGAAATACAATTCACGGTAATCTGATCAGGACCAAATGAACGTGCTAAAGCATGTGTTAATGCCACAATCCCACCTTTTGTAGCCGTATAAGCCTCGGTATAAGGCTCAGACATTTCAGCTCGAGTAGAGGCTAGGGATACTATTGAACCCCCTTTGACATTGTTCCTCATCACTTTCGCAGCCTCTCTTGCACAGAAAAAGGCACTCGTTAAATTCGTTTGTAAGAGATCATTCCACTCGTCAAACGTAATATCATAAGGAGATATATGCTGAAACTTCCCTGCATTATTAATTAATATATGAATCGAGCCATAATATTCGACGGCTTGTTGCATTAAAGAAACGATATCCTGTTCCTTTGCCACATCTGTATGAACAAAGAGTACCGAGAATCCCTGACCTAGTAAATCCTTTTCTAATTGTTGACCTAAGTCCTTATTTATATCAGCAATCACCACTTTCGCACCTTGTCGCGCATAAGCAAGAACAATGCCTTGGCCAATCCCTTGTGCACCACCAGTAACAACTACAACCGAATCCTTAAACATCTCCATACCTCCCAGTGATTTCTCGCCAATATTTTAACAAATATTTTCATGTTCTTACTATCCATAAGGCAAAGAAATGGTATAATCTATATGGTGCCAACATATGATAAACAATAGATGAGGGAAACCTTACCTACATAGTAAAATTAATGTTGACATTACGCTATAAAATACATATAATAAATATTGTCCTTCCTATGGAATACATAAGAAACGACATCATGTCTCAGTAGCTCAGCAGGATAGAGCAACGGCCTTCTAAGCCGTCGGTCGGGGGTTCGAATCCCTCCTGGGACGTCAAGCAAAGCCTTACAGCCACAATGGTTGTAAGGCTTTTTATTTTTATGCAAGAATGTATAATTCTTTGTTTGGTGCCCAAGAGGTGCCCAAATAAATCTTTTTCATCAAAAAGTTTATCAAAGTGGGAACTTGCTCGCTGATCCGTTTCTTGTAAAAGATGTCCAAAAGTATTCATGGTAGTTGTGATATTAGAATGACCTAATCTCGACTGAATAACCTTAGGATGTTCACCAGCATGAATTAATAGGGTAGCTGAAGTATGTCTTAAATCGTGAAAACGAATTCTAGGTAAATCAGGATTCCTTTTCATAAAACGATCCCACCACTGACTTATTGAATCTGGACGATAAGGTTTACCAAACTCATTTGAGAAAAGAAAAATATGTCCCTCCCATTCTCGCTCGTCATCAGCTTCTCCTAATTGATATTTTTTTACTGCAGCAAGTGTAACTAAATCATTCATGATATTTGAAGGAATAGTCACTACTCGTTTTCTTTTACCTTTCGTTTCTTTTACAATGATTCCTTCTCCAATTAAATTAACTAAAGCCTGTTCTATTAATAAGGTATTGTTTTCTATGTTTAAGTGTTTTTCTTCGATGGCTACTAGTTCACCTTGTCGAGCAGCACTTAAGACAGCAAGTTTAACTAACAATCGTTTTTCAGCAGTCTCTCTATTATTTAATCTTTCAAACAGTAATTTAACTTGTTCTTCGTTATAAGCTTTACCTTCTTCGTATTTAAGTTTTGGTAACTTTATGTTTTTACAAGGGCTTTCTTCAATTAAATTCCACTCAACAGCTACATTCATAATACTGGCGAATGCTTTGTAAATGTTATGGATGGTTGAGGGAGCTAGTTCACCTTCTTCACCATCCAATATTTGTTTTTTCTGTTGTAAATCTCAAACAAAAAACACTACATCCACTTTTTTTATATCTTTTAATTTCATCTGGCCGAAAATCGGCAGAATACGTTTTTCTAAGTGTGTACAATTATCATGAAATGATCGTGCGCTATAATGTTGTTTTGCGTAATTTTCTTTCCAACGTGGAAAAAGATTATTTAAAGTGATAGATTCAATATCACTAAAATAGACATCTTTATTTTGCTTCATTTCTTCTTCAAACAGGATTAGTAGGCGCATCACTTATTTTTCGCTTTTAGCTTCTACATTTTTAATTTTACGAATCCGACGATTACCTCGATAACCTAAATCAGCGATAAGTTTGAATTTATTTTTGCTGATTTTCTGTACATACCCCATGTTGCAACAGCAAGAAAAAGCTACAGCAGGCATTAAACGGTGAATTAAGACCAACAACTAAACCAGACATCGACAAATTAGCAAAGGGCATTAAAGACGGTTTAAGCAAGGTTATATGGCATGACGATAGCCACGTGACAGAGTTAGTTGCTCGCAAGTGGTATTCGGATAATCCGAGGGCTGAGGTGACGATAGAATGGCACCAAAAGTAGAGAGTCGATACATCTTATTCACTGGCAAGGCTCATGAAAATATGAAGTTTGATTTTACAAACAAACAAATCGAGATATTTATCAGTCTTTGGAATGCAGGCGTGGCTATCAATAAAATTGCTCAAAGATTTTTAATCAGCAACGCTAATGTAGCTTTAATTGTTTTGGACCTTGAGATAGCAGGACGAATTGAACCTAGAGCTGGTGGATTGTTAGGGAAGAGGAAAGTGGTTAGTTGAAAGATATTGTGCAGTAATTAATGTATGAAAAAAGAATTTATAGTTATTTTTTTGTACTATTCCTAAAATCTATTCTAAAGAAAATGAAAGAAAGTATCAGTAAAATTATAGGGAAAAAGAAGAAACCAGAATCATATTTAATTGAATGTTCCATTTTCAGTCCAAATAAATAAATGAATAAAGTAAAAGAAACAGACAAAGAGATAGTTCCAGCTATTGTTTTCAATTAAAAACCACCTTTTTAAGAAATAGTTAAAAATACTGTTGAATCAATCATGTCGATTCCTAATATTTGTTAAATACATCATACAATATGGCGCTTAATCGAACAAGGTGTATTAGTATTCATGATGATTTAACTGAACAATATGAGGAAAATGTGCAGTAAATAGAAAAGAAAAAGCCGTAGCGTAGTCACACGCTACAGCAAATTAAAATAAATCAAGGCCAAAGGCAGACCTTGTACTGTTAATAATTTCTTTAGCAGATTCAAACCCTTTGTCTTGGATATTATCTTCGTAGTAATGCTTAATGTCTATTGAATTTAATAGTGCAAGAATGGCTTTTACTTTAAGATCGTGATTCCAGAAAGGCATTTCAGAATCACCTTCAATCGTAACTTTAACGTCAGTTTCTCCGGTTTCAATACTTCCAGCCGAGATTGTTAAAACTTCATTTGCCATAATATCAACTCCAATATTTATGTATTTGGTTGGTAACCTATAAAAATTCTATCAAAAAACATAAATTCCATAAATAGTAAATATTTGAGTTGTTAAATAAAAAAGCCGCAGCGTTTGCAGTCGCTACAGCTCGAATTGGTTATGCCCTTTGACGGTTCTAACTTCTCCATTATAACACAACCTAGGAGGGCAAACCTATGTTAAAAGAAAGAACACTAACGACTACACCAGATGCTTTAGATTCAATGATTACAGACTACTACTGGATGGTTAACGCCATCAAAGAAATGCGAGCAGAAATGGTTATAGGGGCAAAAACGGAACAGTATGGAATCGAAGCTACACTACCCAAGGCAGCAGGTGGCGTAAGTGATCCAATTATGAAGGAGGCTATTAGACGTTCTAAGAACATCAAACGTGTTGCTGAGTATGAGAAGAAGTTGTTAGAGGTCCAAAAGCTTGTCGACAAGGTTACTGGTGACAGAGAGGTACAGGTATTGAATTGGATGTTGGACGGGCGCTCTAAGCGTTGGATAGGTCAAAATATGGGGTTAAGTCATACACATATTCAAAACAATAAGGAAAGTATCGTAGAACAGATGATGGGGTAACGATAAGGGGGCTAGATTGCCCCTTTTTCCTATGCATCAATTGTTTCGATATAAAATTCAGTTACCTGAGTTTTTTCAGCATTTGTTTTAGCTTCGCAATGAAGTACTATAGGGATTTCTTCATCATCAAACCATAGATAGCGTACTTCAGAACCAAAGCCACTATCATCATTGTATTCGTACACATCTATGTCCATTTCTTCATCACTAGGGGGCAAAGTAAGAGTACCTTGCATTGAAATAACTTCTTTTAATAACTTCTCAGTTTCATCGTTAATTTTATTCTCTTCTTTAAGTTTTTCGTAACGAAAGTTTACTAGATCAACGAGTGTTTCTTTAGTTAATTGTATTATCTTTTCTTCTAATGTCATTAATAAGCTCCTCTAATAATATGGTAAATTTAACTAATTTAATATTATCATAAGCAATCTACAAATTACATACTTGCCAAAGTTTCCATACTTTCAACATTAGGTAAAAAGAAAATGAGAGTTGTAAACTAATGGGGAGGTCGAACAGGTAAATGTTTCTTCACTTGGTATTTATAAAAACCTAAATATTAGGGAAAGACAGACCGACGACCGACCAGCGCTGAGCAAATTTGTTCGGAGCAAGACATACATGAGCCGGCCCATATTTTTTAAGAGATTAGGTATCTTAATTAATATAAAGGGCTATAAATTTACATTAAATTACATAAACATCTTTTTTTAGTATGATAAATATAGATGAAATTTAAAGAGGAGTGGAAAGTTATGCTGAAAATTTTACCAATTGCTTTTGCTATCATAGCAATATCTCTTTCAGCTTATGGACTTATTACACGTGATTACCAGCTGAATTTCCTAATGATATTCTTCTTAGGTTTATCTATGTTAACCTTAGGAATTAGAGAATTTCAAAGTAAGAGAAAAGGTTATGGTTTGTTTCTAATAGGAGTATTTTTATTTTCAACATATGCATCAATTCAAAGTTTCATATGGAGATAAATAAAGGAGTGGTTTATATGTGAACTTCATCCACTTTCCATTTAATTCAGTCAAACTTACTACAGCAACAAGTGCACGGAAATGCACTCAACACAATTTGCTACAAAATAACGTGGTGCGCTCTACCACGATGTCAAAAGTGAGCACTCGACAATTTACCATAATATTTAAGCTTTCATCTTCGGATGGAGGCTTTTTAATTTTTAAAAAAGCGTATCAATCATAGTATTGCAGCTATAGATATTAAAGCTGACAATATTAATTTAAGTGTAAACAATCGAATAACTAATGAAGTGGTTCAACTAAACATTCGTGCCGATAGTATAACAGCTGAGGTTACAAGGGTAGAACGAAAAGCTGATAGTACACTGACACAGGTTTCATCATTGTCTATTGAGGTTGGTCAAATATCAACAAGGGTGTCAAATATTGACTCAAGGCTTGGTACAGCTGAGAGTTCAATTGTCCAACAAGTTGGTCAAATCAGTAGTAAGGTTTCTCAAACAGATTACAACGGAAATACTATTGCGTCACTGATTAATCAAACATCAACGACAATTAGGATTCAAGCTTCTAAAATTAATTTGGTTGGTGCTGTAAGGGTTCTATCAGATCTTAGTGGTGATATGGGTACTATTTATGCTGGGAATATCGAGGGTGGCACAATTAACATTGGAACAGACGCCACAGTAGGAAACAATCTATATTTAGGTAAATATGGTGGTGGCTCTAAATCGGTTGTATTCGGTTCAGGCTCAGTTATTCAATATAACGGAAGTTATAAGGAACTATCATCATTAAACGTTAGACTGAACGGATCATCTAACGAAATGAATGGTCAAAATACTATCTACGGCTCGTTAAGTGTACCACAAACAACATCAGTGTCTGGTTTAGCAAGGGCTAATTCATCAGGTATTGGTATTTCTTATTCTAACGGAAATCTATTTGTACAAGTAAATGGTTCAACAGTAGGTTCAGTGAAACTAACTTAAACAAAAGGAGATAGATATTATGATTATCAAGTACAACTAAACAACGGACAAGCAATTAACTTAACAAATGCTGAGTTTGATGAAACTGCATTTACGGCCACATTAAATGATCAAAAAATTAATTTCGTGAATATCGGTGGGGCTATCATCAATAAGCACATCATAATTAGTGTGCTACCTGTATTAGACACTCAAACAGAAGCGCAAGCATAGGCTTAGCGTTATTTTTATTGCCATTTTTAGAAGGAAATCATTCAATTTTGCGGAACTTATAAAATAGATGGAAGAGAGGGGGAATAAAGTGAGACAGTATGCTGACAAAGAAGAATTGATTAGTACGATTAACGAAAAGTATAAAAAATATATTGCAGAATTTGATGATATACCAGAAGTTTTGAAAGACAAACGGATTGAAGAAGTTGATAAAACCGCATCTGAAAACCTTTCTTATCAACTTGGGTGGATAAATCTTTTGCTTCACTGGGAGCAAAAAGAACAACAGGGAGAAGAAGTACATACGCCAGCAGAAGGTTATAAGTGGAATAATCTAGGTGGATTGTACAATTCTTTTTATGAACAATATGGAGAGTACTCTTTGAAAGAGCAACAATCAATGCTTAATGAAGCTGTCACTAATTTATGTGAGTGGGTAAATACTCTATCAGAGAAGGAATTGTTTGAAGTTGATCAAAGACGTTGGGCAAAAACCCAAGCTAATTGGCCTGTTTGGAAATGGGTTCATATTAATTCAGTTGCTCCATTTACAAACTTCAGAACGAAAATTCGTAAATGGAAGAAGATTAACCTTTAAATATTCTTGAAAAAGAAGTGATGTTCTTTTGTTCGATATTGTTTAGTAACAAACAATATGGATATTCTTTAGCCTTCCATAATTGTGGAAGGCTTTTATTATGCTATGAGAGGAATCGAGATGGGCAACGGTACATGGTACTGATTCTCGATGCTTCTCATGGCTTTTTATTTATACAAAAAAGGGCAAAGGATGTGGATAAATGGAACAAACATTAAAGTATTTACTTAGCACAGTAGGTGGAGTTGTATCATGGCTCGTAGGTGGTTGGGGCTTATTAATGACAGTACTTTTAATTTTGAACGCAATAATATAGATGAATTAATTCAAGAATTAAACATCATTGAAAACAGAAGTAATTCAGTATTAATGCAATTTTGATTTGTTAGAAACATCGAAAACCTCAATAACCTTTTCTTCTGGTTAAGGTAATAACTGAATATAGATATTTTTTTAAAATCACCCATCTGAAAAAATGTAGAGCCCAGGTACTCAATTAATTTTGAGCCTGGGTTTTTATTTTGTAATTTTTGTTTACGAGCTGAGAACAACATTTTTTCTTTGTTTAACTTTAAATGAATAAATTACCTTGCTAAATAAGAACATTTGTTCTATAATAAGAACAAGAACAAATGTTCTTAACAAAGGGAGCTTTTTATAAAAACATAAGGGGATGATATCTTTGGCATTTACAGTCAAAACAGAAGCAGAAAAAATCTTTACTAATATTATGGGAGATGGTGCAGTACGTTTGGCAGCAGATTCAGGCTCAAAAACTAACTTCCATGACATTTTTGTTACATTAGATAAATCAGAAGGAGTTAAACGACAACGCGCTGGAAGTCAATTGCTATTCTTGACATCTCTTTACTCTAATGCATCTTCAGCGACAGTTCGTGGTCAAATCTTAACTCGTATTCACCGTATTTTAATCAATTACAAAGCATTTATTAACCCAGCTAAGCCATCTGAAGAAGGTCCAGAAAATCCAATTTTAGCTTTAGGTGCTTATGCAGCGTTAGCTCTTGCAAAAGATGCTAATATGGCTTCGTATACACAAGCTGATTCATCTCGTCCGGTAACTCAAACAGAATTACGTTCAGCACTTACTGGTTACGTTAGCAAGTCCTACACTACTTTTATGGGTCTAAATAGCTATAAAAATGTACGTCTAGCAAATGGTAATGGTGTAACAGTTAGTACTGGGTCATTAGTTGGTACCAAACATGCTAAAACAGGAATTAATGGTGTAACTCTTGGTTTAGGTGCAGTTCACTTTATCAATGCAGCTATTAACGGTGCTGGTAATGCAATCTATTCGGACTTAAGCGCTTGGTTCACACAAATGTGTACACGCCTACGTGAATCATACGGTAATTCTCGTGGAAACAACGGTTTAACTGAACTTTGTGTAAATATCGGTGCAGGCCGTGCGGGTGATAATGGTACAGGGAGTGAAATTGACCAAATACGAGGGTATTTCCCATCTTCTGGTTACAACTCATTCGTTATCTGGGGTCTTAACCTTGCGGCTCGTGCTTATCGAATTGCTGAATTAGGTGACACTACAAAAATACCTCAATTCAAAAATGCAGTAGCTTTAAGTTCTCACGTTTGTCAACAAACAGCAGCAGAAATCATGAACTACTACAATACTCAAATTATAAATGACGGTTGTTCTTATGAAATTGGTCTTCCAAACTTTAAGGCTGGTAGTCCGGACGCTACAAAACCGGTTACATCTGTTCCAACGTCTGGTTATGCTTTAGCAGCTTATCAACACTTTGCTTCAGTAAATATACCGACACCAGGGCAGATTAAAACCTCTAATGAAAATTTTAATACTTTAGTAGAACATAACGGTGATCCAGCTTCAGTAACAGCTTATCTATATACAGCAGCTTGGTATGGTGGTCACACTCTGGTAACCTCTGGTAAATTGACTTCTGCAATTGCAAACAAAGCAGGTTCAGCAGCACTTCCATATAACATTGTTTCAACTAATACCGGTGTGAAAGCAGAAGCTGGTGCATCCCGTATCCTTCAAGGTTTAGCAGGAGCAATGAATAGTGGTATAACAACACTTTAAAACAAGTGTAGAAAGAATCACTATGTTATAGAGGAAAGAAATTAAAAAATTTAAGCCCATTAGCTTAATTGGTAATGGGCTTTTTCTATTAACTCGGTATTATTTTCAATATATATCTTTGGTTATTACTTAAAGAATATCAATATATTATTCAATCTAATACTACTAAAATATAGAAAGTTCAAAAAAGGAGAATGTTTGATGAAACAGGTATTTATAAAACCAGCTGAAGGTATTTATACAAGCCTTTATGGCATGAGAAGTGGTTCAATGCATTATGGAGTTGACATTGCAAATAGTAGCTCCAATGTACCGGTACACGCTTCCACTACGGGTGTGATTAATAAAGCCATTGGTGGTTGTTCTAATAATGGTTCTATCGGTAATACGTGTAATGGTGGTTATGGAAACTATGTAATAGTTCGACACAGTATTAATGGGAAAACATATGATACACTTTATGCTCATTTACAATCTATTAGTGTCTCTGTTGGTCAAACTGTAAATCAAGGTGATAAAATTGGTCTTATGGGGAACAGTGGGAGTTCAACTGGTCAACACGTGCACTTTGAAATATATGAAAAGGCACGAGTGTCTCAATCAGAGGCGGTAGACCCTATGCCTTATTTAAACGGAGACAAGCCAACAGTTAGCTACCATACTTATGATGGAACTTGGGCAACGATTACAATTACTCAGAAAGCAAATGTGTTCAAAAATGTTGGATATGAAATTATCGGCCAACTTGAAGCTGGTGGAAAATACAAAGTGTATGGTCAAAGAGAATATGCAGCTGATGGAACTCTATTCTATAATGTTGGATCTGGCTATATCCACAATGCTTATGGAACTATTGCTAATCACCATGCAACTGTTACATCTACTATTAATACGTATAGTTCTCCTAACGGAGCATTTAAACGCCAATTAGCACCAGGAACTTATAAAGTGCATGCAGCTAAAGACGGTTGGTACAATTTAGGTGCAGAATGGGTTAAAGCTGATCAAGTATTAGTAACTAAAAACTAGAATTAAAAGATATTTTAAATATTGTAGCGCCATTCAACAGTGTACCAGAGACTCGTTATTATGAAGAGTATACTGGTGGTTATTGGTATAGAGGTACTCTAAAATTAAAGAGTGTTGTAGCATCTGGAAATGGTTGGTCTGCTACATTTAGTGGGACACTTTCTGCGTGGGTTGAATAAAATATTGAAATATTGATTCAAAGCCCACCTATTAGTGGGCTTTCAGACTGTAGACAAAAGCCATCGAGAAGTTCACTCTCTATGACTTTTGTCATTTTTCTTTCTCTTTCATTTTCAATATTTGGTAAATCAATGCCGAA
>NZ_KQ465140.1 GCF_001308875.1 Lysinibacillus sp. ZYM-1 | reverse complement strand
CCCCGCCCGCGGAAAGCGTCCGCCCGTAGTGGAAATCAACGGCTTTACTATATTTCATTGTAAAAGAAAAAAGACTGTAGGCAAACTCTCAAATTTTTTGAGTTTGTCTACAGTCTGAAATCCCCTCACATTTTCAGTGAGGGGATTTTCTTTGTGTGATTATTCGCCAAAAACCGTAACAACTTCGGCTGATTTTTTACGTTCTTTTCCTTTTGGTACTTCATCAAAATAACCAACTTGTAACATTGCAATGACACGCTCACCAGGCTGCACCTTTAAGGCCTCGCGGAACTTTGGATTGTCTAAGAAGGCTGGTGTTTTCCAGCAAGAGCCTATCCCTCTATCCCACGCTAGTAGTTGCATATTTTGAATAAAAATACTTGCTGCTGCGTAATCTTCTAAACGTTCTTTTTGACGAGCATCCTCAGGCACGATAACAAAAGCATAGCCACCAGGTAATGTAAATTTCATCATTTGCTTTGCCAAATCTTCGCTTGAAAATTCCTGCCATTTTGGAATTGTTAGGTCGCGTAATAAATGATGTAGATCTTCTAATTCCTTACCACAGGCTACAACTAAACGCCAAGGCTCACGGTTACCGTGGTTGGGCGCCCAAACTGCATCGTCGATAACAGCCATTAAATCGTCACGATCTACAGGTTGACCATTAAACTTTTTAATGGAACGACGTTGAATAATTGCATCTCTAACAGATAAAAATTGTTCGCTCATATATCCATTCTCCTTCTACCACAAGACAACATATTAGAGTTTATCTCTTCTATCTTCCACATTATCATAAAATGATATGCTTTAACACTATCTCTTATTAAGCAAAGCTGTCATCTATATGATAGAAAAAGTAAGTCATACTCGGCGTATAAGCAGTGGAATCCTCGTAAAAATACGGTCGATTAATACTATCCGAAGTATGAGCATTCACATAAGGAATGCCGTTTTGAATACTTGTGACAATAACAGAGTGATCAATTTTTCCATTTCCTTGGAAATCATAAAAAATAACGTCTCCAAGCTCTAATTCTTCAGCTGTTTGAACACGTGTACCCTTCAATCCAATAGTTGATCCTTCTAAATACCATCTTAAAGAATGAGCAACAGACCAGCTAAAGCTCCAATTTCCCTGTTGAATCCACCAGCCTTTATCTCTACTGGGTGCTCCTCGCATTGGTGCCCCACCCGCAAGTAAACATTGAGATATATAGTTCGTGCAGTCTACATCAAAGTTAGGAAAAGCTGGATTGCGTCTATTCCACCATAAATTGGCGTACTGTACAGCAGCTTGCCTATTATAAATCTTTGCCATACATCCCCTCCTCATGCCATCATATGTCTCTTCAAGTATTTCTATTAGTTAGGTCCTTACTCATATTCTTGTTGAAAATAGTTATACTCAGCGTGTTCCTTTCCATTTTCAAGGACATTTTTGCTACAATAAGAATATAAGAAATGTGTGAATTTATTTTATGACCAGAAGGGATGTTAAATGTGAAGCAGCATGCTGAGAAAGAAATTTTACAGCCTACTCTTTTATGCGATAAAAAAGGTAATTTAAATCCAGCAGCCATTGGATTCGCACGTAAGCCTCTTATTAACAGTAATTTAAGCGGCCATCTCATGCGCAAAAAGAAATGGAACTATTGGTGTGTCTATGGTGACGAAATCTTATTTTCCGCTACGATTAGTCATCTAGATTATGCAGCAGTCTGCTTCGTCTATTTCCTTGAATATGAAACGCAGCGCTATTTCGAAAAAACGATTACCATTCCCTTCGGTGGTAAATTAAAAATGCCTACACAGGTTTTAGAATCCGTATCGTTTAAAAATAGCGAAATGATGATTGATATACTACATGTACAAAGTGAAACCCATCTATCCGTTTCCATTCCAAACTTTGATGGAGATATTTTACGTGCAAAGCTCATCATTCAGCATCCACCAACAGATGAAACCTTAAATGTTGTTATCCCTTGGAATCGTAAAACATTTCAATTTACAGGTAAGCACCATATACTCCCAACTTCAGGTGTTGTCACAATTGGTACTCGTCGTTATAATTTCTCAGCTGAAGAGAATTTCGCTGTCTTAGATTACGGCCGAGGGGTATGGCCACGTGAAGCATTATGGAATTGGGGAATGGCCTCTCAACGGGTCCGTGGAAGACGAATTGGACTTAATTTAGGAGGAAAATGGACAGATGGCACTGGTATGACTGAAAATGCTATTTTTGTTGATGGTAAAATGACAAAAATACATGAGGATTTATTGTTTGATTATAATTCAGAAGATTATATGCAACGCTGGAAAGTAAAAACTAAATTCTCCCATCAAGTTTCATTAACCTTCTCTCCGTTTTTTGAACGTGTAGCCTATACAAATGCTAAACTGGTTAAATCAGAAGTACACCAATTATTTGGTTATTATGACGGTTCCATTTTGCTCGACAATGGTGAAACATTGGTTATTCAACAAATGCTCGGATGTATTGAGGAACATCGGGCAAAATGGTAATGCTAACCTTATAGAAGACGCCGCTTTCCGTGGGTATTACTTAGATAGTCATTCCACGGAAGTCGAGCGCCCTTCACTCACCCTCATGTTGCTCTAACTAAGGGCTACTAACATTTTCTCCGGATCATCAGTAAATATCGCTTGTATCCCAAGCTGCTGTAGATATCGAGCATCTTGCTGCTCATTGACTGTATAAACACGTACAGTTGCTCCTTCGGCGAGCGCTAGTTTAATTGATTTGCGATACGCTGTTGGTAAACTAACATGCATAGCTTTAGAGGGAATGAGAGAAATGTAAGTAGTAAAATCCACTAAAACCTCTGCAAACAATGCAGCACTTTCAATATATGGCGCTATTTGTGAGACTGTTTGCAACGACTCATGATTAAAAGAAGAAATTATGACCCTCTCTGTCATTTGTTGAGCAGCTACTTCCTTAAGTACAAGTGCCTCAATCCCTTCATATGCAAACACATCTGTTTTTAGCTCGATGTTAATACGGTGGTTTGTACCAGCAAAAAGTTCTAATACTTCCCCTAACGTTGGGATCACTTCTCCACTATAATCTAGTGAGTACCATGAACCAAAATCAAATGTACGTAATTGTTGTAATGTAAAATCTTTTATATAGCCTGAACCATTGGAGGTACGATCAATTGTTTCATCATGAATGACAACTACCTCTTTATCTGCTGTTAAATGAACATCTAGCTCAATACCTGCGATAGGAAGCTCAGATGCTGCTTGAAATGCAACAATTGTATTTTCAGGGTAGTTAGCAGAAACACCTCTATGTGCAAAAATATCCAAAATTATTAACCTCCTTTTTAAGGTAACAATATTTCCAAACCTCAATATAATCGTAACATAATCAGCTTTTAAGCTTTCACTTGATGGTAAATATTATATATAGTAGTATGATAATCTACTTTGAAATTGTAAGTACCTAGGAGGTGCTAAAAAAAATGACTGTAAAACATCCTGATTTTCAGGCTGAAGTAGAGCGATTAGCGTATACCCAAAGTTATATGCAACAAATATTAAATGAATCACAAAGAGATTTACAATCCGCTCAAGAAAATATTCGAAAATCGATGGCAGATCTTGATTACTTAGATTCGAGTTTGAGTTATTTAAACATCTTAACAAATGCACGATTCTTTGAAATGGCTCGTCATCAAAAAGAAGGATTAGAAGCTGTTCAAAAGAAGCCTTATTTTGCCAGGATCCATTTTCAAAAAACAGGTGATCCTCAAGAATTTCTTTACATTGGGAAAACCTCGTTGTTTCATCGTGAAACACATGAGCCAATTATTGTTGATTGGCGTTCACCAGTAGCTAATGTCTATTATGACGGTCGCCTTGGTGATATGGAGTACGATGTCCGTGGTGAAATTCATAAAGGGCATCTGTTTGCTAAGAGACAATATAAAATAGAAAATGGCGAGTTACTCGATATACGTGATATTGACTTAACTACGAACGATGAACTCTTGCAAGAAGCATTGGCTGGAAAAGCAGATGTCCGTCTAACCGAAATTGTCTCGACAATCCAAAAAGAGCAAAATGAAATTATTCGCGCACATCTTCGTCAACCAATTATTGTCCAAGGAGCCGCAGGTAGTGGAAAAACCACCATAGCCCTACACCGAATATCCTATTTCCTCTACACAATGGGCGAACATTTTAATCCTGAACAGCTCATGATTTTAGCACCGAATAGGTTATTTATCGATTATATTGGTGATGTCTTACCAGAGCTAGGTGTCGATAAAATATGCCAAACTACTTTTACAGACTACGTCCTTTCCGCCACTAAATTAAAACTAAAACTTCAAAATCCTAATGAGCAATTAGAATCACTTGTTGCTGGAGGAAATCATCAGCCATCAGCCTGGATTGCTGAAATGAAGGGCTCTCTATATTATCGAGATGTTATCGAACGCTACGTTCAGAAGCTAGAGCAAGATATTGCAGAGCAATTTGAAGATGTTTATATTGAAAGATACTGTATTATGAGAGCCTCTCATCTTAAGAAGCTGTTTTTATATGAATTTTCTTATATGCCTATCGAAAAACGGCTTGCACATATAAAAAAAGTGTTAGCAAGCCATGCTCGTCAGAAAAAGCAGGCTGTCTTAGCTACACTGCATAAAAAATATGACGAAGCACTTGGTAAGGCTTTAAATGGTATTAGAGATGATGAGAAACGTCGACGTGTCGTAACAAAATTTATCGATGAACGAGATGAGCGAATTCCTGCCATTGAAAAAGAAGCAAAATCAACCGCAACTGTGTATATGCGCCGCTTTTCCAAACATAACATTAAAACGCTCTATCGTTCGCTTCTCACCAATGCGGAACTCTTAGCCGAGCTGGCTCCTGAATGGCATTACCTAGAACAACAACAATTTTTACTGGTACATCGTAAAGAACAATGGGTACTTGAAGATCTAGCTGCACTTTATTATTTACAGGCACGCATAAAAGGCATTGCGGATGAATGGAAAATGCGCGTTGTCTTTATCGATGAAGTACAAGACTATAGTCTATTTCAGCTTGCTGCTTTAAAAACAGGTCTTGATACAGATATGTTTACAATGGTTGGTGATTTAGCTCAAGGAATTCATAGCTATCGTTCATTAACTGCTTGGGAGCCTGTCCAAAGTTTATTCCCCCGAGCAAGCTTTCGAACTTTGCAAAAAAGCTATCGAACAACCATCGAAATTATGGAAGTTGCCAATCGAATTTTAGCAAAAATGGATGAACAACTTCCTTTAGTAGAGCCAGTTGTTCGTCATGGCAATGTACCAAGCTTTATTCAAGCGGATCAATTTGATGCCTTAAAAATTAAAGAAATATTTGAAACGATTCGTCAGTACGGACATCGATCAATTGCCTTGATATGCAAAACTACCGCTGAAGCAATAACTATGCAACAAGATTTAAAGGCCAACCAACTGCCTTCACAGCTATTAACTGAAAATGAATCTATTAATCAGGAAATGTTGCTGGTTGTTCCAAGCCATCTAGCTAAAGGACTTGAATTTGATGCCGTTATCGTAGCTGCGTTTGATACTCCCTTTTACGACACGGCCATTGATCGAAAGCTACTTTATGTAGCACTCACACGAGCAATGCATGAACTTTACTTAATAGGTCCATCCAAAAATACATTTTTATTAGAAAATTAAAAAGTCGCTATTGGGCGACTTTTTTTATACATCATCAATTTCTTGGTGGTAATCGATAGAACTTCCCTTTTGATAGATAGGCCTTAACCACTTTCCACCATGAACTAGGCGCTTCCTTCGGAGGAGACTTCTTTTTAGGCAATGCTGGCATGCGCATGATCACGACTCCTTTCATAAAGCTTATTAATACTATATGAAGATAGTACGCAATTATGCTAAAAAGGGCGCTGAATTGATTTTAAAATTCACTCCCCCGCCCTTGTTACTATTGTTTTACATAATAATCAATTTGCTGTGCCTTCATGAAACCTGCCTTTTCATAGACAGATATCGCTTTTTTATTGTCTACTTCAACATCTAACATCACGAATGCTGCGCCTGTTTTACTCGCATAATCCTTCGAAAATGAAAGTAATGCCGTTCCAATACCTTGGCCTTCACAATTTGGATGAACAGCAAGTGCGGTCACCCATTGTATTTCATTTTCCTGAGCTGTCGTCACAGTTCCAACAACTCCTCCATCTCGATAAGCAACCCATAGCTTTCGTCCATTAGTGGACGTATTAAAAGCGATAAGTTCTGTTGATTCTTCTGGTAAATCACCAAAAGCCTCACTATAGATAGTAATCAGCTCAGCCTGTTCGCCGTCATAGGGAAGAATGTTAATATCGGTTTGTAATGTTACAGGCTCTGCTTTTGTTTCTAAGGTTGCTTCAGAAAAGCTGTAAACATAATCTTTATTTTCAATAAATGTGTGTCCATATGGGGAACCGTCAATAATAACAGCCAATTGCCCCTCTGCTGCTCGTTCCTTTAGCCCAACTTGTATACCTTCAACTAATGCAGTTCCAATCCCCTTTTGGCGGTATGCAGGTGTCACCACTAGTGACCACTCATATGTATGGAGCCCTATCATATCAATGGCACTTGCAGCCCCAACTAACAAATCCTGCTCATCCTCATACGCTAATACCATAAAGCCTTTCGATTCGAAAGAGCTAGCCATCGGCACATTCATAATAGTCTCGTATACTCGATAATCATGGATTGTCGCTTCTTCACATAATAATTTTACTTCCTTTAATGTTTCTCCATCCAATGGGAAAGACACTGTCATCACTGAAATATTCATTGTTTACTCCGTTCCTGTATCAGACTATTGCCCTATTGTAGCAATAATAAAAATAAGCTGGCAACTAAATAAATTGATACCCTCTATTAATCAGAATTTTACTTCAAATAGTCAAATAATAAAAGGATTTTTACTATAAAAATTCATTAAAACGACTAAAATTTACTATGAATTCTAGATATAAAATAATCTAATAAACACTTTAAATTGTCATTACTTAATCTTTTTACCTAGTTACTTTCAAACTATATACTATTCCCTACTTTTTTATATTAATTATACTATTTATTCAAATTAATAACATTTATTAACGCTACTAAAAAAGAGTAATTTCAAATGAAATTACTCTTTTGATAGTAGTTATTAATCGCTATTCTTCTAGATGATGAGAGGAAGAGTGAAGCATTTGAGCATACAAACCACCTGATTCGATTAGTTTTTGCTGTGAACCAGCTTCCACTAACTCTCCTTTATGCATGACTAAAACCATATCGGCATTATGCACTGTATTTAATCGATGTGCAATAACAAAGCTTGTGCGGCCTTGCATTAGTGTGTCGAGTGCCTCTTGAATCGCCATTTCTGTTACTGTGTCAATACTGCTTGTCGCTTCATCTAACAATAAAATTTTCGGGTCTGCAATTAGTGCACGTGCTATTGATAGTAATTGTTTTTGGCCTTGAGAAATCTCTCGTCCATCTGCAGCGAGAATGGTATCGTATCCATCCTTGAGCTTCATGATAAAGTCGTGTGCATTAGCACGCTTAGCTGCTTCCTCAATCGCTGCATCACTTGCATTCAATTGACCATATCGGATATTATCTCGAACTGATGCCTCAAATAAAAACGGATCCTGTAATACAAAAGCCATTTGGGAACGCAGTGATGGACGATCAATGTCCTGAACATTAATGCCATCAAACAATACTTCGCCCTTTGTCACTTCATAGAATCTTGCAATAAGTTGAAGGATTGTCGTTTTTCCAGCTCCTGTTGCTCCTACGAGCGCTACCGTCTGTCCAGGCTCTACTTTAAAATTAACATTTTTTAATGTGTAAGATTCTTCTTCTTGTTCATATTTAAAATATACTTGCTTAAATGCTACATGTCCCAACAACTGATGCTTTCGTTCTGAGGCAGATTCTACTTCAGGTTGTTCATCCAGTAACGCAAATACTCGCTCAGCACCCGCAATAGCTGATAGCACCGTATTAAATTGATTCGCTAGATCATTTAATGGGCGTGTAAATTGCCGAGCGTATTCAGTGAATATAACAATAACCCCTATCGACACATGCCCATATAAAGCAAGCACGCCCCCTATACCCGCTACAATTGTAAAGCTCATATTATTTAAGAAGTTCATGACCTTCGGAATATAACCTGAATATGTCTGTGCCCAAAACCCTGTTCTTTTTAATCGCAAGCTTTTTTCCTGAAACTCTGCTTTCATTCGTTCTTCTTGAGAAAAAGCTTTTACGATTCTTTGCCCGGAAATGGTTTCTTCTATCATGCCGTTCAGTGCCCCCATAGCAGCTTGTTGTTCCTTAAATAAAGGAGCGGTACGACGCGTAATCCAACGCATCGCCCAAAACATAATGGGAATAATGGTCATCGTTAATATTGTTAACAGTGGACTTAAACTCAGCATAATAATAACTGTTCCCCCAAGCGTTAGTACACTTGAAAACACCTGGATAAAAGAACTATTCAATGTTGAGCTAACAGCTTCAATATCATTTGTCATACGACTCATCAATTCGCCATGCTGACGACGATCAAAGAACGCAATTGGCAGTCGTTGAAAATGCGCAAATATACTTGTTCTTAGCCTATATATCGTTTGCTGAGCAATACCAATCATCCAAAAATTTTGAAGGAACAGTGAAACTGCTAACAGCATATAAATGCCAATCAATAAAACAATCCCCTTACCTAAGCCAGTAAGCTCACCATGCATAACATAGTTATCAATCATTTGGCCGATTAAATATGGGCCAACCAAAGCCAAAATCGAACTAGTCATAACTAGTAAAAGGACTACGATCAGAAGTGCTCGTTGCTCATCGACTATTTTCCATAACCGTAGCAATGTACTTTTCCAATCACTTGCACGTGGCCCTTTCTTTTTCTTCATAACCTGTTGGAGATCGTCCTTAGTCAAAATCGGCTCATAGCCAAAAGGTTTCTGGAAAAATCCCATTATTCCTCGACCTCCTGTTGAGAGATTGCAATTTTTTTATAAAGCGTTGAGGTTTGTAAAAGCTCTTCATGCGTTCCATATGCAACCACTTTTCCAGCATCAATAAGTAAAATACGATCTGCACCTTTAGCTGTACGAATTTTTTGTGTAACTACAAGCATCGTAGCATGCTCTTCGCTCAGTGCCTCCCACAGTGCCTGTTCTGTTTTGACATCTAGTGCACTTGTACTATCATCGAGCATTAAAATATGTCCTCTTCTCAAGAGTGCTCTTGCAATGGATAGCCTTTGCTTTTGCCCCCCTGATAAGTTGACGCCTTTTTGCCCAACCTTTGTAGCATAACCATTTGGGAAGTCCTCGACAGACGCATGTATTTGAGCTTGCATTGTAGCCTGTAGTACTGCATCCATTTCAGCATGTTCATCTCCCCAACGCACATTGTCCGCAATACTGCCTGTAAATAACAAGGACTGTTGAGGGACATAACCAATGACTTCACGTAAATCTTGCAAATCCCACTGTTGAACATCCCGTCCTTCCACTAATATCCTCCCTGCCGTTACTTCATAAAAACGCGGGATAAGCTGTAATAAAGTGGATTTCCCAGCACCTGTCGCCCCCATAATCGCTAATTTTTCACCGGATTTAACTTGGAAATTGACGTCAGACAGGACCGGAGATTCTCCTCCTGGATACGTAAAACTAACATGTTCAAATGTTAACTCACCATATCGCATATCATGGCTAATTTCTTCTGAAAATGAAGTATCCTCAACCTCATTTTCCGTAGAAAGCACTTCTGCCATACGTTCAGCCGAAGCCTTTGCGCGCGCATAAAATATAATTATAAAAGCAAACATTGAAAATGAGCCTGTCATACGCATCGCATAGTTGACAATAGCTACAATATCTCCTAGTGGTGTTGTCCCTGCAGCAATCTGCTTTGTGCCGAACCATATTACGGCGAGCAGGCTCATATTCATAATGAATAAAAGAACTGGCATAATATATTCCATTATGCGTAAAGCCTTTACAGTATCAAATTTCAAACGAGATGCAACTTCATCGAAGCGTGTAGACTCATATGTCCCCCGTAAATAAGCCTTTACCAATCGAATAGCCTGTAAATTCTCCTGCAAAACCCTATTTAAACGGTCGACTCTTTTCTGCACACGTCCAAAATATGACACACCCTTTGCCACCATAAAAATAAGAAAAAGAAATATAATAGGTGCACCTATGACTAAAAACAACGCTAATTTGGCATTCACAAAAAATGCCATTACAATACTCCCTATAACAGCTAGTGGTGCACGAAGCATAATACGTAAACTCATAAATAGCACCGTTTGAACTTGTGTAACATCATTCGTTAATCTCGTAATTAGGGATGCCGTAGAGAATTTTTGATAAGTGGCTAGTGTAAAGGATTGAATCTTATCAAACATGGCATTTCGTAGATCATAAGAAAAGCTCTGGGCTGTATGGGATGAAAAGTATGAATTAATAATGCCTGCCATAAAGGCAACAAATGAAAGTCCAAGTAAAACAGCGCCCCATTGCATAATCATTCCGTGATTTTGAGCCCTTACCCCATCATCAATTATTTTTGCCATAATGAGTGGCTGTACAAGCTCTACAAATAATTCTAATAACATTAAACATAAAGCAAAAATAGCCGTCCATTTATAGGGTCTTACATAGGAAAAAATTTCTTTCATATTCTTTCCCCCTTATCTAGAGATAAATTATAAGCTAGTTAAAAAATCCTAACACTATAGTATATTTATGCTTTTTCACCAGCAATCGATAGCCACGTTACACACACAAGCATAACGAATACCCCAATTAATTGCCAAAAACCTAAAGAAGTACCGAAAACAATAACTGAAATAATCATAGCTGTTAATGGCTCAATGCTGGAGAGAATACTCGTCTCTACAGCTGTTATATATTTCATACTACTTAAAAACAATATGAAAGCTACCGTTCCAAAAAATATTAAAGCAATCATCAACATAAGAATCTTAAAATTCATAAAGACTATCCATTGGTTGGACAGCCAAACACGACTCACTATGCCTAATGTAAGTCCACCTATTAGCATTCCCCAGCCAACTACTAACAGCACACTCCATTCTTTCATTAGGCGTGCAGGATATAATGTGTAAAAGGCAAAGGTTAAGCCCACTGCAATACCCCACAGCAATGCTTTTGGACTAATAAGTAAACTATTAAATGAGGCGTTCGTTAGTAATAGAAACAACCCCATAAGGGTACCAATAATTCCTATTACTTGATATTTTGGTGGCCATTTCTTTAAACTAAGAGAGACATATGCCACAACAAATATTGGCGCTAGAAACTGTAGTAAGGTAGCTAGCACAGCATTACTTTCATGAATCGCTGCTACAAATGCAAATTGAACACCTAGCATACCTGCAATACCGAATACAATGAGCTGTCTACCCCATAGTTTGTGCTGCCAAATACAGAAGATATTTTTTCCCGTTAACAATAAATATGTAAGTAGTATGATACCTGCAACCGATAAACGGATTGTTAACATAAAGGAAACTGTCAATGGTGTGTGGTTAAGTAACCACTCCATCAAGGGACCCGTTGCTCCCCATAACATAGCACCCGAGACGATAAATATTATTCCTTTTAAACGTTGCATACCAATCCTGCTTCCTATATACGTACTAAAAAATGTTATTTTTCTTCAAATCTTTTCTTAAACATCACTAGAAAAGTCCTATTTTTTCTCATTATCAAATATTTACAAATATATTCATAATGACTAATTCCATATAATTATCTATAATATTAGTATATATTGATTACCCAAGGAGATCGAAAACTCATGAGTCATATGCATAAATCATTTACGATTGATGAACATTATTTAAATTCACTTCCTTTTCCTGCAATTATCATAAATCAAGATGGACAAGCCACTATCTGGGGAAAGAGCGCTGAACATCTGATTGGTTTATCAACTAATGATATTACAGGAAATACTACTCCATCTATACACGAAAATCTACTACGTCAGCTTCCAGTAGAAACTTTTCAATCTATCTTACAGAATGAGGACAGTACGTATATAGAAAAAATTCAATTACACACATCTTCAAAAACAGAAATGCCGACAGCACTGCTTGCCAAGCCTTTTACAGAACAAGGAGAACGTTTTATTTTAATGATTTTTATGCTGCCAGAACTAATGACTACTGCTGTCTCTCATTGCAGTACATTTGTAGATCTTAAGCAAGGATTGGATGCTACATTTATGACTGTAACACTCGATCACGATGGTTTTATCTTAGAATGTAATAATGAGTTTCTAAAAACAAGCCAATGGACACCAAAGCGTGTTATTGGCAAAACATTTTGGCAGCTGTTCCCGGATAATGAAACAAGTGAAAAAGTAACAAATACTATCTGGCGTAATTTAAACAACGGTCATACGTGGCAAGGTGAAGTTGAAAAAATGACGAAAGCAGGACAATCCTATTGGGTACTGCTAACGGCTATCCCAACCTTTAATCTGGAAACAAATGAACAACAATTTTTCTTAATTGAAAAGGATATTACTAAATCAAAAACTATCCAACACCAACTTGAGAAAATAGCTTATATCGACACAGAAACTGGGCTGATGAATGCCCATCGACTTGAAAAAGTGATTAGCAATATGATTGAGGATGACAGACACTTTTCTTTTGTCTATCTAAGTATTGATAAATTTTATACTTTAAAAGAACTGCACGACCAACAAATCGATCAAAGTTTGATTATTGAATTTACAAATCGTATAAAGATGTATTTCCAAGACAGCACGATGGCTCGTATTAATGAAAATGATTTTGTTGTCATCACACCTTTAAGTGAATGGTTTATTCAAGGCTTTTTATCATACTTGCAGCAACACCCTATTTATAGTGGCAATATTGCTGTACCCATTTCTATTAGTGGTGGTATCACAAGGTATCCAGAAGATCAAACAACCTTCTCTCAGCTAATGAAAGCTTCTATTGCTACTATTTCAACCGTGCGTGAAGCTGGCGGAGATAAAATTGTGTCACTATCAACAGCAACACATAAGGCTTTAAATCGTAAAGCATTAATTGAAAAGCGGTTACTACAAGCGCTTGATCAAAAGAATTTAAAGGTCCTTTATCAGCCACAAATTGATGTATACTCTGGCAAAATCACAGCTGTTGAGGCACTTGTACGTTGGGAAGATGAAGTAATTGGTGTTGTTTCACCGGATGAATTAATTCCGATTGCTGAAGAAACAGGACTAATTAATAATATTGGATCCTTTATGTTAGAGAGAGCTTGCGAACAGGCGTTAATTTGGAAAAAAGCTGGCCATGATTTAAAGGTATCCATCAACTCTTCTGTACGAGAGTTCCGTGATAAAAATATGGCTAAATCCATTCTTGAAATGATTGCCAAAACAGGTTGTCCAGCAAATCTTTTACAAATTGAGATTACTGAAAAATTTGCTTTAGAGGCCGAAGCAGCCACTTTTATTGCTCAGCAAATGCGCAAACTTGAAAACGAAGGCATCTCCTTTATTTTAGATGACTTCGGCACTGGCTATGGATCCTTTAGATATATGCAAATCTTACCAATAGATACAGTGAAAATCGATCAAACATTCACGAATTCTTTGTTAAAATCCGAAAAGAGCCAAAAGCTTATGAACGGTATGGTACAGCTAGGTAAATCTATGGAGCTTAAAGTCGTAGCTGAAGGTGTCGAAACGGCGGAACAGGCCGATTTGTTAATTACTTATGGTTGCGATGCTATTCAAGGCTACTATATTAGTAAGCCTATTACATCAGATGAAGTTGAAGCATTGCTAGTGAAGAAATTATAATTTAAAGAAGGAGGCAGCGTATAATATCATATACGTTGCCTCCTGTTATTTTTATTTTTTATAGACCTTTTGTATTTTCACTTTACTTGAACGGACTGAACGGAAAATGAGTTGAATAATTACTTCCGCAAAGACAAGTCCAATAACAATAGCCCCTGTTATTAAAAATGCTTTTAAGCCATATTGTAAGCCTTGTAAGTAATCATCCTCTACAACATTTCTCATTGCATTATAAGCCATGCCCCCTGGCACTAACGGAATGATTCCACCAACAATAAAAATAATCATTGGTATTTTAAAACGTCGCGCATATAAATGGGCCACAATTGCAATGACAAACGAGCCAAAGAAAGAGGCCTTTACAACGTCCATCCCTTGCTCTGTTAAAATATAATAAATAATCCAGCCAATTACCCCAACAAGACCACAATGAAGTAGTGTCTTTCTAGGAACATTAAAAATGATGGCAATCCCTGCCGTGGCAAAAAAACTAACAATTAATTGTATGATAATGTCCATTATATGCATGCCAATTGCCTCCTAAAATCCTAGGGTGACGGCAATAGCTGCCCCTATGGCAAAGGCAGTTAAAAAGGCCTCTGCTCCTTTTGCCATCCCTGACATAAAATGACCTGCCATTAAATCACGAACTGCATTCGTAATCAAAATTCCTGGTACGAGCGGCATAACAGAACTAATAATGATTTTATCGAGCTCTGTCCCGTAACCATACTTTACTGCAAAGAAGGCAACAAAGCCGAGGACGAGTGATGCTGTAAATTCAGAGAAAAATTTTACTTTTGTTAAATGATTAGTTAATACAAGCATTAGGAAGCCTAACCCCCCTGCTAAAACAGCGATAGGAAAATCGGACCACCCTCCCTTAAACATAATAAGGAAACAACCACTCGCAAGAGCAGCTGCAAAAATTTGTAAATAGGTTGGTAAAAAATAATTTGTTTTTTGTATCGACTTTAGCTCGTCATAAGCTTGTTCTAATGTTATCATGTGAGATGTGAGTCTCCGAGATACTGAATTTACCAAGGCTATTTTTTGTAAATCTGTAACCCTACTGGAAATTGATGATATTCTCGTCGGCTGTGTCTTGCCTAACGAAAAAATGATTCCAGTCGGTGTGGCATAACATTGAGCATTTGGCATATTTTGAGAATGTGCCATCCTCAGCATTGTATCCTCCACACGGTATGTTTCTGCACCACTTTCAATCATAATACGCCCTGCAAGCAACAAACAGTCAATCGTAAGTTCATTATCCGCTTCTTGTAAGACCATTACTGCTATCTGCCTCCTTCAAAAGGTTCCTTGCCAATAGTATCGAACTGCCAATAAAAACACAACTGAAAATTTCAGCAAAAAATTTGGTTTTCTTTCAATTTTATTTTTACTTAAATTGATCTTGGATTGTTCTATTTTAGTAACGTTTTTATACCCGCTAACAAAGAAGTATAACCACGTTTGATACACCACTTCAAGAAGGAAAGTTGGCTTGCGATAATTTCTATAAATTCACAATAAAAGTTTATAGATATTGTATAACTTTTTTGATGTCTGGCACGTCTGATTGTATAGAAAATAAAAAAGAGGGGAGCGTATCCAACACCATGCAGGAACGCAGAAAAAGACGCGGTCCAATAATAGATTTCTTATTACTTGGCCTCATTGTTACTTTAACAACTATTATACTTGTTATTATCCTATCAAAGGATGAATTTAAGTTTCAAAAAATTAGTGCTTCAAAAGAAACCGACACAGAATCGGTTAATAGCAATTTATCAACAGAAAGTTCTGCGTTTCCAGGGATACGAATTGTGACAGACGTTTCAAATGATAAACGTATACCATTTGCTATTCATTACCCTCAAACAGATAACGAAGTTTTTAATGATGCCGTATTACAATACATAACGGATTCAAAAGAAAACTATATAGCGTCTATGAAAAAAGATAAAGAAGCTATGGGTGAATTAAATATTAGTCTTGAAACGTTCCCATATCGAGAGCATTACTATTCCTTTGTGCTAACAAAAATGCTGTACCTAGGTGGAGCTAACCATGAGGTCACTACAAAAACATTCTTTATTAACAACGAAACTGGCGAGCAAATCACTATTCAAACATTATTACAAAATGACGAGAATAATTTGTCAACATTAGCTGCTAATGTGCGAAAAGATTTGCAGAAGAACCTCCAAATAAAGGATGAGCTTTTAACTGACGAATTATTGAAAGCTACTGAACCAAAATGGTCTAACTTCAATCGCTTTGCTATTGTAGATGATTCATTACAATTCTATTTCGATGAATATGAGATTGCTAGCGGAGCAGCAGGTGCCCCAATAGTGAAATTACCCCTTTCGCTAATTAACCCATTGTTAGCCTCTGATTTTCAAATCGCTATGGAGAATGTAAAACCAACAAATCCACCACCTACAGGTGATCCAAATAAAAAACGAATCGCGCTGACTTTTGATGATGGTCCACATCCAAAAGTGACTGAACAGATATTAAACATTCTCGATAAATATCACGCAAAAGCAACCTTCTTTATGCTTGGTAGTCGTGTACAATATTATCCTGATATTGCAAGAGATGTACTTGCACGTGGCCATGAAATAGGAAATCATTCATGGAATCACCCTGTTTTAACAAAACTTACGCAAGAACAAGTGATGAAAGAGTATAACACTACAGCCTCTGAAATAGAGAAAGCGATTAATCACGGTGCCACTGTTTTTAGACCACCATACGGAGCAACTAATGATACGATTAACGCTGAGATCCCTGTTCCGGTTGTGCTTTGGACGATCGATACATTAGATTGGAAGCATCGCAACGCTCAGCAATTATTGCCGCATGTAAAAAATAATTTACACAACAATGCTATTGTTTTAATGCATGATATCCATCAATCTACTGCAGATGGTCTCGATGCTGTTCTTGCTTATTTACAAGCACAAGGCTATGAATTTGTAACAGTTTCAGAGATTCTGCCCTATCGTCAAAAGTAAGAATTCCTGACGTCATTAATAAAAGTCCAATGAATTTCACATTGAATTCATTGGACTTTTTCTGTTATTTAATGATTAATGTATCCAGAGGCTTGAAGTCTTTTAGCTGATAACTTTTCACTTCATTGCGCGCTACTGTATAGAGAGCATTATCTATATAGACTACTCGTTGCACAACCTGCTCCCAACTTTCATATGGCTCACCATTATTACCATTCACAATATTTCCTTTTAAAACAATTCCTTCATCTGCAGTAATTTCATAAATTTGGGCACCTTGACCTTTGTAAATAACGTTATCCCCTTTGCCCGCGTCGTATAGGACAACTGGGAAGCCAAAGTAGTTGTATTCCTTATTACGGAATAGCGCTTTGGGATTGTATTGTACCTCAGAATATGAACCTTTCCCGCCAATTTTTACTGTGGATTGCTCTTTTGGGTTTTTAAAATCAGATACATCAAACAATGACATCTTCATATTGGTTGTCACTGTAAAGTTACGTTTTGTATACGTATCATAGCGTTGCTCAGTATCATACCCAATGCCAATTAAATGTGTGTCATCTAATGGATGTAAGTAATTACTAAAGCCTGGAATCTTCAACTCCCCTAGGACAGCTGGTTTTTTCGGATTCGCTACATCAATGACAAACAGTGGATCAACTTGTTTAAATGTCACCACATATGCCTTATCTCCCATAAAGCGAGCAGAATATATTTTTTCCCCAGGCGCCATATCTTTCACTGAACCAAGTGCTTTTAAATGTTCATCCAAAACAAAGAGATGGTTATATGAAGTGCTTTTCTCATCCCATGTATTACCCTCTGTTGTAAAGATTCTGAAATTACCCTTATATTCATCCATTGAATACTGATTTAACACAGTCCCTTTTACTTCAGTACTACCAGCGAAATTCAATGTTGTTCCATCTATATTCCACTTGAAAATTTGCGTGTCAGCTGCTCTTGGTATCCATATCATATCCAGAGCACGTTTTTCTGATGAAATGACGTTATTATTATCATAAGTTGGTGACGTTAAATATAGCGCATTTTCTGACATATAAAGTCCGCTGCTACCACCCAAATACCCTTTCGTATTAGCAGTTGTTGTAGCACCATTTTTTAAATCGACGGCTGTAATTAAACTATACATGCCATCCATTGTATTAGGTAAAATTGAGATTTTTTCTAGAGGAAGGCTGTTGAACTCTTTGTCTGTCAAACTATCAAATGTTTTCGGTTTTAAGTCTGCTGTTGGCTCTTGTTGTAGTACCCAATAATTCGGATACATATTACCAATTAAATATAATGTGTCCTTTGTAATCCGGATATCCTTTAAATATCCTTCTTGCCCTACATCGCGTATATGTTTCGGATTACTTGGATTGGAAATATCGTAAAACGAGGCTGTGACCATACTCGTGCCTGCTTTTTCAATATATTCATCCCCAATCACTATTAATAGATTGTCATATAGTGCTAGTTTAGAGATATATTTCGACTCTTTCATTTTAATGTTTGTAGCCATTTTCAAATGCTGAGGGTCTTTAGCATTTACAACTGTAATGCTTTGATCCTTTGCTGTGAAAATAAAGCCATCTTTTACAACAACAATATCACCCTCTTCTACACCTTCAACTTGATTATTAGTTGTAGACTCGTTATTGGCTGTTGCTTTATCTTCACTTTGTGTACTAGCAGCCATCTCTTCCTCTCTAATTTCAACCCTTTGAGTCGTTAACAATTTTTTAAAATATTGTTGTAGTTCTTTTTCAGATTTGACGGCTGTTAACGTTTCAATGATGGTAAATGGAATAACTTGTGAAGCTACATTAAGTCCACCCTGTGCAAAGGCTTCTTTTTTTACATGTAATTGATAACTACCTGGTACAAGCTTCTTTACTACTAATGTTTTCTGATCTTCTAACAATACAATTGTTGCAGATACTTTTTTGCCTTTTTCCGTCGTAACATAGACATGGTCCTCAGTAATTTTATTTTTCTTTAAACTTACGGAGAAAGAAGCTTGCCAACTTTGAGTAGACATACTCATACTAGCAGCCTTGGCAGTCACCTCTGTATTTATTGCCCATGTGAAAATACCAGGCACAATCGCTAAAACGACTATCAGCATTATTGCCAGCCATTTACTTTTCATCATTTTTCCTCTCTTTCATATACTTGTTTATCCATTAGACTATGAAAGTGTCGGAAAGTTACATTTTTCTGAAATTTTTTTAAAGATTGGTTATGACTAAAAAAACGAGAGGGAATAAATCCCTTTCGTTTATTTTTCAAACGTCCATTTTGGTAACATTTTAGCTAATGGTTTATCTTGACGTCTTCCCAATACATAATCCGCCTGCATAATGGTATGAATTTCTCGCGTACCTTCATAGATAACGGGTGCTTTCGAGTTTCTCAGATATCGAGCAACTGGATATTCATCTGAATAGCCATAGGCACCATGAATTTGTACCGCATCATCAGCAGCCTTATTGGCAAAATCACACGCCTGCCATTTTGCTAAAGATGTTTCTCTGGTATTACGAACACCCTTATTTTTCAACTCACCTACACGATAAACCAATAGACGGCTCATCTGGTAACCAGCTTCCATATTAGCAATCATTTGGCCAACAAGCTGATGCTCTCCTATAGGCTTGCCAAAGGTTTCTCGTTCATGACAGTATTTCACACTTGCCTCTAAACAAGCTTGAATTAAGCCTACAGCCCCCGCTGCCACTGTAAAACGTCCATTGTCTAGGGCAGACATAGCGATTTTAAAGCCTTCGCCTTCTTCACCAAGACGATTCTCAGCTGGTACACGTAAATCTTCAAAGAAGAGCTCACCTGTATTGCCAGCACGAATACCATATTTCCCTTTGATAGCCTTTGATGTAAAGCCTGCCATTGAACGTTCAATAATAAATGCACTAATACCATGATGTTTCTTCGACTTATCTGTATATGCAAAAACAATAAAGTGATCTGCTATATCACATAAGGAAATCCATGTTTTCTGCCCATTGATGACATAATCATTGCCATCACGGACAGCTGTAGTAGACATAGCTGCTACATCAGAACCAGCTCCAGGCTCTGTAAGACCAAATGCACCAATTTGTACCCCTTTTGCCTGTGGAACAAGATAGCGCTGCTTTTGCTCTTCAGTACCCCATTGCATTAAGGTCATACTATTTAAACCTGTGTGAACAGATACTGCCGTTCGGAATGCTGTATCTCCTCGCTCAAGCTCCTCACACACGATGGCAAGAGCGTTATAATCCATACCACTCCCACCGTACTGTTCTGGAACACAAACCCCCATTAAGCCAAGCTCCGCTAGTCTCGACCAAATTTTAGCATCAAAGCTACCTTGGGCATCCCACTTTGCAATATAGGGAATAATCTCTTCATCCACAAACTGCCTTACCGTTTTTCGTAGCATCTCCTGCTCAGTGGACATGTCAAAATTCATAGTCAACACCTACCATTTCACAATCATAGCAGACTTATGAGATGTCTCTTTTATCACTACACCACGTTTGGCCATCTCTTCAATATACGTATCGCCAGGCACTATCGATTCAGGTGGGAATACACCACGCTCGGTAATATCGCCTGCACCTATCATCTGCGCTACAACAGAGATTGTGTTAGCTGTAGCACGAGCCATTGCCGTTTCATTAATGGTCATATCCTTACGCACAACCATTTCATATTCATAGGTCACTTGTTGCTGCGCTTTCTCACCAGCTACAATGACACGTAACAGAACCGCATCGGGTTTTGTTCCCAGCTCTAGTTTCTTTTTAAGCGCTTCACGCACTACGGAACGAACTGGCACTTCTTGATTATCCACTTCTACCTTATTCGCTGAATCAAGGAAGCCTAAATCTGCTAATAGCTTAAATTTCTCCGCATGCCCCTTATAACGAATTGTTTTATACTCCAATGTGCGGACATTTGGGAATGTCTTATACAATGTGGAAATGCCTCCAGATGTATAAAATGCCTCAAGCACACCGAAACCGTCAAAATAAATAGGTTCAACACCTGAAAGGGAAGGAACTTCTTGTAATTTGCCCTTTTGAATCGTTTTTGAAGGCTCCGTATAATGATCAAAAACGCCATCTAAAGAAAATACACGTGTATAGTGAAGCGGAGGCTTTGGTTCAGTTGGAATGCCGCCCACAAATAGCTTAATAGACTCAACATCATCTAATTTAGAGGCACCATAGCCCGCTAGAATATTGATCATACCTGGAGCAACACCTAAGTCTGGGATAATTGTGACACCTTTTGCTTTTGCTTCCTCGTGAAGATCTAATATATTCTCAGTAACCCCACCAATATGGCCACCTAAATCTACAGAATGTACACCTGCTTCAATGGCTGCTCTCGCAACTCGCTCGTTGAAGGAATAAAATAGTGCGTTGATAACAACATCACCTTTAGAGATGACCTTCATTAGCGAATCATCGTGTTCTGCATGAAGTTCTACAACTTCAACCTTATTTGTATTTAAAGTATCCACAAATTCCTGTGCCACTTTTACATCGATGTCACCTAAAAATACATGCTCAACTTTATCGTTTTTTATTAAGTCACGAGCTACCTCTTTACCCATCAAACCTGCACCTAATACAACAACTTTCATCAAGAACATCCCCTTTCGTTGATCTGTTACTCTGTATCGATTTGTGCTCTTTGTAATTTACCGCTGTAGTCTACGTAAATGCTCTTCCATTCTGTATATACATCTAAGGCTGCAACACCTGAATCTCGATGTCCATTTCCAGTTCCTTTGGTACCACCAAATGGCAAATGGATTTCAGCACCTGTCGTGCCAGCATTTATATAAACAATACCTGTGTCTAAATCACGCTGTGCGCGGAAAATAGTATTAACATTTTGTGAGAAAATTGAGCTCGATAAGCCAAATTTCACGCCATTATTTACTTCAATTGCTTCCTCTAAACTTGCTACCTCAATTAGAGAAACGACAGGGCCAAAAATCTCTTCTTGGGCAATAATCATGTCAGGCTTCACGTTCGTAAACAATGTAGGCTCGTAATAAAACCCCTTGTCATATGGTGGCTCATTTAAAATTCTGCCGCCTGCTAACAACGTGGCACCTTCCTGCTTGCCTATTTGTACATAGTGATTAATCTTTTCCAATGCAGCTTTATTAATCACTGGTCCAATTTTAACTGCCTCGTCTAATCCGTCCCCAATTGTTAACTGTTGCATTTCATCTAAGAGACGCTGTTCTAATTGTTCTTTTACATCTTTATGCACAATCACTCGACTACATGCTGTACATCTTTGACCAGCTGTACCAAAAGCACTCCATAAAATTCCCTCTGTAGCTAGCTGTAAATCTGCGTCATCCATAACAATGACAGCATTTTTCCCACCCATTTCTAAAGAAATCTTTTTCAAATGCTTACCGCCAAGCTCCGCCACTTTACTGCCCGTTGTTGTTGACCCCGTAAATGAAATCACCTTAACGTCAGGGTGTTCAATTAGTGCAGTCCCTACTGTTGGTCCTGTACCAAATACAATATTTGCGACACCATCCGGTAAACCCACTTCCTCAAAAATTTTCCCCATTTCATAAGCCATCATGGGTGTCTCATTTGATGGTTTCCAAATGAAAGTATTTCCGGCTACCATCGCAGGGAATGATTTCCACGTTGCAATTGCCACAGGAAAATTCCATGGCGTGATAAGCGCCACAACTCCAATAGGTGCCCTAACACTCATAGCAAACTTATTGGCGAGTTCAGACGGTGTTGTTTCACCAAACAACCTACGACCTTCACCTGCCATATAGTAGGCCATGTCAATGCCTTCTTGCACCTCTCCTCTTGCTTCTTCAATTACCTTGCCCATCTCTTTTGTTAAAACGGTCGCCAAATATTCCTTTTTTTCTTTCATTTTTTGACCGATGGCATATAAATATTCTGCACGTTTTGGGGCTGGTACAAGCGCCCAGCTCTTTTGTGCTTGTTTGGCAGCTACTACAGCCTCATCTACCTCATTGGAAGTAGAACGCGGTATGGTAGCAAGCTGCTCACCATTTGCAGGGTTCGTCACTGCTATACTTTGTAAATGCGAATGTGTGATCCATTTACCACCGATATAGTTTTTAATCTCCACTACATACACCCCCTGAAATACTCTATGATGCCTCGGCTATTGTACCAGTCGTATTCCTTAGGTACAGAATCTATGAATCTTAGTAGAATGAAATATGTCAATATTCCGAATTTTCAAGATGTGATATACCCTGTCATACTATTATTCAAATTATTATCGGTGACAACTGCCAGAGGCTTTATTTCCACTTAACTACCTTCCTCCGTATAGAGGATAACTCCAAAAAAGAGGAGTCGCTTAGAGTTATGTATATTCACAACACCCCTAGTTAAATGAAAATAAATAATACACATTCTAGTTTTTTATATTCGACATTTTCTAACTAATTCCCTTTTTTTCTAAATTATTTAATTTCTTATTGAAACCAATGTGATTTATAATCGTATACAATATCATTAAATTTACTTTTGGAGGAATCCCTTTATGAATAATCATGAAATTGACTACAAGTTATTTGGTGACGACATGCAATATGTGCAAGTTGAGCTAGATCCTCAGGAAACAGTTGTTGCTGAAGCAGGCGCTTTAATGATGATGGATGACGCAATCCAAATGGAAACTATTTTTGGCGATGGTTCAAGAGGCGGCTCGCAAAGTGGTCTAATGGGAAAATTATTAGGCGCTGGAAAACGTATAATTACAGGTGAAAGCTTATTCATGACGACATTCACAAACGTTGGCTCAGGTAAGAAACATGTTTATTTCGCTTCTCCATACCCAGGTAAGATTATCCCTATGGATTTAAGTCAATTAAACGGGAAAATTATTTGTCAAAAAGATGCGTTTTTAGCTGCAGCTAAAGGTGTTTCTGTAGGCGTAGAATTTCAGAAAAAAATCGGTGTAGGCTTCTTCGGAGGCGAAGGCTTCATTATGCAAAAGCTTGAAGGGGATGGCATGGCATTTGTACATGCAGGTGGAGCCATTCACGAAAAAACATTACAACCTGGTGAAGTTTTACGTGTAGACACAGGGTGTTTAGTAGCGATGACTTCAAATGTAAATTACGATATTGAGCTAGTTGGAGGCGTAAAAACTGCACTGTTTGGTGGCGAAGGGATTTTCTTTGCTACATTACGCGGTCCAGGAAAGGTCTGGGTACAATCATTACCATTTAGCCGTTTAGCAAGTCGCGTCTTTGCAGCGGCACCAATTTCACAAGGCGGTGGCGGCCAATCGAAAGGTGAAGGCGGTATTGGTGGTTTATTCGATTTATTCAATAAATAAAAAAACGGAGCATATCTACCAGTGATATGCTCCATTTTTCTAATCAATTCGATTTGATATCGCCTTGCCTTGCCCATAAGCAATCAATGCATTCACATTTAACATCAACATAGCGGTCCTGGTTTCTAAGGACGCACTTCCGATATGAGGCAGTGCCACAACATTCGGAAGCGTTAACAATGGATGATCCATAGCAACGGGCTCTTGTTCAAAGACATCCAGACCAGCCGCCCAAAGCTTTCCACTTCTCAAGACATCATATAGGGCACCCTCATCAATAATTCCACCGCGTGAAGCATTTATTAAGACAGCATCATCCTTCATTAAAGCTAATTCTTGTGCACCAATTAGCCCCTCTGTATCATTATTATAAGGTGTCATAATAACAACAAAATCAGATTGCTTTAAGAGATCCTCCAATGATGCATACCGGAAACCGTACATTTCTTCCGCTTCATGTCGACGTCTCCGATTATTATACAAAATCTTCATATCAAAGCCTTTTGCCCGTCTAGCCACAGCCTGACCAATTCGGCCCATACCTATAATTCCTATTGTCGCTCCAGATACATCTTTACCAACCAATTGCATGGGGTACCAACTTTTCCATTTACCCTCTCGTAAGTATCTTTCACTTTCTGGAAGTCTTCGTGCCGTTGCAAGCAGTAAGCCAAATACTAAATCTGCAGTCGTATTCGTTAAGACACCAGGCGTATTTGTCGCCATAATGCCTCTTTTTCGTAAAGCTTTCACATCAATATTG
The DNA here is from genome assembly GCF_001308875.1 of Lysinibacillus sp. ZYM-1. Lineage (GTDB taxonomy): Bacteria > Bacillota > Bacilli > Bacillales_A > Planococcaceae > Lysinibacillus. Next base: position 16,172 of record NZ_KQ465140.1, on the reverse strand, counting down.
TTATAACCAACTGCTAAATTCGTTACTAACTTGAGGTTTGGTGCTAGGGAAATTAATTCCTCATCCACTTGATCTGCGATCGTTACCCACAGTACCTCACAATCAGCGACAGCTGCAAGCAGTTTATCACGTGGGATGACAATCTCCTCCTCTTCCCACTGTGAAACTTCATAATACTCCTGTAGTGGCTCAACAATATGTGTAGGAAACTTACGTGTAATAAATAATTTCTTTTTCATGTTCCAAACACCTCTCTACTCATTTCCCTAATTCGCCTATAGCGTAACACTTAAAACAGGCATTTTCTAGAGGTTTCTAGTTTGCATTCATCTATAATAATTGGTAATTGACCAATTCATCAGCCTTATAACTTGGTTTATCCGTGGAATTAATCATTTTATCCCCTTCATAATGAAAAAAAAACTATGCATAACCTGTATGCATAGCTATATCTCATTTAAAATTCTCTGATAGTTGTATTTAAACGATTGGCAACCCGCTCTAATTCTTCAGAGGATTCACCAATAGTTTCAATAATATTTGCTAAATCAGATATTTGCTTCCCTACATTTTGGAAATTTGAAATTGAATCTTCCACGGAGGTAGATATTGCATCAAAAGCTTTTAAAGACTCGGCATTACGTTCAATACTACTATTCACGAGTTCTTGTATTTCTTGAATAGCCTGAACTACCTGTGTTGTAATCCCATTAGACATCTGAATCAAATCAGCAATTTGTTCAACAGAACTTTTCGTCTGATCCGCAAGCTTTCGTACTTCATTCGCTACGACTGCAAAACCTTTACCATGCTCTCCGGCACGGGCTGCTTCAATTGCCGAGTTTAGTGCTAGTAAGTTTGTTTGACCTGAAATGCTTTTAACCATTTCAACAACCACATTAATTTTTGAAGAAGATTGGTCTAGCTGCTCAACCATATTTGCCATTTCAAACGTCTTATGATGAATTTTTCCTGTTTGTTCATTGATTGAAACTATTTTTGCATAGCCTTCACTTGATACTTTTTGCATAGATTCTGCCTCATGAATACTATTCATCAGCGAATCGTTCACCTTCTGGGCACTATAAACAAGTTCCGTTACTGTGTCAGATGTATTTTGTGATTGAACCTCCAAGTGAGTAGAAATTCCGCCTATAACATCCTTTACATGTTCGCGAACGCTATTGCGTTGTTCCTCAATTAATGTATTTGCATAGTTATCGTATTCTTCTAAAACAATTTGCTGTTCGAAATTACATATTTTACTGATGGCATCACAAAATTTTTCTTCCTCGCCTTTAGATAATCGAAGTTCGAAAATTATCTTACGTAGAGATTTCTCTAGAATTTGAAAGGCTGCTAAATACCACTTCGGATATAAGTTAATCTTCACATGCATTTTTGCCACACGTCTTCGCTTTTCAAGGAAAGCTTCATCTATTCGCCCCTCAAACATTTCAATAATATGATGGCGTAATGTTTGACGTAGGCGCTCACTGGAACTATGCCTTTGAATAACCTCTCGTAATGCTGGTACACTTTCAATAGCATGATAAAATGCCGCTACAACTTCCACAACGTTTCTTTCTACATATGGTTTTAAACTTTTAATTAGTTGAAGATCATGTACACTTAATTCCACAAGATTCAACTGCAATAAACGATCTGGATCTTCAATAAAAATGCCTACATTTGTTTCATTACTCATTTCAATTGTATTTTTCTTAGATCTATTTACAATTTGAAACATTTTCTCCACCTCATATTATAATCATATACCGAACTAATCCTATTTTCCTATTTGTCATTAAAAAACAACAAATAAATAGATATTTTATGTATCAATTATAATCTTAAACCTATCATTTGAACAATATATGGGTAAATATTGTTTGTTTTTATTATGTTATGCAATCCTTTTATACCAAAACAGATACTTTATACCTATTTTTATTCATTTTATTTGAAAGATGGACTGATAAATCAATAAATTTAATGCAAAAAAGCCACTGCTTCTTGTGAAAGAAGAGTGACTTTTTGTTTACATAAAAATAATCACGCAAAGAACTGCTGCTAAAACTAAACGATAAATAGCGAAAGGCATTAGTTTCACTTTTGAAATAAGCGCTAAGAAAAACTTGATTGAAAGTAATGCAAATATAAATGAACTAATAAATCCGACAGCATAAAATCCGAAATAGTCCATGGACAAAGTATCCCAGTTTTTTAAAACGGATACTAGACTAGCCCCTGCCATAATAGGTACTGCCATAATGAATGTAAAATCAGCTGCAACACGGTGGCTCATACCAAATAATACCCCACCAGAAATGGTCGCACCTGAACGTGAAAAACCTGGCCATAAAGATAGACATTGAACTAGCCCTACTTTAAAGGCCAAACCATAAGAAATCTTATCTAAAGAATCTACCTTTGGTTTTCTCGGCGCAAATTTATCCGCTACAATCATCAAGATTGCTCCTGCTACTAGCGCATAAATAACATGCTCTACTTTAAAAAGGTGATCGTCAATAAAATCCTTGAATGCAAAACCTAAGACAACCGCTGGTAGCATCCCGACAATAACATGCAATAAGTTAAACCGTCTATTTATAGACTGAGATTGACCCTCAATATTGTATAAGCCTACTAAGCTTAACATACGTTTCCACATCACAACGATAACGGCTAAAATGGAGCCAAGTTGTACTACAATTTTAAATGTGTTCGCAGGATATTTCCCTAAAAACTCCTCTGTCTTTAACCACATATCGTCAACAATAATCATATGACCTGTTGAAGAAACCGGTGCGAATTCCGTCATACCTTCAACAAAGCCCAAAATCAATGCTTTTAATAACTCTATAATTTCCACTTTGTCACCTTACCTTTATTAATCAAATACTCACTTATTATAAATTACTCCATTTTCATATACTACTGCTATTTCACCAAATAGTCATTCACGGCTATAACCGTTAACGGAATTTCATGTCCACTACCCAAAGCTCTGACCTACTACCGATTCTCATAGGCGGACCCCAGAAGCCATAGCCTGATGAAACAAGTGTATGCATTTGCTCTTTCAACTTATAACCATAATCCAGTTCAAACACTCGAGCTGTAATATATTGATTCGGCCAAAGTTGACCTTTATGCGTATGACCTGACATATGTAAATCAACCCCCAGTTTCGAAGGTGTTAACAAATCGTCAGGAGTATGATTCATCACAAGCCATGGTAAGCTCTCGGAAGACTTTAATTCTTCTAGTGACTTTCTATCTTTATTCGTCCTGTCCTCTTGCCCTGTTAATATAAACGCCTCATCTATACGAATTGTTTCATCTAGTAGTATTTTTACATTGGCATTTTTCATTTCTTCTATAAACTCAGGTATTTTTTTACCGTAATATTCATGATTACCCAATATACCATAAGTACCATATGTAGATGTTAATTGTTTCATGACATCAGCCATTCCCTCTTGAACAAACCATTTTGGATCATCGTCTACAATATCTCCAGCTAACAACACAATATCTGGCTGTGCTTCATTAGACAAGTTAACAAAACGTTGCAAATGCCTTTTATGCGATAAAACACCTAAATGAAAATCAGATGCCACAACAGCTCTCAATGACTTTAGTTCACTATCCTTTTTATCGACTGTTATTTCTAAATGACGTACAACTGGAGAATAAGCTAAATAAGAACCAATGATACTTAACATAAATAGTGCAGCAACCGCTATACTACCAATTATTTGTACATTTTTAAAGGGTGTTAGCCAAAAAATCAATTGTGCTGCTAAACATAGCAATAAGCCATATTCAAAAATAAACATCCAGTAGTTACTGATAATTGAAAAGAATCGTAATGACTCATGTAATCTTCCGATAATAATACTGAAAGCAACAAGATACAGTATTAACCAAAATAGGACTGGATAACGGAACCATCCCATAGCCCCTAGCCACTGCTTTACCCCCCACCCTAAATAGAAAGTCAACGCACTATAAATACTAATTAAAAGTATACCACTGATTACTTTTGGCATATCTTTGTCCTCTACTTTCCTATATATTTAGTTGATTATATCATTTATAGTTAACATTCATATTGCATGAACTACTTGAATAATCTTCTAAAGAAAATAGGAACTAACTACTTTAACGATTGCAATTTAAAGCATAGCTTATATTTTTCTATCTTTCTCTTGTTTTACATGACATTTCACTGTACGTAAATGACATTTTCGTCATTTATGCACTAAAAGCCACTTTTATTTTCACAAATCTTCCAGTAACATAATATACGATAGAGAAAATTTACGCATTTACGAGCAAAAAGGGGTGCTAATTCAAATGACACGTTATAAATTTGAAACAACAGAGCATGAGTTATTTCGTAAAACCTTTCGTAAGTTTTTAGCAGAAGAAGCTGAGCCACATTATACACAATGGGAAAAAGATCATCTAATCCCACTTACATTTTGGCGGAAGCTTGGTGATATGGGCTATCTTTGTCCACAAGTAGAAGAGCAATATGGTGGACTAGAACTTGATTTTAGTTTTGGTGTTATTATTCAAGAAGAGCTGGAACGTATAGGTTCAAGTCTTATCGGGATTGGCCTGCATAACGATATTGTCGTACCTTATATTGAGTCTTATGGTACACAAGAACAAAAATCTCGGTGGCTGCCAAAATGTATTTCAGGTGACTATATCACAGCAATTGCCATGACTGAGCCGGGTACAGGTTCAGACTTAGCAAATATTCAAACAACAGCTATTCGTGATGGTGACCATTATATTGTTAATGGACAAAAGACCTTTATTACCAATGGGATTCATACCAATTTAGCGGTTGTCGCAGTGAAAACAAATCCACTTGCTGAGAAAAAACATCATGGCATCAGTCTACTTGTCATTGAAGATGGTACACCAGGCTTTACTAAAGGGCGGAAGCTTGAAAAAGTGGGCATGCATGCTCAAGATACAGCCGAACTCTTTTTTGAAGATTGCCGAGTACCAGCACAAAACATACTTGGTGAAGAGGGCAAGGGCTTTGTTTATATGATGGAAAAACTTCAACAAGAGCGATTAGCTGTAGCTATTGCTGCACAGACAGCAGCTGAGGATATGCTTACCTTAACGCTAGACTATGTAAAATCACGCCAAGCATTTGGCAAATCAATTGGGGACTTTCAAAACACACAATTTAAAATAGCTGAAATGGCCACTACAATAGAACTTGGAAAATCCTTATTAGAGTCCTTGATTGAAGAACATATAGCAGGAAAAGATGTTGTGACCAAAGTATCCATGGCAAAATATTGGATAACGGAAAATGCCCGTGAGCTTGCTACACAATGCATGCAGTTGCATGGTGGCTATGGTTATATGGAAGAATATAAGATTGCACGTAGGTACAGAGATATTCCTGTTATGTCCATCTATGCAGGCACCAATGAAGTCATGAAAGTAATTATCGCTAAAAACTTAGGCTTGTAAACAAAAGAAGATGGGGGCAATTCTCTGCCACCATCTTTTCTCCTTTATACTGCTGAAATTCGAACCGTCACTTTAAATAAATCGCCATCTACATCAATGGTCATTCGAGCTCCATGCAAATCGACAATGGATTGCGCTATGGCTAATCCAAGTCCAGATCCCTCTGTATGGCGAGAAGCATCTGCACGTTTAAAACGCTCGAAAAGCTCCTCAGCATCTTCGCTAATTTCATACTTCGCTACATTTTTCACTGTTAGTTCAGCATCACCATCTGCTGTACGTTTTAGCGTCACATATACACGTGTGCCCTCTAGCGCATACTTCAAAACATTAACAATTAAATTATCAATGAGTCTCCACCATTTTTGACCATCAACATATGCATGAATAGGATCATGAGGCATAGTCATACGTAAATCTAAACGCGACTGTGATAAATCCTCCTTATGTTCTCCTACTGCTTGCTGGATAAGCTGCGTCAAATCTACACGACTTCGTTGAAGCTCAATATTCCCACTTGCCATTTTCGATACTTCAAAGAGATCTTCAATCAGCACTTTTAAACGTTCAGATTTTTTATCTAGAATATGAATATATTGTTGACGTTCTTCATCCGTAAGATTAGGTTTTTTTAGAAGATCCGTATACGTAATAATGGAAGTTAAAGGAGTTCGTAAATCATGACTCACATTTGTAATAAGCTCTGTTTTTAAACGTTCACTTTTCGCCTGCTCATGCATGGACGTCCGAACACCTTCTCGTAAATGGTTAAGATTTTCGGCATGACGAGCAAGTGGAGACTTCCCTTTCACCTTCACATCACGATTCAATCGTCCTTTGGCCATATCTTTCGTATCCTTCATAATACGATTTAGATAACCCATTCTCGACAGGAAAACAACCAAGGCTGGGAATCCTACGAACATACACATACCAAGAACAAGAACCGGAAATGCTCCTCCTCTTAACATGGAAGCGACAAGGCTACCTCCCCCAAAAAAGGCTGCAGCTAACATGACCAGTGAATGCAATGCAATTGAGCGATTGATAAATAAATCAGTCATCGAATCCCCAAGTGACCATAAATAACTTGATTTCACATTTTCTTCTAGCTTTTTCAATGTATCCACTCTTGTATACAACCATATTAATTGCACAAAGAAAGCACTACCAATAACAAATAACACACCTAATTTAAATGCTAGATCTAGTATAGAGCGTACATAATTAAATTGATAATTGTAATCGGAAGTGTATTCGATAGATTCGAAAACAACTTGGGAAGTAATCAGATACATAAATCCTGTGATCAACACTAAAATAGCCTGAAAATCGAACTTCACCTTAGTTAAAATCTCTTTTTCCTTCATACCCTTAACAGTTTGTAGTACATCCTTACGGCCTCTCCACGCAAAGACCGCCGTTACTATACTAATGAACCACACAAAGAAAAAGGTATATTGATTACGATGAAAACGATTATAATCTTGCATAACACCTAATGATTTAACTGCTTTTTTTGAGATGGTTAAGACACCCGTATATTCCGCTGTTTCATATAAATTATCTACATTCACATATGTTTCTGTACGGTAAAAAATATCCCTTAAATTATTACTAATATTTCCTATATATAATGGGTTTCGCTCCGAATACTTTATTTTATAGGCACTACTTTCCGAAACATTACCTGCACGGTACGTTTCACCTGTTTCAATATTCGTCAACTCATAAGACCAGTAATCATAAGACTTTTTAAAACTTTTAGCTTCCGCTTGTGCTGACTTGATATATTTATCGATAAGCGCTTCTTCTCCAGCACGAATCTTCTTTCGTACATGTTCATCATTTTCAAAGTTTGCCGTAATATCTTTAATCTTATTATCACGTTCAGTCTCTAACTTTGTTTTTAATTCCGCCGCATTAGCATCTGCTGCTTCCTGAATTCGCTGCTCGTATTGTTGTTTAATATTATCGATTTGCTGCCCTAATGTACCATAGTAATTACGATGTTCCTCTATATCTGATTGCGTAATCTCTATTTTCCCTTTCAAATCTTCAGCATTTGGTAGATTTATCACTAACGGCCCTAGTTCTGCAGTGAAATTATCGATTTCATGCTGGAAATTCTCTGATTGGAAATAGGATTTTCCAATATACTGATAACCCACATGCCAAAATGTAAAGATACCGAAAATTGTCCAAATGAGACTTAATAACACCAGCAAAGATTTCCATTTTTTTATCATACCTCTAACACTCCTCTAAAAAATTCTCTCTAGTAACTGTAAAACCTCTGAGGAGCGAGAATCGACGATTTGATAAGCATAAACGCCAAAATAGATGAGCCCAACAACACCTGCTATGAATCCTGCAATCGTCATATACTTCTCTATTTTATTTTTCCATTTTATAGCCAACGCCCCATACCACCTTTAGATAACGTGGATTTTTCGGATCAGCTTCAATTTTTTCTCGAATCTTGCGAATGTGAACTGCTACAATATTTTCAGCATTGTAGGCTTCCTCATTCCAAACTCGTTCATAAATTTCACGAATCGAAAAAACACGCCCTACATTTTTCATTAATAATTCCGTAATTTTATATTCTATTGGTGTTAGTCGAACCGGTTCTCCTTCTAATATGACCTCTTTTGCATCTTCATCAAGAACAAGTCCGTCAATTTCTACTTTTGTCGCACCTTCACTATACGTCCCTAGTTGCACATAGCGTCTTAGCTGAGATTTTACTCGTGCCAATAGCTCTAATGGATGGAACGGCTTTGTCACATAATCATCTGCTCCTACTGATAATCCATGAATTTTATCGCCATCCTCAGCCTTTGCACTTAGCATAATAATAGGTATATTGCGCTCTGCTCTAATTTTAAATGTCGCTGTAATACCATCCATATTTGGCATCATAATATCTAAAATGATTAAATGTACCTCATTATTTTCTAGCTTTTCTAATGCATCTAAGCCGTCTGCTGCTTTAATGACATTATAGCCTTCATTTTTTAAATAGATTTCAATACCATCACGAATATCTTGATCATCATCTGTTACAAGAACTGTTAGTTTCGTCATGATAGACACCTCGCTCTCAAATATAAGTGTACCTTTCAAATCTTAAAAACCAGCTAGCAAAAAAATGAAGAATTTCTTAAGGTTTTAGCTTACTATGTAGCTTGCTTTGTCTCCCACCTATCGTCAAAGCAACAATGCCGCCTAATAGCATTACTACACCAAGCCAGGATACGCCACTTAATTGTTCTCCAACTAGAAAGACGCCAAGAATTGCGGCAGTCAATGGCTCCGCTAACGAAAGAGTTACAGCTGTTGATGAATTTATTTTTTGCAAACCATTTAAGAACAATAAATAAGCTACGCTTGTACACATAATCCCCATAAACAGCATTGTCCATAAATTATGCATACTTCCTAACCAATCAAATCCATTGTGCAGTGAAAAAGGTAGTAAAAGTATAGTACAAAGTGAAAATGTCATAGCAACTGCTGGTAAAGCGTCCTCCTGCACCATTAATTTTTTACTAATATTTGTATAAAAGGCAAAAGACAGCCCTGCACGTAATGCTTGACCGAAGCCACCTATATGTACAGCTTCTTCACCATTATTCATAAATAATAAAAAACAACCGATAATCGCCATCAATGTAGCAAGTCCCCAAACAGCAGACGGTCGTGTTTTCCATATAAGCCATTCTATAACACCAGAAAAGACTGGTGCACTTCCAATGGTTGCAACAGTTCCAATCGCTACACCCGTTAGACGTATGGACGAAAAGAAAAGACCTTGGAATAGGGCAATACTAGCTGCAGCCAAAATGGTCCATTTCCATGACCAATTTAGAAAATTAATTTTACGTAACAAAATCGTGATAGCTAAAAGAAGCCCTCCCCCCGCCTTATTCCTTCATTAATACTAATAATACAGATTTATCCAAAATCAAACAATTATCATTTTTACTATTTCATTCATTTATCCCAGTATGCATTCGATTCAATGGACGTTATAATGAATACAGTAAAAGGAGCGAATTGTATGTACAAAACAATAGAAGAGACAGCTATTGACCTGGGTATGCCTGAAGATCAAATATTACGCCTAATCTATGAGGGACGCATCCGTTCTGTTTTCGATGGAGATCAGATACTCATAAATAGTGGTCAATTCAGTACTTATTTTAATCAATTGGAACGTATCAAAGAGGAAATTGAAATATGGCGATCTACCCCTATACCAGAAGATATTGATGTAAAAGACGAGGATTAAAAAGCCCACCATTCAAACAATAGAACATTGTTGAATGGCGGGCAACTTTAAAAAATATTATTAAATCGTTACAACAAACCCTGCTCTCTTCCCGATGATTTCAGCATAATCTTCTACCATTACACTAGCTGTTGGGTACATTCCAGCACCAGGTCCTACTAATGTTAATGTGCCAATATAATTGGTTTCTAGTGCAACTGCATTGAACACATCATCGACTGGATAAAGCGGGTGTTCTTTATCGACCAATTGCGGACCAACCTTAGCTACAATTTTCCCGTTAGTCAATTTTTCAACTTCAGCTACATGGCGATATCGTAGACCTTTTTCGCATGCTTCACGGACCTGTGAAGCCGAAATGCTGTCTATTCCAATAACATCTACATCCGCCCAATCAGGTTGCTCTCCAAATGCTAAGGCACTTAAAATCATTAATTTTTTAAAGGCATCCTGACCAGAAATATCATTATATGGATCTGCCTCAGCATAGCCTAAACTTTGTGCTTCCTTTAAAGCAGTATCAAATGACCAGCCCTCTGCACGCATTTTAGTTAAAATATAATTACAAGTCCCATTTAAAACACCTTGTATACGACTTACATCGTTAACAAGTAAAATATTTTTCATAGTTTTAATAACAGGTACCCCTCCAGCAGTAGTGGCCTCAAAGCCTACAAAAACACCATTTGCTTTTGCAAGATCTTGCAACTCTAATCCACGTTTTGCAAACATTACTTTGTTGGCTGTAATAACGTGACATTTATGCTCCACTGCTCGCTTTAAATAGCTATATGCAGGTTCTTCATTAACAATTGCTTCAAATACTACCTGCATGCCCGATTCTGCTAATACTTCTTCCATGCTTGTTGTCATCAAATGTGCTGTACCTGGTACACGTTCGCGGCTAGCATCTGTCACTAAAATCTTTGCTACTTCTAACTCAATACCTAATTTATTTTTAAGCTCTTCTCGCTTTTCATTTAATATATGATAGATCCCTTGACCTACAGTTCCAAACCCTAAAATCGCTGCCTTTATAGTTGCCATTCTCGTTATTCCCTCCAACTTACATTCCGCAGTTTCATCAAAGCCAAACTCCCCCGGGGTTGTGCCAATTCATATGACACCCACCGCAGGCCTTAGCCAACAACTTATTTGGGATAAGTTTTGTTTTATCAGTACGTGTTAGTACACATACAAATTCAAATAATTCAAAATTTAACTTAAAGAAAATTGTAACGCATATATATACTTTACACAAGAAAAATCTTTCTAGGAAGGACATTTGTTTTCCCTAGACGTGCAAAAGAAATCGGTTTCATTCCCTTTATTATACGTTTTTTTAGTTTAACTATAAGATTTGAACAAATATTGACTCTTTGTATTTAAAAAATGAATGTCTTTCTTCTATTATATATGTATGTTCAGACACCCATAATCCTGCTAAAAAATCAAACCGCTATAAAAAAAGCTCATTCCCTGTAGCAGCAGAGAATGAGCTTAAATATATGAGGGATTTTTTAGCTCGCTTTTGAAAGCAATTGATAACGATATTGTGTTAAAGCTTGTTGAACAAGACTGATTTCTATTTCAGTAAAATTTGGTATTGCATACGTACGTTCCACTAATTGAAATGTACCATACTTTAAATAAAATTCTGTTGCTGGAAGTGGAATGTGGCACACACCATACATTTCATAAGCCTCATAAACTTCCTTAACAGTATGCCCCTTCTCATCAACATAAACCTGTTCCTGATATGCTGAATGACCAAAGGCTTGTTGCCATTTACGTTCAACTGATGTAAGTATGTGTTGAATGGATTTATTGTTGACAAATACATGACCTTCATTTAGTTCATAAATTAGATATGATGCAATGTTTTGCGCACTATAGACATTACCCATTTAAACACTCCTTTATCATCAGTTTTTTGAAGAGTAGTCACTGGCTATGCAACTACTCTCCTATATATTCAAAAGTGGGGGAGCACTTATGAAAACATTTACCTTTTTTAACGAGTTCTTTCGTACACTTAACTTATATCCAAGTATATAGCAAGGTTTTAATTAAGTCAATAATACATATAAAGATACTTGGTATTATTTTTTAAAAGGTTCTGACAATTACCAGATGAGTTTGTGATTCATGTAGCAACGTTTAACGTATTACCAGATGAGGCCTTTCGAATGAGAAAATACGTAAACGCTACAACATTCTCTTGTATATTCTATATTAAGCTTCTATTGTTTGTTCAGTTGCTGTTGCTTGCGTAATAGCCTGTTCTAAATCTGCAATGATGTCCTCTATTGCCTCTAAACCGATTGATAAGCGAATGAGCGATTCGGTTACGCCAGCTTGAATTAGTTCATCTGCTGATAATTGTTGATGTGTAGTAGATGCTGGATGGATGATTAACGATTTGGCATCTCCTACATTCGCAACATGTGAAAACAGCTTTACATGATCAATAAGATTTCGGCCTGCTTCACGTCCACCTTTTATGCCAAATGTTAGCACTGAACCGAAGCCATTCCTTAAATACTTTTTCGCCAATTCATGGGTTGGAAAATCCTTTAGGCCATTATAATTTACATACTCCACAGATGGGTGGTTGCGTAAATATTCAGCCACAGCTAATGCATTCTCGTTGTGTTTAGGGATTCGCAAATGAAGCGTCTCTAAGCCTTGTAATAGATTGAAGGCTGCATCTGCACTTAATGTTGGGCCAAAATCACGTAATAACTGGACACGTAGCTTTGTAGCAAATGCAGCAGAAGCAGTATCGATTCCATAACGTAAACCATGGTAAGAAGAATCCGGCTCTGTAAAGCCTGGGAAGCGTCCTCTAGTCCAATCAAACTTACCAGCGTCTACAACAACGCCTCCTAAAGTTGTACCATGACCACCTATCCACTTAGTTGCTGAATGAACAACGATATCTGCACCGAATTCAATAGGTGTAGAACCATATGGAGAAGCAAACGTACTATCAATAATTAATGGTAAGCCATTGTCATGTGCAATTTTAGCCACTGCCTCAATATCTAAAACTTTTAAACTTGGATTCCCATAAACTTCAGCAAAGACAGCTTTTGTTTTATCTGTGATGGCAGCTTTGAAATTCTCTGGGTTTGTTTCATCTACAAAAATTGTTTTAATACCGTAGTTTGGTAGTGTGTTAGCGAATAAATTATAAGTACCACCATATAAGGAACTCGCTGCTACTATTTCGTCTCCGGCTCCCGCTAGATTCAAAATAGAAAATGCGATTGCTGCTGCACCAGATGAAAGTGCTACTGCTGCTGTTCCGCCTTCCAATAAAGCCACACGTTTTTCAAATACATCAACAGTCGGATTTGTAATACGTGTGTAAATGTTCCCAGCTTCCTCTAAAGCAAAAAGACGTTGCGCATGAGCAGTGTCTTTAAATACGAATGCTGTCGAACGATAGACAGGGACTGTACGAGATCCTGTCACTGGGTCTGGCTCTTGCCCGCCATGTAACAACAATGTTTCTGGTTTAAAATTGGTCATTGTGTACCTCCAAAATGGTTATTTTTTTACGATGGTACCGGAGATGAGGAGGATTTTTTCTGAGAAAACAAAAACCCCCTTCAGCTAAGAAGAGGGTTGCGGTTGCAAGTTTTCCTCCCCTTATCTGCCAGATCCAAGTAAGAATCTGTAGGAATTAGCACCTTAGTAAGTTCATCACTTACTGGTTGCCGGGCATCATAGGGCCTATCCCTCCGCCGCTCTTGATAAGAGTATGAGATTCAATTTCCATCGTTGTTACACAGTATAAACATAGAGTTTTTTTCTGTCAACATGTAAATTTTATTTTTTCCGAAACTTCTGTCTGCTCTTATACGTAAGAAGAACGCATACACTATTTTAGAAAAAATTTTGAAAGGAGTATTTTTATGGTAAAAGCCGTGATTCTTTTTCTAGTTGTTGGCTACTTAATTGGCTGTATTCACGGCTCTAAAGTGGCACAATTTTTATCCGGGGTTGATTTAAAAAAAGCGGGCCACGGCAACGCTGGTGCCTCTAATGCTACGCTTTCCCTCGGCTGGAAATATGGCGTTTTAGTAGCTCTTATCGATATTGGCAAAGGCATTGCAGCCATCCTTGGTGCACACTTTTATTTAGCAGATGCAACACATTTAACCGAAGAACAAATATGGCTTCTAACATACTTGATAGCTGCAGGGGTTATTTTAGGGCATAATTTCCCATTTTATATGCGCTTCAATGGTGGAAAAGGAACTGCCTCCATCATCGGAATTTTACTAGCGGTCGACTGGAAGATTGGTTTATTTGCACTTATTCTATTTGTTATTTTATCTTTTGCAACAAACTATTTAATTGTCGGTGTATTAGAGTTTTATCTCGTTTTTTGTACTGCAACTTATTTATGGATTCCCGGACTCGGCCCAACCATTATTGCCGTTCTTCTTTTTGGTTTAGCTATTATTTTACACACAGAAAATATCAAACGGCTAATCAATGGGACCGAACCTAAAGTGACGTCTGCGTTTAAGAAAAAGCGATAATATTTTTAAGGATATTTTTGTATTTTTTATGACCACAAATTATCTCTTTAACTACTATTAAAGCTGTAAAACGGACATTTTTCACATTCCTAAACTCTTTATAAAAAAACAGACTAATTCTTATCTTAATAAAACATTATACTGACCGATGTTATGGATAATAATCGTCATGTTTTTCGTAGAAAGGATGAGAAAATATGTCTTCACCTAAACAAGCAACGACGAAACGTAATTTAAAGCCATTATGGATTGGCTTGGCCTTTGCGTTACTAATTATCATTACTTTTTTACCTAATAACGGTGAGTTACCTGTAGCAGGGCAACGTGCTTTAGCCATCTTAGCTTTCGCGGTTATCCTTTGGGTAACAGAGGCCGTTTCATACCCTGTAAGCTCTGCAATGATTATTGCACTCGTAACTGTTTTACTAGGACTCGCGCCATCAATTGATGATCCCACAACACAACTAGGTACCGCTGGCGCCTTAAAACTATCATTAAGTGGTTTTAGTAATTCCGCCGTTGCCCTTGTAGCAGCGGCTCTTTTCCTAGCGGCTGCCATGCAAATTACCAATTTACACAAACGACTTGCTCTGTGGATTCTTTCACTTGTAGGAACTAAAACAAAAGCTATTGTATTTGGTGCTATATTAGTTTCAATAGCCCTCGCATTTTTTGTTCCTTCTGCCACTGCGCGGGCGGGCGCAGTAGTCCCTATACTTCTTGGAATGGTCGCAGCATTTGGTCTACCACGCGATAGTCGTCTTGCTGCTTTACTTGTTATTACTTCCGTCCAAGCCGTTTCCATCTGGAATATTGGTATAAAGACTGCAGCAGCGCAAAATATGGTTGCATTAAATTTCATTCAAGAGCAATTTAATGTGAATATTTCCTGGGGTGCTTGGTTACTCTATGCCGCCCCATTCTCGATCATTATGTCTGTAGCTTTATTTTTCATTATGATTACATTAATTAAGCCTGAGACGAGCAATATCGAGGGTGGTAAAGAGGTCATCAAGAAACAGCTTGCCGAACTAGGACCATTAAAAGCACCTGAAATTCGATTAATCGTTACATCATTAGTTTTACTATTTTTCTGGGCAACGGAAGGCAAGCTCCACCCATTTGATACGACAACTGTCACAATTATTGCTATTGCTATACTACTAATGCCTAAAATCGGGGTTTATTCTTGGAAGGAAGTTGAACCTCATATTCCTTGGGGAACAATCATTGTCTTCGCAGTAGGCATTATGTTAGGAACTATTTTATTGAATACAAAAGGAGCATCATGGTTATCAGATAAAGTTTTTGGTTCACTCGGTCTAGATACTATGCCAATTCTTGCTACAATTGCACTCGTAACATTATTTAATATTCTTATTCATTTAGGTTTCGCCAGTGCAACAAGCCTAGCATCTGCACTTATACCAGTGTTTATCGTGTTAGCTTCCACATTAACGACTAATGTAGATCAGGTTGGTTTCGTAATCGTACAACAATTTGTCATTAGTTTTGGCTTCCTTTTACCAATTAGCGCACCACAAAATATGCTTGCTTACGGTACAGGCGCGTTTACAACAAAGGATTTCCTGAAATCGGGTATTCCATTAACGATTATCGGCTTCCTCCTAGTTCTTCTGT
The DNA here is from genome assembly GCF_001308875.1 of Lysinibacillus sp. ZYM-1. Taxonomy (GTDB): domain Bacteria; phylum Bacillota; class Bacilli; order Bacillales_A; family Planococcaceae; genus Lysinibacillus. The sequence goes on along the minus strand of NZ_KQ465140.1, from coordinate 164 downwards.
TCTCAGCAACTTATTGGAAATGGATTGGGTTACTATAAGTCGCTGATAGACTCAGATAAACATATACACAAAAAAAGCCTTGAAGGAATATACTAACTGCGCACTGACCTAGAAAAGTGAGACAAATAAAAACACCTTTCGTTGAAAAACGGGTATAAGCATAC
>NZ_KQ465139.1 GCF_001308875.1 Lysinibacillus sp. ZYM-1 | reverse complement strand
GGCAGTGATTTACCAAATATTGAAAATGAAAGAGAAAGAAAAATGACAAAAGTCATCGAGAGTGAACTTCTCGATGGCTTTTGTCTACAGTCTGAGGCTAACTAATAGTCTATTAGTTAGCCTTTCTCTTTAACTACTTTTTTTCGCGTTTTTCATTATAGTCAACCCAGAAATCTGCCCCTTTAATGCCTAGTTTACGAGGATCAAAGACAGGATCTTTTCCTTCTTTTTTCTGTTTCTCGTAATCTTTTAAAGCCACAATAGCTGGTTTCATGATAATTAAAATAGCCAGAACGTTAATCCATACCATTAAACCAAGACCTACATCCCCCATTGCCCAGGCCAGTTCAGACGTACGGACTGTACCATAGAATGCTGCACCTAAAATGGCAATTTTCGCAATCCAAATGAAAATCTTTTCGGTACCACCTCTAAATAGATAAGCAACGTTTGTTTCAGCGATATAGTAATAAGCCATAATCGTTGTAAAGGCAAAGAAGAATAGTGCAATGGCTACGAATGGTGCACCAAATCCAGGTAATGATGATTCAACTGCATATTGTGTATACGCAGCACCTTCTTGAATACTTTTAGCAAATGTCATTTGCTCATCACCCGTTAAGCCATCTTTATTGAATTCCCCAACATGAATAAATGGGTCTGTTCCTTCAGCCGCCTTTTCATCTTGTACATTGTACATACCAGTAAATAAAATCATAAAGGCTGTAGCTGAACAAATTAATAATGTATCAATGTATACAGATGCTGCTTGGACAATCCCTTGTTTAGCAGGATGAGATACTTCAGCTGCGGCAGCAGGGTGTGCCCCCGTCCCTTGACCTGCCTCGTTTGAATAGATTCCTCTTTTAACACCCCAAGCAATTGCAGAGCCAATAATACCTCCGAAAATTTCTTGTGCCCCAAATGCACTTGAGAAAATTAAAGCAAAGACAGATGGAACCTCTGAAATATTCATAGCAATAATAATAATAGCCATAATAATGTAAGCTAATGCCATGAAAGGTACAATAATTTGAGCAGCGTTTGCAATTGATTTAACGCCCCCAATAATAATGGCACCTAATAAAACAACAATAATAAGTCCTGTAATCCAAGTTTCAAGACCGAAAGCGTTTTCAACAGCTCCCGCAATGGCATTAGATTGCACTCCTGGCATGAGTATTAACATTGCAATCAAAGCAGCTATAGCAAAAATCACTGCAAACCATTTTTGACCCATTCCTTTTTCTATGTAATAGGCCGGTCCACCACGATATTCAGTATCTTTCTCTTCTTTATAGATTTGAGCTAATGTTGACTCTACATATGCGGTTGCCGCACCAATGAAAGCGATTGCCCACATCCAAAAGACAGCACCAGGTCCCCCCATCCCAATTGCTGTTGCAGTACCGGCGATATTTCCTGTACCCACACGACCTGATAATGCGATAGACATTGCTTGGAAGGAGGAAATCCCCTTTTCTGATTTCTCCCCTTTAAACATTAATACAAACATATCTTTAATATGCCTTACTTGCAGGAACCTCGTAATGACTGAGAAAAAAAGCCCAATCAATAAGATACCATAAATAAACCACGGGCCCCATAAAATGTCATTTATCTTACCAACAACTATATCCATTTTACCCCTCCAATTTGGATTACCTTACTTTAAGTCACTATATTATTACACTTTTCAGAAAATTACAATATTATATTTGAGTAACAATATTTAAGTAGATATCCTATTATTTGGAAGGTTGGGAACCTATTTTATTATATAGCCAATTCGTCTAAGGGCATTGTTGATAAAATCTCGAATATACATAAAAATCTCTTCACGCTCTACTTCATGAAATAAATTGTGATAACAATTTGCCCATTCTTTAAACTGGAACTCCGTCAGCTCCTGTTGATGAAGCCAATTTCGCGTTTGTCGAGTCTCCGTAATTTTATCTTTTTCAGCCGTCATAATTAACATTGGCATATTAGGAAATTCTTCCTTAGGCAACATGACTAAATTTTTCATCATCTGTTGAAGCTCTCGATACCATTTCACTGACACAACAGACATGAACGGTACATCATCCTTCATTTCTTCTCTACCTTCCACACTACGCGTTAATTTCTCAAATGTCAGGTCATGTGTCAATTTAACATTTGCTGTTAATGCACTCAGACTTGTTAGAGCATTTGATAATTTACCTGGTAATAGCTTTAATTGGAGCCAAGGTGATGTCAAAATAATACCTGCGCACTCATACTTTTTCTTTTGCATTATATGAAGAACTAATGTCGCGCCTAGTCCATGCCCTATTATAAAGGTTGGTAAATTATATGAAAATGCATTCTCAACCAGATTTCTTGTATATTTATTGTACAATTTGAAGTCCTCATCATGGACACGGGCAAACCTTGCATTCACGCCATGATTCGGTAAATCTCCCATGACTATGTGGAAGCCTTCCAATCTTAATTTCTCTATAAGCCATCCATACCAACGGTGATTTTCATAAGCACCATGAAGAATAGCAATCACAGCCTTTGCTTGTCCTTCAGCTTCCCATTTCCACATTCACATAGTCCTCCTAAAAAATAATTACACTTTGATTATATCGAAATAACAGCTCATTTTAATTTTATATTTCCTTAAAGTTGCGTATTTGATACGATAATACTACATCTATAGAAAGAAAAGAGGCGATTCTCATGATTTATCCTTTTAAAGATAAAATACCAAAGATCGATCCATCTGTTTTTATTGCTGATTACGCAACAGTTACTGGAGACGTAACAATTGGAGCTGAAACAACTATTTGGTTTAATACTGTTATACGCGGCGACGTTTCTCCAACAATTATTGGTAAGCGAGTAAGTATCCAAGATCTCTGTTGCTTACATCAAAGTCCTAAGTTTCCACTCATTATTGAAGACGAGGTAACGGTAGGACACCAAGTAACTTTACATAGCTGTACAATTCGAAAAAATGCCTTAATCGGTATGGGCTCCATTATATTAGACGGAGCAGAGATTGGGGAGGGTGCATTTATTGGAGCTGGGAGTCTAGTGCCTCCTGGTAAAGTCATTCCTCCAAATAGCTTAGCATTAGGTCGTCCAGCCAAGGTTGTCCGAGAATTAAACGACGAGGATAAAGAGGATATGGAACGTATCGTACGTGAATACGCAGAAAAAGGTCAGTATTATAAATCTCTACAAAAGTAAAAACTTACAAAGAAATTTAATAATCATAAAAAAATCCCTCGCTTCCATGACAATTAATTGTTCAAGGAATAATGGTGAGGCATTTTTGCGAAAAAACAAAAGGGGCAGCAATGCCCCTTTTGTTCATAATACATTAGAATAATTTTCTAACAACTTTAGCACTTTAGCACAATAGTTTACAGACGTGCTTTTACGCGTAATGCGTCAGCTTTATCAATTTGTTCCCATGGTACATTTAAATCTGTGCGACCAAAGTGACCATAAGCTGCAGTTTGTTTGTAGATTGGTCGACGAAGATCAAGCATTTTAATAATCCCTGCTGGTCGTAAATCAAACAGCTCACGTACCCATTCTACAATTTCGCTTTCCTTCACTTTTCCTGTACCAAATGTATCAACAGCAATGGAAACAGGTTGTGCAACTCCAATTGCATAAGCAAGCTGTACCTCAGCGCGTTCTGCTAAGCCAGCTGCTACAATATTTTTAGCTACATAACGTGCCGCATATGCTGCTGAACGGTCAACTTTTGTTGCATCCTTACCAGAGAACGCACCACCACCGTGACGAGCATAACCGCCGTATGTATCAACAATGATCTTACGGCCTGTTAAACCAGCATCTCCTTTTGGCCCACCGATTACGAATCGGCCAGTTGGATTGATAAAGTATTTTGTGTTTGCATCTAATAATTCGCTTGGCACAACAGGCGCAATTACGAATTTTTTCAGGTCAGCTTGAATTTGTTCAAGTGTTGCATCTTCATCATGCTGTGTTGAAATAACAATTGTATCTACACGTACAGGTACGTTATTATCATCATATTCAATTGTTACTTGTGTTTTACCATCCGGACGTAAATAAGCTAGTTCACCGGACTTACGAACTTCTGTTAAACGACGTGCTAATTTATGTGCTAAGCTAATTGGTAGTGGCATTAGCTCAGGTGTTTCATTACATGCATAACCAAACATTAAGCCTTGGTCCCCTGCGCCAATCGCTTCAATATCTGCGTCTGTCATAGAACCCTCACGAGCCTCTAAAGCTTGGTCAACACCTTGAGCAATATCAGGAGATTGCTCACCAATCGCTACAAGTACCGCTAAGTTTTCAGCATCAAAGCCATATTTACCGCGTGTGTACCCGATTTCTGCCACAGTATCACGTACGATACCTTTGATATCTACATAAGTAGAAGTAGTAATTTCTCCTGCTACTAATACTAATCCTGTTGTTACAGTTGTTTCACACGCCACACGTGCATTTGGATCTTCTGCTAAAATAGCATCTAAAATGGCATCCGAGATCTGGTCACAAATTTTATCTGGATGTCCTTCTGTTACACTCTCTGATGTAAACAGTCGACGGTTTGTCATTTAGTTTTCCTCCTATTACTCTTACAAAAAAAGTATTTGTGTTTGAATACGGTACTCATTACCCATGTCAAGTCCGCTCCTAAGGATTGAACTTTCAAGCCGTTGTTGCTGTCATTTCACTTTCGCGAAAAAACAACTACTACTTTTAACACGAGGATTTCGAAAGATCCGCCATTATTATAATAAGGAAAGAACTACATATACTTACCTTTACATTGATTTTTAACAATAAAAAAATCCTTTTCTCACGTTACTATACATGAGGAAAGGAATAATGACTTCTTAACCTTTCACTCTTATCGTTCAAGGGAGTTTCCCCTTGCATCAGGTTGGCACCAACGCATGTCGTGAAATAGTTCATGCAGGTTGCCGGGTTTCACAGGGCCTGACCCTCCACCAGCTCGGGATAAGAGTATCCGTTCATTTTCATGTTACTGAAAAGGTCGAACGTTGTCAAATATTTTCTTATGTATTACTGTATAGAAAGGAAGGAACAATTAATAATCATAAAACTTTTCATACTTGGATGATGATGTAAATAGAAGCAAATTAATCCCTACAACATACCTAGCATCTTGTGGTAACATATGTGTGGTTCAAATTTTAGCCAATTTACTGTAGGATTGAATGTTTTCTACTCGAAAAACATTATTTTTTGTCAGTTTATTGAAAAGTCATAAAAACTCTAAAATAATTTCTTAATTAGTATAGATTATTTAAGCAATTGTGTTATACTATTTTTGAAATTAAGAAAAAATCCCTCTAAATCAAGGGAATACTATAAAAAAGGATGGTATTTAATCGATGAATTCAGTAGAAATTGCAAACGAACTGAAGGAATTATTAAGCGGCGGTAACATTAATGTTCAACTTTCAGTACCACAATTAGCAGAAAAAGCTACATCTCGTGGTGAGGCAATGTTAACAGTAGATGGCGCAGTTCGTGCAGAAACTGGCAAATACACTGGTCGTTCACCTAAAGATAAATATACGGTAGAAGAAGAAAGCACAAAAGATCAAATTGACTGGGGTAAAGTCAATCAACCAATTTCTTCTGAAGTGTTCGATAACCTGTATGTAAAAGTAATAAAATATTTAAAAGAACGTGATGAATTATTCGTATTCAATGGCTTTGCTGGCGCGGACAAAGATTCACAATTAAGCATCCAAGTAATTAATGAATACGCTTGGCACAACCTTTTCGCTCATCAATTATTTATCCGTCCAACTAAAGAAGAATTGACTTCTCATGTTGCAGACTTCACTGTCATCTCAGCTCCTAACTTTAAAGCAGATCCTGCGGTTGACGGTACTGCTTCTGAAACATTCATCATCGTATCACTTGAAAAGAAAATTATCTTAATTGGTGGTACTGAATATGCTGGTGAAATGAAAAAATCTATTTTTGGTATCATGAACTACTTATTACCACAACAAGGTATCCTTTCAATGCACTGTTCAGCAAACGTTGGTGAAGCTGGCGATGTGGCATTATTCTTCGGTCTATCTGGTACTGGTAAAACTACATTATCTGCTGATCCAGATCGTATGCTAATCGGTGACGATGAACATGGCTGGTCTGATAATGGTGTATTCAACATTGAGGGTGGTTGCTATGCAAAAACAATCAACCTTTCTGCTGAAAAAGAACCAGAAATCTACAATGCAATCCGCTTCGGTTCTGTTTTAGAAAACGTAGCTGTTGATCCAGAAACTCGTATTTGTGACTATGATGATGGTTCATTAACAGAAAATACACGCGTAGCATACCCAATCCAATACATCGAAAATATTGTTGATCCATCTGTTGCAGGTCATCCGAAAACAATCATCTTCCTAACAGCTGATGCATTTGGCGTATTACCTCCAATCAGCAAATTAACAAAAGAGCAAGCAATGTACCACTTCTTAAGCGGTTTCACTTCTAAACTTGCTGGAACTGAACGTGGTGTAACAGAGCCAGAACCAGTTTTCTCTACTTGCTTCGGTTCTCCATTCCTTCCACTTCCAGCAACAGTTTATGCTGAAATGTTAGGTCAAAAAATTGACGAGCATGGTGCACAAGTATTCCTAGTGAACACTGGTTGGACTGGTGGCGAATATGGTACTGGTAGCCGTATGAAACTTTCTTATACACGTACTATGGTTCGCGCAGCTATCGATGGCAAATTAACAAATGTTGAAACGACACAAGATGCTGTGTTTGGTTTACACATTCCAACAGCGGTTGAAGGTGTACCTTCAGAAGTATTAAACCCTCGTGAAGCATGGGCAGATAAAACTGCATACGATACAAAAGCTGCTGAACTTGCAGGCTTATTCAACGAAAACTTCAAGAAATTCTCAAACGTTTCTGAAGCCATCACTACACTTGGTGGACCATTAAAATAACGACTAGATAAAAGACAAAGGGAACGATATGATTCGTTCTCTTTTTCTTTGCCATGAATGTAAGCTAATATAGGGAGATACATATGAAAAGAAAATATAAATTACTAGTAACAATCATAACGATTTTATTTGCTTTATTTATAGGTGCTGGTTTTTTTGCAGGCAACTACTTTTATAATCTCGCATTAAATCCTGATACTGATAAAGCAGCAGTTTTAGATGCACCCCATAATGTAATCGATATCAATTCAAGTGAAGCTAAAGAAAAAGAGGAACGTAAGCAATGGTTTAACAAGCATTATGAAGAGTCAACGATTCAATCTTTTGATTCTCTTAAATTGCATGCTTACTCAATCCAAAATAGTCATCCCACTAACAAATGGGCAATTATCTTCCATGGCTATTCAAGTGATGGTACACAAATGACCAAGTATGCTAAACATTTTTATGATATGGGCTATCATGTGCTCATTCCAGATGCGAGAGGACATGGCCAAAGTGAAGGTGATTACATCGGCATGGGCTGGCATGATCGTTTTGATGTTGTTTCATGGATTGACAACATTGTAAGCTTGAATGAAAATGCTGAAATCGTTCTATATGGGGTTTCAATGGGTGGAGCCACTGTAATGATGGCTTCAGGCGAGGATTTGCCCACAAATGTTAAGGCAATCATTGAGGATTGTGGTTATTCTTCCGTATGGGATGAATTTTCCTATCAATTGAAAGCAATCTTTCACTTACCTTCATTCCCAATTATGCAATTCTCTTCGGTTGTTACTAAACTAAAAGCAGACTATACATTGGGTGAAGCTAGCGCAGTGGAACAAGTAGCAAAATCGAAAACCCCCATGCTGTTTATTCATGGAGACAACGATACTTTTGTCCCTTCGACGATGTTGAGTGACGTATATGAAGCAGCAGATGTACCGAAGCAAAAATTAATCGTGGAGGGTGCTGGTCATGGTGAGGCAGAAAGTGTAGCTGGCGAACTTTATTGGGAAACTATTCAACATTTCTTGGAAAGTTACATGAAATAATCATTACCACTTAATAGATGCCCCTTACTTTAGAATATACCTATTTGTCTCAGGACAGTATTCTAAGGTAAGGGGTTTTTATTTTTTCTATTTACTAGTGTTGCTTCATCCATTCACAAAGAGCACGTACTGTTTCACGATTTTTAGCCGGTGGGTATTGATGCGCAAAATGAAGGTCATACCATGTTTCGTATGTCTTATTAGCATCCTCTAAGAAAAATGCCAGTTGTCTAGCATGCTCTATATCCACATTCTCATCACGATAGCCATGAATAATTAACACTGGGGCTGTTATATGTTCTATTTCGAACAGGGGCGTGCGGGCATCATAGGCTTCTGGTACACGGTTCGGTGTTCCTCCGATAACGCGTTTCATCATTCGTCGCATATCTGTACGTTCCCAGTAAGTGGCCGTTGCATCAGAAACGCCAGCCCATGTAACAACAGTGGTAATATCCCTTCTTAAAATAGCTGTCCACAGAGCCATGATACCTCCACGTGAAAAGCCAAAAACATGTATATTGTCATTGCAAAATTGCTTCAGTACATCCACCGCATAGACAGCATCATAACGGTCTGCTCCCGCAAACTCGTCTCGACCTTCCCCACCTCTATTCCCACGATAGTATGGTGCAAAAACGATAAAGCCCTGTGCAGCAAATTGGGCAATACGTGAGGGTCTTACCATACCAATACTTTGCATCCCCCCTCTTAAATATAAAAAGCCATCATATGTACCCTCTGTCCTTGGCTCTGCTAAAAGTCCTTTGATCCGCAAGCCCTGTGACATATAAGTTATTTCTGTTAATCGTATGGCTGGATTGGGTGAAGGATAGGCACGCTTTTCAACGATCTCACCATTGTTTGTCACATTGTTTCAACTCCTCCAGCATTTTCTTCATTCCCTCATCTTTCATATGAAAGCTCAAGTTTGGATGATAGGCGAATTCTTCATCAGATAACCACAGCATACCCGATGTTTCTAAATCAAATTCAATGTCCTCCTGCCCCGCAAACTGTGCAGTAAAAACCGTTTTACAAAATAATATGTCATCATGAACCGCATATTCTGCGAACCATTGAAGATTTTTCACACGGACACCAGTTTCTTCAAATACTTCTCTTATTGCTGCGTCCTCTAATGTTTCGCCTTCCTCTAATTTGCCCCCTGGCACCTCTACGCCACGTCGTTTATGAATGGTACATAGCCACTTATTTTCATGCTTTAAAAAAACAAGGACGTGTTTGGGTTCTACGTCAAATTCACCTCTCGTAAAACTCAAATCGACGCGCAGGCCATGTAAATCTGTAAATGTTAACATATCTTCAACCTCACGTTCTTTCATGTTGAATAACAGAAGTCACTTATTCATTGCTTTTATGTTATGGACATAGTGAATTCTTGATTCCTGTATTAATGGGATTGCATTTTCAGTACAAATCATTCAATTCCCTCTAGGTTATCTATGTTAACTATAGTGTAATCAGACAAAGACAAGCAACTTTAAATACCGTTAGAATCAGCAAAAAAGCGTGCTTCTAATGAAGACACGCTTTTATTTAAATTACTTGCTGACCATCGAAATAAACAATGGGGCTTTTCACTACACAATCAATATGAACATCTGCAGCATTTGCTCCGCCGAACGGAACATTGCTACCAAATGCAATATGGATTGTCCCATAGACTTTCTCATCTTCCAGTACATTGCCACATAAAACGGCACTTTTGTTGGCTCCAATGCCAAACTCTGCAATGATTCGACCGTTTCCTTCACCAAGTAACTCTAGTAATCGAGGACCATCAGGACCGATTGCCTCTATTAATCGCCCGTTGGATATTTTCAATAATAATGGTTCCTGTAAGACACCAATATTAGCAATTGAACCATCCACTACTATTTCACCATTCGCAGATGTTTCTACTGGTGCAATGTAAGATTCTCCCGAAGGAATATTGCCATACTCCCCTGGTTGACGAATAACGCCAGTTGAACGAATTCCTAAACGGTTTTCCACACTGAATGTTAGCTCATGGCCATCTTTGACGATTTGAATACCTGTAGCCTTATCAAGTAGCTGGACATATTTTTCTACCATAACCTCTATCTCGTGCGCATCTGCATGAAGCGCGCCTTGTTCAAGCATCTCCAATGTAACACCTGGCATTGTCGCTACACGTCCACCTTTTTCACAAGCATTTTTGCGAGCCGCTGTATGTGTCAAAGAGTGAGTGGTCATACAAAGTGTGACATCTGCATTTCCCATAAGCGATGAAACTGCATAAATAGGCTCTTGCCCTGATTTTTCCAATAAAGGCATAACCAGAAACATCGTTTTAGCTGTTATCGTTAGCCCCGCCTCATAAAAAATTTTCGCTATATCTTGCTTTTGAATATCTGTCAGAATTAAAAGAGTTTCTGATGATTGAACATTTAAATTACCTTTTAAAATATTGAGTGCAATGTCATGTAAATGTTGCATACTAGTACTCCTTAATTAAAATTTAAATGATATCTACGAATGATTCCTTCTATTTCATTTCTAGCCTCTGTTAAAGGTCCCAAAACTTCTGGTACACGTTGTTCTGTAAATCGATAAATAGGACCCGAAACAGTAATAGAGGCTACGACCTTTTCGTCACTATTAAATATAGGCATAGCAAGTGCCAATACATCAACAGAATATTCACTGTTACTGAGCGCATACCCACAGCTACGAATTTTTTCAAGCTCTGACCTTATTTCATTTGCATTCGTCATTGTATTATTTGTATAAGCAGTTAGTGGTTCATCAATAACCTTGGAAATTTGCTCTTCGCTAAGGAAAGCAAGCATCGACCGATAGGAAGCGCCTACATAAAGTGGAGATCTACTTCCTCTTGAAACCGTAAATTTCACCTTATTCACAGGTTCTGCTTTTAGTAAAGTTAACGCTTCCAATCCATTCAAAACTGTAAAAATGGCAGTTTCACCAGTGACATCCTTTAAGTTATCCAGAACAGGCATACATAGCTGATCTATGTTTAATGAATCATACATATTCATACCAATTTCCCATAATGCAATACCCAAGGAATACTTTTTTGTTACAGGATCTTTTGTAATAAATCCATTATTCTCAAATGTTTCAAGAATGCGATATAAATTTGTATGATTCATGTTCATCGCCATTGCTAACTCTCGACCGCCCCATGTGGGCTTTTCTTTTGTAAACATTTTTAAAACCGCAATTGATAAATTTAACGTCTTTAGCATTTCTCTCATCCTTCTGATCTATTTATCTGCACAAACGGCTGCAAGTCCCTCTCTTAAGGGGGAAATAATTGAAGGATTTAACAGCCGTAAGCACCTGATATCACTTTATCAAAAGTAAGAGAGTAGCTAATCTCTTACTTTTGATAGAGGAAATCAACAGCAGCAGTAATATATACTTTTGCACAGCGTACGATATCCTCAACACGCACTTTTTCATTATAACCATGAATACTCGGTAAATAAGCCGGCCCATACTGTAAAACCGGAATATCATATTGTCTGAAATGCCGAGCATCACTGCTTGCCCATTGCATAACACCATATGCCTCAAGCCCTGTTACAAATGAAATATTTTCTACAATCGATTGGCAAACAGGATTATCAGCAGGGGTATAATTAGCTACACTTTTGAAGCCAAAACGTCTGATCGAATACTCAATGTCCAAGCCATCTAATTTATTCTTCAAAATTTCTGTTACCTCTTCTTGTGTAATGCCAAATGGTAAGCGACAATCGACCTGTACCTTACAATAATCTGGGATAACGTTGGACTTCGTACCCCCCTCAATTGTACCAATATTTACAGTAATTTTCTCTAGTACTTCTTGATATTTCAAGCGATCTTTCTCCACTTCACGCATGTATTTTTTAGATACTTCTATAAGTGGCTGCACCTCTTCAGGAATGGCTATTTCCATATCCCATAGTGTGCGAATTTCTTGTATAGCTCTGATTGCATCGTTAATCGCATTACGACCTGCTAAAGGAGATAAACTTCCATGTCCAGGCTCCCCGTGCACTTCTAATTCAAACCAATAAGATCCCTTTTGGCCAATGGTTGGATTTAATGGAGATGAAGGCTCTGCGATTAAGCAGCCATCGCCTCTCACCAAACCACGCTCTAACAGCCAAGGAACACCATATTCGCCACCTGTTTCTTCATCAGGTACAATGGCTAAGGTTAATTTCCCTGGCAATTCAACATTCATTTCCTTAAGTAGTTTTGTTGCAAAAATAATACCTGCTAAACCCGCTTTCATATCACTTGCACCACGACCAAGCATCCAGCCATCCTTCACTTCCCCTGAGAATGGATCAAAATCCCATTTTGATAAATCACCAACAGGCACAACATCTGTATGACCACAATAAACGAGTTCTTTTCCGTCAGCACTTCCAATAGAAGCTACTAAATTAAACATTTTATCCGCAGCCTCATATTTTTGAAAAGTTATGCCTACATCATTTAAATAATTCTCGATAAAAGCTGTTATTTCGGTCGTATCACCTGGAGGATTGACACTTGGAATTTGAATGAGTTTCGAACAAAAATCAATTAACTCTTCTTGATGATTTTCCACTGCATCTACTAATTGCCTTTTAAGTGCTTGTAAATCATTCATGTGCGTGTACCTCATTTCCTTTAGTTTGTAAGTGCTTCATGCTTCCATATAAATTTTTCATATGACTAAACTGCTTTTCATCAAAGAAGGTGCATTTATGAGCCCCATACGTTTTAGCTACTTCTAAAACAAATCGAACAACATTTTCTACATCTGTAACATGTGTTGCACCCGTTGCACAGCCTGCTACGACAGATTCTGTCGTGATAGCTACACCTACAACAGGACTTGATGTTGCCACAGCGGGTTGTAAAATACTATTGATGTGGAATAAACCATTACCATATGGAGTGATGTCTTGCATTGTAATCGGTAGCACAACTGGTGATATACCTGCTGATTGCGTGTAAATTTGTAGTAAATCATCACTAATTTTTAATATGTAACCTTCTTTGACTGTCGGTGTAATGGCAAATCCTTTATGGTTACATACTTGATTACCTTTCGTTGTATCAATCGAGAGAATGGCATCCATTGATTCTTCCACTTCATTTTCGTTCATTACACTAATATCTACTGGAGAATTCATAAATGGCACTGGCTCATGTGGCAAAGTAGGTGCGGTTGGACAAATATGCGTTGAGAAAATAACATCTCCCTCTAACTGGTCACCTTTTAAAGTCATATCAATGGCTTTTGCTGCGCCAGCCATACAAGCTAGTGCACCATCACCATCCGATACAAAGCCCGTCATTTCAGGACGTGCCCCGATGCCTCCTAAACGACCGATGATTCCTAATGTAGGCGCATCGCCACCTGAAGATTTTCCGTTCTTTCCTTTCACTAGAACGCGGACAAAATCGGTTGAGCCATTTTCACCTTTAATTGTTTTTACTACTACATCTGCAGTTGGATTAATATTGTGTAAATACTCTTTGATAACCTCACCATTTACATAAATACTATCCATTAACTCGTATAATTCAATAACATGCTTCAATGACATAATTAGTCCGCTCCTTTTTCTACTTGAAAATTTTGTTCATTACCATTTTTAAGTATTTCGACTATGTTGTAGATACTTCTTGCTGAATAGCTTTAAATAAGTGACATGAAACTTGATGGGTAGCTGTCACTGTATCGAGTGTCGGTTGTACGTCTGCACATTTTTCTGTGGCGAAACGACAACGTTTGTGGAAGGCACAGCCACTCGGAGGATTCACAGGACTTGGAACATCCCCTGATAAAATAATTCGTTCCTTCGCATCAAAAGGGTTTTCCTTAGGAATGGCCGATAACAAAGCCTGTGTATATGGATGTTGAGGGTTATCATAAATCTCCCTGTATGTGCCAATCTCCACAATTTTGCCTAAATACATCACGGCAATCCGGTCACACATATAATTCACAACATTTAAATCGTGTGAAATAAAAATATAGGTTAAACCAAAATCTTTCTGTAAATCTTTTAATAGATTGATCACTTGTGCTTGTACAGATACATCTAAGGCAGATACAGGTTCATCACAAACAACAATATCCGGTTGGAGTGCGAGAGCACGTGCAATATTGATGCGCTGTCTTTGCCCTCCTGAAAATTCATGTGGATGACGTTTTGCATGATAAGCACTCAACCCTACTGTTTCAAGCAATTCAATGACACGCTTTTTACGTGATGTTTCATCGCCTATACCATGTATCACTAATGGTTCTGCAATTAGATATTCAATCGTTCTACGAGGATCCAACGATGCATAGGGATTTTGGAAAACCATTTGTATAGATTTTCGAGCAGAGCGGATATCCTTCGTATTTAAGCTTGCTAAATCGGTTCCCTTAAACTCAACGATGCCCTCTGTTGGTGAAATTAACTGGTTGATTAAACGAGCTACTGTCGATTTCCCACAACCAGATTCGCCCACAATCCCAAGTGTCTCTCCCTTATATAATTCAAAACTTACACCATCTACTGCTTTCACAAATTGTGTAGTCTTTTTAAAAGGAATTGAACTTTTAATGGGAAAGTGCTTTTTTAAATTACTGACCTTTAAGACCAACTCATTGGGCTGTTGCATTAAAAATCCCCTCTTTCCGTGCGACAATTTGATCTTTTGATTGCAAATGGCAAGCTACAAAATGATTGTCTTGTACTTCCACTAAATCGGGCACTGTCTGTCGGCATACATCCGTTGCTAACGGGCAGCGAGCTGCAAAATGACAACCACTATGTGGCATCGTTAAATCGGGTGGGCTACCTGGAATGGCTGGCAATCTCTGTTGCCCTTGTGTACCCATTGTAATTTGAGATTCTAATAACCCCCAAGTATATGGGTGTAATGGTTTTTCGTAGAGCTGTCTTGTTGTAGTAGACTCCACTGTACGACCTGCATACATGACATTCACTTTGTCACAAAGCTCCCAGACAACCCCTAAATCATGCGTAATCATAATAATGGCTGTATCGTGTTCTTGCTGTAACTTTTTCATCAAATCAAGAATTTGAGCCTGCACAGTTACATCCAATGCTGTAGTTGGCTCATCGGCAATAAGTAGCTTCGGATTACAAGCAAGCGCAATAGCGATCATGACACGCTGACGCATCCCACCTGAAAATTCATGAGGATACATTTTCAAACGTTTTTCTGGCTCTGGAATACCTACCATTTTCAGCATATCAACAGCTTTTGTAGCTGCATCTTTCTTGGATATATTTTCATGAGCTTGGATTACTTCTATAATTTGATTGCCCACCGTTAAAACGGGATTCAAACTTGTAATAGGGTCTTGAAAAATCATTGACATTTCATTACCTCTGACATTTCGCATTTCCTTTTCTGAAATCCCCATTAAATCGCGCCCATTAAAGTAAATATTTCCGTTCGTTATTTTTCCTGGCGGAGATGGAATTAATCGCATAAGAGCAGTGGCTGTAACACTTTTTCCTGATCCAGACTCGCCAACAATCCCTAGTGTTTCCTTCTTATTTAATTGTAAATTGACTCCATTAACAGCTTTCATTGTAGAGCCGCCACTTTTAAATTCTACTGTTAAATTTTCTACATCTAGTAAACGTTCAGTCATGACGCCACCCCCTTCCATTAAACTTTCATTTTCGGATCTAATGCATCACGCAATCCATCCCCTAACAGGTTTATACCTAGAACTGTTAATAAAATACAGATACCTGAAAATGTCGCCATTTGAGGATTTAATACTAAAAAGTCTTTGCCATCTTTTAAAATACTCCCCCATGAAGCTGTCGGAGGCTGTACCCCTAATCCTAAAAAGCTAAGTGCAGCCTCCGAAATAATAGCGCCTGCTGTACTCATCGTTCCATAGACGATTAAGGGAGCTAAGCAGTTGGGTAATATATGACTAAAAATAATTCGTGTATGTGTAGCCCCTAAAGAATGTGTTACCTCAATAAATTCTTCTTCTTTCACACTTAAAACTTGCCCACGAACAAGCCTTGCAAATCCTGGGATATTGGCAATACCAATGGCTACAATAACGTTTACAAGCCCTTGCCCTAACACCGTCATAAGCGTAATAGCTAGCAGAATGAATGGAAAGGCAAAAAGGCCATCCATTGTACGCATGATAATCGAATCGCTACGACCTCCAAAATATCCTGCAACAAGACCGAGTAATGTCCCAAATACAGCACCAAACAACACTGCTGCAATCCCGACAATCATAGATATTCGGGTACCATAAACTAAGCGACTAAACAAATCTCGTCCATAGTTATCCGTTCCAAGCAAATGCCCTTCCGTATTCATAGGTAAAAATGATTTACCAACAATCATTTCATTTGGTGGATGAGTAGCAATCAATGGGGCGAAAATAGCAACAATGGCCATCAAAGATACAATGATTAACCCAATTGTTGCTAATTTATTTTTCAGCAACTTTCGCAACAATATATTTCTTTTTCTAGTTTCATTGACAATTGCTTGCGTCATTGTTATTTCTTCCCTCCATTCGATTCTAGATTGACCTTCGGATTTACAACCTTATAAAGCACATCAACTATTAAATTAACTAGGACAAAGATAAACGCAATGAAAATAACTGTACCTTGTACGACTACAAAATCACGTTTATCAATGGCATCTACAATCAGTCGTCCCATCCCAGGCCAACTAAAAATCGTTTCTGTTAAAACCGCACCACCTAATAAATTGGAAATTTGCATACCTAATACCGTTAAAATTGGTGTTAGAGCATTTTTAAAGGCATGCTTCCCAATAACCAAATATTCTTTAATACCTTTAGAACGAGCTGTTTTAATATAGTCTTGTGAAATTACCTCTAACATACTCGAACGTGTAATACGTGCGAATGTCGCCATCGGAATTGTTGCTAAAGCAAAGGCGGGCAAAATCAAATGCTTCAAATAGGGCCATAAGCCTTCACTGATATTCCCCATCCCGGTCGCAGGAAACCAACCAAGATTGACACTAAAGAATAAAACAAGCATGATCCCCAACCAAAAAATTGGCATGGATACTCCGACTAGTGATACAAGCATGACAACATAATCAACAATTGTGTTTTGCTTTCTAGCTGCCAATATACCTGCTGGGATTCCTATCACGACAGCTATTAACAATGCGGCTAACGCGAGTATGACTGTATTAGGGAATCTTTCGATAATAAGCCCAAAAACAGACTCACTATATGAATAGGAATAGCCCAAATTTAACTGCGCTAAGTCCCCTACATATGAAATAAATTGTGAGGGCATTGACTTATTTAACCCCAGCTCTTCCCTTAAATTCTCTACATCTTCCACACTTGCTTGTGGACCAAGCATGACAGAAGCCGGGTCACCTGGAATCATTCTCGTAATAATAAATACGATGATGCCAACCACTAACAGTGTTGGAATAAGGTTTATTAACCTTTTTAAAATAAATGAGCCCATCCTATTAAGACCTCCTTTTCATTATTAGAATCAGTGGTTCATATTGTGAATAACTAAATACTACACCTAGCTATAATTATTTGTAAATACATTTTTTCTGAATCTTTTTAATTTTTTATTTACTTTCTGTTTACAAATGTGCTACTTTTATTTCGAACCTACCATTTTTGAATCAACGGTTCATATTGTGAAACAATAACAAAGGAGGCTAGCACGGATGAAGAAAATAACCGTAAAAAAATCTTTACTACTATTCTTTTTAACTTTAATGATTGCTGTTTTAGCTGCTTGTGGTGGGAACACAGAGAAAAATAATTCTTCAGATGAAAAAGATGGAGAAGTTACTTCTGGAGGCTCATTAAATGTGGGTCTTTCAGCTAATTCCAAAACATTTGACCCTATCAAATATACGGGGGTTTATGAATCACAGGTAATGCGTCAAATGGGCGATACTTTAGTTGTTTATAACAAGGATCTCTCTGACATTATTCCTTCTTTAGCAACAGAATGGAAAGTTTCAGATGATATGTTAGTCTATACATTCAAATTACGTGAGGGTGTAAAATTCCAAAAAGGACAATACCAAGATGGTCGTGAAATAACAGCTGAGGATGTAAAATATTCACTAGAACGTTCCGCCAAAGAATCGGCTATGAATCGGCTAAGTGGTGTGACAGAGATTAAAGTACTGTCAGATTATGAAGTAGAAATTCATTTAGCTACTCCTAATGCTGCCCTACTTGCGATGCTGACAGATGCTGGTAATATCATTATTCCAAAAGAAGAGGTTGAAGGTTGGGGCGATAAGTTTTCTGAGCATTTCATTGGTACTGGTCCATTCCAATTAACTGAATGGAAAAAAGACCAAGAAGTAAAACTAGTACGCAATGAAAATTATTGGGGTGAAAAGCCACATGTCGACGATTTAACAATGAAGTTTATCTCCGATCAAAATATGATGACTAATGCATTACGTTCAGGTGATATTGATATCGCAATGGATGTAAAAGGCCAAAACCGAGAAATTATCAATCAAGATAGTAATCTTGAGCTTTTAACGAATCCAGGCTTATCCATTGTTTACCTTGATCTTAACAATAAGGTAGGACCAACTGCTGATAAACGTGTACGTGAAGCAATTTATATGGCAACAAACGTTGAGGAAATCATTTCTGGCGTTAACCAATGGGGTGGCGGTGATGTATCTTATTTACCATTACCTCCGGGTTCTTGGGGTTATGATAAATCTTTAATCGACATGGTACCGAAATATAATCCAGAGGAAGCTAAAAAATTATTAGCAGATGCGGGTTATCCTGACGGCTTCAAAACCGAGATTTATGTGTCAGAGGCACGTGTCCCTTACGCAACGATTTTCCAAAGTCAGTTGAAGAAAAATTTAAATATTGATGTTGAAATTAAAGTGCTTGAATGGGGTACTTACAGTGATACAGTAGCAAAAGGAAATGCCCCTATGAATATTGGTGGTTGGACTTGGTATCCTGATCCATATTTCTTCCTATACCAATTATTCCACACAAATCAAATTGGCGCTCTAGGTAATGGCAAAGGCTACAGTAATCCAGAGGTTGATAAATTATTGGAACGCGCTGTATCGGAAACAGTGGTACAAGAAGAACGAGCAAAATTATACCAAGAGGCTTTAAAACTAATATTAGCGGATGTTCCACGTATTGAGTTAGAAGCAACTCAAACAGTTGCAGGTGTAAACAAAAAAGTACAGGGCTTTGAAGTTTCTGCTGATAACTCTGTTCAAATTGTTCATCCAAACGGCACGAACGTATCAATTTCAAAATAATTCAACCAGAAAAGTGGAGATCCTTGTCTCCGCTTTTCTCTTCATAAGGAGAGATCTAATCTGATGACTCGATATATAAATGGGCTTGTATTTAACTCTGAAACTCGTAGCTTTAATAAACAGTCGTTTCAAGTGCAAGGGAAATACTTCGTACAAACAACAATCACTGCTGAGAATGAAATAAATTTAGATGGCTATTTTATTACTCCTGGCTTAATCGATAGTTGTTCACAAATTGGCTTAGCAGAAATAGGAATTCGTTGGGAAGGTGATGATAGCTATGAATTTGATTCACACTTACAATATTCAGTTGTCGATGGCATCTACCCGTTTGATGTAGCTTTTCAAAAGTCTATCTCACATGGGGTTACTGCATCTCATATTGTTCCCTCTCCCAAAAGCTTAATTGGTGCCAAAACGGCTATCATTCATCATACACATACAACGGTAGATGAAATGGTTATTGCAAAAGATATGGCATATTCCTTTTCTATTGGGCATCAGGCAAAGAGTACATTTTTTGCTGAAAAGAAAAAACCACTGACACGTATGGGTATTGCCAAAATCTTAAGGGAAACACTACATCAAATTCAACAGCAAGAACCCTCAATCCAGAAAATTGTAGTGCGGGCACATAAAGCAGTTGATATTGAACTGATTAATCGACTCCAACAAGAATTTCATAACGCTTTTGACTTTCATATTATTCATGGCACGGAAATTCCACTTCTTGAAGAGGCTTCTTTCCATACAGTGATTGCTGGACCGACATTCCGTTATATTGAGCATAATGAGATGATGGCGCTATCGCCGAAACTTTATAGTCAGCTATCTACCCTAACTATTCCATTTGTTTTTTGTACGGATCATCCTGTTAGTAGCACATCCCATCTAACTTTAGAGGGCTGTTTAGCTGTAAGAGAAGGTATGGCGCGCTCAGATGTTCTTTATGCATTGACAACGGGGGCTGCTAATTTTCTTGGCATTTCTCATAAAACAGGTGCTATTCATGATGGACTTTATGCTGATTTTGTAATATGGGATAAACATCCATTAAATTTAGATGCACAAGTAATTGCTACTTTTATTAAAGGAAAAAAAGTTTATGCAATGGAAGAGGGTATGTCAAAATGATAATTTATCACCATGCAACGTTTCTCACAGTCAATGAACATAATGATATTTTTGAACAGCTATGGGTTGAAGATGGTCGCATTGTGTATGTAGGTCCGTCCAAAGAAACTCCCCCACATGCGCAATTAATTGATCTACAGGGGGCATATGTGACACCAGGATTAATTGATATCCATGCACATGTCGGAACATGGGCGGAAGTAACCGAAGACATTAATGATGCCAATGAATATAGCGAACCATTTACGCCACTTATGCATGCACTAGATAGTGTTGATATTCGCCACTTCTCCTTTCAGCATGCACTTGAGGGTGGCGTGACGACGGTTCAAACTGGTCCGGGTAGTGCCAATGTTATTGGCGGTATCTGGAGTATCCTTAAAACAGCAGGTCCTACCCTTGCTTCTCGTGTCTTAGTAGAACGTAGCGGATTAAAAGGTGCGTTAGGTGAAAATCCAAAGAACGTCTTCGGTAATCAATATAAACGAAAGCCTATGACTCGTATGGCGATTGCTCAGCTGCTACGTGATGGGTTCCAGCGTGCTAGCCAACTCAATGAACAGGAACAAGCTGAACAAGTATACCAAAATTCTGAGTTGCGTCCATTTATTGAGGTACTCCGAGGTGAAATGCCCCTTCGTCTTCATTGCCATAGAGCAGATGACATTATGACTGCTATTAGAATTGCCAAAGAATTTAATGTGAAGCTCCATTTAGAGCATTGTACAGAAGGCTATCTGATAGTTGATGCAGTAAAAAATAGTGGATTCCATGCAACGCTTGGCCCTTATATGTTAACACCATCTAAATATGAAACACGCCATTCTACACCAGCGATTGCTGCCATTTTTAAAGAGCACAGCATTCCCTTTGCTATCATGACTGACCATCCTTTTGTACCGATTCAGTACTTAAAGTATTGCGCCACTGAAGCAATTCGTTATGGTTTAGATGAACAAACAGCTTTAAAAAGTATTACTTTAAATGCAGCTAAACTCGTACAGCTTGATCATCGTATTGGTAGTTTAGAGCAAGGCAAGGATGCTGATTTTGTTGTTTGGTCACATCCTATTTTTGAAACTGAAGCAAAGGTGCTACAAACTTATGTAAATGGAGAAAAATATTTCGAAGCGGAGGGAGCACATTGGAAAACTCAAAAATTGCCGTTGTAACCATAGGTCAAGCACCTCGCAAAGATATGGAGGAGGATATTCAGCAATTAAGACAAAGCGGTCTTCATGTACATGAATTTGGTGTCCTTGATTTCCTTTCACCAGCTGAAATTGCTGCGCTTTCTCCTTCACAGGAAGACACTGATGTTTTAGTGACTCTCCTTACAAATGGTCAACAGGTCAAGTTAAGTAAACAAAAGCTCATGCCCCATATTCAGCAATGCCTTCGTGATCTTCATGAATTCACTTGGGTTTTGCTGATGTGTACAGGAGATTTTACCAATAAACTAACCTTTAAAAATCTTTTACTACCTGATCGTATGATGACTAACTTAGTGAAGGGTTTACATACGGAATTAGCACTTGGTTTAATAGGTCCTGAGCCTGAACAACAAATAACAGTTGCGGAAAAATGGCAAAAAGCGCACTTTGACGTGAGCTTCTCGGCAAGTTCACCTTACTGCTTTAATGCACAAGATTTATTAGCAAAGGCACAGCAATTACAATACAATGGAGCTGATTTGCTCATTCTTGATTGTATGGGCTACTCCACGCACATGAAAAATATGATTAAAAATAAACTCAATATACCCATTCTCGTCCCACGGGAAGCTGTTTTTACGATAGTAAAGGCAATATGTTAATACCCTATGCAGAGGTGATTGATTTTCACCGAGAGTGGTGACACTCGAAGTGAAAATCAACCTTTGCTGATTTTACCTCGTTAGACACGCTTGTTAAAATAGGGAAGCTGCTCAACGAATGCCTTCGTTTCCTCATCCCCATACTCATGAACTAATGCATAAATTTTCATCAATCTTAAATCGATTTCATCATTTTCTCTATCTAAATGATATTGTATATACGGTAACTGTGCACGCCATGCATTGGAGATCTCTAACAACTGCATTTGCTGAAAAATTCTCTCAAAAACATCTAGTGCTTGTCGATCCACATTGAGTTCAAAATTCCACGGTCCTGCATATGGATTAGTATAATAGGTTCTATTGGCAAGGGAAAAATACACACGTTGACGATCCATCTTTACGATTCACTCCTTTTCCCATAGTATGGAGAGAAAGGTGTTGTTTTATTCCCTGGAATGTCAAACTTCCTTCACAATTAGAATGACCATATAATTTATAATAGGTATGGTGAACAAAGAACGGAGTGAGTATTATGAATTTAACTACGCTCTTAATCGTCGCAATCATCATCGTTATTATTATCACCATTGCGACAGTTATCAGTGTCAACCGTGCCTATGCCTTTAAACATACCGTTGATGAAAAACCGAAACAAAGCTATCATCAAGAGGAGAACTAGCAAGTCATTCATTATTTATAAATTTTATTAATCGAATTTGGAGTGAAAGCAATGGGTGTACCATTACCAATTATCATTATGATTGCTATGATGATGTTAATGTTCGGTCTTTCTGTCATTTTCATTATCAAGAAAAAAAATAATATCTTCACACAAACAATTGACGCAAAGTCAGAACCAATTACATCGGAGCAAAAGGAAGAACAACGATGAAATATCCCTTTATTTGGCTCATTCAGTTTTACAGAAAATTCATCTCACCTATGACGCCACCTACTTGTCGTTTCCATCCTACATGCTCTTCTTATGGCCTCGAAGCTTTTCAAAAGCATGGAGCACTAAAAGGGTTCGTTTTAACCATTACTCGTATATCCAAATGCCATCCATTTCATCCTGGTGGCTTTGATCCTGTGCCTGAAAAATGGCCTTCGAAAAAGAATTAACTTTCGGAGGTCATTTTTTCTTGTACTTTTTGAAGTTGTGCGTTATTATAATAAATGTTCTAAAAAATAAATCGTAATGGTTACTATTTAAGAAAGGAATCTTATTATATGAAAAAAGTTTATGTATTATTACTAGTCACAATTCTTGCCCTATTTACCGCTGCTTGCGGAGACAAATCATCCACTTCTCAAAAATCTTCAAATGAGAAGGATAAGTTAACAATTTATACAACTGTTTATCCTTTAAACTATTTTGCACAGCGTATTGGCGGTGATTTTGTCGATGTCTCTTCTATTTATCCGGCCGGTGCCAATGAACACACATTTGAACCAACTCAAAAAGATATGATGAAATTAGCAGATGCCGATATCTTTTTCTATATTGGCTTAGGACTAGAGGGCTTTGTTGAAAATGCTAAAAAAACATTAGCGAATGAAGATGTCACAATGGTGGCAACTGCCGATGAAGTTTCAGATGAAAAATTAGCTACAAGTACAGGTCATGTTCATCCAGAAGAAGATCACCATGATCATGCTACAACAGAGGAAGAACACGATCATGCGGAAGAAGAACATGGACACGATGATCATGAGCATGGCGATATAGATCCTCATGTTTGGCTGTCCCCAACAATTAGTCAGGATTTAGCTCTTGCTATTAAAAACACGTTAGTGGAAAAAATGCCTGCTCAAGAATCTACTTTCAATCAAAATTACGAAGCATTGGTAAAAGAGTTACAAGATTTAGATAGTGATTTTAAAGCAATGGCTGGTAAAGCACAAAATAAAACATTTTTTGTATCCCATGCGGCATTCGGCTATATTGCAGGTCAATATGGTCTAACGCAAGTACCTATTGCTGGCTTAAATTCTCAAAATGAACCATCGCAAAAAGAACTAACAACGATTGTAGATAAAGCTAATGAATTGCATATTCACTATATTTTATTTGAGCAAAATGTATCATCTAAATTAGCAGAAGTCATTCAAAAAGAAGTTGGTGCAGAATCACTTGTATTGCATAATTTGAGTGTGTTAACAACAGATGATGAAAAAAATAATGAAACGTACTTCACATTAATGAAGAAAAATATTCAAACGTTAGATAAAGCTCTAAACGTTCAATAATACGAGGAAGGAGGTGCCCCGAAATAATGGGACACCTCCTTTATTATGACGTATTTTTCTTGCGGCATTCGTTTTTCCGTTCGCTCAATAGTTATTAACCGCTTCGTTGTTTCGGATATAGTGAGATGAACGCCTTTTGAATGAGGCACTAAGGAAGTCACTAAACTTTCTACTAAAATCATTGCCCATTCATTAAAGTCAAACCGGACTATAGTGTTTGGATCATTTTGTTTTTGTGTGACAACCTTTGTAGGCTGCTCAATTAATGATCTGATGGCCTGCCTATTTTCTTGAATTATGGATATACCCATATTTGAATTGAAACTATCTCGTAAAGGTGTTGTTAAACTTTGACTTTTTGTTATTTCCTGTATCTCAGAAAATTTCTCGCTTGTTGCAGCAGGGAAGCTTGCATAATCCCAGGTATGGTCTTGCGATAGCTGGCGATCCGATACTAAGAAATATTGATAACGCACTTCCCCCTTACGATCAGGTAATGGATCATCCCACGTCACATCAATATGATACCAAGCACCATCAAGTTTCACTAATACCCAGGCATGGAGCTGCTCGCCTACTGTTCCAGGTACATATTGCACCTCAAAGCCCAACATTTCTAACATTCGATAAAGCACTAATGCATATGCTTGGCAGACTCCCTTATTTTCCGTCAGTAGGGTATAAGGGGAATATTGACTTCCTTCCGTTTCCTTGGAGTATTCCGCAGTTAAAACAATAAAATCATGTGCAGCCTGTAATTTTTGTATGTCACTTAATCCATGCATTGGTGCAATAATATTCGTCAATGTTTGCTCTACAAATGCTTCCTCTGTTTGTGAAATATGATAGGTAAATGTAAAGGCAATAACAATATTATTGTTATAACCATCATACTTCCATTTAAAACTAGAAATATTAGTATAAATATAAGAGTTTTGAATCGCACCTTTCGTAATGTCTGTTAGTTCATCTTTTATATCAGATATGTCACCCGTATAGTGAATAGAAAATTCAGTTGATAGCTGCATAACTTCTTTATTTATGAGAGATTGTAGTGTATTAATTGAATGAGCAGTTGCTACATCATCTTTTTCATAGTTTGCAAAAACTTGCACATGACTCATTTGTAGAACAAATAATATAATGACAACATTATATATATATTTCCTCATATGAGTCATTCTCCTTTACTAAATAGTTTATGCCTCTCTTTGTTTATTATGTTAATGAATGATTAATTTCATGCTAAAAGTTCAAATATTTTCAAAATAAAAAGAAGCCCAGTTTTTCATGAAGGCTTCTTTTTTTAAGTATTTTATTGTAGTAATTTTCGTCTAAGCAGCTTGTCGGCTCCGTTACGTGGGAGACTGTTTGTAATAATAATTTCTTTTGGCATTTTATATTTAGCCAGCCTCTGTTGACAAAACGCTTGTAATTGTTCGACCGTTACTTGTCCATTTAACACGACAAAGGCAAGCGGTACTTGGCCCCATTGCTCATCATCGACACCACATACACCCGCTTCCTTAACAGCCGGATGTGTGAGTAGCACATTCTCTATTTCTGCAGGATAAATATTTTCTCCCCCAGAAATTATCAAATCTGCTCTACGATCTATCACAAATAAATACCCATCTTCATCTAGATAACCAATATCTCCCGTGTGCAACCAGCCATCTATCGTGGTGCTTTTTTGTACAAAGCGTCCAATATATCCAGGTGTAACATGAGGGCCTCTGATACAAATTTCTCCTTCACCTTGGGCGTTTGGCTCTACAATTTTGATTTGATTAAAAAATAAGGGCTTTCCGGCAGAACCAATCTTCCGTATAGCATCCTCACTTGCTAATGTGGCTGTTTGTGAGGAGGTTTCCGTCATACCATATGTTTGGGCTACAGCTAAGTTTAACGAATGCGCTCTCGTTAAGTAATCAGCTGGCACTGGCCCCCCACCAGCTAACATTAATTTAAAACGTGATGAAACTTTAGCTTTGTGCTGCTCCAACGTATGTAGGATTCTCTCCAACGTCACAGCTACAACTGACATATGGGTTACTTCACCATTGATAATATTTTGTGTAATAGCTTCTACATCAAATTGATCATATAAATAAACTTGATTGCCATATAACAGTGAACGTACTAAAATCGAAAACCCACTAATATGGAATAATGGCACAGCACATAGCCAAATATCATCAGCCTGTAAGCCAATATTTAAAACTGAGGCCGTTGCACTAGCCTGATGGTTGCCAACAGTTTGACGGACTCCTTTTGGAAAACCAGTTGTTCCAGAAGTATACATAATCGTTGTTGTTTGATGCAGTGGCCATTCTCTCACAATATCGAACATACCCTCAGCACTCTCTTCAATCGTTGAAAATATATAATGAGTAGTATTTGAAGGCAACTTATTTACATCCTCATCTGCAATCAACACGGCAACTGCCTCTGAATCCTCTAGCTGGTAAGCAAGTTCACCCTGTGACAGCCTACGATTCAGCATCACCATTTCACATTGCAAATGCATGCATGCGTACATAGTAATCACAAGTTCAGGCTTACTTGGCCCCATAATGGCGATTCGATCCCCTTGCTGAATTCCAAGTCCCACTAATTGGCGGGCACGCTTTATCGATAAATCATTTAATTCTTGAAAAGTCCAGCTTTGCTTTTTATAAGCTAACGCCTTGCGTAACGGTGTTAAATAGGCTCGCTGTAAAATCCAATTCGGATACATATTTGTCACTCCAATCACCCTACATCTTAACGCTTTATCCTATCGCTTGTCTATTCATGATATATTGGCTTCTATCCATCACATTTTTGTTCCTATCCGTCAGTTCTTTTGTTCTATCCGTCACATTCTTTGTTCTATCCGTCACATTCTTTGTTCTATCCGTCACATTCTTTGTTCTATCCGTCACATTCTTTGTTCTATCCGTCACATTCTTTGTTCTATCCGTCACATTCTTTGTTCTATCCGTCACATTCTTTGTTCTATCCGTCACATTCTTTGTTCTATCCGTCACATTCTTTGTTCTATCCGTCACATTCTTTGTTCTATCCGTCACATTCTTTGTTCTATCCGTCACTTTCTTGTTTCTATCCACCACTATCACTTTCCCAGGCATACAAAAAAGCTCGTATCTCTAAAAGATACGAGCTTTACAAGCACCCTAAAGAATCAAGGGAATCTTGGGAATTGACCAAAATCTGGTTGACGTTTTTCTTTGAAAGCGTCGCGACCTTCTTTTGCTTCATCTGTTGTGTAGTAAAGAAGTGTAGCGTCACCAGCCATTTGTTGAAGACCTGCTAAGCCGTCTGTATCTGCATTCATCGCTGCTTTTAAGAAGCGTAAGGCAGTTGGTGACATTTGTAGCATTTCTTCACACCATTGAACAGTTTCATCTTCTAATTGGTCATAAGGAACCACTGTATTGACTAAGCCCATATCAAGTGCCTGCTGTGCATCGTATTGACGGCAAAGGAACCAAATTTCACGAGCCTTTTTATGTCCAATAATACGAGCAAGATAGCCTGAGCCATAACCAGCATCGAATGAACCTACTTTTGGACCAGTTTGTCCAAAGCGAGCATTGTCAGCAGCAATTGTTAAATCACAAACAACATGTAATACGTGTCCTCCACCAATTGCATAGCCTGCAACCATTGCCACTACAGGTTTTGGAATTACACGGATTAAACGTTGTAAATCAAGGACGTTTAGACGTGGGATTTCATCGTCTCCTACGTAGCCACCATGGCCGCGAACTTTTTGATCTCCGCCTGAGCAGAAGGCATGTTCACCTTCACCAGTTAAAATAATTACACCGATATTTTTGTCATCGCGTGCACGTGAAAATGCGTCTATCATTTCCATAACCGTTTTTGGGCGGAATGCATTACGCACTTCGGGACGGTTAATCGTAATTTTTGCGATACCGTTATAGAACTCATACTTAATGTCTTCATAAGTATGTAGTGTAGTCCATTGACGTGTCATTGAATTGCCTCCTATATTCTAAATTCGTCTCGTTACTATCGAGGCGCTAACGTAAAATAGTATTACGTTAAATACTCCTCTACTATTGTAGCAAACTCCGCGGGATTTTCCACATGAATTGCATGTCCTGCGTCATTTACTGTTATATGCCTAACAGTTTTTAATAGCGCTTTCATTTCTAGTGCAATTTGACAAAATTTCTCATCCAAAGAACCAGTAATGAGTAGCACAGGTAATTCTAGTTGGTCCAGACAATGCCAATTCGACGGTTGGGTTCCTGTCCCAATACCTCTTAAGCTTCCGGCTAATCCTTCTTCCTTCTGCGAAAGTCTTTCTGTGCGAATGGCTTCTCGCACAGGGTCAGATAGATGACGCTGCGAAGCAAAAAGCGGTATATTCTCCCATGCATTCACAAAAGAGACTAACCCATTTGTAATAATTTTTTGTGCTAGTATGTCATCTCGCTCAGAGCGTTCATTCCGTTCCTCTATTGTTCGTAAACCAGGAGAAGCACTTTCTAAAACAAGCTTTTGAACACGGCCAGGGAACGAAATGGCATATGATAGTGCGATTCTTCCTCCCATTGAATAACCCAACAGTGTAAATTTCTCTACATTGAGCTGGCAAAACAGTTTCTCTAAGTCTTGTAATTGTTCCCCCATTGAAAAACGCTGGGTCTGCTCTGGAGTAGCTGTTTTCCCATGTCCAATTAAATCAATCGCAATGACGCGGACATTCGGAATGGCTTGTGCTAGATTGTGCCATGTAGCTGTGCTACCTGTGAATCCATGTAAAGCAACTAGTGTGTGGGTACCATTTTCATTCCACACCTCAACATGGGTTTCAAGACCTCGAATCATCAAATTTGTCATGCTTTTAACTCCGAATTAATACGATTCCATAACTCTCGATGGGCCTGAACGTTTTCTGCTCTGTCTGTAAATATTTCAATCAAACGTAAAGGACGTTTTTTGCCTGAAGTAAATTTCTCAGACAGTTCAGAGATTGAATCTACACGTACATAGTCCATATTATACATCTTGGCAATATCACGGAATTCAAGGGCAGTTGGTGTGCCAAAAAGATCCTCATAATGTGCTTCCACTGTTGACTGAGGTAAATAAGAAAAAATACCTCCACCATCATTATTCATCACAAGAATGGTTAAGTTACATTCTTGGTATCTAGAAGCTATCAGACCATTTACATCATGTAAAAAGGCTAAATCACCAATCAATAAATAGGTTTCTCGGTCATTTCCTTGACTGAAGCCCATTGCTGTTGATACTACGCCATCAATCCCATTCGTTCCCCGATTGGCAAAGATACGTAAATCCTTCGGTGTTGCCAATAAAAATGTATCGATATCACGTATTGGCATACTACTGCTAACGAAAATATCGCTACTATCAGGAATCATTTTTAGTAAACGACCGACCATCGCCCCTTCATCTTTTTCTACTTCTGTATACTGTTCAATATAGTTAGAAGCAAGCTGATTGGCTTTTTGCCATTCGGCTAAGTATGACTCCTCCAGTGTTGTGCCCGTGATTATCAATTGTGTCAACCATTGACCAATATTAGCATGAATAAAATGTGTAGATACGCCCGTAGCATCTCTAAACATAGGATCTTCATCAATAATCACGTAAGCGTTTGGCTGTGTTTTTGTAATAAATTGCATGATAAATTTTGAAACAGGCTGCGCCCCAATGCGTAAAACTGTTTCCGGCTGTACAAGTGCTTTAAAATCCTCACTCTTCATAATGGCATCATAGGCTGTCACAAGATATGGCAAACAATCTTCTGGTACAGCGGCACGCATATTCGACAAACTTTCCACTATCACTGGCCATTTCAACTGACGTACAAATTCCCACACAAATGCTAAATCAGTGCCAAGTGCTAATTCTCCAACAATAACAAAGCCTCTTTTAGTCGATTGTAAAATAGAGGAAAGCTCTTGTATAGCAATGCTTGTTGGGATTAATTGTCCCATACTACTGTGCTTAAATGTCATGGCTGGCAGTTCATCCTGAAAATCAATTAATAAAGGCTCACGGAAAGGAACATTAATATGCACTGGTCCAAAAGGTGCACTTGTAGCAATGGCTACTGCCCGAGCAATATGACGCTCAATAAAGGGCAATGTTGGGGCAGCACCATCTGCTAATGGGAAATCTACACTCCATTTCACATGTGAACCATATAAATGAGACTGATCAATTGCCTGTGGTGCGCCAACCTCCCGTAATTCATGTGGTCGATCAGCTGTAATAACAATCAGTGGCACACGCGCATAGCTTGCTTCAACAATTGCAGGAAAATAATTTGCAGCTGCTGTACCAGATGTACATAAGAGGACAACAGGCTTAGCAGTGGCTTTAGCAAGACCTAAAGCAAAGAAAGCAGCCGAGCGCTCATCTACCTGACGATACATTTTTATTTGTTTTGTAGAAGCAACCGCATAGGCAAGAGGTGTTGAACGTGAGCCTGGGCTAACGACAACATTTTCCACACCAGCTTGTACTAGCGATGCGACCATTTTATATACATAATCTGTTAAAATTTTCCGTTCACTCATGTAATTGTCCCCCTAGCGCACGAAGCATTGGACGGAATTTTACTAATGTTTCTTCATATTCAGATTGTGGTTCTGAATCTGCTACGATACCGCCACCCGCATATAAATAAGCTTTATCTTTTAGTAATGCAGCTGACCGTATAGCGACTGCAAATTCACCGTTCCCCTCTGCGTCTAACCAGCCTATTGGCGCAGCATATAGACCACGATTCATTGGCTCGTACTTACGAATAGCTGCCAACGCTTCATTACGTGGCACGCCTCCTAATGCAGGAGTTGGATGTAAAGATTTTGTTAGTTGTAATATCGTAGCATCTTTATTGAGCTGACCTTCGACAGGTGTATATAAATGTTGAATGTCTCGTATCTTTAATAAGCGAGGACTTTCAGGAATGGACATTTCCACACAATTTTTGCGGAATGTGTCCGCGATCATATCGACAACATATTGATGTTCCCCACCGTTTTTTGGATCGTTTAACAAGCTTTGTCCAAAAGCTTCATCTTCTTCTGCTGTCTTTCCTCGCTTGATTGAACCAGCAACACATGATGAAAATGCTCGCCCATCTTCCACTTTTACAAGACGTTCTGGTGATGCCCCGAAAAACAAAAGATCTTTATGCTCTAAGCCGAATAAATAACTTTCTGGCTGTTCATGGATAATTTGCGATAACACTTGTGGGGCAGTTACTAGCTCTTTAAATTGCAGCGCAAGCGATCGTGCAATAACCACTTTATCTGCTTTTTTTTGTTTAATTAAAGCTGTAACTTGGTCAATAGAAGCTAGATAAGGGTCCTTATACGGCTCAAAGTAACTTGATATTTCAGGCTTTGAATACGTTTTCACTTCTTTAACCTGTGCTGCATGAATTAAATGATCTCGTTCTTTTCTCAATGCCTCAAATTTGGCCTCACCTTGCTGATCCTCCGTCAAAAGATGAATGCTCACGTATGCTTTATCATCGCGTATTACAAGTTGAAACGTCGCTAATGCAAAATAAGCTTCTGGGAAATCCGTCCATTCTCCAGCAACATTATTTTGTGGATCAAATGTAAAGCCGCCAAACAAAATAGGTTGTAGCTCACTTTGTCCTTTTATACAGTTTTTCGTTAAACTTTTCCACTCAGCTTCTACAGCATCAAAACGTTCATTTTTTGCATTGTTTTGAATGGTATGGGCATGTCCTAGCCCAACTAATGTCATTGTCTTTTCTCTATTTTGCCAATAAAATCGTTCACCTTTATAACACTCTTCACCTGCTGCATAAAACGCCAGTGCAGATAGGCAACTCACTTCCATTGTTTCCATATAAAAATGAAGGCTTTGGCCCAAAGAGTCCACTTTTACTTCTGTGGCTTGGTACCACTTCTGTTGCATGAAAATTACCTCCGTTGTTGCAGTGTACATAATTAATGATGGCGAAAACACATCATTTTTTGGGTTAGCAACCGTGTCATTTGTACTGTTGCTATTCACCCTATTTTTATTTTCAGTTCATAAATGCATGTTCTATTGTATCACTTTTTTTCATTTAACAGTATGTAATAAGCTGTGAACCTACCCATTTTCTCAATCTTCGTTTAAAATAAGAAGAGTCGACAACATTTGAAGGAGAGAAAGACCTTATGACCAAAGTCATTGAAGCTGATAGGGGTTTTAAAGTTTGGTGGCATTTAACACGTCCACACACTTTAACCGCTTCATTTGTTCCAGTATTCCTAGGAACAGCGATTGCACTAGCAATTGAAAAAGAAACAATTGATTTTGGACTATTTTTTGCTATGCTCATTGCAAGTATGCTTATTCAAGCAGCAACGAATATGTTCAATGAATATTATGATTACAAATTAGGATTAGATAACGAGCATTCTGTCGGAATTGGCGGAACGATTGTCCGTCATGGTGTAAAACCAAAAACAATTATGACGATTGCGCTAAGCTTTTATGCCATTGCCATGTTACTTGGCATTTATATATGTGCCTCAACATCTTGGTGGTTAGCTGCAGTTGGACTAGTTTGTATGCTTATTGGTTTCTTATATACAGGTGGGCCATATCCAATCGCCTATTCACCTTTTGGAGAAATTGTTTCTGGGGCAGTAATGGGAATGGGAATTGTTTTAATTGCTTTCTATATTCAAACGCTTACAATAACACTCGATGCCGTGTTACTTTCAGTTCCAAGCATGATTTTAGTTGGTGCTATCATGCTATCCAATAATATTCGTGATATTGTTGGTGATACAGAAGGTGGACGCAAAACACTAGCTATTTTGGTTGGACGTGATAATGCGATTTCTGTGCTATCAGGCTTTTTTATCGTATCTTATTTATGGGTGATCGCCCTTGTTGCAATTGATGGCATTACTTTTTGGGCTTTAATTATCTTCTTAAGTATTCCTAAGCCATTACGTGCCATTCAAATATTCAGAGACAAAAAAGAAGCCAAAGAAGTGATGCCTGCGATGAAATATACAGCGCAAACCAATACAATCTTCGGCTTCCTATTAGGAATCGGTTTATTAATTGATTATTTCTTATAAAAGTTGCGGCAGCCTTAACGGGTTGCTGCTTTTTTTACATAGCGTTTAAAATTTTGACTAGCGATGCCATGTACTTCTTCCGCTGAAAAGCGAACTCGTAATGCCTCTAATAAATTTTGAGCCTCTCCCGCATGAGCTAAGCCTTTTACCGTCACACCAATACCATCAAAATCTGAACCTAAACCTATATGCTCGACACCTACTAAGTTGGCTAAATGCTCCACATGATCTACCAACTGATCTAGTGTTGCATCTTGTTCACTAATAAAGAGTGGATAATAAACAACATGGATATGCCCCCCTTGTTTTACAAGAGCCTTCGCCTGTGCATCTGTTAAATTACGTGGATGGTCACATAGCGCACGTGCATTACTATGACTTGCAATAATATGTTTTGCTAACGGTAACACATCCCAAAAGCTTTGTTCATTTAAATGTGAGACATCAATAATGATATCGCGCTCATTTAGTAATTGTATGACTTCTTTACCAAATGGCTTCAAACCAAGACTTGCATCTTGTTCAGCTCCATGAGCTACAGCATTTTCTTCATTCCACGTTAAACCTACTAATTTTACGCCTGCATCCAGTACGGCAGTTAGCTTTGTTATATCTTCACCAATTGCACTACAACCTTCTAAGCTTAAAATGGCTCCTATTTCGTGTGGAGCTAATTGTTCTAACTGTGCCCAATCTGTAATATGCACCATGCCCTCTGTTTGTAAAACATGGGTATGAAATGCTTCCATTTGGCGCATGACTTCGAGAAATTGCTGATTTCGAGGGATATCTGGGTCAATAAAGATGGCGAATACTTGAGCTTTTATTTGCCCTAACTGCAATCTTTTTTGATTGACGTGTATACGCACATCCTCTGCAAAACTGGCCGCTTCAAGGGTTGTTAATTTCAAAAGTGCATCACAATGTAAATCAATAATGTTCATATTCTCACCTCTACAGTTATTATACTGCTTTGGTAAGGAAAATACTTACTGATTTTTGTCTTGCGGTGTATCAGAGGAGCCAAATTCTTCAAGCTCTATAAAATCATCCGACCTTGGTGTTGAAGAAAGCACATCCTCTTCCACTGGTCGTAATTGATCTTCCTTCTTTTCTGCATGCTCGACACACGTCAAAGCTTGCGGCATAGCCTCTAAACGTCCAATTGGAATTTCTTTACCACAAACAGCACATTTGCCATATGTTCCGTCTGCCATTGCTTGAAGGGCTTCTTTTATTTCCTCTGCATTGTCACCACGATGCTCATCAATAGCCATTTCTGTAAGCTGATCCGTTAAATCACTGGCATTATCAGCTGGATGATTATCATAATTAGACAACTCTGTCGCTTGGGGACGCTCTGACTCATCTATTCGCTTTTCGATATCTTGTAATTCTTGTTCTAATTGTCTTTTCAATTTTTGCATTACTTGTTGATCCAAAAAAATCTCCTCCTTATGCTTTTATTTTTTCCTAATTTATTATTTCTAAAACATCAGCATAAGGAAGGATTTTTTATTTATTCGTATAAGCTACGATTGCATCATGTAAAAACTGTGCTGCTCCCACTACACTACGCTCGTCGTAATAAGCTGTGAAACGTTCATCCGCTATATACATTTGAGCGAGTCCTACATGTGCCTCTTTAGAATATTCTTTCCATGTAAAGCTCAGCCATCGTTTATGCAACTCCGCGACTTCCATCGCAATATCATTTGTTGCGTCCCCCAGTTCCATTGCCTCTGTTAGACGCTCAAACATTTGCTGCTCTAATTGCTGCATCGCCTGAAATTGTTCCTCCGTCATATTCATAAGCTTAGCATTCGAAGCATCTACAGTTTTATCTCCATATTTGGCGCGAATCTCTTGACCATACTGATTTTCATTATCCTCGATTAACTTTTCTTTAAATCCTTTAAATTTTTCTTCGTTTGACATAGTTTCTTCCCCCTCAATGGATAATATCGTTTTTTCTACTGTCTGTAAGATCATCTCTAGCTGTTCTTTTCGTTTAAGCAAAGCAGCTTTATGTGACTTTAGCGCCTCGGAATGTTGAAAATGAGGTGCCTGAATAATATCCTGAATTGTTGCTAGCTTCATATCCAATGCTCGGTAAAATAAAATCTGCTGCAGCATATCGACTTCAAATTGACCATAAAATCGATAGCCTGCTTCATTAGTTCTAGCTGGTTTCAATAGCCCAATTTCATCGTAATAACGAAGTGTTCTTGTACTTACACCAGATAATTGTGCAAGCTCTTGAATTGTATATTCCATGTTTTCACCTCCACTAATGCTACTGTAAACTTTGACGCAACGTTAAGGTCAATAGGTTTTTTATAATTTTTGCAGGATTAAAAAATGGGCTGCCCATTCACATTTTGGCCAGCCCACTTCCTTTGCTACAATGTTGCATATTTTCCATGCCACACTATTTGTCGATAATTCTCTTTATCCGTGTCACCCTCTGTATTAACCAACAATACTCTTGCATCGCTATCTAACTGCAATGTATCCTTTAATTGGCCGTGTCGCCCATTTGTCATTATTTCATAAAAACAACCAAATGGAGCTGCTCCTGATTCTCCTGCTACAATGCGGGCATCTGTGTTCAATGGATTGCCAAGGATGCGCATACCTGTTGCTGCCACTTCCTCCTCACAACTAATACTTACTTTTGTATAGGCTTTTAAAAGTTGCCATGCCTGAGGATTCGGTTCGCCACAAGCTAACCCTGCCATTATGGTTTGCATGTCGCCACCAACGCTTACAAATTCATTGGTTCCCGCTTTAAAGCTTTCATAATAACAATTAGCTACATGTG
Organism: Lysinibacillus sp. ZYM-1; assembly: GCF_001308875.1. Classification (GTDB taxonomy): domain Bacteria; phylum Bacillota; class Bacilli; order Bacillales_A; family Planococcaceae; genus Lysinibacillus. The sequence goes on along the minus strand of NZ_KQ465139.1, from coordinate 5,144 downwards.
GCTCCACTAATACAAACGTGATGTCATGCTCATAGTATTGTGTTAAAAAGGCGACAACTGCTGCTGCAAAAGACCCCACTCCAGCTTGCAAAAACACATGGGTTGGCGCTTGCTGTATCTGTTCAACAATCTCTTGTATAAGTGTTGTATAGCCCTGCATAATCCATAATGGGATTTCCTCATAGCCATTCCACATTGTATCCTGAACTAAAACCCAACCATTTTTTTGTGCAAGCTGTGAAGTATATCGAACAGTGTCATCATAATTCATTGAAGTGATTTCAGCATAAGCTCCCTCATTTTTAATGTTTTGTAAACGTTCCTTGGCACTACCAGCAGGCATATAAATTCGTGCTTGAAAACCGAGCTCTCTAGCAGCCCAAGCTACGCCACGACCATGATTCCCATCTGTCGTTGAAATAAAAGTTAACTCTCCCAACTGCTCTTTTATTGTTGGTGACTTTAACTGTTCAAACGAAAGCTCCTCTATATTTTTATTGAGCTTTTTGGCAACATATTGAGCGATAGCATAAACGCCTCCTAATACTTTAAAGGCATTCAAACCAAATCGTGACGATTCATCTTTTATCAAGATTTTTTCTACACCAATAAATGATGCCAGTGATTCTAAATAATGAAGAGGTGTCTTTTCAAATTTTTCATATGTACATTGGAATTGACCAACTTTCCTTACCTGTTCCAGTGTAAAATGCGAAAGTAAGTCTGTTACTTGGTTGACATTGTCTTTCCCTAGATAATGCTGATTAAGAACCCACTTTAATTTTTCATTCATACCTATCCCCCTCTCTCCACATCTTAGTCGATCTCACTATAAAATACAAAGTACCATCAGCGTGTAGCATAGAAAATAAAAAAAGCTATACACTCACCTTACTCGGTGAATGTATAGCTTATCCATTAATTATTTCGTAAAGATTTCTTCCACTTGATCTAACATAATATTGGCAGCTAGAATTCCTCCAGCCGTATTCCAAATGACATCATCCACTTTATGTGCGTTGCCTTTTTGAACAGCCGTAAGGTTTTTCCAAAGTGGATCTTGTGTCCACTCTTGTTCGGTTGCTAATGCTGAGTCATCACCAGTTGGCATGTATGTGAAGTAGAAAATAACATCCCCATCCATTTTAGGAATTACTTCTTTTCCTACCTCTACAGCTAAGTTTCCTAGTTTTGCATTATCTTTAAATAACTCTGCTTGCGCTGGTACACGTTTAAATCCTAAAGCTTCAAAAATAATACCTGAAAATGAATCTGTGTAATAGATACGAGATTTATCTGCCATAAAGCGAACAAATGAAATTTCTTGGTTTGTTTGATCACCAAGTTTTTCTTTTAGCGCTTGTACCTTATCATCGTAAGCTGTTAATACTTCTTCACCTTTTGTTTCTTGATTTACTGCTTTTGCGTATAATTTAAAATTCTCTTTCCAATCACCACGTAATGTATCTGAAAACACGGTAGGCGCAATTTTACTAAGTTTCGCATAATCTTTTTCTTGTCGTAATTTATTACCAATGATTAAATCCGGTTTTAATGAAGCAATTTTTTCCAAATTAATTTCATGTTCAATGCCGACTACTTCCACACCGTCCATTTGATCTTTAATATGATCATACCATGGATCGCCTGTCCAAGATTGTACCGCACCAACTGGCTTAATACCCAAAGCTAAAAGCGCTTCTGTTCCTTCATTTGTTAGTACAACGATACGTTTTGGTGTATCTTTTACTTCTGTTGTCCCCATGGCATGCTCTACACTGTATGCATCGCTTTCTTTTGGGCTTTCTTCTTTTGTATTATCTTTAGAATTACCGCATGCTGCCAGAACAAAAATAGCAACAATAGCTAGCAATACTAATAGTTTTTGAAATGCTTTTTGCACCTTTTCTTCCCCCATTGTATATGATAAAATATTTAAGCATAATTGACGAGAATGAAAATCACTTTCATTTGTCATTTGAACGATATTAATCTTATTGTATGTACTTATCAGTGTCAATACATAATTTAATAATCATAAAAGAAAAGAGTATAGTTAAACATGATTTTAAAAAATAATTATTCCAAAACGTTTTCTTTAATAGTTGGCGTATTGCTCTTACTTCTTTGTATGGGCATTAGTATTGTCTATGGCTATGCAAATACCTCTATTCAAACGACCTATGAATCTTTTATACATTTTAACAATTCAAATGAGCATATCATTATTCAAAATGTTCGTATTCCTAGAGCGCTTATAGCCAGTTGTGTCGGAGCTTCCTTGGCCATTACTGGTGTACTTATGCAAACTTTAACGAAAAATCCTTTAGCCTCTCCTGGAATATTGGGGATTAATGCTGGAGCAGGCTTTGCAGTTGTTTTTGCCATGATTTTTTTCCATATTTCAGGTTTGCAATCATTTGCATGGATTGCCTTTCTAGGTGCTGCCATCGCAGCTTTATCTGTTTATGCAATCAGTTTTTCAGGAAGAGATGCCGTTACACCAGTGAAAATAACTTTAGCTGGGGCTGCCATTAGTGCCCTTTTTGCATCATTTACACAAGGATTACTTGCCACAAATGAAGCAGAGCTAGAGCAAGTATTGTTTTGGTTAGCTGGCTCTGTACAGGGTCGAAAGCTTGAAATTCTGCTATCTGTACTCCCATATTTAATCATAGGGTGGATAGCCGCTATAGTCATTTCTCCTAAAATGAATATTCTTGCGCTGGGAGATGATGTGGCAAGAGGACTAGGATTACGTTTAGGGCTAATGAAAATATTAGTAGGTCTTATTGTTATTTTTTTAGCAGGAGGAGCTGTTGCTATCGCAGGCCCCATCGGTTTTATTGGCATTGTAGTTCCTCATTTTGCGCGCAAGTTTGTTGGCACTGACCACCGTTGGCTGATTCCCATGGCTGCGTTACTTGGGGGTATTCTATTATTGTTAGCGGATGTGGCAGCTCGTTATATTATCATGCCACAAGAAGTTCCAGTCGGTGTTATGACCGCTATGATTGGCACACCATTCTTTATTTACCTTGCGCGAAAAGGTGGAAAAAAATAATGAAAAATGTAAAAACAATCCGTTTATTTCAGCAAAAAATATCGTTTTTATTAGATGTACAAGCTATGAAAAAATTACTGGTAATTAGCTTTCTAACACTAGCTGTTTTCTTTCTTAGTGCATCATTCGGTGATTCTTTTATCAATCCATTAAAGGTTTTACAAACTATTTTCGGCCAAGGCTCTGATTTTGATCGGTTAATCATAATTGATTTTCGAATGCCTCGAATTTTTATTGCTATGTTCGCTGGCATGGCGTTAGCCGTAGCAGGTGCCGTTTTACAAGGAATTATTAAAAATCCACTTGCCTCTCCTGATATTATCGGAATTTCTGCTGGAGGCGGTGCAGCAGTTGTTGGTTTTCTAGCCATTTTTAGTGATTCCAACCACTCTTTAACGGTTAGTATAGAGTGGATGCCATTAGCAGGCTTTATTGGGGCAACTGTTGTTGGGTTTTTTGTTTACCTATTTGCATGGAAAGATGGTGTCACACCAAATCGTCTTGTCTTAATCGGTATTAGTGTATCAGCATTAATGCAAGCGATTACGACCATGCTAATGATTATTGGTCCAATCTATCAAGCAAGTGAAGCCAATAAATGGATTACTGGAAGCGTTAAAAGTGCCGATTGGAATCAAGTTCAAATCGTTGTCCCATTAATCCTAATACTCCTACTTGTCACATTCTTCATTACACGACAGTTAAATGTCCAAGAATTAGGTGATGACACTGCAGCAGGCTTAGGACAATCCGTTCAGAAAACCCGTCTTTATTTAATTCTTTTATGTTGCTGCTTAGTAGCAAGCGCCATTTCTTTTGCAGGGGCAATTGGATTTGTAGGATTGATGGCCCCTCATATTGCCCGTCGTATCGTTGGTTCATCGTTCGGAGTACTTGTTCCAACATCTGCAGCCATTGGAGCATTGCTTGTAATGATTGCAGATGTTATCGGTCGTACTGCATTTAGCCCTTTAGAAGTACCAGCTGGTGTCTTTACTGCTGCCATCGGTGCTCCTTATTTCATCTATTTATTATTTAGAAACCCTAATAAATAAAGGAGTCCATACTACATGACTGAATCCTTATTAACCAAATCCCTAACATTAAGTTATGGTGATTCCAATATTATCGAAGATCTCAATTTATCTATCCCTTTGAATGAAATTACTGTATTGATTGGCGCGAATGGCTGTGGCAAATCCACACTATTACGCTCAATCGCTCGATTACTAAAACCAAAAAAGGGATCGGTTTTATTAGATGGCGAAGATATTTTTAAATTATCTACAAAACAAGTAGCCAAAAATCTTTCTATTCTTCCTCAAGCACCAGTAGCGCCAGAGGGATTAACGGTCCTACAGCTTGTTAAACAAGGACGATTTCCTTACCAAAGTTGGCGTCAGCAATGGACGGAGAAAGATGAAGAAATTGTGTTAAATGCCTTAAAAGCGACAGGTACTGATCATTTACAAGATAGACCGGTGGACGAGTTATCTGGGGGGCAACGTCAACGTGCATGGATTGCTATGACACTTGCTCAAGATACAGATATTATACTTTTAGACGAACCTACGACATATTTAGATTTAACCCATCAAATAGAAGTTTTAGATTTATTATTTGAATTAAATCAACAGCAAAAGCGAACAATTATTATGGTCTTACATGATATTAATCTCGCTTGCCGTTATGCCGATCATATAATAACTGTGCGTGATCGAGGAGTTTATCGTCAAGGTAAGCCTGAGGAGATCATGACGACAGAATTAGTTAGTCATGTATTTGATCTTGAATGTCAAATGACGTCAGATCCAATCTTTGGAACGCCCTTATGTATTCCTTATGGAAAAGGACGAAATATTTCTTAATGTCATCGAAAAACAACAAGCCTTCGCAGCGTCATTTTTCTGCGAAGGCTTTATTTTTATGTTTTCAATTGATAAAAAAAGTGCAGTAGATGTAAATTCATCTACTGCACTTAGTATGACCCGTACGGGATTCGAACCCGTGTTACCGCCGTGAAAGGGCGGTGTCTTAACCACTTGACCAACGGGCCAATGGCGGAGAAGGAGGGATTTGA
>NZ_KQ465138.1 GCF_001308875.1 Lysinibacillus sp. ZYM-1 | reverse complement strand
GATAATATCAGGTACTCATAAGAGAGCCTGGTTTATTTTATATCCCTAATAATTGCTTTTTCTTCGCGTCAAATTCATCTTGCGTTAATATCCCATCATCCAATAAATCCTTCAATTCTCGAATTTCATCGGCTACATCATACATGTCCTTTTCCTGTTTAGCAGCAGGGGAAGACGTTGTTTTTGCCATTGCCTTTAGGTTCTCAATCCCACTCTTAATTTCGAGTGCAATATGAGCTGGCACATCGTCAATGATTGCCTTATTTCCAGTAGATACGATTTCGATTGTAGAGTAAACAAGCTTATTAGAAATGTTGATACTGCTAATAGATGCTAAAGGAATGCTTCTTTCATCGTTTGAAACTAGGCCTTTAATTTCGTGTAATAAGACTCTTTGGTCAGTGACATAAAGCTGTTTTATGCCTTTAACGGATGCACATACAGTGAGAAGTGTTTCACCTTGTTCTGTGAATCGATCATCGAACATTTGAATTTGTTTAGCCAATGGTTTCCCAACAGAATGGGTACAAACTGAGAAAAATCACTATTTTTATAATTTTAAAAAAGGAATTAACGTAGAACTACTTGGTTATAACGTTGTAGGTGCAGTAATTGCTGGTCAACCATTTGGAGCAAAAGTAAGTGATGAAATAAAATTTAACTATGTTATCGATGGATCAAAAGAACTTTTTGGTTTTTAAGATTTTAAAACCTGTAGTGGAACACTTTGAAGAGTGTTTTACTACAGGTTTTTTAAAATACGGAAATTTAGAGATAAAGGACCATTTTGAATAAACACATAAAATGGTTTTCATTATGACCACCAAATATGGGTGGTCTATTTTTATTTCTCTTTTAACAAAAGTCTACAAGCGACCAAAAAGCGACCAAGCGACTGTATAAACATGAATTAGTTTAATTTTAACTGTAGTATAATGAAAAATAATAGAGCGAAAGTGTACTGAAATACACATTTTTGGATGCTAATAAACTCTAACGAATACGTGATATGAAAGGTAGTACTTTTTTTGTTAATTGTCTAGAGGAGGAATTGATATGAAAATCGGTTGTATTCAATTAAACGTTGGCTTCGGCAAAGTAGAAGAAAATTTTGCACGAGCTGAGGACAAGATTCGAGAAGCTGCAAAACAGGGGGCAAAAATTATTGTGCTACCAGAAATGTGGAATACAGGCTATGCGCTAGAGAAGCTACCAGAACTGGCGGACGTTAATGGAGAGCGCACAAAAGCGTTTTTGGCTGAATTGGCAAAGGAACTTGCAGTACATATTGTGGGTGGCTCTGTTTCAACAAAAAAGGGCGACAAATTTTACAATACAATGTATACATTTGATTACAATGGAGAGCTTGTTGGGGAATATAACAAGGCACATCTCTTCCGTTTAATGGACGAGCATCTTTACTTAGAGGCAGGAGATGAAATGAACCGCTTCGCACTTGATGAAATTGAGGCTGCTGGTGTTATTTGCTATGATATTCGTTTCCCAGAGTGGTTACGTGCACATGCCTTACAAGGAGCAAAGGTATTGTTTGTACCAGCACAATGGCCAACTCCAAGAATTGATCATTGGAAAACATTGCTGCAGGCACGTGCGATAGAAAACCAATGCTTTGTTATAGCGGTTAATCGCATTTCAAAAAAAGTAGAAAACTTTAATGGGCAATCGATGATTATTCAACCTTGGGGTGAAGTGCTTTGGATCGGTGCTGAAGATGAGGAAGTAGCAGTGATTGATGTAGACTTTTCTATTGTCGATGAAGTGCGCGGAAGAATTCCAGTATACGATGATCGTCGACCAGGACTTTATCATGATGTTGTTGTGAAAGAGTAATTCGAAGGCACGCTTTAGGGGAGAGAGAGCCTCTTGAGCGTGCCCATTTTTTTAACTCTTGTGTTCAATTAAAGAGTTCGCAAGGAGCATGAATTCAAGTGTGATGCGATTGTGACCCTTCATAAAATTTTTACCTAGTAAACTTTCAAGCTTTTTTAAGCGATGGTACAGTGTTTGACGAACGATAAACAATTGATTAGCTGTTTGCTGCTTGGAGCCATTTGTTTGTAAATACACCTGTAAGGTTTCCAGAAGTTTGCTGTTATATTTTTTATCGTACTCAATAACTGGCTGTAAATAGTCGTGTATAACTTCCTGTAAATTCACCTGCATTTGCAATTTATAGATTAAATGATACAAATGCAGATCATCATAAAAGAAGGAGGAAGTTTGCACTTTACGGCAAATATATAATGTTTCTAAGGCAGTTTGATAGCTTTTGGGGATTTCTTCTACATTAGCCACAACTTTACCAACGGCTATTTGAAAACCTTGAGTTTGCTGTTTTTTATAAAATTCAGTTTTGGGAAGGGAAGTAAAAATACTATTTAGTGTTTCACGTATCGCTCGATAATCTTTCGTATGAAGTAAAATAAAAATAACATAGCTTTTTCTCTCGAATAAAAATGGGATAAAGCCATGTTGTTCAAAGAGATTACGATAATAAAGTTTACTATAGACAATATCTTCTGGCGCTTTCATCACTGTACTAGGGGAGGCCAAAATAAAAACAGCTCCACTAGATTGTGTATAGTTCGTGTAATGTGTAACGATAAATTTATAGATTTCCTCCTTAGACAGCTTTTGATCAATCCAATCAGCTAAAATCGAAGCGTCTTCAATATTCTTTTTCTCCTCAATATAGAACTCTCGCATTAATAATTGAGCCAACGCTGTCGCTGTACGGTCTACTATTAATAATTCAAACTCTGAGAATAGACCATCTTCACGAAAAAGGGTTAAATCTGCATAATGTTGATCAAATATAAAAATAGGTTCATGTTTAAATTGTTGAGCACATTTATTCAATGCTAATAATTGCTGACGTTTACCATGTGTCATATTAGGAAAAAAGACGGGTTCTCGTCCCTTAATAGAAAACATGATTTGTGTCTTTAATTCGTTATACATATTTTGTAAGATGTCGTCAGTATTTTGTCCTAAGACAGTATTTTTATTTAAAGCTTGTGAGTAGGATTCTAGTGTGGAAACCATTAAATATTGCTGATTAATAATTTGACTATGTAAATCTTGTGTGATGCGAACAAAAGGAACTGCTTCATGAAAAACAATAATAGGGAACTGATGAAGGTTAGCAAGTGCAATTATTGCCTCTGGAACTGCTTGTATATAAGAGCCGTATTCAATACAAAGAGCAGCACAATTTTTCTGAATTAAGGATTCAACAAAAATAATGAAATCATCGATGCTATGTTGAAGACTGATCCCCGTTGTTAACACTAACTCTTCTCCGACTAAAAAATTATCTACATGGACTATTTCAAGAACATGTGCCCATTTAACGATTCTTAATAGCCCCTCATGACCTGCAACTACCTCCGCATGTTGAAAATGCTCATTCTCTAAAGCGTGTAGTACTTTAAGCTGGAATTGACTCATCATAAATCCTCCTTTTGAACAGACTTCTATTATAAATTATCTATTATTGCTGTTTTATGTTGTGTAATAGCTTGAAAAAATCATCATTGAATTATTTTAAGAATATTTAGTCTATTTTACATTATGTTTAAAACAAGTGTATAGATTTTTACAGTTTGTCTATTACTTCAACGATATGAAACATGTAAGATTTTTGTAAGCGATAATCCAATCTAATAAAAGAGGTGACAGATATGGAGCAACAAACGCATTTACAAAAAGGGTTAAAGAAACGGCATATGACAATGATCGCAATTGCGGGAGTAATTGGTGCTGGGCTATTTATGGGGAGTGGCTCAGTTATTAACTTAGCGGGTCCTGGAGCGATTCTATCGTATATATTTGCAGGAATTATTGTCATTTTAGTGATGCGTATGCTAGGTGAGATGGCGGCTGTCAATCCAACGAGTGGGTCGTTTGCACATTATGCCCATGAAGCAATTGGTCCATGGGCAGGCTTTATGATTGGTTGGTTATATTGGTTTTTCTGGGTCATTGCAATTGCATTAGAGGCAACGGCAGCAGCAGCCATTATTCAATATTGGTATGACGGAATTCCATTATGGCTATTAAGTTTACTATTAACTGTAGCGTTGACTTTAACAAATGTTCTTTCTGTAAAAGCCTTTGGTGAATTTGAGTATTGGTTCTCTCTTATTAAGGTTGCAAGTATAGTAGTTTTCTTAGGTCTAGGCGCATTTATTATTTTTGGTATTGCACCGAATTTTAACGCAGTTGGTATGACCAATCTCGTAGGGCAGGGTGGATTTTTACCAAATGGCTTTGGTGCTGTTTTAATGGGTGTTGTCATAGTTATTTTTTCCTTTATGGGGACAGAGATCGTTGCTATAGCTGCTGGTGAATCAGATGAACCTTTGGCAGCTGTAACGAAAGCTACCAATTCCATTACTTGGCGCATTTTAATTTTCTATGTGGGCTCTATAGCTGTAGTTGTGACGTTATTGCCTTGGCACTCCTCCGGTATTTTAACAAGCCCTTATGTAGCAGTACTGGATTATATCGGTATTCCTGCTGCTGCGCAAATCATGAATTTTGTTGTTTTAACAGCGGTGTTATCGTGCTTAAATTCAGCACTTTATGCCACATCACGAATGGTATTCTCTTTAGCGGAGAAGGGGGAAGCCCCAAAAACCTTTTTGAAATTAAATAAAAAGGGTGCACCGGTGAATGCCATTTTAGCAGCAACATTTTTCTCTTATATTGCCGTTATTATGAATTATGTTTCACCAGATAAAGTATTTATGTTTTTACTAAGTTCTTGTAGTGCTATTACGTTAATTCTTTATTTAATCATTGCCTTTTCACAATTGAAAATGCGACGAAAGATTGAACGAGAAAATCCAGAGCTATTAAAGGTGAAGATGTGGTTATTCCCTTATCTAACGTATTTCACAATACTAGTAACAACAGCCTTATTAATTGCCATGTTCTTTATTAAGTCTATGCGCTCACAAATTCTATTTACATGTGTGGTCGTTGCGGTGGTAATGATTTTTTATATGCTTACGCAAAAGAAGAAAGTGATAAAGCAAGCCGACGAATCAAGCTCTATTTTTAACAAAGATGAGTTTGATTTTGAACAATAATCCGACGTAAGGAGTGGTCAAATTATGACAGTTCAGCAAGAAATGAAAACGCTAACACATTTTATCAAAGGGGAAGAACTAGCTGGTACAAGTGGAAGATTCTCAGAGGTTTATAATCCCACAACAGGTGAGGTTATTGCAAGAGTGCCACTTGCTTCAAGAGATGAAGTACAGCAGGCTATTCGACATGCCAAAGAAGCTTTTCCTGCATGGAAAAAGGTATCCATTGGGAAAAGGGTAGAGGTTTTACATCGATTCCGTCAATTGTTAGTAACAAGACAGGAAGAACTTATTGAAGTGATTTGTCAGGAAAGTGGTAAAACCAAGGAGGATGCGAAAGGCGAAATTGTTCGAGGGATTGAATCCGTAGATATGGCCATCAGTGCCCCGCAAATGTTAAAAGGGGAGTATTCAGTCAATGTAGGTGGTAATATTAATGCTTTTTCTGCCAAGTCACCACTTGGTGTAGTGGCAACAATTGCCCCGTTTAATTTCCCGGTTATGGTACCTCTAGCTATTACAAGTATGGCTGTGGCAGTCGGGAATGCCGTAATTTTAAAACCATCTGAACGTGTACCTAATTCTGCATTATATTTAAGTCAATTATGGAAAGAAGCAGGACTTCCTGATGGTATTTGGACAGTAGTCAATGGCGATAAAGAAGCGGTCAATGAACTTTTAGAAAACAAAGAAATTCAAGCTATTTCATTTGTTGGATCAACGCCTGTAGCTGAATATATTTATCATACGGGAACAAAGCATAATAAACGTGTCGCAGCATTTGGCGGTGGTAAGAACTTTATGATTGTTATGCCAGATGCCAATTTGGAACAAACGGCGAATGCCTTTTTAGGTGCTGCATATGGGGCAGCATCCCAGCGTTGCATGGCAATTTCCGGGGCACTTGTTGTAGGTAAGGATACTGAACAACGTTTTACGGACATATTGAAGCATAAGATCTCACAGCTAAAGGTTGGTTCTTATACAGAAAAAGACGTCGATTTTGGACCAGTCATTACCCAGCAATTGAAGGAAACGATTATACGCTATATTGACGGGGCTGTTACTGAAGGCGCAAACCTTGTCATTGACGGAAGAAATCCAAAAGTATCCGAAACGTCTAATGGTTTTTATCTTGGGCCAACACTACTCAATAATGTTACGCCAAATATGACCATTTTCAAAGAGGAGGTCTTTGGTCCAGCACGTATTGTAGTGGGCGTGAAGACATTACAAGAAGCTATTGATTTAATTAATGACCATGAGCTTGGTAATGGTGTAACGATGTTTACAAGCAGTGGTGCGGCAGCTCGTAAATTCCAGGAAGAGATAGAAGTTGGTATGGTAGGGATCAATGTACCAATCCCAATCCCAGTCGGCTATCACAATTTTGGAGGATGGAAGCGCTCCAAGTTTGGGGAAGGGCACATGTTTGGCCCAGATCAAGCGAGATTCTTTACAAAGGCGAAAACAATCTCGGAACGCTGGCCAGATGAAACGGAAGATACAACGAGCTCCTTTGCTTTCCCAAGTAACAACGATGCGAAAAGCTAATCTAGTGAAAAAGAGAATAATAGAGAGGGTGTTTGGCTATGACACAGACAAATCTTAAAAGTGATGTTTTAACAAAAGATGAGCAATATGTATGGCATTCAATGAAACCCTACAATCCGCAAGCAACATATGTAGTGGAAAAATCAGATGGAGCAAGAATTATAGACACAGATGGCGTCGAATATATTGATGCCATGGCTGGGCTATGGTGTGTAAATGTCGGCTATGGACGTAAGGAACTGGCTGATGCCGCACATGAGCAAATGATGAAAAATGCCTATGCACCATTATCACAAGGACATTTACCAGCCGTAGAACTAGCAGAAAAACTAAATAATTTGCTTGGTGGAGACTATGTTATTTTCTTCTCTAATAGTGGGTCAGAAGCGAATGAAACAGCATTTAAAATAGCTCGACAATATCATCAGCAAAAAGGTCACAGCTCCCGCTATAAGATTGTCTCCCGTTATCGTGCTTACCATGGAAATTCGTTTGGGGCTTTAGCGGCAACAGGGCAAGCGGAACGAAAATATAAATACGAGCCACTGTCTCCAGGCTTTATCCATGTCGCACCACCTGATCAATACCGTGAACATGAAAGTGATGCTATTGGACCTTTAGATTTAGCAAGTGTAAAGGCTGTAGATAAAACGATGACATGGGAACTGAGCGATACGATCGCAGCCATGATTTTAGAGCCAATTATTACTGGTGGCGGCGTCATTATGCCTCCTGATAACTATTTAAAAGGCATTGAGGAAGTATGTAAAAAACATGGGGCTTTAATGATAGTGGATGAAGTAATTTGTGGCTTTGGTCGAACAGGTAAGCCATTTGGATTTATGAATTATGGTGTGAAACCAGATATTATTACAATGGCTAAAGGGATTACCAGTGCTTACTTGCCATTATCAGCAACAGCCGTAAAACGGGAGATTTATGAGGCTTTCACTGGCTCAGATGCATATGGCTATTTCCGCCACGTCAATACATTTGGTGGGTCTCCAGTAGCATGTGCAGTTGCGTTAAAAAATATTGAGATTCTAGAGCATGAAGCATTGTTCGAGCGTTCAAAGGAAATTGGTATTGTAACACTACAAACATTGCAACAAAAACTACAGTATCATCCGAATGTAGGAGATGTGCGAGGCAAAGGCTTATTAATTGGGATCGAATTAGTTGTAGATAAAGTTTCGAAAGAACCCTTACCAGTGGAGAAGGTGAATGCAGTTATTGCCGCCTGTAAGGGACAAGGAATTATCATTGGGAAAAATGGGGCAACAGTGGCAGGCTTTAATAATGTCTTGACTCTATCGCCACCACTAAATATTGTACAAGAGGATCTTGACCGCATACTCGATGTGGTTGTGGATAGTTTAAATAAGCTTTCATGAATAATAGTTGTTCTAAAAGCCTTGTAAAAGGGCTTTTAGAACCTTTTTACGAAACTTTGCAACATGAAGGAAAGATGAGGAGATTTATTATAGTTCAATAAAAATAATAATAAATTTTAAAAATTAATAAAAATAATGCTGGAAAAAATATAAATCGTAGTTTATAGTTGTTAAAAAATAATAAATTTTCTGATAATTTTATGTAAAAGGGTCCTGGGAGGGAATATTTTTTTGGTTAATTATTTTCAGCAGTGGAATAAATAAATCTTGGCTTTTGAACTATAGTTTCTAATGAAAAGCAATTGAGAAAGCGATGTCTTCCTCTAATTGAATTGTCTAATCGTAATGAAAATATAGTTTATTTTTTGTCTATTTATTTTCATCAGTGGAGAAAATAAATGATTTTAGTAATTATATTTCTTAATGAAGTTTTTAGGAGATATTTTTATATATTTTTACAAAGGGAGTAGATGAGATGAATTATGTTAAAAAATTGGTTTTTGTAATTCTATGTACGTTGCTTTTAGCAGCATGCGCAGAGAAAGACAATTCTAACGCATCAAATACTGGGGAAAAATCTACTACAGAATCAGGCAAGGTGAGTTCAAAAAATGAGCTTGTCATCGCTGTAAATGAAAACTTTATTTCAATGGATCCGCATAACACAGGAGACACAAATTCGGGTTCTGTACAGGAGACAATGTTAGAAGGTTTACTAGGCTTCGATGCTGATGGACAAATTATTAAGGTTTTAGCAGAGGATTATTCAATCAGTGATAATGCTCTGGAGTATACTTTTAAGCTGCAAGAAGGGGTCACTTTCCATGACGGGGAACAGTTTAATGCAGAAGCTGTAAAAGCTAACATTGAACGAATCATGAATGATGAAAGTTTACGTTTATATTCACGTGGTTTTAGCTTAATCAGTAATGTGGAAATACTAGGAGACTATGACATCAAAGTTACTTTAAAAGAACCCTATGGACCAATGATTACAAGATTCGGGGTTGCCAAAATGATTAGTCCAAAAATGATTAAAGAAAATTTAAAGGATATTCCTAAGCAGCCTGTCGGTACAGGTCCCTATAAATTTGTTGAATGGGTGCAAGGGGATCATTTATCAATTGAAAAATTCGATGGCTATTGGGGTGGTGGTGACCGTGTTTCTAAAATTACGTATAAACCAGTACCAGAAAACGGATCGCGTGTAGCGATGCTAAAAGCTGGGGATGCACAGGTTATCTATCCAGTACCTGCTCAAAATATTGACGAGCTTTCTAACAATAAAGATGTAGAAGTTAATAAGGTTCCTTCTACAATTGCTCACTATGTTTCCTTAAATACGTATAAAAAACCTTTGGATGATATTAAAGTTCGACAAGCATTTAATTATGCTGTGGACAAAGAAGCATATATAAAAGTGGTTAATTCAGGGCTAGGTTTACCACTAGACTCTATTATTCCTTCCAAAACAGTTTATTATAAACAACAAAAAATGTATGAACACAATATAGAAAAGGCAAAAGCTTTGTTGGCGGAGGCTGGATATCCAAATGGCTTCGATATTGAAATCTGGGGAAATACGAATTCAGATACGATGAAAGGCATGCAGTTTATTCAACAACAGTTAGGCCAAATCGGTGTAAAAGTAGAGATTAAATCAATGGAAGAAGGTACTTTATCCGATGAAATCTACGGTGCACAAACACCAGATGATGCAAAATTACAAATGTGGTATGTGAGCTGGTCAGCCTATGCTTCTGATATAACGAATGCGACAAAACCACTTTTCCATAGTGTATCATTCCCACCAAATGGCGCAAACACAGCCTATTATCATAACACTGAGGCAGATCAATTAATGGATGAAGCTAACTCCATTTCAGATGTAGACCGACAAGCTGAGCTCTATGAAAAATTACAAGAAATAGTTTACCAAGATACGCCTTGGATTTTCTTGGGAGTAGATGAGGTTGTATATGGTGTACGCTCAAATGTCAGTGGTGTATTAGTAAATCCAACAGGTGGGCTCGATGTGAAAAATGCAAAAGTTGAGTAATGCTACACAAAAAAAGGAATTGATGTTGGTCAATTCCTTTTCTACAAATTAGAAAGGAGGAAGTCGTCGTGTGGAAATATACCGCAAGAAGAATTGTTGAAATGATACCGATATTAATTGTCATTTCAATATTAACATTCTTATTCATTCATTTAATCCCAGGAGATCCTGCACGATTAGTAGCGGGTAAGGATGCCACAATCGAAGATGTAGAAAATGTACGACATGAGTTGGGTCTTGATAAACCAATTTTAAAACAATACGTAGATTATATGAAGAACCTTATGACGGGTGAACTTGGCACATCCTTAACAACAGGATTACCTGTGATAGATATGTTTAAAACAAGATTTATGCCCTCTCTTCATCTCACTTTCCTCTCCATGCTTTGGGCTACGTTAATAGGTTTAATGATAGGCGTTTTTTCTGCCATCAATAAAAACAAATGGCCTGATTATTTTGGAATGGTAACGGCGGTTTCTGGCATTTCGATTCCTGGATTTTGGTTGGGACTATTATTAATTCAATTATTTTCAGTACAACTAGGGTTGTTCCCCACAGGTGGATTGGATGGCTTTTCTAGTTATATTTTACCTTCCTTGACTTTAGGGGCAGGCATTATGTCAATGATCGCTCGATTTACTCGATCTTCCATGCTTGAAACGTTACAAGCTGATTTTATAAGAACGGGTAGAGCAAAAGGTTTGAAGGAACATTCTGTGATTGTGACGCATGCTTTACGAAACTCCTTAATTTCTGTGGTGACGGTCGCAGGTTTACAATTCGGTTTTCTACTGGGGGGTTCAGTGGTAGTTGAGACGGTATTTAGCTTTCCAGGAATGGGTCGTCTTCTAATCGATTCTATTGCATTTCGAGACTATCCTGTCATTCAGTCAGCACTACTGTTATTTGCGTTTGAATTTATTTTAGTGAATTTAATCGTAGATGTGCTTTATACAGTGTTAAATCCAAAAATCCAATTAGATTCTTAAGGGAGGGAACGGGATGACTTCACCAACTACTGTGCAAAATAGCCAAGTGCAAAAAAAGCAAAGGAAATACTCTCCTCTAAAAGAATTTTGGAAGTCTTTTAAAAAACAAAAGGCTGCATTGTTAGCAAGCATCTTTATAGGATTGTTAATTGTAGTTGCTATTATTGGTCCTTATATTGCACCATACGATCCCTTTGAACCGGATTATGATGCCTTATTAGAGGGACCAAGTGCCAGTCATTTAGCGGGAACGGACGAATATGGGCGAGATATCTTTAGTCGTTTGATAGTAGGGGCCAAAATATCCTTGATGGTAAGCTTCAGTGCCGTATTTTTGGGTTTAATTTTAGGGACTATTTTAGGTTTAATTAGTGGTTACTTTGGTGGTTGGATAGACAAAGTTATCATGCGTAGCTGTGATGTATTGTTTTCATTTCCTGATTTATTATTAGCAATCGCTATTGTCGCATTACTTGGTCCTGGTATTAATAATGTCATTATCGCTGTCATGATTTTTAGTGTACCATCCTTTGCGCGATTAGTGCGGGGCGCAACATTGAATGCGAAAGAAAACGTATATGTAGAAGCTGCTCAATCAATGGGAGCTTCACATGTAAGAGTGCTGTGGAAACATATTTTCCCTGAAACGATTAGTGAATTAATTATTTTTGTCACAATGCGTATAGGAACAGCAATTTTAGCAGCCTCTGGTTTAAGTTTTTTAGGCTTAGGTGCCAGTCCTGAAATGCCCGAGTGGGGAGTCATGCTAAGTAGTGGACGTGACTACTTAGGAACATCTTCTCACGTAGTCATCATGCCAGGAATTGCTATATTTTTAACTGTACTAGCATTTAACTTAATAGGCGATGGATTACGAGATGTATTAGATCCGAAAATTAAAAATAATTAAGGAGAATGCCTATGACAGAACATGTATTGCGAGTAAGTGACTTAGAAACGTCCTTTATGCGTGATAAAACCGAAATTAAAATTTTAAGAGGTGTCAATTTTTCAATCCGTAAGGGCGAGATATTAGGCTTAGTTGGAGAATCGGGTAGTGGAAAAAGCCTAACGTCGTTATCCATTATGCAATTATTTCATGGAACTACAGGCAAAATCGTGAAGGGCTCTATTTATTTTAATGGAGAAGATTTGACTAAAATGTCTGAATCAGAAATTCGGAAAATTCGTGGAAAGCAAATGGCGATGATCTTCCAAGAGCCTATGACTTCTTTAAATCCTGTCTTGAAAATTGGTAAGCAGTTGATGGAAGCAATTGAGATGCATTTGAAGCTGCCAAAGAGCGAAAGTAAACATCACGCAATCCAAATGTTAAAGAGTGTAGGAATAGGTAGAGCAGAGGAAATCATTCATGAATATCCTCATCAGCTATCAGGGGGAATGAGGCAGCGAGTCATGATAGCCATGGCAATGGCATGTCATCCCAATCTACTTATTGCTGACGAACCAACCACTGCGCTAGATGTTACGATACAAGCCCAAATTTTAGAGTTAATGAAAAAGTTAAAGGAAGAAAATGAGACCGCTATTTTATTGATCACACATGATTTGGGTGTTGTGGCTGAAATGTGCGATAAAGTAGTCGTGATGTATGCAGGGCAGGTTGTAGAGGAAGCTGATGTCTTTGAATTATTTGCTAGCCCTAAGCACCCGTATACAAAAGGTTTAATAGCATCAGTACCGAAAATTGGTGATAAAAAGGAAGTATTAGATTCTATCAATGGTCATGTACCATCTCCGCAAAATATGCCGAAAGGTTGTAAGTTTGCTCCGCGATGTAATCAAGTCATGTCTATATGTCAGGAGGAGAGTCCACCGACAGTGGAAATTTCAGCTACCCGCCAATGTAGCTGCTGGCTATATGCGAAAAAGGATGTGGAAGTAAATGCCTAACAGTATTTTAAAAGTGGAAAATTTAAAAAAAAGCTTTCAGGTAGCCGGTGGGTTATTTCAAAAAAGCCAACATGTTAATGCAGTAATAGATGTTTCCTTTGAAATAGAGGAAGGTACAACATTTAGTCTAGTTGGAGAAAGTGGCTGTGGAAAATCTACAACAGGCAGGTTAATCACTCGATTAATAGCACCGACAAGTGGAAGTATTGTTGTGGATGGAAAAGAAATAGCTACTGCAAAGCAATCCGAATTAAAGCATTTAAGGCAAACTGTTCAAATGATATTTCAAGATCCCTATGCCTCATTAAATCCAAGAATGAAAGTAAAGGAACTTGTTGGTGAGCCTTTAGAAATTCATACAAAACTATCGAAAGATGAGCGTGAAAAACTAGTACTAGAAATGCTCGAAGTAGTAGGATTAAATGCTGAACACGCTGATCGATATGCACATGAGTTCAGTGGTGGACAAAGGCAGCGTTTAGGGATTGCACGTGCTTTAATAACAAAACCGAAATTAATTATTGCTGATGAGCCTGTGTCTGCATTGGATGTATCCATACAATCGCAAATTTTGAATCTACTAAAGCAATTGCAGCAAGAATTTAAAATTTCGTATCTCTTTATTTCTCATGATTTAAGTGTTGTAGAACATATTAGTCATTATATTGGTGTCATGTATTTAGGAACCATTGTAGAAATCGGACGAAAAGAAACTATATTTAATAATCCTAAGCATCCTTATACGCAAGCGCTCATTGCTTCTGTACCAATTGCAGATCCAACGTTAAGAAAAAAGAAGAAAGTACTAATAGGCGATATTCCAAATCCTAAAAATCCGCCAAGTGGTTGTACCTTCCATACAAGGTGCCCCTTCGCATCAGATATATGTAAGCAAGCTATTCCACAGATGAGAAAAATAAACGAAGAGCAAAGTGTTGCATGTCATTTTGTGAATTAAAAAGGAGAGGTGTTCATAAATGAAAGTAGGATTAAGCACATATAGTATGGTCAAAAAAATGAAGCAGGGGGAAATGAATGTTCTGGATGTTTTACAATGGGTAGCTGACAATGGTGGACAGCATGTAGAACTAGTACCCTATGAATTTACCGTTGTAGATAATTATGAACTTGCATCTCAAATTAAAGAAAAAGCAGCAGAACTGGGATTAGAGTTATCAGCCTATTCATTACCTGCAAACTTTATTCATAGTACGGAGGAAGCTTTTTTTGAAGAAGTTGAACGCTTAAAGAAGCATGTTGATGTGGTACATCATATGGGCATCAAAATTATGCGTCATGATGTTACACTCTTTACTTTACCAAAGGAGCAGACATCCATTCATTATTACAATGAACACTTTGATGAAATGGTTAAGGGCTGTCAGTTGATTGCAGATTATGCAAAACAATTTGGTATCACGACAACGATTGAAAATCATGGTTTTAATGTTCAAACAAGTGATCGTGTACAACAATTAATTCAAGCGGTCAACAGAGATAACTTTAAAACTACTTTAGATGTCGGGAATTTTTTATGTATTGATGAAGAACCTCTAATCGGTGTCATGAAAAATATATCCTATGCTGCTACAGTGCATTTTAAAGATTTTTATATTCGTCCTTATTATGAAAATCCAGGTGATGGGGAATGGTTCCGCACAGTTCATAACAATTACATCCGAGGAGCTATTGTTGGACATGGTGATATAAATATTCGAGAAATTATAAAACTTGTAAAGGGCTATGGATACGATGGTTATATTACGGTGGAGTTTGAAGGCATGGAGGATTGTCAAGCTGGTTCAAAAATAGGGATGGATAATGTACGTCGTTTATGGGATGAATGTAAGCTCTAAGGAGGGAAGAACATGAACAAATTAAAAGTTTGTGTAATTGGTACAGGTTCAATTTCGGATTATCATTTAGGCTCCTATATGAAGAATCCATCGGTTGAGTTATATGGTGTGTATGATGCTTCTATTGAGCGAGGCAAAGCAAAAGCTGCTCAATTTGGAGCAACTCATGTTTTTTCTTCTAAAGAAGCATTATTTGCAGACAAAAATGTTGATGCTGTAAGTATTTGCACATGGAATAATACACATGCAGAATTGGCGATTCTTGCTTTAGAAAATGACTTACATGTGCTTATCGAAAAACCTTTATCCATGACTTATGCTGAGGCTTTAAACATCCAGAAGGTTGCGGAAAAGCATCGTAAAGTATTTCAAGTCGGCTATGTAAGACGTTTTGCATCAAATACCAAAGTACTGAAACAGTTCATAGACGATAACAAATTGGGCGATATTTATTACGCTAAAGCTACTTGCCTAAGAAGATTAGGTAATCCAGGAGGTTGGTTTGCAGAAATCGATAAATCTGGTGGTGGCCCATTAATTGATTTGGGTGTACATGTTATTGATATATGCTGGTACTTAATGGGTAGACCAAAAGTGAAACGTATAACTGGTCATACCTATCATCAATTAGGAAATAGAAATCATATTGAAAATTTATCTTTTTATAAGGCTGCAGACTATGATGCTACTAAAAATACAGTAGAAGACTTAGCAAACGCTCTTATTACATTTGAGAATGGAGCTTCACTAATGGTAGATGTTTCCTATACACTACATGCCATAAAAGATGAAATGAGCATTAAATTATATGGAACAAATGGGGGAGCAGAGTTAGAGCCTGAGTTGAAAATTGTCAGCGAAGAGCATAATACCATTTTAAATATTCATCCTCAAATTAACGATTTGTCCTTTGATTTTGTAGCAGCCTTTCAAAATGAAATCAATACGTTTGTTGATTGCTGTCTTCATCAGTATGATTCAGTCGCACCTGTGGAGGATGGGGTAGAAATTATGAAGATTTTAGAGGGAATTTATATTTCTGCAAAGCAAGGAAAGGAAGTTGTTTATTAAAATGGTGAAATTGAACAATAAAATTGGCGTTATTGTAGACAGCTTTAGATTGCCCATTCGTGAAGGACTGTTAAAGGCGAAAGAGGTTGGCGCGCAAGGAGTACAGATGTACGCAGTTTCAGGTGAGTTAGACCCCGATCATTTAAATGCTGCACAAAGAGCAGAATTGAAGCAATATATTTTAGATTTAGGGCTCGAAATTTCAGCATTATGTGGCGATTTGGGGGGGCATGGCTTTCAAGATAAAAATGAAAATGTATGGAAAATAAAAAAATCAAAAGAAATTATGCAATTAGCTAAAGATCTTGGGACATCAATCGTCACGACCCATATCGGGATCATTCCGGAAGATGAGAAAGACCCAATCTATCAAACTATGCTTGAAGCCTGTGAAGAATTAGGGCAGTTTGCTACATCACTAGATGCTTATTTTGCGATTGAAACAGGACCAGAAACGAGTAAAACACTAAAGGCATTTTTAGATAAACTATCAACAGATGGGGTATCAGTTAATTTTGATCCTGCCAATATGGTAATGGTAACGAAAGATGATCCTGTAGCTGGCGTTAAGCTTTTAAGCAATTATATCGTACATACACATGTAAAGGATGGGATTCAATTGCAGCAAACGAATCCAAAAGACGTGTATGGGTACTTAGGATACGATTCTGGAACATCTCATGATAAAATAGAAGAAATGGTGGAAAATGGGGATTTTTTCAGAGAACTTCCACTAGGTCAGGGAGATGTCAATTTCGAGCTTTATTTTTCAGCTTTACATGAAATCGGATACAATGGCTATTTAACTATTGAACGAGAAGTGAGATCAAATCCCGAAAAAGACATTCAAGAAGCTGTACAATTCATAGAAAAGTTTAAATAGGGGATGAATCTAATTTGAAAAAGCAAGATCAAGTACAAATGAGAAGGCAAAATAAATATATTGTGCTTGACGCAATCAGGCAGATGGCGCCAATTTCAAGAATTCAATTATCTAAATATACAAAAATGAGCCCTACGACCATTACTCGTATTGTGCAGGAGCTAGAAGCGGAAGGTTTTATTCTTGAAGGGATTTCGGAAGAAACAGCTATTGGTAGACGTCCCACGTTAATTCATATGCGTGAAGATGCTTTATATACTATAGGGATAGAGATTGATTGTTTTACTATTCGACTTGGTATATTAGATTTCTTAGGGAAGCTCATCGCTTTTCAGGAAGTCAAATGTAACATCAAGCATCAATATGAAGAAGCTATACATCTACTACAACAGTCCATAGTTAATATCTTGACAGAATATCAGATTGCTCAGGATAAATTATTAGGCATTGGAATAGGTGTTCCAGGAGTAATTAATAACAAAGAAGGCATTATCGTTTCTTCTGAGCAATTGAAGTGGGAGAACTGTCATATAAGAGAAGATTTAACTGGTGTTTTTGATTGTGAAGTCATCGTAGATAATGAATTAAAAATGCAAATCATTGCTGAAATTGGTGATATCTATACGCCTCTTTATTCAAATTGTATTTTAGTAGGCATTGGAACGGGCATCGGAGCAGCTATCTTACTAAACGGAGAAGTGTATCGAGGTATTCAAAATAAAGCGGGAGAAATAAGTCATATAACGATTAATCCCTTTGGTGAAATGTGTCACTGTGGTAAGAGGGGATGCTTATCGATGTATATTTCGGAAGTGACTCTACTAAAAAGAACACCTAAAAATCTAAATATTCAATCAATGGAAGAGATCTTACATTGTGTTGAGCAAGGCGAGCAATGGGCAGTAGATATTCAACAAGATGTAGCCACATTTCTAGCCATTGCCATCAATAATTTAGTTTGTTTATATGAACCAGAGGCTGTCATCGTCAGTGGAGAAATTATTGAGCACAATGTAACATTTCAAAAACTCCTTAGTGAAAAATGCAAACAGTATATATGGAAAGAACTACAACCTCATTTCGATTTGCAGTTTTCAAATCAATTGAAAGTGGGAGTTGTCAAAGGAGCAGCATTACAAGCACAAAAGCAGTTGTTGTCTGTTTAAAGAAAGGTTGGTTGATTCGTGGCTTACTCAGAATTTTTGAAAGAGTACCGTTCAGGATTAATGGAAAATGTGCATTATGGCCAAATGAGTGCTGTGAATCTATCAAAGGAAGAATTCGTTTCTGTTGGTCAAGATTATGAGCCTGTGTATTTTCGTTCTGCAGCAAAACCATTTCAAGCCATTCCAATTTTCATGACGAATTTTATAGAAAAGTACGAGATAACTTCAACGGAAAGTGCATTATTTTTGGCTTCACAAAGAGGTGAAATTTATCATCAAGAGGCGTTGACCTCGTTGTTGGAAAAAGTTCCTGTTAGTGAAAATGATTTGATCTGTGCAGCATCATATCCATTAAATGAAGAACCAAAAACGCTGTATATTCAACAGGGACATGAAAAGAGAAAATTACTTCATAATTGTGCGGGCAAACATTTAGGGTTTTTAACTGCTTGTCTAGCAAATGACTATGATTTCAAGCAATATTGTCATCCAGATCATCCGTTGCAGCAAATGATAAAAAAGTACATTGCTTATTTAAGTGAATATGATGAGAGGAAAATTCGTACAGGAATAGACGGTTGTGGTTCGCCAGTCTTTGCGATTCCGTTAAAAAATATGGCAATAGCCTATTTAAAGCTAGCGCGGCCAGAATTGATTGATAATCATCAAATTCGTGAAGCAGTAATAAAGCTTACTACAGTAATGAATCAAGAAAATCATATTATTGCAGCTCAAAACTTTATTTGTACAGCATTGTTAAAAGACCCTAATATTGTGGCGAAGGGTGGAGCGCAGGGCGTATACTGTTTTGCCCTACGAAATGAAGGATTAAGTTTTGCCTTAAAAATTATGAATGGCTCAGAAAGTCCGTGGCCAAATGTGATTGCTTCTGTATTGGAACAAATTCAGTATACAAATGAAGAAACGATTGAGCGTATTAAAGCGTTATCTCCTTCCTTTGTGCGAAATGACGCAGGGCTTGAGGTGGGAGAAATTGTTTCTACAATTAAAATCATATAGAGGTGAAGGTACTTGTATGTTTTGGCAATTGATGGTGGTGGAACAAAAACAATTGCGACAATCTCTACATTTCGTGGGCAAGTAATAGCGCTCGCAGAAACGGGTAAAAGTAACCCTACATCAATGAGCTTAGAGCAATTTACGCAGACGATAATAGAACTAATAGATAATTTGAAAATTCAGCAGCCTACCCATTTTCATCAAATTACAAAATGCCATGCGGGACTGTCTGGCGTGACAGAAAATAATAATGAGGAGATTACACAGACATTATTAACCTCGCTCTTACCAGAAGGTTGTCAACTATCATTGTCGAATGATGGGTTGAACGCACTATATGCGGGGACATTAGGTCAACCAGGCATTGTTCAGATCTCTGGTACAGGTGCGATTACTTTAAGTATAGATCCATTCGGAAGAATTGAGCGTACGGCAGGATGGGGTTATATTTTTGATGATGAGGGTAGTGGCTATGATATGGGTATTCGCACATTAAAAGCGGTTTTTAAAGAATTTGATAAAAGAGGGCCTGAAACGATTTTAACAACGGCAGTATTAGATTATTTTCAATTACAATCTGTTCCACAAATAATTGAAATTGTTTATGGTGAAGGACATCCGCGAGATACGATCTCTCCATTAAGTAAAGTGGCAATTGAATGCACAAAACGGGGTGATGTAGTAGCAAATACAATTTTGGATCAAGTCTGCCAGGTCTTTTATCAGAGTATCGATGCTTGTTACAAAAAGAATCCATTTTCAACTAGCCGTGTCAAAGTCGTGCTAGCTGGTGGAGTTTTTAAAGAATTGGGGTTATTTATAGAAAGATTAGCCGCAATTGATAAAAAACATAGTAATCAGTATGACTTTATGGGTGCCTATAGTTTACCAGTGGGTGGTGCCGCGTTGGCAGCATTGAAATTACCTAGTAGTGAAGCAAGGGTATTTTTAGATCAATATAATAAAAGTATTAATAAGTTTTTAATCTAAGGAATAATCTCCCTTTAATCTAGCAAGTAGAGAGTGTTGTTTCTCTACTTGCATTTAGTTAGTCCTCTACTTTAAACATATACCCCTTATAGGATTTATGAATAACCATGACAATCCCTATTAACATGAAATTTGACAAAAGCGAACTGCCACCATAGCTTAAAAAGGGTAAAGTTACTCCAGTTACTGGTAAAAGCCCAATTGTCATGCCGATATTTTGCGTAATTTGAAAGGCTAATAAGCTTGAAATACCTGCCCCCATTAACGTCATAAAAGGGTCCTTTGCTTCAACTGTAATAAGAACAATTCTATAGATGACAAAAAAAAGTAGGGCAATGACAAATGCTCCACCAGCAAAACCTAGTTCCTCGGCTATTGCAGAAAAAATAAAATCTGTATGCTTTTCGGGAACATAGACATCGTTATTAAGATAGCCCTTCCCGATGAATTCACCTGACCCAATGGCCATAAAGCCCTGGCGGACTTGATACGAAGAGTCTGTATATTCATAAGGCTGAAGCCATCCATAAATACGAGATACTTGATGTCCTGATAAGGCCCCTAAAATTTTCTCCGTAAAAAAATCATTAAATCTGATATAGAGTACTACGACCGTACTGATTAGAACTAAAGGAATGGCCGTAAAAACGATAAGTAGCTTTCTATGAATACCTGAAAAAAATATCATGGGTAAAATCATTGCCATATATAACATAACCATGCCTGTGTCTGGTTGTTTATAAACGAGAAGTGTAGGAGGAAGGACGATTAGACCGATTTTTACAAATAGCCATAAATCAGCTAGATAAGAGGGACGTACATTTTTCTCTTGATGAGCGATAATGACCTTACTCACAACAATTAAAAAGGCGAATTTTAAGAATTCGGATGGCTGAAGGGAACCTAAAAAAGGTATTTGATACCAGGATTTGGCCTCGTTTATCGTCCTTGCTATACTCTCTGGTGCTATTATGAGCCCAGCAGTTAAAGCTACAACTAATCCGTAGAATGGCCATCCAATCTTCTTCAATTGTTCCATATCAAGTAGGGAAATCCCAAACATGATGATAAACCCAATAAGATAAAATATGAATTGCTTAATAATGAAGGAACTGGAGTATTGTTCGAAATTGACACTGCTAGAATGGACAAAAAGACAGCTAATACCGCCGAGTAATAAGAGGCTCATAACTAAACTCCCATCCATTCTCTTAAGCTGCGACAAATGTAACACCTTCTTTCTATGTTATTACTATAAACGTTGGAAATGTGTGGAAGGTTGCGGTTATTTGCATATTGTAAATAAGGATTAATGATATGGATTCTTTAGTACGGTAAATTACCTATATATAGCTAGTGAATGGGCATAAATTCTTAATTCTTCGTGTAATCTTTACAAAAACATAACACTGGCTTTATATCTTCATACTATCATTATTGGTAAGAGTTGGAGGAGGAGCCAGGGATCATGCATTTTTTCCGTTTCATAAAAGTGAAGGACAAGTTACTTGTACTCATGATTGTTTGTGTATTATCGAATGTATTGCTAGGTGTATTTAGTGTGGATTATTTGAGGAAAATGTCGTGGCATGCAAGTGAGAGTTATACACAGGGGCTTGTTCCAATCGGGTGGCTAAATGAGCTGGAAGAATCACAACGTCAATTAGATTTTATGGTAGATTCTGATGGAGACTATCAAGGAATGATAGCCATTTTAAAAGATGTGGATAAGCCGTTAGGCCATTTAGAAAACCAGGCAATTGATAAAAAGATGAGTCATCAAATCAAGAAGTATAAGTCTTTGCTAGGGAAACAGAGGGAAGTAATTGAAGGCTATCAGCCGTTGAGCCAAAGAGAACGAGAACTACTTTATTCGCAAACTTTTCTACCAATAAGTCAGGAAACCCATACTTTATTAGAAGAAACACAAAATTATCTAGTTCAAAGAGCTAAGGACCAGCAACAGTCCTACCAACAGGATGTACAATTTGGTTATTGGTTGCTTGGTGGTGTATGTTTAGCAGTTGTGATGCTAGTAATTATTATAGGGTTTATAGCAACAAAGGCAGTTAACGTGCCTACACGGCAATTGAAATCATTATTAAAACAAGCCGAACAAGGTGATTTCACTGCCAATGCGAGTTACGTGGCCCATGATGAGCTGGGAGAGGTAGTGCTGTCTTACAATCAAATGGTCACAGAAGTGAAACGTTTACTACATACAGTAACGGACAGTGCCTACGAAGTGGAGGAAATGACAGGGAAGTTGCAGGAATCCTCAGAGGAGTCATCTACGACGACATTAAAGATAGCAAAGGATGTACAATCGATTTCCGATTCAACAGCTGCATCTACTAGCAAATTGGCTTCTAATACAGCTTCTTTAGAAGAAGTTTTAAACGATGTCCAAGTCATATTAGAAAAAATTCAAATTGTAGAAAATTTTGCTCACAAAACTGCTAGGGATGCGGAAAGTGGAACTGAAATTGTTCAAGCTAATTTGACGCAAATGCAGACCATTAAGCAAGCTGTTGAGAAATCTAATACAGCCATCTTTAATTTAGTTGAACGGGCATCATCTATCGATCAAATGATTGAGGTAATTGAAAAAATAACAGCACAAACCAATTTACTAGCTTTAAATGCATCTATTGAAGCAGCAAGAGCGGGAGAGCATGGTAAGGGATTTGCAGTAGTAGCGAATGAGGTACGCAAGCTTGCAGAACAAACCGTCCATTCTACACAAACCATTACGTCCATTGTACAAAACATTCATTTAGATTCAAGCTATGCAGTACAGATGATGGAGGGTGTGTTAGTAGCAACTGAAAAGGGTGTCGCCGTAACAGGACAAACGGCATCAAGCTTTGATCAAATTTTAGAAAAAGTACATACAATCAAGCCTTATATTATGGAAGTATCGGCTACAGTCCAAGAGATTGCCAATCACACAAAAACAGTTAGTGATGATGCGGTTATGTTGACATCATTATCAGATACGAATACAGTATCGACGAAACATGTTGCTGCATTGACAGCCGATCAATTAACCGCACAGCAACAAATCCATAATTATATTAAAGAATTACGAAAAGTATCCAAAGTTCTACAAATAGCCGTTAAACGTTTTTCGATATAATTTAGTGATCAAGCATAATGGGAAAAGGAATCTTCTTTGTAGAGATTAGCAAAGAAGATTCTTTTTTGTTTGCTTATATAACTAGGTTGAATCGAATTTTAAACAGTGTATTTTTGGGGCATACAAATGTATTTTATATATTTTTGTAGCACAATAATTTTAAGGTAGCCATATACTAACTAGTAAGGGGTTGTAAGTTTCTTTTATGTTTATTTTTAATATAATAGTTGTATTTTCAAAACGAACACATTATAATCAATTTCATTGAAAGTGTTATTAAATCAATGTTTATCAATATATTTTTGTACTTTCGAGAAGTACAATTGTTCACATGTGGAGGTTTTGAGAAATGAAAAAGATTATGGTTACTGGAGCACTTGGTCAAATTGGTTCTGAGCTTGTAGAAAAACTTCGTAGTATTTATGGAGAGGACAATATACTGGCTACAGACATTAGAAAGCTTGACCATACTGAGGGCCCATTTGAAATATTGGACGTGACAGATGGACAAAGAATGCATGATTTAGCAAAGGACTTTGGTGCCGATACAATGATGCATTTAGCGGCACTATTATCAGCTACAGCTGAGAGAAATCCTCTGTTGGCATGGAATTTAAATATGGGTGGATTAATGAATGCTTTGGAAGTTTCACGTGAGCTAAATATGCAATTTTTCACGCCTAGCTCGATCGGAGCATTTGGGCCATCTACACCGAAGGAAGATACACCACAAGATACATTGCAACGACCGACAACAATGTATGGTGTTAATAAAGTGGCGGGCGAATTATTATGTGATTATTACTTCAGTCGTTTCGGAGTAGATACACGTGGTGTCCGTTTCCCAGGATTAATTTCCTATGTAACCCCTCCGGGTGGTGGCACGACTGATTATGCTGTAGAGATCTTCTACGAAGCAATTGAACAAGGCAAGTATACATCTTATATTCAAGAAGGTACGTATATGGATATGATGTACATGCCAGATGCTTTACAGGCAATTGTAGATTTAATGGAGGCAGATGGTAGTAAGCTTGTTCACCGTAATGCTTTTAATATTACGGCAATGAGCTTTGAACCCTCACAAATTGCTGCTGAAATTAAGAAACATTTACCGAATTTTACAATGAACTATCAGGTTGACCCAGTTCGTCAGGCAATAGCAGATAGCTGGCCAAACTCAATAAATATTGAAGCAGCGCAAAAAGAGTGGGGCTTTAAAGCAGAGTACGATTTAGCAAAAATGACAGTAGATATGTTAGAAAAGCTAAAAATTAAACTGCATAAAAAGGCAATTTCATAATAGATAAGAAACGGATGAAGAGATAGACTTCATCCGTTTCTTTTTTTGAAGAAATTCCGAAGACATCCGTGGGGAAATTTCTGAAGGCTAAGCTTCGTGATAATGACGCAGAAATATACCTTAAATCATTAGTGTAATTAAAAGAGTGACTTCCAGTTTAAGAAGTCACTCTTTCATTCTTGAATTATTTATTTAACATATGAAAAACTTGCTCAACGTCCTTATCACCACGACCTGAGATATTAATAATAATAATTTCGTCAGTTGCTAGAGTTGGGGCTAGTTTTAGCGTATGGGCAACTGCATGAGAGCTTTCAAGGGCGGGAATAATACCTTCTACCTTCGAGAGTATCTGAAATGCCTCTAGGACCTCTTCATTTGTTACAGTTATATATTCAGCACGGCCAATTGTTTTTAAATGGCTATGCTCAGGTCCTGCACCTGGGTAATCTAAACCAGCTGCAATCGAGTATGTTGGCAGAGGATTTCCTTCTGCATCCTGTAGCACTAAACATTTGAAGCCATGTAGCTCTCCTGGGGTTCCTTCATTTAAAGTAGCTGCCTGATCTGGCTCTATTCCAATAAGACGAACATTTTCATCATCAATATATTCTGCGAATGCCCCTATTGCATTGCTTCCACCGCCGACACATGCCAGGACAGCTGTTGGCAGTTTTCCTTCTTTTTCTAAAATTTGTTCACGACTTTCACGGCTAATGACAGATTGGAAATGTTTAACCATTGAAGGGAATGGGTGTGGCCCAACAGCGGAGCCCAATAAATAGAATGTTGTTTCATAGTTTTCTACCAAGTCAGCAAATGCCTCATCAACTGCATCCTTTAAACGGCCTTGCCCTTTATCAACAGCTACTACCTTCGCACCAAGAAGCTCCATACGAAACACGTTTAATGCTTGACGTTTAGTATCCTCTAAACCCATATAAATGGTGCAATCCATGCCGAACATTGCGCACGCAGTAGCAGTTGCCACACCATGTTGGCCTGCACCTGTTTCAGCAATAACACGATTTGCTCCCATACGTTTCGCTAATAAAATTTGTCCCAATACATTATTAATTTTATGTGAGCCTGTATGGTTAAGATCTTCACGTTTTAAATAAATTTTTGCGCCACCCAATTGCTTTGTTAAATTTTCTGCAAAGTAAAGAGGGGTTTTACGCCCGACATATTCATGGAAATAATAATTCAATTCTTTATTAAAGTCTTCATCATCTTTATATCTTTGGAAATTTTCATCTAAAATATTTAATACATGTTGAAGCTCATCTGGAACAAAGCTTCCACCAAATTCACCGAAATATCCTTTTTTCTCTACTACTGTACTCATCTTTACTCGACTCCTCTATGCTAATTTTTTCATAAAAAAAAGCCACTCCAATCCTTCTTGAAAAGGACGAGTAACCGTGGTGCCACCTTTATTCGCAATATTTGCGCGCTTTCTAACTCCGATAACGGGGAGTGAATCGGCCTTACATTAGATAAGGCTGCTCTGAAGTCCATTCACAAGTATGTACTACTGGTTTACACCAACCACCAGCTCTCTTCAAAGTAACAATGCTTGCTACTACTCTTCTTCCATGCATTTATTAGAGAGAATTGTAGATTATTTTCAGAATATTGTCAAGAAAAAAAGACGAATCTTGCAAGACTCGTCTATTAAATCAAGTTTTTAAAATTAAGGCGTTTATTTAGTATATACATAATAGGTGCACCAACCGCTAATACAACGAATTCACCTGCTGCCACAGTTAGCCAAGTCCAAAAGAATGGTAGCTCTAGGGCTAAATTTAACTCAAAGGCGATAATAAACATTGTGCATGTAAATAAAAATGTATTGATAATTAAACGTGCCCAAGTGTTTTTAACAAATTTACAGATTAAAATGAACAATCCCAATGTAATCATGGAATGACCAACACCAAATACTAAATCGTAAATGCCGAGCGGTGAAAAAATATTAGAAATAAAAACCCCAATAATAATCCCTACGGCAAAGCGTGGATTAAAAGCTACTAAATGGTTAAAAATTTCTGATACACGAAACTGTACCTCTGTAAAACCAAATGGTGCAACAAGCATGGTCACGGCAATGTATAAAGCTGCAATAATACCACTTGCTGCTAAAAATTTTATCTTCATATTCTTTTCTCCTTAGTTTTTTTTCGTGGGATGGTTACGAACCACGGTGCTTTCACACAAGTAATCATTTTATTATAGATAGCCTATAGAAGTCAAATGTCAGACTTTTTAACTATAGGACAATCTTCGCAAAATTGTCATAAAAAATTTTGCTATGTTACAAAAAGAAATTGAAGAACAAAAACAGCGTAGTTTAGCGGTTTAAAGCGCAAAATTAAATGAAAACGTAAAATATTTTGTCAAATATAAAAGTCAGAACATTCATAATGTTGTTGACGGAGCTCCATAATAACGATAATATAGCGATACATTCACACTTTGTTTGGATAAAGTGTGGTAGATATTCGAGAACATAATCGGGGGGATTATTTGTGAAGAGCAATGTGAAAAAGCTTTCATTCCTTCTCTTTGGATTAGTGTTACTACTTGCTGCTTGTGGTAGTGGTGGAACTAGTTCAACAGATTCAAAAGGAAAAGAAACGAATAATGCAAGTGAGAGCGGAAACGCAGATGATAAAACATATAAAATCGGAATTACGCAAATTGTAGAGCATCCATCGTTAAATGCAGCGACGGAAGGCTTTAAAAAAGCAATTGAAGATGCAGGCTTAAAAGTTGATTATGATCCACAAATTGCACAAGGCGATAATAGTCTTAACACAACGATTGCTAACAATCTAGTAAGTGCAAACGTAGATTTAATATTTGCTAACTCTACACCTTCTGCACAGGCCGCGGCAACAGCAACAAGTGATATTCCAATTATCTTTACATCTGTAACAGACGCTGTAGGTGCTCAGCTCATTGAGTCAATGGATAAGCCAGGGAAAAATGTTACAGGTACCATCGATTTACATCCTGAAACGATTTCTAAAACAGTGGCATTTTTAAAAGAGCTAGGTGCTAAAAACGTTGGTATGGTCTACAACGCTGGTGAACAAAACTCCGTAGCACAAGTGAAGGAAGTAAAAAAAGTGATGGCTGAGCAAGGTCTTGAGGTTAAAGAGGCATCTGCGGCAACTTCTGCGGAAGTAAAACAAGCAACTGAATCCTTAATCGGTAAAGTCGATGCATTCTATATTATTACGGACAATACAGTAGTCTCTGCTTTAGAGTCTGTCATTGATGTAGCAAATGCAAATAAATTACCTTTAGTTGTAGGAGAGCTTGACTCTGTTGCACGTGGTGGTTTGGCTGCTTATGGTTTTGAATATTTCGATATCGGATATGAAGCTGGGCAAATGGCAGTAAAAATTTTAAAAGGTGAAGCAACACCTGCTGAAACGCCAGCGCAATATCCACAAAATCTAAAGCTATTAATTAATAAAAAAGTAGCAGATGATTTAGGAATTGAAATTAAAGATTCTTGGGGTGCAGAACTTCTAGAAAAATAAATCGAAGCGGGGGAACCATCCCCGCTTTCTCTTCATTTACAAGCAGTAGAATAATAAAGAGATTTAGGAGATGATTCAACGATGTTTTTAGCATTATTTGGCGCAGTGGAGCAAGGAATCATCTATGCAATTATGGCACTTGGTGTATATTTAACATTTCGGGTGTTAGATTTTCCGGATTTAACGGTTGATGGAAGCTTTGTAACAGGGGCGGCAACAGCAGCAACAATGGTTTTGCTTGGCTACCACCCAATCTTAGCGACTTTAGTGGCAATTGTTGCTGGATTTATTGCTGGATGTATGACAGGAATCCTTCACACGAAAGGGAAGATTAACCCATTATTATCAGGAATTTTAATGATGATCGCATTATATTCCATTAACCTAAGGATTATGGGGTTAACTGCAGAAAATACGATAGGTCGCCCCAATATTCCATTACTAAACTCTGAAACGATATTTTCAAAGTTTAAAGCGTTTTGGAGTAATTTAGGGATTGATGATGCCCTCAACAACCTATTACAAAGTATGGGCATTCAACAAGTACCAGCTACTTGGAGTGTGCTGATTGTCATAGTAATTATCACGATTTTAATTAAGTTAGTGGCAGACTGGTTCTTAAAAACAGAGGTTGGGCTGGCAATTCGGGCTACTGGTGATAATAAACGAATGATTCGCAGCTTCTCAGCCAATACAGATACACTTATTATTTTAGGGCTAGGGCTTTCCAATGCACTTGTCGCATTTTCTGGAGCTTTAATCGCACAATATTCAAAGTTCGCCGATGTTAGTATGGGAATTGGTATGATTGTGATCGGTCTTGCATCCGTTATTATCGGGGAAGCTATTTTTGGTACAAAGACAATTATCCGTACAACTTTTGCAGTCATTGCTGGTGCTATTATTTATCGTATTATTTTAGCCTTAGCATTACGTGTAGACTTCCTTGATTCGGGTGATATGAAATTAATTACGGCTATCATCGTCATTTTAGCTTTGATTTTACCTC
Source organism: Lysinibacillus sp. ZYM-1 (assembly GCF_001308875.1). Lineage (GTDB taxonomy): Bacteria > Bacillota > Bacilli > Bacillales_A > Planococcaceae > Lysinibacillus. The sequence continues at coordinate 15,139 of NZ_KQ465138.1, read as the reverse complement.
AATTTGTTAACAAGCGTAAGGAACGTAAACGTAAGGCTAAACGGGCAGCCGACCTTACACAAGTAAAAACAGTAGAGCAAGGGGGAAAAGGTCTTGCTTAAATTACACGGTATAAATAAGGTATTTAATGAAGGAACACCGGATGAAAAGATTGCCCTTGCAGAGATTAACTTACACTTAAAGCCAGGGGATTTTGTTACCATCATTGGTAGTAATGGGGCAGGAAAATCAACGATGATGAATATGATTTCCGGCGCATTAACACCAGATTTCGGCACGGTTTCGATTGATGGAAACAATGTTACTCATTTGCCTGAATATAAGCGCTCTCAATATATAGGTCGTGTGTTCCAAGATCCAATGGCGGGAACAGCGCCTACGATGACAATTGAAGAAAACTTAGCACTAGCCTATTCACGAAATAAGGGTAGAGGACTGCACATCGGTGTGGACAAAAAGCGCCGTGCATTGTTCAAAGAATCATTAGAAATGCTTGGTTTAAATCTAGAAGATCGTCTTTCTGCAAAAGTAGGCTTACTTTCAGGTGGGGAACGGCAAGCGTTGTCACTGTTAATGGCTACATTTACGAAGCCCTCCATTTTATTGCTGGATGAGCACACAGCTGCACTTGACCCTTCTCGTGCAGAGTTAATTACCCGTATTACAAAGTATTTAGTGGAAAAAGATCAGTTAACGACATTAATGGTAACGCACAATATGCAACAAGCTTTGGATTTAGGGAATCGTCTTATTATGATGGATAAAGGCCAAATCATTTTAGAGGTTGGTGAAGACCGTAAGCATGAATTGACGATCCCGGATTTAATGGCTGAGTTTGAACGCATTCGTGGGGAAAAAATGAATTCGGATCGTGCTTTATTAGGATAAAGGTGAAACGCTCATACACTAGTATGGGCGTTTTTCAATGTGTTGAAAAAAACAAAACAATCAATCGGATTATTGTGAAAGGTGAAAAGGCCTTCCACCCCAATCCACAAAAGTGTTGTCGTTTTAACAAAGGTTGTACAAATAAAATGAAGGTGTTCATTACTCATATTATTGATGGTTGTTGTGACTAATACTTCTTCACATTGAAAATAAGAGCCTATCCTCTCTCTAATCCTACAAATAATGGGCTATTTTGTTCACTACTGCTAGTATGAAAGACCTTTTGCAGAATGGTTGATTGGAAAGGACGCTGGCGGAACGGAAATCAACCTTTCACCTTGCCAAAAGGTCATTTTCTCTTATTGATACATGATCTTATTTCAACATCATGTAAAACGATCGATAAACCTTATCAAATAAAAAGCCTCACTTGCAAAGAAGTGAAGCTCTTTCGTTTTAAACTAGTAAGCCAAATAATTGTATATCGTTGTTTACTTCTTTGAATTTGAAGCCGAATTCATCCATTCGTGCAAGTAGTCCTTCATAATCCGCTTGATCGCCAAGCTCAATACCAACGAGGGCAGGACCACTTTCTTTATTGTTTTTCTTTGTGTATTCAAAGGTAGTAATATCATCGTTTGGTCCTAGTACACTAGTGAGGAATTGGCGTAATGCTCCTGCACGCTGAGGGAAGCTGACGATAAAGTAGTAAAGTAAGCCTTCATGAATAAGTGACTTTTCTTTAATCTCCTGCATACGTCCGATATCATTATTACCACCACTAATGATGACAACGACTGACTTACCTTTAATTTCTTCTTTATAAAAATCAAGAGCTGCCACTGGTAATGCTCCAGCAGGCTCGGCAATAATCGCATGTTTATTATACAGATCTAAAATGGTTGTACATACTTTTCCTTCAGGTACAAGAATAATGTCATCTAAATAACGGCGACAAACATCATAAGTGTGATGGCCAACACATTTTACCGCAGCTCCGTCAACGAATTTATCAATCCACTCAAGTGCAACAGCGCCACCTTCAGCAAAAGCAGCTTTCATACTGCCAGCACCAGCAGGCTCAGCACCAATAATTTTACTAGAAGGGGAAAGATTTTTAATGTAGGCAGAAACACCAGACATTAAACCACCACCACCAATACTGCCAAAAACGTAGTCGATTGGCTCCTCCATATCATTCATAATTTCTACTGCAACAGTTCCTTGGCCGGCAATGACATCGAAATCATCGAATGGGTGGATGAAGATTTTATCGTGTTCTTCGCAATAACTTAAGGCGCTTTCGGCAGAGTCATCGAACGTATCGCCTGCTAAAATAATTTCTACAAATTCGCGCCCAAACATTCGCACTTGGTCTATTTTTTGCTTTGGTGTTGTTTGAGGCATAAAAATGCTAGCCTGGATTTTTAATTGGGCACAGGCATAAGCTACACCTTGTGCATGGTTGCCTGCACTTGCACAAACAACGCCAACCTTGCGCGCTTCGTCCTCGATTTTCTTAATTTTATAATAGGCGCCACGAAGCTTGAATGAGCGTACATGTTGTAAATCTTCCCGTTTAAAATAAATATTTGCGCCGTATTTCTCTGATAAATAGTCGTTTTTTTGTAGAGGTGTATGCACAACTACATCTTTTAAAAAATGATGTGCAATGAGGACATTCTCCACTTGCACGGTTCTAGTATCAGCAACTTCCATAGTATTCATCCTCCGTTTTACGTTAAAACATTTATCTATGATAGCATACTTTTTTTGCTTTTTGGACCTAATTTTTAGTAAATTCTAAATTTTCCGTGTCTATTTTATTATGTAAGCGTTTTATCTTAATTTAGCTTATTTTTTGTGATGAAAGTGAAGCGTCAGGCACAGTAAAATCCCTCTCTATGGAATGTTGAATCACGATAAAGCCATTAGCGGCAAAGAATTTTAAGAGTAACTTTTCGATAGGTCTCATAAAAATCCGAACTCAATTACACGGAGGCAATTGATCAAAAAAATACAACTCTCATAACAAAAATGGTCAAGCATATACTAGATTAGCTTAGGACAAGTGGGAGGGTAAGTAGTGGAAATCATTCATGGAATTCTATCTACATATAGCCAATTTTTCGATTGGGCAATGTGGCAGGAAGTGTTAATGGATCCTGTATCCTGGGGGTTAATATCCTCCTTAATTATTATAGAAGGATTGTTGTCAGCGGATAATGCACTTGTATTAGCAGTACTTGTCAAACATTTGCCAGATAAGCAACGAAAACGAGCTTTAATGTATGGTATGCTAGGAGCCTACTTTTTTAGATTTTTATTTATCGGAATAGGTGTCTATCTTGTTGAGTTTTGGTTTATTAAAGTGTTAGGTGCATTGTATTTAGGATGGCTCTGTATCGCTCATTTCCTTCAAATAGGGAATGAGGATAGTATGAAGGAAGTAAAAAAATCAGGCTTGATGGTGCGATTCTTTGGAACCTTTTGGGCAACCGTTATTTCGGTAGAGCTGATGGATATTGCCTTTTCCATTGATTCAATATTTGCTGCATTTGCTGTTTCAGATCAAGTATGGGTTCTTTTAATTGGGGGTATGTTAGGGATTTTAATGATGAGGACGATAGCGGGTGTATTTTTAATGATCATCGAAAAAGTTCCTGAACTAGAAGCGACTGCTTTTATTATTATTGGTGTCATAGGGTTAAAAATGTTGGTAAGTGTTGTAAATGTTCATATACCGCATTATTTATTCTTCCTGTTTTTATTGATTGCTTTTTCGATTACGTTTATCGTGCATATACTGAATAAAGTAAAATCTACCTAACAAAAAGAGGTTCTGTTCTCCGATCAAGAGAGGACAGAACCTTTTATTTATTTTACATATTTATCAGGATCAACAATGTAGAACCTTTCAACATTCAGCCAGCTTTCGCTCATTGGCTCACCGTCATCAATACGTTTTTCTGTTTCTTGCATCATCCAACCAGTTTGTGATGCGTGGGCCTGCAATGCTTGTAATTTGTCCATCCGCATTTCGCGAATATCATAGACAATATGAGGTTCGCCATTTTTTTCAATAGTATCGTTTGCGAAGGCACAGCCAAATACTTGCGGACGAGCAGCCTTAGGCATACGACGTACCGCCTCAACGACAGCACGTGCTGTTGCTTCATGGTCTGGATGTACCGCAAATCCAGGTAGGAAAGTAATAATTAATGAAGGCATTAGCTCTTCAATTAAACCTTCTACCAGCTTTACCATCTTCTCATCGTCTTCAAATTCGATTGTTTTATCACGAAGACCCATCATACGTAAATCTTGAATACCCATTGCTTCTGCGGCTGCAATTAATTCTTTACGACGTATTTCTGGTAATGATTCGCGTGTAGCAAAGGGGGGATTACCTAAATTACGGCCCATTTCACCTAATGTTAAGCAGGCATATGTAACAGGTGTATTCATTTTTTTTGTATAGTAGGCGGTCGTGCCAGCAACTGAAAAAGCCTCATCATCTGGGTGAGGGTACACAATTAAAATATGACGTTGTGGTTGTAAATTCAAATAGTCGTCCCCCTTAGTAAGTAAATGGCGTTTCACTAATTTCAAGTGCGATCGCCAATTTTCCAGAGTAATCTAATCCAGCCATTAATAAACGGCCTAAATCATCTAATTCATAATGAGTAATGCCTTGTGCATAAACCCATCCATGAGGTAATTTTAACCCAACACGATGGGGTGTCTTGTCTACAACTTTAGCAAGTTCATAATTAATTTTTGCGTTGCGTATAAAGGCACCTGCATTAAAGAACTTTTCATCATAGTGTGCTGCATAAGATCCGTTTGTCGTCTCAAGATGAATATAAACGTCTTTGTTGGCGAAAGAATTTAGTAATTCTTGCAACGTCTCTACTTGTACTTCTTGCATCTTAACACTCCTCTCGATCATTTCTCCTTTTAAGTATAGTAAAAAAAATTAGCAAAGGGAAATTGATTGCTTCATACGTACAAATTAATAATTTGTATACCATACACCTCCACATAATGCCGCGCAGATTTTTCAGCACTAAATCAAAAAATAACTGTTCAAAATCTGCGTCTTCCGAAAGAGGCTTATCTAGATTTATCCTCAACCTTCTAGATTATGAAATCTTCTACTAAATTAGGGCAGGATGAATCATTAACTATTAATATATGACGACTTTCCGAGCAATATTCTTGAAAAAATTATTGTAATGTATCAATATAAGGGGTGTGAAAATATATGTACAAAATGTGTCGTTTTGTATACGGTTTCACATCTGAAAAGATATTGCAACCATAGCTTCTTCCTAAATCGTGTGTAGACAGCACCAAATGCTGAAGGATGGTAAAACTAGGTGAAAACGAATTCTATCTTGGTACAATAGATGACGTTCCTCCAGCATCATACATCGTGCTGTATTAAAGGGAGAAGAATGAAGCTCATTATCATAGTATAATAAAAAACCGCGTTTCTCTTTATGACGGAGAAGCGCGGTTTTTTATTGAGATTATGGATAGGCTATGTATTTGTTAGTATCGATTAAGCTTTCTTTCGATTGTTTCTAAACGATTATTGACACTTTGCAATTGTTTAAACATTTGTTTCATATAAAGATTTTGATCTTGATTTTCTGTCTTTTTTTCTTTTGCCAATTCTTCTTCCTCCTGCAGTGCCAATATTGTGGCGAGGGTGGACAATGAATAGCCGAGAGTTAAAATAATGGAAGCTATTACTTCTACTTTTGAAGAGGTTATTTCCCCAGCTAATAAACCTGATTCCTCAGTTAAGTCCTCTGCCTTGTTTTTTTTCATCTTTTCCCCTCCCATCTAAAGCTAATATATGGGTGATGAAGTCCTAACGTATCTTGTCCCTTTTTTTATCTGTATCCAACAGAGTGCTTAAATTAACACATTGTTTTGTGTTTGTAATTTTCTGGTGATTCGATTGATTTTTGCTTGAAAATGTAACATTATGGTAGGGATAACTTTAGAGGAGGAATTGATGTGAACAAGGACTTTAAGTATTGCAAGGAATCAAGGGTTATGCGTACAAGTCGTGTCTTTCCAAATGATGTGAACAACCATAATACATTGTTCGGGGGGCGCCTAATGAGTGATATTGACCAAGTTGCATCCATCTCTGCGGCAAAGCATAGCCGTAAAGATTGTGTAACAGCTTCAACTGATTCCGTAGATTTTTTACATCCCATTCGTCCGACAGATTCCGTTTATTTCGAATCCTATGTTACATGGACAGGAAGATCTTCTATGGAAGTCTTTGTCAAAGTTATCTCTGAAAACTTGAAAACAGGGGAAAGAAAAGTTGCGGCAACTGCATTATTAACTTTTGTAGCATTGGATGAAAATAATAAACCTGCACTGGTTCCACGCGTGATTCCTGAAACGGTGGAGGAAACAAAACTACATGAAACAGCCTCTGAACGAGCAAAGGCTCGTGCAGAACGTAAAAAGGAAAGTAAGGCTTTAGCACAATTTATTTCAATGAATGATCCGTGGGATTATCGGCTAGAAATGATGGAGAACTATATGTAAAAGAGGGATGTCTCAAATGACCTTTGAGACATCCCTTTCATCATTAAATTTCAATTATTGTTACTTGTGGAGCACCAAAGCGAGATTTCGCGCCATGCATGACAGGACCAACATAGTCATTAAGAGCCCAACCATGTGCGATGGCTGCGGATACGAACTCTTTAGCCTCAATGACAGAATCCTTAACAGAAAGACCATTTGCAAGATTTGCTGTTACAGAAGCGGCAAATGTACAGCCCGCACCGTGGTTATTTGTGGAAGCAACTTTTTCAGATTCTAATAAGTAGAATACTTCGCCATCGAAGAATAAATCTGTTGCTTTTTCAGTGGCTAATGCCTTACCACCTTTAATGACTACAGCTTTAGCTCCTAGTTCATGGATTTTTCGTGCTGCTGTTTTCATGTCATCAATTGTTTTTGGAGTACCTGTGCCAGCCAATTGTCCAGCTTCAAAAAGATTAGGAGTTGTGACTGCTGCCAATGGTAAAAGGTGTTGCACCATGGCATCTGTATTACCTGGGTTGAGTACTTCGTCATCACCTTTACATACCATAACAGGATCAATAACAACATTTGTAGTACCTGATTTTGCAATAGCATCTCCAGCCATACGAATGATTTCTTCAGTAGATAGCATGCCTGTTTTGATAGCATCAATACCTGTTGAAAGGGCTGTGTCAATTTGTTTTTGTAGAAGTTCAGTTGGTAATGGTGTGACGTTATGTGTCCAACCATTAGGGTCCATTGTTACGACAACTGTTAAAGCTACCATACCGTAGGTACCATGCTCTTGGAATGTTTTAAGATCCGCTTGCATACCTGCCCCGCCTGATGTATCTGAACCTGCAATTGTTAAGGTTTTTTTTAGAGTCATGAAAAGATCTCCTTTATCGTTAGAAGTTATAAAATTACCATTTAGTATAGTCTGATTCTGAATCTATAAAAATAGCCAGTATAAGATATTTTTAAAGGGTCAGTTTGAACTGATGCTTGAATTCATGTTTGATTTTTTGTACCGTTGTAAGAAGAGAAAGGGGCTTAAAGGACGATGAAACAAGTATTCCCGAATGATTGGCAAGAAATACTCGCAGCAGAGTTGGAAAAACCATACTATCACAAACTACGTCAATTTGTTGCTAATGAATATACGACGCAAACGATTTATCCGCCAATGCAGGATGTGATGAATGCATTCTATACTGCAGCTTATCATGATGTAAAGGTTATCATTTTAGGACAGGACCCATACCATGGCCCAAATCAAGCACATGGCTTAAGCTTTTCAGTCAAGCCAGGTATTCCGCATCCACCTAGCTTACGAAATATGTTGCAAGAGTTACAGGATGATCTAGGCTGTCCAATTCCATCAGATGGAACATTGACGAAATGGGCTGAGCAAGGTGTTATGCTTTTGAATACAGTCCTTACAGTTCGAGCAGGACAGGCGAACTCCCATAAAAACCAAGGCTGGGAGCAATTTACCGATGCTGTTATTGATAAACTAGCTGCAAGAGTGGAACCACTTATTTTTGTACTGTGGGGTAAGCCAGCGCAGCGTAAAAAACAATTAATTAGTAAGTATGAAACACCTCATGTCATATTAGAAGCACCGCATCCAAGCCCGTTAAGTGCTTATCGGGGATTCTTTGGTAGTAAACCTTATTCAAAGATTAACCAACAATTAGTGGAATGGGGTAAACAGCCAATAGATTGGTGTTTAGTATAGATTGGCACAAATCGTTTACTTTATGCACTACATAAATCATGATACAGTTATTATAGAAGAAAGAGAGGGACAACGATGAAGGCGAATTGTTTCCAATGTCAATTTTTTAAAGTAACTTGGGACCCTCAAACTCCACGTGCTTGTGTCGCGTATGGCTTTAAAACGAAGCAAATTCCATCCGTTGTCGTGAAACAATCCTCAGGTATCGATTGTTTGAAATTTGTACCAAAAGTAGAAAGTGGGAGAATGTAATGATTCCTTATCAAGCCGTTATACAACAACTTGAAAAACAATTATCTGGTGCAAAAAATGCAGGGAATGATCAGCAGATCCGCGAAGCTCTTACAGCAATTCGAGCATTATGTGATGTGGTGTTAGATACTCCTAGTAATACGCCATCTATAACGCCACCTTCTAAGCATTTACCACAAATGCTTGTATCAGAGGCGAAGCCATCAAGTTTATCCACATCCAAAATTGAAGAAGATGGAGCAAATGGTGATTCAATTTTTGATTTTTAAACAATATTAAAGGTAGGGTAACGAGAAATGAAAAAATTTATCGTGACGGGGGCTCTTCACGGCCTATTAGCAGTTGCCTTTGGAGCATTTGGTGCACATGCTTTAAAGGAAGTTTTAGATGATTATAGTCGAGGCATTTGGGAGACAGCTGTTCAATATCAAATGTTCCATGCAACTGGCTTGTTGTTTATCGGACTATTAATGAGTGCGAAATTATTTGGTGAGGTTAAACAATTAAATTTGGCAGGAATTTTCTTTAATCTTGGGATTGTCTTCTTTTCGGGTAGCTTATACGTACTAGCGATTAGTGGTATTAAAGTGTTGGGTGCGATTACACCAATTGGTGGTGTTCTATTTTTAGTTGGATGGTTACTCATTATTTTATCGGCTTTAAAACATGCTCGTTAATGCTGAAATTAAACTCTCTTACATTATTTGTAGGAGAGTTTTTCTTTATTTTCACTTGATTGCGTTTTAAATCCTATTCTTTTTGTAAGGATTTATAGTACACTACTAATATTACTTGCAATATTTCGAAAATACAAAAAGAGAGGTTGTGTAGGATGGAAAAGCTATTTACATTAATAGATGGGAATTATGACGAGATGGTAGGAATCCGTCGCCATTTGCATGAAAATCCTGAATTATCCTTTGAAGAAGTGGAGACACCAGCCTATATAGCTGCCTATCATAGAGAATTGGGACATGAGGTTCGTGAAGGTGTAGGAGAAAGAGGGGTAGTTGCTGTATTACGTGGTGCAAAGCCAGGAAAAACCGTGGCGTTACGGGCTGATTTTGATGCATTAGCGATACAAGAAGAAAATAATGTACCTTATAAATCTAAGGTTGCTGGAAAGATGCATGCTTGTGGGCATGACGGCCATACAGCAACATTACTAGGATTAGCTAAAGCTCTCAATGCGATGAAGTCTGAAATTGCAGGTAATGTTGTTTTTATTCATCAACACGCTGAAGAGGTGGCACCAGGTGGCGCAAAGCCGATGATAGAAGACGGGTGCTTAGATGGCGTTGATGTTATTTTTGGTACGCATTTATGGGCTCCTACTCCATTAGGAGAAATTTTAGTGAAAGACGGCGCAATTATGGCTGCCGCAGATAAAGTAGAAATCGCCATTCAAGGGAAGGGTGGACATGGTGCAGAACCACATCACTCGATCGATGCAGTTACCCTTGCTTCACAGTTTGTAATCAGTGCACAACAGCTTATCTCGAGACGTATTGATCCATTAAAATCAGCTGTTTTAACAATTGGTCATTTTGAGGCGATTAATCCGTTTAATGTTATTGCTGATCGTGTTGTATTGGCAGGAACAATTCGTACTTTTGAGGAAGATGTGCGCACACAGATGGAGCAAGAGTTAGAAGCAGTACTAAACGCCACTTGTCTAGCCTTTGGTGCAAGCTATGAATATCGTTACACAAGAGGCTATCCACCAGTATATAACCATCAGAAGGAAACAGAGTTTGTGGCACAGTTAGCGTCGGGTGTCCCAGGTGTAGAGCATGTGAAAACATGTCCACCGTTTATGGTTGGAGAGGACTTTGCGTATTATCTTGAAAAAGTACCTGGAACATTCTTCTTCACTGGGGCGAAAAAGCCAGAATGGGAAACGGCCTATCCGCATCATCACGCACGCTTTGATTTTGATGAACGTGCGATGTTAATAGCTGCTAAAACTTTAGGTAAAGCTTCGTTAGAATATTTAAAAGAACTTTAATCGAAGTGAAAGATAAAAATCCGCATACTTTCATCGACATGTGTCAGTGAGAGTATTGCGGATTTTTAAGCTAGCATACTGCTATTATGGATTTTGATTAAAATAGGCCATTTCTTCATCATACTCAGCAAAATCGAAATAAATCATAGGGAATAGGAAACGGTGATTGGATTTAAGTTCACGAATGATAACATGATCTCGACCAGCGGCTTCCACCACTCCACGCACAGTTTTTGTGTTTTTACCTTGTTCCACTGCATGCTCAAAAGAAAAATGGAAGGTAGCTGGTTTTCCGCGATTCAACCGTAAAATATTCTCTATATAGGACTCTTCACGGCCAGGTGGTCGTCCGGTCGGAATTGTGACTGGAGGAGGAGTCATTTGTTGTTGCGTTGTTGGTGTCCAATAATAAGGCATCATCAATAATCAACCTACTTTCTTTTTAAATTTGAGGACAATCTTCTTCAGTTGGCGAGAAGAAGCAATGAGATTTGTATCTGCCTGTATTCCATTGGCCATACCATTGTGCAGGGCAATCGCCCGCGGGCATGAAAAACCACAAGGAACGGCTTGCTGGATGAAATCTTTCCCCTTGAATCACCCTTTTTGCTAACCTGATATCTTGGTCGCGAGCTCGTTGATAAAAATAACTTTTTTGAGTTGCTTCAAAGCCACCTGGACGCTGATAAACCATCTGTTCAATTGTTCGAATATTACCAAAATCTAAACAATCCCCCCTTACACGATTAACACCAACATTCCCAACCATCAGCATGCCTAACTCACCTTCACCTTCTGCCTCTGCACGCATAAGCCTTGCTAGTAGGGATGTCTGGGCATCATTCGTCTTAATAACAGCGATTTTCATACCTCCTCGCTGACAGTATATGCATGATGGTATTGTAGACATGTTCAATTTTTTAAGAAAGAAATTCACACAACAAAGCTACTACGCATATAGTAGTAATAACGACAAGTCCGTAAAAAATAATCTGAAAGCCTATATGGTTAGATAATATTTATTTAAAAATGGGGAAATAGAAAAAGGATATAAATAGGGGAACTTGAGATCAGTGAATTGCATGTGCAGCCCATACATGTGAGGTGATTACTTATGGAAATTGGGGTTTGGTTTGGGATATTACTAAGCGCGGTACTGGCCTTTTTATTAGGGGAGTTTTATGGACAGCCGCTCCATTGGTATTTATTTATTTTAATTATTGTGATCGGTTTTTTTATTCAAACGGTGATTTTAATTTTAAAAGTAAAGGACGAAAGCTCTTGAGGAAGTATGAAAAAATAAATTCGCGGAATAAGGAAGTGTCATCGCAGAGGGATGGCACTTCCTTATTTTTATGAGAAATTTAGGGTGATAAGTATATTAACGATATACCGAGACATACTAATGTTGAATTTATTTTTGCTTTCATGAAGGAGCATTACAATGCGTATTTTTAGTATGTTTGTAGCAATAATTATTAGTGCCTTTATCGCAGTCGGGATAGCAGAATACTATCATCAACCCTATAATTGGTATTTGGTTTTTCTGATGATTCTTTCCGGATTTTTTATTCAGACCATTATCTTAATATTTGAATCCGAAAATACAGAAGAAAATGAAATTTAAAATGCGAGTCCTCACTAGGGACTCGCATTTTTAACTTTTGGTATTAAACCGTTAAGAATTTTACCAATTTGTCGTTATCAAGTAGGTTTCCGACGAAGAATTCACCAAACTCACCGTAGCGAGCAGACACTTCATCAAAGCGCATTTCATATACTAACTTTTTGAATTGTAAGACGTCATCAGCAAATAATGTTACGCCCCACTCGTGATCATCAAAACCAACGGAGCCTGTGATAATTTGCTTTACTTTACCAGCATAGCCACGGCCAATCATACCGTGAGAACGCATTAATGATTTACGCTCATCCATTGATAGCATGTACCAGTTATCGTTCCCTTGACGGCGTTTATCCATTGGGTAGAAGCATACATATTTAGCACGTGGAAGTTCAGGATATAGACGTGCGCGTACATGAGGATTTTGGTATGGATCTTCATTTGATTCGCCAGCTAAATAGTTTGAAAGCTCAACTACTGATACATAAGAATATGTAGGAATTGTGAAATCAGCGATGGCTAATTTATTAAATTCTGCTTCAAGTTCTTGTAGTTCATCCATTGTTTCGCGCAATGTCATAATCATAAAGTCAGCTTTTTGACCAACGATTGCATAAAAGGCATGAGCACCTGTTTTAGCAACATCTGCTTCGTTCAATTTCTCTAAATAAGCAATAAATTCTTCTACTGCTGCTTGACGTTCTTCAGCAGAAACGAGTTTCCAGGAAGCCCAATCAATTGAGCGAAATTCATGTAAAGCGTACCATCCATCTAACGTAATTGCTGCTTCATTCATTATTGAAAACACTCCTTTATAAGTGAATACCATTCAAAATTTAGTTTATCATAGTTTGTACAAAATCCATAAGTTCATGAATGTATTTCACGAATTTGACACTAACTATAGATGATGTATGCTAAAGAGAAGAGATGTAGTTAGAGGAGCACCAATATGAAAAGTATTTTACAGCAGCCAATTTGGCGTTATTATGATCAATCCATTAGCGCGAAGCAACGATCGCCGTTAGAATCCTTTGCAACCGATGATACTTTGTGCCAGTTAGTCGGACAATTAGTTTCACCACCAACTATTCGGACATGGGTTCACGAGGCATCCGTTGTGCTTGGTATTCAAGACCATCGTTTGCCCTATGTACAGCAGGGAATGGATTTACTAGAGTCACGAGGTTATCAACCTATTGTACGGAATTCAGGTGGGTTAGCTGTCGTCCTAGATGAGGGGATTCTTAATATTTCCATTATATTATCTGAACAAATGGAGTCATTAAGTATAAATGATGGCTATGATGTGATGGTCGACCTTGTAAAAGGCTTGTTTCCAGAGGTAGCTGAAAAAATTGAAGCCTATGAAATAGTAGGCTCATATTGCCCAGGATCTTATGATTTGAGTATTGAAGGAAAAAAATTTGCAGGGATTTCACAAAGACGATTACGCCAAGGTGTAGCCGTGCAAATTTATTTATGTATAGAAGGAAGCGGTTCACAGCGTGCAGCGCTCATTGGTGATTTTTACGAAGAAAGTTTACAACAAGCAGAGACAAAATTTACTTATCCACAAATCGTTCCTGACGTCATGGCTTCATTATCGGAGCTTGTCGATCCACACTTAACAGTAGAAGCGGTCGTTATTCGTCTACAACAATTACTTCAGCATTTAGCTGGAGAAGTACATCCTGAGTCTTTCCGTGACGATGAATTAACATTATACGGTTTTTATTTGCAACGTGTTTTTGAGAGAAATGCCAAAATGCTAGAGCGAAAATAATAGGGTAATTATAGTAAACATAAAAAAAGGCGATGCTGCTAATTTAGCGCATCGCCATTTTCAGGCTGAAAATTAGAACTACTTACTACGAGATTACCGTTTTTCTCCATTTTGAAAACAGGTGCAACTCGTTCTTCCTCTTCATCTAATGTGACAAGTCGTCTAGCACGATTCATAATTTGAACGAATTGCTCGTAATCTTTGCGGATCGCACGATTTTCTTCTTCTAGCTTTATAATGGTTTTCTCTAGTTTTTTATTTTTCTCCGATGTTACATGTACAAGCTGTCTCCATTTTGAAGATTCGTTTCCTACTTCACCAGAATGCTGTAAACGTAGTAAATAAGCTATGACAATATCAAGAGAAAGGGCAGATAGCGGAATTGATTTTCCTTCTGCTGCACTACTATTCACTGTAAACATACTAGAAGTGCGACGTCTTGCAGGAGCTCCTAACACTCGCATTCTCTCTTTTCTTTCCTTTTTAGCCTCAGCTAATTGCTCTTCAAATTCTTTGCGAACAACAGCATTCCAACGGAAACCACAGGCTGCAGCAGTACGATTTAACGCATCACCAGCTTCTTCAAAGGCGTTTAGCTGTGTGCTACCCTCCGTTACATGACGAATTACCGCCTCTGCTAATAATTCATCATTTTCTTTTAACCAAGCATCTTGTCTTATTTTACTCATATTAAAATCCTCCCACCTTTATTTGGAACTTGTTATTTAAGACTAGCATGACCAATCTTTTAACCTTTTATTCATCCATGTAGAACGAATTATGCTTGAATAGAAGGGGAAAAGTACGATACAATACCCGATGTAGGTTTGTACGTATGCTGCATACTTAAATATGTGAAGGTCATGCGTTCCATAGAGCGATTTTTTTTGTTTGAAAAAATACTATATAGAAAGGGTTGTTGACAAAATGGCAAACGAATTTAAAGTTTGCGATGAATGTCAGGCCGTTAACTTAAAAACGTTAATTCCAAAATTAAAGGAAATCGATCCTGATGCAACCATCGAAATTGGCTGTCATTCTTATTGTGGTCCAGGACGCAAAAAGACATTTACCTTTGTAAATAGCCGCCCTGTTGCTGCATTAACAGAAGAAGAACTAATGGAAAAGGTTTTAGTAAAATTAAAAAATAAGTAAACAAAAAGCTATCTCTACTTGTGAACTGCACCCCGTCAAGTAGACAGTGGAAATAATAAAAAATGTATTAAGCGGCTTGAGCTCTGAATTCTAAAGGACTCAAGCCGTTTAATCGTTTCT
>NZ_KQ465137.1 GCF_001308875.1 Lysinibacillus sp. ZYM-1 | reverse complement strand
GTATTCAAACGAAACTAAACAACCAGTCGCCCGTTAAATACCGACAATTGGCTGTTTAAAAGGTGTTTTCTTACTGTCTCAAAAACGACAGTCAGTGCCCTGTCCTTCAAGGCCTTTTTGATAGAAATCTATTATTTTGATAAAGCTGGGTCTTTCATTGTGCCACTTTTTGCGTAATGGACATGCCATGATAACGCTTTTTCGAGGTCGTGTGGCGTATGATGTCCCCCAGTTGCTTCATTGGCATCATTAAAATATTGCCAAAGCTGCTCACGATAATCTGGGTGTGCACAATGATCAATAATTAGCCCTACTCGTTCTTTTGGAGCAAGTCCGCGTAAATCAGCTACTCCCTGTTCTGTTACGATAACATCAACATCATGCTCTGTATGATCCACATGCGATACCATTGGGACAATGCTCGAAATGTTACCACCCTTTGCATAGGATTTAGTTACAAAAATACCTAAACGTGCATTACGGGCAAAGTCACCAGACCCCCCGATTCCATTCATCATTTTGGTACCCGAAACATGCGTAGAATTAACATTTCCGTAAATATCAACTTCTAATGCTGTATTCACTGAAATTAATCCGAGTCGGCGAATGATTTCTGGTTGGTTAGAGATTTCTTGTGGACGCAATACTAATTTATCCGCATACTTTTCGAAATTCCCATAAACACGGTTTCCTACTTGTTCAGAGAGGGTAATGGACGTAGCAGAGGCAAAATTCACTTTTCCTGCATCCATTAATTCAAATACTGCATCTTGAAGTACTTCTGAGAATACTTCTAAGTTCTCAAACTCAGAATCCTTAAAGCCTAGTAATACCGCGTTCGCCACTGATCCAACCCCAGATTGGATAGGACGCAAGCTTGTTGTTAAACGGCCAACTTTAATCTCTTCACGCAGGAAATTTAATAGGTGATTAGCCATAATATCTGTTTCCTCATCAGCAGGTACGATCGTTGATGGCGCATCTAAAATATCAGAAACTACGATACCTTTAACTTTATCCAAATCTAATGGAATACCAATTGTACCGAGACGATCGGATATATTTTGTAATGGAATTGGGTCACGCTTCCCTTGTTGTGCAGGAACGAAAATATCATGTACTCCTTCTAATGCATCAAGTTGTGCTACGTTTAATTCAATGATGACTTGATCTGCCTCTTGCACAAAAATTGGAGAGTTACCAACTGAAGTTGTAGGAATTAATAAACCGTCTTCAGTAATAGCTGCCGCTTCAATAATCGCAAAATCAATAGGTCCTATAATGCCTTGGCGTACCAGCTCCGCATTATGAGACAAATGTGCATCCACAAATGTGATATCACCGCTATTAATTTTATTACGAATACCAGCATCTGCTTGGAAAGGTCCGCGCTTGCGAATAACACCAGCTTCCGCTAAGTATTGGTCAACCTCAGGACCAAGAGATGCACCTGTATATACATCCACTTGGAAACTCTCTTTTTTAGCTTTCTCTACAAGTGCAAGTGGTACGACTTTTACATCACCAGCACGAGTGAATCCGCTCATCCCTAATACCATACCATCTTTAATCCAAGATGCTGCTTCTTCTGCTGTTACAACCTTACTCCGCAATTGCTCATGACGAAGCTTTTTCGCTAACTTTTCTTCCATTCCCTATTCCTCCATCCCAATTTATTTTTGTTCAACTAGTATTTGGTTTCATTATCTCTGTCATCAAATTACCTCTGGTGAAACAACATCTGCAAGAGGCTTTATCTTTAGTTACAAGAGCTATCCCTATTCCTCTTCTACATAAAGATAATCTAATTTTTGGTAGCACAACCAAATAAACAGTCGCTTCCATAATTTTATACTATTTAGAATATTTAATCTATATCAAATGAAATATTTTACTTTACGAGATAATTTCTACATTTTTAAACTATTTAAATATAACTATATATCCCTCTTCATTCGATTTTGATTAGAAAGCGTGCTATGCTCTTGATATATTTAAGACACAAAGGAGAGTATGCAAATGGTTAAAGAATTATTACGAAACCATTCCTCAGTACGGATCTATGATGGCAAACCGATTTCAAAAGAAGTTATTGAAGAATTAATCGCAACAGCGCAAATGGCTGCAACCTCACATTTTGTGCAGGCATATAGTGTTATATGGGTAACAAATGCAGACAAAAAAGAAAAATTAGGCTTACTCTCTGGTAACCCTCGTCAATATGAAACTTCCGGCGGTGCATTTGTTTTTTGCGTCGATTTCAAGCGCCTGCAAACCGCTGGTAAATTAGAAGGAGTAGACATCCTAGCTGATTCAGCCGAAAATGTCCTTGTTGGGGTAGCAGATGTATCATTGTTTGCACAAAACTTTGTTATTGCAGCAGAATCAATGGGATATGGCATTTGCTATATTGGAGGTGTACGCAATAAACCTTCAGAAATAAGTGAATTATTTAATTTACCAGATTACGTTTTTCCATTATTCGGACTAACGATTGGCGTACCAACTCGCCGTAATGACGTAAAACCACGCTTACCTGTGTCTGCCGTATTACATGAAAATGAATACAATGCCGAAAAGTATCAGGAACTTTTACCAGCATATAATGAAACAATGGAAATGTATTATAATAATCGATCATCCAACAGAAAAATTGATAATTGGACAAAACAAATGGCTGATTTTTTAATTGAACAACGTCGTCCTCATATAAAAGAGTTTTTAGCTACTAAAGGATTTAATTGGAAATAATTCATTTCCGTAAAAACGGGGTTACTATCGAATGATAATAACCCCATTTTTTTCATAATTTATTTACCTATTTGTATTAAGTTTAGTTATTTTGTCTCGATATATCTTTTGAATACAGCTACAAATTAAACGAAAAGACTCTTCCATTTTCCAGCAATTCCATTCATATTAATAAATGATTATGTTTTTACGAAAGGAGTTATACAAGCAATGTCCTATATCAATAAGCATCTTGCTCGCACCTTAGAACAACAACATAAGAGAAGTGTAAGAGGTTTATTTTTAAAAATAGAAGAACTGAATAATGCTTGCACCCAGCTAAGAAAACGACTTGAACCACCAACTAATGATTTAGCCTTTTATAAATATGCGATAGACTATGTCAATCAGTTTGTTGCCCATACTTCTATTCTCAATTTAAAATTTATTACTAATACTCAAAATTTAGAAGTGTTGGTCTTACACGCTTTACTACTATCCTATATTTTAGAAAATGAGGACAACCAAGCTTTTGCATACGAGGAAAGATTGCTACAAGGGTACTTACAAGATATTTTCACATTAAATGATCATGCAAATACACTTTTTATAAACCATCGAGAAAAAATGATTAGCTATATTCAAAACCAAGAAACATAAAAAAGACGACCTTGATTTAGAACAAGATCGTCTTTTTTACTTTTTTATTGTAACCCTTTAATAATAAGAGATCGGACTGGTAAGAATTGCTCTCCTGTATCACCATATTTGAGAATAACCTCATCACCTTCTTGTAAATAAATGGCTAAAGGTTCTGTTTCGGCACTTACTAAGTAATTATCACCATTGTTTAATAAGAATGAGATAGTCGTAAAATCTCCTAGACGTTCTTTGTATACTCGTACTACTTTCCCGCTAGCTTGTTTCTCCTCTGCATTCGAACTTCCATCGACCGTATTTCCTCCACGACTTAAAGCTGTTTTATATAGTTTCAGCGCTTCTCTTGGAGTGGTAGCATAAACAGAAATTTCAGGGTTGGCTGCAGAAACGATGAAATAGTTTTGTAAAAATCCGTTTGAATCCAGCACTGCTGTCAGCCAGCTAGCTTCCCCATAAAAGTTATATAGTACAGGCATTTCGCCAGCCCATTTTTTCTCAATAAATTTCTTTTCGATAATTTGCAAATTCCCTTGTGAATCCATATAACTTGAATCTTGATTTCCTGTGTAATAAGTTGCTTCTCCTGTTCGTGCATTCGTTAATGAGTAGCCTAACATGGAATCTACGCCCTCTTTAGGACTTGTAAAATCTGTGAAGTAATACATATCCCCTTTTTCATCGAAAATAGGACTGACATTCGATTCAGTTCCTTCATCCGAAGGAATCTTTACATCTTTTTTACCAAACATACTGTTCCAAAAACCATGAACATAATTACCAAAATAACTATTCTGTAAACTTACTGTCTCTGGTGAAACAGCACCATCAATAAATTCAGGTATGTCACCAAGCTTAACAACTTCCGATTTTCCTGTAAGTGCATCAACCAAGACAATACCTTTCACATCAAAGCCATTACGGCCGGAAATAAATTCTCCATATGAGCGAATGTAATAAGGCTTACCTTCATCATCTACTTCAAGTTGTACATCTCCGTAAAATATAAGGAATGGATGTTGTAAACGAATATGACGTTCTAAATTAGCATTTAAATAGGCTGAAGGAACATATTTCATTTCCTCTTTTACGAATTTAGGATTATCTGCTGAATCTGTAGCACTCATAATAAAGTAACCAGGCGTTGTATCACCATTCATCCATTTAAAGAATCCAGAAAATTCAACTGGTGCAATATAAACATATTCGCCCTTTACTTTTTGAATCTGTAAACGTCCTAATTCATAGTAGCTAGTATTCGGCACTTGTCCGAAAGCCTTTTTCATTTTATTGCGAGCAAATTTCGGCGGAACACTTGCAGGTGTCTGTGTTTCATCGAATGGCTTTAGCTCCACCTCTTCCTTCATTTCTGAAGACTTAAATTTTTCATTTGCATTCCATAATGGTGCAGACAGAACATAGACTGCTACACCTAAACTAGCTAAAAATAAAACACCCTTTATTTTTCGTTCAATGCCACTTGCAAGCATTGCACCAATTAACGTTAATAAAATAATAGCAGGCCAGAAAACAAGCCAATTGACGTCAATTTTCGTTACATATAAAGTGATTCCTGTTGCTAAAAACCCGAGCACAAAGACACCGATAAAAAAGTATCCAATCACCTTTCTAGATTTTCCATCTTCTCGCTTCTTGGTAATAAGCGGTGTTACTAACACACTCGCGATTATTGCAATGACTGCAGAAGCTATCAGTAGCTTAGTCATTAGGTTCATCCTCTCTTAAAGCTTTCTGTCTTCTTATTTACGGTTACATACTAAAAAAGTTTCATACATAAGGTATATTAAAAAGACACGCTCTCTATCAATTGTGTCCCGGCGTAATTGAATCAGATTTTTTCATACCTTTCTTGAAAAGCTTCACTTCAAAATCCGTGACATCTCCCAGAGGTTTTGGGGCAGATGATGTTGGTCACACCGACATTGCCACAGGACGTGACACTTCTTTGGCGATGTTCCCCTATTTCAGCGAGTGTTTGGACACCCACTAAATGAATTGTCCATTAAGTAATCAGCACGTCACCTATAGATGTGAAATCTTCAGCACCGGACGATTCATAAAAAATATTTGCTTCATCAAGATGCAATTCCCTTTTTAGAAAAGGAATAAAGGAATTCTATCATAAAGAAAGAATTTCAATAGAAAAGGAGCTGAAAAAATTGTTTAAAAAGTTATTAATAGCATTCATCATTTTATTTGGTCTTTATTACATTTTTCTCTTTTCCCAAATTGCAGAAAGTTTAAAACTAATCTTTAAAGTCATCCCAATGTTGTTGTTGATCATTTTAGCTGCCATTCAGAAACCCGTACATATAAAAAAATATCAACTGTTGATTATCACAGGTCTTGTTTTTTGTATGATTGGCGACTACACATTGCAATGGTTTTTAATTGGGTTGACTAGTTTTCTTATCGGTCATATCTTTTATATTTTTGCCTTCTCTACTGCAAACGAACGACAAGTACCAACGTGGGCCAAAATTTTCTTATTACTTTACGGAGCAGGAATGGCTATTTGGATCGCAGGGTCCGTCTTTAAAACTGGTGAAACAATCCTAGCTATTGCAGTGATTGCTTATATTTCGGTCATTTTAACGATGGGATGGACAGCAATTAAAACAGGATCTAAATTTGCTACAATTGGGGCTTTGTTATTTATTGCTTCGGATTCCTATTTAGCAATTAATAAGTTTGTGATGCCATTAGCTTTTTCACATGAGGTAATTATGTTGACTTACTATAGCGCACAATTACTAATTGCTTTAAGTATTCTTCAATATTCCGAAATCCGAAGTAAAGTGTTACAATAATTACACATACACATTAGGAGGCCATACTTATGAAAGAACAAGTAATTGAGCGATTAATACGCTATGCAAAAATTGATACACAATCAGACTTCACAAGCGAAACTACTCCTTCTACACCAAAGCAATTTGATCTGTTACATATTTTGAAAGATGAACTTGCCGCTGTAGGCTTAACAGACATTACATTAGATGAAAATGGCTATTTATTTGCCACATTAGAAGCAAATACAGATAAATACATTCCAACTATTGGCTTTTTAGCACATGTGGATACAACTACAGATTTTACAGGTACAAATGTAAACCCACAGCGCTTAGATAATTACGATGGGGGAGATATTCAGTTAAATGAAAACTTAGTCATGTCACCAACTGATTTCCCTGAACTTGAAAATTACATTGGTCAAACACTTATTACAACTGATGGCACTACATTATTAGGAGCTGATGATAAGGCTGGTATTGCTGAAATTATAACAGCTATGGAGTACCTTATTCAAAACCCAAGTATTAAGCATGGTAAACTACGTGTAGCATTTACGCCGGATGAAGAAATCGGCCGTGGCCCACATAAATTTGATGTGGCTGCATTTGGAGCAGACTATGCCTATACAATGGATGGCGGACCACTAGGTGAGCTACAATACGAAAGCTTCAATGCTGCTGGAGTAAAGGTAATAACAAAAGGAACAAGCGTTCATCCTGGATCTGCTAAAAATAAAATGGTTAATGCCATCACAATGGCTATTGCCTTCCAAAATGAAATGCCCGTAGATGCAGTTCCTGAAAAGACTGAAGGTTATGAAGGTTTCATTCATTTAATGGGCTTTAAAGGGGCTATCGAGCATACGGAGCTATCTTATATCGTTCGTGACCATGATCGTCAAAAATTCGAAGCGAAGAAACAATTAATGCAAGATGCTGCAGCTAAAATTCAAGCACAATTTGGTGAGAATGCCTTAAGCATTACTATTGAAGATCAATACTATAATATGGGTGAAAAAATCGAACCTGTAAAAGAAATCGTTGACATCGCTCGGATGGCAATGGAAAAATTAGATATTGCACCAATTACCCTACCTATACGTGGTGGTACTGACGGCTCACAATTATCTTATATGGGCTTACCAACGCCAAACATTTTTGCTGGTGGCGAAAATATGCATGGTAAATTTGAATATGTATCTGCTGAAACAATGGAGAAGGCAACACAAGTCATTATTGAAATCGTTCAGCTATTTGAACAACAGGCAAAATAGTTTACCTTGTATCAATGAAGTTTTTCAAGTGAACTTGAAATGCTGGACGCCAGTAACGAAGAAAGGTTCTTTCCTTTCTTCGTCATTTTTTCTGCATTAATTACTGAATATTCAAATTACATAAAGGATTTGAGCTATGAACTCAAATTGAGGTGATTCTTATGAAAGAAATTGCTATAGGCATAGTAGCTTCCCTTTTCTTTGCTGTAACATTTATTTTAAATCATGCCATGGAAATGCAAGGTGGTAGCTGGCTATGGAGCGCATCATTACGCTATTTTTTCATGCTACCCTTTTTGCTTATCATTGTGTTTTATCGCAAAGGCTTTTCACAATTATCTAATGAGATAAAAGCACAGCCTACAGCTTGGCTTCTTTGGAGCTTTGTAGGATTTGTTTTATTCTATGCACCGTTAACCTATGCCGCTGCATTTGGCCCAGGCTGGTTGGTTTCTGGCACTTGGCAATTTACCATTGTTGCTGGCGTATTATTAGCTCCACTCTTTATGACAGTTATTGCTGGCAAAAAAGTACGTCAAAAAATACCCTTCATTTCGCTTCTAATCTCATGTGTCATATTAGTAGGTATTTTACTAATCCAAATACCTCAGGCACAATCGGTTTCATTTAAAAGTTTAATGCTTGGGATCTTGCCTGTCATCGTCGCTGCATTTGCCTATCCTCTCGGTAATCGTAAAATGATGGACGTCTGTGGAGGACGTATTGATACCTTCCAACGTGTTCTTGGTATGACGATTGCTTCGATGCCAGCATGGATTATCATGGCTATTTATGCCCTTTTCACAGTCGGACTCCCTTCAACAAGCCAGTTACTCCAATCATTACTTGTTGGTATTAGTTCAGGCGTCATAGCAACTATTTTATTTTTCATTGCAACAGATCGTGTAAGAGATCATCAAGGCAAATTAGCTGCTGTTGAAGCTACCCAATCAACAGAAATTCTTTTTGTCATTATTGGTGAGGTTATATTATTAGGTATTCCATTCCCTAACTCGATTGCCCTGGCAGGTCTAGGCGTCATTATTGTCGGAATGCTACTGCATAGTTATTATACAATGATTCTCGGGAAGAAAAGTGCTGTTCAACAAACGCCTTCTTCATAACAGCTCATTTTTTAATGGGCTGTTTTTTCTTGGCTGTATCTAGATAATAAATACCCCTACAGATGGCATTTTCGAGTTAATTAGGCTTATCTAAAAAAAGACGACTTCATTCTATAATAGAATGAGCCGTCTGAGATTTTCACGTTCCCAAAAAATGAGGGGGGTTTTAGGAGCGTAATCATGAACTAGCAAACTTCTGGAGAAAAGTAGCTAAAGTTCATCCTCTCTACACTGTATTGTAGTGGAGGAATAATCTTTATACGATAATGATAATCATTATCAATTAAATTGTCAACAATAATCTAATAATTTTTTAAAAAGATTTTTTTAACGAGCGGCGGTACTGCCATTGCTTCAGTTGAAAATGTAAAAAACAACCTATACAGAAACCTGCTATAGCAATGGAAGAAGCTAATGCTACCATTACCGTAAAGATATGGCCAACTACATGCCAATTTAATAAATAGCTTAACAGACCACCAGTCAAACAAAAGCTAGCAATGCTGGCATTAAATTTTTGCTGCTGTGCATCTTCCGGTATATAGGCAGATGGAGCTTTTTTGAGAAACAGCTTCCCAGAACGAATAATGGGGTTATAGTTACATAAAACACCCAATAAATTTGCAGCCAATGGAATAGCTAATATCCACACGATCCCTGTTATCCATGTAAAGATCACACTTAAAAGAATCGTCCATTGATTAAGTCGTACCAGTGGCCTTGGAATTGCATGAGGCAATGACAATCTAAAACCCACCTTTCTTATATGTTTAATGTATTTTACTATATGACATACCATTTGTGAAGCAAAAATGATTACTTTATAATTGAATTAACGAAAGCTCTTAAGAAAAGGGGATCATCATGCCAGCTTTAACGATGGATCAAGTTCAACAATTAAACTCCTATAGTATTTATACAACTGAACCAAAACGAACGTTATTTACTTTAGCTGATATACATAAAGACTTTTACCATCCTGATTTTTTAAATCTCATGATGGGTATCACAGATGCTGCTACGGAAACTGCCGCTATCTCTCACTTTGCCCGCCGCTATGGGATGTTTTTTGCTATGCAACTTTATATGCTCTGTGCTTATGACGAGGTGTGGGATGGTAAGCCGATTGAGTTACGATTTGATGCTGCCAAGGAATTCAACAGCTTTACTGTCGCGATGTTTGTTAATCCAAATGATTGGCGGTATGTTGAGGAGGCCGAACGTCAAGCTGTCATTGAAAAAATCCTATATGATGGTCATGTGATTGTTCAACAGCTTCGAAAAGTAACATCAATCTCCCCTCTTACTATTTGGGAAAATTTCTTTGGCTATTTGCTATGGCATTATCATATTCTACTCTCAAATCCTGGCTTAGCTGATCAAGCTATGGAGGATATAGAGATCTTGGAGGATCCTATAACATGGGCACGCTTCTCCAATAAATCTTGGTGGGCACAATATACAGGTGGTCTAAGTCCGACTAATTTAGTAAATGTTCCTGTTCGAAAATCTTGTTGTTTTTCGAAAGATATACCTGGATTAATGGCGTGTGGCTTTTGTCCAATGAAGAATTAATAGCACTTAAAAAAGCCTTACCTTCCACAGTTGAATGTGAAGGGTAAGGCTTTTTAGGTTTTATTTTTGGTATACAACAAACCAATCATTATTTTCTTCATACATAGACGTACCAAGATAACCTTGTTTTAAAAGATGTTGTTGAGCTGCTGTATCCCCCATTGTGATGACTTGTTTTTCTGTAAATAAAGGGAGCTTTTGACGTAGGTCTTTATAGAAAATATAACGTAGTTTATCTACATATTTAATTTTTAATCCTTTAATAACGAGGTCTTGTGAAAACTTATCTTTTAAGCTCGGAATATTATACGGCTTGACTGTTGAACATACGTAATCGTATTTTCCTAAATCGATGTTACTCATAACCACTGTAGCTAATGTTTTCTGTAGGCTGTAGCCACGATATTTTGGTGAAACATTCGATATCTCTTGATATAAAACTCGATTAAATTCGTTCTCTGGAATTCCACAGTCATAACCAAGATGTTCCTCATCAAAAGGAGGATTTAATAGGGCACGAAAGGCAATCAACTCATCTTCTACATAGGCGCCTATCATCATACCATGACCATTTAGAATATATTCAAATTCCTCTGTGCTCAATGGCTGTAAGATGCTTTGGTCTGCTAAAGCTTCATAAACCTCCACCTGCAACTCCTCTATTTGTTGTAAATGTCGAAGTGTTAGCTTTGTGACAAAGTATGATTCCTTACCAAGCATACCTTCATAAATTTTTTCCATGTGTCGCCTCCTTAGGCTGTTACAACAGTTGAGAACTTACATAATTCCTTGATGACAACTTCATCCACATCAACACCTAGCCCAGGCTGTTCATTTAAACAGATAAAAGGAACATCATACTGGAGGTTGCCCACATCTTTAGAGAACTTCAGCGGGCCTGTCAATTCTACACTTGTCATGATTTTTTTAGAAAATGCTACATGGAAGCCTGCTGCAGATCCAACAGAAGACTCTACCATAGACCCGACTTGACATTCAATACCTGCCATCTCTGCCATAACCGCCAGCTTCATAGCTGGATAGATGCCTCCACACTTCATTAATTTTATATTTACTTTATCTGCAGCACGCTTGGCGATGATTTCACGCATTTCACGTACGCCACGAAGGCCTTCATCAATCATTAGAGCCACATCTGATTTCGACTTAATCTCTACCATCCCATCAATATCTTCACTATCAACAGGTTGCTCTAACCAGTCAATATTTAAATCTTTCATCGCACGTAAGCCCTGTAAAGTAGTCGCAGCATTTCCCCACCCTTGATTGACATCTACTCGGATGGCGATATCTTCACCTACTCGCTCTCTTACTGCTTTAATACGAGCAACATCTCGAGTTACCTCTGTACCTACCTTCATTTTAAATGAACGGTAACCCATCTCTACTCGTTTCTCAGCCTCTTCTGCCATTGCTTCAGGTGTTCCAATACTTAAAACATGTGTAATTGGGAACTTTTCATGATAACGCCCACCTAAAAGCTGATATACCGGAACTCCTAATGCTTTCCCGGCGATATCGAAGCAAGCAATATCAATAGCTGCTTTTGCTGCAGGTACATCTTTCACAATCGTATTCATTTTATCGTGCAGTTTTTCAAAAGCCATTGGATCTTCTCCAATAACAGCGGGTACAAGTTGATGTTGAAGAACAGCATACGTACTTTCCCAAGTTTCACCAGTAACATGTTCATCAGGAACCGCTTCTCCATACCCAACGATACCAGTATCAGTTGTTACTTTTAAAATAATAGAAGGCATTGTATCATATGTAGCATAACTAATGATAAATGGATCAATTAGCGGTAAATGTATAGCATAAATTTCTACTTGTTGGATTTTCACAATAATCAGTCTCCTTTGTCGTCATAGATGTCGCTAATACGTCGCTAAATGTTTAAAAAAATAGAAAAGGAACGATGCCCATGTCTACCAAAATAGCGATTATTTGTTCTAAAGCATTTATGAAGCGTATTATTAGTATCGCACAAAATATAGACAATATTCAATTAGAATTTTATCTTTACAGTCACCCCTCTGAGGCGCCTACTTTAGTGAAGCAAATTAAACCTTGCGATGCACTTTTGTTCGGAGGGACATTACCCTTTTTATATGCCCAATCTTTTCTTCCGGTAATACCAATTCCTTGGAATTATATTAAACAAGATGAAACAACTATCTCTACGACACTCTTATCACTAGTAGCGAAACATGCTGTACCAATCAACAGAATTTCTATTGATGTAATGAACCCATCATTTGTAGACAATGTTTTAGCAGAAATTGAATATGGTGGTCAAAAGCCACATGTTCAACATATATCCATTACAGAACCTACTGAAAATATTTTAAGACGTCACATTGCTTTATGGAATGCCAAGAACATTGATTTTGTGATTACAAGTATTCACAGTGTTTATGATGAATTACAAGCACGTCTAATACCCGCAATGCGCATGATAGATGCCACGAATTCTATTATTCAATGTCTCGAAGAAACTAAATCAAAATCACTCTTATCGAAATCCGAATCATTTAAAGCCGTAGTTGGTTTTTTAGAAATCCCTAATGATTCTTCCATCGACTCAACTATTTTAAATCAAATTGTGAAGGCTACCTTTTCAACCTATAAACAAATTTCATCGCATACCTTTGAGCTCTACACAACTGCTGGTCATTTACAGAACGCGCTCGAAAAGGAGACTTTAGAAGAGCTAATCCAACAAATTGAAATACCTTTTAAATTAGCATTTGGATATGGTCACTCCATTTTAGAAGCCACCCAAAATGCTCAGCATGCTTTAACCTTTTCTAAACCTTGTGAAATTTATATTCTGGATGAACATAAAAACCTATTAGGTCCTTTTCCAAATTCAGAAGCGAAGTTATCTTTAAAAACAGACGATCCTTATGTATTACAAATGGCCAAACTCACAAGCTTAAGTCCATTAAATATTTCTAAAATAATTAATTTTAGTCACGAACGGCAAACAGCACAATTTACATCACAGAATCTTTCCGAATATCTACAAGTTACTAGACGTACAACTGAGCGTATTATCAAGAAATTAGTAGATCAAGGTTATGCAAAAGTAGTTGGCGAAGAAATGACCCATCAACAAGGTCGACCCCGCACCATTTATGAATTGAATTTCGCAACCTATTAAACAACTGTATAAAAGGAATTCTCGTAAATGTACAAGCATCTACGAGAATTCATATCATTAATCAACCATTACCATGTTATCAGTGTTTTCTACTTCTTGTTCTTTTTTACGCTTCTCTGCTTCTGCCATTTCTTCAGGTGTTAATTTAACAATGGCAAATCCAATATATCCATAAATAATAGAAATAATAGGAACCATAAAATTAAGAATGGCATATGGTGCATACTCCATAGCGCCTACACCCAATGTCGCTAAAATAAACACACCACAAGTATTCCATGGGAAGAAAACAGATGTTAATGTTCCCCCATCTTCTAACGCACGAGATAAATTTTTAGAATGTAAGCCTCGTTGTTGATAGACACCTGCAAACATACGTGAAGGGACTACAATTGAAATGTATTGTTCAGAACATGTTGCGTTTGTTGTTACACAGGCTGCAATTGTTGAAGCAATAAGACTTCCTGTAGATTTAGCAAACTTCACAATTACATTCATAAGAGCTTTTAACATCCCTGAATACTCTAAAATACCACCAAATGTCATCGCTACAATGGTCATTGAAACCGTATTCATCATTGAATCTAAACCACCACGATTAAATAAATCATCCACCATGTGATTACCTGTCGAGATTTCAAAGCCAGCTTGTAATGCTTGTACAGCACTTGCAGCCGAACCACCTTGCACAAAAATTTGTAGTAAGAAACCTGATACAATCCCAATAATTAAAGCTGGAATTGCCGGTATTTTTTTAGCTACTAAAACAATAACGCCCACTGGGACAAGTAAAAGTAAAGGAGAAATGACAAAGCTTTCTTCCATCACTTTTAACGTTGTTAAAATTTCTTCTGATTGCATTGAAACATCTGCAAACTTTCTACCCATAATTCCGAAAACAACAAGTGAAATAATCAACGCTGGAATCGTTGTATAAAGCATATGCTTAATATGATCAAATAAATCTGTACCTGTTAAACCCGCCGCTAGATTCGTTGTATCTGATAGTGGGGACATTTTATCACCAAAGTATGAACCTGAAATAACCGCACCAGCAATCATAGCCGCTGGAATACCCATACTTAAACCAATGCCCATACCTGCGACACCAATAGTCGCCATCGTTGACCATGAACTACCAATAGCTAATGACACGATTGAACATAACAGCATAATTGTCACTAAAAACCACGCTGGAGATATTAACTTTAAGCCATAGAAAATCATCGTTGCTACGACTCCGCCGCCAATCCATGCCCCAATTGTCAAACCTACTAAAATAATAATGACAATGGCAGGTAATGCTAAACGTATCCCCTTATACATCATTTCTTCAATTTCTGACCATTTGTATCCATGCATTTTGGCAACAATTGCTGCTACAGTTGTGCCGACAAGAAGAGGTACGTGAGGACTTTGCTCTAAAACAACTACTGTAATCAACATAGTAATAATCATAACTGCAAAAGTTAGTAGTGCCCAGCCCGCATTAATATCCTTTTTCATTTTTCCATCCCCTTTTTTTGCACCAAATCCCTTTTCGGTTTTTCAAAGACGCAAATAATTTTTTACGTTTTTTAGCTTAATATTCAAAAAATTAAAAGTCAACGCAAAAAAATTATGCTTCTCTAGCAAATCCCTTTGTTTTAGGGCAATAAAACGCTTTCAAGTAGCAATAAAAAGCTCTGAAAACCCTTGAATATCCATACATTTCAGGAAATGTTCATGCAAAAAAAGCTATATGAAAAAATTATTACATTTTTCATATAGCTAAAAAAAATATTTTTTTATTCAGGTTTTTTTTCTAATACGCAGGCAAGTACTTTGGCAGCATCAATTAAGGCACTGCGATCAAATGTCATTTTAGGATGATGTAACCCTGGTGTTAAGTTTGCCCCGATTCCAATCATTGCCGCTTTTAATTCTGGCGATTTCACTGTATAGAAATGGAAATCGTCACTACCTGGTGTCATTATTTCATCCGCTAAATGTTCTTCGCCCAACGTTTCAATAATTGCATCCTTCGCCATTTTTGCAGCAACTGACGAAACTTCTGCGCCTGGTGTGAAATCAATCCACTTCCAATCCATGTCTATATCAAATTGCTGTTGAATTGATTTTAAACCGGATTCAATTTTGCTACGAAGGAATTCGAGTTGCTGATTATGCTGTGCTCGAATATCCATTGAGAAACTAGCATTACCTGGAATAATATTTGTACTACCGCCATCTGCTAAAATTTTAGTTAACTTTGCAGAATGGGGTTCAAATGGTGATAGATGAATACTGTTCAACATTTGTTGGACAGCCATAATAACATCAATGGCATTTTTACCTTGGTGTGGTCTCGCCCCATGTGCATCAATTCCCTGAATGGCTCCCTCTAAAAAATAAGCAGCACCATGATGAATAGCTGGCGAAACCTTGCCGAGTGGTAGTTCTTCGATAGGTCTTAAATGTACACCGAATAAATGCGATACCCCATCAACAGCACCACGATCAAAAGCAGCACACGCACCATTCCCTAGTTCTTCGGCAGGTTGGAAAATGAAACGGACACGATGTTGCAATGGTCGATCTTTAAGTAGTAATAATGCCCCAAGCACCATTGTCATATTAGCATCATGACCACAAGAATGATTCGCCTGCCATTTCCCATCAACTTCTTGCCATAATGCATCAATATCAGCACGCACCGCAACAATTTCTTCCCCTGCTCCAATTTCTGCAATTAATCCAGGTACATCGCCCAGTAAGCGATAAGAAATGTTTAGTTCGTCTAATATTGATGCTATTTTTTTTGTTGTCTCGAATTCCTTCCAACTCACTTCAGGATATTTGTGAAAATGGTCAAACCATTGATACATAGTTTCTTCTAATGTTATAGCTTTTGACATAATGACACCTCTATACGCATTTTTGTTTCTCATTATACATGAATCTATTTTATAAAAGTATATATGCATTAAGACCTATTGAAGTGAAAAAGAGCGTAATAAATTTGTATGCTTCTAAAGAATTGGCTATGAAACAAAGCAATGGGCTATGTCAAAAGTTGTTATCCCTTTCAACATAGCCCATCAAATATTCATTATAAGCTTGTAAAAAATCCTTCTGGATATTGCTCATATTGCACCATTGCCAACTGCTCTTCATTTTTATCTTCCTCTTCCTTAAGGTCAAATTCCTGATCCATTAAGTACGTTTCAAATTTTGAGTTTAACAGTTTACCCATCATATCGCCTCCTATTTAACCGAATTTTCTGATAAAAGAATTATACAATAGAATTTCGGTAAAATGCAATAAATTATACTTATTATGCATTATAAATATAAAATCAATCTCATCTTTAGATCATTTTTTACGTTCCTGCTAATTCCAACTCAAAAAAACTGCATCCAATGATGATCGGACACAGTTTTCTACATATTTCTTCTATTGAATAACTCCACAAGCAATTCTTGCACCTGAATTACCTGCAGGATCAGTTTTATAATCATCAGCAGATTCATGGATGACAATTGAACTACCATCACTGTCTAACAATGAATTTGGTTCACCTTTTTTTAAAGTTAGCCCTTCTGCTAAAAAACTCAGATCCACATTACCATCCTCACCAACCTCTAAATTTGGTAAATCTCCTAAATGATACCCTTTTGGATTTAACTTACCATGCTCTTTCTTGGTTGGATTAAAGTGTGCACCAGCTGATTCAAATTTAGGGGGTTCACACTTACCTACTTCATGAATATGAATTCCATGTGTACCTGGTGGTAGATCTGATAATGCCAGCGTCATCATAACGCCATTATCTTCTTCCTGTAAATACGCATTCCCATAACTTTCATTATTTGCTCCTACTACTTTTGCAGTAGCTGTTAAGGGGGATATCGCATTTACTTGTACTTTTTCTTCTTTCTTATCAAAAAAACTACAACCACCTACAAAAACTAATAAAGAAAGGCTAATTAAGCTTATTTTTTTCATAAAAATACCTCCTCTATTTCAGATGGTCTCCAAGTTAGTCGATACTTATGCATTTCTCATTAATTTTAGTCAGTTTGTTAAAAGAACAAAAGGGATCTCTCAAATGAGAAATCCCTTCATTACTTAATCTAAAATTTTGACAGTTACTGTTTTGACACCCCATTGCATTGCTTGTCCCTCGGTAGGAATAAAGACATCAATTTTATTGCCCTTAATGGCCCCTCCCGTATCGGCTGCGATTGCTTCACCATATCCTTCCACCCAAACCCTTGAACCAAGCGGTATTACACGAGGATCTACGGCAATTACTTTTAAGTTTGGATTAGATCGGATATCTGTTCCATTCGCTGTAATTCCGGAGCATCCTTCACAATAGGCTGTATAGGCAGTAGCTCGCATTGTTAAAGTTCTACCAGATCCATTTGTAGGGGTGCTAACAGGCTTCGTTTTTGCTGTTGAAGAAGCCTTTGTAGCAACTCTTTCAGAAGTGTTAGGTTTTGGTTTAGCTGCTGAAGCTTTTATAGCCAAAGATTCACCCGCTAAAATTAAATCTGTAGCAAGGTTGTTCCATGCTTTTAATTCGTCTACTGTTAAATCGTTTTTACGAGCAATTGAAAATAATGTGTCACCACCTTTGATGACATATTCATCTTTCGATGCTTCTTCTATTTTTGACGTGTCCTTCACTAAGTCTTGCTCTGGATAAAACCAAATCGAATCCATTTCCGCGAATTGTTGGAACTCTCCAACAGTTAAATTATAGATTTGAGGAAGTGTCCATAGTATATTGCCTGAATTGTCTTTCGCAGAGGAAGGACTGGCATATAGACTCAAACCTACGGCCAACGTTACTGCTAAAGCTAATGCTTTCTTCTTCATGTTTAGTAATACCTCCAATATTTTATTATTTTTTGCAAGTCTGCTGTTAGCACGCTAGAGTCAAATATTCTAGTATGCAAGCAACAATAAGATTGCAAATTAATAACTCAGGACTGTCTGCCTGATATTAGGAATTATTACTATAAAAACGGAAAAATATACAATTTCGCTTATTTTTTTAGTAAATTGTCCAATTAGATGGAAAAAAACCTATGCTTAGACTAGTATTCTTTATATTAGATATTGCTATTTAAGGACAATAAAAGAAGAAAAAGAGGGTATGTGAAAATGGAAATTAAATCACTAATGTCTTCACAGTTGATGGTGCATCAGCAAACTGTACAACTGAATTTGATGCAAAATGCATTGAACCTAAATACGTCTGCTGCCATTGAATTGCTAAACAGCAACAAGCCCCTTCACAACCTTACAGAGTGGCTATGATAGATATCCAATCTAATAACCTCTAGACTGAATGAAAGGTGGTGTTTTTATTGTGATTCGGGTGATAGTGATGGACGATGAGCCTTTAGCACTTGTTCATATGAAAAGACATTTGGAGGAATTTGATAGTATTGAGGTCATTAAAACTTTTACAACTGTAAAAGATCTCCTTAGTGAGGGACCCAACTTGGACTTTCAAGTAGCATTTCTTGATGTTGAAATGCCAGGTATGAACGGAATAGATATTGCGGAATTATTAAAATCATGGAGTAAAAGCATCTGTATTGTTTTTGTCACTGCTTATCGAGACTATGCTGTTCAAGCCTTTGAACTTCAGTCTCTTGATTACCTTTTAAAACCTGTTTCAAAATCTCGCCTAACGATGACTATTCTTAGAATTGAAGAACTCTTCCAGCCAAAAATAACATCGTTAGCAGCACTACCTCATTCAGAACCGTTGCTCGAAATAAAATGCTTCGGAGAATTTGTTGTTTCCCATGAAGGAAAACCTCTTCATTGGCGAACTATAAAAACGAAAGAATTGTTTGCATTACTGTTCTTACATCTCAATATCCCTGTACCTCGTGACACTATCATCGATATGCTTTGGAGTAATACCGATTTTAAAAAGGCAAGGGTTCAACTTCATACTACCGTTTCATACCTTCGCACATCCCTTTCAACATATGGCTTTTTAGATGTGATCGAATATAGGAACGGGTGCTATATTTTAAAACTAGACCATATTCAATGTGACGCCCACGACCTGGAGATAATTTTGAATAAAAAGGCAGAAACCGGAAGATTGGATATTGAAAGGGCTGAAAAGCTCCTTCAAAATTATCGCGGAGAATTCATGGCTACGTTGACCTATCCATGGACTACCAGTAAAGCAAATTTAATGAACAAATTGTTTACTCAGTTACTGAATGAATTAGCCCATTATTACTCACAAGTACAGGATGTCAAAAACCAAGAACGTTCGTTACTTTTAGCTGTAGAGTTAAACCCATATTCCGATCAAACTACCCAGCAATTAATCAAGCACTATACTAACATTGGGAACCGAGCAGAGGCTATAAAGATTTACCACTCTTTTAAAAGTACTCTATTGTCTGAATTAAATGTTTTACCTACTCAGGAAACAACAAATCTTTTCCAAGCAATTTTACAAGAAGAAGAAAAAGGATTAGGACATAAAAAGCATGCTAATGCAGAACGATAGCATGCTTTCACTCAAGATTTAATAATCATTTGTCTCATATTCCTTACCACACATAAACAATTTCTTCCTGATTGTTTAGCTTTATACAAAGCATGATCTGCAATTTCTATCAATTGATTTGGACTCTGAACGTTTGGTGTAAAAGCAGTAATTCCAGCAGACATTGTAACGGGTCTACCACACGCAGTTTCTTGTAAGGCTTGTTTAACCCGCAAATTTTCTGCCAGCTCTACCGCTTCATCTATACTTCTTAAAGGCAAAATAATCATAAACTCTTCTCCACCATATCTGAAGCACGTACTTTGTTCCTCCATACTGTTCTGCATATGATTAGCAAAAGCTTTTAATACTTCATCCCCTACAGTATGACCATAGGTATCATTTATACTTTTAAAATCATCTAAATCAATTAAGATGATAGCATGCGGAACTTTATTAATAATTAATTCATGTAGAGTTTGATCCATTCTTCTGCGATTAGGAATACCTGTTAATGAGTCTAAATTCAATTGATCAGTTAAATCAGTAATTTTACTTTCTGCGCAAATCATCATATTTTGTACATTTTTTTTCAACAACTTTGCTTCATGATACCAATCAGCAATATTTTCCTTCCCCTGCCCGTCTTCTCCAGCTTCTATCATTTTTGAAAGTTCATTTAGAGGCCGTGCTATTTTTAATGCTAACCATATAGCGAGCACCAAAACTACAGCTATGATTAAAATGATAGGGACGATGGTTTTCGTAAAAAACAGGCTAAAAGGAACAACCCTTTCATCAAGTGAAGTTTCAACTACCTGCTCCATATAAGGTTCTAATGCATCATCTTCTTTCATCGAACCCTTTAGATAACCTTCCGTAATTGCTGTAACTTCCTTTACATATGTATCTTGCATAACTTGTTTATTTTCCACCAAAATTTCATTAAAATTTTGATAGCTACTCCAAATGCTTACACTAGCTGTCGCGAGTACAACCATTATCGTCATACTAACAATAAGAAACGATAACTTTAACTTGAATTTACCCACAATAGATCAATTCTCCCATTGAGATGATTTTTTCGTTAAATCTTATCTATGTTTCAACTCAAACTTTAATATATTTATTCAATCATCATACGTCATACTTCTTAAAGAAAACTTAACAGCTAGGTACTTTTTACTTTATTCAGAAAAGTGGTTATGTTCAAAGAAAGTATAGATACTAATTAGTTCTTTTTATACAGACTTAAAGTATTCTTTTATAATCCTTTAGATCTAATTTAATACGTATCTCGAAGTATCTTCAGCAAGTTTGTGGTGGCTCTTCTTTCATGTTTCAAGGTACAATTCTTCTATAGATTTATGGAATCAGGGTACATTATAAAGTAAAGGACGAAGGAAGGGTCGATAGATATGTACAAGATATACATAATAGAGGACGATGCAAATATAGCTTCACTGATTGTCGAACATTTAACAAAATATCAGTTTGAATGCCATACCGTCCAACAGTTTCAGCACATCGTAGAAGAATTTAATACTATCCAACCACATCTAGTCATTATGGATATCAATCTCCCTACCTTTGATGGATACTTTTGGTCACGGAAAATCCGTCAGTTGTCAACTTGCCCAATCATCATTGTCTCAGCTAGAGTGAATGATATCGATCAAGTATACGGTATTGAAAATGGTGCTGACGACTTTATTACAAAACCATTTTCGCTAGATGTATTTATGGCAAAAATAAATGGATTACTTCGGCGTGCATATGGTGAGTATGCTTCCCCAGACACAAATACCATTACAATAGCCAATACTACATTAAATCCAGATACGGTCCGTCTCCAAACAGAAAGCAACGAAAGCCTGCTAACATTAAAAGAAATGCAACTCAGTAAATTATTATTCGAAGCCTATCCAAATGTTGTGGCTCGCCAACAACTATTAAGTGCTATTTGGGATGATGAAACTTTTGTTGAAGAAAACACATTATCTGTGAATATTGGTCGACTACGTAGAAAATTGGAAGCTATCCATTCTCAGCTTGAGATCAAAACCATTCGAGGTCTTGGTTATCAACTAGTGGAGGAAGAAAAATGAGGCTGTTTTTTCGAGATCATCTAAGCATTATTATTCTTTATAGTATAAGCTTTCTACTCTTACCTTGGATGATTCAAGCATTGGATGATTTATCATCACATTATTTCTATTTTATCTTTCTAGTCAGCTTTCTGTTTATCCTCTGGCTAATAGGCCGCTTTTATAGACGAAGACGACTCTATGCTCACTTAGAAAAAAATGAACTAACAGATGACGAACTTCATCTGTATGAGCCACAAGCATCAATTGAACAAGCCTATAGCGAAAAACTGAGACAAATGCAGTATTTATTTTTAACACAACAACAACGATTAGAGGAGCAAGCACAGGAAAAACAGCTTGTACTATCACATTTTGCACATCAAATGAAAACACCGTTATCTGTTATTCAATTAATCACACAATCAACGCCCAACAAAACTTTTGATGAATTACAGCAATGGCAAACAGTCAGTAAAGAGTGTGATAAGCTGACGTTTACACTCAATCAACTATTAACGTATGAACGTAGCTCAAATTTAGTAGCTGATTTAAAAATTGAACCCATTGTTTTAAAAGGGCTTGTAAAAGAAGTTGTTAATGATTTGAAAGATTACTTTATTTCAAAAGAAGTTTTCCCAAAATTGATGCTCGCTGAAAACCAAATTATTTATTCCGATCGAAAATGGTTAAGAATTGTCCTTTATCAGATATTAAATAATGCCGTCAAATACAGTGATGCAACAAGTACTATCTATGTCCATTATGACAACGATACTTTAAGATTGGAAAATCATGGAGAAACGATCCCTCCGAACGAAATTTCACGTGTCTTTGATTTATTTTATACGGGAGTAAAGGGACGAACAAATGGAGAAGCAACAGGCATAGGCTTATTTTTAGTGAAGAAGATTTTATCTGTATTAGGCCATCCCTTCACCTTAGATTCCTCGGACCATATCACTACGTTTTCCATCAATTTTTCAAACAGTCTAAAAAAATGAATATGACAACTTTGTCATATTCATGTCATCAAGCGAAATAGGTTATTGATCGCTCCTTTTCTATACTAAAGCTATTAAAACAATTTAAAGGAGTTGTTCCGAGTTGGGAAGCATCATTCTTCAAGTGACCAATTTGCAAAAAGAATTTATCGGAGAAGTTACCTACAAGGCATTAAATGGCATTGATTTTCAGTTAAAGCAACAGGAGTTTGTAGCGGTCATGGGGCCTTCTGGAAGTGGCAAAACAACATTTTTAAATAGTGTATCCACTATTGATCGCCCCACTGCTGGGAATATTGTTATTAACAATAGAAATCCCTATGTTTTAAATGACGAGGAACTTGCAAAGTTTAGACGTTCTGAATTAGGCTTTGTTTTTCAAGATTTTAATCTTGTTCATACCTTGACGGTAAAAGAAAATATTTTATTGCCGCTGACATTAGATAGCTTACCTAGCACTAAAATGCTCCAACGTTTAAAGCATGTCGTGCAATTTCTTGATATTGAGGAGCTATTACCTAAACGTATTTATGAAATTTCAGGTGGACAAAAGCAACGGGTAGCTATCGCTCGTGCAGTTATCCATGAACCTAGTTTATTGTTAGCAGATGAACCTACTGGGAATCTGGATTCAAAAGCTGTCAATGATGTGATGAACTTATTTACCTCCATCAATCAAGAACTACAAACTGCAATTCTCATGGTGACACATGATCCTTATGTAGCAAGCTTTGCCAATCGTATTATATTTATAAAGGATGGCAAATTATATAACGAAATACATCAAGGCAACAATCGTAAGCAATTTTATCAAGAAATTATGGACACGCTTGCTTTTTTAGGTGGTGGGCATCATGAGCTTTAACCATATCGTTATCCAAAATATCCTACGAGATAAATGGACATATGTGTCTTACTTTCTAAGCAGTATGTTTTCCATTATTATTTTCTTTCTATTCTCAGTAATCGTCTTTCATCCCAGCTTAAAAAGCTTAGATCCAGACTCAACACTTGGCATTTCATTGATGTTGGCCAGTTTGCTTGTTTATTTATTTTCGTTTATTTACATTACCTATTCGATTAAGGCCTTTTTACGTAAAAAGACAAAAACTCTTGGTATTTTTATGATTACAGGGGCTTCCATGAAGCAAGTTAGAAAGCTGGTATTCCGTGAAAACCTGTTAATCGGAATGTTGGCGATTATGGCAGCTATTGTTCTTGGGCTTGTCATTACTCCCCTTTTCTTAATGGGAGCCAAAGTTGTTTTAAAAGCAGAAACGTTTAGTATGTATATGCCTCTAGAAGCCATCAGTTTAACCATTGGTTTGTTTCTAATCTTATTTATAGTGATTTCCAAAGTTGTCACTACATTTATTAATAAAGAAGCCTCCATACAGCTCTTAAAAAGTGATACCGTTATCGAAAAATCGATTCGACCACACTACGTTTTATTAGCTACGAGCAGTATGATGACAGCCTTTTTAGCATATTTACTAAAAATCGAGCATGCCATTGTAGCGTCCCTAGGTGTTCTCTTTTATTTTTTATTTTTTGTTAGCATCCTTTGTACGATTTATTTAGTCATTGCTCAAGGATTACGACTGTTTTTGAAAATGTTCGAGAAATCATCTGCCTATTTTCGCCATACAAATATGCTTTTAGCGTCAAATTTAAATGCAAAAATGAAATCTCATGCAAATATGCTATTTCTAATCACAATTTTATTAAGTGGCGTTTTTCTATGTACAAGCATTTTGTTTAGCTCTTATTACAATGTGAAAAAGGATAGTGAAGAAAATTATCCATATAGCTTCCAGTATATTGCGGATCCAAATGCTGAAGACAGTATGGTAAAGGCAGATTTAGACTATCTTCAATCGAAGCTAGCAGCAGTAAAAGCTAACAAATATTTCATTGAATTTAAATCAAATGAGGATCAGCGCCTCAGTTATATGGCATTATCTGATTATAACCTGTTACAGCAACAGGAAATCAGTCTTAGCGAAAATGAATTTATTGCCGTTGCAGGGAATCAAGGTGTAGCACCGATAACCAACAATGCTAGTGACCGTTATATTAAGTCACTCAAACTAGCTAAAATTAACGAACAAAACCTGCTTTCTACTGGGTTCCAGCAAACTTATTTCATTGTGCCTGATCAAATTTATCAGTCGATTGACTACCCTATTTATAAAACCTTTATCTACGAGTTAGACAATTGGACAGCACATACCGAGTTGGCAAATACAATTACCAATGACATTCCATCCTTACCTGGAGAACGATACGTAACATCCAAAATTGATTTATATGTCACAGAAATGTTTATTAAAAGCGTTATGTTCTTCATTGGCTCTATGTTAAGTTTAATTTTCTTAAGCGCAGCCATGAGTATACTTTACTTCTATTTACAAACAACGTTATTGCAGGAAAAAGAAAAATATATAGGCATTCGTAAGCTGGGACTCTCAAAAAAAGAATTAGCCTCCGTTATTACAAAAGAATTGGCGATTCTTATATTTGTACCGTTCGCTATAGCAATTTTGCTATTATTTACTACATTATTAGCTATACGTACAATGGTTTCTACAGCATTTTTACAAGTTTCAATAGCCAGCTCTTGTTGCTTCTTTGTTCTGTTCCTCATCAGTTATTTATTTATACGAAAAAGCTATTTCAAACGTTTGGTAAGTTAAAAAAATCGCACTCCTTGGGGTGCGATTTTTCAAAAACAAAAAAATTTTTCACCAAATAATTGGCTTTGCAACCATTAGCCACAGCATGATGAGCAATAGCAAAATGTACATCCAGGTTTTGCGCTTTAACAGAGAAACAAATTGTTGTTGATTATAAACAGGTGTATTAAAAGTACGTAATGTTGGTTTAAAAGCTCTTGCTAAAAATACAATGGATGCAAACATCACGAGGAAAGTCAGTACAATCCACGAAGTACTCCAGCGGTAACCCGCATGCCACATTAGCAGAATACCCGATACTACAAGCACATGCCCAGAATGTTTGACAATGGCAATAGCACCTTTAAAAGTTTCTATATATGGTGGCATTTCATCATTAGAAGCTGTACGCATTTTTTTTACAATCGTTAACACAACGAACAATGGCCCAATCGAAAGAACAGCACTTAAAATATGTATATAAAGAAGAAGCGTATAAATGGAAAACATGATGTGTACTCCCCTTTTCATCAGTCCCCTACATTATAGCATTCAACCTCTGTCTGCTTATTCGGCAATTGTGAATCCTTTGTAAACACAGATTGAATCATTGTTAAATTGTTTGAAAACCTCACAAAGAGGGTATTGTTTATAGTAACATGCACTTATAGAACATAAAGGAGTGATTTTCATAGGAATTCATCAATTTTTTACAAGCCTCAATGATTTAGAACGAATTATTCGTTGCCCTGGGCGTTTCAAATTTGAAGAACATAATGTAGCAGCCCATTCTTGGAAAGTATCACAATATGCGATGTTCTTCGCTACATTAGAAGAAATGAATGGCGTAAAGGTTGATTGGAAATCTTTATATGAAAAAACGATCAATCATGACTTTGCTGAAGTTTTTATTGGTGACATTAAAACACCAGTAAAACATGCTAGTCCAGAGCTGAAGCAAATGCTAGCACATGTGGAAGAAAAGATGATGGAAAAGTTTATTATTAATGAGATTCCAGAAGAATTTCAGGCAATTTTCTTTGAGCGCATGAAAGAAGGCAAGGATAGTACAATAGAAGGGCGACTACTTGAATTTTCGGATAAACTAGATCAATTTTACGAAGCTTTTGCAGAATTAAAGCGTGGCAATACTGATAAAGAATTTGTCTATATGTATCAAAATGCTCTATCTAAGCTTTTAGCGATTCCACTTGAGGCAACCGTCCAATATTTCCGCACTGAAATTTTAAAAGATGCAGTAAAGGAAAAAACTCATATTGACATTCAAGCATTAACAAATGAAGTACTTACAGCCAAATAGTCAGGTGCATGTACAAGTTTTCCGAATGAAAAATTCAGGAAGGCTTTTTTTATTTGCTCTAAAAAATCGTATAATGGAGGGTGATTGATTGGAGGGAGAGTTTTGTCAGAAGAATGCCCGATTGTAGAAGATTTATTACCCCTATATAAGAAACAAATGCTCCAAGCACCGACAATACTATTTGTTGAACAACATTTAGCAAATTGTTCACACTGTCAGCAGCTCGCTAGTTCAAAGCAAGTTCTAAAGGAATACATACCCATGAAAAAAACGTTATCTTTTTTTCATATTATATTTATTGTACTTTCTTTTATGTTTGCCATTAACTCATCTTTACTTGGCAATCAATTGGGCTTTGTCATCTCGTATGCCATTTTCGGTTGTCTCTCTTACCTTTTTTATAAAAACATCTGGATTGTTTTTATCATTAGCTCTGTGCCTGTATTCGTTTGGGCCATCATCAACAACCTTAATAATGAGCTCTATATTACTAACTACTCCTTTACAGAATTGGGAGCACTTGTGATGGGGGCTGGCTACATCGCTCTTTTACATACAATTTTTGCCCTATTGGGTGCAGCCTTTGCCATTCTATTACGCAGTTTACGATGGGTTTTCATTAAGTCATGAAAAAGGAGTTGTCTCAAATATTTGAGACAACTCCTTTTTTTAAATTAAAAAATAAAAGAGTCGATTTTAAGAAGTATTCAAACATCTATCTGGAAACTTTCCTCTGTCGACTCCTTTTTATTTGATTTTATGCTTTTTTCACGAATTCTGACTTTAATTTCATAGCGCCAAAGCCATCAATTTTACAGTCAATATTGTGGTCACCTTCTACAAGACGAATACTTTTTACCTTCGTTCCTATTTTTAAAGTGGAAGAACTCCCCTTTACCTTTAGATCCTTAATAACCGTAACTGAATCACCATCAGCTAATAGGTTACCATTTGCATCTTTTACAATAAGTGCATCTGATTCTTGTTCAGTTGCATCCATGCTCCACTCATGCGCACATTCTGGACACACATAGTTTGTTCCATCCTCATATGTGTATTCCGAATTACATTTCGGACAATTTGGATAAGCTGCCATTTCCGCTTCCTCCCTTTACTTTTTTGCTAGATAAATCCTCTATATGCTCTTATCTTTACATAGTCAACCATAATAAGCAAAGGTTGTTCGTATTTATCGTTCGTATTTGTGAAAATAGTATGAAGCTCTAAAACTTTTCTTCGTGCATTTCTAGTTACGTATTGCATGATCTGGAACACCTGTCCATTGACTTATTTCAAGCAATCATCTTACTTGCATGTTTGTCGATCATGCTTTATTATATCCATAAAGGCTGCATTGTTCGTATAATATTAAGTTTTAACCTTTAAGCTGTAAAAGGGAGTTTTATTATTGGAGTTGGAATGACGGGTCTCACACTTCGGTGCATGAGGATAAGCAGGAAAACTTCTGCGAACACCCACTTTGAGGAGTGGTGGTTTAAAACTTTCTATAATAACTACGGCATACGCGGCTTTTTACATTACATTACCTATACAGCAC
The DNA here is from genome assembly GCF_001308875.1 of Lysinibacillus sp. ZYM-1. GTDB lineage: Bacteria > Bacillota > Bacilli > Bacillales_A > Planococcaceae > Lysinibacillus. Next base: position 16,174 of record NZ_KQ465137.1, on the reverse strand, counting down.
CTTAACCAACTTGGTTGAGGTGCTTTTTTATGCTAAAACAATTTTAATACCAAATCTCCCCCAAGTTTCATTAATTGTTATATTCTAAAATAATAAGTTCCTTTTGTATCTTTAACTTGAAAATTCACCCTATTCCTTATAAGTTCCTCAAGAGGACATGACCATCTCCTTTAAAATTTAGTTCTTTATTTTACGTTTTGAAATCTAAGTTTAAAAAATTGCATACAATCTTTTTCTTTTCTGTATAATTCCCTTCCATTTTGCGCATATATGGAGTAACAAGGGAGGTTATGATATTGAAAAAGTTAATTTATCTCATGGTATTTGCTTCACTACTATTAACAGCTTGCGGCAAGAATGAGGATCCCAAAGAAGTAGCGGTAGATCAAAATACTTCCGTTGAAGATATTGTAGGAGCAATTGTTAAGAATGAATTCACTGTTGAAGAATCCAAAGGTGTTGTTACGATATCGATTCAAGACACGGATGTGACAGAGGGTTCGAAAAGTCAGATGCTAAAAGATTCCACTAAAATTTTTGCTGAATTGTCGAAGCTGAAAGGTGTGAAGACACCCGCTATTACCTGGTATGCTCCGCTCACTGAGCCTGATGGAGATAAAACGATGACAGAGGTATTGAATATTTATTTTAGTGAAGAGGATTATCATAAAGTAGATTGGGCCAATTATCTACAGGTTGATATTGAATCAACTGCTACCAACTATCATGAAGGTGAAGCTTTAGAGGATTAATCATTTAAAACGATAGATACCCCACAAAGTATATCGGGGTATCTTTTTTATATTCTTCATCTTACATACTGCTTTAGTCCCTCCGCTAAAAGAGGCTGTTTTATCTTGTAGTGTGTTGCTTGCCAAATTCCTTTACCATCCCGCAAAATTAATAATTGGGGTGATTCGTGTTTTACCCGAAGATCACGCGCTATAGCGTCGGAAACCTCTCTTTCCTTTTGCACAATGACAAGATATTTAGGTAATTCTGTTACGAATAACTTTACCTCTTTTAAAGCCGAAATACTACTTAGACATGTCATGCTAATTTTTAAGACAAGGCAAGGTTTTTCGCAGGATTGTTCTAGGATATCTCTCCAACCGTCTAAAGTTCTTATTCGTTGCATTTGTATTCCCCCTTTGCGAATTATACCACATAGGGTATTTATTGTTTCAAAAAAACACGAGACTACAGTCGTAGCTCGTGTATTCTTTCCTTTATCTAAATGCCTTCTGTATTCATTAATACAATGCGCCAGCCGTCAGGATCCTCAATGGTGATACCCTTCTGTCTCCAATATGGATTTTCAGGTTCCACTTCAGGGTAACCCATATGTAACAGGCGTTTGGCAATATTACGAATCATTTCTATGTTTGGAATATAGAGTACTAAAAGATTGTCCTTACTTGGAGCAGGACAAGGACTTCCTTCAACATGTTCTGTAAACTCCAAATGATAGTTTGCATTCGGAAGACCAATCATTATTCCATCGTAGCCACGATGTCCTGAAAAAGAGCCTATTTTCTTTAATCCAATGCCCTCACAATAAAATTGTTCAATTTCCTTTAATTGATCTGTTGGCCTCGCTACTCTGACCTGTGCAACAGCTAATTCATTTGTCCATTGTTGTTCCATCTTGAATTCTCCCTTTTTAAACTATTGTAGGATGATACAATAGCTCTGGGAACAGTCCTAGGTCTTAAATTATTGTACTAAAGCTACACTAAATGAAGCTGCAGTCTTCATTTTAACTTCTTCTAAAGTGACACCATCTGCTAATTCTATAAGCTGCATCCCTTTTTCAGTAAAATCAAATACAGCTAGGTCTGTAATTAATCGGTGTACAACGCCTTTACCTGTTAATGGAAGCTCGCATTGCTTTTTTATTTTGGATTCGCCATTTTTATTAACATGCTCCATGACAACGATGACTCTTTTCGCTCCTACAACAAGGTCCATGGCGCCACCCATGCCTTTGACCATTTTCCCTGGAATCATCCAATTTGCAAGATCCCCGTTCTCAGATACTTCCATACCACCTAAAATGGCAAGGTCAATATGGCCACCACGAATCATGGCAAATGATTCTGCACTATCGAAGAAGGAAGCACCTGGCATAGCCGTTACCGTTTCCTTTCCAGCATTGATTAAATCGGGGTCTACATCTCCCTCAACTGGATAAGGACCAATACCAAGTAATCCGTTCTCTGATTGTAAAAGTACTTCATAATCAGCTGGAATAGCATTAGCAACTAGTGTCGGAATGCCAATACCTAAATTTACATTCATGCCATTTTGGATTTCTTTTACCGCTCTATTTACGATTCTTTGTCTTGTATCAGCCATCACGCTTCCCCCTTTTTCACCGTCAAACGCTCGATACGCTTCTCATAATTTCCACCCAATAAAACACGTTGTATGAAAACCCCTGGTGTATGGATATGATCTGGGTCTAACTCGCCAACTTCTACAATTTCTTCAACCTCAGCAATGGTAATTTTACCTGCCATTGCAGCTAATGGATTAAAGTTACGTGAAGTTTTTCTGTATACTAAATTTCCTAGCTTATCTGCCTTCCATGCTTTAACAAGTGCAAAATCAGCAGCAATTCCTTCTTCTAAGATATAGTCTTTCCCATCAAAAGTCTTTACTTCTTTGCCTTCAGCAATTGGTGTTCCAACCCCTGTAGCTGTATAAAAACCTGGGATTCCTGCTCCACCTGCACGTAGACGCTCAGCAAGTGTTCCTTGAGGTGTTAACTCTACCTCTAGCTCACCACTTAAAAATTGCTGCTCAAAAATTTTATTCTCGCCCACATAGGAAGCAACCATTTTTTTTATCTGCTTATTTGCTAATAGCAAGCCTAATCCCCAGTCATCTACACCGCAGTTATTACTAACAACAGTTAAATCGTTTGTACCCTTTTGTACTAACGCTGCAATAGACTTTTCAGGTATACCACATAACCCAAAGCCTCCTACCGCTAGCGTATCCCCATCCTTAATATCAGCAACTGCCTCTTCAAATGAATTCCATACTTTCCCATCGTTCATCTCGAAACCCCCTAAAATTGCTCGTTTATTAAGAAAAATTCTACATCATTAACATTTTACAAGTAAAGGAATTAATTCGAATATCACTTATTCCAAAATGGAATAAATCACCACTCTTCATACTTACGTATCGTTTTAAGTAACTGCTTTAAGGCATACGATTGATATGTATTTTTCTTTGTGATAATTCCCAAACGCCATGGCATATCAAAATTAGCTAGAGGAATAATTTTGACATTATTATTTGTTTGTTTAGCTGCAATGGAATATGGTAGCAGCGTCACCCCTAAATTTGAAGATACCAGTTCAACAATCAAATCCCATTGTGAACTTTTGTAGCCTATATTTGGTGAAAATCCAACACTTTTACAAGATTTAATGACATAATCATGTAAAGTAAACTCCTCAGCAAAGATAATAAAGGTTTCGTTTTTTAAATCCTGCAATTCTATTTCGTTGAACTGAGCAAATGGGTGTAATTCATTCATAAATACATAAAATTGATCCTCTACAAATGGCTGAACTGAAAACTTCTTTTCATCCGTGGGCAATACGACAATACCCATGTCAACATCACCGTTTTCTACTAACGTACCCACCATTTTCGCACCTCGTTCAACAAGATCTAAATGTACTTCAGGATATTGTTGATGAAATTCCCTAGCAATTTTCGGAAAAAATAATGTACCGATTAAAGGCGGAATCCCTAACTTGATTGAACCTGTTTTTATATTTAATAAATCGTCTAGTAAAATGTGCAAATCTTGAACAGAACGCATAATCTTTTGTCCTTGTTTAAAGACGATACTGCCTGCATCTGTTAGTTCTACATTGCGTGTAGATCTGTTCAATAATTCAACGTGCAATGTATCTTCTAATTTTTTTATGCTTTTGCTTAATGAAGGCTGAGATACAAATGATTCATTTGCAGCTTTCGTAAAGCTACCATGTTCAACAACAGCCATAAATGCCTTTAAATCTCGTAATTCCATAAACATCTTCCTCATTTATTCTATTTTGTTATGAAAATTTCAGAAAGGTTCGCTTATAGTAATAAATTCTGCTTCATCTCTGCTAATCCTTCTACTAAAAAATAGTACAACTGCATCCTATAGCTGTTATTTGCTAAAATCTCCATGTAAAACTATAAGAAGGAGATGCAAAAAAGGACGGGATTCTTGAATGAAAACATTTCTACTTCTAATCAAATAGACAGCTATTTAGTCATGAGAAGGTTCGATTTCCTCTCTGACTGAAGTATTGCAACGTGTTAGTTTCATCATCTATTTAGCCATAAAAATACACCGACTATGATTAGATTTTATGTCTAAAAATAGTGGTGTATTTTACATTAGTGTGCCTTTTCCAATGCTAATTTAATGCCAAAACCAATTAACACCGCACCAGTCAAACCTTCAACTACTGCCTTAGTAGCTGGCCTTTTCATAAATGCACTAATGCGATCTAACAGATATACATAGAATACAAACCATAACACCGTTAAAGCTGTATAAATTAATCCCATTACTAGAAACGGTAGAAATGTTCCACTCGTTCCATCCACAAATTGAGGAAGAAATGTTAGGAAAAACACCGCAACCTTCGGATTGGTTACATTTGTGAGAAACCCTTGCTTAAAGCAAGATTGGTGGGAGTATTTATGATCCATATTAACTTCATCCTGCACTACGGGTGATTGTGTGCGAATTGAACGTAATGTCCACAATGTTTTGATACCTAAATAACATAAGTAAACGGCACCAATATACTTTAAAATGGCAAATATATAGGCTGATTTCACAATAATGGCAGAAAGCCCAATTACCGCTGCACATGTATGAATCAATAAACCACAGCAAGAACCTAAGATAGTCTGCAAGCCTCCTTTTCTATTTACAGTCAAGGTGTTTTTTGTTGCGATTGCTGTATCTGGACCAGGTAATATTATAAGTAAAATGCACATAACTAAGAAAACAGAGATGTTCACCATAGCTCTCCCTCACTTCCTGTCAGAAAATTATAAAAATAATTGTAGCATACGCATCGCCCTTCAGAAAGGTACTAATTTTTTTCTTTCACATTGACATATAACCATTAGGTGTTATATATTCATAACACCTAATGGTTATATGTCATCTACAAAGGAGAATTAAACATGACTGAAAAATTACAGGATATTGTCAAAACAATTACATTGAATGCACCTATCGAAAAAGTATGGGACACAGTAGCAACGGCTGAAAAAATTGCTTCTTGGTTTATGCCCAATGATTTTCTGCCTATTGAAGGACATGAATTCACTATTCAATCACCATTTGGTCCTTCACCCTGTAAAGTAGAACGTGTAGATGCACCGCATTTTCTACGATTTGCATGGGATCAGGATGATTGGTTCGTTACTTTTGAACTAAAAGAAGTCGGAGAACAAACAGAATTTACATTAACACACGGTGGATGGAAGAAAGCTTCACATATTATTCCAAAAGCAAACGCTGCCACTGAAGCCATTCGCACAAAAATGGATGGAGGCTGGACAATGATTATCCATCATAAATTAAAAGAAATTGCAGAAGCCTAATGATCCAAGAAGCAGTTAAATATGATGTTTTTCAAGCAATAGCAGATCCTACAAGAAGAAATGTTTTAAAACTACTTGCGTCCAGTGATAGACCTATCTCTAATATTTCAGAGCATTTTGCGATAAGTCGAACAGCTGTCGTGAAGCATTTAAAAATATTAGAACAGGCTGAGCTTGTTTCTGCTCAGAAAAAGGGTAGAGAAAAGATATATACTTTGCATAGTGAGCGTTTAAAAGAAATTGAGGATTGGGTCCAATACTTTCATTTATTTTGGGACAATAAATTGGCTCAGCTACAAAACCTTGTTGAAGACAATTAGAAAAGGAGCTGTCTTTTTATGGACAGCTCCTTATTTAAAAGAGATAAAATAATCCACCATTAATAATATCAATTTTAATTTTGGATTCGTATTGCTCCTCTAATGCTTTTCTTTCAATTTCATAACATTCCGGCTTATCCTCTACATCCTCATAAAAATAATCTAAGACTCGTTGATCTCGTTGCCATCTTTTTTGTGCTTCCATGGCCCATGTATGATCATCCTGTTCAATGATTGATTCCACTGCTGCATTTAATCTTTCAAGTGCACGTACTGGCTTAATAATATATTGCACATGAAATACATTATCTGCTGGTACCGTATCAAAATCTGAGGCATAAATAGATTCATGAAAATCCTCCTTGATGACACCAGTTAATAAATTAATACCGAATGAATACAACATTTCTTTTGTCCGATCACAGCAATAAGAGACTTTAAAGTTAACACCTAGCCAAGGTGTAAGGATAACCTGCCCCATTGCATGATCAACTTTTTCAAACAGTTGGACATAGGCGCCTAGTTCTCCTGTCGCATGAAATAGCTGATTTAACCGAGGGGAGCCATAATGAATAACTTCACCAAACAAATTGCCAGCCATAGCTGTTTGATCTGTAATAAAGGTCACCTGAGCTGGGTTTGGTTCACTATTAGTAGCCTCTACATATTGCCAATAAAATGGTCTATTCATGATCCTTTTATCAATATCTACCGTTAACTGTACTGTCAAAGAATGATTCTCTTCTCCTATAATAGGGCATTCATTTTCGGCGAAAAATCCCTTTAAATACTGATGAACTTGCTGCGGATACATAGCTTCTCTCCTTACCTCATACTGATTCTTTAAAGTTTGTTAAAATAGCATCTAAATCGCCAACGACTTTCTCAAACACATCAATTTTTGTATGAAGTAACGCTAAGATTTTTTCTTCAATGGTATTTTCAATAGCAAGATTATATATGTGAACATCGTGCTCTTGTCCCAAACGGTGGACACGTCCAATCCGTTGCTCTAGCTTCATAGGATTCCATGGTAAATCATAATTGATTACATGATGACAAAATTGAAGGTTTATCCCCTCTCCACCAGCCTCTGTGGCGATGAGTACTTGTGCCCTTTCTTTGAATAAGTGCTTCATATAATCTCGTTTACTTTTATTAAACTTACCGTTAAACAGCACACTCGTTATACCTTTAGAATGTAAGTACCATTGTAAATAAATTTGAGTAGCCCGATATTCTGTAAAAATAATAACCTTATCCTTCGCCTGTTCAACGATTTCAAGCGCCTTTTCTGCCTTAGAATTCACTTCTAAGGTCATTAATTTTGCTAAAATGGCTTCAATTTCTTGTGATTGTCCATGCTCATCTAGCATATTTGTTAGCGTTAATGCTGTGGCTTCCTTGCTACTACACATTTCCTTTTGTAAGGTAATTAATGCAAATGACCCTGTATTTTCAAGGGATCCTATCATATCGTAAACTTCTCTTTCCTCCGCCGTAAATGTAATCGGCACAATTTGAACGCAACGATTTGTCCATTCGATACCTGTATCTTCTCTCCGATTCCTCACCATCACCTGATTTACCAATTCTTTCAAATAATCATTATGCTCTAAATGATGCTTACTTGCTGAAAAAGCTGATTGGAAGGTATCATAGTTCCCTAGATGTCCTGGTTTTAATAAGGAGATTAAATAATACAATTCGAAAACATCATTTTGTATAGGAGTGGCTGTTAGTAATAAGCAAAACTTTTTCTTGAGTCCTTGTACAAACTCATAAATTTGTGTTTTATTATTTTTTAATTTATGGGCCTCATCAATAATAATCATGTCGTAATCCTGCTCATAAATACGCTCCCTATGTGGACTCTTTTTTGCCGTATCCATACTCATGATCAATACATCATAGCGCTCTATCGGACAATTTTTTTTATAAGCAATAGCAGGTATATGAAATTTTATATTTAACTCTTCGATCCACTGATTGATAAGAGAGGCTGGTGCTAATATTAACGCCCTTTTTACAAGACCTCGTAAAAGATATTCCTTTAAAATCAAGCCCGCTTCAATCGTTTTACCAAGACCTACTTCATCGGCGAGTATGGCTTTACCATTCATGCGTTCAATGACTGTTTCAGCTGCATCTAGCTGATGCGCAAGAGGCTTTAAATTTGGTAAATAATTTGTAGCCTGTAGTCCTGTAAAATCAGGGATTAATTTCATTTTTACAATATCATAGTTCATCTTATATAAGGACCAGCTATGCCATTTTTCAAGATGATTTACGCGACTGATAAAACCTTCTTGCCATTCTGACGACCTTTCTATTTTCATGATCATCACCCCATGTCATTATTTCTTACTTAGGTTGTCCAAAAAAGAAAAAGCTATGTTCTTTCTATACGAAAAACACCCAATGCATGTTATTTTCGCATCAGGTGTTTGTTAATTCATATGTTTACGGAAGTTGCTCGGTGATAAACCTGTCACTTTTTTAAATACGCGACTAAAATAAAAATAATCTGTGTAGCCTACGCGCTTAGCAATTTCTTTTATGGAAAAATCAGATGACCTCAATAGCATCTTCGATTTTTGAATACGTAAATCTGTTAAATAGACATTAGGACTTATACCCATTCTTTTTTCAAATACATAGCTAAATTTTCTACGTTCCCAATTAAATCGAAGAGCTATATCGCTAACAGTAATATTCTTTGTAAAGTTTTCTTGTATATACGTCAGAATTAACGCTATGTTTTCTTTTATAGGATCGTCTTTCACCTTCATCAATAAAATAATTTCCTCTAGTATATTTAGAAAGAGAGCTTTGGATTGCAGGAATGATAAATGACTGCCCTTGTTATTCAATTCGATTAATTGCTGTACCATGTTCATTAATTTCATGTGTTCTGCTAATTGTAAGGCAAAATGACTTTGATAAAGAGCGGATTTTTCGTGTTCTCCATCGGATAGTTGAAAGTAAATCACAGCATATTCAAATTGGGTATCATTTGTTGCAATGCATTGTATCGGAAAGTTCGGACCTACATGGATTATTCGTCCTTTCTTTAAGCGATAATTAGTATTTATAATTTTAACGTCACCCATACCATTGATTGGGAAAATAAGTCCAGCTGCATTTGCCATTGTCTTGGCATTCTTAGCGATCATTTCAGAAGAAATCTGGTCAGTAATACTATGTATAAATGTTAACGGTGCCAATGTATAGAGTTCTATGATTTCTTGTGTATCTATGCTGAATGCCTCCCTTCCTTTATACGTTTTAAAACAAAAAGAAAGGAACACCTAACGTGCATTAGTGCTCCTAAGATCGATCATTTTAAACTTTCCTGTAATAGCTTGCGATTACGTTTCTTGAAAATATCATTATGTGAGGAAACAATACCGCCCTCAGAAGCATCAGGCTGAATATACTTCTTTGCACTATTCACTGCATGTAGTGCATCATGGAAAGTTGCAGCAATTAAATGGATTTTGCCATCATGGTGCAAAATATCTCCTGCCGCATAAAGACCAGGGATGGATGATTCGCTATTTATAGAACCAGCAATGAAATAATCGTTTTTACGTTCAATTGCTAGTGGACTACTATCTAGTAGTTCCTTATCACGTACATAACCATGGCTGATGACAACTTCATCGATAGATATTTCCTTTACAGTACCTGTTTCATAATTCGTTAAGGCAATCGCTTTAATCCCTGCTTGGTCGTCTGCAATCAATTTCGTAATTTCAGAATTATAATGACATTCAATGGTGCTATTCGTAAGCTCCGTAATTTGAGCCTCATGTGCAGACAATTTATCCTTTCGATAGGTTAAGTATACTTTTGATGCCACTTCCATTAGCTCTAATGCCCAGTCTACAGCTGTATTACCGCCGCCAGAAATAATGACTGCTTTATTTTTGAATTTTTCATAGGATTTGATGGTGTAGTTTAAATTAGATACCTCAAAGCGTTCAGCGCCCTCAATCTCAATTTTTTGAGGATTAAGGATACCCCCACCAATAGCAACAATGACCGTCTTTGAATAATGAATATTTCCAGACTCGGCTGTAATGACGAAAATTCCCTCTTCATTTTTGGCAATTGATAGTACCTTTTCATTTGTATAAATAGACGGATTGAATGTTAATGCTTGCTCCACTAACTGTTTGATCAGTTGACCTCCCGATATCGGCGTAACGCCCCCAACATCCCAAATCATTTTCTCCGGGTAAACGTGGATTTTACCACCAAGCTGTGGCTGTGATTCGATTAACTTAGTCTTCATTTCCCTTAAACCACAGTAAAAGCTAGAATATAAACCTGCTGGTCCTCCACCAATGATCGTTACATCATACAATTCTTGTTCAAACAATATTTAACACACCTTTCATTATGTTATTCCCTATCTCAACAATCGGGCTGTAGCATCAGCTTTACTACACCCCTCACTGTGTACCTTTCGTCATACAAAAAATTGCTTAATACTTCCTACTCCATTATACGATAATGATAATCATTATCAAGTAAAATCCCCTTTTCAGAACTATTATGTCAATTCTTATTACTCTTTAATTAATCTTTATATGGGCTTTACATTGAACATGTACGATTAAACTAACTTTAATTGGAGGTTTTACATCTATGAAATATCAAAAATTAGCGGCAATAGCTGCCGGTTGCTCACTAGCTGCGACTACCTTTTTAGTGGGAGGAAATCAATCCTATGCTGCAGAAAAATTACCACCTGAGCTTACTATAAATGTCTCCTCTCGATATGATTCTGGCGTGAAAAATGAAGATGGAGGCGCAACAGAAATTGTTGCCTACAATGCAGATAATCACAAGTATTATGTGATCAATGGAACGACTAAACAAATTGAAGTTGTCCCTTTACCAAAAAGCTCTTCCTATTCTGCTATAAAGGCAGAGAAAACAATATATCTAGAAAAAGCATTAAAAGAAATCTACCCAAACTTCTCCTATGGGGACGTGACAAGTATAAGTATTAACACTGATTCCGATATCATAGCTGCCGCTGTTCAAGCAGCGAACTATAATGACAATGGACTAGCTGTATTTTTAGATTACAATGGTAAAATTCTTCATGTTGTTGAAGCTGGTAAACAGCCTGATATGACCACCTTTACACCTGACGGAAAAAAGGTACTAGTTGCAAATGAAGGAGAACCTCGCGAGGGTTATGAAAAAGCCGTTGATCCGGAAGGTAGCGTCAGTATCATTGAACTACCAACTGATATTACAAAAGCAAAAGCAAAAACCATTACTTTTAATGCTTTAGACTCTCGTCGTGAGGAGCTTGTAGCGAAAGGTGTAATCTTAAAGAAAAAAACAAATCCTTCTGTAGATTTCGAACCAGAGTATATTGCTGTTAATCGTAAAAGCGATACAGCCTATGTGACCTTACAGGAAGCAAATGCAATCGCTACGCTAGATCTTACATCCGGTAAATGGATAAATGTTCAATCACTAGGTTTTAAGGATCATAGTAAGGAAGAAAATGCTCTTGATTTCATGAAAGATAAAAAAATTGGCATTATTCCTGAAGACCTTTTCGGCATCTATATGCCTGATGGAATTTCTAGCTATGAAGTAAACGGTAAAACCTATTTAGTGACAGCAAATGAAGGCGATTCGCGTGATTGGAATGGCTACTTAAACGAACTCGAAACAGAATTAAAAGGAAATGAAGTTGTTCTTTTTGATACATCTGACTACGATGGTTTACAACCAGAAAAGATGTATAGCTTTGGAGGTCGATCTTTCTCTATCTATGAAGCAGATACAATGACACAAGTCTTCGATAGCGGTAGTGATTTTGAAAAAATCATTGCTGAGTCATTACCTGAATACTTCAATGCTTCCAATAATAATACAAAGCTTGATAATCGCAGTGGTAAAAAAGGGCCTGAGCCTGAGGATGTAAAAATCGGCCAAATTGGTGATCGTATTTATGCCTTTATCGGTATAGAACGAGTTGGTGGCATCATGATGTATGATATTACAAATCCTTATGCTCCATCATTCATTCAATATATAAATAAACGGGATTTTAGTGAAGACATCAAGGAAGATGTATCACCAGAAGGTTTAGCATTTGTGCCTGCTTCCGCTAGTACTACAGGGCTTCCAACATTACTTGCTGCACACGAGGTTAGCGGTACTGTTACTGCTTTTACAGTTGGCAATCAAAATAAAAAGTTATTTTCAGATATACAAGGTCATTGGGCGCAAGCAGCCATTGAGGAACTAACTAATAATCATTTATTTAATGGTGTAACTAAAGATCAATTTAATCCAAACGCACAACTGACGAGAGCACAATTTATTACGGTTCTTAGTCGGGCACAGAAAATTAGCCCAACATCAAAAGCCCCCTTTTCAGATGTAAAAACGGGTGATTATTTTGAGGATGCTGTTGCTTGGGCTTATGAAAAGAAACTTGTAGATTCAACAAATGGAATGTTTAACCCTCATGAGCCTATTACAAGAGAGGATGCTGCCATAATTTTATATCAATTTACAAGACTAACAGAAATGGAATTGCCAAAACATCAACCTCAACAATTATTCAAAGATGATGCTGCCATTTCTTCTCCTGCAAAGGAAGCCATTTATATTTTACAGCAAGCAGGAATTTTCACAGGCAACGAACAGCACATGTTCCAACCCCAAAGCACATTATCTCGCGCTGCTACAGCATCTATACTCCATAAATTATTGATCCAAAAATAATACGCAAAGCTGTTCGATTCGTCGGACAGCTTTTAATATTCTAATAAAATAAATCTCAATCCAAAAATTCCTAAAATATACGTAAACGTTACTTTTTGATACACTATTGGAAAAAGCCAAAAGAGGTCGTCATGAAAAGAAAAATATTGATTTTACATGAAATTTATGGAGTTAATCACTTTATAAAAGAACAGGCCCAAACCTACTGTGATGAGCACACTTCCGTTTCGTATATTTCGCTCTATCCAGAAGGAAAATCCTTTCCCTATAAACAGGAACAACAAGCTTATGATTTTTTTTTACGTACAGTCGGCTTCGATGCACCTCTTGAGATACTATCACAAAAACTACTAGAAGCATGTGAAACATATGATGAGGTAGTGCTGATTGGATATAGTGTAGGTGCAACACTAGCCTGGAGATTATCAACACTCCCCTTACATCGAGTCATTTGTGTTTATGGCTCACGCATTCGCCAATTCCTAGATGTCCGACCATCGTGTCCAACTTTGATAATTTTACCTAGTCATGAAAGTAGTTTTGATGTTAGTGCACTAAAGAAGGCACTTGAACGTATTTCAAATGTTCAGGTTAAACAATATCAAGGTCATCACGGTTTTATGGATACCCTTAATTGGAATTTTTGCCCAGATAGCTACTTTCAAGCACACGCTGATATCGTAAATTTTTTACGAGCAGAACAACTTTAGGAGGAACGAACAATGGAACAAAATATAGATATTCTGGTTGATCCATATATAGAGGGAGGTAACGTAATTTATCCAAGCATTCATCTTTCTCTACAACCTGGCATGATTCTTGGCATCTACACAGATGTTTCTAAAATACATACTTTAATGCAATGGTTTATGAAACAAGAAGATACATTTACGCATTTTCGCGAAAATGTTCTCTATGAGCGACTCACTGTTCGTGAGTATATCCGGTTTTGTTTAAAGCTTTTCAAGCGTACAACTGACGAGACAGAGAATTTATTAAAGCTATTTAGTCTAACCGAACAAAAAAACACTAGAATTAGTAAGCTTTCTTCTAGTGAAAAACAGCGATTAAAGTTATTGAATACATACCTTCAAGAAGTGACTGTTCTGGTATTGGAAGAACCATTTCAAAATATCGATGAATTTTCTAAACAAAATGTCCACCAAATACTAAAAAAACTTCTCGAAAAGCAAAAGAGCATTATTGTACTTTCCAATAATCTAGAAGACTTAATAATTTCGAGTACTGTTATACATAGACTAGATGGGGCTGGCTTACATGCCTTAGATGTTAAAGAGGAAGATCAAGAGCAAACACCTCCACAACTTGGAAATACCCCGATTCGTCTTGATAAGATTCCAACAAAAAAAAATGACAAGATTATTTTATTTAATCCGCCAGAAATTGATTATATTGAAAGTGTTGAAGGTGTCGTTTCTGTATATGTTGCAAATGAAGCATATCCTTGTACACTATCGCTTAATGAGCTCGAGCAAAAATTGACAGCATTCGGCTTTTTTAGAAGCCACCGTTCATACATTGTTAACTTACAAAAGGTTCGAGAAATCATTACATGGACACGTAATAGCTATAGCCTTGCACTCAACAGCACAGATAAAACGGTTGTCCCCTTGTCGAAAAATAAGTTGGCAGATTTAAAGGAAATACTCGGAATTTAGTAGATTTCCCAGGAAATAATCGACTCCTGTCATCTTCAATATCGTTCCATTTAGGTTCACTTTTCCGCCTTTCATCCGTTTTTTACTGTTTACCTTTCACTAGTTGTTTATAGTGTAGACATCAACAACAAACAGGAGGCTTACACATGAACGCAGTAATTGAAGTACAGCATTTGAAAAAAACGTTTAATAAAGAAACCGCATTACAAGATGTTTCCTTCACTATACAAAAAGGTGAAATATTTGGATTTCTTGGTCCAAGTGGTTCTGGAAAGACAACCACTATTAAAATATTAACTGCACAAACTGATAAAACTGATGGAAATGTTCTATTATTTGGGCAACCAGCAGCTGATATGAAACAAAGTCAAAATCGTAAACGCTTTGGGATTTTAACAGATAATAGTGGTTTGTATACTAGATTATCAATCGAGGAGAATTTATTACTCTATAGTAAGTTATATGACCTACCCATCTCTGCCGTAAAAGAAGCACTTGATTTTGTAAACCTATATGCCGATCGCAAAAAAAAGATTAGTCAGCTTTCAAAGGGAATGATTCAACGTGTTACCCTTGCTCGAGCTATTATGCATAAGCCCGAATTATTATTTTTAGATGAGCCTACTTCTGCGCTTGATCCTGTAAATACAGAACATATTTATAACGGTTTACGAAAATTAAATGACTTGGGTACAACGATATTTTTAACAACACATGATATGAGCGAGGCAGAAATACTTTGTGACCAAGTTGCGTTTCTGCATAAAGGAAAGATTCGTGCAATTGGTGCACCAAACGATTTGAAGCAAGAATTTGGCACAGATTCTATGACTGTTGAGCTTAAAAATGGTACACAGGAAATTATCCAAAACGGTGCGCAGGATGCCGAAAAGCTGTATCGATGGATGCAAGCCAACGATGTTACTCGAATCCATACAAACGAGCCAACATTAGGTGATATTTTTATGCAAATAACAGGGAGTGATTTAGTATGAATATTTCAATGACACGAATTCAAGCTATATTAATGAAAGATTATAAGGAATTTTCACGTAACTATGCCGTATCAACGATGGTACTTTTTCCGCTAATTTTCGCATTTTTATACAACCAATCTGGTGCATCTTCAATGAACGCCTATTTCCTACCAATAAATATTACATTTTCAATGGTAACGACCTACATACAATGCTGCTTGATTGCGGAGGAGAAAGAAAAAAATACATTACGCAGCCTTATGCTTTCCCCTGCCTCACTAGGAGATATTCTTATTGGTAAAAGTTTATTTGTTCTTATCGTGACAATTATCGTAGTAGCGATGTCTATTTTTCTTGTTGGATATAATCCATCTAATGTTCTCATTTTAGCTATTGTATTAATTCTTTCTGCCGTATTCTATATTGCACTTGGAACAATATGTGGATTATTTGCCAAGTCAATTATGGAAGGTTCAATAATTGTTTTACCAGTTATCATTATCTTCTCCCTTGGTCCACTTGCTGCAACTTTAGCTTCTACTTACCCAATCTTAAAGATTGCGGAGTGGTTACCAAGCTCACAATTATTACTGTTAGCGGAAGCTTTAGAAGGTAAATATTCGATAACAGATGTGATCATTCCTGTGATTACAATTATTGTCTGGTCTCTTCTTTCTTGGTTTTTCGCAGCAATTATCTATAAAAAAAGAATGGTCGATTAGTGAACTGACCCCTTCGGGTTAGACAAAACAAAAAAGCATCTTCAATTGAATTTAGGGTAATGTAT
>NZ_KQ465136.1 GCF_001308875.1 Lysinibacillus sp. ZYM-1 | reverse complement strand
GACCTGAATTCATTGTACGGCTGGGGTTTTTTTCTTGTCCATAGCTAGAAGCTCTTTAGAACCCCTTGCATAGCAAGGGGTTTTCAAAAGATACAATAATAAAAGAGGTATCAAATGGATTTTGATACCTCTTTTTATTGTCACTGAAATTTTAGAATGAAGACCGTGCCATCTCGACCCGAACGAACACTAATGGTGCCATTGTGAAGATCAATAAGCTGTTTCGTTATAGCTAGTCCTAACCCTGTTCCTGTTATATCATCTGTAGTGTTAGTTCCTCGGTAATAGCGTTCGAATAGGTTATCGAGCTCTTCCTGAGGAATACCAGGACCTTGATCTGTAATTGTTAGCATTACTTCATTAGCAGTATGTTGCGCTTCCACCATTACCTTCGTGCCTACAGGCGTATACTTCTTCGCATTGGTTAATAAATTATCCATAATCCGCTTGAGTAAAAGTTCATCTGCTTGTAGCAACACATCACCATAAACGTTTACGCTTACCTGTTCGTCTGCAAATTGTGTTAACCATGAAGCCAACGGAAGCGATACCTTATCAAGTTGTATGGCCTTATTTTTTAACTGGTACGTGTACGTTAAATCTCGAATGAGCGCATCCATGTATGTTGCCTTTTCCTGCATAGTTTGCGCAAAAATACGCATTTCGTCCTTTGTCCACTCATAGTCTTCAGAGGCAAGCATTGTGGAATAGCCATAAATAGAGCTTAAGGGCGTCTTTAAGTCGTGCGATAAACCTGTTATCCACTCCTCACGTAACTGCTCCGATTGCTTAATCTGCCTTTCATTTGAATCAAGTCGCTCAGACAAATGATTCAGCGATTCCTCTACTGGTTGGAATAATTTAAATTTCCGTTTCAATTTCCCTGTTTTCTTATGATGGATTTTCTTATCACTTATATCACTGTAATCGAATTGGGTAAGTCGCTCAATGCGTGATATCACATAAACGAGTGGGCGCACAAATTGTCGCGAAATACTAATAGATAAAAAAATGACGCCCAGCAATAAAATAATGTGCCCGCCAAAGAAAATAGAAACAAACAAGATCATGGCTTTATTGAAAGGCTCTTCAAATGGTTTATAGGATGGATTAGGCATGCGTACAACAAATGTGGAATCATCTGCTAATGTTGTACTTTGCCTAAGTTCCTTATGCTCAAAAAGATCATATTTCTCCTCCAGCAGTTGGGGCTTACTCAGCTTTTCATATCGTTTTCCTATAATGTCCGTCCTATTCCATTGCGTATCATAGATTTCAACACTAGCTTTACGTTCTTTTAAACGCTGAAGTGTCACATCTGAAATTCCCCCTGTTGCTAACCAATTATCAATGGCCTCCTCAAAAAGTGGGCGAACAGGCGAAATCGGTAGAAATAACAAGTAGTATTTTGGAAGTTCCCATGTATGCATACCTGGCTGTTTCAATGCGAAAATTTCGCTATCAGGCATTCCACATAATTCACATATATTCCCCGTATAATCAACAATGGTCATCGACTGATCAAATAAGTAGAGTTGACCTGAATTTTCCTTTGCACGTTTTACTAAATAATCAGCAATTTTAACAGAATCTCCTTTTTCAACAACGGCATCGTTCTCAATTTCAAAGGAGCTCATGACATGAATATTGTCCCCTACACGATCGTTAATAAAAATTGCAAAAAATACCAAGCTCATAATAAAGCCTGAAATGATTAATAGGTAGAATATGATGAAATAAGATACAAAACGAAGCGTTAATTTCCCTGCTGGCTTCATGAAGAAACATCCCCAACAAGTTTATAGCCAATACCTCTGACCGTTATAATACAAGTTGGCTTTCCAGGATTTTTTTCGATTTTTTCCCGTAGTTTTCGTATATGTACCATCACTGTATTATCATCAAACAAACAATCTCCCCATACACGCTCGTAGATTTGCTCTTTCGATAGTACTTGCCCTGGATTGTCGCATAGATATTTCAGTAGATGAAACAAACGACCACTAATGATTTCTTTTACACCTTCTACAGTGATTTCTGCTGCATCAATATCGAATGTAAAACGACTACATGTAAAAAGGTGCTTTTCTGAGACTTGCTTTTTCTTCATGTAACGGGCTAACTGTACCTTCACCCTAGCAACAAGCTCGAGTGGGCTAAATGGTTTTGTAATATAATCATCTGCCCCATTCATAAAACCACGAAGTTTATCTGCGTCACTGCTTTTAGCTGTTAAATAAAAAATAGGAGCATCACTTTTTTCCCGAATAATATTCGCCACATCGAAGCCATTACCATCCGGCAACATAATATCTAAAAGATAAAAATCAAATGTTTTAGTATAAATTTCGGATTTTGCTTCTTCTATCGTGTTACATAATGTAATGTTTGTCATTCCTTCTTTTCTTAAAATGATATCAATCATTTCAGCAATCGCACGTTCATCCTCTAACACTAAAATGGATGCTTTCTGCATTTCCTCACCTACTTTTAAGATTACTTTAAGGTAGTCATTATTTCACCATAAGCTTCCTCAACTATTCTTGTATAAGATAACCAATTAAGGAGATAAAACGCAATGACAACTAATCGTGTTACTTTCATTGATACAATGCGTGGGTTTAGTTTATTTGGCATCTTAATGGCGAATTTGCTGATTTTCCAGTTTGGGATGTATGGCAAAGATGAGTTGAAAAATCTTTCTACCTTAGATACTGGCGCTTTATATTTTGTAAAGACTGTAATTGAAGGCTCATTTATGCCCATCTTCACTATTTTATTCGGCTTCTCGCTTATTAAATTAATTGAATCCATTCGAAGAAAAAAAAATAAAAGCCGCTGGTCTATTTTACGCCGTGCAACCGGTTTAATTGCTCTCGGCTTATTACATTCCATTTTATTATGGGAAGGCGATATTCTTTTTTCTTATGGTTGTATGATGTTATTTTTAATTCCATTTATTAATCGTAAACCAAAAACTTTATTTATTTGGGCTAGTATTCTATTTGTACTAACGACGGCATTGACGTACGGTTCTATGGAAGCCTCTAAAAAGGAACAAAAGGAAATGGATACTTACATTGAACAAGCAGATGATGTCTACGCTAATGGAAGCTATTTTGAAATTTTTGATTTCCGAGCAAATGCAGAAGTACCTGGAATGGAGGATCCTTCCTTCGTCTTCATTTTATTAATTTTTGCACCGATGTTCTATGCTCCCCTATTCCTCTTCGGTATGGCACTCGCTAAAAAGCAGGCCTTTGTGAAGATGGATGAGGAAGTAAAATGGTATAAGATAGGTGCACTCTTAGTTCCTATAGGTCTCGCATGTAAAAGTATTAGTTTTATAGAAAGTAATCTTTCTTCCATCTTATTAATGGGCGGCTCTCAATTATTAGCAATTGGCTATGTCTGCCTTGCAGCGTTAATTTATAAAACACGCCCTGTACAGCTTCTTGCTCCTGCATTCGAGAGCGTGGGAAAACTGTCATTAACCAATTATTTACTACAAACGATCATTTGTACAACTGTTTTTTATGGCTATGGTCTTGGATTATATGGAAAACTAGGCGTCTTTGGCGGCATCCTATTCGGAATTGTAGTTTACAGCTTGCAATGCGTTTTCAGCCTTGCCTATTTAAAGAAATTTAAACGTGGTCCATTTGAAACAATCTTACGTATATGGACGAATTGGTCTTGGACTGGTCAGGTGAAGCAAGACTAGAACAAACTGCTATATAAGAAAGGAATTACTTCATATGAATAGTGACTCTAAAGAAGACTTTACAGACTCGTGGTGGTTTTTAGGTATTTGTGCGGCTGTAGCAGTAATTTTAACACTATTGCATTTTAATAGATAATATCTCGGCATTCGTTTTCCTTGCCCCCCTACTGTATACTATTACTACTACTATACAGCTTAGGGGGCATTTTGTTGTTATCACGCATAATGATTACAGGCTATAAGCCACATGAACTTGGTATTTTTAATGATAAACATCCTGGTATTAGCATCATTAAAAAGGCATTGGAAAACCGTCTACGTACGCTACTTGATGAAGGCCTTGAATGGGTTATTATCAGTGGTCAACAAGGTGTAGAGTCTTGGAGTGCTGAAGTTGTATGGATACTAAAGAAGGAATTTCCTCACTTAAAATATGCAGTCATAACACCCTTTTTAGAGCAGGAGAAAAATTGGCAGGATCATAAAAAAGAAAAGTATCAAACGTTAATTGCCCAAGCAGATTTCGTCACAAGCGTTACAAAAAAACCGTACGAAGCACCTTGGCAATTTATCGAGAAGGATAAATTTATTATTCAAAATACAGATGGATTATTATTAATTTATGATGAAGAAAATGAAGGCTCTCCAAAATATATCAAGCGGCTTGCAGAAAAATTTATGGAGTCTCATGACTATACGTTTTTAATGATCAACGCCTACGATTTACAGATTATAGCAGAAGAAGTACAACAACAAGACTGGTAGAAAAAATTGATATAATTTTCTAACAATTATATAATAGTATTATGAAATATATTGTTTGTAGCTGACTTTTTGATCACAATTCGAAAGGAGCTGTCATCATTTGAATAAACAAATAGAAATAATTCTTGAAGCTTCTCCCGTAAATGTTGCTCACGATACGTATCGCAGAGAGTGTAGGTATACACGTGGCATTCATATTGAAGAACAAGAATTTCTAGCCATATTAAATTCCATGAATAGGGATTCCCGCTTATATTTTGATTTCCATAACCCACGTAAAGAAATTAAAAAGGGAACTTATTTAAATGGACACTCCGGTTTAGCCTACAATATTTATGAATATTATAAAGTACACTTTAATACTGAGATTACTGAGCTAATCAATGGCAAGGATTTTTATGTCAAGATAATATAAAGCAACCCCCTTTAAAGGTATACCTTTAAAGGGGGTTCTTCTATCTTCTTATAGGTCTGATACTTGAGCACCTAATTCTTTATTATTATACATTTCTGTATCCAATTCTTTTGTAATACGAGCTGTTGTAACACCAGCTGTCATTGAACCACTTACATTCAAAGCAGTACGTCCCATATCAATTAAAGGCTCAACTGAGATTAATACACCTGCAAGAGCAACTGGCAAATCAAGAGCTGATAATACAAGGATTGCTGCAAATGTTGCACCACCACCAACTCCTGCTACACCAAACGAGCTAACCGCAACTACTGCGATAACTGTAATAATGAACACAGGATCAAGAGGATTGATGCCTACTGTTGGTGCGATCATAATCGCTAGCATGGCAGGATATACACCCGCACAGCCGTTCTGACCGATGGATAAACCAAATGAACCTGAGAAGTTTGCGATACCCTCAGATACCCCTAGACGCCCTGTTTGCGTTTTAATATTCATCGGTAAAGTACCGGCACTTGAACGTGACGTAAAGGCGAATAATAATGTTTCCGCAGACTTTTTCACATACGTAATTGGGTTTAATCCACTTAATGTCAAGATTAATAAGTGTACTAAAAATACAATTATTAAAGCTGCATAAGAGGCAATCACAAACTTACCTAAGTTATAGATGGCACCGAAATCTGATGTTGCTACTGTACGCGCCATAATAGCTAGAATTCCGTATGGTGTTAAACGTAAAATGATAGTTACTACACCCATAACAAGGGCATAAATGGCATCTAAGCCTTTTTTGATTGTAGCTGCTGTTCCTTCATCTTTACGTGCCACACGTAAGTAAGCAAAACCAAGGAATGCTGAGAAAATTACTACAGCAATTGTTGAAGTTGAACGAGCTCCAGTTAAATCAAGGAATGGATTTGCTGGGAATAGCTCAACAATTTGTGTTGGTAAATCCGGTGCTGCTAAACCAGTTGTTTTTTCCTCAAGATATTGCCCTCGTGCTGTTTCCGCTTCACCTTGTAAAATATGTGTTGCATCTAAATCAAATACCGTTGCAGATAGAATACCTACTGCTGCTGAAACAGCTGTTGTACCAATTAAAATAGCCAAAATAAGTGCTGCCATTTTCCCAAAATTTTTGCCAATTTTCATTTTTGTAAAGGCAATTAAAATGGAGATAAACACTAATGGCATTGCAACCATTTGTAACAATTTAACATACCCAGTACCTATAATATTGTACCAAGATGTTGTTTTGGCTAATACTTCTGAATCTATACCGTAGATAAAATGAAGTCCAAGACCAAGTAAAATCCCTAAACCTAGACCTGCAAAAACACGATTTGAAAATTTAACGTGTTTTTTATTCATAACATATAAAATTCCAACGAACACAAGTAATACTGCTACGTTAAGAATGATTTGTAAATTCGACAATGGAATGCCTCCTAAGGTGTTTTATAATAATGTAATCGAATTATATACCCATAATCCCTATAATTCAAGTATGTTTTATTAAGATTAATAAATTCATAAAATATAAACGATTTCATGCCTTTCATTATGCCCTTAAAACCTAAAACAATCGTTTATAAAATGATTTACTTTAATAAGGCTTACTTTGTACAAAAAATAATTATTTATTTTAGTGGTATGGATATTTTAGTCACTAATACTTTGATTGGTGACAACATTATTACTTTAAACAATTAAAATGCTCAGGTGATTACAGAATTAATACCCAAGAAAGCCCACACACTAACAAAAACCTACATCGTTTAATGAACGAAGTAGGTTTCTTGTTTATTAATCAAATAACAGCTTCCTGTGATTTTTTTACATTGTTTTTTCACGTGCGTCACCGCATTAGACAATTGTTCTACGGAGTCAAAATATTGATGTTCATTCGTAATAACTGCAACCGATAAGGTAGTGCATGTTAAGGGCTCCAGTTTTCCAGCCCTATTAGCAACTTGTATATATTCGAGATCCTCTAACTCATAAAAACTCAAAATACATGCATCAAACTCATCAATAATTCTCTGGCAAATCGAGGCAGCCTCATAATGAGGCAAAATCGCCACAAAGTCATCGCCACCAATATGCCCTAAAAAAACATCTACCTCACATATATGTCTTTTGAGTATATCTGTTAAATACAGTAAAATTTTATCGCCTTTATTAAAACCATAGGTGTCATTATAAGATTTAAAATGATCTAAATCAAAATATATTAAACTAAATCGCGATAGCTTTAATGCTTCTTCTAGCTTTTCATCAATTAATTTATTGCCAGGCAAACTACTTAATGGATTCAAAAAGCTGGCAATAGCCACCTGTGTGTCGACGAGCTTTAACAACAGCTCCCGTATACTTACCATTCCATGATATAAGTCATTTTTAGTTACAATCACATCATCATATAAGTCCTCCGGAGGTCTAGACATTGCTTGAGTACTGACCTCTGTGATAGGTATATTTCGATCTACAATTAAAGGATTTTCTTTAATGATCAGTTGATTTTGCCGACCCATAAATAAATGATAGCCATACCGAGTACCTATTTTTTGATAGAAATGTGTACGTGTAATATGTCCAATTGGTTTTTCATCACGAACTACAACAACACTACGCAATGAAGGATTACTCGTAAAAAGCACATCTACTTCTTTATTTTTCACAAATTCATCAATACACGGAACCTTTTCAATGACTTCCCCAATCTTCATGGTCACCCACCCTTATTTTCCCCAAATGTATTTCCTTTGCGGGCTTTCCTATCGCATATCCTTGCGCATAGTGAATACCGATACGATGCAGATACTCAAGTTCTTCCTGTCGTTCAATTCCTTCAGCAATAATTTTAGTTTTGGCCTGTTCAGCATATTTCATTAACAATGTAACAAGTTGCTGCTGCTCACTAATTTGGTCAATGCATTGAATTAATGAACGATCTAATTTAATAAATTCTGGCTTTAAATAAATAAGTGTTTTCAAGCTATTGTAGCCCGAGCCTACATCGTCTACCGCAATACGATAACCCTGGGATCGATAATGTGATAATACACGTTCAAACTCAACAAAATCTATAACCGCGCTACGCTCAGTTAATTCAAAGACTACTTGCTGGGGTTTAATGCCAAGTTCCTTTAATAATTGCAGTGTCTCTCCACTGTGATATTTTTTATCTAATAATACATTTGGGTGTATATTAAGAAACACTATAAAGTTCTTATCCACCAAATCTTTGTGCATGCGTTCCTTGAAGCGTTGTAAGGAAAGATTTCTACAAAAACACTCAAATAAAAATACGCGATCTGTTTGTCCTACAAACTCATAAAACTGATCGACACTATTAAACAATTCTGAGGGTACTGGACGGTTTAAAGCTTCAAATCCCATAGTTTGCTGTGTCTGTAAATCCACAATAGGCTGAAAGTATGTATGTAAATTATTTTGTTGAATAATTTGCTTTAATGCTTTTAAACGTTTCATATATAACGTATTGCTTTGATGTTGCCCATACATATATTTTAAAAAGGAAAAAATGTTATTAGTTTTTATACTTTGTTCCTCAGCAGACTCCATGCTTGCACCTCTTCAATTGGTTATTATGGTCCATTGTACGCTTCGATTGTAAATAGACTGTGAATCGCATGTAAAAAGAGCAGACTCTAGCACTAGATTACAGGATATTTCTTTCCGAAAATTAAGCTTGTCTTAGTATGTATTAGATAGTAAATTTTTCACAATATTTATGCTATTACAAATAATATATTTGATATAAACTATTATTAGTGTATGATTGTAATAATAGTATTATATTACCTATTATAAGTTTTTGTGTTTTTTGAAATTGGTCTTAATAGGGAAACCTATTTAGATAATAAAATTATTCAAGGGAGGATCTTGTTAATGAGCTTGTCTATTCAACAATTATTGGAGAACAAAGGAATTACACCGAAACCTGAACACCTTGAACTATTAAAAACACGCTGGGAAGGTATACAGTCACTTCGCAGCCATCTAGAAGGTATTGCGATTGATGATGCGGATATCGCTGTGCGAAGCATTCCTGGAGGTGATCATCTTGACAACTGATTTACATTTAAAATCCGTTGAAGAACTGGCACCTTTACTCGAGTCGAAGACATTATCTCCCGTGGAACTAACGAAAGCCATTCTGGACTTTGCTGAGGAAAGTCAACCTAAGATTAATGCCTATATGGCCTTTTACCGAGAAGAAGCATTAGCTCAATCAAAAAAAATAGAAAATGAGATTCTCCAAGGCCAATACAAAGGAATGTATCATGGAATTCCTATGGCTTTAAAGGATAACTTGTATTTTAAAGATAAAATAACAACGATGTCCTCAAAAATTCATAAGGACTTCGTTTCAGATTATGATGCGACAGTCGTAGAAAAACTTCGTGACGCAGGTGTTATTTTCACTGGGAAATTAAGCATGCATGAATATGCTTGGGGAATTACCAATAACAACCCTCATTACGGACCTGTTCGCAACCCATGGGATTTAGATAAGATTCCTGGTGGTTCTAGCGGAGGTTCTGGGGCAGCCGTTGCAGCTGGTGCAAGTGTTGCCTCACTAGGAACTGATACTGCGGGCTCGATTCGTATTCCATCTTCTGCCTGTGGAATTGTTGGTTTAAAGCCTACGCATGGGCGTGTTAGTAAATATGGCTGTTATCCACTTGCTTGGAGCTTAGACCATATCGGTCCAATGACAAAAACAGTAAAGGATGCAGCGGGCTTGCTTGAAGTCATTTCTGGTTTTGATCATCGAGACCCTACTTGCATCGATGTACCAACGGACAACTATGTGCAGCAGCTATCAGGCAATATCAAGGATTTAGTCATTGGCATCAATGAAGAATACTTCTTTAAAGATGTCGATGCTGACATAGAAAAGGCTGTTCGAGCGAGCATTCAAAGTTTAGTGGATCAAGGAGCAAAGGTGGAAGTAGTGCGTCTTCCATCCTTACAATATGCTGAATGGGCCGAGCTTGTGACATCCCTTTCGGAGGCAGCTGCCATACACCATTCAGATTTACAAAAGAGACCTCAAGATTTCGGAGACGATATCCGTTTATTATTTGAACTAGGAGAATTGCCTTCTGCGGTTGATTACCTACAGGCTCAACAGGTACGCCGTCAAATTAAGCAGGAGTTTACTGAGATTTTCACCCAGATAGATGTACTGATTACCCCTACCCTACCTGTTGTGGCAAGTACTATTGGTGATGATTTCGCAGAGTTAAACGGTAAAAAAGTGGATTTAATTGATAATATTATTCGCTTTACTGGCCCGAGCAACTTAACAGGCTTACCTGCCCTTTCCGTTCCTTGCGGCTTTAAAGGAAACTTACCAATTGGTCTACAAATTATAGGACCTGCCTTTAAAGAAGGACGTATTTTAAATGTAGGGTATGCCTTAGAACAGACGAATCCATTAAAAAACAGAAAGCCTAATATCTTTGCTAATATTTAATCTATAAATATTGAAAAATCTGCTCACTTCACGTTATTCCGTTGAATGAGCAGATTTTTTTCATTGGGCATACACTCTTATCAATACTAATGGTTTTTTATTGATGAGTACTTTTATAATAGAAGATAGTAGCTTACTACGGGAAAGGCAATGATCCAATCATGAATGTAGAAAACTTTTTACAACTACCCATTACAAAAGATTTTACCGTTGTTGCTGGTCACAACGGTTTGCATAAAGCTGTTCAAAATGTAGAAATACTCGACTTTGAATTTTCGCCAGATATACATCATGTGCGGGATACAATTTTCACGCCCAACAGCGTTGTGTTAAGTAGCTTATTATTTGCAAAGCAAAAACCCGAGTATTTATTAAATGCAGTCAAAAGTTTGATTGAGCTTGGGGCAAGCGCCTTAGCATATAAACCTGTTATTTTTAAAGATTTACCTGAAGAGGTTTTGAATTATGCTGAAGAACAAAATTTCCCTATCTTAAGATTTGGTGGAGATGAGTTTTTTGAAAAAATTATTTTAGAAACGATGGCTTATGCTAAAACACAGGATTACTCGTTCTTTTTAGAAACTATTTTACGAAGATTAATGGAGGAGGATCTTGCACAAGAGCAACTGAAGTCGATTTTACAGCAGATCGACAGACCCTTCGAAAAGTATGTATTTATCGCTAATATACGGACAAAAGATTCCTGCTATAATTGGAATAAAGAATTTTTATCATTAGAGCCTCTATTAAAATCTGGTCTAATTTGTTCCTATAAGCAAAGTCTTTTTATCATCATGACTCACCCATCTCAGCAGTTTCAATTTGAAAGATTCATACATGAATGGTTAACATTATATGCAATCCCCGCTGAAGCATTTACTTTTGGCTACAGCGGTTGGTACGAGACTCAAACAGGGTTCCCTACTGCTTTACGAGAAGCCTTTTTTGCCCGTGTTTTTGCTGAAATTGACATGATACCGAGCTGTCATTATAGGTCCCTTGCATCAGATCAATTATTAATTGAGTTGTATCGTAAAGATCCCACATTTGCCATGGATTATGTCACCTCTTTTTTAGCGCCTTTACTTGATGATAAGGTAGATCCCGATTTATTAAAAACAGCCAAGACTTATATTATAAAAAAAGGAAATATTAAAGAAGTAGCTGTTGCCCATTTTTGCCATCCTAATACAATCCGCTATCGCATGGCTAAAATACGTCAATTAGTAGTACCTGCAGATAATGATTATGTATTTTATGAGCGTCTAGCTGCAGCCGTTAAATTGTACTTATTACATAGCAAATTGAGAGATGAATAGTCGCTTTGGAATAAGTACAAAAAAACGCCTGAATATTTAGAAATAAAATCAAATTATTTTCTTCTTTCCTATGCTATTCTATTGTAGTTAGGAGGAAGAATCATGAAAACTTACATAGCTGATGGCATGCTATTGGTTACTGCAATTGTTTGGGGTAGTGGATTTGTTATAACAGCCATAGCCTTAGAATATTTAACAGCTTATCAAGTGATGGCTGGTAGATTTTTATTAGCATCGATAATATTAACTGTTTTATTTGGTTCCCGATTAAAAAAAGCATCAAAATCCGTAGTATGGAAAGGTGCTTTATTAGGTACGATATTGTATATAGCATTTGCTCTTCAAACAGTTGGACTTCAATATACAACACCATCAAAAAATGCATTTTTAACCGCCGTAAATGTCGTTATCGTCCCATTAATTGCCTATGCAGTTTATAAGCGCCGAATTGATGGCTATGAAATCATCGGCTCCTTAATGGCCATTGTAGGAATTGGCTTTTTATCATTACAGGGTTCATTGTCGATGAATATTGGTGATGCTCTTTCGTTAGCTTGTGCAGTTGCTTTTGCCTTTGATATCTTTTGTACAAATCTTTTTGTTCAAAAGGAGGACGCCATTGCCCTGACCATCATTCAATTTCTTACCGCTTCCTTTATAGGTATTCTTGTGGTTATTAGCCAAGGAGAAATCCCTTCGTCTCTAGAAAAAGAGGCCATCTATTCGATTATTTACTTGGGGATTTTTTCAACAACAATTGCTTACCTATTTCAAAATGTGGCCAATCAATATACAACTGCTACAAAGGCTGCAATTATTCTATCAACAGAATCTTTTTTCGGCATGATATTATCCGTTATCTTCTTGCACGAAATCTTAACGAGCCGTATGGTTGTAGGAGCTGTTCTTATTTTACTCGCAATACTTATTGCAGAGGTCAAACCAGCGCATCCTAAGAAGAAACTTATGAAAACACTCGATAATCAAACGCCAAAATAGTTTCAGTTTCATACTGGAACTATTTTTTTATATTCGAAAATGTTGAACTAAGCACGCTAATAAGTAAATCTTGTTATTAAACACGACTAGTGATAATACTTGTCGTTATGCCAACTACTAACACCGTAATAATTGACAATAAAAAAGTAGTGGAGGACA
The DNA here is from genome assembly GCF_001308875.1 of Lysinibacillus sp. ZYM-1. Taxonomy (GTDB): domain Bacteria; phylum Bacillota; class Bacilli; order Bacillales_A; family Planococcaceae; genus Lysinibacillus. Next base: position 32,360 of record NZ_KQ465136.1, on the reverse strand, counting down.
AAAGGAAACCACCAATTACAATGACAATAGAATCGATAAAAAATATTAATATCCCTACATTGATACCTGTTTTATCACATATAAATTGTGCAATTAGGTCTGTCCCCCCAGTGCTTGTCTGAAATCGGAGCATTAAGCCAATGCCAAAGCCTACAAGAATCCCTCCAAGTATAGCGCTATAAAGGGCATCTATATGAACGAGATTCCTGACTGGCTTTAACAAATCAATCGTCAAGGAAGAGGCTATTAAGCCATGTATACTATTGTAAAAATAGGCTCTATATTTAAACCAAGCGACAAAGAAAATCGGAATACTAATGATAATAATCATGAAACCGATCTTTAGCTTATATAAATAATGTAAAATTAGCGCTAAACCTACAACTCCCCCATCTAATATTTCATAGGGCGTTAAGAATAAGTTAATTCCTAACGACAAAGAAATACTTCCTATTATAATGACAAGACCTTTTGTAAAAAAGTACATATAACCCCCCTCCGTAACTGAGCATGTCTTATAGTATGAAAATAGGTTATTGAACATGTTATGAAATAACCCTAGCTCAATAGCCATTTTTATCGAGCACTTTTGATAAATTTCTTCGAAACCTATTCAATTATTTTCCGTATATACATATAACGTAAAGGGGGTTTTTTTAATGGATCATGCATTATTAGAACAGGTGAAACATACAAGAGTCTTTTTAAGAAGGGAGCTCTTAAAAACCATTTTTGAAGAGTTTGATGCTCAACGAATGAAACTAACTGAGGCACAGCGTTTGGAGAAGTATCAGAAAATGCTTGAAAGTCCATTCCGCTTTTTCCGTGGAAGTGCATATTTATTTTATTTTGACATGACAAAAATCGCTTCAATCTTCCATACGCCTACTCTCAAACCAACTTGGATTCAAGGAGACATGCACATGGATAACTTTGGTGCTTTTCAAAATGAAGTAGGCACCATTGTTTTCGATGTCAATGATTTTGATGAGGGCTATGTCGGCTCTTATTTATACGATATTGTTCGTATGAGCGTCAGTATTGCACTCTATTTAGAGGAACAAGGCATACATAAGGCCGATCAAGAAATGGCTATTCAACATTTACTCAACAGCTATATTGAACAGCTAAAACGTTTTCAGCGTAAACAGGATAATCCCCTAACTCTCGTATTTACGAAAGACAATGCAAAGGGGCCCGTCAAGAAATTATTGAAAAAGCTTGAGAAACGTCAACGATCCCAATTCTTACAGGATATTTCATATGTCAATGAAGACGGGCAACGCCTATTTTTAAGTAATGATGAAATTCAGCCCGTTACTGCAGAGGAATCTAGCGCGATTTCAAGTGCACTCCCTACATACAAAATTAAGGATATTGCTTGCAAACACGGCTCCGGCACTGCTTCAATCGGCTTAAAACGTTACTATATCTTAGTGGAAGACAAAAAGGATGCATCGGGAGTAGATGATTTAGTATTAGAAATGAAAGAGGTACGTACAGCGATTCCTGCCTATTTCCTTCCTTACAATGATGAATTCTGGAAACATTATGAGCATCAAGGTGCACGAGTAGTTGGGACACAAAAAGCCATGCACCATTTAGAGGACCCTCATTTAGATTATATCACCATGAATGGGCAGGAATACTATATTCGAGAACGTTCTCCTTATAAAAAGAAAATGAAGCCTAAAAACTATAAAAACGTAGAGGATTACTTCGCAACAACATCGATCATGGGACAAATAGCAGCTAAAATACATGCACGAGCTGATATTGATTATTCCCATGTTTTCACCTATCATAGCGAGGAGGAAATTTTAAAAACGATTGGTAAAAATCATAATGTATTTGTTGAACAGATAATTTTACATGCCATGAGCTACAAAGACATGGTCTACACTGATTTTGACTTATTCAAAAACTGGGTTGAAACAAATTTTAAATAGCAACAGCAAAGGACCTCGGCTAGAATGCAGAGGTCCTTACCTATAGAAATTATTTCTGCTTAGCCTTCATGCGAGCCAGTAAAAAACCGCCTTTAAATGACTTCGGCTCATACGAGATAATAAACGCATTAGGCTCAAATTGCTCTACTATTTGAAAGAGTTCTGCCTCACGATTTCTCTTCGTTAAGATTTCATATTTATAGCGATTACTATCTCGCCCCTCTCCAACATAAATCGTAACAGCAAATCCTTCGTTACGGAGAAATCTCACAAGCTCTTCATTTTTATTTTGCGTATTAATCGTTGTATAAACATAGCCAATCGCCAGTTTTCGTTCAATTTTGGCTCCTAAAAATATACCTAACCCAAAACCAATTGCATAAACGACCATTGCTAACATACTTTGTTTTCCACTAAAAACGAGCGAAAGGCCAAATACATACACTAACATCTCCAGCATACCGAATATCGCAGCAAGGAAAGTAATATTTTTCACCAAAAATATTGTCCGTAATGTTAAAAAAGGTACATAAACTAATTGAAGTATTAAAATCAACACGATACTTTGCATTTGTACGAGACCTTTCTGAGAGTATTTATATAAGTGTATGTTGAGATATAGAGTTACATTCTATTAAAAACAATCCTATTTCTAAATTCCCTTATAGCCCAATTCTAAACATCGAAGTCTTTCGAAATGGATTTATCTTCCAAATTCATTAGGTACCTACATAACAATACAAACAAAAAAAGTCACCTCCCGCAATCTATATCCATAGATAAAAAGATGACAAATGTAGTGTATTTAGATGATTGTTATAATTTTGCCTCCCATACATTAGATCTTCCTTTTCTTATCACAGTGTTACGACTACTTTTCCCAAAGCTCTATACGTCTTCCCTCAGGATCTTCAATCCAAATAAATTTTCCAAACTCATGAATTGTCTTTTCCATCACAAGGGGAACACCTATTTTTTCTAGATGTTTAATACTGTCATCTAAATTTTCCACTTGAAAGTTTAACATCACTTGTTGTTCTACTGGAAAGTAGCTATCATTTTCAGAAAAGAGGGAAAATATCGTTTCATTTCCAGGTTGTGGTGTAATAATAGTACCATTCCAATTTTCTATTTCCATGTTTAAGACATTGCTGTACCATCTTTTTATTTCTTCTAGATTTTTAGTCCTCCAAAAGACTCCTCCCAATCCCTTTATTATCATAAGGATCTCCCTCCTACCGCATTAGTTATTCATTTAAATTCTAGTTTTTAAGGCAAATACCTTCTTTCATTAACATGCCCTTGTCAGTTGAATAGTAACACTTCAAACATGCACTCTTTTACGCATATAAAAAGCCACCTATTATTAACTATATCCATAGTCAAAGATAGGTGACTTATAAACGTTAAGTTTAATGAGAAATTTTATGCTTCCCCATGCATCGGGTCATTCTTATGCTTCGGCCCAATCATGTTGAATAAAATATTAAGGATAATCGCTGTGACTGAACCACAAACGATACCGTTAGATGTTAAAATTGAAACTTTTTCTGGTAGTGCATCAAAAATTCCAGGAACCACTGATACACCGACACCTAAACTTACTGCAATCGCAGCAATCATCGCATTTTCTGCTGATTCGTTCATTACTGGTACAAGCATACCCATACCCTGTGTGATTACCATACCGAACATCGCAAGCATTGCTGCACCTAGTACAGACGTTGGAATAATCGTTGTTAACGCTGCGATTTTTGGTAAAAAGCCAAGTGCTACAAGTAAGCCACCTGTGATGTAAATAACTTTACGGTCCTTAACACCTGACATACGAGTTAGTCCCACGTTTTGTGAGAATGTTGTGTACGGAAAGGCATTGAAAATACCACCGATTACTGATGCAAGACCTTCTGAGCGATAGCCACGAGCTAAATCTTTTGAATCTAATTTTTTATTACAAATATCGCTTAGTGCAAAATAAACACCTGATGATTCAACTAGAGAAACCATTGCTACAAGTGTCATTGTAATAATGGCCGTTACATCAAATGTTGGCATTCCAAAGTAGAATGGCTGTACCATATGGAATACATCTGCTTCTGCTACTGGGTGAAAATCAACTTTGCCCATGAATGCCCCTAAGATTGTACCAGCCACCAATCCAACTAGAATAGAGATGGCACGGACAAAACCTGTAGAAAAACGATATACAATTAAAATAATCACTAATGTAATAAATGCTAAAGCAATATTTGAGCCAGATGCAAAGTCATCTGCTCCTTGTCCACCTGCCATATTATTTAAAGCTACTGGCAGTAAGGAAATACCAATAATAGAAACTACAGATCCTGTAACTACTGGTGGGAAGAATTTTACTAGCTTTCCGAAGAAGCCTGCAATAACGACGACAATCAAACCAGATGCAATAATAGAACCATAAATATCTGTGATACCTTGCTCTGGTTTTGTACCTATAGCAATAATCGGACTTACTGCCGTAAATGTACAACCAAGTACTACAGGTAAGCCAATACCAATAAATTTACCTGAATAAACTTGTAAAAGTGTTGCGATCCCGCACATCATAATATCAATCGCCACTAAATACGTCATTTGTGTTGAATTAAAGCCAATTGCCCCTCCAATAATAAGTGGCACTAGGATGGCTCCAGCATACATCGCAAGTAAATGTTGAATTGCTAGCGTCGTTGATTTGAAGGTATTCATTACGCGCGAGCCTCCATAGCAAATGTCACTTTGCCATCTTCAAGAGAATCTACAATCGCTAATGATTCTACACGGACACCTTGTTCACGCAATAATTTGCCACCATCTTGGAAGCCCTTTTCAATAACAATGCCCACACCTACAACATTGGCACCCGCTTGTGCCGCAATATCAAGTAAGCCTTTAACTGCTTCACCATTTGCCAAGAAATCATCAACAATTAAAATATTGTCGTCTTCACATAAAAAACTGCGTGATACTGAGATATCGTTTGTCTCATTTTTTGTGAATGAGTGTACCTTTGATGTATAAAGATTATCAGAAAGCGTTAAAGATTTGCGTTTACGCGCGAACACTACAGGTGCACCAATTTCTAACCCTAACATAACAGATGGTGCGATACCGGAAGATTCTATTGTTAATATCTTTGTAATCACTTGGTCAGCGAAACGATTTGCGAATTCATGGCCAATTTCCTTCATTAATAATGGATCAATTTGATGGTTTAAAAATGAATCTACTTTTAATACTGAAGATGATAGAACTTTACCCTCTTGCATAATTTTGTCGTGTAATAACTTCATTTCTGTCATATCCTTCTTTCTTAAATATTAATAAAAAACGCTGAACACCTTGTTCCCATTCAGCTACGAGTGGAGCAAAGCATTCAGCGTTAAAACGTCGAAAGGAATAGAAAACATCATTTAAAGTGAAGTTTTCTAAAAGCATTGCTACCCATAGTCGATTTATTTACGGTAAATCGGTAGAAACTTGCGAGCCATATCCTCGCTATTATATGAGTAAAATTGTATGAATCTATCAGAATAACCAATTTAACACTTCATTCGGCAGAAGGCTATATCTTCTACTAAAAAAAGTTTAATTTTTCGGAATTTAATGGTATTCTGCAACTTTTTAATTGTAAACGTTCGTGTTTTCAATCAACGTACTGATTATAACAGACAATTTTCTAGCATGCTAGCATTATTTTGATAAATGAAAAGGTACAGTCATAATGACGACATTTCTGTGAAATAGTAGTGTCGTACGAATTAATAAGCTAGATTGATTGTGAAGCATATGGTGCCAACCCTTTTTCGGTAAAAATTGAGGGATGACAACCGTTACTTTATGACCTGTTTTAGCACATTGATGCTCAACTTTATCAATAAATTTTATCAATGGCTGTGTGATGCTACGATATGGTGAATAATACGTTACTAGTCGTATATCTGGTTGCCAAGTCTGCCATTTTTCTTCAAAAGCTTTTGCATCCGCTTGATCGAAAGCCACATAAAAGGCAATAACTTTATCAACCTTAAGTGATTTCGCATAATGAAGGGAATTTTCAACCACTTTTGTTATACCAGCTACTGGTACAATAAAAACATTCCCTTCAATAGTAGCGACTTCCTCTTGACCCAGTCTTAGCTGTTCTCCAACGGCTTGATAATGGAGCTTTATCCGATGGAAGACAAAAATGATGATTGGTAAAAAGATAAACACTGGCCATACTTGAGGCATTTTTGTCACAAAAAACATCATCGCTACGATGAAAGAAATGGCTGCACCAATCGTATTAATCGTAAATTTTGCAAACCAGCCATTAGGTTTTTCACGCCACCATTTTCGCATCATTCCCGTTTGTGCTAATGTAAACGGAATAAATACCCCAACAGCATATAGTGGAATTAAATGTTCTGTTGCCCCATCAAATAAGATGATTAAGACAATAGCTGCTAGCCCTAGCATCATAATCCCATTTGAATAACCAAGTCGGTCCCCACGCATTTGGAATATTCTTGGGATAAAACCATCTTTCGATAAATTGACAGCAAGTAAAGGAAATGCTGAATAGCCCGTATTTGCTGCAAGTACCAAAATCATCGCTGTTGTACCCTGAACTATATAGTAAAAGAGATTTCGACCAACACTTGCTTCTGCTAGTTGGGAAACGACTGTTGCTTCCGAAGTTGGCGCAATCCCGTAAAAATAAGCTAAACTAACAATACCGATAAATAATACAGCTAAGATTGCCCCCATCGCTAACAACGTTTTAGCGGCGTTATTAGGGGCAGGATTTTTAAAATTAGGAATAGCATTTGAAATAGCCTCTACGCCTGTTAGGGCTGAGCTTCCTGACGCAAATGCCTTTAATAAGATAAATAAACTAATCCCTGCGACCGGTGTACCAATCTTTGGATGCAGCTCTGCTGGCACCTGACCTGTTGCAACATTATAGAGTCCCATCCCAATTAACAATAGCATAACGGCTACAAACAGATAGACTGGATATGCCAAAATAGAGGCAGACTCTGTTACACCACGTAAGTTCAAGATCGTTAAAAAAATCACAAAGATAATAGCAATTGGCACGTTGTATGGGTGAAGACTTGGAAATGCTGATGTAATTGCGTCTGTACCTGCTGATACACTTACCGCTACCGTTAAAATATAGTCAACCAGTAATGAGCCACCAGCTACAAGACCTGCATTCACACCTAAATTTTCCCTAGATACTACATAGGCACCGCCTCCATGTGGATAGGCAAATATAACCTGCCGATAAGATAGAATCAGTGCCACCAAAAGAACAACAACCCCTGCAGCTATCGGTAAAGAATACCAAAATGCTAATGTGCCCACAGTCATAAGGACAATTAAAATTTGTTCCGGCCCATAGGCTACTGAAGACAACGCATCTGACGATAATATTGCCAATGCCTTTGTTTTACTAAGCTTTTGTTCCCCTAACGCATCGGATCTTAATGGTTTGCCGATTACATAACGTTTAAATGAGGATTTCATCAATAAACACCTTCTAGTTTCTTAGATTGTGTTTCGCCTTTCTAAATGAGACCAAAAAACGCCTACAAGTCATCACTAAATAAGACTTGTAGACGCTCATCCGTCTGCCAAGCTCCAACTTTTCTGCTCTTAACGCTTACGAGGTTAGCTGTCGGATTCGGGCCTGAGTAGCCCTACTCTTCCAATTAGAAGAGATTCACCCCAAGGATTGCTTATGCACTCCGTCAAAAATGGGTCCCCCGCGTCTAGTTTTCTTCAGCGATTTAGAAATTTGAAACTTTTATAATGATGTCATATTACGCCTGCCGATTAAAAAAGTAAAGAAGAAAATTTTTCTTTTTTACAAGTGAAAAACATAGACATTTTGAATACATTTGTAAATATCTATGGTAGAAACTAATTTACCCGCGAATGCCTGATTCAACTACATTTTACAACAAAAAAAACCTTAAAAGTTTGCTCTACTTTTAAGGTGGCTACCAATATTAGTCTTCAATATCTTGTTCAAAATCGACAATTTCTCCTGTAATTGAATCAACATCAATCTCATATTCAAATTGACCATCTTTTAATTCAATTTCATAAATACCATCGTCAAGTTTAATTTTTGTCACTGTACCCTTTGCTTTTGTTAGAGCTGCTTCAATAGCCTTTTCTTTACTTACAATGTTAGTAGCAGTATTAGCGTTATCCCAATCCTTATCATCGTCATCTTGACGCTCTTTCTTCTGCTTAAGTAATTTTCCAGTATAGGCATCGAATTTTAAATCATACTCTTCTGCATCGGTACGCACCTCTACTTCATAAACAGAGCGGTAGCGATTTTGATCTAGTTCAATATCTGCTACTGTCCCATCTACTACTGCTAATGCCTTCTTTTCGATTTCTTGCATGGATAGGACCTTTTTTTCTTGTGCGCTTCCTGATAATAATGTTGTCGAGCCAATCGCCGCTCCAACACCCAGAGTAACCACTAATGCAGGAATCATAATTATTTTTTTCATGTTCATCTCTCCTTTGTTTTATCTGCTTTTAGCTTATCAAGCAAAGATGATAGAACTATAAGAGAAACATTAGAATTTCATGAGAAAACTTATTTAATCGTCCCATGAGACAGAAAGGACCTTTCCAGAGACAGCATGAATTTGAAAAGTAGCTTCGTCATGCTGTGTTTCAATTTCAACTAAATAATAACCGCCATCTGTAGTTTCTTCAAAATCAACAGAGTCCACTTCACCCTTTAATTGTTGCAGGGCTATATCAATGGCTTGCTGTTCAGTAATAATATGATTTTCTACAGGTTGGTCTAGTAGCTTTACATCTTTTTCAGCTAATACATCACCCGAATAGCCATCTACTGTTATTTCTTTTTGCTTATGCTCTTTCTCAACACGCACCGTATAAATGGTTTCCGATAGCATGACACTTTCGACATCGCCATATTCTTTTTTGAACATTTGTCTTATTTGATGTTCAGTTAACAATAATTTACTTTGCCCTTCTTTCATAGTTAAATCAGAAACCTGCTGTGTCATAGCATCAATTATTGCCGTATACTTCACATTCTGGCGTGTAAATTGTATTTCAAAGGTATTTCCTTGTTTCTTCACTTGTGAAACTTGACCTTTATAAATGGTTTCAATATGGCGAATGGCCTCTTCTTCACTAAAAGGTTCCACTTGAAAGTAGTGACCCTGAATAAACCAAATCGTTCCGCTACAAAGAAGGAAAATCGCAACAATCATTAAAATCCACTTTTTCATTGTTGCCCCTCCTTTGGTATACATAAGGTAAAACTTGATCCTTCCCCAAGTGTACTTTCCACATCTATCCTTATGCCCAGTTGTCCCGCAAGGCCATGTGCGATTGCAAGCCCTAGTCCAGAACCACCTGTCTTACGATTACGATCCGCTGTGACGCGGTAAAAACGCTCAGACAAATGTGGAATATGCTCCGCAGGAATTCCAACGCCAAAATCTTGAATAGTCATGCGTACATGTGTAGTAGTTTCTGTTGTGAAAACACGCACTTCATCCTCACTATATTTCCTAGCATTATCGAGTAAAATAAAGAGCAGTTGTTTCATCATTTTTTCATCACTGTAGATAAATCTAGGTGTCTTTGCATCGACTATAAATGTTCGATGATATGCCTGCTGCATTTGTGCTGCCACTTTTTTTAAGAATGGTGCCAGCTCTATCTGTTCAAAATGAACATCCAGATGCTCGTTATTTTTTGCCAACTCTAACAATTGCAATACCATTTCATGCATACGAGAGGATTCATTGGCAATAGCTTGTAGCGATTCCTGCGCTACTTCATGATTGTCAAAGCCTCGTCTTAAGAGTAATTTTGCATAGCTTTCGATGACAGTAATGGGCGTTTTTAATTCATGGGAAGCATTTGACACAAATTCTTGTTGCTTTTGATAATGCTGTTCAAGTTTCTCCATCATCATATTAAAAGTACGATTAATATTTGTTAATTCATCCCCACCTTTAGCTGGGATGTCCATTTTTTCATATTTTCCCGTTGCCGCACTTTTGCGCATTGTAGCATTTAAGCGTTCTAGCGGTAACAAAATAAGGCGCCCGAGCGCTAAACTTGCTAACAAGATTGGGATCGTGGCAATAACTGACACAACTATCAATATAGCCTTTAGCAAATCCAATGTACTTTCTATTTCCTCCATGGATTGTTGTAAAGTGATATCTACAATTGTCCCATCTATCCAAATGGCAGGCATTGTATAGGTAATGGAGGTAACTTTGGGCATGTCCAAGGAAGCCTGAACCTTGGTTTTTAAGCTCTCTCCATCATAAACATAAATAGCACCATCTGTGGGCATATATGCTCTTAATACTTGCTGTAGGTTGGTTTGAGCATTTAACTGACTTAATGTAGAGCTTAAATCATTTGCTCTTGTTTGAAGTTGATTATATTCCGTATTATAGGCAAATTTCTCATACAAAAAATAAATTCCACTATTAGTTGCCACTAAAATTACTAGCATGAGCAATGTGGTGAGTAGATGAATTTTTGTTTTAAGTTTCATGGCTTATTTCCTTTAGCACATAGCCTACACCACGAACTGTTTGAATAAGAGGTGTTTCATTAGCTAGCTCAAGTTTTTGGCGAACATAACGAATATAGACATCCACAACATTTGTATCTCCATAATAATCAAAGCCCCATACAGCCTCCAGTATTTGCTCCCTTGTGAGCACCTGCTTTGGATGCTTCATTAGATATAACAATAAATCGTATTCTCGAGGTGTCAGTTGGATTTCCTTATCAAAATATACAACTTCTCTTGTTTGCTCATTTATCGATAAATGTCCAAACGACAGAGCGACTTTTTTTGGACTAGCTTTTTGAGAAAACCGTAAAGCATTGCGAATACGTGCCAGCAATTCTTCAATTTCAAATGGCTTTGTCACGTAATCGTTGGCTCCTAAATCCAATCCTTTTACCTTATCCTCCACCTCACTTTTTGCTGTCAGCATAATAACAGGCGTCTGTAACTCTGTTGCACGAATCCGTTTTAGCACATCTATACCACTCATTTCGGGTAACATAACATCTAGCAAGATTAAATCCCATTGCTGCTCACGGTATTGCAATAATCCGTCTGTTCCTGTATGGGCCATCTCTGCTTCATAGCCTTCAAATTGAAGCTCTAGCTGTAGCACTCTCGCAATATTTTCCTCATCTTCTATAATTAAAATTCGATTGCTCATGTCGAATCAGTCCTTCACCTTTTCTTTCATCGTAAACGATTCAGGTGAAGAAAGTCTAATTAGAAATTGATTAGAAATATGATGCATCTTTATCTTTTTGACTCTAAGGGTATTGCTTTAATTAATAAACTATCGGCAAAAGGATGTAAATTTCCCTTTTCTCAAAAATCCCTGAACTTACTTTTCCAACCTTTTTACCATTTAACTGGTCTGGGAAGGGAAACTCCATATGTGGACCATTGTAATGAATAATGGTCACTGTACCATCAGAATTATTGCGCCAATCATAATTCCTTTCATCTGATTTAATTGAAAGTTTAATGGATACAAAAGCTAAACTTAAGAATAATATGAAACAGGTAAGACGAACAATTTTCAATAGAATCACATCCTTTTTGTATCAGCATAATCATTTACATCCGGACGCACTATTGAGTAATGTTAATAATTTAAACAAAAAAAATCTCGCCAACAACTTTCTGCATAGTCATTGGTGAGATTTTTAATTATTGATGCAAAGCCCTAGACAAAAATGTTACAAACTCCGCTCGCGTTACAGGATCATTTGGTCTAAAATTGCCATTATCTCCAATTGTGATTCCATTTCCTGTGAGTATAGCGATAGATTCATATGCCCAGTGTGTTTTTGGCACATCCTTGAAAGTATCTTTATTTGATGAAGTTAATTTAAAGGCCAAAACCAATACTTTTGCCATTTGAGCGCGTGTCATATTAGTAGTTGGCTGGAAATTCCCGTCTATGCCATCAAACAGACCTGCCTGTTGTACCTGATTGATTACCTCAAAATAGAGATGGCTTTTAGAGATATCGTTAAATACTAGCGCTTCTTTTTTCGGCTCTAGCTCTAATGCTCTTGTTAACATCAGGGCAGCATGCTGGCGCTGAATTGGTGCATTTGGCTTGAACGTGCCATCTTGATAGCCTGTAATAATGCCCCGCTTTGCCATCTCCTGAATCATCGCCCATGCCCAATGTCCTTGAGAAGTATCTGAAAAGATGATATCTGGCTCTTGTTGGGGTGTTAGCTCTGTTGGTTGTGGCTCTGTTGGCTCTTCAGGTTTAGGGTCTGGTTTTTCAGGTATGGTTGGCTCTGGTATTGGGGCTGGATTCGGAGATACACTTCCTCCACCACCCGATGAACCGTCTGTTACCCAATGGGCATATAATGTGATATTGGACGTCACTACATCTTTGGAAAAATTCCATGTTATTGTGAAATTAATATCCTTATACCAGCCTGTAAATGTATAGCCTGCCTTTGTTGGATCTGCTGGCTTTGTTGCTAAGGTGTCTTCAGTTACCTTCTGTGATACTACTGTACTTCCTCCATTTGTATCGAAATCCACCGTATATTGTGTGACTATCTTATCCCATTTGGCATACAAGGTTGTATTCTTGGTTACCTTATCAGTTGTAAAATTCCATGGTGTTGTGAATTGAGCATCCTTATACCAGCCTAAAAATGTATGCCCTGCTTTTATCGGGTTTACTGGTTTACTTACTAGTCCCTCATAAATTACTGTAATAGGATTGATTGCTGTCCCCCCATTTGTATTAAATGTGACAACATATGCATTTGCTATCCATTTCGCATACAAGGCTAGATTGGATTCTTCAATATCAACAATGCTATTTACTGCATAATCTATACCATCCCCCGCGTTAGTGCTGTTCCAACCATCAAATGTATAGCCTGTTTTTTCTAATGATCCTATATTATCTAAGATCGTTGCTGGAGTATTTCTTGGGTACATATTCGTATCTACTGGCGGATTTCCTTGTTCAGAGCCATTTCCATGATAGATAATCTGATAAGTCAGTAATTCGAACTGGTGATTATATTGATTGGCATAGGCTTGTGCAGTCGATGCATCATGACCATAAACAATTAAATTATTTGGATTTGCATTAAAAATATCTTCTAAAAGAATCGTTGCATCCGATAATATTTTCACATGTTTAAGATTATTGTCGTTAAAGGCATTATCCTCTATAGTCATTACATTTTTGGGAATTTCTACACTACTAAGTCTATTCTCCCCAAATGCCCATCTACCAATAGTCGTTACACTACTAGGAATCTCTATACTTGTTAGCCGATTATCGAGAAATACACTTTCCGCTATACTTGTTATACTGAATGGAATGGTTACATTTGAAAGTTGATTTGTAGCAAATGCATACTCTCCCATACTTACGACACTAGAAGGTATCACTAAAGAGGTAAGGTTATTATCTGAAAACGCCCATTCTCCTATAGTCTCCAAAGTTGCTGGTAACTCAATGTTTGTTAATTGGTTCTCCATAAATGCGAAATCCCCAATTGTCTTAAGTTGATTTGGTAGCTTTACTGTAGCAAGTGCATTATCTAAAAATGCATATGAGCCAATTTGAGTCACTTGATCTGGTATTTCTATAGCAGTAAGTTTATTTGTAAAGAATACACCTTCACCTATCTTTGTAAGGTTATTTGGTAGTTTCACATATGTTATTTGATTTTCTGCAAATGCCACATCTCCAATACTTGTTACACTGTCTGGTATAATTACCTGTGTAAGACCTTTTTCACCAAATGCTCCACTACCTATTGCTGTTACTGCCCTGCCATCTAGCTGACTTGGAATGGTTATTGCAACATTAGTACCAATGTAATCTCTAATCGTTACTGACCCATCCCTATTTTTTGTCCACTCATAATCTTCTTCATTGACATGATCTGGAGAATCTAGTCTTTGGAAGTTTATATTCAACCTATCTGCATACTCTTTTACCGAAGAGTTCTCTGGAGCGTACATAACAACATCAGGACTATGCCCTATAAAAGCATCATCACTTATTTCAACATCTTTAGAATGTATAATGATTTCCTTTAAGTAATTATAAGAAAAGGCTCCATCCCCAATACTTTTTACACTTTCTGGTATCTCTAAACTTTCAATATCATTCCTTGCAAATGCATTTGCCCCTATTATTTTTACACCATCTGGGATTTTCACCCTGACAATATCATTCGTTGAAAATGCATGATCTCCTATACTAATAACACTATTAGGTATATCTACGCTTTCTAGCAAATTTCCGGAAAATGCATAATTTCCGATACTACTTAGATTATTTGGAAGCATCACATTTGTTAGTTGGTTTAAAGAAAATACACCATCACTAATATTCGTTAGATTACTTGGCAGTGTCACACTTGTTAGCTGATTTTGATAAAAGGCATAAGCACCAATCGTTGTGATTGTTTCAGGTATCGTGAGGCTTGTCAGTTTTTTATTATTAAACACCCAAGGGTCTATTCCTGTTACCATCTTCCCTTGCAATTGATGAGGAATTACAATATCTCCTCCAGTACCTGTATATGTCTTAATAGTTACTGATCCATCAGGGTTATCTTCAACATCATAATCAGCTTCATTAGCAAAAGTAAAAGGGATTTTTAATATCATCATGAAGAAAAATAGTGTGAACCATATTCCATATCTAACACTTTTGGCTTTCATATAGACTCTCCTTTCTTTAAAAATGAAATAATTCTTCTTCATCTTAAAGGTAATTATTTACTCCTACCATTGAGGAATGTTAATTATTTTCAGGTAAATACAAAAATCCCATCATTGGTAGTCTTATCACACCAGTGATGAGATTTTTTCTTATTGAGAAAGAGCTCTATATAAAAAGGTTGCGAACTCTGCGCGTGTGACAGCATCATTAGGTCTAAATTTACCTTGATCACCTATTGTGATACCGTTTGACGCAAGAATAGCAATATAATTGTATGCCCAATGAGCTGCAGGTACATCATGAAATGTTTCTTTCTTATTGGCTGTCAAGTTTAAAGCCTCTACCAATACTTTTGCCATTTGTGAACGTGTCATATTAGATTTCGGTTGGAAGTTTCCAGCTATGTATTGTTTATATGTAAAAAAAGACCGCTACCTAAAAAAGATAACGGATAACCTTATGCCAGTGGGTTTAATAATATTGCCTGTGTTCGGTTTTTAACACCTAACTTACTATAAATCCCCGAGAGATAGACACGTACTGTACCTTCAGATAAAAATAGCTGCTCGGCTATTTCTTTATTAGAAGCACCTTCTAATAATAATGAAAATATTTCCTGTTCACGAGTTGTAAGGGACGCCAATGGTGAAATTTGCTTATGATTTTGAACGCATTTTAGCAAGTGCTCAACATAGCTCATGGAAACCTCTCTCCACTCCTTTTCATAAGATTGCTGTCGAATAGTGGCATATTTTTTTAATAAAGCATATGTTTGAGGCTCATCCATAAAGGTTCTGATATATTGATATGGCTCGGCTAATTTCAAGGCTTGATGTAACGTCAACAACGCCTTATCTGCTTGTCCTTGCTCTGCCAAACATATGGCTAATAAAATTGTTGCTTCAATACAGGTAGATAGCTGTCCTTGTTGTTGTGCCTGTAATTGCACCTGTACAATTAGTTGCTGTGCTTCTAGAAGGTGCTCTTTCATGAGTAAATAACGTGCTTTCACTAGCAAATAAAATGGAGAATTCTTATCCATATTTTCTTTAATTTTGGCTAACTCCTGTTCTGCTTGGACAACATTGTTTTCACGTAAAAATAATAGTGCCTTCATCACTCTTATACTATCAATCCAATGACGTTCATTGATAGTTTCAATTGCATGGTCTAAAACGCTTTGGGCAACTATATATTGCTCTTCTAAAGCGGCTATTTTACTTTTTAGAATGTACATCGGTACTAATAATCCTGGATCTTGGAATTGATGACCAGAACGTAATGCTTCCTCTAATTCTATTGATAGCTCATCCCAGTGATTCCACTCATATAATTTTTCTGCACGCATGCCATAACTATAGCCTGTCATACTTAAGTTCTTAAATTCCCCTGTTCTAAACTTAGCGAAAAATGACATAGCCTGTTCATCTGAAAGCAACTTTCCTCTAGACCCAATATTTGTTCTAAACAACATATGCTCTGTTTGATTATATTGTATAAAAATTGCGTCCCACTTGGACCCAATTGGATTTCTCTCCAGCCTTTGTCGAATGTATTCCGCAGCTTGTGATAGATCTCCATTTTTCATGACAAAGACATAGGCTTTCACACCTAGAAAATCATCGACAGCAGATGCATACACGTTTTTATTCATCCATTGATTTGTCCTATGCTTTTGTTCTAGCTCTAGTATCGTCTGATAAGCATTTTCTAAATTGTGTAATGCTGCGAGTGTATAGGCGTACATTACCATCAATTCTGGATGTACTTCATAGCCATTAGCCAATAAAGTATTAATCCAATTTATATACGATGTTGAATGACCACAGGAAAGGAATGTTACAAGATGCTCCTGAATCCATTGTTCAGCATACATAAACACTTTGCCGCTTAAAGCAAGCTCTATAGCAGATAAAAAATTTCCGTTATTATATAAAGCAACAGCTGCTTTTTCATATAAATTCAAAATATCATGCTGAGTAAAACGTTTGCTTAACTCTTGACGCAATGTTTCTCTAAACAAATTATGGTATCGAAAGACCTGTTCTTTTGCTTCCACTCTGCTAATAAATAAACCTTGGTGATCAAGCTCTAATAAGACATGTTGAGCATCAGTACGGTTTGTTAGAACATTACATGTTTCAGAGGTTAATTGTTCCAAAAGCGAGGTATAAAGAAGAAATGTTTGGAGTTGTGGTGCTAGTTTGGAAAAAACCTCTCTCATAAAATAGTGGGCCACATATGAATTACTTTCTTTAATTTGTTTGTCATCCATATTATAGAAACTTGTTAAATTGGTTAATTGTAACCCTGCAGGCCAGCCTTCAGTTATCTTAAAAACCTTTTGAAGCTCCTTCTCATTCAGTTGTTTGTTTAATTTTTTATAAAATTCTTTTGCCTCTTCATACGTAAAAAGTAGATGCTCTACACCAATTTCAAGCAAGCAATGGTTTAATCTCCACTTTGCAACAGGTAATGAAATAGTCGATCTACTAGTCATATAAATAAAGCAGTGTTCAGGTAAGAAATCAATCAGACGAGTCATTGTTTGATGGATAGCAATATTGTAAATATGATGATAATCATCAATCATAATGTGAATCTTTTCAGTAGATAGCGATAATTCGTTTAATAGCGAATCCACTAAATATTCTAATGGTAACTGTGGTTGAGCATGGAGTATAGAATCAATTCGGGATGCTGCTTCTGGCTGTAAGGCATGACCAATCGCATGAATTAAATATTTCCAATAACGAATTGGGTCATTGTCTGTTTGGTCAACTGTAAACCATGCCACCATTGTATCAAGTTGATGAACCCAACTACTTAACAAAGTGGTTTTACCATAACCTGCTGGCGCTTGCACTACGATAAGCTTAGCTGATGTCTGTTGTAAAATGGCATTTAATCGTTCTCTTTCAATAATTTGCTCTCCCGTTAGGGGTCCGGTTGTTTTTGAGGCTAATAAAATATTTAGCATCATTTAACCTCCCTTCTGTTTAACAATTTTAATAGCCTAGCCATTCTTTTGCCCATACAATGGCCTTCATACGAGATTTCACACCTATCTTACTGTATATTTCTGTCAAGTATATACGAATTGTTCCCTCTGTCAGCTGTAATTGTTGAGCAATCTCATTATTAGAGGCACCTTCTGCGAGTAATTGCAGAACATCTTTTTCCCGTTTTGTAAAGTTAGCGAAAAACTCATCTTCTAAGCTGATATTCTGTAATAGTTTATTTACATATGCTAACGGTACTGAATTAAATATATCTCCCTTACTATGCTGACGTATACGCCAGTATTTATTAAGTAATGGCCAGATAGAATCCTCTTCTATAAATGTATGATAATAACCATGTAAAACACCCTGTTCGAGGAGAACATGTAAAACAGACAAAGCAATGTCCTCTTGATCTAGTTCAAATTGACAAGCGGCTTCTAATAAACCTGCTTCAATAAGCGTAACCATTTGTTTTTCTTGAATTGCTCCCTCTTTCAAACGGATGGCAATTTGTAATGCTTCCTCAATTTGATTTTTAGCATACAATATTCTACCTTGAATTAATAAATAAAACGGATTCCTTGATGCAATTTTATAGCTAATAAAATCAGTAACTCTTAAAAACTCCCGTTGTGCATAAGAAATATTCCCTTCAAGCAAATAAGCTCGTGCCTTCATAATATATAACATGCCAATCCAATAGGATTTATCTGTTTTCTTCATCGCTTCTGTCAATAACATATGTGCATCTTCAAATTGTTTTTTAGTCAGACAAATGCGAGCCTTTAAAAGATACATTGGTATAAATAATCCTGGATCTTGAAAACGCAAACCATATTGTAAGGCTATCTCTAAATTTTCACTCGACCTTTCTATATCATTTATTTCATACAATATCTCTGCTAAAAGCCCATAGGTTACCCCTGTAATATTTCGATCCTTTATTTCACTTTCACACAGTACCTGAATTAGTGCTTCCAGTTTTTCAACTGGTAAGAACTTACCGTTTGTGCCTGCAAAGGTACGCAAAATTCTAGGTTCAAATTGATTGTACTTTAAAGAGATACGATATAAAGAAGACTTTTCCTTTCTTACATTGACACGTATTTGTAAACCTACTTTTGCTTTTTCAAGATTTCCATCCTTCAAATAGGCAACATAAGCATTTATAATTTCAAAGATTTTTGATACAGCAATAAACTGAAAGCCATCCATCCATTTCAATATATCTTGTTTAAAAAGTAGTTCCTCAATGATTTCATTTGCTTTCTCTATTTCATGCGTAGAAAACAAAGTGGTGATGTATAAGACAAGCATATTAATATCAACTGAAAATTGGGCATTTCTTAGTTTCTGTACCCATTGCCCAAAAAGTAAAGTATGTCCCTCGGCAAATATTTCAACTAGATACTTTTGAATCCATTCGTGTGCCAGTTCATATAATGTGCCATTTAAGGCAAGTTCAATTGCAGCTACATAATCTCCTCTTAGGCATAAGTTTGTGGCTGCTTCGCGATAAATAGAATGAATCATCTCATGTGAATACTGCCTTTCCAGTTCTTCCTGAAGTGCATACCTAAATAAAGTATGGTAACGATAAACGGATGGCTGACTCTGTATACGTTGAATGAAGAGACAGTTTTTATCTAATTCAATGAAAGTATTCAAACTATCTAACCCTAACTCGTTCGTTATAGTTGCACAAATACTAGGGTCTAAGTCATTTAAAATTGAAGTACGCAGTAGAAAATCTTGAGTTACTTTAGGTAATGTAATAAAAACTTCTTGGATGAAAAATTCATGAATGTACGGACTAGCCTCTGTTAACATTTCTTTACTGCTTCGACTATCAATACTATCACCTGTGGCTAGCTTAATAAGTTGTATGCCTGCTATCCAGCCCTCCGTCACCTTTAGCAAAGGCTTCAGTGCGCCAACTTTCTCTTCCTCCGAAATGGATTGGAAATAGACATATTGTAGCTCCTCTAAATCTAAACATAATTGATCTGTCCCCACTTCTAGCAACCAGCCTTTTACACGCCAATTTGCTAGAGGTAGTTCTAAATTTGTTCGAGTCGTTATGTATAGACGTACATTAGCGGGTAAATACTCAATTAATCGGATAAATATCTGATGAATCTGAGGATGCTGGATTGCCTGAAAATTATCAAAAACAATATGAATAGTTTCTTTATATGCATCTAGTGTATCTAGCAGTGAATCTACTGCTGTCTCAAAGGAAATATCAAGTAAATTTTCAAATTTGTTTTCGAAACCATTAATTATGCTTAACGATAAAGTATGTATCAAATATTTTATAAACCGTAAAGGTTCATTGTCGTGTTGATCAATTGTAAACCATGCTACCGATTCTTTAATATGCCAGCACCATTGACTTAAAAGTGTTGTCTTTCCATACCCTGTGGGTGCTTGAACAATGGTTAACTTCTTCATCTGATTCTTAGCAAGAAGAGTCAGTAATTTTTTCCTCACAACAGCGTTTGGCACTGTACGTGGAATTGTTACTTTTGATTTTACCCATACCATGTCCATTCTTTTGCCCCCCCTTCTTTATTCATTAGTTCTCTATATTTTCAAATTTTCCTGCCGTTTGATTTTTCCATTCATTCAATTCAGCGGTATAAATATTTTCAAAAAAATTGAAGCAAACCACTTCCCTTTTTTTAATTCTAGCGTTAGAATACTATTATATTATTTTCCTCTAGGAAACTTTATTTCGCAAACGATACTTTTTTAAAGGAGGAAACAATATGGTTTATAAACAAGTCACAAAATCGTCTGCCGAGGCGGTTTTAGATGGAGATATAAAAGGTTGGCGACGCTTTTTGCCCTTTCTTGGACCTGCTTTCATTGCAGCCGTCGCTTATATTGATCCTGGTAATTTTGCCACAAATATTACAGCTGGTTCTCAATATGGTTACTTACTCCTTTGGGTAATAGCCTTTTCCAATTTAATGGCCGTGCTTATTCAATCCTTATCTGCAAAACTTGGTATTGCGACAGGAAAAAATTTACCTGAGGTGGCACGCGAGCATTTCTCTAAAAAAACATCTATATTTCTTTGGATTCAGGCTGAATTAGTCATTATTGCTACAGACCTTGCTGAGTTTATTGGGGCAGCATTAGGGCTTTATTTATTATTTAATATTCCTATGCTTCCCGCAGCATTGATTACTGCAGTTGGCTCATTTGCCATTCTAGAACTTCAAAGAAGAGGATTTAGAGCCTTTGAAGCAGGCATTTCTGGTATGGTTTTAATCGTCGTATTAGCATTTGCCTTTCAAACATTTTTAGCTCAGCCGGAATGGGGCGACGTAGCGTTTGGCATGTTCACACCTCAGTTTGAAGGAGTGGATTCATTACTATTAGCCACAGGTATTTTAGGGGCAACTGTTATGCCTCATGCTATTTACCTACATTCTTCTTTAACACAAAGTCGTATTATCGGTCGTAATGAAGAAGAAAAAAGACGAATTTTCCGTTTTGAATTTGTTGATATTATCATCGCTATGATCATTGCTGGAGCTATCAATATGAGCATGCTCATTATTGCGGCAGCAGTATTTCACACGCAAGGGATAGTAGTAGAAGATTTAGATGTTGCCTATAACGGCTTAAAGGATGCTCTCGGCCCGATGGCTGCGATATCTTTTGGTCTTGGTTTACTCATCGCAGGGCTAGCCAGTTCCTCTGTAGGGACTTTAGCTGGCGACGTAGTCATGCAAGGATTCATTCAAAAAAAAATACCACTTTATTTACGTAGAGCGATTACTATGGTCCCACCGCTAGTAATTATTGCATCCGGTGTGAACGCAACCTATGCACTCGTACTCAGTCAGGTTGTTTTATCTTTCGGTATTGCATTTGCTCTTGTCCCTCTCGTTATGTTTACAAGCAAACGAGACATCATGGGCAGTTTAGTCAACCACCGTATTACCACTATCTTAGGTTGGTTTGTTGTTATCATCGTTGTGGCATTGAATATTTACTTACTGTGGGAAACAATATTTGGATAATAAAAAAACCCCGTAAAAGTTAGATTGATGTCTAACTTTTACGGGGGAATTCAATGTAGGTACCTGTTTTTTATTTGATTAGACATCGACCTTCTCGACATGTCGAATTGCTAAGTAGGCAATACTAAGACCTATGATGGCTAACGTAATTGGAATAATAATAATATCATTCAAAGTAAAGTTACCTGAATTGGACGAAGTCACAGATACAATGAAAATAGATGAAATAATGGTCGTCGGTATCGAGTATTTTCTCATCCCGAAATACAACGGGATTAAAGCTATACCTGATGCGGCAATCGCATTCATCAATACGGAAGGGATGTGTTGTATAATTAATGAATTTGATAGTACGTCAGGAATTAATTCAAATCTATCGCTAATAATACAGAAAATCGTTGTGATAATAGCATTGGAAATGATGATCGCACAAAAAGTAAAGAGCATGACAATCGCAAGCTTTGCGGCGATTAATTTCTTTCTACTTATAGGATACATAAAGGCTAGTGTGATGGTCTTAAATTTATATTCACCGATAATTAACTTAGCTATTAATGTAGAAGCGAAAATAATAAAAACAGCTCTTACAAATGAATCAATGACACTTAAAGCCACCTCGTAATTTTCAAGTCCAGGATCTCCTTCTACTTTAGAGATAAATAAAATCATAAACAAAAATCCTAGAATAACAAAGTTAGCAATAATAGCACTTTTAATATATGAGCCTAAATGAAATTTTTTCATTTCTAAACGCATTAAATTAAGCATGCACAATCCCTCCATTTATTAACTTTAGGAAGTAATCCTCTAATGAACTTGTTTTTTTGCTAATCTCCTCGATTTCAATGTCATGTTCAATTAATGTTTTCGTCAGGCTCTTTTGGGATACTGTCGAATCATAAATTCGTATAGAGTTATCGTCCATCAGCTTGAAATTAGCAATCTTCAATTCACTTTCTAAAATGAAGGCTGCCTTCTTGCCATCATTTACAATCACTTCAATATAGTCTGCTTGATTACGATTTATTGTATCCATTGTTACTTCCTTGATGAGTCTACCATCTTTGATAACGCCAATTGTATCGGCCAATTGTTCAATTTCCCCTAATATATGACTGGAGATTATTATCGTGATGCCATATTCCTTACAGAGCATTTTGAAAAGCTCTCTCAACTCTTTAATCCCTATTGGGTCTAACCCATTAATTGGTTCATCTAAAATAAGGAGCTCTGGCTTTGTAATAATGGCACGTGCAATACCTAGTCTTTGTTTCATCCCCAGTGAAAAGTCTTTTACACGTTTCTCCTCTGTATTTGATAATTTCACCAGATTAAGAACATGAGCAATTTCCTGCTTATCGTAATACCCCATATATTCACAATGCAGTTCTAAGGTTTCCTTCGCCGTCAATTTTTCATAAAAAATAGGATATTCAATAATCGTCCCCATTCTTTTTAATATTTCGTAGGATTGATCCGTCAACTTCTCACCAAATATTTCAACATCCCCACTTGTTGGCTTCGTCAGATTCGTTAACATCTTCATAACTGTCGTCTTACCTGCACCATTGGGACCTAAAAAACCATATATCTCTCCCTTCTTCACGTTCATATTGACAGCAGAAACCACTTCTTTTCCTTCGTACACTTTCGTAAGCTGATTTGTTTTTACAATGTATGTCATGTAAATCTCTCCCTCAAATGTGCCTATTGTCATTATAAAAAAGGAAACTCTCTAATTTATTACTTGATTCTTACAAATTTCTTAAATGCATAATAAAAGCCTGTAAAGCATTGAAAGCTCTACAAGCAGGGTGTATTCAATACATCATTTGTTTTAAAGCAATTGTAAAAATGGTCTTTTTATAGGGAATACTTGATAACTGGATGGAACCATCCATTATCTCCACAAGACGCTTTGTAATGGTTAGACCTAGGCCACTCCCTTGAAAGGATTTATTTCGAGAGTCCTCTAGCGTGTACATTCTCTCAAAAACATTATCAATATGGTATTCTTCGATCCCTTTACCACAATCCCACACATCAATATAAATATTAGTTTCATCTTTTCTTACGGTTAAGCCGATCACATTACCATCCGCGCCATAAGCTATAGCATTCGATAATAGATTGTTTAGAACTCTATCTAATGCTTCTTCATTGCCAAGGGCATACATTGGCGTTTCTGGAATCGTAATACTGATATCTAATCCCATCGAAGTGACCATATCGTAAAATGATAAAATATTTTTACGGCAAATTTCACAGACATTGATTTTAGTGATTGGATAATCCGTATCTCCTGCTTCTAATTTGGCTAAATCAAAAAATGTATGAATGATGTTTAATACTTCTAATGTTTTAGTATGAACACCCGTAAGTAGTCGTTGGCGTTCCTCCTCACTAGTCGAGCTTTGAAGCTGAAGTATTTCGATATAGCCTAATACAACAGTTAAAGGCGTTTTTAAATCATGCGAAATGTTCGCCAACATTTTTTTCATGGAATCTTCCATTTTTCGATGCGTTGCCTGAACCTTTTGCTGATGGTCCAACAAAGCATTCATTATAATAAGTAATTGTTGAATTTGCGAATTGGTCGTCGTTACTAAAATCTTTTCATTACTTTGTTCATTAACAATCAACTGTAGTTTTTCATGCATATATTGGATCGTCTGATCTTGTTCTTTTTTCCCTTTCCATTGAAAAATAACAATTCCTATAAGCGCCACAATAATGAGTAATAGAATGATCATCATATCTTTTATCCTTCAAACTTATAGCCAATTCCCCACAGCGTTTTAATATACTGAGGGTTGGATGGATCATCTTCAATTTTTTCGCGTAGTCTTCTAATATGTACATTTATAATATTTTCATCGCCATAGTAAGCATCTTTCCATATTAGCTGATAAATTTGCTCTTTTGTAAAAACTCGCTGACGATTTGTCACGAACAACTTTAAGATGGCGAATTCCTTTGATGTAAGTTTCACTTCTTGTCCATTTTTATTGATAGAAAAATTAACAATATCTATCTTTAAATTTCCTATTACTACTACATCTGTTTTGTTATCCATATGGCTAGAGTATTTCGTAGCTCTTCTAATAACCGCTTTTACGCGCGCAGAGAACTCCAGCATAGAGAATGGTTTAGCAATATAATCATCTGCCCCTAAACCCAGTCCTAATGCTTTATCTACATCACTATCCTTTGCTGACATAATAATAATAGGAAGTGCTGCCTGTTCCCGAATTATTTTTAATACTTCTAATCCATTAAGTTTAGGAATCATAATATCTAAAATGACTAAATCAAAAGAATGATGTAAACAATATTGTAATGCTTCTTCCCCATTATTTGCGGTTGTGACATCGAAGCCTTCCAATAGTAAAAAGTTTTCTACCATTTCACGAATAGCCTCATCATCTTCCACTAGTAAAATATGCTTTTGCATTTTCATGCACCTCTCTCCACTAAAAAGTCAAAAATACGACCTTCCATATCTATAGTATATTACCATATATATGATATTTATTTAGACATATTTTTAACGTCTATATAAAAAAAGCTGTCCTATCAACCATCATACAACGGTTTACAGAACAGCTCTTCTTCTTAATCTTCCACCCTTAAATCACACTCTTGAAGCGGAAGCATTTTTGTTTTAAATTTGATTTTGTACCCCAACCATAATAATAGGAATAGTGGAATACCAATATAAGAAACGAGGATACCAGACCAATCAATTTTATCCCCTGTAAAGGCAGTGTAATTTTGCCCAATTACTACAATCATACAAATAGTAAAAGCAAATAATGGACCGAATGGATATAATTTTGCCTTATAGGGCAATAACTTTGGATCTAAGCCCTGTGCCTCAAAAGCACGACGGAAACGATAATGACTAAATGCTATACCTAGCCACGCAATGAACCCTGACATCCCAGAGGCATTTAAAAGCCAAATATAAACAACTCCATCACCAAAGAATGACGCTAAAAATGCTAAGCAACCTACAGCTAATGTTGCTATCAATGCATAAATCGGAATACCTCGACGACTTAACTTAGCAAAGAACTTAGGGGCATGCCCATCTACCGCTAATTGCCATAACATACGTGAAGATGCATACAGTCCAGAATTTCCTGCAGAAAGCATAGCTGTTAAAATAATGGCATTCATTAGAGAAGCAGCAAAAGCAATGCCTAAGCGGTCAAACACTAGTGTAAATGGCGATACAGCAATATCTTCAGATAATAGGCGCTCATCTGTGAATGGGATCAACATCCCTATAGCACCTATGGCTAAAATATAAAATAAAATTATACGCCAGAACACAGATTTTACTGCTTTCGGTATATTTTTACCAGGATCATCTGTTTCACCTGCTGTAATCCCAAGCAGTTCTGTACCTTGGAACGAGAATCCTGCTGCAAGAAAAATACCAAATGTAGCAAGGAAGCCTCCATGGAATGGTCCATCACTAATAAAGAAATTTGTAAAACCTACAGGTGCCTGTCCACCTAAAATACCAAAAATCATTAATATGCTAATAATAATAAAAACAATGACCGTCGCCACTTTAATCATCGCAAACCAGTATTCACTTTCGCCGTAGCTCTTTACAGACAATAAATTAAACGTCAGTACAATTGCAATAAATAATACTGTCCAAATTGCAGATGAGCTATCTGGGAACCAATATTTCATAATTAATGACACAGCTGCAATTTCAGCTGCAATTGTGATTGCCCAGTTATACCAATAGTTCCACCCCAATGCGAAGCCTAAAGCTGGATCTACAAATTTTGTCGCATACGTACTAAAAGAACCTGAGGATGGCATATAGGCAGCCATTTCTCCTAAACTTGTCATTAAAAAGTACACCATAACGCCGATTAAGGCATAGGCAAGCAGTGCACCACCAGGACCTGCTTGTGCAATGGCACCACCACTGGCTAAAAATAGCCCCGTACCAATAGTACCGCCTAATGAAATCATTGTTATATGACGGCTTTTTAATTCTTTTTTCAGCTTCGGTGCTTTATGGCCGAGCTGATTTACTTTTATTTCACTCACGATATAGCTTCCTTCCTATTGATGAGGCAAAAAAATGCCATCACATGAACAATGTGATGGCTAAGTTAATCCTCAGTTTTTCCTAAATGATAGCTCAACACGTTGTACAAACGTGACAGTTCTGTTCCTTTCGGAGACAGCCCCAGCATGAGGTTTTCAAGTCCCCTCACACTTCGGCAATATTTCCTTTCAGCTAATCTCTTCAATGCTTGTCATTTCAATTAGCATACTAATAAATACCGCGACCTCTACCTCAATACAAACATGAGGCATATAATTATTAAATTTATGATGTATATTATACTAACATAAGACCTAAGACTTTTCAATATAACGACTAACGTTCTGTATTTTGCGAATTTTCTACTATTTTTAATGATGTGATAAAGTGTTATAGTAGTTCAATTAGAATGGTTATAAACAGGGGGGATTTATGTTGACTACAAATGATCATTCGGCTAGCTACCCGAGTAGGAAAATTAGCTGGAAGGGAACAACGTTATTATTAGTCTTTGGAGTCATATTTATAGCATCTACTTTACGAATGCCACTAACTGTTGTTGGTCCGATTGTATCCTTTATCCGTGATGACCTTGGTATTTCCTATGTTCTGGCAGGATTTCTGACAACTATTCCATTGCTTGCTTTTGCGATTATATCACCATTTGCACCAGTTGTAGCACGAAAACTTGGGCTTGAGCTAACATTATTTTTATCTACTATTTTATTAGCCTTTGGAATTGTTCTACGCTCCCTCGGTACAACAGGATTGCTTGTATTTGGTACTGTACTAATTGGCGTAGCCATATCATTTGGAAACGTGTTGATTCCAGGACTATTAAAATTAAAATTTCCATATCATGTAGGTTTACTAATGGCATTTTTCACAATGTCCATGAATTTAACTGCTGGGCTTGGCGCAGGGATTAGTTATCCTATAGCCAATTCTTCACTAGGTTGGCAAGGAGCGTTGGCTGTAGCGCTTATACTAGTCTTATTAACGATTTTAATATGGATACCTCAATTGAAAATGAATAAACCAGAACCAGTTACTACAGCCCACAAGACAGGTAAACAACCCATCTGGAAATCACCAGTTACATGGGCTGTAACAGGTGCAATGGGTTTACAGTCTTTATTATTTTACACGACAGCAGCTTGGATTCCTGAAATTTATATTGCGCAAGGATTGGCTCCTGATAAAGCCGGTTGGATGTTTTCTATTATGCAATTCTCGCAAGTCCCTATGGCATTGGCTGTGCCTATTATTGCCAGTAAAATGACTTCACAAAGACCACTTGTCATCATGTTTACATCGTTCTATTTAGTAGGATTTGTAGGTGTTGTGATGGAGTGGACAACTCTTGGGATACTGTGGATGATCCTTTTAGGTTTAGCAGGGGGCGCTTCATTTTCATTAGCAATGATGTTCTTTACACTCCGTACACGTACTGCATTTGAAGCAGCCGATCTATCAGGATTTGCACAATCGTTAGGTTATTTATTCGCTGCCATTGGACCAATTCTTTTTGGTTACCTCCATGATTTATTTGGTAGCTGGAATACTGCAGGTTGGCTCTTTGTTGTTGTAGCTATGACACTCTTCTTATGTTCAATGAGAGCCTCTAAAGATGAATATATCTATTAAATTAAAGCAGATGGGAAAACTGATCCCATCTGCTTTTTGTCTACATAAATTTCTTTTTACTAGCGTTTTAGTAAGGCTAAAAGTTCCACAAGATCCTCTGTTGTGCTCTTAGTATGAGCCATAATAGCAGTGAAAATAGGGATAGCCTCTTGTAAGAGTAAAAAGCTAAAATAATAATAGCCTAAAAAAGCTTGCTGTTCATAGCCTTTTGGTGTATCTTCCTCCCACTCAAGCTCATCATCCTCTTCGTTTTCGGCCCATAAATATTTGCTATCTAATAGCTCTTGCATTGTTGGAACGCTATTTGTTGAATCTTGATAGTCCTCTGTTATTGCATGAGCCACAGCTAAATAAAGCTCTATTTCTTGGAAGGAGACATCCTCCACATTTTTGCTTGCAAGCTTTTTTAAAAGAATAAGCAGAACCCATGGTGTCACTTGCCATAGTGTTCCTTGATGTTCAATTAATTCAGCCAGCTTTTGATATTGATCCTGTTCAATCAGATGAGGAATGGCTGTTCCTCTGCCATAAGGTGTCGTCAGTTTTTGCCAAGGGATACTTGGAATGTGCTGGTTCAACATCTTGGATTGCTCCTCTCAAGAAAAGTTTCCTAGGAGCTGTTGGAGTACGAACAGTTCCTTTATAGTTAAAAACATGGTTTTTGATAAAAATAATTTGGGGTATGATAAACATTTATATAAGGCTTATGGAATATATGAGTAGTTGCAGGTGAAAGTGGTGGGATTAACCATGTCCAATTACCTGTAACATCTCGCCCTACTGATTCCTCAGCTTCTTCAAATAATTTAAACTGCTGGGCAGCAGTATGATGATCTACTATGCTTACCCCATCTTCTTTAAAAGAATGAAGGACAGCAATATTGAGCTCTACTAATGCACGGTCACGCCAAAGAGAAGCTTGTTTCGTTGTATCAAGATTAAATATCTCCGCAATAGCTGGCAGCATATTATAACGCTCATGATCTGCTAAATTGCGTGCACCAATTTCTGTCCCCATATACCAACCATTAAATGGAGCTGCTTGAAAATCAACACCAGCCATTTGAAAACGCATACTCGAAATAATAGGAACAGCATACCATTTCAACCCTAAATTCTCTACAGCTTTCGACTCTGGATGACGTATTGGCACCTCTAAAATATATTCAGCAGGAATTGTAAATAGCTGCGGTGCACGTCCATCTACCTGTATGACAAGTGGTAATACATCAAAAGGTGTCCGCTCACCTTGCCAGCCCATCGATTCACATACTTTTGTAAAAGTGATGGAATGTGCATCTCCAATAATGCCTTCTTCTGTTTCATAACCTGCATAACGGATTAGTTGATGATTCCAAATTCGTACTCTATCTGATGCAAACACTGTTATGGTCGGACGAATTTTCCCGTTATTTGTTGCATACTCTATATGCTCTAGTAACTTTTGAAAAATGCCCTCTTCATCTAAAACATCACGTGCATCTACTACATGCAATGATTGCCAAAACAATCGTCCAATACATTTATTGCTATTACGCCATGCTACCCGTGCGCCAAAAACTAGCTCTTCTGTAGTAGGGTTATACTTCCCTGCACTTTTAATCTGTTGTAATCTATTCTCTAACCACAGTTCGGATTCATTTTGTTCTACTTGATATTGACTTAAAAACTGCTGTATCTCCTGTATATTCATATCGATTCCTCCACCTCCCCTCATATTAGAGGAAGAAAGCAACAAGCACCATGAAAATAGCTATTGAAAAAACATACATATTGCATATATGAAATAGTTTGTTCAAATTTATCTTTAATCAATAAATAGAAATACGGTGGATCTCTTAGAAAGTGAGGGAAGTTATACGTTTTTTGTCTAGAGAGGAAAGGACTTTTTCTATTATCCCTAACATAAAAGCTACAAAACCTTGTTAAAGGATTTGTACAACCTTATTGTGTTTTTTAGTATAGGTTATTGCATATATAGAAAAAAGCATGTAGCACAGAACAGTGCTACATGCTTGATGACCCGTACGGGATTCGAACCCGTGTTACCGCCGTGAAAGGGCGGTGTCTTAACCACTTGACCAACGGGCCGTGGCTCCGAAGGCAGGACTCGAACCTGCGACAACCTGATTAACAGTCAGGTGCTACTACCAACTGAGCTACTTCGGAATAATGATGGGCCTAAATGGACTCGAACCATCGACCTCACGCTTATCAGGCGTGCGCTCTAACCAGCTGAGCTATAGGCCCATATTGGAGCGGGTGATGAGAATCGAACTCACGACATCAGCTTGGAAGGCTGAGGTTTTACCATTAAACTACACCCGCAAATAATGGTGGGTCAGGACGGAATCGAACCGCCGACACTTAGAGCTTCAATCTAATGCTCTACCAACTGAGCTACTGACCCGAAATGGAGGAGGTAGAGGGATTCGAACCCCCGCGCGGTGTTACCCGCCTGTCGGTTTTCAAGACCGATCCCTTCAGCCAGACTTGGGTATACCTCCAAAAATATTGAAATGGTGGAGCCTAGCGGGATCGAACCGCTGACCTCCTGCGTGCAAGGCAGGCGCTCTCCCAGCTGAGCTAAGGCCCCATTTATCATGAAAGATGATCGGAATGACAGGATTCGAACCTACGACCCCTTGGTCCCAAACCAAGTGCTCTACCAAGCTGAGCTACATTCCGAAAACGAAAACATAAATATATTGGCGCGCCCGACAGGAGTCGAACCCATAACCTTCTGATCCGTAGTCAGACGCTCTATCCAATTGAGCTACGGGCGCATAATTAATTAAAAATGATGAGCCATGAAGGACTCGAACCTTCGACCCTCTGATTAAAAGTCAGATGCTCTACCAACTGAGCTAATGGCTCGTAAAAGAAAAAATGGCTGGGGTACTAGGATTCGAACCTAGGCATGACGGAATCAAAATCCGTTGCCTTACCGCTTGGCTATACCCCAATCTTAAAATGGGGCGACTGATGGGAATCGAACCCACGAATGCCTGAACCACAATCAGGTGCGTTAACCACTTCGCCACAACCGCCACTATATAATAACAACTATATAACGAGTACCTCAATACCTGGCAGGGGCAGTAGGAATCGAACCCACACCAAAGGTTTTGGAGACCTCTATTCTACCGTTGAACTATGCCCCTAAAATGGTGGAGGGGGACGGATTCGAACCGCCGAACCCTAAGGAGCGGATTTACAGTCCGCCGCGTTTAGCCACTTCGCTACCCCTCCAAGGGAATGGTGCCGGCGATAGGAGTCGAACCCACGACCTACTGATTACAAGTCAGTTGCTCTACCAACTGAGCTACACCGGCAATAAAAAAGACGGTCCCGACCGGGATCGAACCGGCGATCTCCTGCGTGACAGGCAGGCATGTTAACCGCTACACCACGGGACCATTTTGGTTGCGGGGGCCGGATTTGAACCAACGACCTTCGGGTTATGAGCCCGACGAGCTACCACTGCTCCACCCCGCGATAATGATATGTTATTAAAAAGTATAATGGTGGAGGATGACGGGCTCGAACCGCCGACCCCCTGCTTGTAAGGCAGGTGCTCTCCCAACTGAGCTAATCCTCCATAGAAAATAAGCGAAGCGACGTCCTACTCTCACAGGGGGAAGCCCCCAACTACCATCGGCGCTAAAGAGCTTAACTTCCGTGTTCGGTATGGGAACGGGTGTGACCTCTTTGCCATCATCACTTCACTTATTCAATTGAAAGTCTTATTCTTTCAAAACTGGATAAACGGTTCATTGATTGTTTCAAACTTTTTTGGTTAAGTCCTCGATCGATTAGTATTCGTCAGCTCCATGTGTCACCAC
>NZ_KQ465135.1 GCF_001308875.1 Lysinibacillus sp. ZYM-1 | reverse complement strand
AGTGTCCATGTCTATCACAATGTACAGAAAGTAAGAATCACCAAAAACTCATTCAACGCCATATTTGGGAATCGTATGTGGAGGAAGCTGAACATTTACACCATTCCTATGAGATCAAACAAATCTATGCAAAGCGCAAAGAAACGATTGAGCGTGTCTTTGCAGATGCGAAGGAAAAGCATGGTATGCGATGGACGACCTTAAGAGGTCTTAAAAAATTGTCCATGCAGGCGATGCTTACTTTTGCTGCCATGAATTTAAAGAAACTGGCTACTTGGACGTGGCAAGTAGCTTAAGAGAGCAACTATGCTCGAAGAGTATGTTGGATTCGGCAGTGATTTACCAAATATTGAAAATGAGAGAGAAAGAAAAATGACAAAAGTCATCGAGAGTGAACTTCTCGATGGCTTTTGTCTACAGTCTGAAACAAGTGCCTTTCTTTCACAGAAAGGCACTTGTTCATTGATTACCTATAAATCAAGAAATGATAACTATTGTTGGTTACCATTTTCAATTAAATCTAGATGACCTGTATTTGGATCAATAATTAAACCATGTACAGGAACGTCTTTTACCATTAATGGGTGATTTCGAATAGTATCGACACTTTTCTTAACACTTGTTGCTACGTCTCCAAAACCTCGTAAAAATTCTTTCAAATCAAAACCAGAATACTCCAACATTTTTATGGTTTCTGGGTCAATACCTCTTTTAACCATCTCACTTAACATGGCATCAGGATCAACTGCGCTCATACCACAGTCATAATGTCCAACCACGTAAACTTCATCCGCTTGTAAGCCATAGACAGCAACTAATAGACTACGCATAACAGCACCGAAAGGATGGCTCACTAATGCACCAGCACTTTTCACAATTTTTACATCGCCATTACGCAAATTCATCGCTTTTGGTAAAAGCTCTACAAGACGAGTATCCATACAAGATAAAACGACAATACGTTTATCAGGATATTTTGTAGTGATGAATGGCTCATATTTCTTTTCTTGTACAAACTCTTTGTTAAACCCTAAAATATCTTGTAACATTGTCATGAAGATTGCTCCCTTCCTTACAAAAAATATTTTAGAGCAAAACTTTAATTATGCAAACAATAAAGACTTTATTCAGACAATTTTTACAATAAAGGAGCAACTTCATACACTTTAGCGGATTAAAAACTTCGAAACTATAAAAAAACAGCTACATTTGCAGTAGCTGTTTTTTTATAAATATTAAAATTTTTCGTTTGGCTTTGGATCTACAGTTACTGAAGACTTGCTATCTAAACCAACTTGTAGGTAGTGGATGAAGAATCCAGTTGAAAGTAATAAAACTACTGAAAAGCCAAGAACAGTTGTAATGAACATTTTTAGAGCTCCTCTCTACTTAAATGATCTACTAAATACCATAAATCAATTATACAATAGGATACTAGGAAAATCTAAGGATAATTTATGACATCCATAACATACTAGCCTAGAATACTATTAGTAGGAATGGATTATTTAGAATGCCCAATTTCCATCACGGAATATTGGGTCTTTTTGATTATCATGGGTAATACCATCAATATTCATTTTATTCGATCCAATCATAAAGTCTACATGTGTTAAGCTTTGGTTAAGGCCATGTGCAGCTAATTCATCAGTAGTCATTTCTTTGCCACCCTCAATACAAAATGCATAGGCACTACCAATCGCTAAGTGATTAGAGGCATTTTCATCAAATAATGTATTGTAGAATAATAAATTGGATTGTGAAATTGGTGATTGGTGGGGTACTAATGCTATTTCACCAAGGTATTGTGCTCCCTCATCTGTTTCAATAAGAGAAGCTAAAATTTCTTGACCTTGCTCTGCTTTTACATCCATAATCCGACCATCTTTAAAAGTTAATGTGAAATTGTCAATAATATTACCGCCATAGCTTAATGGTTTAGTGCTGGTTACAAACCCATTAACACCTGTTTTTAACGGTGCAGTAAAAATTTCTTCCGTAGGCATATTCGCCATAAATGTTTGACCTTGTATGTTGACACTACTACCGCCTGTCCATATGTGTTGTGTAGGTAACTCAATTGTTAAATCTGTACCTGGAGCTGTGTAGTGAAGTGATTTATACTGCTTGCTATTTAGATAATTCGCTTTGTCATGTAATTCCTTATCGTGCACTAACCAAGCCTCCACGGAATGTTCAAGATCCATACGTGTCGCAGCAAAGATGGCTTCCCATAAAGCATCAATTTGTTGATCCTCAGGTAAATGAGGGAACACCTTAGCTGCCCAAGCCTTGGATGGAGCTGCGATAACTGACCAACTAAATTTATCGGACTGTAGCGATTGGTAATAATTCGCTAATGCTTTACCAGATGCTTTTTGGAAGGCCATAATTCTGTCACGCTCAATGCCTTTTAGTAAATCAGGGTTTTGTGAACTAATGCTTAAGAAAGCTGCACCATTTTCAGCCAGCCATTCGCGTTCTTGAACTTTCCAAGGTGGGAAGAAATCAAATGAGTCTTTCGGTGCCCCTTCATAGCGAGCGCGAACAAGTTCATCATCGGATAAATCGACAAATACCTGTTTCGCACCATTTTTATAGGCAATTTTAGTAATTATTTGAGCTAGTTTTAAGTTATCGGTCGAACAGCTTATATAAAGATATTGATCTTTTTGGATATTTACTCCTACTTTTACCGCTAATTCGGCATATTTTAGTAATTTTGTGTTAAATGATAATAACAAATTCATATCCCCTTTCGAAATAAGACAGTTTAGTGTAATATTCTTAATTCAATATAATCAAAAATGGTCGAAATGTGAATAAAAAGCATTAATTACATCGAAAAATATTTAAAATACATTTATACTAGGAATATATATATTTAAAATTTGGAAAAACAGACGAAATTAACAGTAATAGTAGATTTGGAGGTTCTAGAATGGATAAGTCGTCGGTCATAGGGTTAATAATTGCGTTTATAGCGCTATTAACAGGGATGGTAATGAAGGGTGTAAGTTTAACAGCTTTTTATAACCCAGCAGCCATCCTAATTATCATCTTTGGTACTATTTCCGCAGTAACAATTGCCTTTCCAATGCAAGAGTTAAAGCGTGTACCAAAGCTATTTAAAATTCTTTTTAAAGAAACTAAATTAGCGGATGATATTGAAATTATTAAGATGTTTTCGCAATGGGCTGACTTAGCTCGTCGTGAAGGGTTATTAGCGCTTGAAAGTAAAGCGTCAGAAATTGAGGATCCGTTTTTGAAAAATGGTCTTACATTAGCCATTGATGGACAAAATGCAGACTACATCCGTGATGTATTAACAGAGGAAGTAGAGGCTATGGAGGAACGTCATGCTAGTGGTTCTGCCATTTTTACACAAGCAGGTACATATGCACCAACTCTTGGGGTTCTAGGTGCAGTAGTAGGGTTAATCGCCGCATTGGCTGATATGAATGATATCGAAAAGCTTGGACATGCAATTTCAGCAGCTTTCATGGCAACATTACTAGGTATCTTTACTGGTTATGTTTTATGGCACCCATTTGCGAACAAGTTAAAACGTAAGTCTGCTTTAGAAGTCAAACAAAAGAGAATGATGATTGAGGGTATCCTTTCAGTATTAGAAGGGGAGGCTCCACGTGTTATTGAACAAAAACTATCATCATACTTAACGATGGAAGAACGTCGTCAAATTTCTGGTGAAAGCGGGGCGGGTGGCCTTGGCAAAGAAAGCTAAGAAAAAAAAGCATGATGAGCACATAGATGAGTCTTGGTTGGTACCATACGCAGACATATTAACATTGCTCTTAGCTGTGTTTATTATTTTATTTGCTTCAAGTTCGGTAGACCAAGAAAAGCTAGAAAGAATGTCAGCAGTTTTTAGTCAAGTTTTTGATGGCGGAACAAGTTTTTTAGAGCAGCCTTCACCAGTGCCTAGTCCCAATGCGGATAGCGACCAAACACCACAACAAAGTTCAGCCTACTTAAAGGATCAACAGGAGTTGGCTGCAATTAAAGACAGTGTAGATAATTTTATCGCTGTCAATGAAATGGAAGGTCAATTCGCTACAGAAATGACAGATGAAGGGTTGCTTGTGACAATCCGTGATAGTATTTTATTTGATCCTGGACAAGCAACAGTTAAACCTGAATATGTGCCAATTGCCAAAGAGCTATCAAACATGTTGGTATCTGACCCAGCTCGAAATATTGTCATTACTGGTCATACTGATAATGTGCCAGCAGGTCCAAATTTCACATCAAATTTTCAGTTATCTGTCATGCGTGCAACGAAATTTTTAGAACTTTTAATTGAAAGTAATAACCAATTAGATCCTACAAGATTTAGTGCAAAAGGTAATGGGGAATATCGTGCGATTGCACCAAATGATACAGCAGAAGGTCGTGCAAAGAATCGTCGTGTAGAAGTACTCATCCAACCATTAGTGACTGAAGATGGCTCAGAATTAAAGAATACGCAATAAAATAAAAGCTATTAGCACTGACTGATCGTCTCGTGCTAATAGCTTTTCGTTTGCATTATTTACGTAAAGAACCCAATTCAGCCACAATCGCTTGCATCTCGCTTGGGCTAAATGAATCTCTTTTCATCACCATTTCGTATAAATACATTAAATCTTCATAGTGTGCTTCATTGAAGTGTTCCGATTTCATAGCATCGACATTAACCATGCGAAGCTTGTCCTTCATTTGATCGATCATATAAATAACGTTTTCTTTAGACGGGACTGATAAATCCATTTTTTACCCTACCTTTCATATTCCTCGCACATATCATTTCATTGAATAAAAAAAATGTCAACTCCGTATTTGGGCATTGCTTTAAAAATAGACTGTTATTGGGTAGAATAAGGGCAGTAGACTGTTTATTTATGTAATAATAGGGAATATGCAATTACACAAGCAGGAGGTTTTAATATGGGTCAAAGTAAATTATTAGCATCTATCGTAGCAGGAGCAGCAGTTGGAGCGGCGTTAAGCATGCT
This sequence comes from Lysinibacillus sp. ZYM-1, assembly GCF_001308875.1. Classification (GTDB taxonomy): domain Bacteria; phylum Bacillota; class Bacilli; order Bacillales_A; family Planococcaceae; genus Lysinibacillus. Next base: position 43,740 of record NZ_KQ465135.1, on the reverse strand, counting down.
CGATCGCACTACTCGTGAGAAAACAATTGCAACAACTAAAAAAATGAAAGAATCTGTCTCGTATTATGCAACAAATCGAGAAGAATTACAGGTTTTAGTGGAGGAAAAAGTACTGGCTGCGAAGGTACTTTGTGAAAGTGTGTCAGATAATGTGAACACAATTGCTGAAAAGGTGGAAGAATTTAAAGAATTGCCTTCTACGATACAAAGTATGATTGAGGACACGAAGTCAGCTTTTACTTTACCTCATAAAGAATAATTGTAGTTTTAGGAGGAGTTATATGGAAAAGAAAAAGGCAACAATGCATAATGCCTTTGGATTCGTAAAATCATTCGTATCTCCTGAGGAGGATGCGATTGATGTTATGACATCCAAGGGCTTTGTCCAAGATTTACTAGGTCGGCTAAAGCGAGTTGAAGTTTCGGCGCTTTCCGCACAACTCGCTTATTTCTTTTTACTATCATTCTTCCCATTACTTATTTTCCTCGTTACATTGCTACCATATCTTAATTTAGAAACAACGCAAGTTTATTCTTTTTTAGTAAATATATTGCCAGATGAAGTTTATAGGCTCATTGAAAATACGTTGAAAGAAATTTTAACAAACCGTAACAGTAGTTTATTGTCCATCGGGGTACTAGGTACGATATGGTCTGCATCTAAAGGTATTAATGCGCTGATTCGAGCCTTGAATAAAGCATATGATACAGAAGGAAGAGCAGGCATATTAGATAGAGGGCTGTCTCTTGTCTTTACAATCGCTCTTGTTATTGTCATTGCAGTTGCTCTTCTATTACCGGTATTTGGACAGCAAATTGGCCATTTTTTATTTTCAATCGTTGGAATAGAGGAACAATTTGAATCGATTTGGCATAATTTAAGATGGTCGATACCACCGTTACTTATTTTTATTGTTTTAATGGGTATCTACTGGTTTGTGCCCAATACAAGTCCTAGGTTGAAAATAATGGGTGTTTGGCCAGGTGCAATGTTTGCTACACTTGCCTGGTTAGCAGTCACATATGGTTTCTCTTTTTACATTAATAACTTTGCGAATTATTCTGCTACATATGGTAGTATTGGTGGCGTCATTATTTTAATGCTCTGGTTATATTTTACTGGAATTATCTTAATCTTTGGTGGAGTATTGAATGCAACAATGCAGAAAAGGGCGCTGCAAAAGGAAATTCATAAGTAAAGAAATGACAAGATTAAAAAATGGCCTCGCTTCTCGTGTGGGAGAAGCGAGGCTGCTTTGTGATTAGACATTTTTATTCAGCATGCGTAAACCATTCAAAATAACTAGAATTGTACTTCCCTCATGCCCGATTACACCTAGAGGTAAATCGACTACTTGTAAAAAGTTAGAGGCAATTAACAAAGTAATAACCCCGATAGAAAAGACAATATTTTGCTTCACAATACGCTGCATTTTACGAGACAAACGAACAGCATAAGCGATTTTAGATAAGTCATTTTTCATTAACACGACATCAGCTGTTTCTAATGCAACATCTGTACCTTCTCCCATCGCAATACCAGTAGTTGCTGTAGCCAATGCAGGTGCATCATTTATGCCATCGCCAACCATTCCTACAAATTGATATTGGGAAAGCAAACGCTTCATTTCTGTTACCTTTGTTTCAGGTAGACATTCAGCAACGTGTTCAGTGACGCCAGCTTCTTTAGCAATTACTTTAGCCGTTTTTTCGTTGTCCCCTGTAAGCATCACTACTTGAATACCAAGCTCTTTTAATAATGACACTGCTTTTTTGGCTTCGTTACGTACAGTATCCTTTAAGGCTGTCAATGCCATAATACCATTTTGATCGCGAATGAAAATAACCGTTTTCCCTTGTGCTGCAAGTTTTGCGGCAGCGCCATTTGCAAAATCATTGGCACGTTGCGCATCTACAAATTCAGGTTTTCCAACTTGATATTCATTGTTGTGGATCGTTCCTTTAATACCCCAGCCAGGGATATCCTCGATTGTTGCTTGTGGAAATACTGTAATTCCTTCCGATTTTGCATAGGTGGTAATGGCTTGAGCAAGTGGATGGTTGGACTGTGTTTCAATCCCTGCAAGAATAGCTAAAGCCATATCACGATCGATTCCCTCTCTGATAATAAAATCTGTTACGACTGGTTTGCCTTGGGTTAATGTCCCCGTTTTATCGACAGCTAATGCACGTAAAACACTAAGGTGCTCTAAATGCAACCCACCCTTAAATAACACACCATTTTTTGCACCATTTGAAATAGCTGCAAGTGTCGCAGGCATAATGGATGCGACAAGTGCACAAGGAGAAGCAACTACCAATAATACCATTGCGCGATAAAAAGTTGTTGTCCAATCCCAACCAAGGACGAAGTGGGGAAGGAACATCATGATTGCAACACCTAGTAAAACAAATTTCACATAAGTTCCCTCGAATTTTTCGATGAATTGTTGAGACGGAGATTTTTCACTTTGAGCACTTTGGACAAGCTGGATAATTTTTTGAAAGAGTGTTTCTGAATTTGCCTTTGTCATTTCCATCGTAATAGCGCCATTTAAGTTTACTGTACCTGCAAAGATTTCATCACCTTCACTTTTTAAAACTGGTAATGGTTCACCGCTAATGGCTGACTCATCAATAGAAGATTGTCCTTTAAAAATAATACCATCGGCAGGAATGCGTTCTCCTGGTTTAATCAATAAATGGTCACCAATTTGTAATGTAGAAACAGATACCTTCATTGGTTCAAAGTTGCCTCGGACTAACCAAGCTTCTTCTGGCTGAAGGTTCATTAATGCTGATATTTCACGATGACTTTTATTCATAGCATAAGTTTCAAGTGCACCACTTACTGCGAAGATAAAAATAAGAATAGCGCCCTCTGTCCAATAACCAATGGCGGCTGAACCAATGGCAGCTAATACCATTAGTAGTTCAACATTCAACTTCTTATCTTCTATCGTTTCTTCAATGCCTTCTTTCGCTTTTGCAAAGCCACCTACACAAAATGCAATTACATATAGGAGCACAGAAGCAGTTGTTTGTCCGCTAGTATCTAAACGCCATGCAAGTAAGATGAAAATACCGGCTATCAGCGCAGCGATTAATTCTGCATGTTCTTTTGTTTTCTCAATTAAATTTATATTTTCTCGATTAGAGTATTCCATTCAAATCCCTCCTGATAATGAAAATCAATATCAAAACCTTTATAAATTAACATCTGTAATATTATCGTAATTGAAAATGGATTTCAATTACCATATCCTTTATTTAGAATTATTATAACAAAGGAATTTATAAAAATAAAGTGAGAAGTTTAAAAAAGGAGAGATTTTTATAAACAGAAAAAAGGCACAGTCTATTCAATAGGAATATTCTGTGCCTGACAAAAGTGTGCAGCAAGAAGGGTTACTGCTTACTTGTATTTAATTAGAAAACTCTTTCTGCATGCAATGCAAGTTTTTCTAAAGAAGATTTATCCACATCTGCGTGTAAAGAGTTACCGTGTGAATCCATTGTTACAACTGCTGTAAATTTTTCAACATTTAAGTGCCACATAGCTTCTGGAATACCAAATTCCATTAAATCAACACCGTCTACACCTTTAATGCAGTCTGCGTAGTATTGAGCTGCTCCACCGATAGCATTTAAGTAAACGCCACCATGTTCATTAAGAGCTTTTAACGTTTTTGGTCCCATACCACCTTTACCGATGACAGCACGGATACCGAATTTTTTCATGATATCGCCTTGATAAGGTTCCTCACGAATAGAAGTAGTTGGACCAGCTGCTTTTACTGTCCAATTGCCTTTTTCATCTTTTGCCATAACTGGCCCACAGTGATAGATAACTTGTCCATTTAGATCGACTGGTGCATCATGGCTCATTAAATGGTGGTGGATAGCGTCACGGCCAGTGTACATACGACCAGTAATAGAAACAACATCTCCAACTTTTAGTGAACGAATTTGTTCTTCTGTAATTGGTGCAGTAAGTTCTACTACATCTGTTGTTGTGTCTTCTGTTGTAGCAGCCACTTCATCCTCTTTGAATGTAATTTTTTCGCCTTCTTGGTAGTGCCATTTAATAACTTCACCAGTTTGAGGATCGATGTCCACAGCCATACGACGGTATGCCCAGCAGTTATATGCTACAGATACATAGAAGGAAGCAGGGATACGGTGCATAACTCCAATTTTACATCCTAGTAATGTTGCTTCACCACCGAAGCCCATTGTACCGATACCAAATGTATTAGAAGTTTTAACAACATACTCTTCTAATTTTGCAAGATCAGGATTTGGATTAGTATCTTCAACATGACGGAATAATTGTTCCTTTGCTAAATCGTAGCCAGAAGAACGATCTCCACCAATACCTACTCCGATGAAACCAGCTGAACAGCCTTGACCTTGAGCTTGGTATACAGAGTGTAAAATACATTTACGGATACCATCTAAGTCACGACCTGCACGGCCAAGACCGTCTATTTCACATGGTAGACTGTATTGAATGTTTTTGTTTTCACAGCCTCCACCTTTTAAAATTAATTTAATCGTAATGTAATCATTTTCCCATTGTTCGAATTTCATAACTGGTAAACCATCACCAAGGTTATTACCACTATTTGCACCAGTTAATGAATCCACTGCATTTGGACGTAGTTTTGCATCTGCTGTAGTATCAATGATTGCTTTTTTAATCGCAGCTTTAATTTCTAATTGGTTTACGCCCACAGGTGTATAAATCTTGAAAGTTGGAAGACCTGTATCCTGACAAATTGGTGATACGTTATCTTCTGCCATAATAATATTATTTGAGATTGTGTCTAAGCTCATTGCAGCGCGAGTTCCAGCATTCTCAGCTTGTTTTGCTTTTTTAATCGCACGACGTACATCCTTAGGTAAATTTGTGGATGTTTCAGTAATTAAATCATAAAGACTTTTCTCCAAAGTTTGTAGATTCATTCGTATTGCCCCCCATAGAAAATTTGATTATTTCCACGTAACATTATACTCTTTTCAACTAATGAAAAAAAGAGTCCTTATCTGTGAGGGTTAAATTAAAGTATATTTTAATAGTATTTAGATAGGGAGTTGATTTAATAGAACGTTTGTTCTAAAATAATGATAAACCCACAATTAGGAGGAATTTGTATGTCTGCTAAAACTTTACTAGAATTACCGGAAGAATTTGAGCTATACAGACCGATAATAGAAGAAACAATGAAGCCTGTTGTCTTTATTGATGCAGATGCGAGAAAAACAACTTTGTTTCAGAGTAAGTTTGCAGGGGATCCTTATTTTCCACTGTCAATGGACTATCCAAAAAATGCTAGCGGAAAACCACTAAAGCTGCTAGCCCAAATTAATTTTGTAGAGTTCCCTAAACATTTGTCAAATTTCCCAGAAGAAGGGATATTGCAGTTTTATATTGATGGCTATGACGATGTATTAGGGATGGATTTTGATAATGGTCAAAATCAGGAAGGCTTTCGTGTTATTTTTCATGATACGGTTATCCATGACGAAGCACAGCTCATTCAAGATTTTTCATTTTTAGAAAAAGAGGATGAGGAAATATATTTTCCAGTAGAGCGTGAAATGGCATTATCCTTTAAAACTGGTTTTGAACCTTTGTCGATTGATGATTTCAGAGCCAATGAAATTTACAGTAACATCTTAACGTCGATTGAGGATAACGAAACATTAGAGGATGCCTTTTACGATGCAATGACAGGGGATGGTCTCAAAATAGGTGGTTATCCATTCTTTACACAAGAAGACCCACGTGCATACGGTGATTATACAGACTCTACAATTTTACTGTTGCAAGTAGATAGTGTAGGCGATGATATACTATGGGGCGATTGCGGAGTTGGCAACTTCTTCATTACCGAAGAAGAATTAAAAAATAAAGATTTTAGCAATGTTCTGTACAATTGGGACTGTCATTAAAAAACAAGCGAGCATACTATGTGCTCGCTTGTTTTGTATTCATTATTGTTCACGAGCATTAAATTGCTCCATTTTGTCTTCTAAGTCGTCCATCATTTGAATTAAGCGATCAATATCTTCTAATTCAGCTGTTTCGGGATCAAGGGCATCTAATACTTCTAAAAAAATTTCGAGACGCTCTTTTAAATAAGTTACTTGCTGTTTTTTATCAGTGATTGGCTTGGACATTCGTACACCTCGTTTCATCCCTTTCATCGTAGCTGATTTAGGCTTAAATTTCAATGTTTAGGTAAACACCTAGGACTAAGCGATTAATTTTAAAAAAATAATAGACAGAATATTTACAATATTGATGATGTATGTTAAAGTTGTTTTAAGATAAAGTAAAGGAGCTGATCGAAAACTTCATTAAAACTCTAACTCGAAAAGGAGGGAGTTTAAACAAGTACTCGGTAATAATCAAAAGCCGAATTTCGTGTTTATACAATTAAATGACTATAAGTATTAGTTAAGCCTTAGCGTAAAATCACATGTGGTGAGCGCTAAGGCTTTTTGGTATGCTGTTCTTTGGAAGAATGACTTGATATTGGAGGAAAAGATGACATACTTCTCAGATTACAGCAAAAAAAGATTTATCATATTAGTAGTAATTGTATCCATATCAGGCTTTTCGCAAGGAATGTTATTACCGCTCATTTCAATTATTTTTGAACGTGATGGCGTTTCCTCTGCATTGAATGGCTTGAATGCAACGGGCTTATACATAGGGACATTATTAATTTCACCATTTATCGAGCAGCCCTTACGAAAATGGGGCTATAAACCAATTATTTTAATTGGTGGCGCACTTGTTTTTATCTCTTTACTTGCATTTCCTTTATGGAAAAGTGTCACTTTTTGGTTTGTACTTCGTTTACTGATTGGTGTAGGGGATCATGCCTTGCATTATGCCACACAAACATGGATTACTAGTACAACTGATCATAAAAGCTTAGGAAAAGGAATGGCCATTTATGGTTTGTCCTTTAGCATAGGTTTTGCCGTTGGGCCACTGATGGTCAAGTTGATTGAAATGGCTGAAGCTTTACCATTTATCGTATCGTCTATAATGTGTTTAATCGCGTGGTCCTTTGTATTTTTCTTACAAAATGAAAAACCAGAGCGATTAACAGGCGACTTAAATGCCAGAGGGTGGCAACGTTACAAAATGGCTATTATATTTGGTTGGATTGCCTTTTTAGGGCCATTTGTATACGGGTTCCTCGAATCTTCATTAAATGCATTGTTCCCAGTATATGCACTTCGTAAAGGCTTTGAAGTTGGTATGATTCCAATTATTTTATCAGTCTTTACATTTGGCGGTATATTAACACAAGTACCATTAGGTGCACTAGGCGATAAAGTGGGGAGAAGGAATATCTTGATGGTAGGATCATTTGGTGGGGCTATTATTTTTGCAATTGCCAGCTTTTTAGAACATTCACAAATTGCTGTTGGTGTAGCATTTTTCTTAACGGGTACACTAGTCGGCTCAATGTTCTCTTTGGGGATAACATTTATGGCAGATTTAACACCAAAAGAGCTACTGCCTACAGGGAATTTACTGTGCGGTATTGCCCTAAGTATAGGGAGTTTAACAGGACCGTTCTTAGGTGGGGTATACTTAGAATATGTAAAAAATTATAGCTTCCTTTTACTGGTGGCAATGCTTTTGCTAGCCGTTGCAATGGTTTTACTTATATTTGGACGCCACAAGCATAAACAAACAACGATGGCAAAATAAAAAGAGCGGGGCTCATCTCCCGCTCAAAAAACAAAAAACGCCCAGCAAATCCGTGCTGTTATGGCGTTTTTTTGCGTAACAAGGATGTTCCGTCCAAGTTACATAGGTTTGGCACCTAAAAAAGTATTATACAGACAAGTTCTTGTGAAATCAATAAAAATAAAAAGGGATATTTTGGACATTGCTAATGTTTCTATATATAATGAAAGAACACTTGCTTAAGAAGGAGGTTTTATCATGACCGAAATGAAAAAACTATCTATTCATCGTGCTTTAACAGAATTGAAAATGCTGAATCAACGAATTGAAGCAGCAACAAATGAGGTTAGCTCTGTATTAGCTAATCGTAAAAGTAATCTGAAAATAAATGGAATAGAAATAGTTGATTATGAGAAGCAAATGCAAGCATCCTACGATAAAGTAATTGGCTTAATTAGCTATAGAAATAAAATAAAAGCGCTAGTTGTACAGTCTAATGCCAGTACAAAGGTAATCGTTGGCAAGGAAGAAATGACTGTCGCGGAGGCAATTGAACGAAAACAATCCATTCAATACGAAAAGAATTTGCTAGAAATTATACAGCATCAGTACCGCTCAGCAATCAATACAGTTGCCAAAGAAAATGATGCATTACCTGCCAAACTGGAGACCTATTTAATTAATATATTAGGCAATAAAGATAAACAATCTCCGGAAGAAGTGAAATTACATACGGAAACATTTATGAAAAGAAATGAGTTTGAAATCATTGATCCACTAAATGTCAAACAGCAAATAGAGACATTAAGTAGTCGAATTGAAGAGTTCGAATCAGAGGTCGATGCAGTCTTATCTGAATCGAATGCCACAACATTTATTGAAGTCCAGGCTTAAAGGGATATGCATGGCCTCGCGAAAACGGAAAACGAAGAGTCGCTCGCGCTTTAAGGCATGTGTGCGAGTTTAAACATAAAACATGTCTTACTCAAATGGAACTTACAATGAAAATAACCTAAAGGCTTAAAGGTTAAAGGTAAAAGAACAAAGTTTACGTTTCAAAAATCTTTCTATAAAAGTTGAATGTTTAACATTTAAAAATCTTTTAAATCCTGGGGTAATGGTTGAGGTATCGACTTTTCTGGACCGTCCGTCATCCACCAGGCAGCTTGTGCTGTGCATCATAAAGATAAGGACGTCTCAATTTATTTTGAGACGTCCTTTTTATTATTATTTATTTATCAATACCAGCTTTGCTACACATTCCACCTGGAGTGTTTTTACAACATAGGTTTAAGCTATGATTAAATATTCTAATATATAGCAATATCACCGCCGGTAACGATTATTTTATTGTTTAATTTGGCGGCTATCAATAGACTCTGTTCCAACTTCTCGTTAACCAAAACGAATGTGGTAACTGAGAGACTGTTTTTTTATTTCATCATATTTTTATAATTCTAGGATGCTAATAAAATGACTGGAGAATATGCATCACCTTACTAGGTTCCATACGTTTTTTATAGTCTGCCTCCACGCTAGCAAAACGGATGATTCCTGCTTTATCAATTACATAAGTAGCTGGTACTGGAAGTTCCCAAGAATGGTCACCATTAAATGTTTCGAGTGAAATATCGAGCGATTTGTAGATAGGATATACATACTCAGGCAATTTAAATTTAAGATTATATTTTTCAGCAGTTTTATTTTGCAAGTCGCTTAAAACATGGAAATTTAATTCGTTCTTATCTTGTACAGATGCAGAATAGTATGGAGTTTGCGGGCTAACTGCAATCAATTGGCCCCCAATTGCCTTAATGTCATCATTCATTCGCTGGTATGCTTTCAACTCAAGGTTACAGAATGGACACCATGTACCGCGGTAAAATATAAGAACAACAGGACCTTTCAAAATTTCTTCAGACAAAGTTATCTTTTGTCCTGTAGAATTCACTAAAGTGAAGTCAGGCGCTTTGACTCCAGCTATTAAACCCCTACCTGAATCAGATGTACGTAAATCATGAATGGATTTTTCGAATATATCCAGCACTTCCTTTGGGAGCACCTTTTCCATATCTGTAGCTGCTATATCTAATTCTCTTTGCAATTTTTGAAATGGTGTGTTTTCCATTATGTCATCTCCGTATCGTATTATATTTTGTATGTAGTTATACGATACATCTTTTTCTTGAAGGAAGATGTAATGTTGTTTACAACTCTTTTTGAAAATATCTATGCTACTTGATACTATCCAGCATTTTTTTCAGCCTATGAAATGTTTCTCTCCAAAAGCTTTTCTCGATGGATATAAATTGTTTTAAATCCTGTCTTAATGACTTCTTCTTTAACAAGTTCTTGTAAGACCACAGTTACAGCTTCTCTGGTTGCACCAACTAAATTGGCGATTTCTTGATGTGAAAGAGGAAAATCTATTTTGTAATACTCATTATCACCCGTAAGTCCAAACTGATCAGATAGCTTAATAAGCGCATATAAAACTTTGTCATGTAGTTTCCCAAGAGCTAGATTTTGCGTTAATTGACTCATACCGATAATTCGATTACTTAGTACTTTTAATAATGTCATCATAAATTGAGGCCGCTGAATTAAAAAATTTTCAAATCTTTCCTTATTCATCAAACAAATGTGGCTTTCCTCTATCGTTTCAATATAATTCTCTCGAGTACCAAATGAAATAATATCCATTTCCCCAAATACATTACCTTCGTTGAGTATATCTGAAGTAAATTGCTTACCTTGAGCATTTACTTTATACAGGCGCAACTTCCCCTTTTTAACAAAGTATAGCCCCTCCGAAAAAGTTTCTGGTGTTTGAATAAAAGTGTTTTTCGGAAAGGTCGTTATTAAAGTTAATTGTTCCATCTCTATTAAATCTTCCATCGAGAGCGAATTAAGCAGATTAAATTGTGATAAGTATTGAATGTTATCCATTTTTCCTCCTTATAATTGCGTAGGCCCCACAAGACTATAACACAATGTAAACACATTGAAATCAATCGACAATCGGTGACAGTCACTCAACGTTTTGCATTTTGTTTTTCAAATGTTTAGCTATTCTTCTTAGAGAAGAAAACTGTGGAAATGGCTATCAAAAAAGAAAAAAAGCGCAGTCTACAAAATGCAGACTACGCCTAATCAAGTCGCCAAAATTTACAAAGGAAATATCAATTTCGATGTTCTGCTTTAAGAACCATTGAGCAAACACATTCTACCTGTGCAGTCTGTGCAAACATATCAACAGGTTGAATATACTCGACATGATAAATCTTCGATAATTGCTGTAAATCCTTCGCTAAAGTGGATGGATTACATGATGTATAAACAAAACGCTTAGGTTTAAGCTTAAGCACTGTTTGAATGAATTCAGGTGCTAGTCCTGTACGTGGTGGATCTACCGTAATCACATCTGGAGTAAATCCTTCCTTGCGCCATTTTGCTAGGACACTTTCCGCTGTACCGACTGCATATTTCGTATGCTTGAAGCCGTGGTTGCGAGCATTTTTACGAGCATCCTGAATGCTTTCAGGAATGACATCCATTCCACGAACTTCTTTCGCTTTATCTGCTAACCATAGTCCAATTGTGCCAACGCCACAGTATGCATCAACCACTGTTTCATTTCCCGATAAAGCAGCAGCCTTTTTTATTTCATCATAAAGATGAACCGTTTGCGTTGGATTTAGTTGGAAGAAGGCTCGGGCAGATAAATCAAAGGCCAATTCGCCAAGCTCTTCATGAATTGTTTCTTTGCCATCAAGTACAACGGTTTCATCACCGAAGATTAATGATGTTTTATCACGGTTAATATTTTGCGCAATGGATACAATACTTGGATCAATTTTTTTAATACGTGTAATCAATTCAGCTAAATGAGGGATCTCTTTTCGTGTTGTGACAAGAACGACTTGTGTTTCCCCAGTACGAATCCCTGTACGTACCACAATCGTACGCACTAATCCATCAAGTGTACGACCATCGTAAATAGTGATATTCAATTTTTGTAAAATCTTACGTATTGCAACTGTAATTTTAGAAGTGACGGGGTGCTGCACCAGGCAATCGTTAATATTAAGCAGCTTATTGCTTCCTTCAACAAATAAGCCTGCATATACTCGCTTGCCTTCCTTACGAACTTGGAACTGACTTTTATTACGATAATGCCAAGGATTATCCATACCCATCGTTTTTCGTACTTCAACAGTTTCTGCTAGAGGTTTTGCATAACGCTCTAAAGCTTGGATGACAATATCACGCTTTTCCATCAGCTGTTTATCGTATGTCATATGTTGAAGTTGACAGCCACCACACTCATTGTAGACTGGACAAGGTGCTTCCTGACGATGCTTAGAAGTATTACGGATGGCTAAAATCTCTGCTTCAGCAAAATTACTTTGCGTTTTCGTAACCTGAGCCATAATTTCTTCCCCAGGGATAGCTCCTTTTACAAATACTACATTCCTTTTATAAAAACCAACACCTTCTCCATTGATGCCGAGCCTTTTTATTATTAGTGGGAATTTTTGTCCCACGGTCATTGTTGTTTGCTGCGTCAAACGTTCCACGTCCCTGCTTTATAATGTCATCTAACCATTATAACGAAGGAGCAGACGATTGCAAAGCAACAGGAAAATCTTCATATTCTAATACTAAATCGTCCAGCGATAAGAAGGTATAGCCTTGCTTCTTGGCTTCTGCAATAAACATCGGCAAAGCTTCAGCATTATCTTGGGCAACAGTATGCATCAATATAACGGCACCTGGATGCAATTGTTCCATTAGTGCATTATAAGCATAATCCGCACCACGACGCTCATCCTTCATCCAATCCTTGAATGCCACAGACCAAAAAATATGGCGATAGCCTTCCGCATTTCCAATCTCTAAAAGCTTTGCATTAAAAATTCCTTCAGGTGGGCGAGCATATGTTGTACGATCAATTCCTGTTAATTCACGTAACTTCCCATCAAACTTCTTCCATTCTGCACGCATTCCATCTGGGGAGAGTCGTGCCATATTCGGATGACCGTACGAGTGATTCCCGATAGTATGACCATCATTCACCATACGCTTCACTAAATCACTGGCACTGTCTAAATAATGCCCAGTTAAAAAGAAAGTGGCAGGTACATCTTCTTTTTTCAATGTATCCAAAATGCTTTCAGTAAAGCCGTTTTCATAGCCATTATCAAATGTTAAATAGGCAATTTTTTTATCAGCCTTTCCTTTGTAAATCGCACCATATTTATCAAGTAACTGATCGAGCTGCGCTCCAGCCTCAGCCTGTTCACCGTTTTTAGCACGTTTTATGCCCCAATGATGTTCATCAGAACCTGCAGCAAAATATGGATTAATGCTAATACCTGCGGCAATAATAAAAGTAGCGATTACCGCTCCTACAATATGTTGTTTCCACATAAAAACGCATCCTTTCTTTTTCATTAGGATGCGTAAAATAGCTATAAATTATCCACTAATTCTGAGCAATTAATAAGTCTTCAAGTGCTTGAGTTAAATTAGGATATTTAAATGTAAAATGATACTTTTCTAAAACAGTTGGTAGAACATGTTGCCCCTCTAAAACAAGGGAGCTCTGTTCTCCAAGGGCTAAGCGCATTGCAAAACTAGGGACAGGCATCCAATGGCGTCTGTTCATGACCATTGCGATTGTTTGTCCAAATTCTTTCATCCGCATAGCATGAGGTGCTGTTACATTGAAGGGCCCATGAATTTTTTCATGAATGATTGCAAAATATAAAGCACGTGCTACATCTTCAATATGTACCCAGGAAAGCCATTGCTTGCCCGAACCAATTGTTCCGCCGACATGCATTTGATAGGGCAATAGCATGGTTGGTAATGCACCGCTCTTTCGACCTAAAATAACACCAAAACGGGCAAGGGCCACCCGAATTCCTAATTGTTCTGCCCGTTTCGCGTGTCTCTCCCAATCATGAACAGTTGTGCCTAAAAAATCAGTCGCTGAATCAGCAAACCCCTCATCATAAATAGCCTCTGTAGAAGTAGGGTAAATACCCACTGCACTAGCATTAACCAATACTTTAGGTTTTTTCGTAAGCTCTTCTATGATGCGCACTATTTCAAGTGTCGCATTCATCCGACTCCAGTAAATTTCCTTTTTTTGTTTTTTCGTCCATCGGCCATTATTTAAAGAAACCCCTGCTAAATTAACAAAGGCATCGGCTCCTTCTAATGCCTCTATTGGTAGGGAGTCATGTTGTAACCATTGCACATAATGAATACCGTTTTTTTCGGAAGATGTACGCCGAGTTAAGACAAAAAGGTCGTGACCGTTTTCTTGCGCTAACTTGATAAGAGCTTTTCCCACAAAGCCAGTTCCACCCGCAATAACGATTTTCATAAGAAGCACCCCTTTTTTTATCGAATAAATTACCTACTAGTAAGTGTACCATTTAACTCGAAAGCCAACATCTATAGTGTAATGCTAAGAAAATGAAATGCCTGAGAAAGGTAAATACCCTCGAAGTACCAGTTACTATAAAAAGAAATGTTATAATGGACAAGTGAGGTGTTTGCTATGCGTATGATTACAAAAATTGCACGTCAAAAAAACAATCCTGAACGTTATAATATCTATTTAAATGAAGAATATGCTTTTCCTGTTGACGAAGCTATTCTACTTCAATTTGGTTTAACAAAGGGGAAGGTGCTGGATGAATTCGAAATCCAGGAAATTGCCTATGAGGATGAAATACGTAAGGCATTTAATAAGGGGTTAAACTTTCTGTCATACCAAATGAGAAGTGAGCATGAGGTTAAGAAAAAACTCCTTGCCTTAGAATTTGGAGAAGCAGTAGTTTTGGAAGCGATTCAGAAATTAAAAACGTATGGCTTTATCAATGATGAAAACTATTCTAAGGCTTTACTAGATACAAAAAAGGCCACGATGAAAAAGGGACCAAGAGCTATTAGACAAGATCTCATCAAAAAAGGAATCGATAAAAACCTGCAAGATGAGGTCCTTGCTACATATAGTTTTGAGGAACAATTAAAATTAGCCTTGCAATTGGCGGATAAAATTATACGTTCGGAGAAAAAAAAGACGCCAGCCCAAATAAAGGCTAAAATTCAGGATTATCTGTTAAGAAAAGGCTATGCATTTCCGATTGTAGAAGAGGTGCTTAATCAAATAGAGTTAGAGCAAGATAAAGACAACTGGCAGCAATTGCTCGATGCACAAGGTGAAAAGGTTTGGAAAAAATACGTATCGAAGTATACTGGTTATGAGCTGAAAATGAAGGTAAAGCAGGCGCTCTATCAAAAGGGTTTTCCTATAGAAGTAATAGATCGTTTTATTGAAGAGAAGGAGAATGAGGAATGAACGAAAAAAATTATGCTGCTATGTCTGAGCATGAACTGCGTGAGGAAATCGCGTTTCTAAAAGAAAAGGCAAGAAAAGCAGAACAGCTTGGAATCATCAATGAATTTGCTGTTTATGAACGCAAAGCATTAATGGCAGCTGCATATTTAGTAGATTTAGATACCATCGTTCCAGGAGAAATGTATCGTATTGATAGTTCAGATAATGAATTTTTCCAAGTTGATTATTTGAAGGGACGCTTTGCATGGGGGCACCGTTTAGGCGGTGACAGGTACCAAGAGGCGTTACCAGTATCTATGCTGTCTCCTGTAAAGGTGGGCAAATAAATGGAAGAAAAAATTGAAAATTTGACAGCGGAGTTGCTCGTCAAAAATCCACAGATGTCAGTTGGACGTGCACGAGTTTGGATTGAACTATTATGGAGCGACTTCGAATCAACAGCAGCAAAGGCAGGGTATGATTATCGTGGGGCAGATTATACGGAAAATCTTGTCCGTCAATTAATTACAAGCTATGGTGATAAGCTACATGCCTTTGCAGGGCGCAATCCAAAATATGTCCATCTCCTAGATGCTAGCGATGATATGATACAATAATAAAACCCTGACCAGTATTGGTCAGGGTTTACTGCTTAATTACTTGCACCAATCTGTAGTTTTTTCTGAAGCTTATCTTCTGTAAAAATCCAACCCGTGTAAGATGTAATGATTTCATTATCGTCGTTTAAATGTGCTACTGCCACGAAAGGATAGCGATTGTCACTACGATAACGCAAGTCGATTAATCTTACCTCCAATAAGCCGTTTTCAAGCTCAGAAATCTCCCATCGGTACATCGGGGAAAAAGATACAAATGCAGCTAAGTTAGGGTCTTTCAATGCTGCATTAACAAGTGCAGTTTTTGGTAAAGGCTTAATTTCGAATTTATCATAAATATTAACAGTCCTTCCATAAGCACGGCCAACATAATAATGTGTTTTAGACTTTGCAGCAATTCGCCAATGGAAGAAGCGCATGGTTGGTGCTACGATGACATATTCTTCATCTTGTATCGTACTGTGAACAGCTTTTTTTACAGCTTTTTGAACAGCGAATCGCAAAATATAATAAATCACAATAATGATATACATGATGCTAAATGTCCAAATAGGATTTGTACCAAAAGCCCATAATACAATACCCAAACAATGTAATGAAAAGATAATCGGATCAAATGTATTTATGACACCTAATGCAACCCATTTTCTGGAGAATGGTCGTATGGCTTGTGTGCCGTATGCATTAAAAATATCTACAAATACGTGAAGAGCAACAGCTAAAAATGTCCAAAGCCATAAATGAAACACATTTACGTCTTGCAAAATAAGGGAAATAACAACTGTAATTAAGATAGGCCATATAGCTACTGCCGGTAGTGAGTGTGTAATTCCGCGATGATGTCGAATATAGATGGCATTATTGCGTAGTTTTAACACAGTGTCGACATCCGGAGCTTGTGAGCCAATAATCGTGCCTGCCATGACTGCAGTAAAGGTCATTGAGTGATTGGCTACTATAGGGTCGGCTAATGCAAGACCGCCAAGGGCAATACCCATAACGAAATGTGTACCTGAATCCAAAAATATCCACTCCTAGTATGCATTAAAATCGAGTACAATTTGCATACATCTTTATTTCAATTATAAATAGCTTTATTCAATTTTTTTTATTCTGACATTCATAAAAGACGAATTTTGTCAGTTATGGACGAATGTTCTTTCATTATATTAATTGTATACCCTTTTCAACATAAATTAAATCGTAAAAACATCGGAGGTCACTGTGAATTACCCATATGTAACAGAATTTCGACATTCTTTAGTCGATTGGTTTAACGCTGAGAAACGCGACTTACCGTGGAGACATACTACAGATCCTTATAAAATTTGGGTATCTGAAGTAATGCTACAGCAGACACGTGTCGACACAGTTATTCCTTATTACAATCGTTTTATGGAAAGTTTTCCAACATTAAATTTGCTTGTAGAAGCTCCTCAAGAATATTTACTAAAGCATTGGGAAGGACTAGGCTATTATTCACGTGTGCGCAATTTACAAGCAGGGGCACGCGAGGTTTTAGAGAATTACGGAGGCATAGTTCCAGACAATCGCCATGAGATATCAAAATTAAAGGGTGTAGGCCCTTATACTGCAGGAGCTATTTTAAGTATTGCCTATAACAAGCCGGAACATGCAGTAGATGGCAATGTTATGCGCGTATTAAGCAGAGTGCTTAACATACATGAGGACATAGCAATTCCAAAAACGAAGAAAATATTTGAAGTAGCGGTTGAGGAACTAATAGATCCTAATAATGCATCTTCCTTTAACCAAGGTTTAATGGAGCTTGGAGCACTTATTTGTACGCCTACCTCACCAAAATGTTTATTATGCCCTGTACGAGAATATTGTACAGCATTTAATGAGGGTGAACCTGAAAAACTGCCAGTTAAATCTAAAAAAACGAAGATGAAGCATTTGATATATGATGTTTTTGTCTGTGAAGATGAACAAGGACGTTTTTTATTGCAGCAACGTCCTGAAGAAGGTTTATTAGCTAATCTATGGCAATTTCCCATGATTGATACTAGCCATTCATCAGTAGAAAACTTTCTAAAGGAATGTGCCATCAGTGTACAAGCTAAGCATGAACTACTCACATTTAAGCATGTGTTTTCCCATTTAACATGGCATTTAAATAGCTATTATATGAAGTGTGAATCCACTTCAACAGGCGATTGGTTAACTCGCGAACAAATAGAACTATTGCCGATGCCTGTTCCTATGTTAAAGATTTGGGAAGAGGTAAAAAATAAATAGGAAATTAAATCCTCCTTTAAACAACAAAATAGTGAGCATAAAATTCATCACCTCGGTACACAATAATTAGCGTGGAGGTGAATGAACAATGAAAAAGCAAAACAACCAAAATTTCCAACCGAATAAAAACATGCAACGTCAAAGTGAAGAATTTGGTTATGAAACGGACGTAAATGAAGTGCAAAAGCAAAATGCGAAAGCAGAGCAAAAGAAAGCTCCAGCTTCAGGTCGTTTCTCTAAAACTAACCAAGATCTAGGTGAGTAACTTTGTAATTGCATAATTGCATTTACCTCTAAGGGGCTGTCTGAAAATCGAAAAGATGAAAAAGACAGCTCCTTTCTATATTCTTTAGTAAAACCAATAAAAACCAATTAAGCTGATCTTCTAATAAATTTCGCCTTAAGTTTACTAAATTTTATACAAATTCAAAATAGCGAAGTGAATTTTGTGGTTTTCTAACTACACCTTTCGCGTACACATTGCTATAATATACTAGAGACTGCTAGATTAAGGTAGCATAGACGAAAAGGTGGGCTTCAAAATGGCATTACCGGTAGAAGGAGAAACGATACAAATACATAGTTATAAACACAATGGCCGTATCCACCGAGTTTGGCAAGAAACGATGGTTTTAAAAGGAACAAAAAATATCGTGATCGGTGCGAATGAACGGACACTTGTGACAGAATCCGATGGTCGTACATGGCTAACGAGAGAGCCTTCTATTTGTTATTTCCATGCGGAACACTGGTTTAACATCATCTGTATGCTACGTGAAGACGGTGTGTATTATTATTGCAATCTAAGCTCACCATTTGTGTTTGATAATAATGCCATTAAATATATCGACTATGATCTAGACATTAAGGTTTTTCCTGACATGTCTTATACGCTCTTAGATGAGGATGAATATGAGCTTCATCGTAAAGAGATGTCTTATCCTGACGTTATTGATAAAATTTTAAAGCGCAATGTCGATAAATTAATAAGCTGGATTCAACAAAAAAGAGGACCTTTTGCACCCGATTTCATCGATGTCTGGACAAATCGTTATAAGTTCCAGCTTGATATGCAGTCAGATGATTGTTAGTGACACCTATTAGTTTACCTAATAGGTGTTTTATGTTGCCTGATTTACCCGCACTTAATGAGTATGGGCTGTTCTGTTACGAAAGGTTTAGACAAAATAGTTAGCGGTAAAGTCATCTTAACTGTATTTTAATCAAAATATTGCTATAATACTTAGGGCATTCATCTTCGAATGCCTGTTTCTTTTTGTAAGGATGTGATGAAAAATTGGGAAACATAAAGCGGTATATGCGTTTTGTAAAACCTTATACTTGGGAGATCGTTTTAACGATTGTTATTGGTATAGTAAAATTTGCTATTCCACTATTTATTCCGTTGCTCATTAAAATAGTGTTGGATGATATTATTGCTGCGGATGACTTAACAGATGGAGAAAAAAATAAAGAGCTATTTTATTGGTTAGGCGGAACTATTATCGTATTCTTTATTATTCGTCCACCAATTGAGTACTATCGTCAATATTTTGCACAACATGTTAGTAATAAGGTGCTGTTTGATATTCGCAAGGAGATCTATGCACATTTACAACGATTAAGCTTAAAATACTATGCTAATACACGTGCTGGCGATGTTATTTCAAGAGTCATCAATGATGTTGAGCAAACGAAGAACTTTGTCATGACAGGTTTAATGAATGTCTGGCTAGATCTTGCGACCATTGTGATTGCAATTGTCATTATGCTAACGATGGATATTAAGCTGACATTAGTAGCCTTATTAGCTTTCCCGTTCTATGCATTAAGTGTAAAGTACTTTTTTGGGAAACTACGTGACTTAACACGTAAACGTTCACAAGCACTTGCAGGTGTGCAAAGCTACTTACATGAACGAGTAGCTGGCATGAGTATTATTAAAAGTTTTACATTAGAAAAACACGAACAAACATTATTTGATCAAGCAAATGGTGAGTTTTTAGAGAAGGCCCTTGATCAAACAAAGTGGAATGCTAAATCTTTTGCTGTAGTAAATACCATTACAGATGTAGCCCCTTTACTAGTTATTGCTTATGCGGGTTATCAAGTAATAAATGACACTTTATCTGTTGGAACTATGGTGGCATTTATCGCTTATATTGAACGATTGTATGGGCCACTACGCCGCCTTGTTAGTTCTTCAACGACTTTGACGCAATCCATAGCATCAATGGATCGAATGTTTGACTTAATGGATGAGCCGTATGAAGTGAAAAATAAAGTAGGTGCGCAGGAGTTACCGGCTGCTACTGGAGAAGTTCGTTTTCATAATGTATCTTTCCAATATGAAAAAGATGGCGTAGCTATTTTAAACAATATCGATTTTACTATTAATTCAGGTGAGACTGTCGCCTTCGTTGGAATGAGTGGTGGCGGTAAATCCACGATTATTAGCTTAATTCCTCGTTTCTATGATACAACAGACGGTAGTGTAACTATCGATGGACAGGATGTACGAAATGTTACACTGCATTCGTTACGTTCTCAAATCGGTATTGTCCTCCAAGATAATATACTTTTTAGTGACTCCGTTAAAGAGAATATTTTAATGGGAAAACCAGAAGCTACAGATGAGCAAGTTATAGAGGCTGCTAAAGCGGCGAATGCCCATGATTTTATAATGACTCTGCCAAATGGTTATGACACGAGAGTAGGTGAGCGAGGAGTAAAATTATCAGGTGGACAAAAACAACGAGTTGCAATTGCTCGTGTATTTTTAAAAAATCCTCCAATTTTAATCCTTGATGAAGCTACTTCAGCGCTCGATTTAGAAAGTGAAGCATTGATTCAGGAATCATTAGAAGAGCTGGCACATGAACGGACAACCATTATAATAGCCCATCGTCTGTCAACAATTACCCATGCTGACAAAATTTTTGTCATAGACCATGGTCAATTAATCGAAAGTGGCTCTCATGAGCAATTAATGATGAAACAAGGGACATATTATGATTTATTCCAAGTGCAACATTTGGAGTAATAATAGTGAAATTATACGGAAATCATCAAATATGAAATTTTTTTCAAAAAAAGTCTTTCATTTATTTTTAAATGAAAGGCTATTTTTTTTTGAAGATCTATATAAAAATATTACTTTATAAGATGTAATTAATACTGAAGGCGAATGATGCAGAAAAACTACGTAAATTGCAGAATATTAATGATTGAAAGAGTGATGATTTTTAGTTAGAATTATCTGAAAATAGGGAATTTAACAAAAGTTATAGTATTCTGTTAATATAATTATACAATTAAGTAAAATATAGGTAGGGTGGGACGTTGCGCATGAGGAAAAAGCTACTAGAAATAAAAGGTTTAAAAACAACCTTTTTCACAGATAATGGACAAATTCCTGCTGTAGATGATATCGATTTTTCTGTCCAGGAAGGAGAAATATTAGGGATTGTAGGAGAATCGGGAAGTGGTAAAAGTGTTACGTCACTGTCCATCATGGGATTAATTCCATCACCTCCAGGCAAAATAACGGGCGGTGAAATATTGTTAGATGGTAAAAATCTTGTGAAATGTACGGATAAACAAATGCAGAAAATACGTGGAAAAGACATAGCCATGATCTTTCAAGAGCCTATGACTTCACTAAATCCCTTGTTTACTATTGGTGATCAATTAAAAGAAGCTATTTTAATTCATAATCCAAAATGGTCGAAAAAGAAAGCGTTTGCTAGAGCGGTTGAAATTATGAAACTTGTAGGTTTACCACGTGCAGAGGAATTACTAAAAGATTATCCGCATCAGCTATCGGGTGGTATGCGTCAAAGGGTCATGATTGCTATGGCACTTGTCTGTGATCCACAAGTATTAATTGCGGACGAGCCGACAACTGCTCTAGACGTTACGATTCAAGCTCAAATTTTACAGCTTATGAAAGACTTAAATAAACGATTGAATACAGCAGTACTATTAATTACACATGATTTAGGCGTTGTGGCAGAAACATGTGAGCGAGTGATTGTCATGTATGCTGGACAAATTGTAGAAGAGGCACCGATTCAAGAAATATTCTCTAATCCGAAGCATCCTTATACACAAGGTCTTATTCAATCAGTGCCTGATATGCGGTTTAAAAAGGATAATTTATACTCTATCCCTGGGAGTGTACCAAAACCAGGAAGTATTCTGGTAGGGTGTCGTTTTGCGGCGCGCTGTGAATATGCAATGGAACGTTGTTTACAGGAAACACCACCTTTATTTGAGGCAGCAGAGCAGCATAAATCGAGATGTTTTTTACTAGAGAAGCAGGAGGTGGAGCAACGTGTCGAAAGTGTTATTAAAGGTTGATGGTTTAAAGAAATATTTCCCGATTCGAAAAGGTGTCCTAAATACACAAACGGGGGATGTAAAGGCAGTAGATGATGTTTCATTTGAGGTTTTTGAAGGAGAAACATTAGGGATTGTTGGTGAATCAGGCTGTGGTAAATCGACAACTGGTCGCTTATTAATGCGTTTACTAGAGCCAACTGAAGGAAACATTGAATTCGCAGGTAAAATGATTTCAGAATTATCCAATAACGAAATGAGGAAGGCGCGTAGAGATATTCAAATGATTTTCCAGGATCCCTATGCCTCCCTTAATCCGCGACATAACATTGGTAAAATTTTAGAAGAGCCTCTTATCGTTCACGGAATAGGTAATGCAAAAGAGCGGAAGCAAAAGGTGTTGGAGCTGCTTGAAATTGTAGGTCTGAATGAATATCATATCAAACGTTATCCACACCAGTTTAGTGGTGGTCAAAGGCAACGAATTGGTATCGCACGTGCCTTGATGACCAATCCTCGTTTACTTATTGCAGATGAGCCAGTATCGGCATTAGATGTGTCCATACAGGCACAAGTATTAAATTTATTGCAAAAACTGCAAAAAGATTTAAAGCTAACCTATATTTTTATTTCCCATGATTTAGGGGTAGTGCGTCATATCAGCAATCGGGTTGGCGTAATGTATTTAGGTAAATTAGTAGAGTTGACAGCGAGTGAGGACTTATATGCTGAACCGCTTCATCCATATACACAAGCACTCTTATCTTCGGTCCCAGTGCCAGATCCAACGTTTGAACGGGAACAAATTATTATTACTGGGGATATTCCGAGTGCATCCAATCCGCCGAGCGGCTGTACTTTCCACACAAGATGTCCTTTTAAAAAGGAACAATGCTCACAGGTAGTACCCAAAATGCAAGAAGTGAAACCAGGTCATTATGTTGCTTGCCATCTTTATGAGGCACTCCAACATTAAATGATATAAAAACCACATAGGGGGAAATTGAATGAAGAAAAAGAAGCTTTGGACTTTAGGTGTAATGCTACTCCTTATTCTTTCGACGATCTTAGCAGCTTGTGGCGGCTCTGATACTAAGGATACGGGTAGTAAAGATACTTCAACTGGTGGCGATACAACAAACAGTGGTGATCCCAAAATATTAGTGTATGGTCGTGGTGGAGATTCTGTAGCACTGGACCCTGCTGTTGTAACAGACGGTGAATCCTTTACAGTGACAGCTAATATTTATGAAACGCTTGTAAACTTTGGTGATCGAGATGTAACGATTCAACCAGGCTTAGCAAAATCATGGGAGGCATCAGAGGATGGTTTAACGTATACTTTCCAGCTACAAGAAGGTGTGAAATTCCATGATGGCACAGATTTCAATGCTGAGGCTGTTGTTAAGAATATTGAACGTTGGAAATCAGGTGCGGATAAACACCCTTATTTTAGTTCGCAATTTGTCGTTGGTGACAAGCAAGTAATCGAATCAGTAACTGCAGAGGGTGACTATACAGTTGTCTTTAAATTAAGCCAACCACAAGCACCATTCCTGAAAAACTTAGCAATGTCTCCATTTGCGATTGCTTCACCAACAGCATTTGATGCAGATGAAGAGGGATTGTCAGCAAATCCTGTAGGAACAGGTCCATTCAAGTTTGTCAGCTGGGTACGTAATGATTCGATAACAATTGAGAAAAACCCTGATTACTATATTGATGGCTATCCTAAATTAGATAAAGTGATTTATCGTTCTATTCCAGAAAACTCTGCACGCTTAAATGATTTAATCGCAGGCAATATTGATGTAGCTGATGGTATAAGTCCATCTGATAAAGCAACAATCGAGGGAGATGCCAATTTACAATTAATTGAGCGTCCATCTATGAATGTTGGGTATTTAGGCTTAACAGTGACTCGACCTCCATTTGATAATGTAAAAGTGCGCCAGGCAGTTAACTATGCAATTGATAAACAAGCATTAGTGGATGCATTTTATGAAGGGCTAGCTGAGCCAGCAAAAAACCCAATGCCACCAGTAATTTCTGGTTATAACGATGAAATTACAGGCTATACGTATGATCCTGAAAAGGCGAAAGCATTACTTGCTGAAGCAGGCTACGATGGCAAGGAGATTGAGCTTTGGGCAATGCCAGTACCACGTCCATACATGCCAGACGGTCAAAAAGTTGCTGAGGCGATTCAAAAGAACCTAGAGGATGTGGGCATTAAATCTAAAATTGTGTCATTTGAATGGGCTACTTATCTAGAAAAAGCACAAAATGGTGAAGCGGATGCATTCTTACTTGGCTGGACAGGTGATAATGGGGATGCGGATAACTTCCTATACACGTTATTAGATGGAGATAATATAGGTTCTAACAACTATACATTCTATGACAATCCAACATTACACGAGATCTTAACGAAGGCTCAAACTGAAATCGATGAAGACAAGCGTAATGAACTTTATAAGCAAGCTCAAGTAATTATTTCTGAGGATGCTCCATGGGTTCCACTTGCTCACTCTATTCCAATTTTAGCTGCTAACAAGAAAGTTACAAATTATATTGCGCATCCTACTGGCTCTGACCGTTTAGATGCGGTAGATATTCAATAGTAAATTCCATCATTTTTAATTGAACAAAGGAACATGAAGAATCTGCTTGCTTTTCTGCGGGTAAGCCGTGGAATTCTCGCAGATTCTTTTCTACTAAAAGAAAATCAAAACATTTTCTCCTGTATGAAAGACCACTCATCTAAACATTCAAAACCGTTTGGTGAAGGCTCAACCTTTCAACAGTATATAAAGACTTCAAAGTAGATTATGAAAATCATAGAGAGGTGATGAAAATGCTTCACTATATGGGGAGACGCTTACTTCAATTAATCCCAGTTTTGCTTGGAATGACTTTTATCGTCTTTATGTTGATACGTGCAATCCCTGGTAATCCAGCACAAGTTATTTTGGGACAACAGGCGACAAAAGAGGCGGTCGAGGCATTAAACGCAAGTTTAGGATTAGATAAACCTTGGTATACACAATATTTTAGTTATTTGACAGGTATTTTTCAGGGAGATTTAGGGGTTTCCTTACGTACAAAATTACCTGTATCAGAAGAAATTTTTCCATACTTAGCAGCAACAGCGGAACTTGCCTTTTTTGCTATGATTATTGCTATCGTTATTGGTGTGAATGCTGGCATTATTTCTGCATGGTTCCAAAATTCCTGGTTCGATTATACAGCGATGATTATAGCATTAATTGGTGTTTCTGTACCCGTGTTCTGGCTTGGTTTGATGGAACAGTGGACATTTAGCAGTAAGCTTGGTTGGCTGCCTACCTCTGGTCGAGAAGATGTGCGAAATCCAATTACCGCCATAACCCATTTTTATTTATTGGATACGCTCATTCAAGGGCGCTTTGATCAATTCATTGAAGTCATAAAAAGATTAATATTACCAGGAGTCGCACTTGCAACTATTCCGATGGCTATCATTGCTAGAATCACAAGGTCTTCTATGTTGGAAGTTATGCGCTCTGATTATGTACGTACTGCACGAGCGAAGGGCCAAAAAATGTTTATTGTTGTGTATAAGCATGCGTTAAAGAATGCGGTTATTCCTGTGTTAACGGTAATTGGCCTACAAACAGGATTATTGCTGGGTGGGGCTATTTTAACAGAGACAATTTTTAGTTGGCCAGGAATTGGTCGTTATATTTATGATGCGATTGGCTTCAGGGATTATCCTGTTATTCAATCAGGTATTCTAATCGTTGCATTTATTTTCATCATGATTAACTTAATCGTGGATTTACTGTATACAGTGGTCGATCCACGAATTAAATACAAATAGAAGGGAGTTGCAATGATGACTGGAGCAATCGATATAAAAAAAGAAGCAGCACCCGTTCAAGAACGGGCTGTAGGTCCATGGCTCGAAGGCTGGCGTAGCTTTAAAAAGAGCAAAGTATCCCTCGTAGGAGCAGGAATTGTTATATTTTTTATTTTACTTGCTGTCGTTGGTCCGTTCATTGCACCACAGGGCATCAATGAACAGGATTTAGCGAAGCGTTTACTGGCACCATCTGGTGAACATTGGTTTGGAACGGATGATTTTGGACGAGATATCTTTTCGAGAATCATTCATGGCGCACGGATTTCCCTATGGGTGGGCTTTTTCTCAGTTATTTTATCCGTCATAGTTGGCAGTTTCCTTGGTATTGTTGCTGGTTACTACGGCAGATGGATCGATACGATTATTTCACGCATTTTTGATATTATGCTGGCTTTTCCTAGTATGTTACTAGCGATCGCAGTAGTATCAGTGCTAGGTCCATCCTTACAAAATGCATTAATTGCTATAGCCATTATTAACGTACCGAATTTTGGACGTTTAATCCGCTCTAAAGTATTGAGTGTTAAGGAAGAAGAGTATATTGTAGCTGCCAAAGCAATTGGTATGCGCGATTCACGAATTTTATTTTCCCATATTTTGCCTAATTCGATAACACCAATAATTGTACAAGGAACACTAGCTATTGCGACAGCTATTATTGAGGCTGCAGCACTAGGTTTCCTTGGACTAGGAGCTCAAGCACCAGCACCGGAGTGGGGAAAAATGCTTGCGGATGCCAGAAAGTTTTTATTAAATGCACCATGGACAATGATTTTCCCTGGTATAGCAATTATGTTAACGGTTCTTGGCTTTAACCTAATGGGTGATGGTCTGCGTGATGCACTTGATCCAAAAATGAAAAGTTAGTGAATAGATTGATTAGCCTTCTACAAGTTAGAAGGTTTTTTTCAGCTGTTTCGGAGTAGTTCAGCAAAATATAATAGGAACTCTTTTACAGTTGAAACGTCCTTTATAGAAATATTCCTAGAAAAATTATTAAAAAATGAGGAACCTTTCGGAGCCATTTATTGAATTTTTTGTCACGTTATTTTAGACTTAAAGTATTGTTGATAAATGACAATCTAAATTGGGTAGATTATGACTTTACATATAGTCTTTCAGTTGAAATACATATTTTAGGAGGGGTACAAATTGGCGATTAATTTACAAAAAGGACAACGAGTTGATTTAACAAAAGGTAACGCAGGATTAAACAAAATAAAAGTAGGTTTAGGGTGGGACCCTGTTGGCCAAGAAAAAAGTGGTGGCTTCCTTGGTGGTTTATTTTCTAGTAGAAATAGTGGTAGTGGCAGTGGCAGAAGTGTTGACTGTGATGCCTCCGTATTAATGCTACAAGATGATAAAGTTTTAGCTGGCGATGATGTCATTTATTTTGGAAAATTAACAAGTAACTGTGGTTCCGTGCGACATTCTGGTGATAACTTAACAGGAGATGGCGATGGGGATGATGAAGTAATTACAATCGAGCTATCGTCTGTTCCGACGCAATTTAATAAACTAGTGTTCGTTGTAAACATCTATGATGCGGCAGGTCGAAATCAACATTTTGGCATGATTCAAAATGCATATATTCGTGTGTATGATGACAGGACAGGAAGCGAACTAATTCGCTATAATTTAAGTGATAATTATTCGAATTTAACGACGTTAATCTGTGGTGAGATTTACCGCCATCAGAATGAATGGAAATTCGCAGCAGTTGGTTCAGGAACGAACGATATAAAACTGGGCGACGTTGTTCGAAGATATCAATAAAATAAATGACTAATTAGGAGGAATAAAAAGTATGGGCATTTCACTACAAAAAGGTCAAAAAGTAGATTTAACGAAAACAAATCCAGGATTAACAAATGTAATTGTTGGTTTAGGTTGGGATACAAATAAATATGATGGTGGAAATGATTTTGATTTAGACTCATCAGTATTTTTACTTGCTGATACAGGAAAAGTAGCAGATCAAAATGACTTTATTTTCTACAACAATACAACAGGTGGTAACGGTTCAGTTGAACATTCTGGTGATAATTTAACAGGTGTCGGTGAAGGTGACGATGAATTGGTGAAAGTTGCATTAACTCAAGTTCCTGCGCATATTCAACGACTAGCATTCACTGTAACTATTCATGATGCAGAGTCACGCAATCAAAACTTCGGCATGGTATCGAATGCATATATTCGAATTGTAAATGCTGAATCTAACCAAGAACTAATTCGCTATGATTTAGGTGAGGATTTCAGTATTGAAACAGCGATTGTAGTTGGTGAATTATATCGTCATAACGGAGAATGGAAATTTAACGCAATTGGTGCTGGCTATCAAGGTGGCTTAGCTGCTTTATGTAATGACTATGGCTTGAGCGTAAACTAAAATTTCATCTTTGGACAGAAAGGGAGATTTTGAATGGCTATTCAATTAAGTAAAGGACAACGAATTGATTTAACGAAGCAAGACCCAGGTTTAAACAGCATTGGTATTGGCTTAGGATGGGACGTTAAGCAATTTGATGGTGGACAAGACTTTGACCTGGATGCATCAGTATTTTTACTAGATGCATCGGGCAAGTGTCGTAATGAACAAGACTTTATCTTTTACAATAATTTAGCGAGTCCAGACCAATCTGTAGTTCATACAGGTGATAACCGCACAGGGGAAGGGGATGGGGATGATGAAAAAATCCTTGTCAACTTAAAGCAAGTGTCTCCTCAAATTGACAAAATTGTTGTGACGGTAACCATCTATGATTCAGAGGGACGTCATCAAAACTTTGGACAAGTGCTAAATGCTTATGTTCGTTTGACAAATGAAGAGTCAGGAACAGAGGTATTGCGTTATGATTTAGGCGAAGATTTCAGCATTGAAACAGCTGTAGTATTTTGTGAGCTGTACCGTCATAATGGCGAGTGGAAATTTGCCGCAGTAGGCTCAGGTTATCAAGGTGGCTTGGCAGCATTAATCAGCGCATATGGCCTACAGTAACTAGTAGGGTGTAGGTACATGACGGAGGATCTTGTGTGGAAGTAATTAACGAGATATTAAGTACATATGCACAGTTTTTTAACTGGCAGATGTGGGGACAAGTTTTAACAGATCCAGTATCTTGGGGCCTTATTTTTTCATTGATTATTATGGAAGGACTATTGTCTGCAGACAATGCGCTAGTTTTAGCGGTGCTCGTGAAGCATCTTCCACACCATCAAAGAAAAAAAGCATTAATGTACGGGATGTTTGGAGCATATTTTTTCCGATTTCTCTTTATAGGTATTGGCGTTTATCTTGTAAAATTCGCTATTGTTAAAGTGATTGGTGCGACTTATCTATTGTGGTTAGTCATACTGCATTTTAAAAATAAAAGCGCCGATGAAGGAGAATCACACGAGTTTAAAAAGACAGGATGGATGGTCAGGATCTTTGGTACGTTCTGGGCAACTGTTATTTCAGTTGAATTAATGGATATTGCCTTTTCAGTAGACTCTATTTTGGCCGCGTTTGCAATTTCAGATCAAGTATGGGTTCTATTATTAGGCGGTATTTTAGGAATTATCATGATGCGTACTATAGCTGGTGTATTCCTTTCTTTAATTGAGCGAGTACCAGAGCTTGAAACGACAGCTTATATTTTAATTGCAATTATTGCACTGAAAATGTTTGCGAGTATTTTTGGATTCCATCTATCACATGAAATATTCTTCATTATTCTAATTGCTGCATTCTTATTGACATTTGTTGTACACAAGATGAATAAGAAAACAGCAGTGTAACAAGGCACTGTATTGGTCTGTATAGAACAGGCTGATACAGTGCTTTTTTCACAAAAGGCATACTTATTGGGGAGAGGATTAGATGCAACACTTTGCAACAGAAGCAGAGACAATTTTTTATAAGAAGCCACAGCCTTTTACGAAATGGGAGACGCCAGACATTTTATCCTATGCTTTAGGAGCTACTTTGTATATGCCTGCTTCTATGCCTAATATTGTAAGTATGATCCAATCAAAAAAGTATAAAGAATTGACGTCACTTGTCATTGATTTAGAGGATGCGGTGGGGGATACAGAATTAGGAGATTGTGAAGCAAAATTGATTGGGGACATTAGCGAATTATACGCACTCTATCACCAAAAACAATTGCTACTTCAGGAATTACCCTTACTGTTTATTCGTGTTCGACATGTTGAACAATTTAGTTATTTAACTTCTAGATTAGGAAAGAAGCAAGAAATTCTAACAGGGTATGTCTTTCCAAAATTCACAGCAACACAGGGAGCACGTTATTTTGGGCTTCTTGAAAAAACGATTCTAGAGAATGATCTAACCTTATACGGTATGCCGATTTTAGAAAGTAGCGAGGTATTATATAAAGAATCTCGTATAGAGGCATTATTAGACATTAAATCCATTCTACTTCAATACAAAGAACGTGTTTTAAATATAAGAATTGGTGCTACTGACTTTTGTGGTATTTATGGTATTCGCCGTCGTATGGACTCGACTATATATGATATTAGCGTCATCCGGGATTGTATAGCGGATATAGTGAATATCCTAGGTCGTGAGGAAGATGGTTTTGTGATATCTGGGCCAGTGTGGGAGTATTTTAGTAATCATCGTGTGTTAAAACCAGCATTACGAATGACACCATTTAGTGAGAAGGGAGCGCTGGATACTAGGAAAGCATTGTTAGACGATTGTTTAGATGGATTAATGAAGGAAGTTTTAATGGACAAACAAAATGGAATTGTCGGTAAAACGATCATTC
This sequence comes from Lysinibacillus sp. ZYM-1, assembly GCF_001308875.1. Lineage (GTDB taxonomy): Bacteria > Bacillota > Bacilli > Bacillales_A > Planococcaceae > Lysinibacillus. The sequence continues at coordinate 12,761 of NZ_KQ465135.1, read as the reverse complement.
ATCCTAGTCATATCCGCGTCGTGCATGCGCTATATGCCATATCATATGAAGAGTATTTAGATGCACTTAGTATTGTTGAAAATAATGATGGTCGCAAAGGTGTCATGAAAAGCCACTATGCTAATAAAATGAATGAAATCAAACCGCATATGCGATGGGCACAACGTATCTTAAAACAGGCACATGTCTATGGCGTATATCACGAATCTGTGGATTTTGCCTCACTATTATTAAATTCTGAACTGGGTGGTCGTATTTATGCAACAACAAATGAGTAAACTCAACATTTTGCCAAATTATTCAATCGATATTGAAATGACTCATAATCCACACAATTTTGCTTTAGCAGACTTGTTTCAAATGGCAGCACGTATTAATAAGAAGCGACAATTTTTATTTGTAAGCACTGTGCTGGGCAAACATTTAGCTGTTCGCCCACAAATTCCTTTACTAACAGGAACACTTTTAGCCATGATGTATGATCAGCATTTTAGTAGTCAAACAGTCAATACGGTACCATCTGTCGTGAAAGCGTTAAAAGAAGGAACAGATATAAAGGAATTACTAAATTCTGTGGAAGGAAGCATTGAGTTAGCACAAGAGACATTGTTTATTGGATTTGCAGAAACGGCCACAGCGCTTGGTCATGCAGTATTTAATGCATTTCAAGCAAATGCTATGTATATCCATACCACACGCGAAGTACTTCCTGATATTGAACCATTTGTTACATTCGAAGAAGAACATTCGCATGCGACAAGCCATAGAATTTATACAGAGGAGCCTGATGTTTTACAGCAAGCTAAACGTATTGTGTTAATTGATGATGAAATTACTACTGGGAACACAGTCATTAACATTATTCAAACATTAAGAAAGAAGTTTCCTTTCGTTAAGCAGTATGCAGTTCTATCTATTTTAGATTGGCGATCAGCACAGCAACGAATGGTCTTCCAGCAATTAGAAGAGCAATGGGGGATTTCTATTGAATTCATTGCTATTATGTGTGGCCAGTTCAGCTGTACGGGCAAACCAAGTCTAACTAGTACACAGCCAACCGTGACTACACTTGTAGCACAGGACATCACCCTATTGCCAGTTAATGACCCCATTGATCGTTTATTCTATTATTCAGTTGCAGAGAACGGCATAATTAACAATCAACCTTATCTTCAAGCAACGGGGAGATTTATGTTAACGTCTACACAACATTTTGAACAAAAGAAAATGTTGCAAGCCATCGCTAAGCAACTAAAAGAACTACGGACAAATGGACCAGCTCTTGTTATTGGAACAGGTGAGTTTATGTATGTGCCTATGCAAATTGCGTCTTATTTAGGGAATGACGTTTATTTTCAATCAACAACTCGCAGCCCTATCTATTGTACAGATGATTTAAATTATACGATTACAGAAAAAATAGTCTTTGAGAGTCCAGAGAATAATGGGGTTGAAAATTATTTATATAATGTCCAAAGTAACCCATATACGGAACTTTTTTTGATGGTGGAACGTATAGCAAATAAAGAGGTAGTAGCTCGGGTGGTAGAGGCACTACAATCAGTTAGTAGCGCGAAAGTATATGTGATTTGTATGCATGAATTGGAGGTAGAACGATGATATCGACTTTGCAGCCAGATAAAATGGGTAGCTATGCATCAGAGGATGTTACTTTTTTATTGCGTGATATTGGGAATGTTTTTCTGGAAATGGATAATGAAAAACGGGAACAGCTTATTCAAACAGGTACGCATTATTCGGAAATGCTACCAATGGAATATCAACCATCTCAAACATATATGAATCTATTTTATAAAACTTTGGATGCTTCCGCAGAAAGAATAGCCATAGCTGTTGGTTTAGTAGCAGAACGAATCATTAAGAATAGAGGGTTAGAAAATTTAATTCTTGTTAGTTTAGCAAGAGCAGGTACGCCAATCGGCATTTTAACAAAACGTTACATATCGATGCACTATAAGGTGAATGTGCCACACTATTCTATTTCTATTCTGCGTGGTCGTGGGTTTGATGAAACTGCGATTCGTTACATTTTGATGAAACACCCCCAAGGATGTCTTCAATTTATTGATGGTTGGACGGGGAAAGGTGCTATTACCAAAGAATTGATCCAATCTTGCCAAAAATTTAATGGACAACATCAAACACAGTTAAGTGCCGATTTAGCTGTATTAGCAGATCCAGGCCATTGTGCTACGATTTATGGAACTCGTGAAGATTTTTTAGTTCCATCTGCTTGTTTAAATTCGACTGTGTCAGGGTTGGTGAGTAGAACCGTTCTAAATTTGCAGTTTATGGATGAGCACGACTTTCATGGAGCAAAATACTACAAAGAATTAGAAGCTATAGATGTCTCGAACTTGTACATAGAACGCATAGTTTCATGCTTTGAACGAGTACAGAGTGAAGTAATAAGGCAACTTCAGGAGCAAGCCTCCTCACAAGTTACTTGGGCGGGCATGAAATTTGTTCAAAAAATTCAATTGGATTTTGATATAGATAATATTCAATTTATTAAACCTGGTGTTGGGGAAACGACAAGAGTTTTATTGCGCCGAATACCTTGGAAAATCTTAATTAATCCGCAATACATGGATGAGCTAGATCACATTCTATTATTAGCGCATGAAAAAAATGTGTTAACAGAAGAATATTCGAATATGTCCTATGCATGTTGCGGTTTAATAAAAGAATTGTAGAGGAGATCCAGATGATATTATTTACATCAGATTTAGATAGAACACTGATTTATTCTAAACGTATGATGGAGATGTTTCCGCCCATTTCAGAAACAGTGGAAGTTGAACAAAAGGCTAACGAAACGATGAGCATGATGACAAAGAAAACAGCAATTTTATTGCAACAAGTGCATCAGCAAACATTATTTGTACCTGTTACAACTAGAGCATTGCATCTATATAAAAGAATACACTTTATGAATGACTTGGACCCTGCTTTTGCAATTACGAGCAATGGGGGTACAATATTAGAAAAGGGTCAGCCGTATGACAAATGGACAAAAACATTATGTAGGCGTATTGAAGATTCTTCTATTCCACGAGAGGATATGTTACACCTGTTTCAAACTTTCAAATCGGATGCATGGCTACAACGTTCTTTCTATGTAGATGATCTTTTTTATGTCCATCATGTAGATGTTAATGTTTTACAACAGGCTGATTTACACGCCATAGTTCAAGAGTTTGATACCCATGGCTGGTACGTTCTTCTCCAAGGGAAAAAATTGTATTTTATGCCCAAGGTACTGACAAAGGAAGCTGCAATAGAATATATGATGGAGTTGTGTACATACGATGTGCATATAGCAGCAGGTGATTCTATTATGGATTATGGAATGTTGAAGATGGCTGATTTAGCTTTTACACCAAACCATGGTGATTTAAAGAATAAACAGCCCAAAGTACTATCAAATACTACGTACTCGCCATATGACGGAGAAGCATTTACACAACATTTGCTTCAGACTGTTTTACAGATGGCTACACAACAGACGGTAGTATAGATTGTTGTTTTTACGCTATCATAGGGTAGAAATGTCCTATGACAAACGAATTCTTGAGCATATGCTGAGGATGATTTTTTAGGAGGTGGCGTTTGTATGCAAACAATCACAATTAAATCAATAGTGGAGCGTAATCCAGATGATTGGCTACAGGCGTTTCAAGATTCACCAAAGAATCGCGCATTTTATGAGGAAACACCACAACAAATAAGTTTTAGCCGTATTGCTCTACGTGTATTAGGAGTACCAATTGAGGAGGATGAGTATTTCAATTCATTATTTACCTTATCTCAAAACCAAAATATTCATATTTTAAGTGAAGAATTAAATAAGCATATTGAACAAAAAGACTTTCAATCCATACAAAATATCCTAGCGCAACATCAGCAAACACCTAAAGGGCTTTCCATTAATCGTTTAGTTGCGATGATGTATGGGTATCAACTGATTCCCAAGCATGATGACAGTATAATGAATCGACATTTACAGCTAACAACCATTAAGGTTATAGAACTGTTTCAACAACAACAATCATTAGGCTTACTTGCCAATGAATTTCGCCGTTTTTTAATTGATATGGTGAAGTGGTTAAAAAACCATTGGATTCATTGGACTAAAGCCATGAAGCCAACCGAAGATTTCCCTAAAGTTATTTGGTATGGAGAAGCCACTGTTAGTCAGCGTTATTTTCTGTTACTGCTCATGGAACTTGGCTGTGATGTATTGATCTTTCATCCATCAAAAGTAGATGAGTTTGCTGAAATAGATCCTACTGATGCGTTTTCCATCAGTTATTCATACACCAATCAAACAACATTACAGCCATTCCCTGACAAGCTTCGTGATCGTCAGGCAACTGTAGGATATCGTTCAAGTCAGCATTTTGAACAATTAATGCATGATCAGCAATCAGGAGTCTATAAACCTTGGCAATTTAAAGATTTTATGCCCCGCTCCTTAACATTGCGTATGACATATGATGATATTTTTATTTATGCGCAAGAAAAGGCTTTGGTACGACCTCAATTTGAAGTCATTGGAAATGAGGTAATTATTCCTGTAATCTTTGCAAAAATTAGCGGAGTCTCGAGCCAACGTGAGGAATACTGGCGCTCTATGCATCAAATATTGATAAACCCACAGACTATCTTTGTGCAGGAATTTCCTTTTACAAAAACGAGCAAAGCCAACTTTCATTTTCACTATAAACATTGCATAGTGAATGGTGAGCTTTCAGTGGAACGTATTTTACAAAGTGATTGGTGGCAGTATGGTGAATTAACGTTGGAGCTACAGCGAGCAATTGCCCACACGATAAAAACTTCTTGTGAGCAGCCAATGTTAAAACACCAGCCAAATGAAACTGTATATGATTTACAGTTATTCTTATTTAAACAGCTGACAATGATCCCTCAAGATATACTACGATTATTGCAAAGCTTTGACTATTCACAAGAGATACCGAAGATTGTCTTGTATCAAGCACCACAGCAACCTGCTCTATCGCGAGAAGATATTGCATTACTAGCGTTTTTAAATCGCTTCGGTATGGATATTGTTTTTTATAATCCAACTGGCCAATTAGATTTAGAAAAGCACTTGCAAGAGGACACTTACGATGTACATCGTTTAGAGCATATGTTATTTGATTTAGCCTATGAAGAACCACAGCAACAAAAAGCGGCACCTGATAAGATTATTAAAAAGCTCTTTAATCGCTTTTTCTGATGATAGGAAGGAGGCAGCGACAATGTCAGACATCCCTATGACGCTTGAGCAACTGACACTAGAAACAGCAGATGCCGTCAAACAACAATTACGAGAAAACGTAGAGGTACAACGAATTGCTCGTGAAATTGATATAAAAAACCATTTGGAGCTAATGGCGTTGGGAAAAGAGCCGGCTACAAAATTAGCGAAATTTGCAGATCAAATTTTAGATATAGTAACCCAATCAGCTTCATATGAATCAAGTGAATTATTTAAACAACTTGAATCCTTAATGGTGACATTTGATAAAAAGGATTTTACCGAGCAAAAGGGCATTTTCAAAAAGTTATTTTCACGTAAATCCAAAAGTGAAGATGATGTGTTTGCGAAATACAATGTGCTCGGTAGAGATATTGAAAAAATTCATTATCAATTTGTAATTATGGAAGAGGAATTAGCGAAGGATAATCGATTACTCGCTCGGCTATACAAGGAAGATTTGATGTTTTACCTTGATCTAGAGAAATATATCGTAGCAACCGATATGAAATTACATGAGGTGCAAACAACATTAGTCCCTATGTATGAGAAGCAGGGTGAGGCAGGCAATCAGATGGCAAAAATGGAGCTGAACCGTTTACAAACAATTGCTGAAATGCTTCAACAGAAAATAGATGAGTTGGAGAAATCACGAATGGTTGCCATTATAACAGCTCCACAAATTGAGATGCTACGTCATGGTAATAGTGAGTTAATGGAACAGATTAATGGTGCTTTTGTTAAAACCATTCCTGTTTTTAAAATGGGGTTGATGAATGCTGTAAATGAAAGACGTCAGCAATTACAGAATCAATCAGCATCAGCCTTTGAAAAGCGGATGAAGCAATTTGGAGGAGTCAGCAATGAAACAGTTCAACTAAGCACGGCTTTGGCTCAACAATCGGGTACAACACAGACCTTAGAGGAAATGTGGGACACCATTGTTTCTGGTATTACTAATTATCAGCATTTACGCGATGAGCAGACAGTCAAACGTCAGCAAGCTGAGCAACAACTGCTAACATTGCGTCCTTAGTTTTTGCCTCTAAGTAGCGTTCTACTTGGAGGTTTTTTCGTGAAAAAAACAACAGATTCGTTGTATATGAATCTGTCGCTTACACAGTTACTAGATGAATTCCTCTTCAAATTCTACATTAATTTCATGGCCATGGTGGCTTTGATATGAAACGATGAGTGTATCCAGATGCTCTAAATTTTCCTCATAATCTAAAATCCTCGATAAAATATAGAGTAGGTGATAGCTAGAAAATTCCGTATCGCCTTCTTCGCGAGCAAAGTTGATTTGCTTGATGAAAATTTCCATTAGCTCATTGCGTTGAACATAGTCGATGTTATTACTCCACTCAGAGAGCTCGGGCTTTAGTTTCCCAGTATATTTTAAGAGCAATTGTTCATGATACGTTAATAAGGAATCAAGTCGCTCCTGAATCATTAAGTGAAATTGCGTAGGTAGCTTAGCCAATTCATTTTCGTGATTATGCAAACGTTGTAGCAATTCTAGACTTTTTTTGGAAGTTAAAATCATTTGACGATAGACTACCAGTTTACGTGCTTTCACGTACTTTTTATTTTTGAAGTAATTACGCTCTTCCTTATAGAAATCATACAGTGTATCAACTCTTAACATACGACTTTTAAATTTACTTAATGCGACCTTTGTGGATGTATGCTCAGATGCCTGACGTACAGCAAGTCGTGTCCAACGAATAATATCATCTTGCAAAATATAGATTTTGCGGAACAGTTTTACCTCGTATTTCGGCGGTAGAAAAACAAGGTTAACGACAAATGCTGCTAACACCCCAACTAATATAGTCACAAAGCGTATCAAACCAAACGTTAAAAAGTCATCTCCTTGGAACTCCATAATGGCCACGACTGACACCAACGCCAGTGAAAGCGACTTTTCAAGTCTAAACTTCAACATTAAACCAATAGCTATTATGACGGCTATGCCAATGGCAACAACATGATGGCCGAATAGTAAGCCGAAAATGACGGCAATTGTCGCACCTATAATATTTGCTTGTACTTGTTCTACAATGGTTTGATAAGAACGATAAATAGAAGGCTGAATTGCAAAAATAGCTGCAATTCCAGCAAAAACAGGTGAAGGTAGTTTTAATAACTCTGCAATAAACAGGGCAAATACGATAGCGACACCAGTTTTAAATACACGGGCACCTAATTTCATAAAGATGTCCTTTCTGTCTAATATTTTTTAGCTTCTTTACATTATAGAAGGAAGTGCTCATAAAATACATAGATTTGTATGCATGAATAAGAAAAAGGCGACTTATAATAGAAAGTCGCCTTTGTATTGTCATTATTACAATTGTGAAAATGCGTAATTTACAGCTTTAATGGTTTCAAGAATATCTGCTTCAGTATGTTCTGTCGTTAAGAACCATGCTTCATATTTAGAAGGAGCTAGATTGATACCTTGCTCAAGCATTAGTTTAAAGAAGCGACCAAAGATTTCACCGTCTGAGTTTTCAGCTTGCTCATAGTTTTCTACTTTCACATCCGTAAAGTAAATAGTCAGCGCACCTTTAAGGCGATTTAATGTGATTGTCACGCCATGCTTTTTAGCTGCAGCTAAAATACTCTCTTCTAAAATTTTCCCTAGTCGATCCATTTCATCGTAAATGCCTGGCGTTTGTAGCACTTCTAGACAGGCAATACCAGCTTGCATTGATGCTGGGTTTCCAGCCATCGTTCCTGCTTGATAAGCTGGGCCGAGTGGTGCAACTGTATCCATAATTTCTTTACGACCACCATAGGCACCAATTGGTAAACCACCACCAATGACTTTACCAAGTGCAGTTAGATCAGGTGTAAGACCAAGTAAATTTTGAGCGCCACCATAGTGGAAGCGGAAAGCCGTGATTACCTCATCGTAAATCGTTAAGGCTCCTTTTTCTTTTGCCGTAGCATGTACTAATTCAAGGAAGCCTGGATTCGGTTCAACAATACCGAAGTTTCCTACGATTGGTTCAATTAAGATAGCCGCAATTTCCTCGCCCCATTTATTCATTGCTTCTGAAAAGGCTTCAGGGTTATTGAAGGGTACAGTAATAACTTCTTCTGCTGTAGAAGTCGTTACACCTGCTGAGTCTGGTGTTCCTAATGTAGCAGGACCTGAACCAGCAGCTACTAATACTAAATCGAAGTGACCGTGGTAGCATCCTGCGAATTTCATTATTTTTGTACGTCCTGTATAGGCACGTGCAACACGAATAGTTGTCATAACAGCTTCTGTACCAGAGTTGTTAAAGCGCACTTTATCCATGGATGGGATTGCCTCTTTTAGCATTTTTGCAAAAGTAACCTCGTATTCAGTCGGCGTTCCAAACAATGTACCATTTTCAGCTGCATGTGTAATAGCCTTAGTGATGTGAGGGTGTCCATGTCCTGTAACGATAGGGCCATAAGCTGCAAGATAGTCAATATAACGATTGCCATCTACATCCCAAAAATAAGCGCCTTTTCCTCGAGCCATTGCCACAGGAGAACCGCCACCTACTGCTTTATATGAACGAGAAGGGCTGTTTACACCACCAACGATATGTTGTAACGCCTCTGCATGTATTGCTTCAGATTTTGCGTGATTCATAGTATTGCCTCCTAACTTTTTATACGTAATCTATTGTAGACCTATCAGTGTAAGAAATCCAAAGAAATTAAGGAATATGACTTGATTTGTCACTTGGAGTAAAATAGAACGTACAGAGGAGGAGATTATTATGACTTTATTAGAAGGGCAAAAGGCACCAGTTTTTTCTCTTATGAACGAAAAAGGGGAAATGGTACATCTAACTGATTTTAATGGACAAAATGTTATTTTATACTTTTACCCCAAAGATATGACACCGGGTTGTACAACAGAGGCGTGTGATTTTCGAGATAAGTTTGAGGATTTCAGTCATTTAAATGCTGTTATTCTGGGAATTAGTCCAGATGATTCAAACAAACATACAAAATTTATTGATAAGCATGGCTTGCCTTTTTCATTATTAGTAGATGAAGATCATGCTGTAGCTGAAGCTTACGGTGTATGGGTTTTAAAGAAAATGTATGGACGTGAATTTATGGGGATAGAGCGTTCAACGTTTTTAATTGATACTGAGGGTAAGTTGATGAAAGCTTGGCGTAAGGTACGTGTCAAAAATCATGTTGAAGAAGTGTATGCCTATTTAGCAGAACAGGAGGCGGCGAAATGAGAATCTATTTCACATTTGAACCTAGACCAGATTTATGTGAGCCATTATTAGCAGAATTTCCACAGGTTGATTTTATATTTGAAAGCGGCTTAACAAATGAAGAGCTACAAAAAGCGGATGTTTTAGTTACATATGGTGAAGATTTAACAAATGAGAACATCCAACAGGCGACGGCGTTAAAGTGGATATTCGTTGCGTCAGCAGGTATCGAAAAAATGCCAGCCCAAGCTATTATGGAGCGTGGAATTTTAGTTTCTAATGTACGCGGTATTCATAAAACGCCTATGGCAGAATCAATGCTTGCCCATATATTAGCGATTAAACGTGCTTTGCCTTGGATGTATGAGCAACAAAAGAACAGGGAATGGTCAAAAAAAGGCAAACAAACTGAATTACGTGATAGTACAGCGCTTATATTGGGTCCAGGTGCTATTGGCTCGGAAGTAGGGCGACTATTACAGGCTTTTGATGTCACGACGATTGGCTGCAATCGTTCAGGAAATGAAGCGGCAAACATGGATAAGATGATTAGCTTTGCCCAATTAAAAGATGCCTTACCGGGTGCGGATATTGTTATTTCTGTGTTGCCAAAAACACAAGAAACTACGCATTTATTAAAGAAAGAACATTTTGTAGCTATGAAAAATAGTGCGATTTTCATGAATTTTGGTCGAGGTAACTTAGTTGATGAAAATGTACTCATTCAGGCGATTGAAGCTGGCGAATTTGGATATGCCGTTTTGGATGTGTTTGAAGAAGAACCTCTGGCATCTGACAATCCATTATGGACATTCCCGAATGTCATTGTATCCCCCCACGTATCAAGTCATTCATCTCGTTACGTGGAACGAAGCTTAGAGATATTTAAGCCAAGCTTAGAGAAATGGTTAAAGGGTGACATGAATTTAGAAAATGTCATGGAATTATCGAGAGGATACTAAGGAACAGACAATGACATAAGAGGATTAGTAATGTGTGATTGTTGACGAAGTAGCGCTAATTGGATACACTATTTATAACAATTATAAATTAATAATACTTATGGAAGAGGTGCATGGCGATGTCTACAACGCATTTACAGAATGCACTGGACACGTTAAAAACAACTGGTGTACGTATTACTCCTCAGCGTCATGCTATTTTGGAATATCTAATTCAATCTATGGCACATCCTACTGCCGATGAAATTTATAAAGCACTTGAGGGAAGGTTTCCTAATATGAGTGTAGCGACAGTCTATAACAACCTGCGAGTTTTTCGTGAAGTAGGTCTTGTGAAAGAGCTTACTTATGGAGATGCTTCAAGTCGCTTTGATTTCGTGACAAATGATCATTACCATATGATTTGTGAATGCTGTGGTAAGATCGTCGATTTCCATTACCCTGGGCTTGATGAAATAGAGCATTTTGCATCACAGGTAACTGGCTTTGATGTGCATTCGCATCGTTTAGAGATATACGGCACATGTCCATCATGTAAAGATGTTACTGCTAAAGTACAATAAAAATCCTAGCTCTTAAAAGGGCTAGGATTTTTTAGTTTTATGATTATAGGATTGGTCGAACTCTTTACCTACAAGAGTAGGATCGAGTGTTAACGGCTCATTGCAGTACATACACATATCTACTCGACCTAGAACTTTTGTATGTTTATGGCAATTTGGACACTCAACTTGAACAGCTCGTGTTGACAATAAACCTATCCAGGCATAGACAACTGTACTACCAATAATACATAAAACACCTAATGTCATGAAAATTAAAACTAATATCGGGCTATTTTTAAAGAATATGCCTCCGTACATTACAATAAAACCGAAAAAGATTAGTGCTAAAGCGAATGAACGTATTTTATTAATTTTACTTTTATAAGGTTTCATTTTTCATCTTGCCTCCCAATCTAAAATCTACTATAACATATAAGGGCAAAGTATTTTAGCTTTGAGGTAGTTGTAAGAAGGAATACTTTTAGAGTATGTCGAATTTTTAACGGAACAAGAGAACCTATATGAAAAAAGGGGGGCTGAACATGGAGCAAGTATTGCGTCCTATATACCAAGAACGTGCGAGTCAGTCGAATACATTAGGCGTTATTTTAGTAGAAAAACGTGAGGAGCAAAGTAACGTTACAGATACATTTGATACAGTTTTATTAATTATCGTAAAAGAAGCAGAGCAGCCAGTTTTTTCGAAACATTACTTATATGAAGGAAATAAAGTCGCTCTACATACTGTCACAGAGAAATTAATACGAAAATGGCTTCTAATCGGTTCTAATAAGAAAGTAGTCGATTGGATTTTCTTTGGCAGGGTCCTATTTGATCGGAATGAATTTCTTCATAAATTAAAAATAGAATTGCAGGAATTTCCGTATAGTGGACGTAAAATAAAAACGGGCATTCAATTTTCAAAGTTAATTCGCCGATATTTGGAGGGGAAAGAATACTTCGATAAAGGAAGCTACTTGGATGCATATAACCATGTAGTTGATTCGTTACATCATTTGGGCCGTCTATCTATTATTGATAGTGGACTGTATCCAGAAGTTACTGTTTGGGCACAGGTGAAAAAAATAGAGCCGGCGATCTATAAGCTGTATGAAGAGCTTGTAACGAGTAGTGAGCCAATAGAAAAGCGCTTAGAATTATTGTTTTTAGCAAGTGAGTTTTTAATTCATTCACGTACGCGGGATGGCGCACAGCATATATTAGAAGTCATGCAAACAAAAGACATGTGGACAATTCAAGAATTGCATAACCATCATGAGCTCATGAATTACTCGGTAGATTTAGAAGTGTTTGTCGAGTATTTAGTGGATAAAGGCTATATACAAATAGAGCCGATTGCTGCGAAAAGTGAAATGATTTTTCACCGTCATTACAAGGTCAATAAAGATTCTCTAGAAATAGGGCAATGACTGTAGTATGCTTGTAATCGAGGTATCTAAAAAATACCTCGATATTTTTTTAGAAAAGTAGTTGACGAATGATATCTTGGTATTGTATTATATTAATTGTCGCTAAGACATAACGAAATACTCAATGAAAAACACGAAAAACTTTTTTAGAAAAGTAGTTGACATGATTTGAGTGAGATGTTAATATAAAGAAGTCGCTGAAAAACGACTTAAATAATGAACCTTGAAAACTGAACAAGCAAAACGTAATCAATATAGTTTTTAGTAACTAGCCTTGCTAGTAAACGAAACAAAATTTTGGACATCAAAAT
>NZ_KQ465134.1 GCF_001308875.1 Lysinibacillus sp. ZYM-1 | reverse complement strand
TTATTTATAGTAGAAGAAGTGAGGGATTAACATGTTTTTTGTTCAAATGTCTGGCTTTCCTGGGTCTGGAAAGTCTACACTTTCTCGTCAAATTGCTGAGCGTACAGGAGCAGTCATAATAGACCACGATATTGTAAAATCTGCTTTATTACAGTCAACAGAAGAAATTCAAATCGATTCAAAATTAACTGGTAAGATTTCATATAATATTGATTGGTCTTTAATTGAATTTTACTTATCACAAGGACAAAATGTAGTATTTGATAGCCCTTGCCTTTATCAAGAAATGGTAGATCGAGGAATTGCTATGTCTAAAAAATATAATGTGAAGTACAAATATGTTGAGTGCTACCTTGATGATTTTCAAGAGATTAATTTTAGATTGAAAAATCGAGAAAGAATGATAAGTCAAATAAGTGAGGTAACTTCCGAAGAGAATTTTAAATATACATTAGACAATAGTAAAAGACCCACTGATTATCAGTGCATAGTTGTAAATACTGGCGTACCTATCGATATTTATATTAATGACGTTGTAAATTACATAAAGAAATGAGTTGTAAATATTTTTATTCAATTAAAGGGCGCTTTTCTGAAATAAGGAAAGCGTATTTGTTCATGGAAAGGGCCTGATTGTTGTGCGTAATGTTTTAAACTTAAATTAAGATTGGTCACATTTCTCAATTAAAGGCTAGAGAGTTCTTTAAATTAGCGTGCAGTATAGTAAATAAGCTTCCGCGGCGACGGAAGCTTATTTATTAATTTGAATGATTGTCCTCAAATACCTCTTCAATCAAATTTCCTTTAAAGGCATCAAGAATCAAATCGTGATCATTAAAAAATTGTAAAATCATCCTTCCCCAATCTATAATGCTAATCTCTCCTTCCACAAGCCATTGTTTGACATGTAAGTTTGCATGAGCGTTTATTTGCTGATTTACCCTTACTTTATAGTTATCATTATTATAAAAATTAAACGATCCATCTACATGAACAAACTTATTTGTCAGAGGGTTAAATATCGAATGCAAATATCTTGTTATAAAAGTTTCTTGTTCTTCTTTTCCATCAATGTTCCAAAGTTCCTCAACTTCAATCCAGCGTTCAGAATCTTTTCTATGAGAAATTTTAAACTGTATCTTTTTCATGGTTTTTGGATTATAAACACAGAAAAATTCACTATTTCCAGGATGAAGAGGGAAATGAATTTCATCAAGATTAATTTCTCTTCCTTGAAACACTTCAGAAAATTCACGCATGAATGGCTTATAATGTTCTTTTGAAAGACTAATGGAAAGATCAAGTCTTAATGAAACAGAATTATGTAATTTCATTTGGTCAGTAAGAAGTTGAATAAGGTAAGGCGGAGTTTTCGCATTTCTTCTTGCTCCATAAAACGGATTATAAAAATAAAAAATATCTCTATAAAACACACCTTGATGATTAGCGGAGCTTGTATCATCTAATAACACAATGCCGTATTTGTCTGCAGTATCAGGGAGAGACTCAAGTGGAACTGAGAATATTTCCTGTAAATCGAAGTCTTTATCTAAAAAACTTAGTATGATTAACTCGGTTGGTATTGCAGTTTCATCCAGCAAAAAAGCTAGATATGGTTCAATATTCCACAGATATTTTTTAAGCTCTTCTTTTGCTATCCCTTTTTGCTGCATTGACTTTCGTATTTCTTCTAATGCAGGGTTAATGGTATCCTTATAGCCGTTAGCATTAAGGAAATTTTCCCTCTTAGGTACTTCGTAATAAGCTATACCTATCGAGTGCATAAAGTATATCGCTTTTTTAATTACAACTTCTTGTTTTAGTCTCTCTAGTAAATCGTCCACTGCAATCATCCTTTTTATCGAATTATATCACTCTGTACAAGCAAAATCTCGGAAATAATTGACATCAAATTCCCTTTCTAATAATGGCAGCCTTAAATAATAGTGTAGTAGAATGGAGATACGAGGAGAGTAATTATAAAAATTATTTATTTTATTTTGAGCTGTTTAAAAATGGGCTTCACTCAAGTACTATTGCGCTGTTAAAAAAACAAGGGATTTACCAGCACAAATTGTCGATTGTTCGCCACTGTATAACGTAATGAGGGCGGATGAACAATATTTTTACCATTTATCTGATAACAAGCCATTTAGGGAGGCAATTTCATTTGAAGAATCATTAATTTTTGAAATTGGAAGATTAATTGATCGTGCGAAGAGAGCATTAGATTAATTGTTTACCATATATCCCTGTACGGAGAGGGTGAAAGTAATGTCGATAAAAGAAAGTGATCACAGAATACCAGTCATAGGCGAAAATATAAATATAGAACTTGTTGCTAATAACGAAATAACATTTAGGTATCATTTTTATTTAGATGATGTTTACGCAGGGGCTTGGTGTAGACGATAAAGGTGCATTTATAGCCTTATGGGAAAAATTAAATGTCGCTCAAATGAATGTTATTATTGCTCAATCTATAATGAAGCGGCCTGATATGGTTGATAAGAAAATGGATATATTTTATGTAGACGAGAATGAGATTGATGTTGGAAAATGATACCTTTATAAAGACAGGTAAATTATTGTGAAGAATTATATAAGTTGAACTAGAAATGGTTTGTTTGTATTAGCTATCTATATGAAAAATGAAATGTGGTGAGTAATTTGATATATTGTACATGCTGTCAAACAAGACTTGATGGAGACTATGGAGATTATTATATTGTTGGTGCAAGTGAATTTCCAGCTTGTTCTTTTGAATGTGTTAGAGAATTACCTGGATTAGAAAATGGTGTAAAAAAAATAATAGATGGAAAAATAGAGCTACTTGATAAAGATAATGATATGGATTCACCAATTTATATTGCTACTAGACTTTCAAGAAATAATAATTAACGCAATTGAAAAGTAGTAGTTAGATTATCTATCTACAATCCAGGTTAAAGTAAATACTGACGGCAAATGATTGTATTCAATTACTATGTTTTTCACAATTTTTATATTCAGCATTATTTAACTTTATATAATTGGATTAATATGATAAATTTGGTGTATTCATATACAACATAACTTTTTTGATGCAAACGGAAGCACCGAGTCATCGTCTATTAGACATGGCTCGGTGTATTTTTTATTCCAAAAATTTTGCACAGATACTTTATTGAAGGAGTGGGATTAATGATAACTAAATTACTAACCCTAATTAAATCTAACGTAAAACAAATTCCTGAAAAAGAAGGATGTGCTATAATTCATCGATATTCTAATGATGGATTTACATGTAAACCTTTAAAGTCGGATGTTCATAGATATGGAGAGAATTTTATTGATATTGTAATAACAGATTTTAAAATGAGAAATGAAAAAGTTAATGAAGATGAGATAAAAACTACAGTATATATGGAACAGAAATGGAGTGGTTGTTTTTTAGATGTTGACACAACACATTTATTAGATGGAGTACTTAGCTTTAGATCATTAGATAATAAGAATTTTGCCTATTTCCCTAAAGATAAATTAATATGGGTTAGAAACATTTCACCATATTTAGATGAGAAAAATGGCCCCATTCCTTTTGTAGGTTTTGTTAACAAACCATACTATCCTAATGGCATAAAGTTTCCACAAGAGATTGCTGCGCCACAAATTGACTTTGTTCAAATGCCGTTCGAAAAGGCAATAGAGCGGCTAGAAATCGTAAAAAGAGAGCAAGGTGGACAGATAGAAGAGATATATTGTGAATTATATTTACTTAAAAGTCAGTTAGAGCATCTAACAATTATTAGATGAATCAAGAGTTGAAAATACGATTGCTCAAACTATATTCCTCTCCAAATAATTTCATTGAAATGTTAAGGAACTATAAGTATTGCATATAATAGGTATAGAGAAGAAATTTCTATTTTGGAGGAATCGCACTATGAATGAAGCAACATTAGAAGCAAGAGTAAGGAGTGAGCTGGAGAAAATCATTCCTAATTATCAAAACATGAATATAATTCATCAGCATATTTTTTCAGTTAAAATAGGACATGATGAGATAACAATTAAACCAAGCACGAAAAAGCCTCGTCTTGATATATTAATTCAATATAATGGACGTAACTTAGCAGTATTAGAGTTAAAAAAACCTGGACATCCTTTAACAGACGATGATCGAAAACAAGGACTGAGTTATGCGCGATTACTAGAACCAATCGCACCTTTAGTAATTGTTTCGAATGGAAACGATACTAGTTTCTATAATTCATACTCAGGTGAAGTAATGGAACATACATCCCTAGATAGAAAGATCCTTGATGAAGCCATTACACATACTCTCCAAATGGCTGACTCAAGTTTGGATGAGGCTGTACAAATACTATTAGGAAAAGATCCCGATGTATGGAGAAAAATAATCCATGATATAAATAAAAGCAACTTTAATAACCAAATGGGAACAATTAATGATTATACTCAACCAATTGCTGATAACTTCCATTTTCCGCGTAAAATTACGCCTCGGATAATCGAATATGTTAGACGAAATGCAGTCGTAGCCGTTACCGGTGCACCTTTAGTTGGGAAAACCAATATTCTGTATGAAATATGTAAAGAAAAACAGGATGATATTATACCAATTTATATTAATGCAGAGGAATGTCGATATGGTATTTTGCAGTATTTGGCTAATCAATTGCTCAAGCATTTTAAAGTTTCGACGTTAGATGATATAAAAAGATGGCTTGTACATGGAATTATACCTAATCGACATAGTGCAGGGAAGATTGTATTAATCGTTGATGAAGTTAGATTTGGGGAACATGAAATTATTAAAGATATAGATGAAATAATAAATTTATGCTCGGATAATTCATCATTCTCAATAATAATTGGATGCGATAGCAGTAATTTTAATTTAATGTCTAAAAGAACAGGGCGACCAGGTAAAAGTCTCTTTGGTAAAAAAGCAATAAAAGTAGAAGTTAATAGATTAGACGAAGAAGAATTTAACTATGTAGAGGACATGCTAATCAAAACTTGGTCTATTCGTTTTCTCGAAGGGGCGATTAGGAACAAGGAGTTCCGAGAACCCCGTATTCTTAGAATAAGTCTAGCTCAGAATATTCATCGTGCCGTAATGGATGATTCAATAATGGTTATTCCAAACTTCCTACCCCTGTCCTTATTTAAAGAGCTGTTTAAAAATTTCACAGATGATGAAACATTTAAAAACGACATGGTTAGATTAGCAAGAACAGCATTAAAACAAGATTTAAAAACACCTCTGGAACTTATGGTTTCACATGGAAGAGGATATGTACCATATGATCAAGCAGAGGTTATGCTTGGAGAAAATAGAATTGAAAGGCTACGAGAACAAGGGCATATCGATTGGTTTATTGATGAAGAGCAAAATCAATATATAGCACCCAAAACTCCTGAAATATTTTCAGCGGCAGCAATTAGAGCCCTTTATAAAGATATCAGCATGGAGAAATTAGATACAGAATATGCGGTAGGTAAAATTTTGGAATTAAGCAATAGATTACCTTACGGAGATATTATAGCTGCCAATGTTATTTTTGAATTAGGAGATAACAACGATTATACATTTTATGATATTTATAAACAGTTGTTAATTAATCCACCAATAATTGAGAAGGTCAATGAAAAAACAGATTTAAACCTAGAAGTGTATATTAGAAATAAAGGTTTAGTGAAACTGCCACATTTGAAAAAGAACTCAGGAGATTACAGATTGATTTCTAATACTCACCCTTGGCTAGTTTTATCACATTTAATGACACTGCCTTTCGTTATGGAGGGGGTAGAAGATCAATTCGGTGGATACCGTGAAATTTTAACAACTATAGGAAGCTATGAGGATATTATTAGACGAGTTGACCCAATTGAACAGTTAGATCAATCCTTCATGTACTCAGTACATTCTACAATAGAAGCAGGTGAAATGTTGTGCGGAGAAGAAGGTATAATTGAACCAATTACCTATGCGTTGAGAATAGGTTTTTTACGAGTACCTCATGAATTAATAAAAATTTGTAAAATTGCTGTTGAAGAGCAAAATCCATTTTTATCTCATAGGCTATATATGGCAGCAAATAGTATAAAGTATAGTACTGATGAAGAAGTAAGTGAAGTTGCCCAGCAAGCATTAGAAATTCTTAATGCCGTTTAAAGCTAAAATCTATTGTTCCGTTAAATAAATTAAACATAATTCAATGATGCATACGGAAGTACCGAGACATCGTCTATTTTTGACGTGATTCGGTACTTATTTATTTGCTCAAAAATAATGAAAACGGTATTTCTTCCAATGATGGATTCATTACTAAAGGATCTAAGACAAGAATATTTTAACCTCAAACGAGAACTTGCACAAAAACGTATACGAGTAGTAGGTTGGCAACCAGTAGATGAATACTTTAGTGACGTGCAAGTTGCCACTGCAGGTAATGATGTAGTACTCCGTTATGCAAATCAAGCTCTTAAATCACAGGTGGAAAAGTTGTTGGCTAATCATATACGTGTAGCTTTAGAATAGCGGTTGATTAAAAAATTTTACTTTCAACCTTTATTTATCAGCAAACGCAAAAACACTCCATTTTGAAAAAAGATTGATCAAAATGGAGTTAATCTTTCTAACTAAGTATGAGATTTTTATTTGATCAATTAAGCCTTATTCACCTAAAGCCCGTTAGTTTAAGTGCATTTATTCATAAACTTATACTTCTTGTTTCATTTTGTAGGGTGCTAGAGACTGACTGTATTTTTAGTTTAAGAACCTTTTTATACTTAATATAGCAAGCTATTCTCCAAGGAATTAAATAACAAATAACAAGTAAGAAAAGTAACATACTGAGTGTACCTGGTTCGATAGTAGAAATATGTTGTCGAAAATAATAACGTAAAGCGATCATAATGGCGAAAGTAATTACAAAAGCAGGACTTTTCTTAGCATAAATTAAACCATCATTTCGTATTTCATAATCTGACCATAAAATAAGAGGAATAGAAAACCCCACTCCTAAAAGAATTGCTACAGATAATTGAAGGTATGTGACGTGCCCAGAAGCGTTTAGAAAAAATGAAAACCCAGGTGTTAAAAATAGAAGAGGAAGAATTATTCGTACTCCTTTGCCTTTGGTTGGTTTGTACATAGAACGGATTCTACGAACTAAAATGAACAATCCAATAATTACAAATATAGAAGTAGCCGGTATTGCAGTTTGCATAAAAACCTCCCTGAATTATGTTTTAATATTTCTATTATTACATAAATTACAGCAAAAACCATCTTTTCCCTTATACAACTATGCATAGAATTATGCTAACCAGGCATTGAAAACACAGGTGGAAAAACTCGTCATCCGTTATCTTGACAAATGACTGGTTTTTCGAAATGGGTCATATGTTACTCGTGCTTATTCACTTATTTGGCAACCTATGCGGGTTAAACGATAATTATATAGAACAACTGCTGTCTTTAAAATTAATGAAGGTAGAGGTAAAATTACATCTCTAATCAAAATTAACCAAATAGCTGTACCAGGCGCTCAACCGAGTACCTGGTATTTTCTTTGATAGAAACTGCAAAATAATCGACACCTAGTTAGAACGATATTTTTTCTTCAAATTCATTTTTTAAGACAATTAACGGAGAGGATAATCCAAATTTCATTAAAGAATCTAAAAAAGAAGCGAGAGTTTCCATCGAATCGACCATTACTTTCATCATATAATTGAATTCCCCGCTGATGCGATATAAATCTGTCACTTCTGAAGAGGAATGACAAAATTGTATAAAATCATTGCATTGGCTTGTTTTAAACATAATAAAAGTTTGAATATTTTTATTAATTTTAGAAGGTTCAAACTTAGTCCTGTAGGCAGCTATAACTCCTTGTTCTTCAAGCTTGTTAATGCGTTCTTTCACAGCAGGTTGTGTCATCGAAATAACTCGTCCTATTTCAGAAACAGGCATTCTAGCATTGTCATACAACAAATTCATGATTTTAAGATCTATTTCATCCAGTTTTACTGTGTTTGTCATTTACTTGATCTCCTTACTACATTTTATAAAGTAAATATCGAATTATACCTATAATATCATAAGCAATATAATGCATTTACTTATAAATATGTATTTAAAATGGTTGGTTTTTAGATGACAATATATATACATCGATGTCACAAACAAAGGATGAAAAAATGAAGAGTCTCGAAGGGAAAATAGTGTTAGTAACAGGAGCCAGCCGTGGGATTGGCCGTGCAATTGCAAAAAGATTGGCGCAAGATGGTGCATTAGTCGCTATTCACTTTGGTCGAAATAAAGCGGCTGCATATCAAACTACTAGTGAAATTGAATCAAATGGTGGGAAAGCTTTCTCTATTGAAGCGGAACTCAATTCCATCAGCGGTGTCACAAAACTAATTGAACAATTAGAGCAAGAACTGCAAAAAAGAGTGGGTACATCCAACATTGATATTCTCGTAAATAATGCAGGGATAGGTACGCAAGGAACAATTGAAAATACGACAGAAGAAATTTTTGATGAAATTCTAGCTGTTAATATTAAAGCGCCGTTTTTCTTAATCCAGCAAGCATTGCCACGACTACGAGAACAATTCCGTATTATTAATATTTCATCAGCCGAGGTACGACTTGGTTTAACGGGTTCCATTGCATATGGTTTAAGTAAAGGAGCTCTTAACACCATGACGCTCCCGCTTGCTAAACATCTTGGAGAAAGGGGCATAACAGTGAATACGATTATGCCTGGATATACAAAGACGGATATTAATACTAAGTTGCTAGATAATCCAGAAATACGAAAATTTGCTACTGAGTCCTCTGTTTTCAATCGAATAGGGCAAGTGGAAGATATTGCAGATGCAGTGGCGTTCCTCGCATCTTCGGAAAGTCGCTGGATAACAGGGCAAATTTTAGATGTTTCAGGAGGTTTCCGATTATAGAACTTCCTCTATTAGGAACCCAAAAACAGGTGCATATAGTACCTGTTTTTTTATACTTCATCGTATTGCTTCATTAGTTCCTGTAACTTACTTTTAATTTGTTCCCGTACGACCCGGGGATATTTTACGTTTGCCTCCATGCCCAAGCCCAGAAAAAAATGTACCAACCATGGCGTAAATGATGAGTTTACTTTTGCACGAATCATACCACATCCACCCTCATGAAGCTCGATCCACTGAGATAACCATACTTCTGATTGACAACGTCTTACTCCTTCTGGTGTTAAAACTACTTCAAGATCTAACATATTATCTTCATCCGGCGGCATGATCCACGACTTTATGTGCTCATTCGTCATGTTCATTTTCAAACTTTGGTC
Source organism: Lysinibacillus sp. ZYM-1 (assembly GCF_001308875.1). Lineage (GTDB taxonomy): Bacteria > Bacillota > Bacilli > Bacillales_A > Planococcaceae > Lysinibacillus. The sequence continues at coordinate 42,361 of NZ_KQ465134.1, read as the reverse complement.
TTCGACTAAAGAAAAATCCTTCACTCTATCCACGCGAAATACTCGATAATCCTCTGCTAAGAAACAATAAGCCTGACAGTACCACAGCCCGTTCATCGTATAGATCCCAAGAGGTTGGATGGTTCTATTTTTACGAGTAGCCGCTTCATACATGATTGTGATGACACGTTGTTCAAGTGCAGCTTCAAGTAATTCCTTTAAGAAGGGCACTTCTAACTCATGAGGAGGCACCCAAAATATAAGGCGTTGCTGCATACTTTCAATCTTTTGCTTTAGCTCACTTGATAAATAATAGAAAAATTTATCTAATGCAGTATTTACTTCGTTTTTGAAGGGGAGAGCTTTGTAATTACGTAGGGATTGGCAAGCAAAAAACAATGCGATTGCCTCATGCTCGGTAAAGCTGATGGGCGGTAGCACTTTTTCACGCAAAACACGATAACCACCGCTAGGCCCAGCTTCGGAATAAAGGGGTACACCTAGTTCACTCAGTTCCATTAAATCACGAATCATTGTTCGGCGTGAAACACCACATTCTTCAGCCATCTCCTGAATGGTAAATTTTTTACGTTCATTGACCTTCATCATGAGCTGAATAAGTCTTTGCGCTTTGTGCATGAAAAGTGCCTCCTCTTTAAAAAATGAATTAATAGTGACAATAGTTGTCACTATTATCCCGTATAGTAAAACTCGAAGTCAATGTTTATGAAGATTTGACATTTTGACAGGATGTACATTGACCTCATCATTAAGAGGCTAAAAGGAGACAAAAAAATGGAACTAGAAAAACAAAACTATGTAATGGAAGTTGTATTATTTGAACTGAAGGAGGGGATCGACAAGCGTTGTTTTTGTCAGACAGCTGCCGCACTTACGGAGGTACTAAAGCTTGAAGTATCAGGATTTGAAGGCCGTACCTTACTACATACATCCGATGAAAGTCAATGGACGGACATTATATATTGGTGTGATATGGAAAGTGCTCTGGTTGCTATGGAGAAACTGAAGACTACCTCTGAATTTCAAATCTTTGTATCTATGATTGATTCACGGGAGATTACACAAAGACATCTAGTCCCGACTAATTTGAACGGATTGAAATAATAACTAAAAGGGGAATGGGACATGGCTGACACATTTGAGGGTAAATATACAACAGATTTCTTCCATCAATTTATAACTATATTACAAGTTGAATACCCTGCTTTTGATTCACATAAGTTTATGAATTTAATCTATGACGACCATTGGGAAACGAAAAAATTCAAACAGCGTATTAGGCATATCAGTAATTCTTTACGAACGACTTTACCAACATCCTATTGTGAGGCATTATCCATTTTGATACAAATTGCACCTACATGTAAGGGAGTGGAATACTTATTTTTGCCTGATTTTGTAGAAGTAAATGGACTAGATGATTGGCATGCTTCCATTCATGGATTAGAGGTGTTTACGCAATTCTCCAGTTCAGAGTTTGCTGTTCGGTCTTTTATTGTAAAAGATCCACATAAGATGATGGATCAAATGTTAAAGTGGGCGAGCCATCCCAATCCTCATATCAGGCGGTTAGCCAGCGAGGGGTGTCGCCCTAGATTGCCTTGGGCATCTGCTTTGGAAACATACAAATTGAATCCGTCACCAATCATACCGATATTGAACCTACTCAAACAGGATCCATCTGTTTATGTACAGAAAAGTGTGGCTAATAATCTGAATGATATTTCCAAGGATCATCCGGAACTAGTGAAACAGCTCGCACGTGATTGGTATGGAGAGAGTTCAATCACAGATTGGATTATTAAACATGGGTGTCGTGGTTTACTGCGAAAAGGAGATGCTGAGGTGCTCTTCTTGTTTGGCTTTGACATCTTTCCAGATGTGACAGTTCATGAGTTAGCGCTAGAAAAAGATCGGCTGGCGATTGGACAAACCCTTGATTTTACATTTACCGTTCAGACTAACTCTACTGCACCACAGAAGCTCCGAATCGAATATGCGATTGATTTTGTCAAAGCGAATGGAACAACTTCAAGAAAATTATTCAAAATAACGGAACGCATCTTCGAAAGAGACGGTCACCAATACACACGGAGTCACCATTTTAAAGATTTGACAACCCGAAAGCATTATCCGGGTCAACATAAGCTAGCAGTAATCATAAATGGGAAAGAGCTAGCTGCAACAGAATTTTACGTTGAACGCTAAAGTAACAATACAGAAAAATGGAGGAACAGAAAATGAATAATGTAACAATAATTGGCTTGGGATCAATGGGAGCAACATTAGCAGGTTTACTGCTTAAAAAGGGCTATCAAGTTACTGTATGGAATCGATCAATAGCGAAAGCAGAGCCTTTAATCAAAGACGGAGCTATCTTTGCTACCAGTGTAGCAACTGCCATAAGCGCAAGCGAAGTGTCCATTATCTGTGTATCTGATTATGAGGCTTCAACTCATATTTTGAATACACAAGAGGTCAAACAAGCTCTCTCAGGCCGGGTTCTTATTCAGTTGAGTACAGGTAGCCCCCAGCAAGCACGTGACCATGAGCTATGGGCGCAAGAAAATCAGGTGAATTATCTTGACGGAGCAATAGCGGCTTCCCCACTCCAAATGGGGAATTCTGAGGCTACAATTTTCACTTCAGGTTCTTTAAAGGCCTATCAACAGAGTGAGCATATTTTAAAATGCTTAGCAGGAAATGTTCCTTATCTTGGAGAACAAGTCAGTGCTGCGTCTTCTACAGACTTGGCCTTTCTTTCATACTTGTTTGGTTCCTATTTAGGGTTTTTCCACGCGGCACGCATCCTTGAATCGGACGGACTACGTGTAGATGATTTTGGTGCCTTGATAGCTCAAGTTTCACAAGTTGTTGGAGAGGTCATCAAGTATGAGAGTCAAGTAATTCAAACAGAAACCTACGATAACCCACAAAGTTCTATAAATATGTGTATGACGACAGTTGAACTTTTTATGGTACAAGCACAAGAAGCAAATATTAACAATGAATTTCCGGTGTTTGCCCAACAACTTTTCAAGAGGGTATTGGAAGCGGGATTTGGAAATGAAGAACTGGGTGCTTTGATTAAAGTATTGAGATAAGTATGTAGGTGAAACGAAGTAGGCCACTCTTGATGGGTGACTTATTTCATCGAAAGATAACTATAAAAAGAAACCACTTAAGGGTCACTGAGACGGGAGCGACCCCATTAAACTAGGGGTTATATAAAATATTGTGGTTTTTCCACCTTAATGGAAGCCACTTCTCCGCAGTCTTTACAAAAGCTAAAAATAAATGGGGAACCTACAGAAAATACAGAATCTATAGGTCTAACATTTCCTTGATTAAAATCACCACCAACTTGCCCGATAGTAAAAGAATCACTACCACAAGCCTTGCAAACTAATTTTTCATCTTCCATATCATCACCTCATTATGTAATATATGTAAATTGTATCATAAAAAAAGAGGAAGCGACATTCTAGCCCATATTTCAACATTATTCGCGACTTTATATCGACATATTTTAGAGGATTTACTTGGAATTTGAAAAATAGTTTTATAGTAACATTAAGTATATAAAGATGGAGGAGGTTTTATATGCCTGATTTATTGCTTATCCTTTTTTTATTTAACCTTGCTTTATTTCTTTTGCATGAAATGGATGCAATAAGGCGCTCGGAGTGGCGATTATTTATCGTATTAAAAGATCTGGAAGATTCAAAGGCTTATCAAATATTCACGATTATTCATCTTTTTCTTTATGTCATCATTCTAACTTTACTATTCAGCCAATATCAAACAATAACTTTTTGGGTTCTCGATATATTCTTTATAATTCATGCAATCCTGCATTTGTTATTTGAAAGACATCCTCGAAATGAATTTAAGAACACGTTTTCAAGAGCTATCATTTATCCCATGGGAATGCTTGCGGCAATCCATTTATTCTTTTTCATTAATGTTTAGAAACAGTCACATCTTTTTATAAGATGTGGCTTTTTATGAGGCTTTGAAGGGTGTTATCGGAACATTATATAAAAGTTTGATACAGGATAGCGATTAAAGAGGCGATGATATCATTGATTGCTTCAATATGGATACGCTTTGTTAAATTTGTAGTGGTATGATCTAAATTTCTTATCGTAGCAATCTTTTTATCATTTAATGTTAAGGTTCCTGAGTGAGTGTAATCTTTCTCGAATCGATACACGTCTCCGTTGATCGTAAAACGCTGCGTCTTTTCAATTAATTGCACACGCTTTTGGGTTATTGCAACCTTCTTCAGCGCACTGTTGCTATAGAGTGTATAACGTACACCAGTAAACACACAATCAATTTTGTATAGCGCCTTATTATCAATCGAAAACGCATTGTAGCAGTATGGCATTCCTGTTCGAAGTAGCATATGAAACAGTTGCGTAAGGATACGATGACGATTTATTTTAAGGATACTTATAATTTGGTTGTCCTTGTTGTAAATAGGGATGCTCGTGTAATAGAAATTGAATTCTGGGATGCTATAGGAATAAATCTGCAAGGTAGTTCTCCCCTCCATTAAATAGTTCGATCAACAGTAATAGTAATATGGCTTGATATCTTTGTTCAAATAAATCGTTTATTGAGTTGAACTGAAGAAGCAAGTGAAAAAGTGAATTTAATGTTGGAAAGTAAATAAGCCACCTCATCTTTGGAAATGAGGTGGCTACTAATCTATAAAATTAAAGGGCTTGAATTATACGGTCATTCACAAATGCTTTCAAGAAAAATAATTCATTATCATTAGGGTTTCTATTATTTTCTACCTTGAAGCACTCAATAGCCTTTTCTAGGGAAGTAGATTTGACAGCTCGACTAGTTGTTGTTAACTCTTCCCAATAAATATTCATTTCATGAGCATCACAGATTGATTCATGACCAAGTAGGAACAATTCCGCATCATATTGTTGAATGTCTTTTATCATAGGCAATAATAGTGATTGCTTGAAATGATATAAAGAATTTTTGGTTGTTCCATATGCAGCATCACCTAAAAAAATAACTTTTTCATCAGGGATATAAATAATTGTAGAGTCGTCTGTATGTGTACTCTGGATTTTTTCAATTAAACAAACTTTATTACCTAAATCGATGGTTAATGTATTTTCAAAAATTACATCCGCAGCCTGCAATTTAAAACACTCTCTATTTGGTATATCTGCTTGTATGATCTCCATACACTTGGCACTTATCAGATTAGTATGCACATACTCTTGCAGAGAATGATCATCAAAACTATAATTTTGCCATTGTTTTAATCGCTCATTTGTTTGATGATTAACGATAACTGTTGCATCAAATTCATTCATGCCAAGGAAGTGATCCCAATGCGCATGAGTAATGACCAAATATTTGATAGGTGGTACATTGAGTTTCTCGATTTCTAGTAAAAAACCTTTAGCATGCTGGGTTGAATTTCCAGCATCAATCATTAGACTATATTTGTCACCACATACCAATCCTAATGTTGGCTGTTCTTTAGCATCTTGATGGGATAAGTAATAAATAGTGTCACTTAATTTATTTAACATGATATTTCTCCTCTAATTTAGATATTCATTTTATGAGAGAGAAAATCTCCATGTTTATTCGATAAAATAATGAAAGATTTTCTCATTTTATTTTTTTACCATTGGACTGTACCTCCTTTTTATGGAAAAGTATAACATATAAATTTTAAAAAACAGAAATAAATTTGAACGCAACACATGAGGATTTTTAGCAACCCTTAACATCGCACTCTCTTATGTAAAAAAGAAGAAAATGAAAAGCCTTATAACGGAGGTATAAGGCTTTTCGAGAGTAACTTAAAGATTAGAAAATCTGCGTTAATTCTGAATTTGCAAACCGTTGAGCAGTAATGATCACACCTGAAGCTGTGCGTCCATAAACGCTATAAATTCCCCCATTTTGATTTGGAACAATTTCAACTTCATATTGAGCTGAACCTCCTACACCTGGAGTTACAAAAGTAGAACCATTGGCAACTGCAGCAAAAGGAGTTGTTGACAATAATTGTCTTGAACCGTTAAGTCTAAAAACTCTTACTACGCCTGTTAGTAAACCTCCAGTGAGATTAAGAACTTTGATGCGAACACTACTTGCATTTGCTGGCTGATTTCCCATATTTTCAATTGGACCAGTAGTTAAAGGCAATTAATTCACCTCCTTACATGTAAAAAATTTATAATCTGCAGATTATATTTTCATAATATGTAGTACTGATCTACATTCTTTAGTCTTATTCATCATAATTGTATTTTTTATATAATTTAATTAGTAGAAAATTTTTAAAGATAATCTGTTAATAAACGTAACCTTATAGAACAAGATTTATATCATAATAGAAACACCCAATAAGACAGATTGTGTGGGTTTTGTACGGTACTATTATGAGGGAATAGACAGTAAAAAAGCTGATTAGAAATTTCTCCAATCAGCTTCTGTTTTTAGTTTTTTCAGTTTCACCTTTTTTACTTCTAAGTAACAATGCCATAAATATAAAACTTGCTACCCAAAAGGAAAAGAATAAATTTTCAAGTAAAGCCCAATTATCATTTATAAAATAATCCCAGATTGTTGTTATTAAAAACAGTGTTACAAGGAAAGCGATATATAGTAATTTTCCTAATGTGGTCAAATAAAACACCTCTTATGTAAATTATAGTTGGGTACTACTCATCACACAAAAGAGGCTGCGACTGTCAACTAGCGCCACAGCCAAAATCAGTGTGTGCGATACACCTCATAATAGTGTGTGTCATTTATGGTTACTTATACATTAAAACAGTTGAAATGTCGCTGTATACGCTAAAAACCGTTACCATTTAGCATCTCTGGCACAACTGGTACTGGGAATCCTCAGTTTAAAGAAGCGACACGACCGCTTTCAGTAGTGAGACCTACACAGTGTTACTTTGGCTGTTTATGGTGAAAATACACGTTATATTTATATGGAAAAATAAAGTTAAAAGTATCGAACCTCACTTTAAGGATAATTTATTGCTTATTGTGAGTAAATCGACAAAAGAATGAATGAGAACAAAAAGGCAAAAACCCCTTTATTTTGAATGGGTTTTTTCCTTTTTTTTAATGTGTCACCTAATTCTGTAAGCAGACATTTAAAATAAATTTAAACTATTTGCAACCTTTTACGACCTTTAAACGAGGATAGGTTGAAAGGTGGGAAGAGATGGAACTTGAAACAATATATATCACCTATATGAAAGATATATATCGCTATTTATATTCACTTACCAAAAATCATAGTGCAGCGGAGGACTTGCTTCAGGACACATTTACAAAGGCGCATATCACCCTTCTTGGTCAAGAAATTCAAGATATCAAACCTTGGCTCTTTAAAGTAGCTTACTATACATACATCGACAGTACACGAAAAGAGAAGCGGTATGTTACTGCCGATATTGTTGACCAAATTCATTCAAATACACCGGAAAAAATCATTGTGGAACAAGATGCTTATCTGAAGTTATTAAACCTACTAGAACAGATTAAACCGATTGAAAAACAAATTATTTTGTTATGCGATGTACATGACTGTACAAATGAACAAGCTGCAAACATCTTACATTTAAATTTAAATACTGTGAAAAGTCATTTAGCGCGAGGACGCAAAAAAATGCGCGCACTGATTACAAGGGAGGAATAGAGTTGGATTCTTATAAACAATTATTACAACAAGCTAAGGATAGTGAAAAAGGAGATGCACCTTCGACAAATGTAATAAAGAAAGCCGTTGCATCATCTAAGCGGAAACTGATTGTAACGACGTTGACAATTGCCCTTTTAATTGTCCCAACTTGTTATATGCTAACATTTTTGTATTATGCTTTTGGTACAAAATCTACAACATTAATGGATGTAACAAGCCAGACTCTTTATGTAACAGAACCGAATACGACATTGGAAGAACTTGAATTTGATATGAATTTCTCTTTATTTTCGATGGGGTTATCATTTGAGCAATTTAAGCAGATAGGTGATGAGGTCTATCCCGTGAAACATTATGATACACGCTTTATGTTAAATAATTTAGTCGAAAAGAACATTACTTCAAAACTAGAAAAATCGTATCCAAAATACCCGACTGAAACAAATCAGTGGCTAGTACATCCTGATAATCGAGCAGAATTTAATACGATTGAAGAGCAAAGAAAATTAAAAGGATTACCAAATGAAACAGTTGTAGAAGCGTATATTTCTTTAAACGATTTATATTCAGTGGATAAAGTTATACAGCAGATGCCGAATGTAGATGTTACATGGGCAGCTATTTATACAGGTGTAGAAGACACCATGCTAAGTGCAAGGGGGAATGTTGTATCGCCTATAGGCTATCCTGTACAACCTGATCAAACAAATTGGTCGCCATTTAAAAATGCAACTTCTCATGAACAAACTTTTTTATCCATCTTAAATTTTCTAGCTGATTATGAGGAGACTGCTACCGCTGTTTCCGCTCATAAAAACCTGGACTTAAAAGAGAGAATTAAATATTTAGAACAACACGACATGAAAACATATGGGGTTGTCATTACAGGACCTAAAGCTGAGGTTGAACAGCTACAAACTCTAACAATGATTAAACATATGAAACTTGGGGAGGTTAAATTATGGAATTGGGTGCGTTAAAACAGTCCATTTTTAATGTTTTTGGCTGGGCTAGTGTTAGCTTAGGCTTATGGACGCTAATAATGATTAATAGTTGGATTATCGTGGGCTATGATGCTCCATTTACTAGTAGGAATTTCATTATCTTGATATTCATTTTTGGTATCATTGCAACTATTTCAAAATCTAGCCGTTCTCTAGGAATGTGGGGAATCTTTCTTGGCTGCTATCTTGTTTTATTTATGATTGTTATATTTTTCGTTGGTTGGTTTATTATACCATTTCCTTAACAAAAGCAAATGGAGTGTCGCACTTTCACAATTCGTAACTGAGTTCTCGACAATTAGAGTAGACGAACCTATATCAGCATAGTGAGGCTTTTATCATATATTCCGTATAGGTAATAAAATATAGTTAAAAGTTTCTTATAAGACGACAGTTGTGATGTCTTGTCAGCCCTTATAATCAAAAATACCGAAAGTAATTGTCAGAAAATATCAATATATTCTATAATGAGTAAAAAAATAGAGAATAAGAGGTGAACTTATGGGTAAACCAGTAGATTACAATCTATTTCCGGGTTATCAAAACACACTTGATTCAAGACTTGATGAAAGAAAAGAAGAATATATGGAAGAACTTGAAAAAGCAAAAATGGATGGACATCTACTAGCATTTGAAAAATCAACTGAAGATTTGTCCCAATAATAAAAACAGAATTCTATAAAAATAAACCAGGTGCTCGGTGGAGTATCTGGTTTTTACATTTTTTAAGCTTTGGTTGACTAATCATTTCATATGACAATGGCTCAAACCGATGCATCATTTGCTTATTCTATTTCCGATTTCTCCGAGCTCATACCTCTCTTTGTTTAGGATGGTCCCAGTTCATAATAGATTTAATTTTAAAATTACTATAATCTAATAATGATAACAGTAATTTTGAAAGGATGGTAAAAATGAGTAAAAATATTATTGTATTTGGAGCAAGTCAAGGATTAGGTGATGCTTTTGTAAAAGGCTTACCCGTGAAGGGCGATACTGTATGGATGGTTTCACGTACACGACCTAAGAGTATAGATATCAATGATGGTGTAAATCGTCAATGGATCTCCATTGATTTGTCTAGCCAACAGCAAATACCATCTTTAAAAGAAAAGTTAAAGGACATTGCTATTGATGTACTAATTTATAATGTTGGGGTATGGGAAAAGCGGGGTTTTGAGGATGACTATACATTTGATAAGGATGAAGTCGAAGATATTTCAAACTTAATCAATATCAATCTAACTTCTACTATTACATATATTCAGGCGCTTTTACCGAATTTAAGACAAGCGAAAAGTGGAAAAATTATTTTAATTGGTTCAACAGCAGGATTAGATCACACAAATAATTCACAAGTTTCATTCGTCACATCTAAATTCGGCATACGAGGTATTACAAATGCTCTACGTGAACATTTAAGAGAAGATAAAATCCCTGTCACTTGTATTAATCCTGGGGAACTGGCAGCAGAGGTCCCTTATGAAGAAGGAGCCGAAAAAGCCATTCATTTATATGAAGGTACACGCATTCCTGTACAAGATATTGTATCTATCGTGCAATGTGTAATTAATTTATCACCGGTATCATGTGTAAAAGAAATTAATATTCCTGCAATAACAGACTTAAATGCGTGATTGTTCCATACTGCTCCAAGCAAAGTTGGAACTCCTTTTCGTTTCGGTCCTATTAGAGTATAGAAGTGAATAGTGTTAAAAGAACTAAACACATAGAGGGGATGAGCTATATGAAAATAGACCATTTAGTTGTAAATGTCGATAGTTTTGTACAAGAAGATAAAAGTTTTATTGAGAAAGTTCGATCATTAGGTCTCCCATATGAACCAAAATGGGGAAAGGGGACAAAAGGATTTAAAGTATCGAATATTTGGATTGGCAACGAGTACTTTGAATTGGTTAAAATCAAATCGAATGATGGTGGTGGGTGGTTAGAGAATTGGACAAAGGATTATCAAAGAGGGCATAGGGGACTTATTGGCTTTGCATTAGAAGTAGATGATATTGAAGCGGCCTATCAGAATCTTATTCGTCACAACATTCAGGTATCACCACCAAAACCATTAAGATTCAGATGGTTCTTTAATTTACTGAGTAAGACGATGCCTTGGAAAAATTCAAATTTACCTAAATTTGAAGTGATACCTTTTCAATTTTTCTTACAGCAGTTGAATGATGAAAAAAGCAAAGCATTTATGCAACAGTATATGGTGCCAAATAGTAGAGAAAAAAATATAAATGGCATACTAGAAGTGAAGATTTACGGCACATTGACAGAACAAGACAAAAATATACTAAAAGCACTTTTTCAAGATTATAAAACAGAGGGTGAGACAATCACCATTGCTCTTGAAAAACAAACTATTTCATTTGTGGAATCTAAAGAACATTCAGTTGAAGTAATTTTGGACTGTAAGAATGAAGAAAAATCAACAAATCAACTTGAAATAGGAAACTTGAAAATTATAAATAGTTAAACATGATGACATCCTATAATTCTATATTAGATAACTGTTTTATTTCTAAATACGAGGTTTCGGAGGATGATCCTCCGTCAAAAGAATTGACCCAACAACGACAAAAAGAGAAGGGGATGCATCCAATAAACCTTCCGAAAAATTAAGGACTTAAAAAGGGTCACACGGAGGATAGTGACCCTTATGACTATTGGTAGGTGTAAAGGATAAGTTAGTTTGAATTATCCTAGAAATTATGAGCAATAGAGACGAGCATAGCATCAGAGACCGTATGGGACATTACTAGTATCTTGACATGAAGCTAGCACCGACAATAATCAGAAGAATAAATAGTACAACAATTAGAGCAAAAGATGATCCAGATCCATAACCACTTCCATTACCATATTCTTGAGACATCATTAATTCCCCCCCTTCTATCATCTATTTTATGAATAGTTGTTAATATGAATTGCGATATTTATCTATTGTATAAATGGAAATTTATATAACGATAAATATTATGATTTTGGGAGCTCATAAGAAAGGGTAATAGACTTTTATCTGATAATTTGGGACGGAAAATAGGCTGGAAACAGTGGTTCTGCTATGACTATCTATCTTTTGTTCTATTCATCTATGTGAACAAAAGGGTGATTAGAGATTAATACAAGAAAGTAGCGCCGACAATAATTAATAGAATAAATAGAACAACAATTAGAACGAATGATGAACCATAGCCACCACCGCTATTGCCTCCACAATAATAGCTCATGAAATATCCCTCCTTTCTATGTCTATAGTATGTATAGTTATTGGAAGTTTAGAGGTATTTATCCAACCTTATAGAGCTATAAGTTGGGGAAAATTTGTTGCGACGAGCTCAAGGTACAAATTGCCCTGATAATGCATATTGATTCAAAAGACATTTACCACAAATCTAAAGCTGGTACAAGGTATGTCGGGAGTTACAGAGCCTTGGGGAAAGAACTTGAGCAAGTAAGTAATTTAAGTAGGGGCTAAGGAGTGAGTTCCCCTTAGATCAAAAAAGTAACCAAAAAGAATAAATCTCAATGGCTACATGAAACGTAATGTAAATAGCCCGTCTTAATTTTTTAATGCTACGTTATTTTGAGTAGTTTTTATATACTTACTGAAAATATAACGTACAATGGGACCCATAATAATGATTTGCAAGGGCAAGGCTACAATAAAATTCCTACAAAAAACGGAGAAAAATTCCTTTATAACCGAGTTGGAAGATAAACCATTGTGAAAATAACTTGTTACCAAACCGTAAATGGACATGAAAAAAGCCATTCCAATAACCATACAGGTGGATATTGTCAGAACTTTAAAAAGAACATTGGATGTATTTGTTGTTAATCGATAAGCTATTCTTTTAGCTAGAGGTCCTACTAGGAACAAGTCAAGAATTATGGCAACAATAAACCCTATAAAAAAATCAGTTATTCCTCCTAAGAGAGATACTTGTCCGAATGTACCTTTAAGGTAAAAGTTATAAAGAGTCATAAAAAGTACCATTCCAAAACACATGATTAAACCAAAATAGAGACTTTCTTTTCTAGTAGTTGGCATATGTCAACACTCCTTTCTGTTACTAGAGTTAGTATATAGATTTGATAAAATCTTCGTAAGTGACAACTTTGTGACGGTTATATAAAGAATGAAATTTAATTTTTGCTGTACATTACGAGGAAAAAGGAACGAATATGGACATGAAAAGGGAAGTTGTGAAGGATTAAACTTATGTTCGTTTTGGCGTTCATTCTAAATTCAGTATAAAAAACGCTAACCGAAAGATTAACGTTTTATACATGATTGAAGGGACACGCAAGTGTATCTGGTGTTTACTGTATTAGATACAAAAAACGATCTCTAATTAAGAAAGCCCGCACATTCTAAAGTAAGACTGAATGATAAGGTTAAAAAAGGTCAGGTGCAGTTTTCTAATATGGAGTAGGAGTCGGATGAGAACAACGGAAGGAGTCAATGTCTCTTAAAGCAATGGAATATTGATTCCATCTTCCACCGAAAAACCTGTAGCCATACGCTCTTTCGTGTCCAACAGTAGTTAGAAAGAACCAGAAATTGTCACCGTTTCTAAGCCACATATACGTGAAACGAAATATACAATTTTCAAGACCCCTTGGATTTTGTCCATAGAAAGGCATTTCTTCCATATATCGCATAAGTCAAGATTCACCTCTTTTTTTAAATTAGACATATAACCAGTTTATGCCTAATGTCAGAGCTTGGCTTGGATGTATGCCCTAAATAGTTTAAGTAAGAGGATAGCGGCCACTGCTGAATCGACAAGCATAATTCCTTGTTAAGTGACGCGAGTGTGTAAGATGAGGAAAAGGTTGTTTAGGCGGGCCAAGGAAAGCGTCTTTCTTCATGAAATGGACCATTTAATTGAATAAAATACAATCATTAAATTGGACGTGGAGATTGTAAAGAAAAGTACTTAAACTAAAAGAGTAGGTTAGTTTAAGATTTTTGTTAATTTTAAATGGAAAATTTATTTAAAAATGGAACTTATATTCATGCCAGACGTATTAAAGTAAAGGGACTATGTCAATTCAAAGAGATACATATAAAACGTAATCAGTAAAAGGAGAAAATGAAATGAATATTTATTTAGTAATGTTACCAATGATTAGTATGTTGATAGGTTTGTATTTAGTATGCCTGGGACTCTGGGAATTAAGAGTTGGTATAGATAGAAAAAGATTTATAACCTTCTCGTTTACAGGGCTATTTTTGATCTTTATATTACCGAATATGTTTGGATTTTTTCAATTAATTAGTAATAACTTTCAATAAATATCTATCTACTAACTGTGCTAACGGGGCTTTACTTCAATAAGGAGTAGAGCCTTTTTCTACTTATATTAATGGAGCAGGTTTTCAATAAGAGAATGGTATCCAATTTATGTTAGTATGATAAAAGAGGTGAAGAAATGAATGTAGAGCAAGAAATCAGGCAATTAAAATATCAAATTAAACTACTTAAATTTATGGTTAATGATGATGAATTCCCTTTTTTTATGTATGCCTTGGATAATGAATTCGAGGAAACCCAAGTTAATGCTGTAATGAAGATACTATCAGCTTTCTATTATCGTCTAAACGAGCGTAATGATAATAACTTCCATAGTTATCACGAGTTAAACAAAGATGATGAATCATTAAAAACGTTGTTAAAAACCTATCAAATTGACACCTTAGAGATATACAAAACTGAATTACCAAGTATCTCTGAATTCGAACATTACTTGAACTGTATCTATCATAATAAAGAAATAAATGCAAAACACTTTATCTTAAATTTAAAAAGGCAATCCATTTATAAAGAACTATGTGACTATCTATTGAACCAATTAGAAGGACATTAACAAACTTATGTAATTTAAAATGACATACTTATAGGGGTGAAAATATGGATGATATTCTAAAACAACTAGCTGAAATTAAAACCGAATTAAGAAAACCATTTCCTACTAGAGATATTAATAAAATATGTGAAGATTTTCGAACAGAATTTTTGAATATATCCGATGAGGTGGATTTCTATGAAGATTTTCGTTATTACTGTGTGAATATAGCTGGAACATTAAGTTATATTTTAGATGATAAGATAAATCAAATCCCACAAGGACAAATTGACATGCTATATAAGTCTTTTTTTGAATACTATAATCAATATGAATTTTTGGAAGACCGGATAGCAAACTATAATCATTTTTTTCAGGAATATAAAACCTATGAGCAAGCACGAAAATTGTTATTACAACTGTTGTCAAATAACCATTATCCATTAAAACGACAGAATCTATACACAAAAATAAATCTGACTTTTGAGAAATGAACTTGAAATTTATACAACAAAATTCAATAAAACATTCCCAAATGAAAGTTTTGGGACGAAATAAAACACTTAAAACGTTGTCATACCAATGTATTAAGTGTTTTTCTGTATTTCATTCATATACACCTTTTATTTGTCAGTGGATAGCCTGAAGAGCCACAGCTCGAATTTAAATTGTGCCCATTGATGACTTAGTAATAAGGTTTATCACACAAAGGAGGGGATCAGTATGATGAGAAATGGGGTTAGAAATAATATATTGAAATAAATTTTGAAATTCGAAAGACTACTTCTTTTGGTAATGAATTTTTCCTATAAACAACTCTTTTATATTACTTCCACTTATGTAGGTTTAGGCAAAAAGATTGCTGTAGACCCACTCGAGGTTGGGCTGTTATTATAAAAAAAGTGCTTAAATGGGAGGTAAATGAGTTGGAAGAAGAAAGATACAATAATCTTAAATTAGGTGAACGTGGTGCAATAATCAGTATTATTGCTTATATAGTTTTGTCCATAATAAAGGTTGGAATTGGTTACATGAGTGGTTCAGATGCATTAAAGGCGGATGGGCTAAATAATACGACGGATATTATTGCCTCGATTGCGGTACTAATAGGACTTAAACTTTCACAAAAACCTGCAGACCATGACCATAGATACGGTCATTGGAAAAGCGAAACAATTGCTTCAATGGTAGCTTCTTTTATTATGATGGCAGTTGGTATTCAAGTATTATTCGATGCTTTTACTTCAATTTTTCAAGGTGGAAAAGAAACGCCTGACATTTTTGCAGCCTATGTAGGACTAGGATCAGCATTGGTTATGTATTTTGTATATCGTTATAACAAAAAATTGGCTGATAAGATAAATAGTAAAGCCGTTATGGCAGCGGCCAAAGACAATTTGTCAGATGCGTGGGTAAGTATTGGAACAGCAGTAGGTATATTCGGATCACAATTACATATGCCGTGGTTAGATACAGTAACAGCTATTATTGTCGGTTTTTTAATTTGTAAAACAGCTTGGGATATTTTCAAAGAAGCTTCTCACGAACTTTCTGACGGATTTGATGAAAAGATACTTCAAAACTACAAAAATATTATTTTAAAGTTAGATGGCGTTATTGGCATTAAGGAAATCAGAGGTAGAAATTATGGCAACAATGAAGTTATTGATGTAGTCATCCTAGTAAATGCAAATATGGATATTACAGAGGCACATGAGGTAGCTTGTCATGTTGAAGATAAGATGATTAATGGCCAGGGAGTTTACGAAGTTCATGTTCATGTAGAACCCGATGAGGAAAAAGTATAAAAATCTTGATTTAGAAGTGACCAAACTAAACAATATAGGTATATTCATTGCAGGGCACTACTTTAATTCATTCGATGAAATAAAAGTTTGCTACAATAAATGTTGTATATAAAATTAATTTTGCATTATATATTGTTCGTCCTATACCGTTATAATTTACAATTTACGGGACTGTAACTTTAATTACTTGTTCAATTTTTATACTATCAAACATAAGATTAGGAACTCAATTTATTGGGGTCTTGGTCTTTTTTCTATTCTAAAAAGGAAAAAGGTATGTTTGTTTATTTCTCTATTTGTTCATACTTAGGTTATTTTTCGAGATATTTTATAAGCATGTTTAAATAAATTAGAAATTATTAGTATAATGAACTTACATTGGAAAAAATATAGTGGGAGGAAGACTTCATGCCAATTCATGTAGATATTTTAAATAGAAAAGGAGCTAGAAAAGTTAGTGATATCCCTGAGGAAGTACTGATGTTATTGAATCAAGGGGAAATAGAGAGTGTTAATCTAACTGAATGGTTAGCCATCAACCATATTACTTTATTGAAAAATGTTCTTCCTAAAGTAGGATTACATAATAAATTGGAAAGTATAGTGTCAGAAATGTTAAAGCAGGATGCTGAATCAGGTATGAAAGCAATTCGCTTAACTGGTGAACTATTGAATAAAGTTATAGATGAAGAAAATGAGCAAAAGAAAGGAGAGCTCATAAAAAAATTTGCGACTCATCCATCGGATAGTGTCCGTTGTTGGGCAGCATTTATGAATAGAAATGATGACACCTCTTTAGAAGAAAAATTAGCGTACATATATGCCTTTGCTGGGGATCATCATTTTGGTGTTCGAGAAATTTCTTGGATGTCTATTAGAGAGGATATATCGCAAAATCTTGATGAAAGTATAGAATTGTTAACAGCCTGGGCAAAAAAAGATGATGAAAATATACGTAGATTTTCCATTGAAGTAATTCGTCCTCGAGGTGTTTGGGCCAAACATATCGAAGTTTTAAAACAAACTCCTAATAAAGCTCTTCCAATTCTTAACCAACTGAAATCAGATCCATCAAAGTATGTACAAGATTCTGTTGGAAATTGGTTAAATGATGCTAGTAAAACCCAGCCTGATTTTGTGATAACGCTATGTGAAAAATGGAGTAAAGAATCTGATACAAAAGCAACCGCAAAAATTATTAAGAAAGCCCAAAGAACAATAATGAAAAACTAACTCTGTTTACTGGGAATAAGGCCCGTGACAATATGAAAGTTGATATAGCTTACAAGATCAAGATATAGATTAACCTCATGAATGCAGGATGTTCCAATAGATGGAATAACTAATCAGTGCCACAAACGTAGCTTTAATTGTTAGGTTCATGAAGTAGCTAAACGGATTGAGCTGGGGTAGGTGGGCTGTTAAGGAAGAAAAATGGGATTAATGAAAGAGAAATGCATAAAATTTTCTAATTACATTCTGTTATTTTGTTTCTTACCAGTTTCCACACCTACCTCGAAAATAAAGACGACCATAAGATAGAAAATAACCATTTTTATCGTGAAGGATTCTGTCCAAAAGCCTAGATAATACATAAACACGATAATAATAGATAAAAGCGTTTTAACAATTTTTAGGGTCATTATGACACCTCCTACTATTTAAATGATCGTATTGCAAAAGAAAAACATAGTTAGGAAGTTTTTAGAACTATGAATGGGTTCTTTTACTGACACGATGTGGATCTTGATAGAAAGAAAAAGTTCAATTGAGAAGGATGGATTTTTCATTTGAATCAAAAAAGTAACCAAAAAAGAATAAATCTCATTGGCTACTTGAAACGTACCGTAAAATAGGCAGTCTTTTTAAGACAAAGCTATTTTAAGTAGTTTTATAGACTAATGTTATAGCTGGGTCTAATCATTTAACCTTTAACCCGAGCAATGAAGCAAATCCTATTGCTTGTTCAGAAGATACTTCACACCCATTCAAACTTTCTGGAGTTACCTGAAGTCTTTTAAATTTACATGTACTAATGTCTATCCCTTTTAATGAAGTTTCAGAAAAATCAACATCATTAATATCACATTCGTGAAATGCCACTTTATTTAGTAAACAATCAAAATAATTCGCTCCTTGTAGGATGGTGTTATCAAATAGTACTTGTTTAATACGAGCTTCAGGAAAATTGCATAAGGTTGCCATACAATTTTCAAAAGAAACATTTCCAAGGTTAGCTTCAGAAAAATCCACACCTAATAACTTACAGTTTTTTAAAAAAACTCTATGTATAATGCCTTCTTTTAAAATGGAGTTAGATAAATCACAGTTTTCAAAAATGACATCCGTTAAATCAATTTTTTTAAAACTTGAATTTATGAATGTGACATTTTTAAATATAACTTTTGATACGATTAATCTTTCAACAACCTCGTTATCAATGACTGTATCTGCAATCATACAATTTGATAAATATGGTTCTTCCTCATAAAAAATATCTTGAAAATTAGCCTTTTCTAGATCAGTAGGTATTTTTGGTGATGTAATTTGGAAATTACGTGGCATATTAGCACACCCTTCAAATGTAGTTAGGAACTATCTTAAAGAAAAAGAAATAAAATAAAAAGACTTTCATATTAAGTAAAAGTGTGGACAAATCTAAATCTTTACCACATTACTGCACAACATGAAGATTATAGTAAAGAAAATAATTGTTACAACTAAGATTGCCGAAAAAATGAAAAAAAGGGTATATTTCAGTGGGTTAGTGCTATTGAGTTAATATATCAGGGCAACGAAGTTAAATAATGGAGCCAGCATGTTAAGGATGGCTCTCAGTCAACCGACTCTACAATCGTTGTCAGTTAGCTCATACAGCAGGTCATCGATGGACTACGAAACCTAGCTCAAGGTCATTGCTTAACTATGTGATCAATGAAAACATTATCTAGAGTACCTACCAATTACCAACAGTTGTCGTGATGCCAATCAATAATCCTTTGTATTGGATTAAATTCTCGGTAAATTTAGGTTCGCCAACTGTCGTATACATAATATTTTGAGTCGACTTGTGCAGTATGTCTTCACGCCAAGCTTGGGGGTAGCCAAAACGCAAAGAGCATACTCCTTTGTCATTAGTAGAAAAACATTTCTATAGCATATGACAAATCCCTAGGTGGTGTTCCAATGAGTAAAGCGGGGAGCACTATGCCCATTTTAATAAAAAGTGTGTTTTATAAAATATGATTGATATTCAATTAACGGAGCTATATATTTAGAAATTTCAAATAAAAAATGGTAAAGTATAGAAAAAGCGAATGGAGATAAATCATATGGAAAAATTGAAAAGGGTTGAATTAAAACATTTTTCAAATAAATATATGAAAGAATTGAGCTCTTTTGTACTAACAGAAGAACAAAAACAATTTTCTGCACTTCCAAGTAATTTTGAGGAAATTAATGAAGGACAGCATCGTATTGTTATTTTAAGCGACGATACACCTGTTGGTTTCTTTCTCCTCAATTTAAATGAAAGAGTAAAAAAATACTCTAATAATCCCAATGCTTTGTTATTAACGGCACTTTCTATTAATCATACAGAGCAAGGAAAAGGCTACGCAAAACAAGGAATGACATTACTAGCTGAATTTGTTAAAACTGAATTCCCTAATTGCGATGAAATTGTTTTAGTTGTAGACAAAGATAATATACCAGCACAAAAACTATATGAAAAAGTAGGATTTGAAGATACAAATGAACGGCTAATAGGACGTATTGGGGAAGAAATAATCATGAGACAATTAATAAAATGATAGTAGACCAAAAATGAGAGTAAGAATACTTATTCCATCATCACCAGAGTTGATTCTACATTTTGTAGATTAACTCTGGTTGTATTTTTTTGGAAAAGTTTAGTATCAAATTTTGAAAATTAGTTCAAAAATATGAATGTTTGATTTTTTTAAGAAAATCTATTACGCTAAAAATAGAAACATAAGTTCTTATTTTGGGAGGCGCTTTATGAAAAAAATGTTTTTATCTTCTTCATTTTATGATACTAGTCATTTTTTGAAAGATTTTGTTGGCGAGAACTTGGAAGGAAAAATAGTTACTTTTATTCCAACTGCAAGTGCAGTTGAAGAGGTAGTACATTATGTAGAGTCTGCAAAAAAGGCCTTTGAAGAATTGGGCATGTTTATAGAAATACTTGATATATCAAAAGCTGATAAATTGGAAGCAGAAAAAATATTGAGGAAAAATGATTTTATATATGTATCAGGAGGTAATACATTTTTCTTACTTCAAGAATTAAAAAGGTCGGAGATAGATCAATTAATGATTGAACTAGTTAATGCTGGTAAGCTTTATATAGGTGAGTCTGCTGGTTCAATAATAATGGCACCTGATATTGAATATGTAAAATATATTGATGAAATGAAAAAGGCAGCGCATTTAGAATCAACTCGGGGCTTAAATCTAATAGCATCCTATCCGGTTCCTCATTATGGACATGAATTCTTTAGTAGTATGATTGAAGAGGTAATTACGAATTATAACAATAAACTTCCAATGACTCTGATATCTAACGCACAGGTGATTTTAGTTCGAGATGATGATATGGAAGTAATTTAAATGTCAAGAGATGTAGGGCATAAAGAAGTAACACAAATAATAAAGTTGTCTTTTGAAACGATTATTGATCCTACTAAATTTAATAAAGTATCCTATACACAAAAGCAGATGCAGTAGCCAAGAGGTTGCTTCTTTTTAGTTATTTCTGCAATGTATTGTTTCCTCAACTAATTTGGCTGTAAGAAGGAATAGTACGTTAAATTTAATTATTGGAGGTGATCATCGATAATGCGAGAAGTATTAAAAAGTTTTATGAACGATCCATGGTGGTTGATATCAAAAAGGATGTCAGAATCCTTAAATAAAGAGTTAGAGAAAGAACTATCTCTAAAACACATTCTCTATGGAAAAGAAGCTGTAGCAGTGGCTAGAAGAGAAGATAATGATGATGTTATTTTTTGGATTAAATACCTGAACAAATTTGCAGTAGTTCATTTAACATATTCAAAAGAAACTTCAAGCGAATACCCTATCACATCACTATTTACTTTAAGAGAGTTAGAAAAATATTGTAAGCATGTTTCCAAATCTCATTAGCAAACAGAGTGCGATTGTTCAATAAGAGCAGTCGCTTTTTGCGCAAATGGAGCAATTTAGTTCAATAAGTGGTATTATAGGTAATATGTAATTTTTTTACTGTTTTGTAAAATTTGAAATGAGGACAGTGTATTTCCAAAGTTTTAAGGAGGAGAAAATATGTTATATGTTGCTTTATTAATGGGCATCGTTGCAATTGTAATTTCAGATAAGCTTACGCAAGCGTTTAAATTATCAAGCATTTGGCGGGTGATTGGTCAAATTTGTGCGTCACTTGTAATTATAATAGTCGGCAAACTTGAGGTTCGTTATATTAATCTAGGTGATCACTTCGATTTAGGCTATTTGTCGATTCCATTTACTTTATTATTTCTGGTAGGTTTTACAAATGTAATGAATTTAGAAAAGGTTCAAAAACCTTCAATATTGCTGTTACCAATCGCTTCTTTAGTTTGTTTCTCAATGTCAGCTTACTTTATGGGTCATTCATTTGTTTTTAATATGGGGATTTATAGCAGCTTAGCGATTGTGTTTATTCTATTGTATGGCTATTTTTCAGGTAAAGTACTTTTGGGTAGAACGCTTACTACATCAATAGGTTTCATAATAGCTGTACTTTCAATATCTCTCATTAAAACATCTATTGTAACCATTTATATTCCGATATTTACTTTAGCACTACCATTCACTTTATATTATTTTATTCAAGATAAATTTACGAGCGTGCAATCAATTACAATTAGCTCTTTAATTGCTATATTATTTGGTGCATTAATGTTCATAGTACCTTTTCATAAAATATGGTATCTCGTTGTTGGGTTAACGATTGTTTTGGTGATCATACAATCTTCACGTAAATATCGCTTTATTTAGAAACTTAAGTACTTCGCTTTATTCAATAAGAATAAAGTAAAATCGCTAAATGGGAGAGAGAAACATTCAAGATACAATCCTTTGTCTTATAAATACTATTATGTAATTTGGTGTTTGGTTGTTTGCTTCTGTTTTTCTGTCGACAAGGGATGAATGGTGGTCCTTATATACTTTAAATATGGAGAAAATGTCGCCTTTCAATGTAGAAATATCTTGGCTAAAAGTCTTTATTTTTGGATTCATTTCTTTAGTAATTTCTTTTTTTCTTGTAAAGATATACTCAGAAGAGAAGAAATTTTAATCACTTCATCCTTCTTAAATGAAAGGGTGCAAGTGTTTAAAATCAAGCTAATTAACTTAAAGAACCTTTTCTTATTGCGCTAACGGCCCTAATAATAAACAATGAGCCAGTATCAAGGATTACATAATATAGAATTTTTGTATTTCAGTTAAAATTGTATGGATGCTTTTTTTAGGAATATAGGTTCTTAAATTGTTTTAATTTTATATTCATAACCATATAATACCAACAGCACTATTATTAGTGTGAGTGGGGGTGAGGTAAATGAATACGAAGGCACAAACTAATTTAATTGATTTAGTAAAGAACACAATCAGTAATAACGGACAGCCTATCGGAAAACGTCTTGAAGAAAAGCACAAAGGCTTTGAGAAAGGTTGGAAGATGGATGGAAATGAAGTTGTGTTTTGGGTTAGTCCTACATTAAGACTTAGTGATTATTCAGGAAGTATAATGAACGAATTTAGGTTCACTATCCTTTTTGACGAAGAACGAAATACGTTTATAGTATCTGGTAAAAGTGTTAAATCACGAAATTTATTATAAATAATCCATTTTCAAGTCACATCCAATGGATGTGGCTTTTCATTATTTAATAAGGCCATAAATTTTACTTTTGTTTGGCGTAACAAGGAGGGTTTTACTTATGAACAATATTTTTGATAATTACCTCAACATAATATGTTAAAATTCAATTATACATAATGTTAATTTATGGTGAAAAGGGGAGTTATTATGAATAGTGGATTCGAATTTAAAGATTTTCCTAAATTGGAAACAGAGCGCTTCATTTTACGAAAAGGAGTAGTAGATGATAGCAAAGATCTATTTGAACTTTATTCAAATGAAAATGTGGTTAAGTACCTTCCATTAAAATTATTTGATTCAGTTGAAGATGCAATAGATGAAATAAATTGGTATGAGAAAATTTTTAAAGAACAAATTGGCTTAAGATGGGTAATCGAAGAAACTATGACCCAAAAAGTGATTGGAACATGTGGTTATTTGAATTATGAAAAAGAACATAACCGTATAGAAATTGGGTATGATTTAAAACCTGAATATTGGGGGAAGGGTATTATGCAAGAGGCTTTAAGCAAGATAATACATTTTGCCTTTACATCGATGGAAATTAATAAAATAGAGGCAAAAATAGAACCGGAAAATAAATCATCTATCAAATTATTGGAAAAATTAGGTTTTTATAAAGAAGGTGTTTTAAGACAACATGAATTTGAAAAGGGGAAGTATGTTGACCTTGCCATCTTTTCAATTTTGAAAAGTGAATATTAAGAGTCACACTTCCTAGTAATTCAAATGAATTATAAATTCATGGTTTGTGTCTTAGATACGTTCGTTAAGAAAACAAGAGGATTGTGAAAAGATGATAAAAAACAAAATGAGCTCAGCTGTCATTACATTAATTGTAGGAATATTTATTATTCCATTATTTATTGCATCTACATACAGCATTTCATATGGTATTTATGGTACTGCATTTACTGCACCAGCTATGCTTATAGCTGTTGTGATATCGGTTATGATTGAAAAATACAGTAAAAATAAAAATGCTATATTCATGTATGCTAAGCATTTACTTTGTGCATTGATTTTTTCACTAATATTTAGTTTAGTTAATTTTAATATTAATACTTTTAAAGATACTATTTATCTAGTTTCTTTAATCGGAAGTATTTATATAACTCTATTTGTGATCTTTGATTATTTGTTAAGACGTTTGCATAAGAGTAGATAAAATCATTATGCTGGATAATTACTTCATTAATTAAATCTAAATAATATTTAACTAATAGATAATGAGGTAATTTCGATAGGGGGAAATTATGCAGTATTTAAAGAAAATGAATGAAAATGAGTTTAATGAGTATCTTTTAGATAAAGAAAAGCGATTTGCAGAAACTTTAGCTGAGCATACGTTTGAAGTTGATACAGAATCTGCAGAAGTTAGAGCGAAAAAACAGCTGCAAGGTTATTTACCAAATGGATTTTACACAGAGCAACATGAATTTTTTAATATTATGATGCATGATGAGCAGTGTGGTTACGTGTGGATCAAAGTAAATGAATCAAAAAAAAGTGCATTTTTATATGAGATTTATATAGTAGATGAATTTCGGTCAAATGGGATAGGCACAAAGGTTATGGAAGACATCGAAGAGTATTTATCAAAGAATGAAATCTTATTCTTTAAATTACATGTCTTTGGAACAAACCATAAAGCAATAAAGCTTTATGAAACATTAGGTTTCCAAATCGCGGGTATAAATATGTATAAAAACCTGTAAATTTCTTACAAAAGACCACTCTGTGTTATATACTAACGTTATTATTTTTATTGGCTTGTAGGTTAAACCAACAATGCTCAGGTGCTTAATCTGGAATTTTTTTGTTATTTTTTGGGTTTAATTTTATAATTACAGTATAATACAATAATCAATATTATGATTGCTCCTATTAAAATTAATAATAGGAAGACGCTACTAATTATATCGATATTATTATTAATTATTAGCATACCTGCAGTAAAGCTAATTACTATACTTAAGAAGCTAAATATAAAGTTTTTCATTAATGTTCCTCCTAATATAATTTTTATATTAACATATTCACCAAAAATAAGAAAAACCTAACTCGATAATGAGAACGCAGCGAACTTTTAAAATTTTTATATGAAAAATGTATACATAAGTAGGGATAATTATGATTAATAAAAGCAAAAGAAACAATGTATGTTTCCTGATTATTAGTATTGTTCTAGTGATTTTTATACCTTTTGGTTATGAACGTAAAGAAAATCTTAATGTATATAGCGGTAAAGAAAATTTAAAAGAAATCTATGGATTTCCATTTGATTGGTTACATCTATACCAAAATGGTGGTTTCAGCTTCCTTTGGATAGGTTTTATAGTCAATATTATATTTTTCTACTATGGGCTTAAAATTTTAACTAGGATTTATAAAAAAGTAGTTAGTTATTTAAGGTATAGCAGTAAATACTGAAAACTATAAAACTGCTTATTAAATAGTATAAGATTTAAACGAAAATAGATAATATATCAATCTATAAATCTAATGAGAATTACCCTTAAATGTAAAATAATGGTATTATTAAGTTGCTCAATTAGTTTAACCTCAAGATTTATCTTTCGACATAAAGGAGTGTTGTTGGTGTTAAAAATAATAACAAAAGTTTTAATTACGTTATTTGGTGCAATATTAATTTTTTCTGACTTAAAAGAAAATAACACATGGTTATTTAGTTTTTGGATTGTACTTGCTTTATATATGATTTTTGAAGGATTTTTAATGAATAAGAAAAATCCTCAATAATTCAACAAGGTGGAAAGGAACAGCTTAGGTAATTTTCTGACAACTAAGAGGGCTCACTCTTGGTGAAGAGTGTACTTTGTGTAACATGATTACATTGATTCTTCAAAGACATTAACAAAGGCAAATGGCATTAAACATACGGAGTGCGATTGTTCAAAAAGAGCAGTCGTTTTTTGTGCTAACGAGTTAGGTTTATGGAAGAAGTAATTGGTTTATTGCGGTAACATTGTAGCCGTGAAAATTTTGTTAATAGAGAAGAGGATCAACTGTATTTGGTTGATTATATGTATACCATAAATAGAATAGAGAGGGAAAGTAATGTCTAAAAAACAAAAAGTTATAGTTGTTGGTGCAGGGATTGTTGGTGCATCTATAGCATATAATCTATCAAAAGAAAATCAGGATGTCACTCTAGTAGAGAGCCATTCAAAAGCTGGATGTGGTGTAACATCAGCTTCCTTTGCTTGGATCAATCCTTCAGGGCGTGTTCCAGAAAACTTTCAACATTTGTATGACGGGTCATTAGCAGCCTATCATGTATTGGAAAAAGAGCTTCCAGAATTAAAGGTCGATTGGAACGGCTCTCTTTCATGGGGAATTCCTGTAAACACCCATAAATCTTATATAGAAAAAATAACTCACCAGCAAGTATCAGAATTAGAACCTCATTTAAAAGAATATCCAAAGGAAGCTTTTTATGCTTTTAAAGAAGGTGCGGTAGACCCTAATATTCTAACGAATCTTTTAGTAAAGAAAGCGCAAGAGAATGGGGTAAATATATTGTTCGATACCAAAGTAACCCAAATTAAAAAGGAAGACGATAAAGTTGTCGGCATACATACTTCCAAAGGTTTTATAGAATCAGATGTCATTGTATTAGCAACTGGAACAACTTTACCTGAGCTTTGTAAGCCTCTTAGTATTGAGGTCCCTGTTGAGTCATCACCCTCTATTATTATTCGTATGAAATCACCTAAAAAACTTATTCATACGTTAATTTCTAATTCAAGATTTGAGGCAAGGCAACTATCTGATACGACTATAATTGCTGCTGAAGATTATTTGGATGACCATGGAAAAAACGGACCTGAAGAGGTTGGAAGAAGAGCTTTTGATACGCTTCGAAATGATTTGAAAAATGGAGAGTATCTTGAACTAGATAGTATTCAAGTAGGGCAGCGGCCAATGCCTAAAGACGGTTATCCAATTGTTGGTTATCATGATCAAATAAAAGGACTTTATTTAGCAGTTATGCATGCAGCAATCACGTTATCACCTGTTATTAGTCGCTTGGTTGCGAAGGAAATCGTCGATAATGTGCGGTTAGAAGAACTAGAAGGTTGTAGACTATCTCGGTTTTACCCAGTAAATAAATAATTCTGGTTTTTGATTAAGCCTCAAAAAAAATAAATAATTGTGCGATACAGTTGTCATTATTAGTAAGGTTAAATATTATGCTTTTATTATAAATAAACCATTTTTGGTTTGAAAGCCTACCTGTTATCGTATTCATCAATAATGTTTAGGGAGTGATTTCTATGAGTGATGGTAGGAAAAAAGCTTCGATTTGTATGCTAATATATTTTTGTAGTTTTTTTATAGTATCAAAAATCTTTTCATTATCATCTACTTTCAACTATATGGTATGCGGAGTAGGGTTGATAATTGGAGTTATCTTACATATGTATTTTAAATTTACATATGAAAATATGAAAAATAGCTAAACTATACGTAAAATAACCAGGTGCTTGTTAAATTGAGAACCTGGTTATTTTTTTTTCACAAATTTCTTGTTCTGAAATAATATAAACAAATATTTTATTACGAGAAGGGTGTATGATGAAAGAAAACTTGATAAATCCTGCAGTTATTTCAAAGATTAGGGAGACAGCTGTTTCATAATAATAAAGTTGTTTAAATCATAATAAAGTCGTTTGAAAAATAGTAAAACCGTTTAAAAGTTATGCAATTCAACTATCGGGCGCAATTGTTTAATAAGCGTCGCTGTTCTTCTTAAACTAAGCGGCACGATAGTTCAATTAGAGCAGTCGACGTTTGTGTTTATTTATTTTCATTGCAAAGAATTTTAACCCTCATCGACTTTTGTGGATGAAAAAAGCATCTTAACCAATTTGGCTAAGATGCTATATAAACCATGATACAACAGTATTAGAGTAAAAGTCACGTATGCCATAGTTATTATAGAAAGTTTTAAACTACCATTCCTCAAATGAGTTGTTACACGTAAATTATTGAAAATGCAAATAAGAAAAAGAGAAACAACTTTTTTTTCTTTTTGCATTTTATGGGTTTATACTACCCATTATCTATTTACCTCGATGTACGTAATGCTGTGTGGCATTTCCCGCATTAAATTGCTCAGTAATATATTGTACAGCCTCTTGTAGCGCTAATTTACTGTTACAAGTGAAAACATCTATTGCCGCATAGCCATACTCTGGCCACGTATGAATCGTTAAATGTGATTCTTGAATAATGACTACACCACTAACTCCGTAAGGTGAAAAATGATGGAAATGTTCGGTCACAATTGTTGCTTTTGCTTTATGGGCAGCCTGACACATAAGCTTTTTAATTTGTTGTACGTCATTGAGCAATGCACCATTGCAATCATGCAACTCTAATAAAATGTGATGCCCTAATGCATGCTGGGATTGTGATTTTTTTACTGTTCTCTTAATTTGTGAAAACTTGTTATTTTTGCAATTCGGACAACCACTGGATTGAAGCTGTGTAATCGTAGTGTATTCGTTGCCAGTCCCTACTGTAAGTGAGTTCTTACAATGATTACACTGATAAACAACAGATTTCTTCTCAATCTCTCCTGTGTAAATTGGTCGCGTAAATTTACGCTGATTAGGAATATAAGGATTCATTTGCTTTGTTGTTTGTAATACGAATAACTGACTTGTAGCACCTAAAATCTGCGCACCTTCATAGTTGTTTATGTCGTAATGAATATTATTAATCACAAAGCCCATAGCATATAAGCTTTGCTGTAGCTCCCACTGCTTTTGATAGCTACGTTTGGCATAGGAAAAAAACACATGCCGCATTGCTTCTGGCTTTAGTGCATTAATTGCACGTGATAAAAAGAGCTGTGCGCCAATCAATGTATACGGTGTATCTGTGTATACGCAATCAAACAGGGCAGCGTATGTTTCGGGCAAAGGCTCCTGAACGTTATAATAATCTGTTTTAATCGGAAGCTCATAGTCTTTAGCTATTTTGCTAATAGTACTTAAAACTCGTCTATCAATATCTAATACAACAATTTTAGTTGCAGAGTGTGGGGCAATTTTCTTTATTAAAAATGCTAATGCAATACTAATGAAATCATCATCGCCTAAACACAAAATGCGCTTATTAAGTAGCATCGTATAGTCTAGTGCGAGCAATGCACGTTTTACAGCTGTTTCAACTGTACATTTTGCTTGATCAATTTCCACGTCAGCTGTAGGTCTAGCATCATAAATAGAGCTTAATTCGCTTATATTTTTTGTAATCCATTCTATTCGAAATGCATCATCTGTCGTTAATTGTAGGTATAGATCAGCATTGGCACCTGAGAGTTGGAAATATTGCGAAACGGCTAGCTGGCCTTTTTTCGTTAAGCTATGTTTACCCCAACCTTGTTTGGCAAATTCTTTCTTCATTGCCGAAACAATAGGTATTGGTAATTCTGTTATATAAGCTAAAGATTTGGTTGTACAATTATAATGGAAATATAAAGTAAGTAAAGCTTTTTCTAATGTATGATAATGTTCTTCAAGCTGCATATCAACTGTAATTTGTTGTAATAGTTTTTGCATTGTAGATTCGTCCTCTCAATTTTAATAAGTAAAAAATTAAAATTGTCTAAATCAACGAATAGAAAAAGCGCGAATAAAATTAGTCGCGCTAAATGTTTATATTAAGCTCACTAATTCTAATCTTGCTTTTTTTGCACAACAAATAACACCCGTATAAGGTGGTTTTGTTAAACAAAATTATTAAGCTATAACGTTGATTTAGATTAGAATTCTACAGTAACAAAAAGTTCACCCTTTAATAAAATAGTATTATTACTATATTATAGATATAGTAAATTCACAAGTTATATTTACAGGTAAAGAAACCGGCATTAACAATAGCGGAGACATCAACTAATCCGAAGCTTAATAGAAGAACCCCCATGATGCTTAAGACTACAACAAGGACTTTCTTTCCAATAAACCCCACATCCTCTCATTTAACGATATGAGCAGATATTAATTAAATAAATTATTAAAGATTTAAAACTATTAAAAATACATTTATTTCTTGCTTTTTTTGTATTAAAATGACTATGTGTTTTTGAATGCAACGCAAATGAACTAGATTTCGGAAGGGAAACCACATTTAATGAATAACCAAAAACTAAATAGTGATCTAGCCCACCATATTTTTAATAGTCTTACAGATATGGTGTTTATTATACAGAAAGAAGATAATGGAGATTATCGTTACTTATTTATAAATGAAGCAGCTTATTCACTTCCAGGAGTAGAGAAGGGGATAACTGGGAAACTATTAAGTGAAGTACTTTCCTACAAAGTGTATAAAGTAATAAAAGAAAAATATGATGAGGCTGTTAAGGGTGGGGCTCCTTTACATTATAAATTTACATTTCCTGACTCAAAAAATATAAAGACGATCCATGAAATCCAATATGAAACAGTAATTTCTCCCTTTTTCAAAGACGGGTTTTGTACACATATCATTACCATAGTAAAAAATAGTAACTTAAATCAAAAAGAGGGTAAATTAAAACGGTCTACTAATCATTTTGAACATATTATAAATAACACTGCTGATGCTATTTATACTTTCGATAGATATGAGAACTATACAAGTATTAATCCTGCTTTTGAAAAGTTATTTGGGTGGAAAAAGGAAGAAATATTAAATAATAATTTTATTAGCATCATTTTAGATAAAGATAAAAGTGAACTTAAAAATTTTATCATGGAATCAATTAAAAAAGGCCATGTTCTACCTTCGCACGAGGCTCAACGGATAACAAAGAAGGGAAATGTTATAGATGTGTTAGCATCCTATTCTCCACTTTTTGACGAAAAAGGGAACTGGGATGGTGGAGTAGCTATATATAAGGACATTACAGATAAAAAAAAGCTTTTTAATGAACTTAAAGTAAGTGAAGAGCGGTATCGCCTAATAACTGAGCACACCTCAGATTTAATTAAAATAATTAACCCACAAGGTACAGTTCTTTATAGCTCTCCTTCACATTTTGATGTTTTAGGAATAAAACCTGATGAGACTTTAAATAAACCAATTTTCATAGGAATGCACCATGATAGTATGGAAACATTTAAATTTTCAATAGAAAAAATTAATTCTACACGTAAACCTACATCGATTAGATTTCAAAGAATTACTCAGAAAGGAGAGTTTATTTGGTTACATACTATAGGTTCTCCTATCTTAAATAATGAAGGGAATAAAGTAGATAAAATATTATTTGTTGCTAGAAATATAACTGAAAGAAAAAAATATGAGGAGCAATTACAACATTATGCATTAGTAGACCATCTTACTGGTCAACCAAACCGAAGATATTTTTTCTCCAGGCTTTTAGAAGAGATGGAGAAAGCAAAATTCTTTCATTCAACATTAGCTGTTATGATTTTGGATATTGATCGATTTAAGCATATTAATGATTCAATGGGACATGATATTGGAGATCAACTTTTAAAAGAATTCTCTGAACGAGTAAAAGATTGTCTTCACGAACATGATATTTTTGCAAGAATAGGTGGAGATGAATTTGCTATTCTTTTACCAGATGTCAAGGATAATCAAGCTATAGTCAATGTGGCAAACAGAATAATATACTCTTTACAGGACAAATGGGTAATAGATGAACACCAATTTAATACAACCTCAAGTATTGGTATTTCATTCTATTCCCCTTATGAAATGAATTATAAAACCTTAATAAAACAAGCCGACAAAGCATTGTACCAAGCCAAAGAAGATGGCCGAAATTGTTTTAAAGTATATACTAATACGGAATTTTAATTGCGATTAGAATTTTGGTGCAGGATGTTTCCTCATTTAACAATCGGGCCATATTGTAGAGTAATAAGTAAGCGTGAACTTTAACTGTACATTGAGTACTATAATCACAAACGTATAAAAGAGAAATTAAAAGGATTGAGCTCGGTACAATACCGAATTCAATCCTTTATAGCTGTTTAACTTAATATAGTGTCTAAATTTTTGGTGTCATTTCAAAAAAGAATAGGCGCCAATTTTTTTCATTTAAGGGTCATATTTCAGTAGGGAAAGTAGTTATTATACTTGCAAAATAAACACCTACATTTTTTCTAGGATATTTTTTATGGGCTTTTGAAGTACGTCTATAATGGCAGCGATGATTGCTGTTACTAAAATCCCTATTAGACCAAGTGCTATCGGACCTGCTGCGTCTTCACCTGTGAACATAGCAAAAACCCTTAAGTAAACTATTAAAAACAAAATGAAGAAAATAATTGTAAAAGCGCATTTTTTTATAACTTTCAAGGATTTAAGGGATAACTCAGAAAAAGCATTGTTTATATTGATATAACTCAATAGTTTATATGCTTGATACAACGCAACAGAAAACGTAATGCATACTCCATACGCACATATTAACAATGGATATATCGAGTAATCTCCTGGACGCACTTTCGCATCTCGTATAGCTGTTTGAGGTAACCAATATATACACACAGCAAGTACCGCAATTCCAATAAGAAAAGTAACGATCTTTAAGAAAAAAATTGAACTTAGTTTAACATTCATTTGAAGTACCTCACAGATTTAATGATAATATGATATTAGTCTATTTTTTATCGTTTATCAATATATTTATTTCGTTTTTTATTATATTATTGTTGTTATTCAAATAATTATTTAATGTTCATGTGGGAATCGTACTTCAGTTATTGTAAGTTTTATCATGAAGTAACTAAACAATAGGGCGCTTCCTGGCAACAAGGAAAGTGCCTTTTTAGATTAATTAGAGTTCGTAACTATCAATATTTTTAGGTTGTTGAATATCCATTGAACATAATAGAATTTAGAATTAATAGATTTATGGGTGGGAGAGTGGAAGACACATGTCATTTAGATTCTCATGGTATGGAAAGTTATGAACTTGAGGTATTCCCTGATGATTTAACTTTAAAATAAAGAGGTTTGTGAAAAATTACACTTAAAGTAACGGAGTGCTTTACTTGAAGATCAGTGAGCTGTTTTAGACAGCTCTTTTTTCTTATTGTACTAACGGGGCATTTAGCTAAACCAGTTATAAAATGAAAAGAATAAAAGAAATGAAAAAGCATTCAGGGAACAGTTTATCCTTGAATGCTTTTTCACTTCTTTTATTTAGTGGATTTCCTGTATGCGTCCAACCTGTCCATCTGTTAGCCTAACTTTAATACGGTGGGAAGGGTGCCTGATTTGTTAAAAATATCTTAAATGATATCTCCGGCAATCTTCCCTTTTTTAACAATATTAACAGCTTTTGCTGTTATATGTCTTTCCGATATTGTCCGTATATTAGACACCCATTTTTCTGCGGGTATTGCTTGTTTTTTTCGTTTGCTGGCTTTTCATTTTTTTTGTTGAAAGGTCGTGATTCATTTTTCCTTGATTAGCAGAGGAACGGTTCTTTTTGTTTTCAAGCTGCTGTTTCACTGCCTCTTGCAGGCTGATTTTTTTTTTGGGTACTTCAGATTGATTATTCTCGGTCATAGGAAATGCTCCTTTTTAAATATGGTAGTTAGTCCAGTATAATCTATTTTTTATTATTTGTGAAACTTTCCACTTTAACTTACAACAAGGGAAGACGCTTTTTTACTAACGGTGTAGTTTAGTGGAATAATTCATATGGGATATTGTGGTAATTCAAGGTTGTAAAGGGGAAATCTAAACGGTTGAAAATGCTCGAACAAACAGTAATTCGGAAATTTCTTTAACTCTTGGTATACTATCAATCCTAATACCATTTATCGGTTTGTTTTTGGGTGGTATAGGAGTTGTAGTTGCTAGAAAAGCGACAAAAGAAATTGTAGAAAAAACAAATTGGTAGAGGATTAGCTACTTCCGGTTTAATTTGTAGCGTGGTGGGAATTATTATTCAAATCTTTGCAGTACTCAGTATTCTCGTTTTCTATTCTGTAAGAATTGTAGGATAGTATTTAAGGTTCTTATTAAACTACGGGTCCGTTAGATCAACAAGCTATAAGCGATTTTAGAAATAAGTCCATATTTTAGTTATTCCATTAAAGGGTGCAATTCTAGAGTAGAGATTGCGCTTCTTCTTTAAGAATCGGGCCATTTTCTTGAGCAACACATTTAAAGAAAATCATTATGGAGCAAAGAAATTGTGAAGATTTTCACTTGAACTAAGAAGCAGGTTATTTTTAGAATGGCGTCGAAGTACTATATTAAAAGAGGATGGGAGTCTATTGAATGAAGAGAAAATATTATACATATGGTGGGTGATAATAAATGACTTTCTTATATTTTATTGTTGGTTACTGTGCTTTATATTTTGTAATTTGGTTACATGAAGTTGGACATGGGGTCGTATATGCAAAATATAAATGCAAAGACAATCCTTTTAAAGTTTATGTGCCATTCTATTTATTCTTCTCTACACCCCAGCCTGTAGATGAAATAAAGGCACAAACTCTAAATAGTAAAAAGTACTTTAATGTTGGCATAGCGGGAATAATAGTGAATCTGCTTTTTGGTATTCCTATATCCTTCCTTATGCTAACGAACGAGTTTAATCATTCGATTTTAGTATTCTTTTTTTATTCATTTGCTTTATTTCATTTAGTGGAGGCTGCAAGTTACTTGACAATTAGCAATGTTTTTCTTGCAAGTGATATGATAACTGTTCAAAACTACAAACCAAAATTAAGAATACCCTTATTTTTAATAGGATTATTCATAGTTGTCCTAATCGTTTTCATGCTGTTCAATAGTCCAGATAGTTGGAGACTGGGATACATCATTTCAATAATAATAATGATTCTAAGCATGGGATTAGGAAGAGCCATCTTTAGCCGAAAAGCACGGGCTGCGTAGGAAGCTCTTTTTTCTTATTGCACTAACGGGGTGCTTAGTTTAAAAAGAAATATGCTTATAATCTGCCATAATCGGGCGCTTTTCTGTAATAAGAAAAGCGTCTTTATTCATGGAAAAGGCCATATCTGGTTACAGGCATGGAGTACAAGAATTGATTTTAAAGGATAAAGGGAGCACTTAAACGCTCTTGTTAAGCAGAATAAACGAATCCATTCCTCGTCAGTTAGTTGGGGATATCTCACGTTTTCCATATGGGAGCATTTCTCTAATAAAAATAAATACCAATTTGTTAATGAAATGATTAGTTTTCCGTATTAACTAATGTGAGGCTCACACAACCACAACAAATTGCGCAATATTTGTTGTAATATCCCTTTATTGGTTGTATCTCATAAATAGTGGGTTATTTTGAGAAAGTTAAGGGAAATGTTTGTTCCTACCCTGTTTTTGGTGTGGAATAATGAAAGATCCTGGCCGTTAGGCCAGAGTTAATGCGGAGTCTTTGATTCCGAGGGTCTTAAATAAGTGAAGGGAGGTGAAGTAGTTGGAGGTTACTCAAGTGAATACAGGAATCAGCCACAGTGACATTCGTGGTTTTCAAAAGGGCATTATGTCGGAAGAAAAATTTACAGCGATTTTCGAAACATACTATAGCCGTGTCTACAAATATATTTGCTACCGTATTAACAACCACTTTGACGCGGAAGAGATTTGCAGTCATGTATTTGAGGTAGTAATTTCAAAATATAGCAGCTACTCGCCAGAAAAGTCCAATTTTGAAGTTTGGTTGTTTGCAATTGCTAGAAACGCTGTGGTTGATTACTTCCGCTCACAGAAAAAAAGAGTCACCTTTTCGCTGGATTCAATTATGGACATGATTTTACCAAGGTCATCTCCAGAAGAAATTGTCATTATTGATGACAGCAACGAAATCTTGTACAAGGCTCTGGCAAAGCTAAGCGATAAGGAACGTAATATCATTGGCATGAAGTATGCAGCCGGTTTGAAAAACGCGGAAATTGCTGACCTGCTTGGAGTCAGCGGTTCAAATATCGGTGTAGTCCTCTTCAGATGTATAAAGAAGCTGCAACTAGAACTTGAAAAAGGAGGTTTTCAATATGAAAAATAGGAAGGATATAGATAAATTTTCTGACCTGACTAACTTGCTTACCAATCTGGAGCTTACTGACAAAGCCTCCAAAGACCGAATCTACAATCGTCTCACGTTCAAAATGAGATCAGGAACCATTCAACCAAATTTTATGAAAAGGGATGAGATATTGAAGAAAAAATATACATGGAAAACTGTAACCGTAAGTGCTATGGCTGTTGCTATCTTGACAGGTGGTTTTTCGACTACCTCTTTTGCACAAAATATGATGGAAACTATTCGGGAACGTTTTCAGGTGGGAAATATGCAAATCGTCCAATACGATAAGGAAGAGACTGTATCCGCAGATAATAGCGCATCTGAGCAAGCAGCGACTGATGCTTCCCGCGAGATTCAAATGCCGGTACGTCCTAATTTGACTGTGAAAGAAGCTCGTGCCGCATTGGGTCTAAACTTCCCAGCCCCATCTTGGCTGGCAGATTACAAGTACGTCAACACAGTCATCCAAGGAAACAACATGGTGGAAGTACAGTTCGAAAAAGGTGAGAAATCCATTAACTTCTTGATTTCCAAGGGTGGAGAAAACGGCATCGGTACCACAGACGAAGTGAAAAAAGAAGTGATCAAGGGAACTACGGTTTACTTCGCAAACGGGATTGTGATTTGGGAGAATAATGGCTTTACGGTAGAACTGTATGCGCAAGACGATTTTGATACGGCGACACTGGGCAAAATTATTGAAAGCTTCAAGGTTGGCGCACCTCTAAAGAAGTAAGAAATGAAAGCAAAGGTTTCATTACAAATGCCAACCATGATTGTTAGTGTTTTATTATTTTATTTGGTACAGGTACCGCTTTACCAAACTGTTTAAGCTTAGCACTCATTGACTTTCAAGACGTCATTGGTTCTGCGGGTGCGATATTTAGCTTAGGTTATTATTTATTCGTTAGCGCTACAATCTATGGTATGAGCGTTTTCCATAACGAAACAGTCCTTGCAATGCCAATATATTTTTTAGCACTAGGGATTGTTATCTTTTTAAAAAGCTTACCCTTACTTTATAAAAAAGATGTAATTTTATAAATAATATCGAGATGCTTAAAAAAGTTGCACCGTTTTCAAAAAAAGATAAATGCTTGACTCTCACGATACGTAATAGGAGTCACTATATCATTTATAAGCCAAGTCGAAAATAAACTTTAGGCACCTTGAAAGTGATTAAACTTTTTTATAAAAACTAAACTTAAATTTGCAGATAAGAATCCATTTTGATCAATCTTTTTTTCAAAATGGATTCTTTTTATTTATCGTAAAATTGGATTTTTGCGGTATTTTTGATCAAACTTTATTTTAAAGCTACAGTAGTTTTATAAAAAAGATTGATCATTTAAAACAAAGTTCGATTATTTAAAACAAAGATTGATCATTTACAATAAAGTTTTTTTGTTCAACAAACGGGCCAGATTGTGGAATAAAGTGAATTGTTGATCTTCGGTACGTTCCTTTTGAATCTGTTCCAAAGACAGTAACCCTCAAGCCGTATATACACCTCTCTGATGAAAGCGAGAAGGGAGCATTTCAAATGGATGAAAATGATGAGCCGAGATTCAATATATTCCTGAACTGGAGGCTACACTATCTATTAACTCAAAAAATAATTAAATACAAGTATTTTTATTTGTCAAAAAAGCACATAACTAAAATCAATAGTTCAATGTAATGAGGTAGGGGGCGGTATATTTAAAAGCTATCAAAACTTAATGGTTATGGCAAAGTCCTTATTCAGTAATAGGGCGCTTTTCTGAAATAAGGAAAGTGTCTTTCTTCATGAAAAGGGCCCTATTATTAAAAAACATTTTTTAACGAAAGGCTCCAAAACAACGCTTGGGGACGTTCCACTACACTTGTTAGGTGTTTTTAATAAATCTAAAAGGCTATACATAAAAAAATTTCTTTTTTCTTCCCTTTTATCATGAGTTACATGAATAAAGGAAGTTCTATTTTGAAACGTAATCGCTGCAAATGTTCACTTAAAAACATTTTTTGCCACATGGAGAAATTCCTTAACTGCAGGAGAAGCATTTGCAATAGAATGACAGGCAAGTGCTACTTCACGGCTGTTTTCAATATTTAGTTTGCTGATTTTTATGTTTTGCTGTGTCTTTAAATATAATTCTGGACCTATCGTAATGCCAAGTCCTTCCTGTACCATATTAGCGATGGTTGTACAGTCGTGTACTTCAAAAAGAATAGATGGTTTAATTTGCGCTTCTGCAAATAATTCCTCAACATGTGATTGGTACATCCCTGTTGGCATAATAAAGGATTCATCCATTAAATCATTCATTTCTACTGTTTCTTTAAAATGGAATTGATGATCAGGGTGATAAGCGACTACCATCTTGTCTTTAATCAAAGGAACTAAATCGAAATTTGGATTTGATTTTCCTTTTACTACAAATCCAATGTCAATAATGCCTGAACCCAACCATTCTGTAATTTCCTCATAGGTTCCTTCGTAAAATTTAAATTCTATTTTAGGATGTTTTTTCCGGAATTTCACAAGTAATTTAGGCAATAAGCAAAAAGAAGCACTTGCAAAAGTGCCGATACGAATAATACCTGTTTCCAAGCTTGTCATAAGTGCAATTTCTTGATTAATGACTTCCACTCTTTTCAATATTTCTCTAATATTCGGCAGAATTTTTTGCCCTATTTCTGTAAGTGTTATTCCTTTTTTTCTATCACGAATTAATAAAGAAACTCCCCATTCAGATTCTAAACTCGCAACTGCATGACTCACGGCTGATTGAGTCATATTTAATATTTCAGCAGTTTCTGTAAAGCTTCCTAGCTCGACTACTTTTGCAATGATTTCGTAGCGCACAATAGTCATGAGTAATTACTCATCTCCTTTATTAAAAACATCAATTTTACTTATATTAACATGGGACCTAAAATAAAAACAGCAGTTCAAATATAAGGAGATGTACAAATTGAAAAATAATATAAATCAACTAATCATCATACTTTTAGCTTTAGGAGCTTTTGTAACAGGAACAGCAGAGTTTGTTGTTTCTGGAATTTTAGAACTGATTTCTTTTGAATTAGATGTTTCAATTTCAATAGCTGGCCAGTTGATTACGATTTATTCTTTATCTTATGCCATTGGAGCTTTGATTTTGGTCATACTAACGTCTAAATTGGACCGTAAAAAAGTGCTTTTATATGCTATCTCTATATTTATTCTAGGAAATCTAGTTGCATTTTTTAGCTATAATTTTGTCTTTCTTATGTTATCCAGAGTCATTATGGCGATGAGTGGAGGATTATACATTGTTGTTGCCACCAATTATGCTGCGCAAATTGCAGTTCCAGAAAAAAGAGGTAGTGCTATGGCAACAGTCATTACTGGTTTCACTGTTTCATTAGTACTTGGAGTTCCTATCGGCACATTTTTAGCTGGACATTTTGATTGGCACTATATTTTCTTAATCATTGCGTTTGGCACAGTTTTTTTATTGATAGGACTATACAAATTATTACCATATATAGAAGGAAACCAACCGCTGCCATTTAAACAACAGTTGCAAATTATTAAAGATAAACGAGTCCTTACAGGTTTAATGACAACGATCTTTTGGATTTTAGGATATACTATGGTGTTTGCCTACATTGCTCCATTATTAAGTCATACTGCTGGCTTTTCTATTGAAATGACAAGTATCGCTTTATTTGTTTTAGGCACTTTTGCTTTTATTGGTTCACGCTTTGGAGGATATGCGGTAGACAGATGGGGACCTAATCGAACAATATCATTAAGTTTATGTGTTCATATCATCTCTTTATTTGTACTAGCATTTACACAGTATAGGGCAGTGGGTGTATTTGTCACACTAGCTTTTTGGGGAGTAGCAACTTGGACAACGACACCAGCAAAGCAGTTTTATTTGATTTCACTAAAACCACAATCCTCTGAAACAGTACTCAGTTTTAATACCGCCTTAATGAATGTGGGCATGATGCTGGGCTCTGCATTAGGAGGAATCATTATTCAATATAATAATATAGAAAATTTAAGCTGGATTGGTGGATTATTTGTTATACTTGCACTTATTTTTATCAGATATTCTTTCTACCTAAATAAAAAAAAGTTATGAAGCACCATCGACTTTAATGAATTAAAAAGTAATTTCTAAACTCAACTGCCTTGATATTCAGTTGGGTTTTTATTTTTTTTAATACTCTCCGATATTTGGCATTTTATAAAAAATGTTGTTGAAGGTTATAGAAGGGGAAATCATCACCCACATTTACAGTTACGAAGGGGAGAGGAAATGCATGTTAGAACGAACGTACCGAATGGCAAGTTCGCTGTGCATTTACCGCCTTTTGTAAACGTGTCTTGAAGAAGAGAACAAGGAACTTTCATTAGAGTATGACTAATGAGTATAGGATTTAATAAACATCTTAGTTATTCCATTAAAGGGCGCGATTTTGGAAGAAGCGTCGCTGTCCTTATTAAACTCCCATGAAAATTAAACTCTTCAATTTCGGAATAAAGACAACACGAAAGCAGACGCAGCGTCAAAATTAGGATGGAATTATTTATTGGATTAGGAGGCATCTGGTTCAGCAATTGTGACGTTATACCCTAAGTTTTCAAGTCTTCGAACTGAATATCGTACAATAGATTGTTCTTTTTGCTTGTCAAAGTAATCTTCACCTAAGTCTACGTACATTTCTTTGCGTGTTAAGAGATAGTAGGCGATCCTTAAAATTGCATGGGCAACGGATATTCCTGCTCGCTTTTTACCTTTTCGCGAAGCAGTTCGTCTATACATTGCACCCAGGTATGTTTTGGACCCTCTGACAGAATGAGCAGCTTCTATTAAAGCTGATTTCAAGTATTTGTTTCCTTTTTTCATGTTAGTTGATTTCCTTTTACCAGCACTCTCGTTGTGTCCAGGTACTAGCCCTGCCCAGGAACATAAGTGAGCTGCACTGGGGAATTGCTTCTCCACGTCGGTTCCGACCTCTGCTAAGATTTGCTCAGCCATTCGGGTAGCGATGCCAGGAATGGAATCCAACCGTTCTATATCTTCTTGGTGAGAAGATAGTCTAGTAGCTACCTCCAGATTTAACAGTTCAATCTGTTCACTAAGAAAACCAATATGAGTAAGAATGGTTTTTAACATTAGCCGTTGATGTGGATTGATATACCCGCGAAGAGCGAGTTCAAGCTCATCCTTTTTCTTCTTCATTGTTCTTCGAGCGAAGCTCGCTAGTTTTTCAGGATCATCCTCTCCATCTGCGATGGCACGAAGCATGTCACGAGATGAGACACCCATAATGTCTGAGACAACGGAGCCAAGTTTAATATTTGCTCCTTCTAGTACCTTTTGAATCCGATTATGTTGTCTAGCACGCTCTTCAATAATACTACGACGGTACCGAACTAACTCTCGTAGTTCTCGTTGATTTCGGTCCGGAATAAAACTTGCTTTGAGTAGTCCATGTCGAAGTAGTTTGGCGATCCATTCTGCGTCTTTCACATCGGTCTTGCGACCTGGTACTGCTTTCATATGTTGAGCATTCACAACTAAAAATTCAACATTCTCTGCTTCAAGTAAGTTAACGATCGGCTTCCAAAATACACCTGTACTCTCCATTGCTACGTGGGTACAACCATGCTCCTTGATCCAGTCGATTAACTGTAATAGAAATACAGTTTTAGTGGAAAACGTTTGAATCTCCTTTCCTTTTGGAGTCATAATACATGCAGTAATGGAATCCTTGTGAACGTCCATCCCACATGCGCGTTCAATGATTACTTCCATTGTAATCATCCTTTCTACGGCAAATAGTATTGGAGGCTGGTGCAACAACCAGAGTAGGATTAATCTCCCATGAGTGCTTCCCGTAAGGGAGCGACATTCTGTGATGCACCGTGGTCGTTGGAGTCAGACTAACGGATGGGCTCTATGGCACCATAGTTCATCGACC
>NZ_KQ465133.1 GCF_001308875.1 Lysinibacillus sp. ZYM-1 | reverse complement strand
TTATAATGAAAGAAATGAAAGAAAAAGCGATTGTGAAAACGTAAATCCGTTCTCACAATCGCTTTTGTCATCTTGTGGACTTTTTCAGTGTCCTCGTACTGAGCAGACGTCATCTTTTTAGGTTCCACTGCACCCGATAATAGAAGAGCAATCTGGGCTACTAATCTAGCAATTTCTATTTGTAAACTTAATTTGCGTTTTAGTGTATATTCAGAAAAATACTTTCTCCTAGGAATTCGTACAAGATTAATTTTGAATTCTGCTTCTTCAAAGATTTCAAATGAACATTTTCCTTTTTCATTTTCTGAATCGTTATTGCCTTAAATAATCTGTGAAAGCCTTCCTTTCACTAAATTATTTCGCATAATAAGAGAATTTAGGGATGTTAATTTTTTTTATTATGATTACTACCTATACTTCCTATTTAAGTAAAAAACACTATTTGGTCAAAATACATCTAGTTTATCTATAAAGAAAATTATATATCAAAAACCTTAAAGATACATTACCTAAAATATGTTAATATTTCATTATAGTTGGAAATTAACTTGCATTTTAATATTTTGTATTATAATATAATAAATAGGAATATATAACAAAATTCCTATTTTATTATAAAATTTTTTAGGAGGTTTTAATATGAAGTTAGGAAAAAAATTTGGAATTGGATTAGCCGCAACGGCTCTTTCTTTATCATTGGCCACAGGAGCATTTGCATATGGTTCTG
Source organism: Lysinibacillus sp. ZYM-1 (assembly GCF_001308875.1). Classification (GTDB taxonomy): domain Bacteria; phylum Bacillota; class Bacilli; order Bacillales_A; family Planococcaceae; genus Lysinibacillus. Next base: position 52,456 of record NZ_KQ465133.1, on the reverse strand, counting down.
ATGCCGCTGAAACACCAGCCCCTGGATATGGGACATTAAAGGGTTCTTCTTGGACTACTGGCAGTACTGGTGGAGCAGAAACATGGGTAGATAGTAATAACGATAATGCTTATTTGGTTGCTGGTTATACAATTCAAGATAGAAATGGTAAGAATTTAGCTAGTAATCAAACATCAAGTGCTAGGGGGAAAAGAACTCACAGTATTGATTATTCTGCTCCTACAAACGCATATACAATACATGGTACACATGGTGTACAAGGTGGAAGTACATATGCTGCTAAAGCTGTTTATACTTCAGTAGGTATTAGGTAGTATAAGATAATATGTTAATTCAAAACATAGATGTGCTGTTTTATTAGCACATCTATGTTTGTATTTTGTATAGAGATAAAAATCGTCTTTTATGTACCAAGTTAGAGTAATTTGTCCATACAGGATGGGTTTTCAATTTGTTAACAAGCAAATATACTCTTCTTATTACTTTAAGAGAGTATAATTTGGTGGAGGGGAATTATGAAAATATTAAGTTTTTCGAGGTTGTTAATAGTTTTATCAGTAATTATTTTATTAAATACAGCCTGTTCGAAACAAAATGATTACGTTGAAGAAATGCCAGATACAAAAGAGAATCCGTTTCAGATAGAAGGTGGCGAAACAATTATGGGTGCTTTAAGTCATGGGTTCTTCGATCCAAAAATAAATGATAGTGGTGAAATGATTCCCTTAATTTATAGCGGAGGAGAGTTGAAAATAGATTACATAGTAAATGCCTCTGGAAAGGCAAAAAATATTGGGTTTCTAGTATTCATAGATGGATTACCACAACCTTATAAAGTCGATGAAGAAAAATCTTATGAATTTTTACATGTTTTAGATATAGAGGAAGATAATAAAGATATTCCTCTTACTTTCATGTTTACACCTATCACTGGAAAAAAAGGTGATACACTAAGTATTAGTATTACAAGTATTTACTACCCGTCATTTATCCCTGACATTAAGGAAACAAGTAGCTATGGTAATTATCATTCTACTTTAGAAGTGGTGAGTTCTTTATTTTTCCGACAGGATCCAAATACCAATGTTTTTTCAGAAATAGAAAAAAGTCAATTTTTAAATAATGTAAGTGTATATAATGAACCTTTAACCAAAGAGATATTGGATAAGGAATTAACAGATTTAAATAGATTAGAACATAGTGTGTTTACACACGTTGATATAGAAAATAAAGGAAATAAAGAAAATGCTGAAAATATACAAATAAATGATGATAGTTCTCTTAGCGTAAAGTTTAAAATATTCGGCCATCCGAAAGTTCGGTATCGAAATACTTTCTATATTAATCATAAACCTGTATTAAATAAAGAAGAAAGTACATTTGAAACAGAGTTGGCAGATGGAAGTATGTCTATTGTTGAAGTAAATATCGATGTAAAAAATTTAGAGGATTTTAATACATTTTATGTTGTGTCTGTTCCTATAAATGCAAGTGATTTCCCAGATGAAGTAATTGATTTAGAAAAGACCCCTTCAATATTATTATATAAAAATTTATAGAGTAAGGCCGTTTGAAAAATGTATTATAAAAATTAGTGATTAGAATAATTTCATTTTAAATCATAAATTAAAAGTGCAAATACTAACTCTATTATGCATATTGGTATACGTTCTCTAGATGAGTATTTTGAATTAAAAGCTAAGTGTTAAAATTGAAAATATAACTGAAAATGCTGTGAAATAGCCAATTTTATCAATATTAACAGCTCCAAAAAATGGTGAGGATGAGCAACAATAAGCCTACGATATATATGAATTTAGAGTATAAATTTTTAGAATCCGCTTTTATTTTTTGATTTTCAATAGATAGTGAGCTAAATTTTAATTAAATAAATAAAATTCAGTCTATTCTAATGGGATAACATATTTTATTGAATATTATGTCATGGATTGTGGTTGGATATTTTATATCATAATATAACAATAGAGGGTAATGATGTGGGGGAGTATTCCAAATTTAGTAGAGGGTATATAGAGCTCAAGGGTGAAACTACGAGTATTATGACAGGTATTCAAAATGAATCCAATGAGATAATGAATCATTAAAGCAAGGCTATCAGTAGGCGTATAAAGGTGCAAATCAAAGGTATTGTTTCAAAAATCCTCTATAGACATAGTTGATATTGTGCACCATTCAAAGGAACTTGTCAAAATTGTTTATGAACTCAATCAATCAGTTGCAAAATTTAGACTATAATAAGTATTGAGAGGGGCGTTTGCATAGCAAAATGCCCCTTTATGATATTTAGCGCCTTTACGTCGATAATTGCTGAATAGCTAGTTCAAATTGCTCCCGTGGTTTTACGCCATAGAGTTCTAAATTGTGAACGAAATAAGAAGCTAGCATATAATCGATCGCCTCTTGTAGTGTCAATTCGCGATGATCCATGAGTAGAGATAGATAGGTTTTAAAATAATCGGCATTTTGTACTTTTGCATGTTTCATGACAAAGGTCAAACTCCTCATCAATTACGCCTCGCTATAATGGCCCCAGACTTTTTCGTTCAGTATCTGTGACATCCGCCGAGACTTTTTCTTTCCCTTCTATAGAAAAGGGGGCTGTACCTACGCATTGCTGTCGGTACAAAAAACATTTGCTGAATCAAGATAATGTATTTCCTGACACAATTGCTTATTATAGCACCTTTGAATTAGGAAGCAAGTTTCATCTTCATTCAGAAGAAGACTCTTATCCCTTAAGGTGGTGAAATGGAGGGTATGGCCCCTTTTTCTTTGGGAGTCAATCATCTACTGAATGATGATAAAGCCTTCGAAGAATGTCACGGATTTTGAACTGTGCTTGCACAATTCAAAATCAAGATGCAATTACGACAAGGCAAAATGCATTCCAATTGTAAATACGTCTTTACAATCGTTTACAAAGCATTACATTCCTTTACATCTCTTTTACGAACTGTTTATACGACTTCAACAATCAGTCATTATAGTAAAGATTGTAAGACAAATAACTATAAAACAGTTAATGACGGAGGCAAATGAGATGAAAAAGTGGAAGTACTTAACGATGACAGCAGTAATGGGTTCTGCATTAATGCTAGGTGCATGTGGTAGCGATTCTGCACAAAATGGAAACAATGCTGAAACGAACGCACCAGCTAGTTCAGGACAAGAAGCTGCTGATGAAAAGCTACAAGGCTCTGTAGCTGGAGATGGCTCATCAACGGTTGCACCAATTATTGAAGCAGTTGTTGAAGAGTATGCAGGCGCACAACCAGATGTCAAAGTATCAGTGGGGGTTTCTGGTACTGGTGGTGGTTTTGAAAAATTCATCGCGGGTGAAACAGACTTTTCAAATGCATCTCGTAATATAAAAGATGAAGAGAAAGCAAAACTAGAAGAAGCTGGTATTGATTTTACAGAACTAGCTCTAGCATATGATGGCTTATCGGTAGTCGTGAATCCAGAGAATGATTGGGCGAAGGATTTAACGGTAGAACAACTACAAAAAATTTGGATTGAAGATGGCAAAGAGAAAAAATGGTCTGACATTGATCCATCTTGGCCAGATGAAAAAATCGTTTACTATTCACCAGGTACAGATTCAGGCACATACGATTACTTTGATGAAGTCATTTTAGACGGAGCGGATCTAGTAAGCTCAGCAACTTTATCAGAGGATGATAATATGCTAGTACAAGGTGTTTCAGGTGACAAAAATGCTATAGGATTCTTCGGCTATGCTTACTACCTAGAAAATAAAGATAAATTAAATATTGTGAAAGTAAATGGTGTAGAGCCAACTAATGAAACAATAGAAGCAGGCGAATATTCGCCACTTTCTCGCCCACTATTCACATATGTAAAAAATAGTGCCATGAAAGATAATGAAGCAGCTTATGATTTCGTTAAATTTACATTAGAAAACGCAGGTGATATGGCTGAGGCTGTTGGCTATGTTCGTTTACCTGCAGAAGAATATACTGAAGGCTTAAAAACTTTAGAAGGCTTAAAATAAGTAGACATGCATAGAGGGAAAGAGATGTATGCTCTTTCCCTCCCTTATTTGAAAGGAGCTCCCAATGGTTTCTCAAAAGGAAAATAAGACATCATCTGTGCAGCAATTAATTGCAAATTCGCGCAATCATAAAACAAAGAAAATAGTGGAAAAAGCAATGCCAGCTCTATTATTTTCTGCAGCAATTATCTCTATTTTGACGACATTTGGCATTGTTTTCACCCTTATTTTTGAAACGTTTGAATTCTTTAAACGTGTGTCGATAACGGATTTCCTTTTTGGTACTAAGTGGTTACCGTTTTCAGGAAATGAGCCGTTATTTGGGATTTTGCCGTTAATCGCTGGTACATTAAAAGTGACACTTATTGCAGTTGTAGTAGCCGTACCATTTGGAATTGCTTCAGCTATCTATTTAAGTGAATATGCAAGTGAAAAAACGAGACGTATCGTGAAGCCTATTTTAGAAGTATTAGCAGGTGTACCGACTATCGTTTACGGATTCTTTGCTTTAACGTTTGTCACACCTTTATTACAAGAAATTGTACCTGGACTCAAATTATTTAATGCGCTTAGTCCTGGTATTGTTGTAGGGATTATGATTTTACCAATGATTACTTCTCTTTCAGAGGATGCCATGTCATCGGTACCAAATAGTATGCGCGAAGGAGCTTTAGCCCTAGGTGCAACGAAATTTGAGGTAGCGGTTAAAGTGGTATTACCAGCTGCACTATCTGGCATTATTGCTTCTGTAGTATTAGCCATTTCCCGGGCAATTGGGGAAACAATGATTGTTTCGCTTGCTGGTGGATCGACACCGAAATTTGATTTCAATGTCACGGACTCTATCCAAACAATGACAGCGTACATTGTACAAGTTTCAACAGGTGACGCAGGTTATGGTACAACGATTTACTACTCTATCTATTCTGTTGGATTTACACTATTTATCTTTACGCTAGTAATGAATTTACTTGCTCACTATATTTCGAAACGCTTCAGGGAGGTTTACTAGCATGCGCTATATGGATGACACAGTCGTCATGAAACGAATGACAAAGCGTATTACATTTAATAAAGTTTGGAAAACCTTATTTTTCTTAGCTACTACGTTTGCGCTTGTTACCTTAGCTATTTTGCTTTACCGCATTGTGACACAGGGAATTGATTATTTAAATATTGATTTCTTAACGAATTTTGCATCACGCTTTGCGGATAAAGCAGGTGTAAAAGCTGCCTTACTAGGTTCACTTTGGTTAATGGCAGTTGTAGCGCCAGTATCCATTATTCTCGGTGTAGGTACGGCAATTTATTTAGAGGAATATGCCAAGAAAAATAGAATCAACGACTTTATTCGTATGAATATCTCGAATCTAGCAGGTGTACCTTCGATCGTTTTTGGATTACTTGGGTTAACTATTTTTGTACGCATGATGGGTTTAGGCAAAAGCATTTTAGCTGCTGGCTTAACAATGAGTTTATTAATTCTACCTGTTATTATTGTGGCGGCACAGGAGGCTATTCGTGCAGTACCAAATGAACAACGTGAAGCTTCATATGGTATGGGCGCAACAAAATGGCAAACGATTTTACGAGTGGTGCTTCCAGCCGCTATCCCTGGTATTTTAACAGGAAGTATTTTAGCTCTGTCTCGTGCAATTGGGGAGACAGCGCCACTTGTTGTAATTGGGATTCCGGTCATCCTGCAATTTTTACCAAATAGTTTATTGAGTCAATTCACTGCCTTACCGATGCAAATCTATGATTGGGCAAAACGTCCGCAAGAAGCATTTCAGTATGTGGCCTCAGCTGGTATTTTAGTGCTTATGACTGTACTTTTATTGATGAACTCTATAGCCATCTTTATTCGAAATAAATTCCAAAAACGTTATTAATGAGGTGACCTTATGGTATTAGATTTAAAAGAGGAAAAAACAATTGTCAAATTGAATCAAGCGACAACTAAGTCTTCCGCTGATGTAGCGAAAAATATTGTTTATGATACACGTGACTTAAATTTATGGTACGGTGATCATCATGGCTTAAAGGATATTAATTTAAGTATCTATGAAAATGAAGTAACGGCGATTATTGGGCCTTCTGGCTGTGGTAAATCTACGTATCTAAAAACATTAAACCGAATGGTAGAGCTTGTGCCAAGCGTTCGTACATCAGGTGAAATTTTATATCGTGAGCGTAATATTTTAGATAAAAGCTATACGGTTGAGGAATTAAGAACACGCGTAGGAATGGTGTTCCAAAAGCCAAACCCATTCCCAAAATCTATTTATGATAATATTGCCTACGGACCAAGAATTCATGGCATAAAAAATAAAAAGATTTTGGATGAAATTGTTGAGAATTCTCTAAGAGGTGCAGCCATTTGGGATGAGGTCAAGGATCGTTTAAATCAAAATGCCTATGGTTTATCTGGTGGTCAGCAACAGCGTATATGTATTGCAAGATGCTTAGCGATTGAACCAGATGTCATCTTAATGGATGAACCAACATCTGCACTAGACCCAATTTCAACACTAAAAGTGGAAGAGTTAGTGCAAGAGTTGAAAAAGGACTATTCTATTATTATTGTGACACATAATATGCAGCAAGCTGCACGTATTTCTGATCGTACAGCGTTCTTCCTTAGCGGAGAAGTTGTAGAATACGATAAAACAGATATCATCTTCCAGACACCAGCAGATCAGCGTACGGAAGACTATATTTCAGGACGTTTCGGCTAAGGAGGAGCAATAGATGGTAGTACGTGAGCGTTTTGAACAGGAGTTAAAAGAAGTTCAGGGGCAATTTATTGCACTCGCCAATAGCAGTATTCTCGCATTAAAAACGGCTTTTGAAGCATTAGTAGAACAGGATTTAGAAAAAGCATTGAAAATTCTTGAAGACGATTTAATCATTAATCGCCTTGAAGAAGAAATAAATGACCATGTGATCTTAATGATTGCTAAACAACAACCTGTAGCAACAGATTTACGTCGTCTCATGGTTCTTGTCAAAGCAGCAGCAGATATGGAAAGAGTGGGCGACTATGCGGTTAATATCGCAAAAGAAGCTATTCGAATTGGTAAAGAACCGATTGTGTTCCCTATGACAAATCTACAAACGATGTGTAATAAAACCGTAGAAATGCTAGAGAGCATCATGAAGGCCTTTACGGAGGAAGATACTGTACGTGCCAAAGAAATCGCTGAACTAGATGATTATGTGGATGATTTATATGGAGCAACGGTCACACTCTTGCTACGTGCTGGAGTAGAAGACCCAACACATATTTCTCAAATCACGCATCTAACATTTATTTGCCGATATTTAGAACGTTCAGCAGATCATGCCACAAATATTGCAGAACATCTTTTTTACTTAGTAAAAGGCAAACATTATGAATTAAATAATTAACTAAAGAAGAGCTACTTGCTAGCTCTTCTTTTCATTTGCAAAAAATGATTGGAAACAGCAACATTGTTTTTTTATATGGCGTCTATATAGCGAGCGTTTTGGTATTGTCAAAAAAAATTTTTGGTTATACTATAGACATTATCCAAAAAATGTGGTGCTTAGGAGGTGCTGCTTCGTGAAAGACCCGATTGAATCACTCATAGAAAAGTTTGATCAAGATATGTCACTAGAACAACGTAATTATTTACGTTTTCTCTATGAAAACTTACACCTTGAGGAATTAAGCAACAGGGAACAACATTATTTTATTGACTATTTTTTCAAGAGTGAACCATTACGAAATATGGCAGCATTTGCACTAGAATTGGCAGACATTCTGCATGAAATTCGAGAAAATATTCCTGCTATTGAGAAAGCTGAGAGACTAGCTAATGGCAAGGAGCAGCGCTTGTATTACGAGCGGAAATGGTCAGAGACAAGACGCCAAAAGCTAAAACAGCAAACAACCAAGAATGGTAATATTTTTTATGTGCCCTTTCATGAGTTCAAACAAGATCCTGGCCCCATGATTATTTGTTTAGAGCAAACGACAGGGATGGCAGCTTATTCTGAACTGTGTAAAAGCATGATTTTACCGTTATTTATGAGTGCACATCGTGAAAATCGCGATTTATATATTGTCCCTTATGACCGTCAAATCCATGTTCACTATCGCTTTGAAAATGGTCATTTAAATTTAGCTGATTTTAAGAGTTTTATCGAATATAAGGCTAAAGGAGAAGCAGAACTTTTGCCTGTTTTACAGTTTGTTAGATCCTTACTGCACGAAAATCAACTAGGCTCTGAAGCCGAAGTTATTATTTTTACAGAAGGCACTCCTATTGATGGGCAACATCTCGTCAGTATGCAAGCTAAAGCGATGTTAAAGGAAATGAAACGAAAATACTATGCTGAGTTTTCTGTGATTGCCATGCATGAAGATAATTTTAATAAACAACAATTTTGGTTTGCCAACAAGGCTTTTTTTGCAGATGATGCAATACAATAACAAAATGGGGCTAACCTTTACTGCAGGTCAGCTCCTTTTTATTGGAGATACATAGGTACTTTAAAGGAGAAATATATGGATTCATTACATTGGTTTTTACCTAAATTTACAGTTCCAACTTGGATGGATGTCTTAATAGCTATCATTATTTGCATAGTTGGTTGGCTTATACAACGATTTGTCATAAAAAAAATAATTAATCGTCTGGTAACCTTTTTAAGAAATCGCCATCGAAATTTCCAAGCAAATGTGCTTGCACAATTTAATAAAGCCATTGGCTATGCATTTATGACGGCAGTCATTGTACTAAGCTTATCTTATTTAATAGATGTTTCTTTATTTACGCATAAATCAACGAAAAATTTTGTATTGTCTATTATGGTGTTTTTTGCTTTTAAAGGTATATACGATGTTTTAAATTTCTATACAAAACAGCCATTCCAACTAACTAGTGAAGAGGAACAAAATGTATTATTACCGTTTTTCCTACGGATTGGTAAAGTAGTCATTATGATATTTGCCATGTTCACAATCGCCTCATTTTGGAATTTTAACTTGAATGGCTTTTTAACAGGGATTGGCTTAACAGGGGTTGCGATTGCTTTTGGGATTCGGGATACATTAGCTCATGTGTTTGGTGGGATGTCTGTGGCGCTTGATAATCCATTTCAAATTGGCGATTGGATTGCGACCGAGGATCAAAAAATAGAAGGAACAATTGAGGATATTAATCTTCGCAGTACATTAATTCAAACAGGAGATAAAGGGCTTGTATATGTGCCGAACTCTTATTTGGTTAATCGTCCCATTTATAATTTATCGAGACGAGAAAAGCGCAAATGCGAACAATTTTTATATGTAGCTGCTACAAATGAAGAAGAAACATTACGCAGCGTCTTAACGGCCATTCATAAGGAAATTTATTTACATGCTGGAACAGAGAAAGACATGATCCATGTTTATATCGATGAATTTCATCATGATCGTTATCGTGTACTTATCCGTTTCTTTGTCGCTACGAATGATACAGCCGTCATGCTAGAAGTACGCCAGGAAATTTTCTTTGCCATTCGCCAAATTTTGGAGGAGTTATCAATTACTCTAGTGTCACCTGATGAGGAGGAAGGGCTAAGAAGTAAAAAATAATTTGAATTGTAAGATAGTTTGCATTACAATATAACCTAGCAAACAGCGTTGATGAAGAGTAGTAACTATTAGTATTTGTCATAGAGAGCTAGTGGTTGGTGGAAACTAGTACAAATGAATGGTGAATGGACTTCGGAGCTCTAATCCTGAACAACAGTATGGATTAGCGTATGCCTACGTTATAAGGCTTAGAGAGGGTCTTGCAATTAGACCAATGAAGGTGGCACCACGGCTTTTCCGTCCTTTTGTGATGGAAAGGCCTTTTTATATGCATCTGGTGTAGTAGAGCAGAGCTTAGAGAAGGAGAGAAGAGAATGACAGTTGAGCTTAGAAAGTATGCCATAACAGTATTACAGGGGGATATGATGACCCCTATCTCTGTCTATCAATCACTGAAAGGACAGCATAAAATGTTGTTCGAATCGTCAGCCAAGCATGAGGAAAGTGGACGTTATTCCTTTATTGCAGTTAATCCAGTGGCTGAATTAAAAGGAAATAATGAAGAATATTTCTTTCTTAAAGGAATGGAAAAAGAAAAGTCGAGAGGGAATGTGCTCGATTACTTAAGGCAAGTGATGCCATTCCATGATGAGACCTATCCATTCCCCTTTTTTGGAGGGGCCATTGGTTACTTTGGTTATGAAACTGCTTTTTATTCAGAAAAAATCGGAGAATATTTACAGGACGAATTAGCCATGCCTGATGTCCATGTTTTTTTCTATGACACATTTATTGTTTTTGATCATTTAACGCAGGAAATTACACTAGCTTCAATAGATCTATTTAGAGAGGGGCGTTCCTTAGAGGAGATGGAGGCAGCTATCTCGACGATGGCACAGCAGCTTTATACAGGCACAACATTTGATGCATTGAAAGTAGATAGACTTGATTTTAAGCCAATCATATCAAAGGAGCAATTTATCTCTTTGGTGGAGCGTGCGAAACAGCATATTCTGAAGGGAGATATTTTTCAAATTGTGTTATCACAACGCTTCTCAGCCCCGTTTACAGGTTCACCGTTTGCGCTTTATCGTCAATTACGCCTATCCAATCCTTCCCCGTATATGTTCTATATGGATTATGGATCTTATATTATTTTGGGAACATCCCCAGAAAGCCTTGTAAAGGTAAAGAATCGGAAGGTGACAACAAATCCAATCGCAGGTACCAAGCCTCGTGGGGAGACAGTTGAGCAGGACGAAGCAATGGCAAATGCCTTATTGGAAGATGAAAAGGAAATGGCGGAACATCGCATGTTAGTGGATCTAGGGCGCAATGATCTTGGCCGTATTGCAAAAGTTGGCTCTGTAAAGCTGATGAAATACATGCATATTGAACGCTATAAATATGTCATGCATATTGTGTCAGAGGTTTTAGCAGATCTACGAAACGACCTCCATGTCTTAGATGTACTTCGCGCTTGTTTACCTGCTGGCACAGTGTCAGGAGCACCAAAAATTCGTGCGATGCAGCTTATTAATGAATTAGAACCAGTAAAGCGTGGCGTGTATGCGGGAGCAGTTGGCTATATATCCACGACAGGTGATATGGATTTGGCACTTGCAATTCGTACCATGATCATTAAAGATGAGAAAGCCCATGTACAGGCAGGGGCGGGTATTGTTCACGATTCAGTACCATTATCTGAATATGAGGAAACGCTCAATAAAGCACGTGCACTATTGGAGGTTAAAAAATGATTTTGTTAATTGATAATTACGATTCCTTTACCTACAATCTATTTCAACAAATAAGCATGCTCGGGAAAAACGTCAAGGTCGTGAGGAATGATGCTATTACAATAGAAGAAATACAAGAAATGTCGCCAGAAGCCATTATTTTATCCCCTGGACCAGGAACACCAGCCGAAGCAGGTATCACAGTTGATGTTATCAAGGAGCTGTATCAAAAGTTCCCTATATTAGGCATTTGTCTTGGCCATCAATCTATTGGGCAGGCTTTCGGGGCAAAAATCGTGCAGGCCCAAACTATCATGCATGGAAAGCTGTCATATCTGCAATATGAACAAACAGGTTTATTTGCACAATTAGAGGGCGATATTCAAGTAATGCGTTATCATTCTCTTATTATTGAAGTACCATCTTTACACAGTGATTTTAACATTATCGCAAAAGCGAGTGATGACGGTGAGATTATGGCCATCCAACACAAGAAATATCCACTTTACGGTCTGCAATTTCATCCTGAATCAATCGGCACGAAAGAAGGAAGCAGGATGATGCAAGCCTTCCTAGAAAGCATTGCTTAAATGAAAAAAGCTGCCGCCTCATTCTTAAATGGGATATCTGGCGACAGCTTTTTATTATTGTTTTTTCCCTGTAATCAACTTTGCGATTTCCTCTAAAGACATGGAAGAATTGACTTCATAAGCGCCAATTTGTAGGCTACGTGCATATCTTGCGTTAGCGAGTAGTAACTCCATTTCAACACTATTAGGTATAATGCCACCATCTTCAAGCTTTTGGGCAACAATATATGGTGTAATTCCACTATATATTTGCAGTGTCATTGTTGTACCATCTGCACTTGTTTCTTTAGCAGGCTGTTCTGAAGAATCTGTAGTAGAAGTTTCTTCAGTAGTATGTACTTGTTTTACTTGTTTCTTTAACGCAGCAATTTCTTGATCTGCCTTATTTAGCTTATTTTGCAGTTCTTCAACATATTGCGGATTGGAAGAACTTTTTGCTGGTAGCCCAATATTCACATCAAAGCGACTTGCAAGTGCTAGCAAAGCCCCGACAACAAAAATGGCTAGGCCAAATGCACGGATGGTAGACTTGTTCATCTATTATCGACCTCCGTTTGCAATCACTTGACGAACTTGTTCTTCTGTTAAATTCGAGCGTATACTGATATCTCCTACAGAAAGCCCTTGTTTATTTAATTCGAGTACCTGGCTAACAATAATTTGATGAATCGGCTTTGCTTGCGATGGATTAGGCGCTGCTTTTGAAGCTAGTGCGGCCTGTTGAACAGCTTGCATAACTTGTTGAACTTTAGGACTTTGAACGCTAGGACTTGGTATTGATTTAGATTTTACTTGAAACTCTGGTTCTAATAGTAGTTCTTCCTCTACAATTTTCAAACGACGTTTCAAATTATTCGTTTCTTGGAATATTGAGATGGATAATTCTTCGACATCTTTCTCGACTTTTTTCGTGCTATTTTTGAAAAAGAACGATATGACGATCAAAAGAATTCCAACGCTCATTAATATGATGGATAAATCCAATAGTTTCACCTCGTTGTAGTATGTAATTATAAGATATTTTACCATATGCAAACTTAATATGAAATGAAGGTAGATTTTTTTTTAGTTTATGTTATAATAGGTTAGTCGTATAGATCATGCTCAAATTTAAATTCTTGATATAGAGTGGGAGGGTTAATGATGCGCGTAAACATTACTTTAGCTTGCACAGATTGCGGCGAACGTAACTACATTTCTAAAAAGAACAAGCGTAACAATCCAGAGCGTCTTGAACTTAAAAAATATTGCTCTCGCGAGAAGAAATACACTCTTCACCGTGAAACAAAGTAATCGCTCATTAAGCCAAAACCACAAGTGGTTTTGGCTTTCTACATTTTATGAAACAATTTCAATGAAATTGCTCTAAGGGGATGCGAAGTTTTACTATATAGGAGGTAGCCTGGGTGGATAAAACAACATTACGAAACAAGGTACGAGAAATGCTTGCGACTATGGATGAAGAAGTATATCTTAGACAATCTATAGCTGTAGTAAAAAAGTTGCTGCAGGAACCATATATAATAGAAGCAAATATTATTGGCATTACCATTTCTAATAAGCCAGAAGTCGACACAATTCTTTTAATTGAAGAACTATGGCAGCTTGGGAAAAAGGTCGCTGTGCCAAAGTGCCACCCCAAAACAAGAGAAATGACATTTTATGCCATTGAATCATTTGCTCAGCTTGAAACAGTATATATGCATTTGCGTGAACCTATTCCCGAGAAATGTGAGTTAGTTGACGCAAATGAGATGGATATCATCCTTGTACCAGGTGTTGTTTTTGATCGTTTTGGCTATCGAATTGGGTACGGCGGTGGTTATTATGATCGCTATGTATTAAACTATAAAAAGGGTAAATTGATGTCTTTACTTTTTGATGAACAGATCGTTAATCGTGTACCTTCCGAGGAACATGATTGCCCTGTAGACATCATTGTGACACCAACAGAACGTATTGACTGTCTAGCACAACGAGGAGCGAACGAAAATGGATAAAATGTTAGATATTTATGAACTCTTGAAAACTTATGGCACTTATATTTATACACGAGACCCTATTGGCGATTTGATGTTAATGGAGGATGAAATACGAGAGCTCTATAAAGCGAATGTACTAGACATAAAAGATTACCAAATGGCATTATTACTAATTCGACAAGAAACAACAAAACTTCGTATGAAAGAGAATAAAAAGTAATGTTTGAAATACAATGTAATGGGGTATTGTAAAATTAATGTAACATGTATGTAATATTCTTAAAAACAGTGGGTTACCGCTGTTTTTATGTTTTTACGAAACTTTTTACATTGTAAAACGTATATATAGATATCTGGTGCATATACGAGCGAGGAGCGTAAATTTTCCAAAAGATATGTGTTGATTATCTGTAAAAAATGGATTAAGATATATTTTGTTTCAGTAACAAAATGTAAAAAATTATTATTTTTTTGTAAGGAAGTAGGGAGGATGTTAGGAATGAGAACAATAAAGTGGCCTAAACATTCATTTATGATACTAGCAATTATAGCAACTTGGATCAAAACGGTCATTGTTTACCACACAAGCTTTGAGATGAAAATTGAAAATGCAATGCAACAATTTATTTTATTTATTAACCCATTAAGCTTCTTGCTATTTACGTATGGTTTATCACTATTCTTTAAATCAGCAAAAGCTAGAAACCGTTATTTAATTACGATAAGCATAATTTTATCAGTAGTCCTTTACGGAAATGTAGCGTTCTATCGTTTCTATAATGACTTTATTACACTACCGGTATTATTCCAAACAAGTAACTTTAGTGACTTAGGTACTTCAGTAGCAGCTATTGTAGAGCCTTGGGATGTATTATATTTTGTCGATGTACTTATTTTAATCTTAGCGAATAAATTTATACCAAAAATGAAAAATTCGTTCAAAGTTAATGTGGAATTCCGTCGTGCATTCTTTGTGTTGGCGATTGCTATGTCATTTTTAAATTTAGGTTTAGCCGAAACAGAGCGTCCACAATTATTAACACGTAGTTTTGACCGTGAATTGCTTGTGAAAAACATTGGTACGTACAATTACCATTTGTATGATATTTATATTCAAACTAAATCATCTGCCCAACGTGCGTTAGCGGATGGTAGTGAATTAGTTGAAGTAAACAACTATGTTCGCTCTAATCAGGCAGCAGTCAACCCAGAAATGTTTGGGAAATATAAAGGCCGCAACTTAATTGTTGTGTCTATGGAGTCTTTACAAAACTTTGTCATTAATAATGACATGAATGGCCATGAAATTACGCCGTTCTTAAACTCTTTAACAAAAGATAAAGATACGTATTATTTCAGTAACTTCTATCACCAAACAGGTCTAGGAAAAACATCTGATTCAGAGTTTATTGTAGAAAACTCATTGTTTGGTTTAGGTCGTGGTGCAGTATTCTTCACACATGGTGGAAATACGTATAACTCCATGGCAGAACGCCTTGGGGAAAATGGATATTTTACTAATGTCATGCACCCAAATAATAAATCATTCTGGAATCGTGACATCATGTATCAATCATTAAAAATCAATAAATTCTATGATATAGATTCTTATACAGTGGAAGAAGGGCAAGCTGTTAACTGGGGAATGAAAGATACCCCATTCTTAGAGCAATCTGCTGCTTTAATGAAAGATATGCCCCAACCATTTTATTCGAGACTTATTACGTTAACAAATCACTATCCATTTACATTGGATCCAGAAGATATCATGATTCCTGAATACGATTCAAACTCAGGAACATTAAATCGCTACTTCCAAACAGTACGTTATATGGATGAAGCTTTAAAAGATTTCTTCCAACAATTAAAAGATCAAGGTGTTTATGATAACTCAATTATCGTTATGTATGGTGACCACTACGGTATTTCAGAAAACCATAACAAAGCGATGGCACAATATTTAGGAAAAGATCAAATTACACCATTTGATAATGCACTACTACAAGAAGTACCTTTATTCATCCACATCCCAGGATCTGATGATGGTAAAGAAATGACTGAAATGGCAGGACAAATGGATTTACGTCCAACAATTTTACACCTTCTTGGCGTTGAAACGTCAAAAGATATGCAAATGGGTGCAGATTTATTCTCTCCAGAGCATGAGAACTTTGTCGTGTTCCGTGATGGACGCTTTATTACAGATAAATACGTTTATGCTGGTGAAGCTTGCTATGACAAATCAACTGGCGAAGAAATCGATGTGGAGCCATGTCAGCCATATGCTGATCGTGCAACAATGGAACTCGAAAATTCTGATGCCATCATTAATGGAGATCTGCTTCGTTTCTATGATGAAAAGACAGGTAACTTAAAACAAGAATCAGTCAAGTAAACAAAGAGAGATCTCATCATGAGATCTCTTTTTTACATTGTAGAATTGACAAATTTGTTGAAGTGATTATAATTAGTGTAAATATCTGCATAACGAAGATTTGTTTTCACATTTCGGAGTATAAGAGTTAAAGGCATAGAAAAGAACAAGTAACTTTAATGGAACTGACAGAGAGTAGCCGGTTGCTGAGAGGCGCAAGGGGATATTAAAGTGAATACATCTTGGAGCTGCGTACCGAAATTTTAGTAGGCTACGACGGGTTTGCATCCGTAATCATTGCAATAGTATCGCTGCGGCTGTACTAATGGAGGAGCGCTATGTGAATAGCTCTCGAAATAAGGTGGTAACACGTTCATAAACGTCCTTTAGGATTTAATCCTAAGGGGCGTTTTTTTATGCATTTGGACAGCCACAATATCTATGCCAAATTAGAGTAACAGCCGTCGTTAGATTAATGAACTCTTATAGATCTTGCAATATTAATTTTTTAATATTACAAGGAGATGTTTTGTATGTTTTTAACACCAAAGGAGCAGTTAGCAATTATTAAAAAGGGGGCTGACAGAATTGTTGATGAACATGAGCTTCTAAAAAAATTAGAGCGCTCTTTTCAAGAGCAAAAGCCATTAACGATAAAGTTGGGACTTGATCCTTCCGCACCAGATATTCATTTAGGTCATGCAGTCGTTTTACGAAAAATAAAACAGATGCAGGATATAGGGCATCAGGCAGTTATTGTCATCGGGGATTTTACAGGCCGTATTGGCGATCCTACGGGGAAATCTAAAGGCCGTGTGGCGTTAAGTGATGAAATGGTTAAAGAAAACGCCAAAACATATTGTGAGCAAATTTTTAAAGTGCTAGATGAAGAGAAAACTACTGTTCGTTTCAATAGTGAATGGTTAGCAAAATTAACATTTGAAGAAGTCATTCAGCTAGCAGCCACTACATCTGTTGCTCGTATTCTAGAGCGTGAAGATTTTCAAAAGCGATACAAGCAGCAAATACCAATTGGCATTCATGAATTTTTCTATCCACTCATGCAAGCATATGATTCTGTAGAGTTAAAAGCTGACATTGAATTAGGAGGAACAGATCAAACGTTCAATATTCTAATGGGACGTACCTTACAAAGACATCGAGGGCTGGAAAAACAAATTGCTATTTTTATGCCATTACTAGAAGGTTTAGATGGTAAGGAAAAAATGAGTAAAAGCTTAGGGAATTATATTGGCGTCAATGAAGCGCCTGAGGTGATGTTTAAAAAAGTGATGGAAATACCAGATACTTTCATTATAAAATATTACGAATTAGCGACAGATGAGCATCCACTACAAGTGCAGGCTATTCAAGATAGACTTCAAATGGTAGAGAATCCACGCGATCTAAAATTACAATTAGCAGAGGTAGTGACAGCTTTATATCATGGTCATGCTGCCATGGAGGGTGCAAAATCTTATTTTGAAGAAGCTTTTCAAAGGAAGGGTATTCCGAATAACATTCCTATATTGCTTCTAGAAATTGATAAGGAAAGAATAGAGGATATCATACCACAATTAATTACTATCAGTTTTATTCAGAGCAAGAGTGAATTTTTAAGACTCATCAAACAAAATGGCGTTTCCTTGAATGGAGAAAAAATTGCTATCGATGATCTATCTCGAGTTTTAATGAATGATGATGTCTTACAAATTGGCAAGAAGAGATTTCTAAAATTAAATAAATAAAATTGGTTGATTTCAAAGAAAAAAGAGCAATCTCAGATGGAGACTGCTCTTTTTCTGTCTGAAATTTAGTGTAATGTTGGTGGATAACCACTATGAATGATTGTCATGATGACGAACCATCCGAACACGACAGCACTTAATAAGTTGAAAACAACGCTTAAAAGGTTCTTTTCTTTAATTGCTTGGAATGTACCAACTACAGCTAAAATCGCTACTAGACCAAAAATAACCATTAATAAGTTCATTAAAAATAGACACTCCTTTCGACATCAGAAAATGAATGTCGTAAACAATATTCCTCCTTAATTGTAAACGTTCTACTTGTTTTTGTCGAGAACTAATATAACGCAAACTATGAACATTTATCGTCAAATTGTGGCAAAGCCTGTATAATAGAACATTGAGGTGATATCTATGATGAACGTACGTAGTTTTTCTCTTGGTCCAGTCCAAACGAATTGCTATATCGTATCGAATAAAGAAAAAGAGTGTATCGTATTTGATCCAGGTGAAGAAGCGGAGCGTATTATTAAAACAATCCGTAGCAATGGTTTAAAACCGTTGGCCATTTTTTTAACACATGCACATTTTGACCATATCGGTGCTGTGGATGCTGTAAGAGAAGCATTTAATGTACCTGTATGGATTCATGAAAAAGAAGTTAGCTGGTTAGGAGATCCAGAAAAGAATGGTTCTAGTAAATATGCCGCATTACCAGATTATAGGGTGGCTGCACCGGCACAAGACACTATCATCAAAGAAGAACAGCAATTTGAAATGAGTAATTTTGTTTTTCGAGCTGTTTTTACACCAGGACATTCACCTGGTAGTATTTCTTATGTATTTGAAAATGACGGCTTTGCTATTGTGGGGGACACACTTTTTGAACAAAGTGTAGGACGTACGGATTTAATAGGTGGGTCCACAAAAATATTATTAGCATCTATCCATGATAAATTATTAACGCTTCCTGAAGATACAATCATTTATCCTGGTCATGGTAATTATACAACTGTCAGTTCGGAAATGGAGACAAATCCGTTTTTAAATGGATTTTAAAAAAGTATGGTCTATAAAAAAGCGTATCTCAATGTTAGTGAGATACGCTTTTTTCTTTGTATTAATGACCGCCACCAGGTACGTGAATGAATGTTGTATAGTACGTGAAGCCAGCGAAGAATACAGTTAAATATGCTCCGAAAATGTACATGTACATACGTTCTGAAAGGTTTAAGAAGCCTAATAATAAGAATAAACCTGTATTACCTAAGAATAATAGCGATACCTCGTTCATACCACCAAGGTAGAACATAACGGCAAATATACCTGTCCAGAATGCCATAACTTTATACATATTATCCATGAAATTTCCCCTCCTTTTGCCCACGACACAATAATCTCTTACTCATTATAAATGATAGGAAAGGTGTCTGTAAACTGGAACTTATTCGTCTTTGTGACAAACAAATGGATTTTTTAACTAGCTTTCGATTTCTGTCACGTTTATTTCATATTTACATAAATCACAATTATGTATCATACTTTCAATTTGTATAAATTCACTTTTAGAAAATAGCGCATCTAACTGCCCTTTTAAATAGGATTCATGTAGTGAGCAGACAATCTCTGAATATGTCGTAAGTTGTTCTTGGAATGGACAATTAAAAATGGAGAATATCACCTTTTTGCCATGCTCTGTTTGTTGAATTTGTGGAACATAGCCAATTAATGCGGCATTGTCAGTTAATAGCTGAAGTTTCTCGTCGAAGGAAATGGAATTATTTATTGTCAATTCAGCGCTTATACTTTGTTTCATTTGCTGATAACCATCTTGATAGCTAATTTCCTGACATTTTTCTAAGGCAGATGGTCCAAGGTCTTGAACTAATTGAATCGTCCATTTCAGTAAACGCTCTTCATCACGTCTTGGAAATGTTAATGATACACCTTTCTCTGAAGCCTTATAAACGCGGCCGGGTCGACCACCCTTACCTGTTTTCACATAGTCTGCAGAGATAATATTAATTTCTGAAAGCTTCGTTAAATGGAGTCGAGCAACATTTGGATGGATGCCAAATTGATCAGCAATATGTTGAACTGTCACTGTTTTTTTCTCTTGCAATATGTACTCATAAATAGAGTATCTAGTTTCATCGGCTAAAGTGCTAGTAATTTTCAATGGATGGATCATATGCTTCACCTCATTAGTTTTTTATAAAATTATGTTTCTCTACCCAGTGTTAGGAAAATAATCATGTTGATTCTATTATATTGTATTATTGAAAAAGATACAGTTCATTTCGGCATAAATATTAATTTTTTCATGTATTTATGTTCTGTTTTAGTGAGAAATTGCACTTTATCCACATTTTTATAGCAAAAAACATGATTAATAGGAAATTTCATAACAAATTTTTATTTTCAGAAAAGGGCTTTTCTCGTGGGAAAATCCTACTTATACTAGGAAATAACGAATAGCGCGGTCATATTCGAATGAACTAGAAGAGAGGTGCATATATGCAGAATTTTGAAATAGTCGTTGAACAAAAATGTGAGCAACTTTTACTAAAGGCCTATCATTTTGGTGCATCCGATTTATTACTGGTGCCAACCAACATTGAATATCGAATCTATTTTCGGAAATATGACAAGCTTCTCCACGCTGGTGAACTACCTAATGACCTTGCAGAACGGATGATATCCTATTATAAGTTTCTCGCCCAATTAGATATAAGTGAGCGTCGAAAACCTCAGAGTGGCTCCTTTCAAAAAGCGATGGCACAAAAGCCTTATGCCTTTCGAGTATCTACACTTCCTTCCGTATTTTCAAAGGAAAGTCTCATTATCCGTTTACTTCTCCAAAATCATGCATTTCCACTAACTTCCCTATGTTTTTTTAAAAGCGCAGCCCACAAATTAATGGAACTTGTACAGAATCGACAAGGACTTTTGTTTTTTACAGGAGCAACAGGCTCTGGTAAGTCTACTTCTCTCTATTCTTTAATCCACTACTGTTCTACAGAATTAAATAGGCATGTGATTTCCTTAGAAGATCCAGTAGAAAATAACCAAGCAAATTTACTTCAAATTCAGGTGAACGAGCGAGCAGGCGTTACATATGCTACGGGGTTAAAAGCTATATTACGGCATTCACCTGACGTGATTATGATTGGTGAAATTAGAGATAAAGAAACGGCGAAGATTGCCATTGAGGCAAGTTTGACGGGTCATTTAGTTGTCTCAACTATCCATGCAAAGGATTCCATTAGCTGTCTTTACCGCTTAATTGACTTAGGGGTCTCCATAGAGGAGCTTCGGCAAACTGTCATCGGTATTGTTGCACAAATGCTTTTTCAGTCATCAGCTTTACAGGATGAACGTCGTGCCTTGTATGAAATGTTATCTGATGTTGATCTGAATCAGGCCATTACAGCTATTCAGAAAAAGGGGAATTATAAACTTCCATACGAACAAACATTAATGGGACAAAAGGAATTGGTGGAGAGTCATTATGCAGTTACAAAAATACATCGATAATTTTCAATTATATTACAACAGAGCTACCAAGTGGCGTGTAAGAGAGCAAGCTCAATTAATCCAACGTTTATCTGTGTTAATGCAGGAAGGCTATTTATTTCCACAGGCTATCTCGATGCTACTACCTCATCATGTTGAGGCACATGAGGACATACAGCAACAAATTGATGAAAAATTTAGACAAGGTGTAGGCGTGACAAGCATTCTGGAAACATTACAGCTGGCTAAGTACCATTTAGTTGCAATTAAGGTGGCAGAAAACAATGGGCATATACTTGAAGCATTAAAAGGTGTGGCAAAGCAAATGATTATCAATGAGAGGACAAAGAAAAAATTAATCAAATTGCTTATTTATCCTGTCATCCTAATTTTATTTTTATTGTTGCTATTCTTTGTATTTCGAACAATTTTTTTACCTAATATTGAAAGAATGGTATCTAGCCGCTCAATGGCAGCTAAGGAGACAAGTATTGCTTTGTCTAATATGTTACTGCATATCCCCGATTTTGTTATGGTGACAGTTTTGATTGTGATAGTCAGTTTATTGATTTTCCATTTCTATCTCAAACGGCAGCCCATTCCCCAACAACTAACAATACTTTTGAAAATCCCTCTTTTTCATATCTATATCCGACTATCGTCGACAAGGCAATTTGCTGCTTATTTAGGAAGTTTACTGCAGAGTGGGTTTTCATTGCAGGCTAGTCTCCAAATTTTAGAGGAACAACAGTTTCAACCTTTTCTACAGCATCTGTCGCGCCGTATTAAAGAAAGGGTAATCTTTGGTGAGTCATTGACACAAGCCGTACAGTTAGTAGCTGTTTTTCACAAGGATTTTTCTACTTTTGTAGAACATGGAGAACAGAGTGGATATTTAGGAAAAGAACTCACGCTGTATAGCGAATTATTAATGGAAAAGCAGGAGCAACTGTTGCATAAGATGCTCGCTTTCATACAACCAAGCTTCTTTATTGTTATTGCTATATGTATAGTAGCAGCCTATGTCAGTTTATTATTACCAATTTATCATATGATTGATTTAGTTTAGGAGGAGCAGAATGAGACGTATCAAACAACAAAATGGCTTTACTTTAATTGAAATGCTGATTGTCTTGTTAATTATATCGGTCCTTATTTTAATCACAATTCCAAATGTTACAAAGCACTTTGCTACGATTGATGAGAAGGGATGTTCGGCCTATGTCGCCATGGTACAGGGGCAAGTAGAGGCCTATAGAGTGGATTTTATGGCGTATCCCACATTGGAGGATTTAGTAAAGGAAGGCTATTTGAAAGAAAATGAAACAACGTGTCCAAATAAAGAAGAAATAGTAATTACCAATGAAGGAGAGGTACGGTTAGCGAATGCTAAAGTAGATACGGGTACAAATGGCTAATGAGGAAGCAACGTAATGATTTGGGCTTTACCATTCTCGAAATGCTGATTGTTTTATTTCTTGTTATGACTTTAACAGCAATTGTTAGCAAGTTCTCTTTAAAATTAGCAGAGTCAAAGGAATTAGAGCGATTTTTTACTCAAATTCAACTAGACATTCAGTATATTCAAACCTATAGCATGAACCAACGACAATATATCGCGATGAAATTTGAAAGCTCAACAAAGCGCTACGTTATTCAAAAAGATGTTTATTCCAATCTATATGAACGTCCCTTCCCAAAAGGAGTTGAATTTTTGCCTTCAGAAAGCTCACTTTATACAGTTGTTTATAATTACAATGGCAATGTCTTATCAGCTGGCACCATTGCATTTCAAACACCACAGGGTAAGAAAAAGGTAATTATTACATTAGGACGAGGGAGGGCGAGAATTGAATGAATCAGGTTATTCTTTTGTAGAAACTATTTTGGCTTTCGGTATCCTGATGTTACTTTGTAGTTCCTTATTGCCCATTACCTATACGATGAAAACTAACCTTACGAATAAAAAGCTGGAAATGATAGCAGCAGAAACAGCTTATGAAGGCTTGAAATTATTTCAAGCTGTACAACAATCTGAAGGTACGAGGACCATTGAGCAGGTCGATTATCAATGGGTGTTTAATGGTCAAGGGATTTGTGTTCGTTTTCACAATGCACATGAGCCCCGCCAAAAATGCCTTCAATTTACAGGCGGTGTCTATGAATAATGAGAAGGGCTATACATTATTAGAAGCAATGTTTCAATTAATTGTGTTTGTACTTGTTTCTCATCTTTTTGTACTAATTATGCTCTGGTATGCTGAAATGACCTCAACCATGCAAACGGATGAACAGTCGAAATGGGAGCTGTTTGTGTACGATTTAAATAAAGAATTAAAGGATATTTTAGCGTTTTCTATACGGGGAGACCAAAAAAGAATTACTTTCCAAACAACAGAAACAGTCCATCATGTTGATTGCTATCGTAATATCATTCGTGAACAAGTAAATGGAGGACATGTCCCCATGCTAAATGGCATCAATAAATGCCAATTCAACTATAGTGGAAATATGCTGACAGTAGCGGTCGAAATGCCTAATGGTATACAAAAGGAGCGAACTTTCTATGTACCAATTATTAAAAAATGACAGAGGGGCTATTTTTTTAATCGCAATTGCATTATTATTTTTTGTAACTACTTTTGTTCTTGCATATTATATGTCGTATGAAATGCAGTTTCGAACATATGATGGGCTCGAAAAATTGAATGTTCAAGCTACGATAAATTTATTGGGACAAATTTTGTCAGACAGTGTAGAATCGTAGTTATAAGAAGGTGATTCGAATTGCGAAAAATATATTTAGTTGGTTTTATGGGTAGTGGAAAAAGTGCCTTAGGAAGGCGTTTAAGCTATTTATTAAAGATGCCATATTACGATATGGATCATGAGATAGTGCGGCAGCAAGGAATGTCCATTCCACAGATTTTTGAAAAATACGGGGAGGCCCATTTTCGAGAAATAGAAACAGAATTTTTGAAAAATTTCCGAGATGAGGCTTGTATCATTTCTACTGGTGGTGGCGTTGCAATCAATGCTGAAAATCGAAAAATTATGAGACGTAGTGGCTTAGTATTTTTTTTAGATGCGGCGTTTGAGGATATTTATAAACGAGTTCAGCATGATCCTAACAGACCAATCGTACAGAGCTCGACAAAAGAGGAGCTAGAAAGTCTGTATCATTACAGAAGAAAGTTTTATCGCGATGCAGGACATATTCAGGTCCTAACAGAGGGCAGAACCATTCGTCAAATTTTAGAGTATTTAGTGTTTCAAGTAAAAAGGCTTAAAGGCGAACGATAAGTGCGAAAGATATTATAAATGTTCGCCTTTTATTATCTTTTAAAAAATGATTGCCTTTTCAATGCATTTAATGTTAGGATATAGACAAATAAGTAACTAAATGTTCATTGAATACTAAATAGTACCAAGATGTATCTTGGGCGGATGATTGTGCGGGGAGAGCGCGTATAGACGCCACCGAAGGAGCAAGTAGCAATGGCTATGAATCTCTCAGGTAAAAGGACTCGTACAAGACGCAACTCTGGAGAGAGCTGTAGTATAACAATAACAGCCACCAAAGGGGAAAGCCGACTAATTGGCATTATCAACCATGCGAGTTAGTCTGGTGTAACTTTCAGGTGCAAGGACAGAGAATCCCGAAAAGGGGTTCGTCTGTCTTTTTTTATGTCTATAGGTACTCCATGGAAGCTTTACAATGCCAAGTCATGACTGTACCAATACAAAAAGCAGACGAACTACTACCAGTAAAAATGTAACTAACAATAAGGGGGCAAAAAAAGAATGACGAATGAATTAAAACGTACACCTTTATTTGAAGAATACGCGAAATACGGTGCTAAGACGGTTGACTTCGGTGGATGGGAATTACCAGTTCAATTCTCTTCTATTAAAGATGAGCATGATGCAGTACGTAATCGTGCGGGTTTATTTGATGTATCACATATGGGTGAAATTTTAGTAACAGGTCCCGATGCATTAGGTTTTTTACAAAATCTTTTATCTAATGATGTTTCAAAAATAGCTGCTGGCCAAGCACAATACACAGCAATGTGCTATGAAGACGGCGGTGTTGTCGATGATTTACTAACGTACAAATTAGCTGACAATCACTATTTATTATGTGTGAATGCTGCCAATATCGAAAAAGACTACGATTGGATGTTAGAAAATCAGCATCAATTTGATGTGACAATTGACAACCAATCAGATGCCTATGCACAAATTGCTCTACAAGGACCTTTAGCAGAGGAAGTTCTTCAATCCCTAACTTCAACTGATGTTAGTGCTATTAAATTTTTCCGATTCCAAGAGAACGTTGAAGTTGCAGGACATAAAGTTTTAGTTTCTCGTAGTGGTTACACAGGAGAAGATGGCTTCGAATTATATGGAGCGCCAGAAGATATTAAAGCGCTATGGGATAAAATTTTAGAGGCTGGTCAAGACAAAGGTGTTGTCCCTGCTGGTCTAGGATGTCGAGATACACTACGTTTTGAAGCGGGTCTACCACTGTATGGTCAAGAATTATCAGCGACGATTTCTCCTCTTGAGGCAGGTATTGGATTTGCTGTGAAATTAAATAAAGAAGATTTTATTGGTCATGATGCATTAGTAGCTCAGAAGGAAAATGGTCTTCCGCGTAAACTTGTTGGAATTGAAATGATCGATAAAGGGATTCCACGCCATGGCTACAAAGTGTTTAAAGATGGTAAGGAAATTGGTGAAGTCACAACAGGTACACAGCTTCCTTCATCAAAACGTAATGTTGGTCACGCGTTAATTGACAGTCAATTCGCAACAATCGGAAATGAATTAGAAATTGAAATCCGTGGTAAGCAACTAAAAGTAATTACAGTTGAAACACCGTTTTACAAGCGTTCAAAATAATAGTTGAAAAGAGGGCTACATTTATGAAACATCGTTATTTACCAATGACGGAGCAAGATCAAAAAGAAATGTTAGACGTAATCGGTGTATCCTCAGTTGATGAATTATTCGAGGATATTCCTGAGAAAGTCCGGTTTAAAGGACTTTATGACATTAAGGCAGCAAAATCAGAATCTGCTTTATTAAAGGAATTAACAGCACTTGCTGCTAAAAATAAGGACACAAATGCCAATGTATCGTTTTTAGGAGCTGGCGTTTATAACCACTATAAGCCAGTGATTGTAGACCATGTAATTTCTCGTTCAGAGTTCTATACAGCTTATACACCATATCAACCAGAAATTTCACAAGGGGAGCTACAAGCCATCTTTGAATTCCAAACAATGATTGCAGAGCTTACTGGTATGGACCTTGCCAATTCATCTATGTATGACGGTGGAACAGCATTGGCAGAGGCTGGTATGCTGGCAGCTGGACATACACGTCGTAAGAAAATTTTAGTATCTGAAACAGTACACCCAGAATATCGTGATGTTGTGGCTACATATGCCTACGGTCAATCTATTGAAATCGTAACAATTCCGCATAAAGATGGTGTGACAGATATAGCGGCATTAAAAGAGCTAATTGATGACAACACGGCAGCAGTTATTGCTCAATATCCAAACTTCTTTGGTCAGGTTGAGGATATTCAAGTAATTGGGGATATTGCGCATGAAGCAAAAAGCTTATTCGTAGTGTCGTCTAACCCACTTGCTCTAGGTATTTTAACACCTCCTGGCAAGTTAGGAGCAGATATTTGTGTGGGTGATGCTCAAGTTTTCGGTATCTCTGAAGCATTCGGTGGTCCACACTGTGGTTTCTTTGCCGTAACAACTAAATTAATGCGTAAGGTTCCGGGCCGTCTTATTGGTGAAACAGTGGATGGTGAAGGACGTCGTGGTTATGTGTTAACACTACAAGCACGTGAACAACATATCCGTCGTGATAAAGCAACATCTAACATTTGTTCGAACCAAGCATTACTTGCACTTGCAGCTTCTGTAGCTATGACAGCTCTAGGTAAACAAGGTATTCGCGAAATGGCTACACAAAATATTGCGAAAACACGTTATGCGAAAAATGCCTTTGAAGCAGCAGGCTTTACAGTAGCATTCCAAGGTGCACACTTTAATGAAATCGTTGTAAAAACGAATAAATGTGTGAAGGAAATCAATAAAGGCTTAATTGAAAAAGGTATAATCGGTGGTTATCCTTTAGGTCAAAATTATGACTCTCTTAAAAATCATGTGCTAATCGCAGTTACTGAATTACGCACAAAAGAAGAAATTGATGCACTAGTTGCAGAAATGGGGGCTCTTCATGCATAACGAAAATCAAACACTCATTTTTGAAATTTCAAAAGAAGGCCGCGTTGGCTATAGCTTAGAAGCGCTTGATGTACCTGAAGTGGCTCTAGGAGATTTATTACCTACCAATCTAGTACGTACGGAAGCAGCAGAATTACCTGAAGTATCTGAGCTGGATATTATGCGTCATTATACAGCACTTTCTCGTAGAAACCACGGGGTAGACTCTGGCTTCTATCCACTTGGCTCTTGTACGATGAAATATAATCCAAAAATTAACGAAGCGGTTGCTCGTCTTTCAGGCTTTGCGAATGTTCACCCATTACAGGATGAATCAACAGCACAAGGGGCTATGGAGCTTCTTTATGATTTACAAACTTCATTAGTAGAAATTACTGGGATGGATGAAGTAACATTGCAACCAGCAGCAGGAGCACATGGTGAGTGGACAGCATTAATGATGATCCGTGCTTTCCATGAAGCAAATGGTGAAGGTCACCGTAACAAAGTTATCGTTCCTGACTCTGCTCACGGTACAAACCCAGCATCAGCAACAGTAGCAGGATTTGAAACAATTACCGTTAAATCAGATGAAACTGGATTAGTTGATATCGAAGACCTTCGCAAAGTAGTAGGTCCTGATACAGCTGCCTTAATGCTAACAAACCCAAATACGCTAGGTTTATTTGAAGAGAACATTATCGAAATGGCAGAGCTTATCCACTCTGTTGGCGGTAAAGTGTACTATGATGGTGCGAACTTAAATGCCGTTATGAGTAAAGCACGTCCTGGCGATATGGGCTTTGACTGCGTGCATTTAAATCTACACAAAACGTTTACAGGTCCACACGGTGGTGGTGGTCCAGGTTCAGGTCCAGTAGGCGTAAAAGCGGATTTAATTCCATACCTACCAAAACCAATATTAGTTAGAACAGAAGAAGGAACATACCATTTCGATTACGACCGTCCTCAATCAATCGGACGCGTAAAACCTTACTATGGTAACTTTGGTATCAACGTACGTGCTTATACGTACATCCGTACAATGGGGCCAGATGGTCTAAAAGCTGTTACAGAATATGCTGTATTAAACGCAAACTACATGATGCGTCGATTAGAGCCATTCTATGATCTGCCATACAACCGTCACTGTAAACATGAATTTGTTTTATCTGGTCATCGTCAAAAGAAATTGGGCGTTCGTACATTAGATATCGCCAAACGACTGTTAGACTTTGGCTACCATCCACCAACAACATACTTCCCATTAAATGTGGAAGAGGCGTTAATGATCGAGCCAACAGAAACAGAATCTAAAGAAACATTAGACGCATTCTGCGATGTGATGATTCAAATTGCGAAAGAAGCTGAAGAAAATCCATCCATCGTTCAAGAAGCGCCACATACAACAGTCGTATCTCGTCTAGACGAAACACGTGCTGCTCGTACACCAGTACTTCGTTATCAAAAGGCATAATAATGAACTGAACTAAAAGCGTCCAATAAGTATTCGTACTTAGTGGACGCTTTTTTACGATTTCTAACAGAAAGATCAGCTAAAGAGATGGATAGAAGAGACAGCGCTAATTATAGGACAGAAGTTGGGGGAAATTTCACATCTTCAATAATAGCCTTCTTTATATTATGTTTGATAGAGAAAGGAGATGTGTAATCCTATGGTAGATACAAAGATGAAAGAGCGATTGTTTGCTACTTTATATGGTGGAATAGTTGGTGATCTCATGGGCGTGCCTGTCGAGTTTAAGAAACGGGGGACTTTCCATGTAGAGGGTGTGATAGGATATGGTACTTACAATCAACCACCTGGCACTTGGTCGGATGATACTTCTTTAACGTTATGTTTAGTCAAAAATATGATAGAAAAAGGCGATACACGAAGTTTAATGGATAAGTTTGTACGATATATGGAGCAGGGTTATCTAACACCATTTGGGGAAATGTTTGATATTGGCATCACGACAGCTGAAGCCGTATCAAGTTATAAAAAAGGTATTGTGCCTGAGTACTGCGGAAAAACTGGCGAGTTTGATAATGGTAACGGAACATTAATGAGAATTGCGCCCTTAGTATTTGTATTGATAAATGAATGTGATTTTAATAAAAGAAATGCGTTGGTTCTACAATATACAAAGATCACACATGGACATCCACGTTCACTAGTAGGATCCATCATTTATATTGAGCTATTATTAAGTTTATACCGAAATAATTCACTAGAGTTTGCATTAAGTGAGGTATATAACTTGTTGCAAAATTATTTACAGCATGAATTGTGCACAGAGTTAAATGCTTATACAAGAATATTTGATGAGAACTTTCTAAATATCCCTGAAAATGATATTAAATCAAGCGGCTATATTGTACATTCACTAGAGGCAGCAATATGGTGTGTTGGTAATTCATCTACTTTCAAAGAAGCCATTTTGAAGGCAGTCAATTTAGGAGAAGATACTGATACGGTTGCAGCAATGACGGGGGCTTTAGCGGGTATGTGCAATCAAATGGATGAAATTCCTGGTGAATGGTTGAATTCAATTGTAAAAAAACAAGAGATTGATGATATTATCGAAGATTTCTATGAATTTTGTTCTGCATAGGTGTAAAAAATCTTTAATGAGGAGGTGACAAAATGTATCCTATACATAATATTTTTACTGCCAATCCACCCGCTAGTGAGAATGATATTCTGCAGATAGAACAGACCATGGCTATTCATCTCCCTCAACAATATAAAAACGTACTTCAAGAGGGTAATGGTTTTTCACTTACTAATGGAGTGTTAATATATGGTACAGAGGAAATTATTGAAAGAAATGAGACTTGGGAAGTGAACGAATATGCAAAAGGCTATGTAGCCGTTGGGGATGATGGAGGCGGAATGGTTTTTTTAATGGCATTAGAGAAAGAAGATTGTCAGGTATTTGTTGTGGACTGTGGCGATATGAATCCACTCCATGCAAAACTGGTCTCTTCCAGTTTAAGCGAGTGGCTAAGAGAGGGCTGTTTGTAATGGAAAGTGTAGAAGCTTGTTCCTACCATTAGGAGCAAGCTTTTTCTATGTCTATCTATGGAGAAATAAAGCAAAATTATTACACATTCTATTATTTTTTGGATTTTTTAGAAAATTATGTTGAATTATTGGAGAGTGATAGTATAATGAAAGTATAGTTACAAATATGGTTAATAATTCCTTTAATGAAGTTTTTATTGGTAAATAATTGTAACTATAGATAATAAACTAATGAAATGGGGCGATTTTATGATTAACATGGTTCAATATTTAGAGCAAAATCCGTCGTTGGTAACATTGTTAAAGGAAAAAAAAGCTTCTCTAATTGGTATTACAGAACTTGAACAAAAGGCAATTTTGGATTCGTTTGATGAAGATATATGTTTAAAAAGTACAATTTGGTATTAAATTCAAATAATAAAAAGTGGTTCTGGCTTGCTGTAAGTACATATTTGGTATTTGGGCTTTATTTACTAAATGTTACATACAGCAAGCCTGTTTTAAGTATGAAGGTGAAAAATGAAGATGGGCAATGGATTTTAATAGAGCCATATTACAAAGAGTGGGCTGAAAAACATAAAATTAAAAAAGGCGATATTATCTTAGAAGTTGATGGAAAACAGATTGATAGTCTTCATGATTTAAAGTATGAACCAGTAATTCGTGCAGCTAGAGAATTGACAATAAAGAAAGGTAATGGAGCTATTATTAACTTAAATATTAAGTTATATGATATACCTCAACAATTTTTTAATGTTTTAATAGTTCCTTTTTGTTATTTTCTTCTTACATTGTTTATCACTTTTTATTTGTATTATAAACAAAAAAATAAAATTCTCGTAAATTTATTAATTCTTTTTATCTTAACTGTTTCCTTAGCTTATGTTAGTAGTGGTGCATCTAGTAGATTAGATCCCATAGGAATAATAATTAATCGAGGCAGTATGCTACTTTGTTTAGTCATACTATTACACTTTATGAAAATTTATTTTGAATTTATGGATTTAAAATGGTTGTTTACTAAAAAAATTAAATTATTTTATACCATACCAATCGTAGGCGTGATACTCAGTGTTTTTAGTATTCTTTATCCATCAACTCATTTTGAAAATTCATACATCATTTTAGGTTTCTTTTTCTTTTTATTGCTGGTGATTTTAGGAATAATAATACAAGGATATATCAAGTATAAAACTCCACAGTTAAAAATATTGTTAAGTAGCATTATCATTCCATTTTTGCCATTTTTATTTCTTTATGCACTACCTGAAGTACTATTCCATAAACAACTATTATCAGCTGATATATGCTCTCTATTTCTAATGCTCATTCCTTTCAGCTTCTTATTCACCCAACTCACAGAACGTATATTTGATATGGAGTACTTTATATCGCGAATACGTTATTATTTCAATTTCTCATTTGCTTTTACTATTTGGCTTTTGGGTGGTCTGTATTTATTGACGGATTTATCCATGACACGCATGACAGAGCTTTTCTTTTTTTCGTTCCTCTCATTAATGGTGTTGTTTTATATGAAGGAACGGATTGATTATCGTAAGCGAAAGATTTTGTTTTCTACAAAAGGTGACTATATCCATCGCTTATATACTACTGTCGATAGTATAGGCAGAGTTGTGAAGATTGAGGATTTATTGGAGAAATTTGTCCAGCAGGTCGTGCTCCAACTTGAAATGGAAAGTGTGTATGTTCTCACTTATGATTTTCAAACACATCAAGTTACGTTAACGAACAGATCCAAGGAATACACTCAACATGAAATTGATGAGGTTTTGCTTGAACGATTAGGCTTAGGGGATATTAAAAAAACAGATCATTTCTATATAGCTTTTATTCATCAAGATGCGAATTATAAACGAATTCTCGTTGTGGATCATAATAAATCTATTTATCTTAAGGACGAGGAATTACTATGGCTAGAATTGTTGCTGTTATATTTAAATAATTTTATTGAAAATACGAAAATGGTCGAGGAGCTTTTAGATCAGTTAAAGCATATGAAAGAGGCCGATAATGGACAGCTGCCCTGGCTCAATAAATTACTTTGGCTGCGTTTTGAGGAAGAAAAGTATCAGCTAGCCCAGGAGCTTCATGATACGATTTTACAAGAACAGCTTCATATTGCAAGAGAAATGGATGTCCTACTGCATACAAAGGATCAAGAAAATATATCATCCCAACTTGTAAAGCTTCATGAGCATATGATCACCTCCTTGAATGATTTGCGGGGGTACTGTGAAAATTTAAAGCCTCCATTATTAGATACATTGGGCTTAAATGCAGCACTCGAAAAGCTGATTCAAAAAATTCATAAACGTGCAGATTTTGTATTAATTTATACCATTGATCGTCTTTATTTAGAGGATGAACGCTTAAATTTAATGATTTATCGACTGTTCCAAGAATTATTAAACAATGCATTAAAACATTCCTATGCCAATACAGTTGAAATACATATACTAGGCACCGAAGAAGGCTTTGAAATTTTGTATAGCGATGATGGTGTAGGTTGTAATATAGATGACATTATACTGGCCGATTCAATGGGCATTCAAGGTATGCAAGAGCGAGTGCAGGCTTTTAATGGGAAATTCTCATTAGACAGCAAAGTAGGAGAGGGGATGACAATTCGTATTCGAGTAAGTGAAACTCAACATCCATATCCTTATGCGTATAGTACACTTAAACGACCTACGTATATGATTCGAGGATAACCTACCTGATGAATCGGAAACCGCATACATTTTTTCACCTTTTAATCTCTTCGTAATTTCTATGAATGTGGATTAGAAGGCTTTTGTTTTTTCAAGTTTTTTCTATGCTAAACGATCATTTGTTAAAGAAGAGATATCAAAAAATTGTTATTGTAAGTATAGGAATACAGGAGAAAATACACTTTTTAGAATACTTTCCCCTGAACAAAGGAAATTATGGAGAAGTGACCGATATAATTCAATAGAAGGATTGAGGAGGTCAAAGATTTGAATAAAAAATTATTTTTAACAGCAGCAGCAATCCCAGTTGCACTTATTGTACCCACTGTAGCAAGTGCAGCGGAAACGGTTTCGGTTACGGGACAAAATATTGTTAATGAAACATTAAAAGTGGATCAAATACCAAATAACGCGATTGTCAAAGCCTACCAATGGTATTATCTAGAGAAAGTTACGAGTGAAGATGGATCAAATGCGTCCACGAATAAACCTATTGCAGGTGCTACATCTGCTTCGTTAAAAGTTCCAGTAGAAGCAGCTGGTAAAACAATTTTCGTGGAAGCCACAACAACGGATGGTAAAAAATATCAAAGTGAAACACGAGCGATTAATAATTTGGATCTTGCTATTACAACGCCAACGTTGGAAGGTTACTCAACTTCTGATTTTGTTGCACCAGGCGAAGCGGTGAAAGTAGCTGGCGTTACTGTTACTGATAAAGCAGGAGCAAAATTGCAAAGTGGTCAAATTACATATAGTTATCAATGGTTTTATCAACTTGGCGATGGTGATAATTCCTTCACTTTTATTGAGGGAGCTTCAGGCGGCACATATACAATACCCAAAGATGCCATTGAAAAGGGAATCAAAGATATTATTGTTATAGTCAAAGCCCAGGTAGGCGCTTCTTTTGTGGAATCTCCACGTTCTGCAGTAATCTCTATATCAAAAGAACCAACAGATACATTAACAAATGAAATTAAAAATTTACTACTAAATGATAACAAATACAATGTTACTGACATAAAGTCATTCGGGGAAAAAGTAAAGGAATTAGAAAGTAAGTATCAAGCTTTATCAGCACCGGCTAAAGGAAATGTGTCGAATTATGATGTCCTAAAGCGCTCGCTAGCAGATGTGGACCTCATAAATAAATTAAATGACAAAGTGGACAAAGTAGAAGGAATTAACGACAAAGATTTGCCTAAATATATTAAAGAAATTGAAGAGGCATACGATAAGTTAGATTTGTTACAGCGTAGCTTAGATGTAAATGATACGCTGTATACTAGCATTAAAAATTTATTAAATGAGCCAAATGATCTTGAGGAAATTAAAGAAGTAAGAAGACTTAATCAGGCGATCGTTAATTTACTATCCTATACAAATGGACTTTCACAGTATGTTCCTTCTGATAAAGATTCTTTATTGGGGGTCGTGAATACAATTGAAGCAGATATCGCCAAATTATCACAAAATTATCGTGGCGCTGTTCAAAACCTAACGATTCTAAATGAAGCCAAATCGGATATTAAAAAAGTGGAGCAATTTATTAAATCGTTTGATAAATTATCATCCAACAATACGCCTAACAAACAGGTAACGGTTGCAAAGTCTATTCGTTCTACCTATGAAAAATTAACGTATAAGCAATTAAAATTAGTACCAGATTCGTACGTGCAGCTTTTAACGTCTGCAGAAAGTGCTGAAGTAAGTCAAATTTCCGCATTAAATAATGATATAGATAGCTATATTGGTGATGATTTTTATCCAATAAATCCATCCGCTAGCTCTTGGCAAAGTCATGTCAATAATGTGAATCGAATGATAAAAGAATATAAGAGCTTAACAAAAGCATCAGCAGCCCAAATTATTGGGTATGACAGTCTTGTTACTTTACAAAAGGATTTAAAAACGGCTGAAAAAGTGATTAAAGATATGGATGCTTATCAAAAGCTATCTGGAACAACAGGTGTAACTGAAAGTAAACTGAATTCAAGCTATACGAATACTTTAAAAGCTTATAACAAGCTTACGGCTTTACAGCAATCACTTGTTTACAATGCCGACGATTTTTTACTGAATACCCCAAAAGGTTCTGTTGATGGGAAAGTACCTGATGATAAGGCTGCGGCTGAGGCATTGAAGGCTGATATTGCTAAATATGCAGATGTCACTAAATTTACATTTGATCAATTAGAAAAGGCTGTTGATACTTCAGCACAATCCTATAAAAAATTGTCTTCGGCGGCAAGAAAATACGTAACAAATTACTATTTACTAACAGCTGCGCAGAAGGATATTTCAGGTGTCAAATCCTTCTATAAAAAAGTTCAAACAGCTAAAGAAGAAACAGATGCTGCTAAACAGGCTAAAAAAATTGAAACCGTGCAAAAAGCGTATGCTAAATTACCTGCTAATCAACAGCATTTAGCAAAAGATCAATATGAAGCATTGTTAAAGAATCAAATTATTGATGGCAATGCACCAAACATAAAGCAACTTAATGATGAAATAGCTACCATTGTTTCCAATGATCAGTATTTAGTGTCCATCGAAAAAATTAATACTCTTTCTAAGCAATATAGTAGCCTAAGCTCAAGTGATAAAAAGCTGATTACTAATTATGCTATTTTAAAAGCGGCAATCGCAGATGTGAAAAAAGTAGAATCCTTTATGAAGACATATGAAAAATCCTTTAGCACTAACCCAAGCACTGTCATTAAGGCATTTGAAAAGCTTACGTCTAAACAAGTGAGCCTTATTAATGCAGATATCCGAAAATTGATTATCGAAAAGCAACAAGGTCAACAACAATCGAATGAAAATGCTTTGACGTTAATTGAATCGATCAATTCTCTCCTTGTCAATGGTGAATATATAGTTGATTTAGAGGGAAGAGTAAAAGAAATTCGCACTGCTTATGATGCTTTAAGCGCTAGTGATAAGAAGATTGTCAAAAATTACTCGAAGCTTACACAGGCGGAAAGTGATTTGAAAAAGGTTGCCGACGTGCATGCTTTATACAAAGCGGATGGCGATGAAGCGGCTCGAAAAGCCTGGCTAACAGCCTATGGGAAGCTTTCTAAAAAATTAGAACTACTTTATAAAAACATGTATTCGCAGGATATTTAACGAGGAGGGCCCCGAGAAATTCGGGGTTTTTCTGTATAGATTTTTTTAATTGTCTAGTAAATTGGTTGTCCGCTATACTATGAATAGATGAGAAAAGAAATTTTTTACATAACAATTGTAGTTTCGCAAAGAAGGTAGGAACAAAAGATGTATAAAATAGGTGTTGTGGGTCCTGTCAAATCCGTAGAAAGAATTATTGCTTTAGCAAAAGAGATTGAACAGGATATGGAATTTATTCCGTATATTTATGCGATAGCGACAGAGACAAAGCATCTTGTAGAGACACATGATCAAGATGTGGATTTCTGGCTGTTTTCTGGCTACATCCCTTATAAGATAGCGAGTCAAACAATGATCTCGCAAGATAAAATGGCCCATATCATTTTTTCAGAGGCGGCTATTTATAGAGGATTTTTAGAGCAATCCTATCGACAAAAAAAGTTTATTGAACATGTCAGTATCGATATCATACCTTCTCCCTCACAAATGGCTTCAGAAGGTCTAGCGGAGATACAGAAAAATGTGAATACCATGTATTTAAAAGAATTTGATGTGGCCATCGATCCCAAAGAGTTATTTGATTTCCACTTTAGTCTCTGGCAGGAGGGAAAGATAGACTTTGCGATCACTTGCTATCCTTCCGTTGATGAAGAACTGAAAGAAAGGGGAGTTCCCTCGTATTGGGTATCTCCTACAAAAACAGAAATTTACCATACGGTTCAGCTTTTTACGGAAAAGATTAAAACATCCTACTATAAAGAAACTCAAATTGGTGCCGTCATGCTTGAAATAAAAGACTTCGATTCCTTGAAGGAGCGTATGAAGCAAGGGTATCGCATACAATATTTAGAGTTACGTACCAAGGAAAATCTGCTACAACTTTGTGAGCAAATCGATGGTTCCCTCATTGAAGAAGGAAATGGAAAATATACAATTTTTAGTACAAGGGGAGCTATTGAGGGGCAAATAAAATTTCTACAGGAAAAGATGTACCAATTATCCATTGAAATGGAAGCAAAAGTAACTGCTGGTATTGGATTTGCTCAAACGGTATTCAATGCGGAACTACATGCTCATCGCGGGCTAAGACAGACCAAGGAAAACGAGGCGATTGATATCGTTATGATTCAGGATGACGGTACGATTATTGAGTCTGTCGGAAATGTAGAAGAACTATCTTATTCATACCGAGCGGAAGACCCTGACATTTTAGAAAAATTAAAAAAAGGTAATATTAGTATTAAAACGTATATGAAAATCCACGCGCTTGTACAGAAAATGCGCTGGAAACATTTTACGACAAAGGATTTAGCGACACAGCTTCAAATGAGTGAAAGAAATGCACAGCGCATTGTAGCCGATTTATGTAATGTAGATTTAGCAAGAATTTGTGGCGAAGAATTACAGCATACTCGCGGTAGACCTATTAAAATGTATCAGCTTGTTTAGAAAAATAATAAATGTCCCAAACCTAAGTTGGTTTGGGACATTTTTTTCTGAAATTTTAGTATCGGTAAAACACAGACCAGTCAACGAATTGTGGGCTTTTTGGGGTAAATCATTCACTTTTATGAAAGCGATTATCTATTAGAAATTTTCAAAAAAATATTGTTTTTTTCTAGTACTTTGATTATTATACGAATATATAACGAAAATGTCGGTATATAAAAGGGGTTTTTATTTTACTAGATATTTCAAGGGGGCAAGAATCTTAAAGCACAACAATAGCGGTGATGCAATCACTGCCATAAAGAGAAGGTTTTTGATCATGGGAGGGATATAAATGATAACAAATGAAGTAACGAAAAAATCTAGAAATGTCATCCTTGCGTTATTATTTTTAGGCTGGTCTTTAGGGAACTTAGATCGGTACATTATGAACTACGCAGTCGTTTCGATTACAGGTGATTTGCAATTGGATGCATCTTCTACGGGGATTATTTTAAGCGCTTTCTTTTTAGGCTATGCCATTATGCAAATACCAGGTGGCTGGCTTGCTGATAAATTTGGCGCAAAACGAATCTTACTGACGGCTGTAATAATGTGGTCTATTTTTACTGGCCTAACAGCAATTGCCTGGTCATTAACAGCAATGATTGTGATTCGTTTCTTATTTGGCATTGGTGAGGGTGGATTTCAGCCATCAAGTTCTAAGATAATTGCTACGATTTTCCCGAAAGAAGAAAGAGGAAGAGCCATGTCAATCATGCTTACTTCTGGAGGGATTGTTTCGCTAATCGTACCACTGCTAGCAGCGTATTTATTAGGAACGATTGGCTGGCGTATGATGTTTATCATTATCGGAGCCTTTGGAGCAATTATTGCCTATTTATATTGGAAATACATTCAGCTTCCAAAAGCTGAAACAGTAGATGCTACTGAGACAGGTAATCTTGCTGTCAGGGTGAGCTTTAAAGAATTATTGAAAACGC
The DNA here is from genome assembly GCF_001308875.1 of Lysinibacillus sp. ZYM-1. Taxonomy (GTDB): domain Bacteria; phylum Bacillota; class Bacilli; order Bacillales_A; family Planococcaceae; genus Lysinibacillus. Next base: position 13,336 of record NZ_KQ465133.1, on the reverse strand, counting down.
CGCTTATGTGGAATTTGATTATTGCTTATTTCTGTATTTATGCGGTGAACTGGGGATTAGTATCCTGGATTCCTACTTACCTTCAAAAAAATCGTGGACTAGATTTAATGTCCATTGGTTGGGCACAAACCATCCCTGCCATTACAACGATTATTGGTGTGTATGGTAGTGGATACATCATTGATAAGCTTCCAAAAGGAATGGAAAAGGTGTTAGGCGCCATCTCCTGTGCAATGATCGGTATTTTATTGTATTTAATGTTTACTGCGAAAACGGTGACATTATTTATTGGTTATCAAACAGTTGTGTCTATCTTTATTGCATTTGTTATTACGCTGCTACCTGTTATCGTTCTAAAGAAATTGCCTTCTTCCATAACAGGGTCAGCCATGGGGATTGCCAATACAGGGGGACAACTAGCTGGGTTTGTTACGCCTATGGCTATTGGTTTTATGGTCGATGCTTTTAATGGCTCCTTTGATGCAGCCTTTTGGATGTTGATTGGATTTGCGCTCATTTGTATTGTGTCGCTTGTAACGCTAAATGACCAAAAAGGAGCACTATTGAAAGCATAATGAACAAAGTGGAGGGACAATAATGAATTTTCAAGAAAAAATTTCTACATTAATTGAAGCAAAAAAGGATGCAAGTGTGGCCTTAAGTGATGCGATTTGGGCTGTACCAGAGCTTCATTTTCAAGAAAAAAAATCGATGCAATATATGAAAGAAGCACTAGAAAAAGAGGGATTTCAAACTGAAGTTGGCGTGGCTGGGCTTGATACTGCGCTTGTTGGAACTTTTGGTTCTGGAAAGCCAGTCATTGCCTTTTTAGGGGAATATGATGCGCTTCCGGGCTTGAGCCAAAAAGGAGGCGTTACGAATCATGAGCCTCTTGAGAATGGCGGAAGTGGTCATGGTTGTGGTCATAATTTGTTGGGAACAGGAGCATTTGCAGCGGCTGTTGCAGTGAAGGATTATTTAGAGCAACATCAGCAATCAGCAACAATCCGTTTTTACGGTTGCCCTGCAGAAGAAAATGGATCTGGTAAAGCTTATATGGCGAAAGCTGGTCTGTTTGATGATGTGGATATCGCAATTTCCTGGCATCCAGGTACTTTTTCAACGGTAATGACTTGTAGCTCTCTAGCAAACTATGCGGTTACTTTTAAGTTTACAGGTAAAAGTGCTCATGCTGCAGCTGCTCCTCATCTGGGTAGAAGTGCTTTAGATGCTGTTGAGCTCATGAACGTTGGGGTAAACTACTTACGAGAGCATATCATTCCAGAAGCAAGAGTGCATTATGCTATTACAAACTCTGGTGGAACCTCTCCAAATGTTGTTCAACCATATGCAGAGGTTACTTACTTAGTGCGGGCACCTAAAAAGCAGCAAGTGCAAGAAATTTATCAGCGCGTTGAAAACATTGCGAAGGGTGCTACGCTCATGACAGGCACTTCACTAGAAATCGATTTTGAAGGTGCTGCTTCTAATTTAATTACCAATAAAACGCTTTATGATGTCATGTATCAACAAATACTTGAAATTGGCATGCCAGACTATACAATAGAGGATGAACAGTACGCTCAGGCTATTTTCAATACATTTTCTCCTGAAGTACAAGCTTCTTCATTAGTGGGCCTTCGTAAAGAAGATGTTAAACAATTACAAGGAAAGGTTATTGCAGATCTTATTCCAGGCGTACTTCCTGAATTTATTATGGGCGGTTCAACAGATGTGGGCGATGTTAGCTGGAATGTGCCGACAGTTCAGTGTACGACAGTATGTATGGCATTAGGGACACCGTTACATACATGGCAGGTTGTTTCTCAAGGTGTTACGCCAATCGCCCATAAAGGCATGCTACAAGCTGCTAAAATTATGGCTTGTACAGCAATTGAGTTACTAGATAATCCAGCACTTATTGAGGAAGCTAAAAAGGAATGGCAGGAACGTCTTGATGGAGAGACATATGGATCGCTAATTCCGAAGGGGACGATGCCTCCTAAGCTATAAAAGGATAGCGAAATCTGGATAGAGTCTTCATAGGAGAACTATGAAGACTCTGTTTTTGCACATTTTGAAAGGAGTCTACAGAAATGTCAACACAACCTAATCACGATCAACTTGTGGCACAATGGGTAACGCAATTTCGTGCCGCTGCCAAAGAAGGTAAGTGCGCTAACTATATCCCAGCTTTAGCTAAAAAAGACCCGAATCAATTAGCTATAGCTATTATCGGAACAGAAGGGCACGAACTCAAAGCAGGTGATACTACGGAACTATTTACACTTCAAAGTGTTTCCAAAGTGATCACCTTTATATTGGCCTGTATGGATCGAGGTTTACCATATGTATTAGAAAGGGTGGATGTTGAGCCGACAGGGGATACTTTCAACTCGATTATCCGTTTAGAAAGTCATCAACCCGGAAAGCCCTTTAATCCAATGATCAATGCTGGGGCCATTACTGTGTCCTCTATGATGGTTGGTCATTCACCACAAGAGAAGGTTACAAAAATCCTGCAATTTTTAGAGCAAATCATAGGAAAGCAATTAAGCATCAATGAGGAAGTGTTTCAATCAGAGTGGCAAACAGCGAACCGCAATCGAGCATTAGCCTACTATTTAATGGATTCAGGTTTCCTAGATTGTCCAGTAGAGGCGGCACTTGAGGTTTATTTGAAGCAATGTGCGATTGAAGTCAATGTATCAGATTTAGCGATGATTGGTTTAGTCATCGCCAATGATGGCTACCATCCACTGATTAAGAAACAGTTATTTCCAAAACAAGTGGCGAAATTAGCAAAGGCTTTGATGGTGACGTGTGGTATGTACAATGCTTCAGGGAAATTTGCAGCATTTATTGGGTTACCTGCTAAAAGTGGCGTTTCAGGTGCCATACTTACAGCTGTCCCAGGTCATGCAGGATTAGATTCGCCCTTCCCTGCTGGCTGTGGTATAGGTATTTATGGACCTGCCATCGACCCTATAGGAAATAGTGTTGCAGGTGTACAATTACTGAAACATTTAGCGACAGAATGGGATATGACTATTTTTTAACGTTTATAAGATGACTTCAGAGCTTAATCTGAAGTCATCTTTTTTTCATTTTAAATAAAATGAATAAGGCAATAAACCAAATGGGTGTTAGTAGAAGAGCTGTCCGTGTTGCCTCGGAAATAAACATCACAATTAATAGAAAAGCGAAGAAAGCAAGCACTACATAGTTGATAAAAGGTGTCAGAGGCGCTTTGAAGCTTGAGGCCTCATGTAGGGCACGATTTTTCCGTTTATAGATGATGTGAGAAATAATGATAATACTCCACACCCATATGAAACAAATTGCACTAATAGTCGTTACGATACTAAAGGCATTTTCAGGCATTAGCTTACTTAGTAGTGCACCTACAGATACAACAATAGCAGAAATAACGAGTGCGTTACTTGGCACACTATTTTTATTGAGTTTAGCAAAAGCGGGAGATGCTTGTTTATTGTTACCAAGATTAAAGAGCATGCGGCTTGTTGAGAATAAACCACTATTACCAGCGGAAGCGGCTGAAGTGAGCACGACAAAATTAATAATACCCGCAGCAATCGGAATACCCGCTAAAGTAAATACTTGGACAAATGGACTGCTTGAGGCAGACATTTCATACCATGGATTGATACATAGGATGACAAACAGTGCCCCTACATAAAAGAGTAAAATTCGAAATGGAATTTTATTAATCGCAGAAGGAATGTTTTTTTGTGGATTTGCAGTCTCAGCTGCTGATACCCCTACTAATTCCACTCCTACGAAAGCAAAAACAACCATCTGGAAGGCCATTAAAAAGCCATATACGCCATTTGGAAACAGGCCGCCGTGTGCCCAAAGATTGTCCACTGAAACTGTTCCAGAGCTTGTTTGAAAGCCTGTCACTAACATAATGATTCCAATGATAATAAGCGCCACAATGGTAATAACTTTAATGATAGCAAACCAAAATTCTAACTCTCCAAACAGTTTTACTGTCAATAAATTCAGCAGTAGTAATAATACTAAACAACCAATGGCTGGTACCCATTGCGGGATATCAAACCAATATTGTGTATAAACCCCTACCGCGATAATATCTGCCATGGCCGTCATGATCCAACAGAACCAGTAGGTCCAGCCTGTAACATAACCTGCCCATGGCCCTATGTATTCGGAGGCAAAATCCGTAAATGATGTATAACCCGCATTCGATAGTAACAGCTCGCCCAATGCACGCATAACAAAAAAGAGCGCGGTACCGACAATTAAATAGGCAAGAATGATTGAAGGCCCTGCTAATGCAATGGCTTTCCCAGATCCTAGAAATAAACCGGTTCCTATTGTTCCACCAATGGCAATAAGTTGTACATGGCGATTTTTTAAATCACGTTTTAATTGTTGCTGTTCCACGTTAATCCCCCTCAAAGATGCATAAAAAACTATGACTGGAAAAATAAAAAAGAGACTAGTTGTGACACTAGTCTCGGAAAAACGTCAGAATAACAAATACCATTTGATCGCGGATGTTACATCAAATCCCTTTAACTTTCGTATGGCATCGCTTAAAAAAGCTGATATTACTCTTCTGTCCTTTTGCCTGAGATAGTGAACCCTTCGGCGACGCAAATTGCGCTCTCTCCAGAACTGCTCCTGCTATAGTTTGATCCATAGCATTCATAGCTTATTAATTTCATAATCAAATATTATTTTAAGATATTATACATCCTATCAGGGCTTTAAAAATTATTCAACCATAAATTTTAATTATTTTCAGAAAAATAGAAGAATGAAGTGCCTAAATGGTGAATCACTGACGAAAAATAGTATTTTTGGACATACAAAGATTTACCCTTGTTTGGAAGGCTGATAAGTTCTAAAAATTTCCTTGAAGGTGAAGTAATTGATAAAAGATTTCTTTAAAAGTGTTTGTGGGAGAAGTGCTAAAAGGTAGAAAAGAGATTTATTTCCCCAGGGAAACGCTCAATAATAATTAAACCTATGAAATATCTAAACCACAAAGCAAAGGAGTCAATCTACCAAGAACGCATCATGAAACAAGGTTATTACCGTTTATTCTACAATAAAAGATATCTCTAAAGGTATTATGGGCTGTTAGAGAAATAATTAATGAAGCAATCTGAAGAGCTAAAGAGTATAAATGGCAACAGAAGAAGTGAAGCGGGTGAAAGAGGTTCATTTATAGACAGGAATTGTTAATGAGAACAAGTCGTACATAACTCGTAAAAAGGGATTTGGTGAACAACAAGCATGCACTTAAAATTTTGCAATAGATATAATATAGTAGAAACTCTGAATTTTTTAATAAAAGAAGCCGTCTCTTAGTTCTTTGAGACGACTTTTTTTAGGAGAATATTAATATTTTTTGGCTTTTATTTTACCTGTCCAAGTTTTGAATCCGCCTTGAAGTTGGTAAATTTGGTTGTACCCACGTTTTTTAAGAAATAGTGCAGCACGTGAGCTACGGCCTGTATTTTGACAGTATAGATATACTGGTAAATCTGGGCGAATTTCTTTATAACGCTGACGTAGTGTTGTGGAAGGAACGTTTCGTGCGCCAAGAATGTGACCAGCATCAAATTCTTTTTGTTCACGAACATCGATCAGCTGAGCTTTACGATAGCCTTCTATGAATTGTTCTTGATTTAGGTTGGTTACAGCTTTTTTGAGTCGTAGTGCATTAAGACCGATGTATGCAATTGTGACTACTAAAACGACACCGATTGTGATAAGTATGTCCAAGATTTTCTTACCCCTTTCTATCTTCTCTATTATTATAAAAGATGCGCTAGCGATAGTCCAATGAGTTTGATAAAATTAACTAGGTTATGGCGAATTCGTCAATATCGTCAAAAGTAAAACAACTTGAACTGTAGCGTAATCTTCGTTAAGGTTGAACCACAGGTGGGGCCTGAGGTATCATTTTATAATTGTAGGAGATGAACATATGACAACATGGTATTTTTTAAATTCAGGGAAATGTAGTCCTTCTTTTAATATGGCACTAGATGAAGCATTACTTGATTGGCATAGTGAGGGGTTAATTCCACCAGTGATTCGTTTTTATGAGTGGGAACCAGCAACACTATCAATTGGTTATTTTCAGCAGGCCACAAGAGATATTAATTTAGACGCTGTACGAGAACAAGGCTTAGGTTTTGTACGTCGACCAACTGGTGGACGGGCTGTTTTGCATGAACATGAGCTTACATATAGTGTCATCGTAACAGAAAGCTATCCAGATATGCCAGAGTCAGTGACAGAGGCGTACCGTGTGTTAAGTGAGGGTATCTTGCAAGGTTTCCATAACTTAGGTATGGATGCCTATTTTAGTGTCCCTGATACAGAGGAGAAAAGAGCAGACTTAAAGAGTCCAAAAAGTGCCGTATGCTTTGATGCGCCGAGCTGGTATGAGCTAGTGGTGGAAGGTAAAAAAATAGCAGGAAGTGCACAAACACGTCAAAAAGGTGTTATATTGCAGCACGGTGCCATTTTATTAGACTTAGATCAAGAGAAGCTATTATCGGTCTTTAATTTTTCAAGTGAAGAGGCAAAGGATCGTATGCGCAGAAAGTTACCAGAAAAAGCAGTAGCGATTAATAGTCTTGTGGATGAACCTGTGACTGTTGAACAATGTGTGACAGCTTTTAGAGATGGATTTGCAAAATCGTTGCAAATTGAATTAAAACCATTTACACTTTCTGAGGAGCAGTTAGAATATGTCCGTGCATTAGAAGAAAAAAAATATGCATGTGATGAGTGGAACTTCAAAAAGTAAAAAATGGTATAAAAAAAATATTTTTTAGCGATCAATCCTTGCTATTACAAGTAGTTCCGATTCTATTAAAAAAAGCAAGAGTTGAATTGAAAATCTATATATAGTATCTTTTTAAAAGACATATACACAATATGTAGTGTTTAACGACACATGATATTGTGTATTTATTTTGTAAGGGAGGCAAAACGATGGTACTCACAAATCATCAACCCGAAGTAAACAATCAATTTGAACAGTTAAACAAAGATATCAAACAATTCCCGCAGGTACACCCCGTAACGCCTGACATGCACATCACGCACAAAGGCGTATCAAGGCTTGTTATGATCGATCGCTACTCGTTTAAAGACACAGAAAAGAAAACACTGAAAGCCGGTGACTTTGTTGTTTTAACGGTAAAAGCTGATCCAAAATTCCCTGCACGTGGTTTAGGGACAATTCAAAAGCTGGACATGTCTACAAAAACAGCAGAAATTTTGATTGAGGAAGATTATCGTAGCGTTTTAGATGATCCAAACGAGCAAGAAACGGGTGTGATTACGCGTTCAATTGACGTGCTAGAGAAGCCTCTTGAGATTTTTTATGAACAAATCGCAAAACGAAATGCAACAGGACTTGCGGCTGTTGAAAAAACGCAGGAAAAACGCCAAGAATGGTTTGAAAAATTTTATGAGCAATTAGTATCCTTAAAGTTCATTCCTGCAGGACGTGTGATTTACGGAGCGGGATCTGAAACAGATGTAACGTTCTTCAACTGTTACGTAATGCCTTTTGTCGCTGATTCTCGTGAAGGCATTAGTGATCACCGTAAGCAAGTAATGGAAATTATGAGCCGTGGTGGTGGCGTAGGAACAAATGGTTCCACATTACGTCCACGCAACACACTGGCACGAGGTGTAAACGGTAAATCATCTGGTTCTGTTTCCTGGTTAGATGATATTGCCAAATTGACACATCTAGTGGAGCAAGGTGGGTCACGTCGTGGAGCACAAATGATTATGCTTGCAGATTGGCATCCTGATATTGTGGAATTTATTATTTCGAAAATGCAAAATCCACGTATCCTACGTTACCTGATCGAAAACACAACGGATGAAACAATTATTCGTCTAGCAAAAGAAAAATTAAACTTTAAGCCACTTTCTATGCAAGAGGAAGCTATGTATCAAGGCATCGTGAACTATAAAAACATTGAAGGCTTAGGCGGATTTGATACAGCGATTATTCGTGATGCAGAAAATAAATTACGTGATGGTGGCACATATACAGTTCATAACCCAGAGTTTTTAACGGGTGCAAACATTTCAGTAACGTTAACAAAAGAATTTATGGAAGCTGTTGAAAAAGATGCTGACTTCGAGCTTCGTTTCCCAGCAGTGGAAGAATATTCAAAAGAAGAAATGAGTGTTTATAACACAGAATGGCACAATGTTGGTGACGTTCGTGAATGGGAGAAAATGGGCTATAAAGTCCGCACATACCGCACTATTAAAGCGAAGGAATTGTGGAATTTAATTAACGTATGTGCAACATACTCAGCAGAACCAGGTATTTTCTTCATCGACAACGCGAATGATATGACAAATGCCAAGGCATATGGTCAAAGTGTTGTGGCAACAAACCCATGTGGGGAACAGCCACTTGCACCATACTCAGTGTGTAACTTAGCGGCGGTAAACCTTGCACAATTCGCTAATAAAGACAATCAAACTGTAGATTACGAAGCACTACGTGAAACGGTTCGTGTAGGCGTTCGTATGCAGGATAATGTTATTGATGCGACACCATACTTCTTAGAGGAAAACCGTGTACAAGCACTAGGTGAGCGTCGTGTTGGTTTAGGGGTAATGGGCTTAGCTGATTTACTCATTTATTGTGAGAAAGAATACGGTTCAGAAGCAGGTAATGCTTTAGTCGATGAAATCTTTAAAACGATTGCTGAAACGGCGTATGAGGCATCTACAGAGCTTGCTAAAGAGCGCGGTAGCTTCCCATTCTTAGTAGGTGCTACTGATGAAGAAACTGCTCGCTTACGTAAAGCTTTCACAGAGACAGGCTTTATGCAAAAAATGCCTACACACATCAAAGAGCAAATTTTAGCGACAGGTATCCGTAATTCACATTTATTAACGGTTGCGCCAACTGGTTCAACAGGAACAATGGTAGGAGTAGCGACAGGTCTTGAACCATACTTCTCTTTCACTTACTACCGTTCTGGCCGTCTAGGTAAGTTCATTGAAGTGAAAGCGGAAATTGTAAAAGAATATTTAGATCGTCATCCAGAAATGAATGAGCAAGAGCTTCCTGAATGGTTTGTTACTGCAATGGAGTTAAAACCGGAAGCACATGCTGATGTACAATGTATTATTCAAAAATGGATTGATTCATCGATCTCTAAAACAGTAAACGCACCAAAGGGCTATACTGTACAGCAAGTAGAAAAAGTATATGAGCGACTATATAAAGGCGGCGCTAAAGGTGGTACGGTCTATGTGGATGGTAGCCGTGATTCACAGGTACTTACGCTAAAAGCTGAAGAAAATGATATGGATCAATTATCATTTGAAGAAGAATTAGTAGAAGAACATACAAAACGTCCAGTCGTTTTAGTAGATACGATTCAAGCGTTAGAGTCCACTACGGTTATTGGCTCAGACGTAGGAAATACTTGTCCAGTTTGCCGTAAAGGAACAGTCGAAGAAATGGGTGGCTGTAATACATGTACAAACTGTGGCGCTCAGTTAAAATGCGGCCTGTAAAATAGTTGAAAATGTCTATTGTAGATTTGAAATAAAGCCGTACCGTTTATAAAAAAGATGTACCGTTTAAAATAAAGTTATACTGTTTGTAAAAAAGTTGCACCGTTTTACCCCTTTGGATAATATTAATCTAAAGGGGTGTTTTTATGTCAAAACGAACTAGAACATCTAAAGTCGAAAAGTGGATTAAAGAAGGTCGTGGCTCTGGAGTTGGAGTGGATTATAAACCATGGTTAAACATTCAAGATGTGTCTTCGAAAGGTCGGTCTAAACGTTTAAAAGATATTAAAACAAATAGACAGCATGAATTTCTATCAGATTTGGAACGAAATTACTTTTATTTAACTGAATATTCTGATTGTGTCGTTAGTATTCGAGAACAATTTCCTTTATTGCCGTTGGAAGAAACAATTGTCATTGCAGATGAATTAGGTCTTAAACATCCTACAGACCCAAAAACAAATGAGCCAGTTGTGATGACAACGGATTTTTTATTAACAGTAGATAAAAGTGAAGGTTTAGCAGAAATCGCAAGAACCCTCAAGATGAAAGACGAGCTTTTAAAGGAGCGAGTTATTGAGAAATTTGAATCATATAGAATTTCTTTATAATGGAATTATACAAGGTAAAACCATAGAGGGAGATACATCAATTAAAATTTATGGGTTAAAATGACCGGACCTTCAAGCTGAAAGATATAAACACGCCATTGAGCTTGAACGCAGCTTCAAACAAATAGAAATTGCATTTCAAGATTGGATTTTCTACTTAGAATGTGATAGACAATCTTCGTTACAAAGTTTTGATTTAAAAATCAAACAAAATATTCAAAAAAAGGAAAAAGTAATTATTGAATTAATAAACTATGTTAATGAAAGACTTTCAAATGAAAGAGAATTTGTTGGTATGAATCAACAGTTAGTTAGGCATCATGTTAATGCATATAAAATATTAAAATCAAGAATCAACCTAAGTTTATTATAGTTTATTTAAAATGCTATTTAACTTTGAAAGATTATTAATAATTACATAACTGATTTTAATAAAAGTAAGTTGAATTAGAAATTGTTAATATTCATTTTTGACAAAATGTTCATAGTCTTTGTTAGGTATTAAACGTGTTAAGGCAAAGTTATCAACATCAATTTCTAATTCATTATTATTATATTTTTCCCCATCAATAAATACCTCTGATTTTTTTTCTTGAAAAACATGCCCTAGTTCATGAAAAAAAGTAAACCAAAAATATCCTCATAACCACCCTTTATTAATAGAGCAATCATTATTTTGTCGTTTGATAGCCATTTCGTTACGCCATTTATATAGGTTTTACTAAGGTGTAATGACTAATGCTACACCAACCTGAGAGCATAAAGATTTTAATTTTGGAATAGTAGCTTTTGCTGCAAGTTTTGTAATCTTCCTAAATTCAGATATGTTTTTTTCCAAGTTTGACTTGTTAAATGGAAATGTTTCAATTTCTTTAGCTATTTGTTGTGCAACTTTCGTCAACCAGGTAGCAATTGCATAACTGTTAGCTTCAAATTGTGTTGACTTTCTAAATGCAACTTGAGGAGTCGTAGATAAAGATTTTAATGAAGCCACTTCAAAAAACTTCTTAAGTTGATTATTTTTTCTACGGGACTTTTTGTTTGTTCTATCCATCCTAAATTAGCTATTTCTGTGTAAGGTATTAATTTTAGTATTTCTTTTTCTTCTTCAATTTTCGAAACAGATTCAATTCGAGCTTTGGTTTCTTAGTTTATTATTCATTCATCATTAAAAAACCATAAATTTGCAAACACGTGGATCGCCAGCCTTCCTAATTATATCAAGGCTTATTTGTCGATTTCAGTCTGCGAAATTTGAGTGATTTAAATGTTTAAGGAAATTTATTGAAACAATGCAAAAAAAGTGGTAATATATAAATGTAATAAATGTAAAAAATAGGGATTTTGAAAGGAGGAAGTATAAGGGAATTACATATTCCATCTCTATGTAGTAAATCGGTTTATTACATACACTAATGAAAAGGGGTAATCACATGAAAAACAAATTATTAACTGTTGGATTAACATCGGTATTGCTATTGACTGGTTTTTCTACAGCAAGTGCAGAAGAAAATACTTCTCCAGAAACGTATACTTTAACTCAGCAAGAAGAAGAACAATTTTTGAAAGAACAACGAGAAGAACTAAGAGAAATTTGGGATAAATACACTGTAGAAACACCTACAACTGTAGAAATACCTACAACTGAAGAAACACCTACAATTGAACCATTTGCAGTTGAACGTCCTCCAGGTTCAATTGGAGGAAAGGGCGATATATTAATTGCTTTAGATTCTATAACTGATCATGTTGGTATTGTTAAAGATTCTTATTCAATTATTGAAGCTCATCCAGACACAGGTAATGTTTCTTATAGAGACAATAATTGGACGTCACGATACGACAGAATAAAAGGTTTAAAAGTGTCAGCAACTGCAACACAAAAATCTGGTGCAGTTAAATACGCTGAATTACAATTAGGTGATCCGTATGGATTTACAACTAGAAATGATACATCCACATGGTATTGCAGTAAATTAGTATGGGCAGCTTATAAAGGTCAGGGAATTGACTTGGAACCTCATACTGCAATGCTGATTACACCAGGAGATATTTTATCATCTCCATATGTATCAGTATTTTATAATACAGCAGATTAATAAATATAAATAATATCAACTAAGTTAGATACTTAGTTGATATTATTTTACATTAGTAAACCACACTTTATTAAATACCACCGTTGTAAATAGCTTTTACCAGGAACATAGTTAAGTTATGGAAGCATGGTGTTTTAATAGCTCTCAGTGTAAGGGACAGTAAATTATCTTCTAATACATATTCTAAATAACTTAGTTTAGAAATTTTCATAAAGGTGGTAAATAATGAAATATAAATTGATAATTTTCGTTGTAATATTAGCTACTATTTTAATATTCGGATATTCTCAAAGAAAAAAAATTGATTTTGCTATATTGGCAACTAGTTATTCTGAGGATTCTACGAGCTTATACAACTATAATAATAATAATAAACTAGTTGATGAATATATTTATTCAATTGGTGGAGTTGAAAAGTTGTATTTTCATAAAGAGGGTAAAGGCCTTATATATGACAGTTATGGGGAACAACTAATTACTATAAATAATGAAAAAACGAAAGAATATAAAATTAAGCACGATCCCATACAGTTAGAGCAAACCAAAAATGGACAAGTAATTTTACATAATGATAACCTCGGTTTTGACGTATCTATATATAATGATGACTTTAAAGTTATGCAACAAAGTGAAAAATTACCAGGTAATGCTCAAAATTTCATTATTAAAAATGATATTGTATATGTATTATCTGTTCTTTATGATAAAAATTCAAAAAGAACTGTTGGTATTTATTCCTTAGATATTAATAGTTTAAAAGTGATAGAACTCATAGAAATCCCAGGACTTACTTTTGCTTTTTATTTACGTGAAATGAATGGAGTTTTAGAAATTTATGGGAACAAAAATGAAGAAGCAAAAGATTTAACAATTTATACGCATGACATATCTAATAAAAAGACAAATTTAATAGTTAACACGGATATACCTGTTATGTGGATAAGCAAAGTTATTGGAGAGTATAAAATATTTTGTGTAAATAACTGAAGACATAGAAAAAGGAAAACCTTTTCTTGGTAGAATTAAGTCACCACAACCAATCCTAGAAAA
>NZ_KQ465132.1 GCF_001308875.1 Lysinibacillus sp. ZYM-1 | reverse complement strand
AGCCAGGATCAAACTCTCCATAAAAGAAATTTGATAAGCTCAAATTGTTTTGCTGGCATCAATTTTGATGTCCAAAATTTTGTTTCGTTCACTAGCAAGACTAGTTACTAAAAACTATATTGATTACGTTTTGCTTGTTCAGTTTTCAAGGTTCATTTAGTTAACTGTTTTTTTAACAGCAACTCTTAAATTATAACACAATCAATTTTCGTTGTCAACAACTTTTTTGAAAAGTTTTTTAATTTACAAGAGACAACTTTTAAATTCTATCATAATCAATTTTCAATGTCAACATCTTTTTTAGATTATCTAATCATTACTGAGATGTTGTTTCTTGCGTCGTCTTAACGACAAGTAATAATTTATCATGTTCATAGAAACTTCGCAAGGTTTTTTTAAATAAAAATCGGTTTTATTTAAAAATCACGTATCAGTAAGCTAATTTATACATTTACGAGAATGCAGATTTAACATTATTCTCTTTCCTAACTGAATGATTTGTTTTACTATACATCGCTTTCTTTTAAATCTCAACTATTTTTAGAACTAAAATCAGTAAAACATATAAGCAGGAGTTAAAGTGCCTCTGCTGCATTCTTCTCCTGCTTATTCAAGCAAAGTCCCTCATCATTCTTTACTCAAGTTTTACGCTACTATTTTAAACCGTCATCTTGAGGATCAACTATACTTAAGCACCATAAGAAATTATCCCAAGCAGAATACCAACCACTGAAAATTTCAGAAGAATCATCCCAACGAACATCGAACTTCTTATGCCCATCTATTTCTACTAAATATAAAGTAAGGTTCTCGTCTTTTTTAGCAACCACTAATTTCATTCCATGCTCAAGTTCTTCTTCTGTAAATGGAACATCCGATACAGAACGTAATTGCGCCTGTTCAAATACTTGTTTGTTAATAATTTTGTAATTCATTTTATGCCCCCAATAAAAATACTTCTTTAATATCTACTATATTTGTAAAACATAGAACTATAAAAGTATAACCCAAATATAATCAACGTTTAAACAACTTAATTTTTTTAGTACAAAAAAGAGGAGAATTGCCTTATCCTGCGAATTCTCCTCTTTATTCATTCTATTCTTTTATTGCTACTTAAAAAGAGGCTACTACTATTTTGTAATATGACGCATTGTCGGGAATAATAATACATCACGAATGGATGGTGAATTTGTTAATAGCATGATTAATCGGTCAATACCGATACCTAGTCCACCTGTTGGAGGCATACCATATTCTAATGCTTCAATGAAGTCATTGTCCATTTCATGTGCCTCATCGTTACCAGCTGCTTTCTCGGCTAATTGTGCTTCAAAGCGTTGACGCTGATCAATTGGGTCATTTAATTCTGTAAAGGCATTAGCATGCTCACGACGAACGATAAATAGCTCAAAGCGATCTGTGAAACGCTCGTCCTCTGGATTTTTCTTCGCAAGAGGCGAGATTTCTACTGGGTGTCCGTACACAAATGTAGGCTGTACAAGTGTCTCTTCTATTTTTTGTTCAAAGAATTCATTGATAATATGACCTACTTCATGAACATCTTTAACTTCTACACCATGTTCTTTAGCAAGGGCTTGAGCTTGTTCTTTTGTCATTGGCTGCCAGAAGTCTACACCAGTTGCTTCTTTTACGGCATCCACCATGTGAACTCGCTTCCAACCTACAGCAAGGTTAATTTCATCTTCTCCATACTGAACTGTAGTTGTGCCAAGAACTTCTTGAGCAACATGCGCTATAAGATTTTCAGTTAGAGACATGATATCTTGATAGTCAGCGTAAGCTTCATATAGCTCGATCATTGTAAATTCAGGGTTGTGACGTGTAGAGATCCCTTCGTTACGGAATACACGACCGATTTCATAAACTTTTTCTAAACCACCTACAATTAAGCGTTTTAAATGCAATTCAATTGCGATTCGCATATATAATTCCATATCAAGCGCATTGTGATGTGTAATAAATGGACGAGCAGCTGCACCACCTGCAATTGTATGAAGCATTGGTGTTTCTACTTCTAAATAACCAGCGTTATCAAGATAGTTGCGGATAGCACGGATAATTTTAGAACGTGCTATAAATGTTAATTTGCTATCTTCATTCGTCATTAGATCTAAATAGCGTTGACGATAGCGTTGCTCAACATCCTGTAATCCATGGAATTTCTCTGGCATAGGACGTAGCGCTTTTGTAAGGAATGAAAATTCCTCAGCCTTTACTGAGAGCTCCCCAACTTGTGTACGGAATACATTTCCTCGGACACCTACGATATCTCCTAAATCTGCTTGCTTAAATAATTCATACGCTTCTTCACCTACATGGTCTTGACGAACGTAGATTTGAATTTGGCCACCTAAATCTTGAATATGAGCAAAGCCAGCTTTTCCTTTACCGCGTTTTGTCATAATACGACCCGCAATAATAACCTCTTGAAGATTCTCTTCTAGCTGCTCTTTTGTTTGTTCTGCAAATTGTTCACGTACTTCTGTTGACAAATGTGTACGCTCAAAACGGCTTCCAAATGGATCTTGCCCGTTCTCTAATATAGTCGTCATTTTTTGGCGTCTCACCAAAAGCTGATCATTTAATTCTTCTATGTTTGACACTTGTTTCACTCCTTAAGTAAATTGCGTTTACGTCCATAATATTTCTATTGTACACAATTTTAAAGCTGTAATCATCTGTTTCAGTTTAATTTCAATACAAGATAAGATAATTAATAATTCTAAAAATTAAAGCTTATAAAAAGCGTCTCTGGCTAAACTAGAGACGCCCTTAACTTCTTTGTCCTATATAATTAACTCTTTTGCCTCCGGAATAATAAGGTTGGACTCACACTCTTCATATTCCTGTACAAGGCCATTTAATAGCGCACGGAGCTCTGCAGCAGTTTCCGTTTGGTTAATAGCATTACGTGCTTTACCATTACCACGAATTCCCTTCAAATACCATGATGCATGTTTACGCATTTCACGCACCGCAATACCTTCCCCTTTTAATTGGAGAAGACGTTCAAAGTGAAGTAGACATACATCCATTTTCTCGCGCACACTTGGTTCTTCTTTTAACTCACCAGTTTCTAAATATTGAACTGTACGATAAATCATCCATGGGTTACCCAATGCAGCACGACCAATCATCACTGCATCTACACCTGTAGTTTCGAGCATACGTTTAGCGTCCTGTGGTGTTTCTACATCACCATTACCAAGAACAGGGATCTTTACATTTTCCTTTACCTGACGAATGATATCCCAATTCGCTTTACCTTCGTACATTTGTACACGAGTACGTCCATGAACCGCTACTGCTGATGCTCCTGCACGCTCAACAGCTTGGGCATTTTCAATAGCAAAGATATGCTCATCATCCCAACCAATACGCATTTTAACGCTGATAGGTTTTTTCACAGCATCGACAACAGCTGCCACCATTTCATATACTTTATTTGGATCTAATAACAAACGCGCTCCCGCTTCACATTTAATAATTTTATTAACAGGGCAACCCATGTTGATATCGATAATATCAGCGGTTGTATTTTCATCCACATACTTAGCCGCTTCTACTAATGTTTCTTTATCTCCACCAAAAATTTGCAATGATAGGGGATTTTCACGTTCATCAATATAAAGCATACCTAATGTTTTTTCATTTTTTTGGACAATGCCCTTATCACTAATCATTTCAGCATATACAAGTCCTGCTCCGAACTCCTTAACCGTTAATCGGAAAGCAGAGTTACAAATTCCTGCCATTGGAGCTAATACAACACGGTTGTCCATGACAATATCGCCAATTTGAAAGGGCTTCTCTGTTGTTTGACTCAACGTTGTCTTCCTCCTATATAGGCATTCACCTATTTATCCATATCTATTGTTAATGCAATACATTTAAAATTATTATAAAAGGCCTACCTAACTCACTGTAAGAGGTTCGTTAAACAGCTTCCACAAGCTTACACCTTCACTCTCACAATCCATCTGTTTCAATAAGTTATGAGCTTGTTGTAGCTGATCTCCGAATGGTGTTGGTGTAATCTCAACTAGTGGTACTAAGACGAATGCTCGCTCATACATTCTTGGATGAGGTACAATTAGGTTATCTGTTTCAATATTTTCATGATTGTATACCAAAATGTCAAGGTCAATGATTCGCGGACCCCAGCGAAATTCTCGTACACGCCCTAATTCCTGTTCAACCGATTGGCAAATCTCCAACATATTAGCAGATGAGGCATCTGTTTTTAGATGAACAGCAATATTCAAAAAATCTGCCTGGTCTGTATACCCTACTGCCGCTGTTTCATAAACAGATGAAATACGAACAACTTCAATGTTCTCCTCTTCTTTTAAAAGAGCAACAGCTTGTTGAAGGTTCTCATATCGCTCCCCCATATTTGTACCTATAGATAAGTAGACATCCTTCATTAGAAATCACCTCTCGTTACTTCAACAGAAACCTCTTTGTAATAGCCATGAATTGGTGGGTCTGGTTTAATCAGTTCTACACGAACACCTTTTACTTTTTCAGGGTAGGTTGTTAATATGACGTTTGCTATTTTCACAACAAGGGCCTCAATAAGCTTAAAAGGTTCTCCTTCCACAATGTCACGACATAACGCATATACCTCAGCATAATTCACTGTATAAGTTAGATCATCTGTTTCTCCAGCCATTGTCATATCTACAGCAAGCGAAACATTTGCTCGAAAACGTTGACCAAGAGTTGTTTCTGCAGCTAGTACCCCATGGTAACCGTAAAACTGCATGTCCTTTAAATGAATATAATCCATTATGCCTCCTCCTTATACAATCGTTTCCCTACCAACACATCAGCCATATGCGTTGCACGTGCCATTTCTTTTACATCATGAACGCGTATCATATGACAGCCCTTTTCGATTCCATAAACTACTGTTGCCCCCGTCCCTTCAAGACGTTCCTCAACAGGTAGATTCAAAACATTACCAATCATGGATTTACGCGATGTTGCTAAAAGCACAGGGTAGCCCATACCCACTAAATCCTTTAAGTGCTGCATCATAGCAATATTGTGCTCGGTATTTTTGGCAAAGCCGATACCAGGATCTAGGATAATATGATTATCAGGGACCCCAGCTTGATGTGCGATAGCAATACTTTTTTCTAAATCTGTCTTTGCTGTCGTCCAAAAATCAACACCATAATCCTTATTTTCACGATTGTGCATTAAAATAATAGGAACATGTAAATCAGCAGCAACCTGTGCAATCTCCGGTTCCGCTTTCGCTCCCCAAATATCATTTATGATATGCGCCCCTGCCTCGACGGCTGCTCGCGCTACATTTGCTTTATACGTATCAACGGAAATAATGGCATTTACTTCTTTCAATATTGCTTTAATAACAGGTACAATACGCGCAATTTCATCTTCATCTGAAATACGCTCGTAACCAGGACGTGTAGATTCTCCGCCTACATCAATTATTTTAGCCCCATCTGCCACCATTTTTTTTGCTTGAACTACTGCAGCTTCAACATTGTTGAATTTTCCTCCATCTGAGAAGGAGTCGGGTGTAACATTTAGAATACCCATTACAAAGGTTTCTTTTGTAAAGTCTAATGTAATACCATTAATCGTTAATGGTTTCTTATATTTTTTAAGCATACAAACGCTCCTTCTATCCTTGCTCCACTTCTTGAACAAATGCATCATGTAAACACGAATAAACAGGCCCTTTATTACCCAATAATTGCTGGTTCTCTAAATTAATGATTGGTACAAGCTCCTGCACAGAATTGGTAATAAAGCATTCCGTACTTTGTCGTAAGTCTTCCTTCGTATAAAAGCCTTCTCTTACTTCAATACCAAGAGCAACAGCTTTCTTAATAACCCAAGCTCGAATAACTCCTGGTAAAATACCTGTTTCCAAAGAAGGCGTATATAGTATATCATTTTTTACCCAAAAAACATTTGAGGTCACACCTTCTGCAACATAGCCAGTTTCCGTTAAAAAGAAACCTTCTTGCTGTGCCAATGATGGCAACTCGAAGCGACCAAGCACATTGTTGCCATAATGATGTGATTTAACCCTCAATCCTTGTTCAGGTGAATTCCGTGGTGTAGTAAGCCATTGAGCTGTCTTTTCAGTACCACGAGGTGTGTCCTGTAATTCTTTACGAAAGATAATGACATTGGGTTGTGCATATTCTGTCGGTTGCAAACCAATATTATGTTCTCCTGCTGAAACATTAAGACGGAAATAGCCATCCTGACCACCCGCCTGTTCATTTAATTGTTGCACAATCTCAAGTAAAACATTTTCGGGATAAGTGAAATGAATGCGATATTGTGATAAAGCTTGCTGTAACCTTTCCATATGCGCGTTCCATTCAAATACCTGACCTTCATATGTTCGGAACGTTTCAAAGAAACCCAAACCATATAAAAAACCATGGTCAAAGGGGGAAATCCGTAAATCCTGTGCGGCAGTATAGCTTCCGTTCATCCAGCACTGCATTTATTTCACTCCTTCTACGTACATTTCTATAAATTGACGTAGGAGTTTTTTACCTTGCTCAGTCATAATAGATTCTGGATGATATTGTACGCCCTCTATTGGATAATCTTTGTGACGAAGCCCCATAATTTCTTCCTCTTCTGTCCAAGCGGTTACTTCTAGGCACGTCGGTAGTGTCTCTTTTTCTACAATAAGAGAGTGATAGCGAGTAGCTTGGAACGGATTTGGCATAGCTTGATGTAAACCAACTTCAGCATGGAACACAGGTGATGTCTTTCCATGCATAAGGCGCTCCGCTCGTACTACCTGGCCACCAAATACTTGTGCAATAGCCTGATGTCCAAGACACACACCCAAAATCGGAATATTTCCCGCGAAATATCGGATAATGTTCAGACTTTCACCCGCCTCATTTGGACTACACGGCCCCGGAGAAATAACAATCATATCAGGTGCTAGTTGCTCTATTTCTTCTACTGTTAATACATCATTTCGCTTTACTACCACTTCATGACCAAATTCACCCAAATATTGTACGATGTTATAAATAAACGAATCATAGTTATCGATCATTAAAATCATTTTGCTCGCTCCTCCGCCATTGCCTTTGCCTGCCACATTGCCTTCGCTTTATTTAAAGATTCCTGATATTCTCTTTCTGGAACAGAGTCAATGACAATACCTGCTCCTGCCTGAATATGTGCAACCCCATCTTTTATAAATGCTGTACGAATCACAATATTGAACTCCATGTCTCCGGTATAGCCGAGCCAGCCAATGGAACCCGTGTATAAACCTCGTCGTACAGGCTCTAATTCTTCAATAATCTCCATCGTACGTATCTTCGGTGCACCAGTAATAGTACCTCCTGGGAACATGGCACGGATAACGTCTGCATTTGTTTTGCCTTCCGCTATTTCTCCCCGCACATTAGAAACAATATGCATGACATGTGAATAGCGTTCAATGACCATAAACTCATCCACTTCTACTGTTCCATAAGTTGATACTCGACCTAAATCATTACGTTCTAAATCTACTAACATCACATGCTCTGCACGTTCTTTCTCATTATCAATTAATTCTTGAGCTAACGCTAAATCTTCCGCTTCAGATTTCCCTCTTGGTCGAGTTCCTGCAATTGGTCTCGTCGATAACTCTTGACCTTGACGTTTGACTAAAAGCTCAGGTGATCCAGAAACAACAGCAAAATCGGGCGCTTCAATATAAGCCATGTAAGGTGACGGATTAAAGGCTCGTAATGCCTCATATACATCCATCGCTGTCGCATTTAATTTTTTGGATTGACGAACAGACAAATTCACCTGAAACACATCACCTTGTGCAATATAAGTTTGAATTTTTCTCACTGCCGCCTCAAAATCAGTTCCTGCAAATGAAACAAGCAATTCATTCTCATCATTGACAACTTCTATAGCATTTGTTTTTTCAAATTTGCGCATAGCTAGCGCATCCTGGGCTGCAACCTGCCAATTGGTAGCCCACTCTTCTAAGTCAACAGCACAATCTTCTAACTTCATTAGCGTGACTGTATTGTTTTTTACATCGTGTACTGCCCAGCAATCAAACAGATAAAAATAAATATCTGGTACTTGTAGATCATCCTTAGCTATATTGGGAAGTACTTCAATTTTACGCGCATAATCATATGTCACAAATCCAACAGCGCCTCCCTGAAAAACCGGAAGTTCCACATTATAAGAAATTTGATATTCTGCCACGAGTTCTTCCAGTAATGTAAGAGATTCACCAGGTAAAACTTCACTCCTGCCGTTTCTCCAATTTACTAAAAGTCCATCTTCTACTGATTGTGCAGTTGCTAATGGATTCCAAGCAGCTATTGTAAAATGACCTCCACGTCCACTTTCTAAAAAGACATGCGAATGTTGTGTCTCTGTTTGCTTTTTATAACTATAAAAAAATGAATCTGCATCCATCGTTACTGTTTTCGTAAGAATTGTCTTCAAGTTAGTTTTCCCCTTTAAATCATATGATGTGATTCCATCTTAACTTGAATATTACATAGATGCGAATATTTTTATAAGGCCTATGAGTTTCTAAGCGCACTAAAAAAGACCCCTTAACATGAAGGAGTCTTTTTTTATAAACTTAAATTAATCTTCAAATTGATATAGAGGTGTTGATAGGTAACGTTCACCATTTGAAGGCACAATCGCAAGGACATTTGAACCCTTACCTAAACGTTTTGCGGCTTCAATCGCAGCGTAGATTGCAGCGCCAGATGAAATACCACATAAAATCCCTTCTTCACGCGCTACTTTACGAGCTACCTCAAAAGCTACCTCGTTTTCAACAGGGAATACAGAAGAATAGATATCCGTATCTAAAACAGTTGGCACAAATCCAGCTCCTATTCCTTGAATTTTATGTGGACCTGGTTGACCACCAGAAAGAACTGGAGAATCTTTTGGCTCTACAGCGATAATTTCTATATTTGGATATTTTTCTTTTAATACGGCACCTGCACCTGTAATAGTACCTCCTGTACCAACTCCAGCTACAAATGCATCTAGTGTTAAGCCATCAAAAGCTTCAACAATTTCAGGGCCTGTTGTTAGACGGTGAATAACAGCGTTTGCTGGGTTCGTGAATTGTTGTGGCAAGAAATAGCCATGCTCTGCAGATAGTTCTTCTGCTTTAGCAATAGCCCCCTTCATCCCAGCTGGACCAGGAGTTAACACAAGCTCTGCACCATAAGCACGAAGTAGGTTACGACGCTCTAAGCTCATTGTTTCTGGCATAACTAAAATGGCTTTATAGCCTTTAGCTGCTGCAATCATCGCAAGACCAATACCTGTATTACCAGATGTTGGCTCGATAATCGTACCACCTGGTAGTAACGTTCCATCTTTTTCAGCTGCTTCAATCATCGCTAAAGCTAATCGGTCTTTCACAGAGCTCCCCGGATTAAAATACTCTAATTTTACATAAACAGTACCTTCATTTTCACTTGTTGCATGATTTAATTTTACGATTGGTGTTTTACCAACTAATTCAGCTATAGAGTTCGCTAATCTACTCATTTAATAATCCACTCCCAATCCCTACTATTTTTATAGGTTTTACTTATTTTGTATTTTATCAATTTTACCATTCGATTGTCAATAAATAAAACTTGTATTTTCAGAATATTTATCTTCTGTAAATGGATATTTTACTAGTCAATCAAACATCGCACAAAGAGTAAAAAGAATCTGCATCATTTGGCGGGTAAGTCCATTCTGATGACATCAAATGCCTGCAAGTTTTTTAGACTCCTACTACCCGCAAAAATCTTGCAGACTCTTTCATTTATCACTTCTCTTTTTTAGACTCTCCATAATACCATGTAGCATTAAATTCAGACCAAAATGCTTCCGGTGTAACAGATTGTGGCAATTGCTCTAAAGCCAATTCTCGCTCGATATGTTCTTTCACATCGTCATATGTAAAGGATTGCCCCTCCAAAACCTCTTGCACCTGAACAATCCCATAATGACCATTATCTAACTTAAAGGCTTTACTTACTTCATTTGCCTTTATAGATTTCACAGCATTGATAATGGCAGGATCCACATTTTCCTGATTTTCAATAAGGAAACCAACATCTCCTCCTAAGCTTGCAGAAGCACTGTCTAAGGAAATTTCACGGGCCAGCACTGAAAAATCAGAGCCATTTTTTAATTCACCCAATGCCTCATCAGCAGCTTTCTTGGAGTCCACCTCAATAAAATTGGTACGATAGCTTGTTTTTGTATTGTAAAGTCCCTGATTTTCCTCATAGTACTTTTCAATACTTTCTTCACTTATCACTACGTCTTTTGTAAGTACCTTATCTAAGATAAGTTGTGAACGAATTTTTTGGCGTAGTTGCTCTGCTGAGAGATTTTGCATAGCTGTATCAAATTTATCTTGAGCAGAACGCATTAAGGCTAATTCTAGATCAATTTCTTGATCAGTAACTTTAATTTTATATGTCTTTGCCGCCTTTTCCATTACAGATTCATTAACTAAATTTTGCAATGTTTCTTTGCCATATCGTTCTTCCATTGCAATCATCCACTCTTGTCGCGTGATAACATCCCCGTCAATGGCAGCGACTTGTTCGTCGCTACCAATTTCCTGACCTTTATTTGGGATTAACCAAGCAATAAACCATAAAATATTGCTTAATAATAATACTGTAATGACAGCCAAAGCTGGTTTTGTCTTTAAACGACGTTGTAATAAAGGGGTTTGGTTTGGTGTTGAAGTGGCAGAAGGTCGTCTATTACGATTGGAGCTCATCAATAAACCCTTCTAACTCTTCTTTTGAAAAATGGTATCTCTCTAGGCAGAAATGACATTGTGCTTCTGCACTACCATCCTCTTTAATCATTTCTTTAATTTCTGCTATTCCTAGACCTAAAATTGCTGCACCAAACCGCTCTTTTGAACATTGACATTTAAATTCAACTGGCATGGAATCTAGAATTTTCAGATGACCATTTCCTAATACAGCCTCTAAAATTTGCTCAGGTGTATAACCTTTTTCAATCATTTTTGAAACGGGCTCTATTGTAGCAAGATGTTGTTCGATTTCATTGATTGTCTCTTCATCACAGCCTGGCATTAATTGCAGAATGAATCCTCCAGCTGCAAGAATTGTGTTGTCCGGGTTTACCAAAACACCTAAACCAACTGATGAAGGCACTTGCTCAGATGTAGCAAAATAATAAGTAAAATCTTCAGCAATTTCACCTGAGACAATCGGTGTTTGACCAGAGAACATATCTCTTAAACCAATGTCCTTGACGATTGTTAACGCTCCTTCTGTTCCAACCCCCGCTCGCACATCTAGCTTACCATGCTCGTTTAAGTCGAAATGAACATGAGGATTTGTGACAAATCCTCGTACTTCTCCATACGCATTACTATCGATCACCATTGGACCGATTGGACCATTACCCTCAATTTTAATGGTGATTTTCTCCTCACCTTTTAACATAGCTCCCATCATTACAGCGGCTGTCATTGAACGTCCTAAAGCTGCTGATACAACCGGCCATGTATCGTGACGACGTTGCGCTTCTGCAACTGTGGCTGTGGTACGTGCTGCAAACACACGAACCTGCCCATTAAATCCTAAACCTCTAACTAAATAATCCTTCATAAACGAAATGTCCCTCATTTCCTATTGGTTACGTTTATATAACTTATATAAACCCTTTAAAGTTAAATACGGATCCACAACATCAATAATTTGCGTTTCCCCTGCAATTAGATTTGCTAATCCTCCAGTAGCAATAACTAATGGCTCCTCTTTACTTTGTGCCTTCATTCGATTAACAATGCCTTCAACTTGTCCAACAAAGCCATAAAAAATTCCGGCCTGCATGGCAGAAACAGTTGTTTTCCCTACAATATGTGTAGGTCTCAATATTTCAATACGTGGCAATCTTGCAGCCTGTGTATAAAGTGCCTCTGTAGAAATCGTTATACCTGGCGCAATAGCACCACCCATGTAATCGCCTTTTTCGTTTAAATAGCAATAGGTTGTCGCTGTACCAAAATCAACTATAATGCAAGGTGCCTTATATAAGTCTAAAGCTGCTATAGCGTTGACAATACGGTCAGAACCAACTTCACGAGGATTTTCGTATTTAATATTTAAACCTGTTTTCACACCTGGACCCACTACTAGCGGTTTTTTTCGAAAATACTTCTGACACATTGCCTCTAATGAAAACATAATTGGTGGCACAACCGAGGATATAATAATGCCCGTAATTTGTTCAAATGAAATGCCTGCGTGATTAAAAAACGAAAGAACTTGCATAGCATATTCATCTTCGGTTTTATAAAGGTCTGTCACCATACGCCAATGGAAGGCTAACTGATCGTTGTCATCATAGACACCTAACACAATATTAGAATTCCCTGCATCTAAAACTAAAATCAAGGTTGACACCTCCCATATCGTCATTGTAACTTTCTCAAACGTACTGTTACAACTTACACCATCAATCTCAATTGAATTTAAAACACTTTAGAAAATGATACCATACTTTTTATACTAGGAAATAGTATTCAAACCTTCATAAAAAAAGAGCCTCCAAAATTAGGAAGCCCTTAAAAATTATTTAAAATTAAACTTTTCAGGATCTGGACCACAACGTAATCCATCATTTAAAGCATCCAATTGAGTCATTTCATCATCTGATAATACAAAGTCAAAAACATCAAGATTCTCAACCATACGTGTTGCTGTCATCGTTTTTGGAATAGTTACAACATTGTGCTGTACATCATAGCGTAACACGATCTGTGCGGGTGTTTTACCATATTTAGAAGCTAGCTCTTGAATCAATACTTCCTCCAATAATGCACCGTTCATTAAAGGAGACCACGCCTCCACCTGTATACCCTTATCATTACAATAGGCACGAACTTCCTCTTGTGTTAAATGTGGATGGAATTCAATTTGATTAATAACAGGAACAACTGTAGCTTCTTTCATAAGACTTTCTAAATGATGTACGTGGAAGTTACTAACACCAATTGAACGCACACGACCATCTTGATAAATTTTTTCAAGTGCTTTATAAACACCCAAATAATTTTGGTCAGTACCTGGCCAATGCACTAAATACAAATCCAAATAATCTAATCCTATTTTCTCTAAACTGCTATCATAAGCGGCAAGTGTTTCTTCATAGGAAAGTCCATCGTTCCATACTTTAGATGTTATAAATAGTTCTTCACGAGTTACCAAACCTTCCTCAATGGCTGCTCGTATCCCTCGTCCAACACTTTCTTCATTACGATATACTTGCGCTGTATCAATGCTACGATAACCTTTAGCGATAGCTGTTTTTACCGCTTCAGCTAGATCTTCTCCTTCTGGAACACGAAATACACCGTAACCAACCAAAGGCATTTTAAGTCCATTATTCAAAGTTACATTTCCCATGTTAAACACTCCAATCTGTTTTTACTAACACATACAACTTCTCCGCATCTAAGCTCAGAGTTGTATGCAGCTGACTTACCTAAATATATCCTAATGCTTATTAGCAAGAAAAGGCAAAGAAAAAGACTGTTTACCAAACATCTAGTAAACAGTCTTTCCAAGTTTTAATCACGCTTTTCATCGATACCCTTAGGAGCATCATTTGGTTCTTTACTTTCTTTTGCCAGATCCAAAGTTGTTGGGTTTGGCTCTTTACTAAGTAGCTCTTTCTCAACAACGGGTTCACCAATAGTATCTAATGTTGGCTTCGCTTCAATCTTCGGAGTAATCTCCTCAGCTTTCTCTACAGCCTCTGGTTCTGGTAAAACACCATGATCACGTAAATGCTCGATTTCCTGTGCATTTAATGTTTCTTTTTCCATTAAAGTACCGGCAATCAAATCAAGCAGATGACGTTTTTCCGTAAGGATACGCTTCGTACGCTCATATTGTGTATCAATAATTTTTTGCATTTCTTTATCAATTTCATAGGCTACTGAGTCAGAATAGTTTTGATCAGAATTAAAATCACGACCAAGGAATACATTACCACCCTGACTTGAACCGAATTGCATAGCACCAAGGTTTTCACTCATTCCGTATTCGGTAACCATAGCACGCGCAATACTTGTAACCTTTTGGAAGTCGTTATGTGCCCCAGTAGAAACTTCACCAAGAACAATTTCTTCAGCTACACGACCACCAAGAAGACCTGCAATACGATCTAAAAGCTCTTGCTTTGTTGTAAAGAAGCGTTCTTCCTTCGGTAACATAATCGCATATCCACCCGCTTGACCACGTGGAACAATTGTAACTTTGTGTACTGTATCCGCTTCATCAAGCTCAAGACCTACTACTACGTGACCAGCTTCATGGAAGGAAACAAGTTTTTTCTCTTTAGCTGAATATACTCGACTTGCTTTTGCTGGCCCAGCAATTACTCGGTCAGAGGCTTCATCGATATCCACCATATTGATTGTGCGTTTACTTTTACGAGCTGCAACAAGTGCTGCTTCGTTTAGTAAGTTTTCTAGATCTGCACCTGAGAAACCTGGTGTACGTTGAGCAACTGCTGCTAAATCAACTGTATCTGCTAAAGGCTTATTGCGTGCGTGTACTTTAAGAATAGCTTCACGCCCTTTTACATCAGGATGACCTACTGTAATTTGACGGTCAAAACGACCTGGACGTAATAACGCTTTATCTAAAATATCTGGGCGGTTTGTTGCAGCGATGATAATAATACCTTCGTTTGCTCCGAAACCATCCATTTCAACTAACAATTGGTTGAGTGTTTGTTCACGCTCATCATGTCCACCGCCAAGACCTGCGCCACGTTGACGACCAACCGCATCAATTTCATCAATAAAGATAATACATGGTGCGTTTTTCTTAGCATTTTCAAATAAATCTCGGACACGTGATGCACCGACACCGACAAACATTTCTACGAAGTCAGAACCTGAAATAGAGAAGAATGGAACGCCTGCTTCACCTGCTACTGCACGTGCAAGTAATGTTTTACCAGTACCTGGAGGACCGACAAGCAAGATACCTTTTGGAATACGTGCACCAATTTCAGTAAATTTGCGATGGTCTTTTAAGAAATCTACGACCTCGACAAGCTCTGCCTTTTCTTCATCAGCACCTGCAACATCTGTAAAACGTACTTTTTTCTTTTGGTCATCATAAAGTTTAGCTTTACTTTTACCAAAGCTCATCACTTTATTACCGCCACCTTGAGATTGGCTCATTAGGAAGAAGAATAAGAAAATGATGATAATGAAAGGAATAATTCCTGTAAAGAATTGAATCCATCCACTTGTCTCTGGTGCTGCTAAATAACTAATATTACTATTTTTATCCTTAGCAGCCTCATCGATACGGTCCATTAAAGATTGGTTATCACGAGGGATATTCGTTGTAAAGCTTTGACCCTTTTCATAACCTTTCAGTGTACCTTCAACGACGTAAACTGATTTATCAGGTTGAATTGTAGCACTTGTTATTTCTTTTTTATCTAGAGCTTGTTGAAACTCATGATAAGATAATTCTTTCGTTGGTGAATTACCACTATTGAAAGTACCAAAAATACCGATAATCACTAGGAAAATCAGTAGATAGAATATGGTATATCGAAATATTCGATTCATCTCCAGCCTCCTCATTACAAACAGAAAAATTATAAGTAAAATCTTAACATATCATGATTTCATCATACAACGAAAAGCCCTACTTAAAAAATGTTTCGTTCATTTTTTCTATTATCAAAACAGTTTTTAGGCCATCTTTATACATCCCAGCGTAATTGTACCTGTTCCTTGGGCTCGAAATAGCTGAACATTGTGTCAAGATTTTGAATTATGTTAAACATAACAAAAAATACGTGACTTGCGCTGGAGGCCAAAACTTTTAAAGCTGGTGGTGTTGTATCTTAGAATGAATAAACTTCAGGTTTCAAGATACCAATATAAGGTAAGTTACGATATTTTTCAGCGTAATCTAAACCATATCCAACCACAAAGCCGTCTGGAACTTCAAAACCAACATAATCTGCAGATAGGTTAACTTTTCGACCTGATGGTTTATCAAGCAGTGTAACGATTTTAATGGATTTTGCTTTACGATATTTAAATAAATCTACTAGATAGCTTAACGTTAAACCGCTATCAATAATATCCTCGATAATTAATACGTCACGCCCCTCAACGCTTGTATTTAAATCCTTTAAAATTTTTACTTCTCCTGATGAAACAGTCGCATTACCATAGCTAGAAACATCCATGAAATCTAACTCAATGAAAGAATCAAAACGTTTCATGAGGTCTGTCATAAATGGCATTGCTCCTTTAAGAACACCAACAGCTAATGGGAATGCATCTTTGTATTCCGCTGTTAATTGTGCACCTAGATCTGCAATTCTTTCTTGCAATTGTTCTTCTGTAATCATAACTTTTTCGATGTCTTTTTGTAACATATCGATTCCTCCTCGTGATGTATCAACAAATCTTCAACCTATTACGGTGAATTTTTTTACAAAGACCTTAGTCTACGATGAGCACTGTATCATCGTTTGGTTGAGGAGTGGTTGAAAAAAATATTCCCACACGCACACCAATTACCGCTACCACCTCATCAGACTGAGAAATCAGTAGCGGCCAGCTATTCCGCTCATTCAAAGGAATCTTTTCATCTATAAAAAGGCGAGATAAGCGTTTTGGCTGATCCATTCCTTTTAACAGCATTCTGTCTCCATCCTTGCGTGCTCGAATATAGAGCGGTAGGTGGAGTTTGCTAGCGTTAAAATAAAAAAGTTGTGCAGTATCCGTCATCAATTCTGACGATAAATCGTGCAACTTGACTACGCATAAGCGTTCACCATTTGTCAGTGTTGTCCACCCATTAGCAGTTGAAAGAATCATTTTCTCAGAAGAAGCGCATCCTTCTGTTGAACCATTCTTCTGAATCGTTAATTTTCCGTAACGGCGAACTGCAAGGAATTCCTCAGGCAAGTGAATTTCAGCATACCCTGCTGTCGTATCACAAAGCTTTAAAATTGAAGTCAATAAAGCATAACTTTGTATCGTATTTGAATCTTTGTAAAGATAGTTTAATAGTATTAAAATGAGCCTCCTTTGTAAAGCAAGTGGTACCAATTGAAAAGCCTCAATTTCCATGCTATATGTATTTTCGTTACTTCTTGTTATGGTTTTGGAAAATACATCTTGAGCTAATGACATTAAAAAGGTATTGTCTTCTTGCAATTGCGATGTAAAATGGGTCACTTGTTCGGTCACTCGCGGGTTTTCTGCCTCCAGTAAAGGCACCACATGATGTCTAAATCGATTTCGTACATAGCTATCTTTCGAATTGCTGGCATCCTCTCGATAATTTAAACCTTTTCTAAGTAAATATTCCCCTATTTCAGTCTTTGTAACCGTTAAAAACGGACGAATTAATGATTTTCCTTCAAAATGTCGCTGAGGGCGTATGCCTTGCATGCTATTCATTGTTGCATTTTTTGTCAGGGCCATTAATACTGACTCCAGTTGGTCATCCGCATGATGTGCAGTTACAAGCTTTTTAGCATTAGTTTTGTGCAAAACTTCTTTAAAATACCGATACCTTTCTCTACGACAAATTAGCTGTGTATTCCCATTTTCCTGTGCCATAATGGTTGGAATCGGAATCGCTGTGGCATGTAAGTTAACGCCATTTTCATCACAATACTTTTGTACAAATGCTCTATCTTCAGCAGAAGCCTCTCCTCTTAGCATATGGTCGACATGTACTGCCTCCACCCGAATGTTCCATTGCTCTTGTGTTTGAACAAAATAATGGAGTAAAGCCATAGAATCTACTCCACCCGAAACGGCGATGAGAAGATGGTCGTCTTGCTGTAATAATTGCTCTTTTTCAATAAATGCTTTGACCTTTAATTCAAATGACAAACGCTTCTCCTCCCCTTTTCGTTGATATGAAAGATGTTTAGCTCACAGAATATTGAGCTGGTCTAAATACAGCCCACGTCGGTACAACATGCGTCACCTCTAACATTAGTACAGTACAGTCATCTTCTATTTCAAAATAATCTTGGAATGACTGCATAATTGTTGTTAGCTTTTCTTGAATAGTATTATTTGTACTTGCTACTTGCTGTGCATAAGCTAAAAATGTCTCCTCCTGCTCATCCCAATCAGCAACACTAGAAAACAGGCCATCTGAATGCATTAAAATGACATCCCCTGCTTTCAGCTTTCTTTTTTCAGCTTCGACCCCTGAAATAGATAAGAACCCTACAGGTGCTGCATTACTTTCAACCTTTATTATTTCCTTCCCTCGTAAAATATAGGTCGACATTCCTCCAGCCTTCCATGACCATAAATCACCATGTTGTAAATCAACAAGTGCAAAATCAAGGGTTGCATACATGTCATCCTGTTGCTTTAATGACATAACATAATGCAACGTATGCATCGCTGTTTCAGGATTCATATTGTAATTGAGGCACTCTCGCATTAAATGTATTAATTTTCTACTTTCATGTTGCGCTTCTTTACTTTGCCCCATACCATCAGATAACAAAATGGCAAAAAGACCTGGATGCAATTGGAAAAGGGCGTGTGAATCGCCAGAGTACAATGTCGCATCTTTAGACATACTATATATATCATACTCTACTTCAAAGCTAATAGCTGATCTAAAGCATATTTGAATATGACGAAACGGTATTTCACAAGCCACAACTTTTTCAATTTCAAATGGCTCATTAAAAATTTCATAAAGAATCGGCAAAATCATACGTTCAGCTAATGTTGTATCTTTCTCCCAATCGACACGCGCTGGCGCTAAAGCACAAACAATCTTTCTTGCCCCTGGCTTATTGCTAAGCACATCAAGCTGAAAACATTCAATATGAGCATCCTTTAAGCGTTCAATGATGTCCTTTTCTACACTTACAAATGAAATTGTGTCCTCCTTCATCTCAGCAATTAATTGGTTTAAGTGATTACTCATATCACGAAGTTGCAATGCAATCATTTTTTTGCCATGGAAATATTGCCCGTTAATGCGTTCCCTATATAATTCCGTATCTAACTCCTCGAAAATCTTCGTAGATTTCACGCATTTATAGCGTATTTGTTCTTCTACACGATGCATAGCTGATTCCTTACCTACCCCCTTCACATGAAACCAATCTGTCATCAACTTGTCCATGCCATTATTTTGCGCTCCCCAGCAATGATCATAACGGAAACAGCTTAAACATGTATTCATTGGTGATACTTCCTTAGCTGCTTCAACTGGCGTGGTCATAAAACGATCAAACACAAGCTCCTTCATAAACTGCACGAAATGTTGAAAATGTTCTAATTTGTATGTTACGTGTTCGGTTAACCAATTTTGTCTAGCCAGTAAAACTTCCTCACGCTGTGGAAAGAGCTTGTCCCTCACCTTATCTGAGTACTTTCTAGGGATTGTTAGGAAAAGAACACTCCCAATGGCAATGGACGTGAAATATACGCTATCTAAAGGTAATGTCGCATCATAAAATAAAAAAAATACGCTAGGCAAAATACTCCCGATTGCAACCCCAAATCTGCCACCTTTAGCCCCCATACCTGCACATAGTCCTGTTAAGGTGGCAACAGATAACATACCCGTGAAGGAGAGCTTAGCAATACCAATCAACGTCCCTAACACTGCACCTATTACTGTTGCTAACGGTACACTTCCAACTAATGCTCCAAAACAAATAAAAAGCTGTAATAAAAATATAGGGAGTGAAAAATAGCTAATCACAACTGCTTGCATCCCTGTAAGCATGGCGGCAAATACCACTAACCCTGAACCAAGTTTCTCGTAAGTCCAATGACTCGTAAACCATTCATACGAATTGACGAAAAGCACTTGCATAAATAGAGTCATAATAAGAGCTAGCGCTGCCTCACAACCCACATAAAATTGTACAAGCACTGGTGGTAAGCCTTGATACATCACTCCTTGCCACATGATTTGTACCAACAGAACTGCTAAAGAAACGGCAATACTTTGAGGAAGTTGCCAGTAACGGAAACGCATAATACATTCATACATGATGATTTGTAATGCTAGAATAAGGACTTGTCCAAAGCCTAGGAAAAAGCAGCCCGCCAAACTTCCGAATAAAACAAATTTGGCATACTCCCTATACTTTGTTCGAATAATGGCCCAAAAAGGAACTGAGAACGGTACCGCCGCTTCAAATACAACGGATTGAGCCAAAAAAAAGGATGTTAGAAGAAATAGGGAGCCTATGAGTATCTGCTTCTTTTTCATTCCTAACTTTCGGTCATCTACATTTGCTGTATTATACCATTCAATACTTGTCATTTAATTTTCCCCTTTCCGCACTTTTGGCTATTATAAAGAAATATGCATGGAAAGATTGTCTGACGTTGACAGAAAAATATATAAACATTTCGACGAATAGATATACATAAATACGTGAATTGGCAACAATTTCTTTTGCAATTGTCTGTCATTGTAGTCTTGTATGAAATTATCTGTTCCTGACTATCAAACAGTTATAGTTTACTTTTTATTATGAAGCCCTTATTAGCAGGCGTTCCATCTACTATCAATCACTCTATTCACCCATTACGGCGATATAATTCTACTTAAGAACAAAAAATCCGCTAAAATCTCCTTATATAGCTGACTCTGTCTCATATTGTTTTAACAATTTTATTGTAAAACATATTTTTTGATATTTTTTTATTAATTTTCTTGACACTAGGGCGAATGGCTTGTATTATTTAACTTGTTGCTTAAGCGACATGCGGAAGTAGTTCAGTGGTAGAACACCACCTTGCCAAGGTGGGGGTCGCGAGTTCGAACCTCGTCTTCCGCTCCATTTTTAAATTGGCGGCCTAGCTCAGCTGGCTAGAGCGTACGGTTCATACCCGTAAGGTCGGGGGTTCGATCCCCTCGGCCGCCACCATAGTAGGCCCCTTGGTCAAGTGGTTAAGACACCGCCCTTTCACGGCGGTAACACGGGTTCGAATCCCGTAGGGGTCATCTCTAATAGGCGCCTCAGAATATAATTCTGAGGCGCCTATTTTTTTCTACAGTTTTATGAGAACTAGAAATACTCGTAAGCTTTGTCTATGTGACTAGGTATGAAATATGGCATACTAAATATAAGATTGTATTTTTAGGAGGTTTATTTTCCTTGGGCTCATTAACGAAGGCTGCTTTAATTTGTGGAAGTGGCTCGATGATTATTCTTATTTCAATACTTATTAATTTACCATTTGTTGTTCAAATAGTATTGCTACTTAGCGGGCTCGCTGTGAGCGTATATGGTGTCTTTTTACTAGTTAAAATGGTTATTCATCCAGTAGAAAAAGTATCCATTACTCCTCCTGACGAAAAAATGGCCACACCAATCAAAAAGAAAAAAGGACCTTCCTCAACTTTATAGGTCCATTAAAAAAAGGGATTAGCTTTTTATCAAAGCTAATCCCAACTCTATTTCATACACTTTTTCTACGATTAAAACAGTCAGCAAACTACCCTCTTCTAGCTCCGCGACCTCCGCGTTTCGACTCTGTTGCACGTTTAAGTGTTGCTAGACGTTCATCACTATCTTTTAAGAAGCGTGCCATTTTTTGCTCGAAATTTTCTTTTGGCTGGTGGCGATCATTGCGATCGTTAGAACGATTATCA
Source organism: Lysinibacillus sp. ZYM-1 (assembly GCF_001308875.1). Lineage (GTDB taxonomy): Bacteria > Bacillota > Bacilli > Bacillales_A > Planococcaceae > Lysinibacillus. The sequence continues at coordinate 33,200 of NZ_KQ465132.1, read as the reverse complement.
CGACGTGGACGTGCTGGACGTTCTGGACGTTCTGGACGCTCTGGTCTCTCAGCTTGAGGCTTTGCTTTACGGATTGAAAGACCTATCTTTCCGTCCGCTTCAACATTCATCACTTTTACTTCAACTTCATCTCCAACTTTTAGATGCTCATTGATATCTTTTACATAATTGTCAGCAACTTCACTAATGTGAACTAAGCCTGTTTTGCCATCTGGCAGCTCAACGAATGCTCCAAAATTTGTGATTCCTGTTACTTTACCTTGTACCTTGCTGCCTACTTCAATTGACATAAAAAAAATGCTCCTCCTTAAAAATTAAGCGACTCTTTTGAGCCATGTAATCAATTTAATCAAACTTTTACTGCAATAAGCTTCTCTTTTCATTATATATAACAATAAAAGAGTGTCAACAATACATAGCTTTTCAGTCGTCTTTTTTATCTTCCTTATCTGGAATTATAAAAATAATCTCGCCTTCTTCAGATAAATAATACTCTTTTCTTAATAGTTTTGCGATATATTCATCATCCTGTAATTGTTTGATTTTAAGATTTAAAGAATCTTGTTCCTCTTTCAATTCAGTGAGATGCTGTTTCGCTTCTTCCTTTGATTTCTCTTTTATTGCTAAGGTATCATGTTGATGTGATAGCACATTTAAGAGAAGGGCGATAATAATGACTGGTATAATCGCAAAAAAGACGATACGACGCATTTTACGTTTACGAGCTTGTTGTTTGCGATTTATAGCTTTATCCGTGTTACGGACATAGTCATTATCAAGCTTTGTGAAGTTTTGTTGTTCATCATTTGATGAATGACGTCTAGTCATGCCCGCACCTCCGAAAATTTTATTGTTGCTTTTTATTATACTTCAAATATCGTAACTTTTTTAAAAAAGTGTAGGACAAATACGAATATATTTTGACAAAAGGTCTTATAACAAACATCACTATATTTAATAATATTTGCAAAATATGTCGAATAACAGAGACAATGAGGCGTACGATGAACCAAAAGGGTCTCCATGTAATATTCACCAAAATTCTAGCTATGAAACGTAAAATAGTTTGAAAAAATGACTGATACAAAAAAATTCCGGCTATTTGCGCTAGCGGGTCGTATGCCCGCCAAGCGCCGTCTTTTAGCCAAAATAATAAATAATATGTCAATCCTCCAAGTAGAATCCATGTCATTAATTCAAAAACCATCATCCACTTTCGAAGGCTTGACCTTTTTGGAGTTGAAAAAACAATAAGCCTTACACTATCAATAATGAAACCAACTGCTATACCGCTCAAAACCATGACAATTAATTGAAAGAATTGTTCACTAACAATCATCCAAATAACTTATGAAGGAAACCTTTCGAGAAGCCACTTTCCTCCTCGTCGTACTGTAAGGTTTTTACAGTTCCTTCAAGCGTCAATAATCCTTTATCAACATCTAAATGAACGATATGCAGTTCCTCTCCACGGATTAACAAATGCCCTTGGGACGTCTTAATGAAAAACTCTTCCTGATCAAAGCGTTCAATTGATTTTACAGAAGTCATGTCCATTCTTTTACGATTACGAATCGTTAAAATATGCTCTCCAGATGGAATTGTGTAACGATTACTTTCTTGATGTAGCGTCATTTTTTTCCTCCTTTAGTCGTCCTAGCTTCTGTTCACTTTATGCGGACAACCTTCAAAGCATGACAACTTTATTTATGTTGCGTACTACTTTCATCCATAAATGAAAGGCGGGACAACATTAGAAGGATTAAAAAATTTATTTATTCCTCATCATCAATAAATTCAGGCTCAATTTTTTCTAGTCGTTCTTCTTTTAAAATGGTGAACATTTTGGCTGCATCTTCTTTTTTCACCGTCTCACGTAATTCTTCTACGCGAGCTGTTACTACTTTTTGACCGAAACGGATAGCAAGTTCATCCCCAGCTTTTACTGTACTACTGGCTTTCGCTACCTTCTCATTAATGGTGATACGCCCTTGATCTGCCACCTCTTTAGCTAAAGTGCGGCGTTTTATTAAACGTGAAACTTTTAAAAACTTATCTAATCTCATATTTCTTTCTCCTTTTCTAGTTGCTTGGCTTCATTCCAAAACTCATCTAATTGTTCTAATGTAAAGTCGGTAAATGATTTTCCACTTGCCTTTACTTGAACTTCCACATAGCCGAAACGTCTCGCAAACTTCTCATTCGCATGCAACATCGCCTCTTCGGGAGATAGCTTATAGAAACGTGCTAAGTTCACTAATGTAAATAAGACATCTCCAAATTCATCAAGTCTGGATGTACTTGAGCCATTCGTCACCTCATGGCGAAATTCCTGCCACTCCTCAGCAAATTTATCCCACGCTCCCTCTGCGTCTGGCCAGTCAAAACCTACTTTGGCAGCTCTTTTTTGGTAGTTAAAGGCTGTCTGTAGCGCCGAGGATGCTCTGTACTCATCGTCTAATAAAGGTTTATCGTTAGTGCCCTTTTCTTCAGCCTTAATAGCCTCCCAATTAGCTACAACATCATCTGCATCTTCCACTGCTACATCCCCAAATACATGTGGATGGCGACGAATCATTTTTTCACTAATAGAAGCTAATACATCTTCAAGTGTAAAATAGCCTTGATCTTCTCCGATTTGTGCATGTAAAAACACTTGTAAGAGCACATCACCAAGTTCCTCAATCATCGCAAAATCATCTTCAGCATCTACAGCAGCTAAGTATTCATGAGCTTCTTCGAGTAAATATTTTTTCAAGGACTCATGTGTTTGCTTTTGATCCCATGGACAGCCATTTGGACCCCTTAAAGTTGCAATAATCTGGCGGAATGTTGTCCAATCTCTTAAAGCCCCTTCCTGTGAATTTACAGGTGGCACATAGACAGTTGTTAAATTATTAACTTCTACACTTTGATCGAGTTCATAGAGTGGTACAGTAACAATTCTTTCTTGTGAAGACCCTGCAGCAGTAACTACCGTCACTGGGTACTCATCATCATACTTCTCCATCAAAGTCAGTTTTACTTCTGAGGCACTAAATGTATCGTACACTTGGGCGATTAAGATATGTTGACGCATATTGATGTCATGCATGGAAAAGCTGGTACCATCCAGTAATTGAAAACCTTCAATCGGATCAACTCTCAATGCACCAAATATAGGATCCAAGAAACTTTGGCCCCCTTCAATGACAAGATTGAAAGTTCCCTCATCCGCTGCCTTTACAAGTAATTGCACCGTCTGTTCTGCAACTAATGGGTGACCTGGCACCGCGTACATAATATCCTCATTAGCCGTAGCTATAATAAGCGATTCTGCAATTTCTTCATATACTGGCTGAAATGTATTGTGTTTTTCATATACTTTGTCAAAGCTTTCGAACGTTATACCTTCTGCTGCTAATTCCTCTAGCACTGGGTGATCCACCGTACGAACAAATAATTTCTTAGCAGCCTTCAATTTTCTATAAACACCCATTTGCAGCTGATTAAAATCCCCTGCACCTAGGCCAATAATAGTTAAAGTATTCAATCATTCCACCTACTTCTTTGAATTTAACCATAGTTGGTAAACGGCCATTCTACGTCCGAATGGCAATAAATACCACTCTTTTTCCAATAACACGCGTTTCTTCGCAATAATTGTAAGCAAAACAAACGCCCCTAAACCTACAGCCGTAAATCCTGCTATCACAGCCACTGAACGTGATGACAGTAAATGGCTTAAAAAAGCCGATACAAGCTGTAGCCATACCAATACGACCACCGCCATACTTATTGATGCCATCCCCACTTTTTTATAAAAATCTGAGGATGCTAATTGAATACCAGTCAATGTTTTTAAATAAACAATTAGCAAAAATGCTGTTAATAATAATCCAATATCATTCGCAATGGCCGCCCCCAATACACCAAGCCAGCCAATCAACCGTACATTTAGTATAATTTTTACCACAAATCCTATCATTAAGAATAACGCTGGCCTTTTTAATTTTCCATAACCTTGTAAAATCGCTGTAAATGTAAGAATAATCGACAACGGCACGATTTGGAATACATACACAATCAATACTTCTGATAATGCATTGGTTTTAAAAAGCATTTCATTTAAATAAGGCATAACAAGCATTAGCCCCAGTGAAGCAGCCCACCCAAATAGGACTGAAGCTTTGTACGTTAATTGAATAAATGGAATGGCACTTCGCCCTTCTTGTTTTTTTGATAAATGAGCAACAAGTGGGACAATAGCAAGGGATAATGAGGATGCGATAACAACACCTAGTTGTACAAGAGGCTGTCCACGATCATAAATACCCTTAGTTTCCTTTGCTACTGTAGGAGCCATACCATTGTCTATTAAAAACGAATATATAGTAAAGGAATCAACTAACTGATAACCAAGTAGCAAAAGACCACTCATACTTACACTTAAGCTCAGCCATGTAACTTCTTTAATAATGGGGAAACTTTTGGCCTGGTGTAGACGCAGATGTACACGAAATAGCCCAAAGCGTTTAGAAAAAATATAGACCAGTAATAAAAATGCGGTAATTTCCCCTATTACTGTACCAATAATGGCCATTTTCCCTGCATCATATAATGATTTGGTGGTAGTCATAATGATAAATGTCCCTACTAAAATAACGGTTACCCTGATCGCCTGTTCAAGGACTTGAGCATAAGCAATAGGCTCCATTATTCCTCTAGATTGGAAGCCACCTTTCAAAATCGCCAGCACTGGCATAACCAATACTACAAGAGAGCCTGTACGTATCAACGGTGCCAATTGAACATCACCCATCAACTGGGCTATTTTTTCAGCACCTCCGAATAGGACAGCAAAAAACAACAAGGATAGCACCGTTAAATAACGGAAAACTACACGCATAATAGTGCTTCGTCTTTCATTACGTTCTATTGTATCAACTATGCAATCATTATCTGCAAGCATTTTCGAAACGGCAACAGCAAATCCACTGGATGTCCAAACAACGAAAATCGAAATTACTGGATATACCTGTTGATAGATATAAAATCCTTCATCACCAACTAGATTTTGAAAAGGTACACGGTAAAAAGCACTAAGCACTTTTACAATAAGGGCAGCGATTGTTAATAAGGCCGCTCCCTTCATGTAGCTTTTCATCCCAAAACGTTGTGACATAAATTGCCCTCTTTCCTTCTTAACAATGCCAATAGTATAGCATATCTCAAAAGTTTGACGCGCCAGGCATCACTACTGTTCCTAATTTGACCAATATTTATGTACGCAAAAAAAGTTATTACCTGGCCTAAAAGGTCATCGCAATAACTTTTACATGCATCAACTATTCATTTGTTTTGCTAAGAAGTTTGCAGCTGTTTCCACTACTTTTACTTCTACCTCACCAACAAAATGCACTTTAGATAATACTATAATGCAACCAATTGGATCACCGTTCACCATAATAGGTGTGGCACAATATGATTTTACTTGCTCATATTGTCCAGGAACAATCTCGATGGATGTCTCCATTTTTTCAATTTTTGTAGAGCGCTCTTCCATAAAGCTTTCTGCAAAGGATGTAATACGACGATTAATATATTCCTTTTTACCAATCCCCGCTACTGCAATGACTTCATCACGGTCAGTGACAAATGCTGGTGTTCCTAATGTTTCATATAATGTTTCAACATATTCTCTTGCAAATTCCCCTAAATCGTTAATCGGAGAATATTTTTTTAATATGACTTCACCTTCACGGTCCGTATAAATTTCAAGAGGGTCGCCTTCACGAATACGTAGCGTCCTACGAATTTCTTTTGGAATAACTACACGCCCTAAATCATCAATACGACGAACAATTCCTGTTGCCTTCATTCTTATGCCTCGCTTTCGCTACAATGAAATTTTTTATTCAACTATAGTATGGTTTTTATTTAAGCAATCTATGCAAAAACTGAAGAAAAAGGATTTCACAACCATCAATTTTTTTCAAAAAACTTGTATTACATCAATCAACTCCTTATTAGATTACCCAAGGAATAAGTTTCTATAATTAATTCATAATAAAAAATGTATTGATAAATAAAAAAGGCTGTCCTATCTTTTCTAAAAAGATAAGACTAGCCCTTATAATTATTGCTTCTTTGCTTTATCAATAATTTGCATCAGTTCTTCCAAAATATCGAAGGGTTGATATTTTCCACACTTCCGCTCATCTATCGTTAATTTCAATTGCATGCCATCCATACCAAAGCCAACAGCACGTTCAAATTTCATCGACTCTTCAATAATTTTACTACCATCGACATTTGCTGTTCCTTGTTCAGACAGCAATATTGTCATAAGTTTTTGCTTCTCCTTAACAGACACTACTCCCGCACCTAGTCCCCATACTTTCATTCGTGCTACACGAAGTAAACGCTCTGTCTCAATTGGAAGGTCACCAAATCGATCTTCTAACTCCTCCATGATTTCGCCATACTCCTCCACCTGATCCATCGCTTTAATGCGTTTGTACATTTGAATTTTTTGGTATCCATCAGGGATATAGACGTCAGGAATATACGCATCGACACTCAATAAAATTTCAATTTCAGGTTTTTCTTCTTTTTTCACACCTGTTTGACGCTCCTCAATTGCCTCCTGAAGCATCTGTGAATATAAATCAAAACCAACTGAATCAATAAAGCCATGCTGTTGCGCTCCAAGTAAGTTCCCAGCCCCTCGAATAGATAAATCTCGCATGGCGATTTTAAAGCCTGATCCCAGCTCTGTAAACTCTTTAATGGCTTGCAGTCTTTGCTCTGCTACATCTGTCAATACTTTGTCGCGCTGATACATAAAATATGCATAGGCTACCCTGTTTGAACGTCCAACACGTCCACGCAATTGATAGAGTTGGGCTAAGCCCATTCGATCAGCATCGTGGACAATTAAAGTATTTACATTTGGAATATCTACACCGGTCTCAATAATGGTCGTTGTCACCAGTACATCATAGTCACCTTCTAAAAAGGATAGGATGACTGATTCTAATTCAGACTCTGTCATTTTCCCATGTGCATATCCTATTCGTGCCTCTGGGACGAGCACTTGAATTTCCTCAACCTTTCTAGCCATATCTTCTACTCGGTTATATAAATAAAACACTTGTCCGCCACGTGCCATCTCTCTTTCAATTGCCTCTCGTACTAACGCTCCGCTATGTTCCATCACGTAAGTTTGAACCGGGAATCGATTGGCTGGAGGCGTTTCAATAACAGACAAATCTCGGACGCCTACCATTGACATATGGAGTGTCCTTGGAATTGGCGTTGCTGTTAAAGTTAACACATCGACGTTTGTTTTTAATTGCTTAATTTTTTCCTTATGCGTCACTCCAAATCGTTGTTCTTCATCAACAATTAATAAACCAAGATCTTGGAATATTAAATCCTTGGATAAAATTCGGTGTGTTCCTATAACAATATCGACTTGCCCTTCTTTTAATCCTTTTAATGTTGCAGTTTGTTCTTTCTTTGACCGGAACCGGGATAATACTCCCACATTTATAGCAAAGTCCTGAAAGCGCTCACGAATTGTTTCATAATGTTGCTGAGCCAAGATGGTTGTAGGTACAAGGAAGGCCACCTGTTTACCGTCTTGGATAGCTTTAAATGCAGCGCGAATAGCCACTTCTGTTTTACCATAGCCTACGTCACCACAAACTAGGCGATCCATAGGGCGTTCACGTTCCATATCCCGTTTTACTTCAACAATAGAACGTAGTTGATCCTCTGTTTCTTCATAGGCGAACATTGCCTCAAAATTACGCTGGTCATCATTATCAGGTGTAAAAGCATGCCCTTTTTCAGCTTCCCGCTTCGCGTAAAGCTTAATTAAATCATCGGCAATATCCTGTACAGCAGATGATACTTTGGCTTTAGCTTTTTTCCACTCTGCACCACCTAATTTATGTAGCTTTGGTTCTCGATCCTCTGACGCCACATATTTCTGAATTAAGTCTATTTGCTCTACAGGTACATATAATTTATCGTCTGCACGATATCGAATATGCAAGTAATCTTTATGCGTTCCATTTACCTCTAAAGTTTCTACACCAATGTATTTCCCAATCCCATGGTGGACGTGGACAACATAATCACCTGGTTTAATTTCCGTATAGCTTTTAATACGCTCAGCATTTGTCATTTTTTGTGTACGTGCTTTTTTCTTTGCCTGCTGCTTAAACAATTCATCTTCTGTTACTATTGCTAAACGCTGGAGCGGTAATTCGAAACCACTCGACAATGCTCCACCGACGATATAAATACCAGGTTCTGTGGGCTCACCTATAGCTGTATGGATATCGTACTCTTCCAGCATTTGCTGAACACGTTTCACACGCTCTTTATCCCTTGCTACGATTAGAACTGTAAACTTGCCAAGTAACCAGCGTTCAACCTCACTTTGTAACAAGGACATTTGTCCATGAAATTGCTGCATTGGTTTGCAAGAAAAATTAGTTGTCTTATTGAACGTTATGCCTGAAAATGTTCGTGAAAATAATGAAAAAGAAAGCTTTTGTTGTGACAACATTGCCACTATTTCCTTTAATGTGAAGGCTGGTTTGACATCATGAACCATTTTGCCTTCTTCAATTAATGATAAAAACCATTCATCTTCTTCGCGTTCCCAAGCATCCATAACTTCCTGAATACGTCCAAGCTCATCAAAAAGGACAATACCATCTTGCGCAAAATAATCGCCCAAGTAGGCTGTTTTATCATATAATAATGAACCATATTTATTTACATAATCAGGAAGATTCCCTTGTTGTAACAATTCAATATCATATTGTATATGCTGATACAGAAGTTCCTTTGTCTCCTGCTTTTTTACCTTCTTTAGGCTTGCTGCTAATGCCTTTTCTAAACGGTCTGCCAAATTCTGTCTTTCCAATTTAGTAAGAATGACTTCCGAAGCAGGAAGTATTCGAATTTTTTGTAATTTATCAATAGAACGCTGGTCATCTGCCGAAAATGTTCTTATAGAATCTACTTCCGTATCAAATAGTTCAATACGAATAGGTGATTCTAAATATGGTGGATAAATATCAAGTATGCCTCCACGTAAGGCAAATTCTCCAGGTGTAGTCACCATGGAATTACGCACATAGCCCATTTCAACTAATGTTTGTAGCCATGCATCTACTTCAATTTCATCGCCTACAGTTGTTTGTAAAAAGTAGTGTAGCCAATGTTCCTTCGGCTGCATGATCTTCCTTAAACCTGCAACAGGGATTACGTAAACCGCCTTCTCGCCTCTAGCTAGACAATCAAGTGTTGCGATACGCTCTGCTCGTAACTCTGGAGAGGCCACCGAAAGATCTGCTGCTATAAATTCATCCGCTGGGTAATAATGAACATTTTCTTCACCTAAAAGTCCAGTAAGTTCATCCACCATTTTTTGAGCCTGGAGTAGATTAGGAGAAACAATGTAAATCGGCTTCTTTACATATTCAAATAACGCATCGACCATAACGGGACGTGCGCTTCCTGTTAAACCTGTAATAAGCTGTGATGCAGTTTGACCGCTCTGAATCTCCTGTAAAAATGATGTGATATGTTTATCCTGCGACACAAGCTGTCGTAAAACTTCCACAGTCAAAAGCTCCTTTCAGCATAAAATTCTATTTGTCATTTCTATTATTCTAGTGCTAGTTTACCTATTTTTATTAGCCATTTTACGAAATGGAAAAAGCCTTGAACACACATGAAGTGCGTCAAAGCATCCTTCCAATTATTGAATCCATTTATTGAGTGCGTGATAATCTGGATATTGTCTCAGCGAATCCTCACATTGCTCACAAATGCAGTGCACAGTCGTGTGTCCATGTTGATCTTTCTCAACATAATCATCGGCTTCTCCCAATTCGAAAATATGTAGTTTTCGAATAGTATCATCTGCATCAAATGGTAGTGTCCCTATTTCTACTTCACAATGCCGACATCGATAGCGAACTGACATCTCCAAATCATCCTCCTTTAAGCAACTTACTACTTAAAGTATAGACATTTATAAAACGGATTATGCACTATCTCATGACTTCAGCATTTAAAAATTAGAGCATTAGATTTTGCTTGTAGGTAAGAATAATCCATACAAGACATGAGCTTATCTTAGATCATCGTATCCAAAACTTTTACCAAATTCATCATTTTTTACTTGTTAAAGTGATTCATCACATCAAGAAATGGCTTTGAAAGAGATGCTTCTACAGCATTTACAGACTTTTCAATAGCTTCTTTCATATAAACCTGATCTTCCTTTGAAAATTTTGCTAATACATAGTCTGCAACCTTCATGCCTGCAGGTGGACGGCTAATGCCTACTCGGATTCGATTAAATTCCTGAGTACCTAAATGTTGAATTAAGGATTTTATGCCATTATGGCCACCCGCACTTCCTTTTTGTCGCAAACGTAATTTTCCTGTTTCTAAATCTAAGTCATCATATATAACAATTAGATCTTTAACATCAATATCGAAGTAGTCCATTAAAGGACCCACGCATTCCCCTGATAAATTCATATATGTTAAAGGCTTAACAAGTAGAACCTTTCCTTCAGGTCGATGAACAGTTGTATACATGCCATTAAATTTCGAATTTGTTAAAGGTGTCCCCCATTTTTCTGCTAATGCATCAATCACATCAAAGCCAATATTATGTCTCGTATGCTCATAAGGCTTACCTGGGTTTCCTAAACCAACGATAATTTTCATAAGTACCTCTCTTCTTTCAAATCTAATAGTCATTATTTTACCATACCACACGGCTAGAAAGCATTTTGTATAATTCCTAAATCCAATCAATATTCACAAAAAAGGCTAGCAAGAAAGTTTTTGCTTTCTTACTAGCCTGACAAGTTATTTATTTTACACTTACTTTTCTTCTACACTATCTGTAACTTCTTCCTCTACAGATACAGGAGCTACAATAGTTACTAATAGATAATCATCTTCACTGATGATTTCAACTGGAGTTTGATCTCGAATTTCAGCCACTGTCAGAGATTCTCCTACTTTCAGAGATGAGATATCCACTTCAATGGAGTCAGGTAACTCAGTTGGTTTTACCTTGATTTTTAATTCTAAGTTAGGCTGCATTAAAATACCGCCTTCACTCACTCCAATTGACTGACCAACTAATTTAATCGGTACATCAGCCTCTAGTTCCTCCGCCATATTAATAGCTAAAAAATCTACATGATTAACTTCATCTTTTAATGAGCATTGCTGTATTTCTGATACAACAACATTAACGTTTTTCCCCTCTAAATCTAGTGAAAACACACTATTTTGCCCATTTTTTTGAATGGATTTCTTAAATTCTTTTGCAGAAATAGAAATTGGGGTTGAATCTAACTTATAGCCGTAAATAACCGCAGGAATGGCTCCCCCTTTTCTAAGTTGGGTTAATGTCGAACGATGCCCAGTTTCGCGCTTTGTAACACTTAATACTGTACTCATACTTCTTTATTCCCCTTCCAAGAAAATTATTTACGCCTTATCAACAATGCTGCCACTCAACACTTTTGTGACCATCTTGTTAAAGGCTATGATAATATTTACCTCTATTTTAAAAGTAGTGTAAATATTATGAAGACACATTTACTATTATACCCCTTTATTAGGAGATTCACACATAATATACTCTTCCCATTGATTAAATAAAGATAAAAAAGGACAAATCCATCCAAAAGGATAGATTTGCCCTTTTTATAACATATTTATAATTAATCGAATAGAGTACTTACTGATTTGTTTTCATAAACGCGAGAAATTGCATCCGCCATTAATTTAGCTACAGAAAGCTCAGTAATTTTCGGTGATTTTTTCTCGTCCGCAAGTTGAATTGTATTTGTCACTACTAATTCTTTAATAGCAGAGTTTTCGATACGATCGATCGCCGGACCAGACAATACAGGGTGTGAACAGCAAGCATACACTTCTTTTGCACCCGCTGCACGCAATGCATCAGCGCCTATTGTAATCGTACCTGCAGTGTCAATAATATCATCAATCAAGATTGCCACTTTACCATCAACATTACCAACAATATTCATAACTTCCGCTACATTTGGTTTTGGACGTCGCTTGTCAATAATTGCAATTGGTGCTTTTAAACGTTCAGCCATTTTACGAGCACGTGTTACCCCACCGTGGTCTGGTGAAACAACAACGATTTCCTCTTGTGGTATACCCTTAGATTTGAAGTAATCTGATAATAATGGTACTGCCATTAGGTGGTCGATTAAGATATCGAAGAAACCTTGAATTTGAGGTGCGTGTAAATCTAAGACAATAACACGTGTTGCACCAGCTGTTTCAAGTAAGTTTGCCACTAATTTAGCTGTAATTGGCTCGCGTGCTTTTGCTTTACGATCCTGGCGTGCATAACCATAATAAGGCATTACGACGTTTACTGTTCGAGCAGATGCACGTTTAACTGCATCTACCATAATTAAAAGCTCCATTAAATGTTCGTTTACTGGTGCAGAAGTTGACTGCACGATAAACACATCACAACCACGAATACTTTCTTCAATGCTAATTTGAATCTCTCCATCGCTGAAGTGCTTAACAGAAGATTTCCCTAATTCAACACCCATTTCTTGCGCAATTTCTTGAGCTAGTGGGTTATTTGAATTAAGTGAAAATATTTTTAATTGTGAGTTTGCATAATGATACGGCATGATGGCCTCCTGTTTAGTTGATAATTATTTTGAATTTAATTTGCTTACATAATTAGGTTTGTTTTCTTGTCTTGCACGTGCAATTGCAAGTGCATCTTCAGGTACTTCTTTTGTAATTGTAGAACCTGCTGCAATAAATGAACCTTTTCCAACTTTCACTGGCGCTACTAAGTTAGTATTACATCCTACAAATACATCATCTTCAATAATTGTTTTGAACTTATTTTTCCCATCATAGTTAACTGTAATGGAACCGCAACCAATGTTGACGTTACTGCCAATTTCGGCATCACCAATATAGCTTAAATGTGATACTTTTGTGTCATTACCTAGCTTGCTTTTCTTCACTTCTACAAAGTTACCAATTTTCACATGACTACCAATGTCTGAAAGTGGTCGAATATGAGCAAATGGTCCAATTGCTGTATCTTCCGCAATAGCGCTTTCACGTACAACGGAAGAATGCACAGTTGTACGATCGCCAATACGGCTATCGGCAATTTGAGCATTTGGGCCAATATTGCAATCTTCTCCGATCACAGTGGCTCCTTCTATCATACAACCTGGTTGAATGACAGTATCACTTCCAATTACAGCGTCTGCGCTAATATATGTCGTTTCAGGGTGGATAATTGTCACACCATTACGCATATGTTTTTCATTAATTCTAGCACGCATTAATGCCTCTGCCTGTGCCAAAGCAACACGGTCATTGACACCTAGCGTCTCTTCAAAATCATCTGTAACATACGCTTCTACGATATCGCCTTGTTTTTGTAGAATTTCAATAACATCCGGTAAATAGTATTCACCTTGGGCATTGTCATTCTTCACTAATTTCAATGTTTCGAATAACAACTTGTTATCAAAGCAATATGTGCCCGTGTTTATTTCTTTTACTAATTGCTGTTCTACTGAAGCATCCTTTTGTTCTACAATTTGCTCTACTTGCCCGTTCTCGCCACGTAAAATACGACCATAGCCAGTTGGATTTTCCGCAATCGCAGTTAAAATTGTTGCTTTAGCATTCTTTGCTTGGTGATGTTCGAATAGAGCCTGCATAGTTTCAGGACGAATTAGTGGTGTATCTCCACACACAACTATTGTTGTGCCTTCTTCATTACCTAAAATTCCCTCAGCTTGTTGAACAGCATGTGCTGTCCCTAACTGTTCAGCTTGTAGAACATACTCACTTTTATCTCCAAGCTGTTGTTGCACTTTTTCTGCACCATGTCCAACAACCGTTACAATGCGATTCACATCTAACGTTTGAATATGATCCACCACATGTTGTACCATAGGTTTCCCACATACTGGATGGAGCACTTTATATAATTTGGACTTCATACGTGTACCTTGACCTGCAGCCAAAATGACAGCAAAAATATTGCTCATCTGTAAGTCCTCCAATACGCTCATTTTCTCTTATGACTATATAGCAAAATTCATCTATTTTCAAGGCATGTAGAGTTGACAAAAAGATGAATTCCAAAATCCACTGCACCTTATGCTCGAATGGCATGAAGTATATCCTGAAACTGCTGTTTTTCTCTTTTTATCAAAATAAAAAGAACTCTTCAAATTTGAAGAGTTCTTAAAATCTTTTACCATTAAAAGCATTTTAGATTGTAACAACTTCTTGAATAGTTAGTTATTACCTTTAAATTACACACCAATTCCCTCTAATTCTTCTTCCTTACCCGCTACCTCTAATTCACTAGAGTTATGATACTCGTTTAAGATAATCTCCTGAATTTTATTACGAGTGTCAGAATTAATTGGATGTGCGATATCTCTAAACTCTCCATCTGGCGTTCGTTTACTTGGCATTGCTACAAACAACCCAGTATTTCCATCAATTACACGAATATCGTGAACTACGAACTCATTGTCAAGTGTAATGGAAGCAATCGCACGCATGCGACCATCCGTCTGTACCCGACGTAATCTCACATCAGTAACTTCCATTTTCTCACCACCTCTCTCTTGGATGCCGAAATAAAAATAGTATATTCTCGATTACCGAATATTTTCCTTTTTATAGTCTATCAAATTTTCTAAAAAATTTGAATACTTATTAGAATAATATTTTTTCTTATATACGGAAATTTTGACAATTCTTTGTCAACGTAAAAAAAAGCCCACTAAACAGAACAAACGCTCCTGTTAGTAGGCCTTTCCAATTTATTTTATTTAACAATAGCGATAACTTCGATTTCTACTTTTACATCCTTTGGAAGACGTGCTACTTCTACAGCTGAACGAGCTGGCTTATGCTCGCCAAAGTGACTTGCATATACATCATTCATTGCCACAAAGTCGTTCATGTCCTTCATAAATACTGTAGTCTTTACAACATTTTCTAATGATGTCCCCGCTGCCTCTAATACAGCTTTTAAATTTGCGAATACCTGATTTGTTTGTACAGTAATATCGCCTTCCACTAATTCACCTGCAGCTGTTAATGGAATTTGTCCAGAACTATAAAACATACCGTTCACAATAATCCCCTGTGAATATGGTCCGATTGCTGCTGGTGCATTTGTTGTTGCTACTACTTTCATTTGTCATGTCCCCTTTTTGAAAAATAGTTACCTTCACTTAATGCAATTGTTCGATCTTTTTCATTGACTTCATGAAGCTTTACAAGTGAATAGTAATCATCTACTAAAGTTTCGTCTGCATGTTCAGCCTCAACTAGCACTGCAATGCCTGCTAATTGACAATCAAACTCTTCTAATAGATTTTTCATACCATTCATGGTACCACCGACTTTCATAAAATCATCGGTGATTAAGACACGTTGTCCACTTTTCATGCTTCTTTTTGATAATACCATTGTCTGAATTCTTCTGGAAGAACCAGACACATAGTTAATGCTAACTGTAGAACCTTCTGTTACTTTACTATCTCTTCTTACAACAACTACTGGAACATTTAGATGTCTTGCAATGGCGTGTGCAATAGATATCCCCTTTGTAGCCACCGTCATAATGACATCGATCTGTTGATCTGCAAAAGCAGAAGCAAAAACCTTTCCTACCCGATTAATTAAATTTGGGTTCCCCAGTAAATCTGTCATAAATAAGTAACCGCCCGGCAATAAGCGATCTGAATGCTCTAGCTCTGCTTTTAAATCCTGAATAACTAAACGTACTTCTGCCTCGGACATTTTAGGAATATATTTTACTCCTCCTGCAGCGCCCGGCACTGTCATCAATAACCCGATTCCTTTTTCTTCGAAAGTTTCTTTTACAATCGTTAAATCCTCACTAATGGATGACTTCGCAGATTGATATAGTTCTGAAAAATAAGTTAGCGGGATCAGCTGATGTGGATGTTCTAGTAAATAGTACGTCATATCAACTAGTCGTTCACTGCGTTTCCATTTCATGCGACCCTCTCCTAAACACGAATATTTATAGGTAAAATTAACACAAATTTGCGTTTCTAAGCAAGCGTATTTCGCTCACCTAATATTCTTACTGCATAAACTTCCTCACAAAATCCACGTAATCCATTATAAATGCGACTGACACGAGCTTCACTATCCACTAGCCCAAATACAGTCGGACCGCTCCCGCTCATTAATGTTGCGTCTGCTCCAAAGCGCTTCATTTGTTCCTTTAACATGACTACTTCTGGATGTAGCTTAAATGTTACAGTTTCCAAAACATTTCCTAATGAAGAACATAACAACTCATAATCCTTTGTTTCAATAGCCTGTATCATTTGCTTTGTATTTGGATGTTGCAGACCTTCAACTTTAAGACCTCCATACACTTCAGCTGTAGATACACCGATTTTAGGCTTTGCTAAAACAACCCAGCAGTTTGGCGGGGCAGGAATTTCCTTTATTATTTCTCCACGCCCTGTGGCAAGGGCAGTGCCACCATAGACACAAAACGATACATCTGATCCGATTTTAGCACCAAGTTCAGCCAATTCATCTATGGATAACCCTAAATTCCAAAGTTCATTAAGACCCTTTAATGTAGCAGCTGCATCGCTACTGCCACCAGCTAGCCCTGCAGCAATAGGGATTTCTTTTTCAATAGTAATGGATACACCTTGTCTAATGCCGTATGTATCTTTAATGAGACGCGCTGCCTGATAAGCAAAGTTACGATGATCATTCGGTACAAAATTATCAGTTGAAAATATTTGAATAACACCGTCTTCTCGAGATTCAAGACTGATACGATCAGCTAAATCCACTGTTGTCATAACCATCTCTACTTCGTGAAAATTATCTGGTCTTTTATAAAGTACATCTAATGTTAAATTGATTTTTGCAGGCGCCTTTACATAAAGCATCTTTCTTCCTCCCTTATAGCTACACGTATAAACAGTTCCATTTTCGCGCAAGATTATTCATTTTATTTTACCATATTGGGATTACGAAAATGGAAAAAAAGAACCGTATACTCTGTTCTGAGTAACGGTTCTCCCTCGTCAGCTGTATTTGTTGTGTCAGTAAGGATTTTCATCCTTACTGAATGAAACTTAATAAGTTGTCTATTTTATTAGAAATAGCCTACTTACGCTCTTGCTCACTACTTGCTCGTTCAGCCATTTCAATGGCACGTTTGACCATATTACCAGCATCTCGAGCTTTTATGCCGCCCCAGCCTTCCTTTTGCACAACATCATAAAATCCAAGCTCTTTCGCGATCTCTTCTTTTAATCGAGGTGACATGATACCTTTTCTAGGCATGTAAACTCCTCCTTTAACAACTGACCACATTAGTATGCCCGTGAAAATGCAAAACACTCATGTAGTTTTTAACTTACATGAGTGTTTCAAAAATATAGAAATAAGTACTAGAAACTATTTTGCGACAGCAGCCTTTGCTTCGTCTAAAAATGTAATCTCTACTGCTTCAGTTAAAATATCTGTGTAACTATACGATACGCGCTTACACGTATTGTCTTCTTGATCGAGTTCAACTACAAAGATGGCGCGATATGTCTCACGTAATATCCCTGCACACTCAACCGTTTTCTTGCGACCACCGTTTGCTTTTAATTGCAAACGTTTACCCAAATGACAATCCAACGACTTTTTAATGTCCGCTAAAGTTTTTGGCATTTTCGCTTACACCTCACTAATAATTATTATAAGCGAATCGCCCAAAAATGTCAACAAAATATAATATTTTATCAGCACAATATAAATTTTGTCAACTCATTTTTTATAAAAAACATATATTTTTTTACATCCAAGAAAAAATGTTAACAAAAATTTTTACTTTGCAAACACAGGATGTAGCGCATCCGCTAATTTTCCAAACTCTTGAATAGTTAATGTTTCTCCTCGACGGGTCGGTTCGATATTAGCTGCCGTTAAGGCTTCTAGAATTAAGTCCTTTTGTGCTTTACCGTTCGGCAAACCAGACTGTAGGTTATTATAAATGGTTTTTCTACGCTGTACGAAAGATGCACGCGTCACAACAAATAGAAAATCCTCATCAATGACTTTTACTGGTGGTTCACCATGCTTGATAAGGCGAATTACTGCGGAGTCAACGTTAGGCTGTGGCATGAAAACCGTTTTAGGGACAGTCATAGCAATGTCCGCCTTCACGTAATACTGAATGGCAATCGATAATGAACCATATTCCTTCGTTCCGGGTTTAGCCGTTATACGATCTGCCACTTCTTTTTGCATCATAACAACGAAACCACGAATCGGTAGTCGATCATTCAATAATTTCATTAAAATCGGTGTAGTCACATAGTACGGTAAATTGGCCACCACCATAATATCTTCAATTCCTGGCATTTCATCTGCAATCACTTTCGCTACATCAGCCTTTAGTATATCAGAGTGGACAATAGACACATTATTATATGGGCTAAGGGTATCCTCAAGTACAGGTAATAATCGTTGGTCAATTTCAAAGGAAACAACCTTTTTAGCACTTCTCGCTAAATGCTCTGTTAATGCCCCAATACCTGGACCAACTTCAATTGCCCCACTATTTTCTGTTAAGTTCGCATGACTAACTATATTTCTTAAAATGTTTGGATCAATTAAAAAGTTTTGTCCTAAGCTTTTTTTAAATGAGAATCCGTATTTTTTTAAAATTTCTTGCGTTCGAATCGGTGTTGCAATATCCTTATGCATTATTTTCCTCCTGATCTAACTGTGCGACCGCCGCACCAAATTGCTTTTCTGTAATTTGAAACATTTTCAATCTTTTATGGAGCTGCTTACCGTTTGTAGCACCTATATTCAATAATTCTCCTAGACGATCACGACGTTGCTTTGCCTGCGTATGTCCTATTAATCGAGCTGTCATTAAATCCTCTAGTGTTATATCATCTTCGTTTGGTGCATCATGATTAGGGGTATAGACAAGACGTAGCGCTTCACGAATATCATCATCTGCTGCATGCTCAATCCCTAATCCTTTGCCATTCTTCGCGATTGTCTTTGCTTTCGGTAAAAAAGCATGCTTGACCCCTTGAACACGCTCCTCGATAATGGCACGTATTCGACGCCCAGGATAATCAGGGTCTGTAAATACAATAACTCCTCGCTTTTCCTGTGCATGCTGGATCCGTTTCAGCGTCTCTTCAGATATTGCGGACCCGTTTGTTTCTATAGTATCTGCTTGTACAGCTCGCTTAATAGCTGTCGTATCATCTTTTCCTTCTACCACAATAATTTCTTTTATTTGCAAAAAGGCTCCTCTTTTCTACCTTATCTTCTGACCATTTTACAACTGCAAGATACCGTTTGTACAGAAATACAAAGCTTCCACGTAGTTATAATTACACTATCACTCGTCCCCGGAGTAAATAATATTTGTAAAGGAAAAACAAAAAAGCTTTCCCGCCAGTCAAAACAGGAAAGCTCTATTAGTGAAAAAGCATTTTGATTAATTTTACATTTTTTTTAATTTAATACTTTAATACGCACTTTCTTACGTCCCCAGTTACGTGCTTGGGCATCTGTTTGTACAAGTATGTCGATCTTATTACCCTTAATTGAGCCGCCAGTATCTCCAGCAATAGCTGTACCATACCCTTCAACCCAAACTTTTGATCCCAGCTTAATAACAGAAGGGTCAACCGCGATCACC
Organism: Lysinibacillus sp. ZYM-1; assembly: GCF_001308875.1. Taxonomy (GTDB): domain Bacteria; phylum Bacillota; class Bacilli; order Bacillales_A; family Planococcaceae; genus Lysinibacillus. The sequence goes on along the minus strand of NZ_KQ465132.1, from coordinate 13,387 downwards.
TTCAACCCAGAATTTGAACGTAGGTTTATACCAGTTGCTGATGTACCTGAACATCCATTGCAATATGCTGTATAAGCTGTTGCCGTTACATAGAACTCTTTACCGCTAGCTGGCTCTGCTGAACCTCGCGATACAGTTGCTGTGCTTGCAACTATAGTTTTAGTTCCAACTGCAACGACTTGTTTTTTAGGTTCTTTTAAAACTGCCTCAGACTGTAGATTTTTTGCTACAACCTTACCATTTTCTTTGACAACCTCATACTTACGAGAAACTGAGCCCTTCTCGCCTGCTGCCACAACCTTTTCTTTCCCTTTTTGCAATGAAGCATCCTGCTTCTTTTCAACTGCGAAATCTAAAGAGTCTTCCACTACATCGATAACCTTTTCTACGCGAACTACTGTGATTTTACTCGCCGGAGTAATAACGTCCTCCAGGTTATTTTCGACACGATCGAATTCATTTAATTGAATTCCTTGTTGTTTTAAAAAGTTAGCGACCGTAGTCGAAGTGGACCATACTTGTCTTTTGTTTACGCCATCGACAAGCGCTAATTGAAACGCTTTTTGAATATCGATTTTGTTTTCTGCACCTAGTTCAGTATCTAGACCTTGTGCTAAAGAGTCGTGTTCAGATACTTCAATATTTGCTTCCTTCAAAATGTCTTTCACTAGTGTTTCAGTTGTCCATACTTTTGACTGATTTCCATCAACTGAAATTGTTACTTCTTTTGCCTGTTCCCATTGAATTGCTAATCCATTAACAATTTTGGTGCTCAGAGAGGGTGAGATTTTGTCATGCGCTGCTACATCTATATTTTGATCTTGTAATAATTGTTCTACAGTTTTGGCATGTGTGGATACTTCGATTGTTTCTCCATTTGCTTCAAGCTTAACGGCCTTTTTCGTACCTTGATAAAGCACGAAAGAGATTACAGATACAAACAGGACAAGTGAAATAATTCTTATCACTGTTTGCTTACTCCTCAATGATCCTAAGAACAAGTTTTTCATGGAATTATTTGACATGAAAAAACGCCTCCTTAATACAAGGTTGGATTATACGGACTAGTTTTGGCACTGTCAACCCGAAAGTATTTCTCAGAAAATTGACTTCTTCGTTTTTGCCAACCATAAACCCAGTATTGGAGGCACCTTAGCTAGTTAGCTGTCAATCCCAAAAAATTTTTTCGCATTGTCGGTAGTTGCTTGTGCAATTTCCTCGATTTTCAACCCTTTCAAACGCGCAATTTCTTCCGCAACTAATGGCACAAAAGCTGGTTCATTGCGCTTTCCACGATGAGGATGTGGCGCTAAATAAGGGGCATCTGTTTCTATCATCAAGTGCTCTAGAGAGATTTCAGTAGCCACTTCTTTTGGCAGACGTGCATTTTTGAACGTCACTGGCCCACCAAGACTAATCATAAAATTCATAGCAATACATTCACGTGCTGTTTCTACACTACCGCTAAAGCAGTGCATAACACCTCCTACAGATGCTGCATTTTCCTCACGTAAAATTTTTACAACATCTCCTGTTGCATCCCTGTTATGAATAATGATCGGTAAAGCTAGCTTTTGCGCTAATTGAATTTGCTTGCGAAAAAGTGCTTGTTGAACATCTCTTGGGGATTTATCCCAATAATAGTCCAAACCGGTTTCACCAATGCCAACTATTTTTGGATGTGATGCTAATTCTTCAATCCATTCTAAATCTTCCTGAGTGCAATCAATTGCGTCTACGGGATGCCAACCAATAACACCGTAAACAAAATCGTATTGCTCTATCAGCTGCATAGTTCTTTCAATGGTTTTACGATCAAAACCTATGACCACCATTTTTTCTACCTTAGCTTCTAGTGCTCTATTGATTACCTCTTGAAGGTCTTCCTCGTATTGATCTGCGTTTAAATGTACATGTGTATCAATAAACATTTTCATTCTCCTAACATAGATTTTATTAAAATTTATTATTTCATATTTTTCGTAAGCATTACAAATTTGTTACAAACTATTCTGTATTGTGACATTCCACTTAATCGACAAAGCTTAATGTAGTTCTATATAACTAAAAATCCATTATTTTTACAGCGAATAAATTATTTCAAAATAATAATCAAACCAATTTCCATGTCAGATTTGAAAAGCCTGCTGAATAATTTCTATTCAGCAGGCCATTCTTCGTGTGTTACTTTACTTTTGCACCATTTTCAAGTTTTGAGTCTACAGATGCTAATTTTAAAATCCCATCTTTTTCACCAGCTAGAATCATTCCTTGTGATAATTCACCACGTAATTTAACTGGTTTTAAGTTTGCTACGACTATCACTTTTTGACCAATTAATTCATTCGGCGAATAGAATTTCGCAATACCCGAAACCACTTGGCGTTGCTCGTATCCTAGATCGACCTGAAGCTTTAATAACTTATCAGCTTTTGGGACAGTTTCACATGCAGTTACAGTCCCAACACGCAAATCAATTTTCATGAAATCATCAATAGTAATTTCAGGAATTTCTGGATTTCCATCACTCTTTGTATCCTTTTTAGCTTCTTCATCTTGTGGTGTTTTCACAGAGCCACGCATTTCTTCACGAATATAAGCAATTTCAACTTCACTTTCCAAACGAGGGAAAATAGGTATCCCTTTTTCTACCACTTTAATGTTTGCTGGAATAGTATTGCCGAATGTTTCAATTGTATCCCATGCTAAGAATTTGTCATCCAATCCTAGTTGTTCCATCATACGTTTCGGTGTTGTTGTCATAAATGGTTGTAACATGACAGCTATTTGGCGTAAACTTTCTGCCAAATTTCGCATAACTGCCCCTAATTTTGGTTTATCATCCTCTTCTTTTGCTAATACCCATGGTTGCGTTTCATCTATATACTTATTCGTGCGTGACACTAGTGTCCATAAGTCTGCAAGTACCACACTAAATTGCATTTTTTCCATACTTCCTTCATATTTAATACGTACAGACTCAGCATGCTCTTTTAGTGCTGCATCAAATTCTGTCGATTGAAGGTTTTCTGTAGGAATAATGCCATCGAAATATTTATTAATCATTGAAACAGTACGGTTTAATAAATTACCTAAATCATTTGCAAGATCAAAGTTTGTTCGTTCAATAAATGACTCTGGTGAAAATACACCATCAGAACCAAAAGGTAATTCACGTAAAAGGAAATAACGTGTCGCATCTAGACCATAACGCTCGATTAACATTTCCGGATAAATTACATTACCTTTAGATTTAGACATTTTCCCGTCTTTCATCATAATAAAACCATGTGCAAAAACTTTTTTTGGTAATGGTAAATCTAAAGCCATTAAGAAAATTGGCCAATAAATTGTATGGAAGCGAACAATATCTTTCCCTACTACATGTACATCTGCTGGCCAGTATTTGTTGAACAGCGTTTCATCATCTGAAAGATATCCTAGCGCTGTAATATAATTCGTTAATGCATCTACCCATACATAGATAACATGTTTAGGATCGCCAGGTACTTTAATTCCCCAGTCAAAGGATGTTCTCGATACTGATAAATCTTCTAACCCCGGTTTAATAAAGTTATTGATCATTTCATTTTTTCGTGACTCAGGTTCAATGAATTCAAGATTTTCTTCATAATAAGCTAATAAACGATCAGCGTATTTCTTCATATTAAAGAAGTACGATTCCTCTTTTACTTTGTGCACGGGGCGACCACAGTCTGGACAGTTCCCATCAACTAATTGAGTCTCTGTGAAGAATGATTCACACGGTGTACAATACCAGCCTTCATACTCACCTTTATATATATCACCATTATCAAGAAACTTTTTGAAAATCTTTTCGACAGCGTTTGTATGTCGTGCTTGCGTTGTTTGTATAAAGTCGTCGTAAGAAATATCCATTAACGCCCAAAGCTTTTTCGCAGCATCTGCAATTTCATTTACATAATCTTGAGGATGTTTACCCGCTTCTGCTGCTTTCTCTTGAATCTTTTGTCCGTGCTCGTCCATACCTGTTAAAAAACGTACGTCATAACCACGTAAACGTTTATAGCGTGCTATCGTATCTGACGCAACAGTTGTATAGGCCGTACCAATATGAAATTTCCCACTTGGATAGTAAATGGGTGTTGTTATATAGAATGTTTTCTTTTGTTCACTCACAAGACTGCCTCCATTGTTTTACAATATACTTTCTATTCTATCGAAGTCCGAAATTCGTTTCAATGAAAGTTTATCATTCGCGAAAATTGTCGAATAATATATTCAATCCATTTAATGACTTAAATAAGAACCTTTTTTACTATTATCAAAAATATTTATTAAAAACCTTTTAAAAAAATTAAAATAACAGCATTCATCTCAAAAATTTTTTTTAGAAACCATAATATTAGTGCATTAATTAATTGACGTTTATGGCATTACTTGGTATGATAACTATCAGACAAAGAAATAATGTCGAAATTTGACGAAATACAAATATAACTTTTTATAAATTAGGAGGAAAACTATTATGAAATCAACAGGAATTGTTCGTAAAGTCGATGAGTTAGGTCGTGTAGTAATACCTATCGAATTACGCCGTACACTAGGTATTGCTGAAAAGGACGCTTTAGAAATCTATGTGGATGATGATAAAATCATCTTAAAAAAATATATGCCTAATATGACATGTGCTGTTACTGGCGAAGTTTCAGATGATAACTTCCGTCTAGTTGGTGGCAAATTAATTTTAAGTCCAGAAGGCGCTGAAATGTTAGTAAAAGAAATTCAATCAAACTTAAAAAAATAATGTTTATACACCTAAATCAAGACAGTGATTTAGGTGTTTTTAATGGACTTGTATATTATCAATATACCCAAATTCCAAATCTCTTATAATGTCCATGTCAGACCTTTCGCTTTAAGATTACTAACATTTACAATTGTTATCAATTCCAAAATAAAGAGCTACCTATTAAGGTAACTCTTTACTGTCATTGATTATGATATTCGTTATAGACATCTCGTTTCGCTAGTTGTCGTTGTTTGGCTACTTCTTTAATCGCTTCTTTAGAAGTTATATCAGTTTGTTGAATGATATAATCAACATGTTCGATAATAGACAATGCATGCCAATAGGCTTCTTCAGGATCTTCCTCTTCGACATGATGATTTCCCTCAAGGACTATACAAAATTCCCCTCGTATTTCTTCTGTTTGCGACCATTCAACAGCTTCAGCTATCGTGCCCCGCAAAAATTCTTCAAATTTCTTTGTCAGCTCTCGCGCTAAGACGATACGACGATTTCCGAGAATAGCTTCCATATCTTTTAATGTATCCTTTAAACGATGAGGTGCTTCATATAACAAAATCGTTTCTTGTCGTTTTTTTAACTGTTCTAATTGCTGGCGACGTTCTTTTTTTCCACGATTTAAAAATCCATAAAAGAAAAATGGCTGGGGCGTCAATCCAGAGGCAATTAATGCGGATATTGCTGCATTCGGACCTGGTACGGGCACAACCGGAAAGTTTTGAGCAATTGCTTTTTCCACTATATCTGCGCCGGGATCAGATATACAAGGTAAACCTGCATCACTCACTAATGCTATTGTTTTCCCTTCCTGTAGTAAAGTTAATAATTTTTCTCCACCTACTGCGATATTATGTTCATGATAACTCGTTAAAGGTGTTTCAATTTCAAAGTAGTTGCATAACTTCTTTGTATTTCTAGTATCTTCTGCTGCGATAATATCGGCCTCTTTTAAAATGCGAAGCGCGCGCACACTAATATCCTCTAGATTTCCAATAGGTGTCCCTACAAGATATAAACATCCTGTCTGATCGTGTATTGTACTTTTTTGCGATTTCACGATTCACCCCTCCTTATATAACTCATTTTTTGTGTTCTTGTTAATTGCTTAAAAGCATATTCGGCACGCATTGCTTCTTGCTTTGTTTTAAACTCTTCCTGATAAATACACTTTACTGGCCCTCTAGCTCTTGTATATTTTGCCCCTTTACCAGCATTATGTACAGCCACACGTTTTTCTACATTATTTGTATAGCCTGCGTAAAATGATTGGTCAGCACACTCTAGTACATAGAAATAGTGACTACTGTCCTTTTCCATAAAGAATCTCTCTCACTTCTACTGTGTATTCGTTATTAGCATTATAGACATACAATGGTGGTAATATTTTTAAATCTGGCTTTCCATCCTTTATTCCTTCTATTAATAATGTATTGGCCTCTTTCCCTTCTTTCGGATAAATAAGTTGCATTCGTTTAGGCTCTATACGATTTGCGCGCATTGCAGTAACTATATCTAATAATCGTCCTGGACGATGTACAAATGCTGCCTTTCCACCTTGCTTTAATAATTTACTTGCTGATTGAATAGCTTCCTCTAATGTTAAATATAATTCATGTCGTGCAATCGCATGATGTTCACTTAGATTTTTATCACTTGCTTCATGTGCTAAAAAATATGGGGGATTGCAAGTAACGACATCATACTTTTCAATGCCCAGTTGTTTCGGTATTTCTTTTACATCTCCAAGAATCATTTGGATTTGGTTTTCTAATTGATTATAACGAATACTTCTATCTGCCATATCATATAGACGTGGCTGAAGCTCTACCCCTGTTATTTGTCCCTTTGTTCGAGCACTTAAAAAGAGAGGGATTACGCCATTTCCCGAACATAAATCCACAATATTTCCTTTATGATAGGGAATATTGACAAACTTTGAAAGCAACACCGCATCCAATGAGAATGAAAAGACAGAGGGACTTTGAATAATACGCAAATTCTCAGCCAACAAATAGTCTAGACGTTCATCACCCTTTAGCCATTTTTCCATGCTTATTCCTCCTATGCTACAAAAGAAAAGACTGATACCACCATAGTGGGAATCAGCCTTCTATTATACATTTTGTTTATTTAAAAATGATAGACAAAACAGACAATCTTCACCTTTACGGGAGCTTCCAAAATGAACATGACAAACATGGAAGCCTTCCTGGTACAGGCGAGCTAGGTTATCATAACCTTCTCCAATATCTAGTGGACTCTCTTTCTTTACTTCAGCAGCTTGTACGGAGTTTGTATTAGAAAGTAGTTCTTCTAGACGTGAGCGAAGATGATGATTTTCTGTTTCAAGTGCCTTATGCTCTTCCATCATTAACGCTACAAATTGTTTCAATGCACCAAATTGCTCCTGCATTGCTTCGAGCTGTTGTTCGAACTCCATAACGGTATCTAAGAAATTACGGTCCTTCACCCAAGCCACCTCGTTAAATTCTCTATCTTATATAAGATTTTTTTCGCATGCTAGCAGTTCTTCTAGTGTATACTCAACTGTGCGTTCCTGCTCGTGTAAATATACTTGAATAAGTCTTTCCAGCACATTTAAACCTACAACTTTACCGCGGCCATCTGGTGTCATTGCTACTTCACCTATATCTGGCATGCCCTCTTTTGCCTCTTCATATTCATCATTCTCATACTTTAAGCAACACATTAAACGTCCACAAAGACCTGATATTTTTGAAGGATTTAAAGATAAGTTTTGATCTTTAGCCATTTTAATAGAAACGGGCTCAAAATCTCCTAAAAATGTGGAGCAACATAGCATACGACCACAAGGGCCAATACCCCCTAATAACTTTGCCTCATCACGAACACCGATTTGACGAAGTTCTATTCTTGTTCTAAAAACAGAAGCCAAATCTTTTACAAGATCCCTGAAGTCAACTCGTCCTTCAGCTGTAAAATAAAAAATAATTTTATTACGATCAAATGTATACTCAACATCTACGAGCTTCATTTCTAGATTATGTTCTATAATTTTAGTACTAGCAAGTTCAAATGCTCGTTTAGACTCAGCAGCGTTTTCCTCTACTTGGATACGATCACGATCATCCGCTGGTCGAAGTACTTGTTTAAGTGGTAATACAACATCATTATCACCTACTACTTTTTGAGGGACAACCACTTTACCGTATTCGATGCCGCGAGCTGTCTCTACAATGACATATTGACTATCTTCTAGTAGAAATGATGCTGGATCAAAATAATATATTTTACCCGCCTTTTTAAAGCGGACTCCTACTACATTATACAAATGTATATCCCTCCTGCAGATTTAGCATTAACTGCTCCATCAATAACGTCCTATTCATGTTACGCTGTAAAGATGCACGCGCATGTAAAATAGATTCCATTTGTCTAGATAATTGCTCATAAGTGGAATATAACGCGACTTCTTTAAATAGTGGTAACATGTCTGGATAAGTACAAGCTGCTTCGGGATTAGCTTTTATTGACACTATATCACGGTAAGCAAATAGTAGTAAATCCAATGCTTGCTCCATCTCGCCTTTTTCTTTAAAGTGTGGTAACCACTCCTCGTGTACAATAAGCATGGCTTCATGTACATTTTGCCGAATGGCCTCTACTAATTTTAACACTGTTTTTCGAGCGAGTGCAAACTGCTCGTCACTTGCTAAAAATATCGCCATTTCGAGCTCGTTTGTCATCATACTTACTGTTGATGCCATCGAATGCGAAATATTATTTCCCTGTAAATGCTGTAATAAAACATGACGGGGCATTTTTTGAAATTTTATGTGTTGGCAACGCGAGCGGATTGTTGGTAGTATAGATTGCATTTGCTCTGTTAATAAAATTGCCGTTACCTCACCGTCTGGCTCCTCTAAAAACTTAAGTATCATGTTGGCAGAGGCTGTATTGAGACGATCTGCATGATGAAGCACATAAATTTTACGTCCCTCTTCTACGCCCATCATTTTCATCTCACCAATTAGTTCTCGCATTTGATCAATTTTAATAAATTGACCCTCAGGATAAATTTGATGAATATTTGGATGATTTCCCGAATCAACACGTCTGCAATTTCGACATGTTTCACATGGAACATTTTCATTTGGGTGCTCACAAAGCATCAATTTGACAAAAAAATTCATAATATCTGCTTTGCCTGTCCCTTTTTCACCATCAAAAATGTATGCATGTGCTAATCTATTTTTGTCAAAAATCGTTTGAAGTTGCTTCATTACGACTGGTTGTAGCGTGAATAGCTCTTCAACATTCTTGGCCATATATTTAAAATTCCTTCCTGTATCTATAACAAAAGCGGAACTGTTCCCAACCCTCAATTTTTATAGAAACATTGCAGTGGTTCAATTTTATTGGCGATTACATCTTGATGTAATTGCCACTGTCGCCTCACTTATAGGCAGATAAACACTTCAGTTCTTAAAATAAACAGATGCTCTTTACACAAGCGAAGTGACAGGTGTTTGAACGCCTTTTATTAGTATTCAATTTATCATGGGTATAAAATTGAATGAAGATAAAAATTTGAAAAAAGCCCGCGCCTATAGGAGAACGAGACACGGGTTTTACATATATAAGTTAATTAGTAAGCCTTTAATCTCACCGATTTTATCAAGGAGGTCAATCGCTTCTTTTTCTTCGTCTAAAATATCTTGAGCAAGCTCGACAAGACGTGTATCAATGGTATCAATGATTTTTAAACGTCTTCCTTCACCAAAACGATTCCAAGTATGTGATTGTTTTAACTCCATACCATGTTCTACTGTCTCTTGTAGAAATCGTTTAACAAGCATTTTAAACTTAGCAAGTTCTCGTAAATTACGTGATCTCGCAACGCGGTCACCCGCAGAAGATATATCCCCTAATAACCTTGTCAGTTGTTCTGTTTGCAGTTTGGTACCTTGCTTGACGACCATATCTCCAAATCGGTTATTTTGATTATTATTTTGTAGTGGCTCTTTGCGATTTGTATTTAACCCGACACGTATATCTTGATTAATCTTCAAGCTGGTTTCGCCCCCGCTATCTTTATCTATTTCTCCCTGGCAAATTGCTTTAGGAAAACAAATTAGGCTAGATCCCTAATCAAAATCCTGCTTTTAAAACAGTGAACCCTAATGTCTATTAGGAGGCTCCTTTTTAAAAATGATGGAATTGTTCAATCGGTAAAACAAAGACAGTAGCTCCTCCTACCTCTACCTCAACAGGATAAGGAATATAGGAGTCAGCATTTCCACCTAATGGGGAAACTGGTGCAACCATTTGCTCGCGCGCTCGACAATTATCCCGAATAATATCTAAAAGTTTGGGTATGAGAGAGTCTTCAGTTCCTATAAGAAACGTCGTATTTCCTGAACGTAAAAATCCTCCTGTGCTCGCTAATTTAGTTGCGCGAAACTGATTTTTCGTTAAAGCATTTGATAAGCGGCTGCTATCCTGATCTTGCACTACAGCTACGACTAACTTCATTCGCACTCACCCCTTTTATAAAATTCACCTAAATAGGTTTTAATACTATTCCTAAGCATTGGCATTTATAAACATTTAATACTTCCACTATTAATAATCCAATTGAAGATAAAATAATGGATAGTATCATTATATCACATTGTTGTAGACAACTTCATGCTTTTACTGTATTGCTTCCAATAATAATAACCACACATCTTCAACAACACTATCAATATTTTGGTCAGCATTTACAATACGTATACGTTCTGGATATCGCTCAACGAGTTGTAAATAGCCCTCACGCACCTTTTGATGAAACGTTAAACTTTCAACATCTAAACGATTTACTTCACGATCACCAGTAGCATAAATACGTGCTAATCCTACTTCTGGTGCAATATCAAATAATATCGTCATATCAGGTAATTTCTTCCCGATAGCGAACTCGTTTATAGAAAGCACCTCATCGACGCCTATACCTCTTGCATAACCTTGATAAGCTAAAGATGAATCAATAAAACGATCACATATTACCAACTTTCCAACATCTAAAGCAGGTTGAACTTTTTCAAAATAATGCTGACTTCTTGCCGCAGCATATAACAACGCTTCTGTTCGCTCATCCATCGCTGTGTGTGCAGGATTTAAAATAATCGTTCTTATCTTCTCCGCAATTTCGATTCCACCAGGTTCTCTTGTTGCTAGAACATCAATATTTTTTTCTGCTAATCGCTCTGCTATCTTTTGAATGACTGTTGTTTTCCCTGCTCCCTCAGGACCTTCAAATGTTATAAATAAATTGCTATTCATGCTGTTATTGCCTCCAACTATTTAATGACCTGAATCATTTTTTCTGTTAATCGATGATTTCCTTGGAATGTTGCACCTGCTGCAAGTAGTTCTTCTAACTGACTTAACTTTGCCACAGTTATTCTTTCTCCCGGCACAAGCAATGGAATACCAGGCGGATAAGGAATAATCATACTTGCTGATATTCGTCCCATTGTACGCATATATGGTAACCATTCTTTATTTAATGATGCAATCTCATTAAAGGTATAAATAGGCTCTGTAATTTGTACAAAATTATAGGCTGCTTGAGAAGCTGTTATGCTATCGGTTTTAGCTGTATCTAATAGCATTGTTATGGCTTCCTTTATCCGGACTCTTATTTCAGCAAATGGATAGGTATGTCCTTGCTTGAGTAATGGTAATATGAATAAAACTTGATTCATATCAGCTAGCTCCGCATAGACATGCTTTGCCTCTAACGCCTCTTGTATTTGAAAACCACTATAACCACTGACACGTAAAAGCAATTTGAGGGGGTCATCCACTTCAATTACTTCCAATGAACCAATCGAACGTAACGCTTCAATCCATTGATTCCTTTTTTCTATTATATATGCCCCATCACTCTCCATATATGTCTGTACATAATAGCGAGCATCATCTAGTGAAGCTAATAACACATAGGATGGGCTACTAGATTGTAGCATACGTAAATAGTAATGTATTTTATCAGCGTCTATTAATTCCGATCTGACATGCATAAAGGATGCCATCGTCATAGCAGGTAGTGTTTTATGCGCAGATTGTACAACAACATCTGCCCCAAGAGACAAAGCAGACGATTGAAATAAAGTACATGCATGAAAGTGAGCGCCATGTGCTTCATCCACCAATACAGGGATCCCCTTTTCATGACAATAAGCAATTTGTTGCTGTATTTCATTAGAGGTTACCCCATAATATGTAGGATATGTTAAAACAACTGCTTTCGCCTCTGAATATTTTTCTACTGCTTCTTTTAGATCCGTATAAGTTACATGTGTCGCTGTTAACGTTCGTTCATCCCACATAGGCGACACGAAAATAGGCTTGGCTCCAACAAGTTCAATAGCATGAAAAATAGATTTATGCGCATTTCGCTGAACAATAATGGTATCGCCTTTGTTACAAGTAGCATAAATCATTGCTAAATTTCCAACAGTTGAACCACCTACTAAAAAGAAACTTTTCATTGCCCCATATGTATCGGCTAATAAATTTTCTGCTTCCAAAATCATTTCCTCTGGATAATGCAAATCATCTAGTCCCGATAATTCCGTTACATCATAACGCATAACATCCTTAAATGCTTGCGGAAGGTGGGACAGTTCACCATGCTTATGACCTGGGACATGAAAAGAAATATTTTGTTGTTGTCGAAAACGTTCTAATCCCTCTATAATCGGCTTTTTCTTTTGCAAAACAAACACCCATTTTCGTTATATTCTCACTTAATTATACGAGATTCTAACGTGATAAAAAAGCTATCCTTCGACAAGGTACACCATAATTACAGGTAAAACTAAAAAGTTTCAATAAAATGCCTTACTATCATAAAAACCGACCATTGCCACCCTCTGCAATAATCGGTTTTCCCCCCTTTATAAAATAACCAACTATTCTTTTGCTACTTTCATGGCCATTTGAATAACTAATTGCTCCACCAATTGTGGTACAAATTTTTCTAATACAGGATTCATCATTCCCGCTAAAAAGCCACTAGCCTTCATTGTTAAACTACCGATAATTTGGAATGATTCATCTTGATGTTGTTTTATTTCGAATGAGCCATCACCATTTATCGGATCAGATAAGCCAACTAAATCAAATAATACTTGATGAGGTTCTGATGTTTTCAAACGAAGTTCCACTTTCACAGCCTTTTGAATTATGCCAAAGTCACCTTGGAAGACCCAAATCATATCCTTTTCATTCAGTAATTCATGATGCAAATAACCAGGTATTAAAACAGCCCACTCTTCTTTATTGTGAATAAAATTCTCCAACTTTTCTTTCTGTATGTATATTACATCACTAGAATAAAGTCCTGTTGCCAATGCATTTCGCCCTCCCCTTGTATAATCTTTACAATTAGATTTTAACATTTTTAGGCTTTGCAAAAACAGACAAAAATAAAAAACCACTGTAATAAATCTCAGTGGTTTCAATTGCCTAGCGATGTCCTACTCTCACAGGGGGAAGCCCCCAACTACCATCGGCGCTAAAGAGCTTAACTTCCGTGTTCGGTATGGGAACGGGTGTGAC
>NZ_KQ465131.1 GCF_001308875.1 Lysinibacillus sp. ZYM-1 | reverse complement strand
ATACTATAATGTAAGAAATGAAAGAAAAAGCGATTGTGAAAACGTAAATCCGTTCTCACAATCGCTTTTGTCATCTTGTGGACTTTTTCAGTGTCCTCGGTTTTGACCGAGCTCATTTTTGTTATGTTATAAAACCAATTCAAAGAAATCCCTATACGGATTATGTTTTCTCATTCTAGCACCTTAGTGAGCAACTTGTCCGCCATCAACAGCATATACATAACCGTTACAGAAGCTTGCGGCATCAGAAGATAGGAATACAACGACCTCTGCAATTTCCTCAGGTTTGGCAGAGCGACGCAGTGGGACGTTAGAGGTACAACTTCTTCCCATACTTTCGGACAATGTAAAAATTCTCAATATCGCAAATCCTGCATGCTTTCAAACGGTGGGAATTGCCTGGAATAAAAACAGAAAAAATTCATTTGTGGTAAATAGCTTCCGAGATTTTGCCATATCATTTTTGAAAGATAGTGCTAATTTTAATAAGGGGAAAAATATTTAGATTGGAATAGCTAAGTTATTAAATAGCGTAAAAAAATCACTTGTTAATGATTTTTTATGTTGACGAAAATGCAACGATGCAAAATGGTACTCTGGTGGCACAAAAAAGGAGGGGGAAAGAATATAATAATTATGTGATAATTGAAACTCAATTTTAGGAGTGACACATTGGAAACGTTCATAGCTGCTATATGGGTTACGTTCATTTTTGGCAGTTTTTCATATATGTTGTTGAAATACCCTCATGATGTTTTAAAGGTGAGCCCCTTTTCAAGAGAATTTTCAGAAAACCCTTTATTAAAAATCTTCATCAAGTTTGTGGGGTGGATTTTTTTATTATTGGTGATTGGCGTTTGGACTGAAGCCATCGTCACCCAATTGGGGATGGTATAAAAGTACAACCAATGGAGTCTCCATCGCTTTGATTAGTCAGTTCTTGCTTTTGAACATAAAAATGCAGAATATTATTCCAATTTGGTGATTTTTTGCTTATTATTAAATTGGAGGTGGTTATTAGATGTATAGTAATACTGCAAATATGCTTAAACAAACTACTAATCTTATAAATGCATTGAATAAATTAAAACAAAACCTGTCCTTTGTAAAATCATATGTCATTAGCGATAAAATATTGGCAATCTATTTTTTAAGCAATGCATACAGTGACTTTAATTTATTCAAAACTATTTACTTATCTGTAACACCTGGCGATCAAAAAATTGATGAGTTCTTACAACAGTTTGAAAAATTCTTCGTTGAAGTAAACAAATACTTAGTATTTTTTACTGAAGATTGTACGGAAGATAAACTGCATAAAGAAGTAATGTTTTCGATAAATGAAACAGAAATGTATTTATTAAATCTGTTAGATATGTATAGATAAATGCCTAGACATTCCTTCATTTGAAGGAGTGTCTTTTTTATTGCCAATATAGTATAACCATGCTGAAAAATCGTATCATAGAAGTTGGATGATCAACGTGTTCATGGAAGGTATTAAACAAAAAACCGGCAGTAAAAAAGTTGCCGGTTGGGGATTATTATTTAACTTATTTTGAATTGTTTTCGTTTGCAAATCGACCAGAAGCAAATTTTTTGTTAGCTTCTGCTTGTTGGATTTGTTGACGAATTTGATTGACATCTGTTTCATTTCCGAATTCTTCATTCATTGAGTTTCTTGAACCAGAAGCTTGTTTTTTGTTAGCTTCCGCTTGTTGGATTTGTTGACGAATTTGATTGACATCTGTTTCATTCCCGAATTCTTCATTCATTGAGTTTCTTGAACCAGAAGCTTGTTGTTTGTTAGCTTCTGCTTGTTGGATTTGCTGACGTATTTGATTGACATCAGTCTCATTTCCAAATTCTTGACTCATTGAATTCATAGCATTGGGTGTTGCATTCGGAACGTTTTGGTTAAAATTTTGGTTGTTATTATTTTTGGGCATGGATTTCACCTCCTGAAATTAGTTTGTACAGAAGATGTTTTAATATCCGTAAATTTTTCTATATTCACGGGGCTATTCCTTTTGCTTAATTGCTAAAAATAGAGAGAAACTAATTGCAATAAACATTATTATAGAAAAAATAATGGTAGCAGTGGCTTTAAAGGAGAATGAAGTAATCAATAAAACGAGAGAACAAATGATAATTGCTGTACGAATTAAAATATTTGTTTTTATGCTAGGTTTAAAAAAGTCTTCTAATATACCAAGTAAAAAACATAATGCTATAAATAATAAATACTCATAAAGCAGTATTGGTTCCAAATATTCTGGACTGAACCTAGTTAACTGAACAGCAGAAATGAGCATAAGAATATATTTTGTATATTTAAAAATGCCTGACAAAGTATCACCTCATATTTATTTTAGGTAACTAAATAATGTAAATCCAGATGGCATTAATCCAAGTCTCTATTATGGGGGCTTTTTATTTTTGTAATATAAAGATCCGTTTGCAAATAGTAAGGGACCAAAGGGGGGTCTTGGAGGATAACCTCCCTTTTGATTAAAAGAATAGGAAGGCTGTGAGAGAAGTGGAATGACGAGGCATACTATGTTACGAAGGTATCTATGAACCTAGTGATTCAGGGCGAAATCGTTCTAAGGATGGCAAAGTCAAACATTTCATTAGGCATGGTAGGAGAGTTTAGAAAGGTCGAATTCTTTTAAAAAATTATTCAACGATAATTGCCTTCACAAAGAAAATAATAATCATGCCTTTGATTTAGCATTCCAATCAGCTTCTGTTTTTTAGTTTTTTTTCAGTTTCAATACCTGCACTGAAAACGGCGAATACCATACCAAAGAAAAATATGATTTGAACGAATCGATCTGCTGTCCAATGCCCCAAAAAATTCATGAAAACAAAGATGATCACTAAAATTGTTGAAACAACTTGCATATAGAAACGTAAATTATCAAACATTTTTATGCCTCCAATTTATGTAAATTAATGCGTACTTTAAGGTTAACATGAGTTTTGTGTGAAAGCCATTTATTTACTAACAGCATTAAGATTATCTGAAAAGGTTTTATGTTTGTCTGTTAACTTCAAATTTAAACCAAGTTTACCGTTTAAACGTTCCTCGATCCGTTTCGTAACTATATAATATAGCGGAATATATTTCATAGTATAAAAGAATATAAAAGAATGGGGTCTTAAATGAAAAAATCAGTTTTACTTAGAATATTGGCATGTATAGCCGTGTTACTAATTCTTTTTTTAGATGGCATACAAGCCTACGATTTTCTTATCCTATTGTTTGCCGTTTTCTTTATAGGAGCCCCGTGGTACAAATTTTTAAAAAAGTAAATTTAAATTTAGGACCCGAAGTCTGAAGAATTTGGTGGAATGCCTGAGATTTTACTACAGGTTATCATGCGGGTTTCTTAGTGTGGGCGTGTATACAAACCATCTTTCTGAAAAGGCTGCAAGTAAAATGAAATTGACAAGAAGTGAATATATAGTTGATATTGATTAAAAGTAGATTTTAAGAACACTATAAAAATATTAAACAAGAAAGCTCAAACACTCAATTTAATTACGTTTGGGTTTGTAAAATACAAACGTATGTTCTATAATAATACAAACGGATGACAGAAAACCTTATTAAAGCAATGCAGCATAATCAATTTTTAGATTGGATGTACATGACAAAACAGTGTTAAAAAGGCGTATCAAGATTTTGTAATTGTTGGTAATTCGATTCAAACATAGGGTCTTACAAAAAAAGCCAAACACACATTTATGATAGATTGTGTTTGGCAGTTGTTCCAGTCATTTACAAGGAACAATCAGCTGTATGGTTAGTTTTGAACCAAGGCGACTACTCCATAAATTTGTGGTATATGATATGTTCGTTTAATTATTATTGCGTGACTATAAGGGAAAAGATGAATGAATACTTTAGTGATTTGTTTTTTCTAATCTAGAATAATACCCCAGTGAAAAATTGCTTTGTACCTAAAAGTACCCCACATAACAATACAATTAACGGCATATAAATAAAGGTAGTTCAAAAATAGATTTTTCAGAAGTTGATATAATCATAGTTCGTTTAACTCAAATACTAGAAAATAAAGCTAAATCTTAAGGAATTCTTCAGGTTCTAATAAGAAAATATTTAGATTCAAAGTATATACTTAATAAAAAAAGGAAATTCACGAAACCATTTGAAGATTTAAAACGTATTGGTAGTTGTAGAAAGAATATTGGAGTAGGTGAAGAAATGGCACATACGATTTACATAGTATTAACTAAAACAGGGACATTATTATCGAAAGCGATAGGTATGTATACAGGAAGAGAGATGAATCATGCGTCAATTGCCTTTGATGAAGGACTATTTGACATGTTTAGCTTTGGACGAAGGCAATTAAACAATCCTTTAAGCGGAGGCTTTTTGCGAGAGGACGCGGAAAGAGGGCTATTTGAGTCAGCAGATTGTGTCATTTATCGATGTAGAATTTCTCATTATCAATATTTAGAAATGATGAAAATTGTGCGCTATATGTATTGGAATCGAGATCGTTATAAATATAATTTTATCGGGCTTTTTGGTGTGATGATGCAAAAGGAAGTGCGAAGAGAGCGTGCTTATTTTTGTTCCCAGTTTGTAGCGACGCTATTAAAAGTGGGAGGGTTAAAAATTTATCAAAATCCAGCATTGATGACGCCACACTGTCTAGCACAATTGCCATACTTAGAGAAAGTATTTGCGGGAAAACTGGCAGACTATTTACATGTTGTGCGTGAGCCAGCCATGTTGTATGGCTAACGTAAATAGATTTCCAAGCCTTGACATTTCATATAAATTGAAATGTCAAAATAGTAGGTTAGACAGGTCATCTTTTTGGTTACCAAGAAGATGGCCTAATTTTTTTCATTAGTAATATTTACCTCATACCAAATGAAAATAAACCTAGTTACAAAGAAACTGAAAATGAGTCCTATTGCTGTTAATGAGCTACCATAAAATTGGTATCATATTGATTAGGGAGTTGAGTCGGTAGTGACAACAGCAGGGAGGAAATGTAAATGAGTGAGGAAGTCATTGCGGTTGGTTGGGATGCGGTTGATCAAGCATTAACACAGGTGTACGGGGAGCAGGAGCCAAAGCATTACGGAACCATGATTCCTTATTCTTTAGGGGGACAAGACCCTTTAGATGGCATAAGTGCCTATAAAAGTGAAACACCGATTCCCCATTGGCATTTTGTTACATATGGGTTCTCGGAATTATATGAAAAAGAACTTGAAAATGAAGAATATAGTGGGTATGGATTTGAATTGACATTTCGTTTAGTGCGCAGCGAGGACGAGGACGAGCCCCCTGCCTGGGCCTTGAATTTACTACAGAATATGGGAAGATATGTTTTTAATAGTGGGAATGTTTTTAGAACAGGCGATTATTTAGATGCAAATGGTCCCATTTGTCTCGATGCCGATACACAATTAACTGCACTTGCCTTCACACATGATCCTGAACTTGCTGAAATGGATACGCCAAATGGCAAAGTGGAGTTTATCCAAATGGTGGGCATTACAGAGGATGAACTAGAAGCGATGCAAACATGGAAAACACTCGGTGTGCTACAGGCAGGCATCAACCAAATTCCAAGCTATATAACAGACTTAACACGAGCTTCGTTATTACAAAACCCTGAGATTGTAAGGGCGGTTGAACGAGGAATGGTGGAAGATGGTTCAAGTACAGGCTTTCTATTCGTCGATCAACTGGCTTGGCAGGTAGGGAAAAAGGGTTGGTTTAACAAGCAATCCAATGTTGTTCAACTAGGAGCTAAGCAGGCAGATGTCATTAGCAAATTATTACGTGGACGGATTTTAAAAGACAAGAATCTTAGCTTAGTCGGTCAAGATTTAACAATTGTGTTTAAAGCGGATAATCAAGTAGGTTATCGTGAGAATGAACAGGAAATTACCATTACATTGAACAAAGCGGCAGTTGACGAGTTAAGTCAAAAGTTAGTGCCGCAAGAAAGTCAATTTGCATTATCTTCTTTAGATGGTGTCAGTTTTCAAATTATGAAAACACATATTAAGAATCAAGAAGGAACGGTTGTGAAAACAATCGGATAAGATGATCTCTCGCTAAATAATTTTTGGCGAGAGATTTTTCTCTAAGAGAGAGGGTGTAGCATTTGAAGCAGTCTGTAGAGAATTTTTTAGCGGATGTGTGGGAGAAACTTACCGCCGTTTATCAGCAAGAAAGTCAACGCATAAGTGCCATTCAAAATCAAAGTCGACTACAAGCTGGGATCTTTAACTATTTAAAAGTTGCATGGAAAAAAGGTCAAAGCCAAAATGGGACTATTTATATTGATGTCTACGAGCCATTTAGTTGGAGTGATAGTGCGTATAAGGTGGATGCAGGGACATACATACAAGAATTTACAGAAAAGAATCAAGTTGAGGAACTTTTTTCGGCATTAAGTACGAAAATGGAGAGGATGTTTCAAGCACAGCCATATGGGCCTCGATTTTTTGATTATCATTTTCAGGTAATGCTCGAATTTGAGCATGGAGAGACCATTTGGGTTTTTCAAAAGGAGCTGCTTCATGAACATAAGCTGGCGTTCATGAAACAGGAGTTAGCTTCTTTTATTCAAACAAAGGTTTTGGCTGAACTTCCTGTACGTCCAAGTGACAATGATGAATTTTTCTTTGCCCAGCATTTGGTCAATCCACATTTCTTTCAGCAAACAGCAGAGGAGATTGAACCTCTTGTTCGCCAACTACAAGAAAAACATCTTGCAAATAAGGAGCGTTTAGATCAGTGGATCTATTATTATACGACAGCCTTTAAAAATTGGGCAGAGGACCACTTTTTAAAATACCATTTTGAACAAGCAGGAGATTACACAAATGAGTGGGTGCCAAAAACCGAGGACACAGCACAGGATATCGAGCAGGAAAAACTAGATTTCTTTCTTTATGTGACAGTCAAACTAGGTTACAAAGAACCAGCTACTCGTTTGCAATACCTGAAGCTTGCTAAACAGCTTGGCTCTCAGCAGGCTATAGATTATTTGCAAAAAGGAAGCGGCCGTTTTGAAAGTATGCACAAAAGTGATGTTTTTGAAGGCAGAGCGAATGATATTTTGCAAACGATTGATCTACGAATGAAGGAAGAAGGAGAAACGGCTTATCGAGAAGCGCTTCATTATATCATTCATCTTTTACAGGAAGGCTTTCCAAAGGGTTATAACATGACATTAAAGGCGAAAGTGAAAAATTTCCTTCCGCTTAAAAAGCTAGCCAAATCAAAGCTGCATCAGTTTTTTGCTAATTGCCTAGCGTATCCTAGTCTTTTTCCTTTATTAGCGGATTATGCTCAGATAGCCATGGAGGAATTTACATGGTATCAGGATGTTGAGCCAAGTGAAAAATCAGCCATGCCTGGCACTTATGCAGTTTTTGGATTAGGACTATACAGTAAGGATTACTTTCCGCTCGTGTTAAATTATATGGCCCTGGTCGATTCCGAACATCAGTCTGTGCAGGATTCTTATGGGGAAGCTTTTGTAGAGGCTCATGGCTTATCAACTGAGCTAATTCCTGTGTTTGTAGCGATTCTGCTTGGCGCCAATGAATCAGCTAAACCGCTAAAAGGGATTGAAATAATGGATGCAAACCTTTTAAAGGCCCTTGTTCAAGAGTTAGAAGATAAAGAAGATTATGAGCGTGAATTTGTTCTATATCGACTATTTGGCAGTCCTCAGAAGTTGAGACAGCGTATGAAACAAGAAGCAACACAGATTAAAGAGGAGCTAGAGAAATTACGACAATGGATTAGTTAGGAGGAAAGTCGAATGGAATGGATGGAGGTTAGTAAATCCAAAGATCTTGAGACTGTGCGGGCAGCTGTGGACAAGCTTGATGTAAATGAACGCGATGTGCGAGGAAGAACACCGTTAATGCTTTTCCTGACTAATCGGATGCCACTTGAGGGGATTGAGCTGCTACTTGCACAAAATATAGACTTGGAGGCGCGAGATAAGCTAGGGGATACGGCACTCAAAAAAGCCGTGAAGTTTAAGCAGAAGGAAGTTATTTCATTACTACTTGCAAGAGGCGTCACTTTACAGGCTACAGAAGGCATTACAGCTACTGCCTGGTATGCAGCAAGAGCTCATCGAGACATAGCCGATTTACTGTTAGATACACCTGGTGCCATCAGATTGTCCTTGAATTCAGAAGAACAACGAGAAGTGGATGCCATCTTATATGAAGAAACTTTAGACAAGATGTGTCATCAAATAAGCAAAATTTCTTCGCCTATCATTTTGCATGCTGTAGTCAATGGTTACAACTGGGATGATGGTCCAGAGCCGATGATAACGGTAATGAACAATCCAGCATGTGCTGTTATTACCTTTATGGATATGTTTGAGCTGATGGAAGGCGATTATTGGCTAGATCAAACAGAAGATGAAATCGATAGTTCGCTTTGGAAGCGGCCGTGGAGAGAGATGGCGGAAAAACTAAAGGTCAAGTTAGAACTTTAGCAGGAGGAAATTTTTAATGGATCAGAAAGCAAAGAAAATTCTAATGCAAACATATTGGCAATCAGGTAGATGGAAAGCGGGAGGATTTACTTATACAGAGGATGATTTTCAGTATGCGAAAAAGATGGGCTTGATGTTTGATCGCTTAACGATTTCTCATGATGAATGTGTAAAAAGATTGAGACAGCTTCATGATGAAGTTTTAACAAAGGATCTTGTAGTGAAGGCTTTTTTGCACAGCCTTTCAACCCGTAAAGTACATATGCGGAGTGCCTTATCAAGCTGGGCTTTAACAGCAGATCTACCGATTCATACGTATCGTGAGCGACCTGAAGAGTTGGTATCCTATAGTGCCTGTGGCTATTGTAATGAACAAAAAATGATGTCGAAGGAAGAATATATAAACGAAGATTTGAATGTCCTTAATTTTGAACGGGTGAAGTGGGGCGGTATTCGCTTAAACTGGCTAATGTATTGTTTACTCGATCTAGAATGTTTAGTACAAGAACAAGAGTCATTGATTGTTTGTGAGGAAGATATAGAGATTTTAAAACAGATGCTAGCGGCAGTGAAATCCTGTAAAGATACGGATGCAGCTAGACAATTAGAAAAGCGCTGGAAGGATATTTTTAAGTCCAATCAATATGAAAGAGATGTTGTTATGGAAATATGGGGGTATGCAGGTTTATTAGTATCAAAGGATGATTATCGCAAGGAGCGCGGACGAGGAACAGATTTTATGTCAATGGCAACTTGGAGAGGACAAGACGGCTATACTGAAGAAAAAATGATGTTCTACTTTGGTTCCTATCTTTAAAAAGGAGCGTTTTTTCGATGAAGAAACAAACAAAAAGACCGTTGAAGATTGTCGACCTACCTAAGGAGCCAATAAAGAAAATACCCTATAGGACAGCAGCGCCTCATGGAAAAGGAATAACTTATGATTGGCTTCCTATCTTTTGGGGTGAGGTGATTGGCCTTCCTGAGGAGCTAGATGCGTTGATTGTTGCCTCCGATTTACAAGGAGTAGTTGAACACGATCATAGGTTGCTGGGAGAAGAGTTAGCTGATACATGCGCACAATTATTTGAAACGCATTTTTCTAATTTGAATCCGTCTAAAGTACTTGTATGCTTATGTGGAGATTTATATGTGAATCCATTGAAGAGAGGCTCGAGTGGGAATTCGTTGCCGGTATGGCAGGCATTTCAAAAACAATTTGGTTTTGTAGTAGGGGTCGCTGGCAATCATGATGTTTTGTCCGATGATGCTCAAGCTGAATTGAGCGCGATGGAGGGAATTCATTTTTTCTCCACTGCCGAGAATGTTATGTATAGTGGATTAGCCATAGCAGGATTAGGAGGAATTATTGGCAGAGTCGACAAACCGAATCGGATGGGGGAAGCAGATTATATGGGCTGTTTGCGTCAGCTCTTAAGACAAAAGCCTAAGCTACTGGTACTTCATGAAAGTCCTGCCATTCCAGCAAAGGTTCCAGGTAATCCAAGCATTTGGAATGAGTTACAGGGTGCTTCTGATCTCATTGTTTGCTGTGGACATGTTCATTGGGAGACACCACTGATAGAGTGTGACAATGATTTGCAAGTTTTAAATGCAGATGGAAGGGCTTTTATCTTTACTACGACTTCTTTAGATTGAAAAGTACTTGAAATTTCATAGATGAAAGGAGATGTGTAATGCGATGGGTGCATGGGGTTATAAAGCGTTGGAATGTGATGAAGGATTAGATGTAGTTGGCTTTTTACGGGATTTTATTGAACAACATAAAGTTTCGAATCACTGGACATTATTAAATATTGTACAAGAAATGAAAAATAAGGGCTTTTTCGGGGAAAGCTTCGAAGATATCGATTTTTTCTATGATGTTAGTGCAATGGCGCTAGCAGAAGTTTATATCCAATATCTCGATAGTAATGAATTTTGTGGTGCTCAAGTACAAATAATGGCAGATGAAGAATCTTTGACATTTATCTTAAGGTATCTACAAGACATTCGAGATGAGATTCCTGATCAGTATGGAGAGAGGGAGATTATAGAACTATGGAGTGAATCCGAGAGTTGGCCTGAATGGAAGTCTAACCTAGCTCACCTGATACAGAGAATAGGACAAGAAATCAGCCGTTTGCAATAAATGGGAGGATAGGAAATGACCTTTGTATAACAGCTTCAACTTAGGAAATAATTTACTATCGCAAATGGGACAATAATGGCTATATCCCTGACTCCCTCCTCAAGCTTTTATAGATATGGTCGACATCGAAGTGCTTAAAAAGATGCGCCCGATATAAAAGGTCATTTTATTCTTTATCCAGTAGTACAAGAGGAGAATTAACCACGTCAATTGTATCTGACATTTTATGAACAACAATGGAAGCTGTACTTGGTGTAAAAACACAATGAAAGAATTCATGACATTAAAGTATCTTGAATCCTTTCAAAAGATTATACAAAGAAAAAGCTGACTAGAGCTAACAAGATGGAAATAATAACGATCGGTCCAATCATTTTCATATGTCGTTTTCGTTCCAAAACAACAATCGCAACATATTCACGAATCATGGCGTTCGGCCAATAATAAAAGGCTGTCTTCGATCCAATACCCTGACTGTTCAAGCCCGCAAGTCTGGCATAAATACCTGCACGGAACAAATGAAAATTATTTGTCGTGAAGATACTGTTATATGCCTCAGCTTGTTTGATTTCATCCATTATCTGCTTCGAAAATAGCATATTTTGATAGGTATTAACAGATTGGTTTTCTTGTAGCGTATGCTCAATAGGAATGCCTTTTTCGATCGCATACCTTTGCATGGCTTCAGCTTCAGGTAGATTCTCATCAGATCCTTGACCACCAGAAAAGAGAATGGTTGGTGGTGTGCTAACTGCTGCTTGTTTATAATAGAAATCCATCGCTTTTTGAATGCGGCTAGCTAAAAGGGGCGGGACCTTGTCATTAATTAAGCCACTTCCCAATACAATGATAAAATCTTGATTATACTTTGGTCGATTAAATTGATAGAGAAAATAAGCTGATAAGAAATTAGATAAATGGATAAAGAAATAAAACGTAATTAGGGATATCCCAGCAAATATTGGTTGAAGATGGGCTGAAAACAAGCTAGCGGGATTAATAATCGGTAATAGGATAAATAATAAGATGCCAATAGCCACTAGTAAAGTTAAGGAATTGGCCAAGCGTCTACCCTCCCGTTTCATTAATACTCTCGCATTTAAAAACAAGCCAAACATTAAAGCAATAATGGCAAAGGGGATGATGATAAATAAGGCAATCAGTGGAATAATGACAACCAGTCTTAAAAAGTAAAAATCAGATGCTAAAGAAGCAATAAAGCAAAATAATAGAAATGAACAGACAAACATATTAAATAATAGTCCGTTGATCATCTTTCTCGGATCTTTCCGATAAGAAAGGAGAAAAATGATGAAAAGAATAAGTGGAATAATGCCAAAATACATAAAAATTGCACCTCTAATGATGTGTTGTGGATGATATCTTTCTATTATAAGTAATTATTAGCTGAAATCAACTAACTTATATGCCTTCTGATCAGTAATGAAATAGCAGCGATTTCCTTAAAACCAGATACAAAACGAGCCTTTTAAGTTTTGGAGCTGTTTGCTCAAGCCTCACTAAGGTAATGCAATTCTGTTATAATATCAAACAGATAGAGGTGATGAACATGTATATAGTGACGATAGAAGGTATACCCTATGAATGGCTTGAACCATTGCAAGAACTACATGCCCATGTCTTCGACGGTGCCAAGCTGTCAGTCGAAAAGTTAGAAAGAAAAGAGGGTCTTCTTTGTTTATTGGCGGTTGAGGAAGAAAGCATAATCGGCTTTAAACTAGGCTACCCACATCCAGATGGTGTATTTTATAGTTGGTTGGGTGGTGTTCATGTCACGAAGAGAGGGCAGGGAATTGCTAGTCAGTTAATGAAAAAACAGCATGAACATATCAAAACATTAGGTTTTCACAAAGTTCGTACATATGGCAGAAATGCACGTAAAGCCATGCTCATCACCAATCTCAAGCATGGGTTTGATATTGTTTCAACATTTGTTGATGAAAAGGGAAGACATAAAATCATTTTTGAAAAAACAGTAGATTGAGGAGTTCAACATGAAAGCTTATTTAGCAAATGGATTATTTTCTTTAGGAGATCGTTTAGTCAATGAGCAGCTAGCAGCAGCAATTCGTGAGGTAGTACCAGGTATCGCATTATACGTACCACAGGAGAACGATGCCATCAATGATAAATCGGCTTATGCGGATAGTTTAGCAATTGCTCAAGCAGATTTGGAGATGCTGCAAAATAGCGATGTATTGATTGCTGTATTAGATGGCGTTGAAATTGATTCAGGTGTGGCCGCTGAAATCGGGGCGTTTTCCATGCTAAACCGTCCCATTATTGGTGTAATGACAGATGTTCGTCAACAAGGACGAGACAATATGCAAAAAATAGAGGCACTGGTACGAGATGGACTAGAAAATCAATTTGTCTATCGTAATTTATTTGTTATTGGCTTAATTAAACGTAATGGGGTTATCACATCTTCTATTGAAGAGGCTGTGGAAGCTATAAAAGAGTTGAAAAACGAGGAGGTATAACTAACTATGCTATTAGCAACATCAGATGTTGTGGCTGGAAGAGAAGTTATGGAAACATTAGGTCTTGTGAAGGGGAATTCTGTGCAGACTAGAAACATTGGGCGTGATATGATCGCTGGACTACGAAATATTGTGGGGGGAGAAATGAAAGAGTATGCTGAAATGCTCGTACGCTCCCGTGAAATCGCTACACAAGCAATGGAGGAAGAGGCACGTCAACTAGGTGCAGATGCCGTTGTAGGCGTACGCTTTGCAACGTCTTCAGTGATGGATGGCACATCAGAAGTGTTAGTGTATGGCACAGCTGTCAGATTAAAATAAAAGGCAAAGGACTTTAATCGAATGGATTAAAGTCCTTTTTATTTCAACATACTTTTGCTTCATTGTTTGTGAAATTATTGTTAATTATGTCAAGAATACAGCCTATTTCGTTTATTGAATGATGTTTTATTGCAGGAGGCGTATAGTACCAACTATACCAAATAAAATAGAAGTAAGGTAGTGATATAGACTAAACATGTTCAGATCGTTTGGCATTTGACATAACAGAAAGAGTGGGATTTATGGTAGATTCACAACAGAGTAAAGGCTATCGTGTTCTTTCAATATTTGACAGATTAATGGATGGCCAAGGAATCAACAAGAAGCAGGAAGCATTGATACATCAAGTTGGTGAAAAAACAATACAACGAGATATCGATCTAATACGAGCATATATGAAAAAAGCTAAATGGGATTATCATTTACAATATATGCGAGCAGCAAAAGAGTACAAGCTGACAAATACTGCGAACAATTGTTTATCAGAAGAGCAAGTAGTAGCGGTTGTCAAAATACTTATCGCATCAAGAGCATTTTTAAAAGCAGAGATGAATGATATTATTGATAAGCTCATTTCTCTTGTGGCAACAGATCCACAGAAGAGAAACATGATGAAGGAAAAACATCTTTATGTTGATATGCATCGAAATAAATCATTATTATCTCTTATTTGGAGTATTTCAGCAGCCATTGAAAAGCACAAGATGATCGAAATTGAATATGTAAGCGAGCGTGACACGACCTCGACTCAAAAGATTTTAAAACCTCTCGCTGTTATCTTTTCAGAATACTATTTTTATTTAATAGCAGGGGATCTAGACCTACCAATTGTTTATCGAATGGATGATATTCAACAGGTACGTGAATTAGATAAAAATTTTCAAAATCCATATACCAATCGCTTTCAAGAAGAGGCGTTCCGCAAGCGTATTCAGTTTATACACACTGGTGAGCTCACGCAACTTCGATTTCTTTACAAAGGAATATCTCCCCAGGCAGTGTTAGATCGTTTGCCGACAGCAAAATTAATCTCGCAAAAAGATGGTGCACACTTTTTTGAAGCAGAAGTATTTGGACTTGGTATCAAAACGTGGTTGCTGAGTCAAGGGGCCCATATTGAAGTAATGGAGCCTATTGAGCTAAGAGAAGAGATCATTGCGACTATCCAGTCCATGCAACAAAATTATCGTTGTATTTAAAAACCCATGCCTTGGCGCATGGGTCATTTTCATTATTGTTGAAAAAGCTGTTCAATGAATGTCATATCAAAATCACTAGCAAGCTTGTAATCCTTCATGTAGTTTTCTTCATATAAATAAACGAATAAATGCTTGGCATCATCTAAACGTAAGCCAACTTCTCGGTCACCTTTAAGAGCTAAAGTTATCCAATAAGCTTCTTTAAAATTAGATTTAGCAAACCATACCTTTTTTAATGGTTGCTCGTTCAATTGCTGCATGATTTGATTCATTTCAGCCGCCTCAGTAATCTTTATTGTTTTTTCATCTGAGGCACGAATAATTTCAATGGCATTAATTTCATCAACATCAAGACGCTCCGTAACCTCCTTTGAAAAATCAGTGTCACGCGTTAATAGCATTGTAGAGATATACAGAATAAGTAGTGGTAGTAAAATGCCTAGAAGTATTTTATATCTTTTCTTCATGCTTGTCTCCTTAAATTCTAAAAATTCGCACATATGTATTCTTATCCACGCTATAATTGAGCATATACTGAAATGATAAAGGAAGGCAATCAAATGACACATAATCATGCAGAAAAAGAACTTTTTTATCCAAATGGAACAATCATGTATCAAGGTGGCGTCAAAAAAAATGATTTTGGCCACGATATTTATGACGGCAAGGGTACAATATTTGATCAAGAAGGTGAACGATTATTCGAGGGTGAATTCGTCAATCATATGAAGCAAGGAAACGGCATTATGTTTTTAAAAGGACAACTCGTTTATCAGGGCGAATTTATTCAAAATAAAAAACAAGGTCATGGCATTTTATATAAGGACGGTAAAATTCATTATGAGGGGCATTTTCGTAATGATTTAATGGATGGCTATGGCATTTTATATTATGAAGAGGATGCGATTGCCCCTTATCAAGCATTGCGAGCACAGTATCCTCATTTAAATCAGCCACAGTATGAGGGTGATTTTGTTCATGGCATGAAAAAAGGCAAAGGCAAGCAATATTATCCAAATGGATTTTTACAATACGAAGGTGATTTTATTTGGCATCATATGCAAGGGGCAGGGAAGCTCTTTTACCCTACGGAATCACCAACAACTGAGGAGCTTACCAATGGTGTGACAACGCTCCAATATGATGGCCATTTCTTTGAAGATATGAAGCATGGCAAAGGGAAAATCTATTCTAGGCATGGTGCTCTTGAAGCAGAAGGTCAATTTAAAGAGGATGCGATGACAGGACGAGGAACACTTTATTATGCCAATGGACAGGCCTCCTATATAGGGGAGTTGGTGCATGGTAAAAAGCATGGTCGAGGCGATTTTTATAACCAAGAGGGAAAGATTATTTACAGTGGTGAATTTATCGACGATGAACGATTGCGGATTACGCCTGAAATCGAGCAAGAGATTGAAAAACTACAAATGCAACTGGATAGTCTTGTAGGTTTGCCTAATGCCAAAAAGGAACTACATAATTTAATAAATTTTATTAAAATCCAAAGCCTGCGCGTAGATCATGGCTTAACAAGTTTCCCCATTACCTATCACCTTGTTTTCTCAGGTAATCCTGGCACAGGAAAAACAACAGTGGCACGTATTATTGGTCAAATCTATAAGCATCTTGGTGTACTATCAAGCGGGCATTTTGTAGAAACAGATCGTGCAGGGCTTGTCGCAGGATATGTAGGTCAAACAGCGTTAAAGGTTCAAGAAGTGGTTCATAAGGCAAAAGGAGGAGTTCTTTTTATTGATGAAGCTTATTCTTTGATCAACGACAAACAGGATGCATTTGGCAAGGAAGCAATTGATAGTCTATTAAAAGCTATGGAGGATTTACGGGATGACTTAGTCATCATCGTTGCTGGTTATACAGAGCTAATGGAGGAATTTTTACAATCCAATCCAGGTTTTAAATCACGCTTCAATCATTTTGTTCAGTTTGATAACTTTAGCACGGATGAACTCTATGATATTTTTGCTATGCTTTGTCAAACCAATGATTATAAATTTGGAGAAGCTTTTGCACATCATATGAAAATGCAACTACATCAAATGCCAATAGAAAGTATTCCTAACTTCTCTAATGGTCGTTATATCCGAAACTTGTTTGAAAAACTGGTAACGATTCAATCCAATCGTCTAATCCAACAGTCAATGATAACAAAAGAACAACTAATGACATTTGAGGAGCATGACATCTTACAGGGGATGGCAGAAAATTTATTTGATAATACGTTTTAAAGAAAGGCTTCAGTTGTTCTTTCTCGTTTAACACGAGTTATGATAAACTAAGTTCGTTACATTTTTCTGAATAATAGAAAATTAATGTCCGTTAGTGAGCTAGTTTAATAGACGGTAAATGAATTTTGATGATCAAAGAAATTTTCTCTATTAAAGGGATTAAATTGGAGGGAATAGGAAATGGATGTTAAGACACTTTTGCTACAACAATGGGCAAGTTGCTTAGATGAAGAAGACTGGTTTCCGCCACTTGAACAAGTATTAGAGGATATTACGTTTGAACAGGCAATTTGGAAACCAGTCGAGGGGCCAACGAATTCCATTTGGGAAATAGTTTGTCATTTACTTTTCTATAAAAAGAGACTTCTAGTGCGATTCCTTGGTGAAACAGCGAATGAACCACAGGCAGAAAATAATGACGCTACATTTCGTTTACCAACTGTGACGATGCAAAATTGGGCTGAAACCAAACAGGAATACTTGTATGTTCATCGTGAACTTGAAAAAATACTAACTAAATCAGAAGAAGAGGATTTGTATAGAGAGATCCGTGGAGAAAGAACATTAGTGCTTGAACTGAAGAGTTTAGCAATGCATGACGCCTATCATATTGGGCAAATCGTATTTCTAAGTAAAATGCAAGGAGCTTGGCCAGGGCAACGCAGCTGTTAAATAGCTTTACAGTTATGCCCTTATAGTGAGCTTTAATGGTATAAGAACGGGAACGTCCAAATGGGACGTCTATTACAAATTAAAGGTTAATTTTTTAACTGAAATAAAAAGCGCTTGAAACCTTATAAATACTGAGGTTTGAGCGTTTTTTCGATTGTGGTCCCATGCTCGATCAATTTTTACTTGATTATTCTTAAAATCGAAACAATCGGTTGTTAATCCAGTTAACTAACCAAATCGTAGTCCTGATACGAGTCCTAACAAAGTTAAATCGTAAGTACTTGTGCAAGGTGACATGAAATTAAATAACTCTTTGAATAATTTGATACGATCATTGTAGTTGGATGGATATAAGGGTATTTATGTAGAGGGTGTCTAATAAAATAGTATTAGATTAAGGGAGGTAGGTGGTTGGAATTGGATTTTTTGAAATGGTTTTACATTGATTACATGTGGTTGTGGCTAATGTTATTGTCGAGCATTTTGGTGTGGGGTATATTCATTTATTCTCGAGACAAATGGCTGTCTCAAAAATTCACATTTGCATTCGGTTATACAATGATAACATTATATTTTTTATTTCCTTGATTTAGATGAATTTCTTAACATCAAGGAAGTTCGGAAAAAAATGATATAAATTGATATTATCAAGTTTTATCAAAAGCGTACGGAAATACGCTAACAAAATAACAGTTACAAAATAACACGTTCGCTTATACTTGTATGTCAGAAACAAGCTAAGTTAAACTTTCTTTAGTTCAGAAGTTTGTCCTCTGAGGATAGGCTCCTTTTTATGATATGATTTTAAGGGAAGGGATTTAACTTGTATAATAAAATGATAATTTAAACGAAAAATGGTGAAGTGAAAACTCTTAATGGTTATTTTAATGTAGATGCTGTAGGTGGAATTTTAGCAATATACAACGTGCAACCTTCTGAAATTACGAAAAAGAATAAATCAATGTTGTCTATTTTAGGTGTTTTATTTTTAAGTTTAGCATTAGCTAGTGGTGCAAGTGCGAGTAGCAAGCAAACCACATTATGAAAGTGATGGAGGTGGAGGTTCATCTAAGCCACCAAGCTGTGTCAAAGCACCTTGCCCAATTCAATAATTAACTAAGCATCCATTTGATCGTGGGTGCTTTTTTATATCAAAATGTTATTACATACAATCATTTCCATTCGCATTATGATTAGTGTGAAGGGAGGTATAAAATAATGAAGCGATTATCTGTTATATATTGTGAAGCAAATGGCGAGTGCCTTGTAATGAAAGAATTTAAAGATACAACACCTGTTTTGCCAAATGTAGGTGATAGAGTAGGGTTGGAAAATGCATTTTACAAAGTAGTAAACCGTGACTTTATTTATACAGAAGAAACCAATACTGTCGAGGTGTATATTTATTTAGATAACTAATACATAAAAGTCACACCTAATTGGATGTGGCTTTTTGTAATGTTCTATTTTTCTTATAATTACAATCTATTCTATGTTAAATGGAAGAAAAAATTTTTCAATTTATTAAAGAGATGCTGGAAGAAGAAGTTAAAAAATAAATTTGCTATTTCCCGGTAATTATTCAAAAGAGGATTGTATGAATGATTACGGAGAATTATACAGGAAAATTGCCCTACATCATTATAAGTAAGTTATAGTTTTGTATAAAGTCACATCTAACAAGGAATAGGACAAGAGATACAACTTTTTGAAATAAAAGAAATTAATATGTTGTGTTCAATCTATTCTTAAATTGCTAATGATGTGTAACCTCGTTTTTAGAGTTATTGTACTTTCTACTCTCTGTATAATCTATAATAACTTTGTTTAAAATACCCTATGTAGCAGAAAATAAAGTTATATAATAATCAATTCTATAACTATTAAAGGTTAAGATACAAGAATTATTTTTAACCTTTTGATAGTATTTTGGAAGAATCGTTGTATTTTATCTTTAACATCATTCACCGTTCTAAATTAACACACCTTTATAATTTAAAGCTCTTCATGCGGTTTAAAACCTACTTTCCTCATCAAAAACTACTACACTATGAATCATGTATATCACAATTTGTGCCCCAAATAGCAGAGCAATTAGAATTATTGCTTTCCGCTGTGAAACGTTGTTGATGGATCCTCATTTGGCATGTTAATAGTCTCATTATTAACATTTGTTAGTATCGATCTATCTTTTTTTATAGTACATTTAAAGAAGGAATATGTAGTCATACATGTAAGGATAAGTAGACTATTCATTGTTGTACTGCTAAGGGGATGTTCATGGGAAACTCAATTAAGTCAAATTGTCCACTTAGTTGAGGTTGCTACTACACAGAAATAAAAAAAGGTAAAGAAGGGCAACTACATGAAAAAACTATCTAGCCTATCCATTTGAAATATTACATATCATCAATGAAAGGAAAATTCGCATGAAAAAAAGAGGTGTTTTCTCCACTTTGGCAATAGTAATATTGCTTCTGCCAATGTTAGGATCGTTTGTAACGTTCACCAGTCCAACTCAGGTTCGTGCAGCTACCTTTGAAGGGCAAGTCATGAGGAGCTACCAGGCAATTACCAATAACACTTACACAGGGACAGTAACTGAATACACATATAGCCTTAATGGGGTAATACAAAAAAGCTCTACGCCACCGACTAATGCTGATTGGGTTACACCCTCCAACTATTTTGATAGCGGTTGGTTTCGAGATAGTTGGAATGAAGAGTTTACCTATAGCAACTACGGTGAAATTACTCAAACGAACGACGCAATGAGTATTCCTGCAACCGCTACTTGGGCAACGATAAATTCTTTTCAGATTGAAGGCACAAATCAATACGCAATTGGCAATACGATCTTTCAGTATTCAGTTAATGGAGTAGATCTACAAACCACAACTAACGCCTTGAACATTCCAACGAATGCGATGTGGGTGGCTCTTGTTGACTTTACTGATGGTTGGACAAAGACAATTAATCATACCTTTACCAATTATACGATTGATCGGGCTACTCCAGTAGTGAAATCGCTAAAGATTTCATCTAATAGTGGACTTTCTGTGTATGCCAAAAAGGGTGATGAGGTAACGGTTTCCTTACAAACAGATCTTCCTATAGCAGCACCTGTTTTGAAGATTGCTGGTGTAATGGTAACAGCTTTAGGAGGTGGTACTGACTGGGCTGCTTCTCTGGAGTTAACTGATGCTGTGAACGAAGGGGATTTATCAGTGTCCGCTGTTGTATTCTCGGATAAGGGGGCTCCAAGCACTGAAATTACAGCAACAACAGATGGCTCATCTGTTATATACGACAACACCGGTCCAAACCTTTCGCATACACTGGCGCCTAATGAAGCAACTAATCGGCATGTAACCGTGCAGGTTAATGCAACTGATGCGATTAGTGGTGTAAAGCTACTTAAATGGGCAGCCGGCACTCACGCAGAGAGTTACTTCACAACCGATGGTACTGCATTTACTAATAGCTTTACCGCGAACGCCAATGGACATTACACGGTCTATGCTCGAGATAGCGTTGGGAACGAGGCGCTAAGATCAATAATTGTGTCCAATATTGATCTTGTAGCACCAAGCGTTTCGCTCACAGCAAGTACAACTGCTCTTACAAATAAGGATATTCTAATAAATGCTACTGCAGTGGACAATGTGGCAATTAGTAAGCAGCTTTGGGCGGAAGGATTGCAAGATTCGTCCTACTTTCAAGCAGGAGAAGGAACATCATTCACGAATCAATTTTTTGCTGCTAGAAATGGTGAATATACAGTTTATGTAGAGGATACTGCAGGTAATTTCGCGCAATCTAGTATAACGGTTTCAAACTTGTTCAAGCAAGCACCAAAATTGACATTAACACCCTTCCCTGTTAAACCTACAAATAAAACGGTGTTAGTAGATGTTGAAGTTGAGACGGAAGGAGCAACTCAAGGCAATACATTGGTTGCTCTTCGCTGGGCAAAGGGAGAGCAGCAAATAGCTTTCTTCGCTTCAGGTGGAGGAGCGGACATTGTTAATGAATTAGAGTTCGAAGCAATGGAGAATGGCATATATTCGGTATATGCACGCGATACGGCGGGCAACGAAACTGTAGCTACGATTACGGTGAATACACCACCTGTCACAATAACAGGCATTGTTCTATCACCAAAAACAGGGCAAGTAACCGTAGGAGGCACACAGAACTTCCAGCTAGTAGAAAACCTGTCGGATGGAACAAGTCGAGATCAAACGGCTAATGCAACCTTTACGGTAAGCGATGCTGCCATCGCCACAATGCAAAATAATGAATTAACAGCGATTGCACCAGGAACTGTGACCGTAACGGCAACCTATGGTAGTACGTCTGATACGGCGACGATTACGGTGAATGCAACACCTGTTACAACAACAGGCATGGTTCTATCACCTAAAACAGGGCAAGTAACAGTAGGAGGAAAGCAAAGATTCCAAATGACAGAAAGCCTGTCGGATGGAACCAGTCAAGACCAAACGGCTAATACAACCTTTACGGTAAGCAATTCAACCATCGCTAAGATACAAGGGAATGTCTTAACAGCGATTGCGCCAGGTACTGTAACGGTAACAGGAACCTATGGCAGTACGTCTGATACGGCAACAATTACGGTGAATGCATTCCCTACACCAACACCAGAGCCGACATCAGAGCCAGTCTATCCAACAGAACCAACTCCGCGTGCTATAAACATTATACGTACTGTGGAACAAGGAATCGTGAAGTATCGAGCAGATGTTTTATTAGATCATGTTCAAGTATTCGTACCACAACTGTCGAATCAAGATGCACGAACAATTCGCCTTGTCTACCCAGCAGAAACAGCGACGGCAGAGGCTCATTTGAATCTTTCAAGAAATGCAGGGTTATTTTTAAACAAGCAACAAACGAATTTCTTCATGCAAACAGCGTTAGCTCAATTGACGATGCCGTCAACTTCATTCAATGGCGTGACAGAGGATGTTTTCTTCCGTATTGTGCCAGTAAAGGCACAACAACAAGAAGTGATTCAGACGAATGCTCTAAAAAATGAACAAATCCAACAAGCCATGCCAAAAAGAGCGATCATTTCACTAATGGGAACACCTGTAACGATTGAAACGAATCTACAAAATCGCCCTGTAACGATTACGTTACCGATTTCGGAGGAGGTAACGGAAGAACAAATGGCGTCATTAGTTGTTTATATCGAGCATAGTGACGCCACGACGGAAGTAAAACGTGGGCGTATTGTTGAATTTGAACCGGGGGTGAAAGGGTTCCAGTTTGAAGTCGATCATTTCTCCACATTTAGCTTAGTCTATGCTTCGGAAGCGCAAGAAGAGGAAGCAGAAGTAGAAGTGAACCGATTAGCACCCTACATTCAGGGTTACCCAGATGGTACTTTCAAACCAAATACCCCGGTAACACGTGCACAAATGGCAACGATGTTAGCGCGTTTCTTATCAAACGGTGACATTCCAACAACGACTAACGTTTCGTTTAAAGATACAACGAATCATCCTTCAAAAGATGCGATTGAAGTGGTGAAGCAAGCTGATTTATTTAACGGCATAACGGAAACGACATTCAATCCAAATGGTACGATTACACGCGCTCAAATGGCAAGTGTCGTGGCTCATTGGATCGAAACCGTATGTGCACAGGATCCATCAAAAACGATCTGTCATACCTCTGGCAAAGGTAAATCATTTACAGACGTTTCGCCAACTCACTGGGCTGCAAGTGCAATTGAACAAGTGAGTGCATGGGGGATGATGACGGGGAATAGTGAAACAACATTTCATCCAAACGGTTCCTTAACACGGGCACAAGCCGTGAAAGTGCTCAACCAATTGTTCGAACGTCCGGCTTTAGAAGACATTACAACATCGACATTTAGCGATGTCCCTTCTACCCATTGGGCCATTGGCGAAATCGAGGCAGCTGCAATCGAAGTGAAAGAAGAAATACAAAAGTAAGCTTGGACACATAATAAGCCCTAAAAAAGGTAGATTTCATTTAGTTCACTAAAATCACCATTTTATAGACAAATTTAAAACCCTGCTCAAATCAACATTTGAGCAGGGCTATTTCATTATTTCTGTCTATTTACCGATCTCTAATAAATATTATATGAAAAGTATAGGGGTAAGCGAACTTAAATGTGAGTGGATACCGATCCATACTATCAAGAATTTAATGCATAAACGAAGTATATACATTCATATATTCCCAAATGGATGTGTTTCTATATGCTATACCTGAGAAACAACAATACTATTTACAAACCCTAATGAAAAGGAGCATACAAATGAAAAAGCTCATTGCCATTATTTTAGTGTGTGCTATCTTGCCACGTGTGATAACCATCAATTTTACAGTGAATAATCATATTAATGTTCGTCATAAACACGACAAACTAAAGTTGATAAACAATGAATAAAGTGGTAATATAAGACAAAACATACGCCATCGTATTTTTAGGAGGATGATCATGCAAGTAACGAGTGAAGATTGGATAAAAGCTGGCCTACAACAATTAGCGGAAGAGGGTATACATAAAGTACGTATTGAAGCACTAGCTCGATCGCTAAAAATAAGCAAAGGTAGCTTTTATCATTATTTTCGTGATCATCAACAGCTATTAGATTCCATGCTAGATTATTGGGAAACTCATGCGACAAAAGCCATTATTGAGAGTATGGAGCAAGAGGAAGCTACTTTGGAACAGCTTTTACGAATGAGCTTTCATAAAGATAAAAAAATAGAAATGGGTATCTATGCTTGGTCTAAATATGATGCACTGGTCGCTGCCCGTATTGTTCAAATTGAAGAGCAACGAATTGACTGCGTTGCCAAGCTGTATCAAAAACAAGGCATTGATGTAGAACAAGCAATAGATCGAGCAAGACTTGCTTATTTAACCTATGTTGGCTGGCTGGCTCGATATGAAGCTAATCCTTATTTTGATTTAGAAAAAATGGTGAAGCTACTTTTATAGGTATTCGTGTGTCCCTAAGAGGATGAAACAAACCTCATAGGGGCTCTATTTATCACCTGAACATACGTCAGCGTATGTTATTGATAGAAATGGAGGACCGGAATATGTTTATTTTATCATTAGTTTCAGTGGGTCTATTATGGTTGATTAGTATCATTCATATTTATTGGGCATTTGGGGGGGAATGGGGGACTGGGGCTGTGCTCCCTGTCAAAGAAGGCAGTCAACAAGTTGTTTTCAGTCCTAGAAAATGGGGAACACTCTGTGTAGCTATCCTACTTCTATCAGCAAGTGTTATCATCCTCGTCCAAGGAGGTTATATAACAGCTTTTCCTGCCTCGACCTATTCTAAAGTTGGATGTATCATCTGTGCAGTTGTTTTTAGCATACGAGCAATTGGTGATTTTAAATATGTTGGTTTTTTTAAAACAATAAAGCATTCCCAATTTGCTAAAAATGATACGAAACTATACAGTCCCTTATGTGTGTTTTTGGGCTTCGTCTATTTCATGCTATTGCTTTAATGGGGGTTATATTCTAACATGATGAGAGTGAGCAGTGGATAGGGGGAAATAGAATAATGCAGCAAATGATTTACTTACTCCGTCATGGTGAAACAGATTACAATACGCAAGGAAGATATCAAGGACAACTTGATTCACCACTAACGGAGCTTGGTAAAGAGCAAGTACAACAAAATGCTCTTATGCTGAAAACCTTCATTGGCGATGCTAATGATTGGAAAATTATTTCAAGTCCACTAGGAAGAGCCGTGCAAAGCACAGAAATACTTTGTGAAAAAATTGGCTATGATAGGAAGAATGTGGAGTATGATCAGCGATTGACGGAAGTGGCGGTCGGGCAATGGGCTGGCTTAACAATGCCAGACATTCAGCAATCTTGGCCAAATCTGTTGACGAACACAGATGCTTTTAATTGGTATTTCCATGCGCCCGATGGGGAAAGTTATGAGGCGGTAGCAAGCAGGTTGTCCGCTTGGTTTGAAGATATCCAACATCATCCCAAAGTGATCGTCGTCTCACACGGTCTAACAGGTCGTATTTTAAGAGGAATTTATGCGGGTCTCCATAAAGAAGATGCACTTAAATTAGAGGTTTCTCAGGATGTGTTTTTTAAATTAGCTAATCAAAAAATCACAAGAATTTGTTCTAATTTCGAAGATGTCTATTAAAGGTTAAAAGCGTGTTGGAGTTAATCCTAATACGCTTTTATTCAATTAAAGGAATATTCAAAATTGCCGCCTATTATAATGTGTAGGAGGCGTTTTTTTATGAATAAATGGATCATGTTTTGCTGTACCGTTATCCTGGTTTTCGTCATTTATTATACAAATAATACACAAGAATTTACTCAACTAGAACTACCACCCTTACATAGTAAAAATGCTTTGTTGCTGAATGCCCAGGGAGAGATATTGTATGAAAAAAATGCTGATGTCATCATTTATCCTGCATCTTTAACAAAGATTATGACAGCCATCGTTGCGATAGAGATGTCAGAAAATTTACAAACGCAAACCATTGTCAAACCACAAACAATAGCCAAATATACTGCTCAAAATGCCTCAATGGCAGGCTTTCATGCAGGGGATTTTGCTACAATTGAAGATTTATTATATGGCACATTGCTTGCCTCAGGTGCGGATGCAACGGGAACACTTGCTGAAGCCATCGCTAGCAGCGAGGATGAATTTGTCACTTACATGAATAACAAAGCACAGGAACTTGGCATGAACGCTACACATTTTGTCAATACGAGCGGTCTCCATGACGAGGCACACGTATCAAGCTTACAGGATATTAGTAAACTTCTCCTTTATGCATTAGAAAACCCCACATTTTATCAAATATTTACTTCGAAAACCTATACAACACATGTCCCAACAGAACTGCTCATAACAAACTCGCTATTCACGAAAGTGCAAAATGTGGATGGAACTATCTTAGGAGGAAAAACCGGATATACACCAGAAGCAGGGCTATGTCTAGCGTCATTAATGGAAAAAGGCGGGCGGAAATTTCTATTCATTACAACAAATGCGCCAGGTTATGCCTGGACACCACCTCCACATATCGAAGACGCTTTGACAGCTTACGATGCTCTCTGATCGTTAGAACTACGTATACACTGTCTGGCATAATTCTTAGATTCGTAAGTTTGGTTATTTATGTTAAAATATGAATAAGTTTGTGAGGATGAAAGAAGTATAAATCAGTATCTAAATACGATGGAGGTATAGAAGTAGTGAACCAACAACAATTTATAATTACCCCGTATAATCCCACATATGCAGAACAGACAGTGGTTATGTGGCGAGACAGTAAGCAACAGGCTATTGGGCAGAAAGAAATGCATAGCATTGAAAGTCACGTTTATTTTTTAAACCATATATTACTTGAACAGTTTCAAATAGATGTAGCACTAATTGATGACAAAGTAGTTGGAATGGTTGCCTATAATGAGAAGGAGATTAGCCAGCTTTATATTCATATAGATTATCAAGGATTAGGGTTAGGTCAAATATTACTAGACAAAGTAAAAGAACAATCTAGTGGGAGATTAACCTTATATACATTTGAAGTAAATAAAAACGCACAAAGATTTTATGAAAAGAATGGATTTAAAATTATTGGAAGAGGACATGAAAACGAAGAAAATTTACCAGATATTCTATATGAGTGGATAAACAAATGAATATTTATCTAAATTTTCTGAAATGAGCATGGGTTATTAAGTTAGGGAACTTTGTATCAGATGAAATACTAGGTTAGAAAAGGAGATTATCCGATTGTCACAAGGACTTATTCACCATGTAGAAATAAATGTTTCTGATTTGAAAAACACCATTAATTTTTGGGGATGGTTTTTAGAAGAGTTAGGTTATAGACCTTTTCAGGAGTGGGAAAGTGGTCGGAGTT
This sequence comes from Lysinibacillus sp. ZYM-1, assembly GCF_001308875.1. GTDB lineage: Bacteria > Bacillota > Bacilli > Bacillales_A > Planococcaceae > Lysinibacillus. Next base: position 32,046 of record NZ_KQ465131.1, on the reverse strand, counting down.
GGAAAATAGACGAAACATATATTGTTTTTGTTCAAACAAATGAAAGATTTATGGACATTACTTATCATAGAAGTCGTGTAGGTCTAAATCATTTGGCGTTCCACGCAAGTTCTCGGCAACAAGTTGACGATATGACAAAGAAATTAGAAGCCAAAGGCGTTAACATTCTTTATACCAATAAGCATCCCTTTGGAGGGGGTAATGAGCATTACGCTGTTTATTTTGAGGATCCTGATAGAATGAAAGTTGAATTAGTGGCACCTTGATTTTTTGTTTAAAGGGCATCCCCCTAACATTGAGGCAGTAAGATGGTTGATTCACTTTTTTAAATAATACCATGCTGTCAGTAGGGCCAAATGAGACTTTGATAGTTTACCAATTCTTTAGTATATCTTTTTCAATAAAAAGGTCCATACTAGTGGAATTCGCTGTTCGTTTTATCTAAGGAACCACTTCGCCTTTCAAAGGAGGTGCTAGAATTCTCATTATCGATGAATAGTTTTATAGAAAATAGGGTAGGAGTACTGTATCCATGCCATTCTAAATTACTTAAACACGGAATCTAGTTGATTATAACTATTTTCTGGTACAAACGATTACATTATAATAAAAGTTAAATCTTAGCAATTTACAGACATGGAATGACATCAAGGGCGGTGTAGAATAATGAAAAAATTTTTACCTTATGCTTTATTTTTGACGTTTATGATGAGTTTAGTGGTTGGGCAGCTTTCAGCAAGTGCAGAAGGGTCAGTGAAGATTCAAAAAGTCAATAAAGATACGATCATTTATGAAGAACCATCCACGAATAGTGTGGAAATTGGTGAATTGGCAAAGGGAAGCTTTATCATAGTGACACAAGTCAGTAAAGGGTGGACACATATTCAAACGCCAGAGCAGGCTGGTTATGTAACATCTGACGTTTTAGTTCAGGTAAAGTCGGAAGGTTACTTAGTGATTCAGAAAGATGGCACGACTTTATTTACCGCGCCAAGCCAAAATGCTCAGCATGTTGGTCAACTATATGAAGGAAGAGTGGTTTATGTCTATGGCACTGCACCTGGTGGCTGGTCTTTCGTCCAATATGGTGAAGATACCGGGTATGTAGCAACAAACGCTCTGAAGAAACCTGTCCCAACAAAGAAACAAATCACTGCTCCTGATGGTGCTGTTTTACGTTTGACGGCTAGTCCAAATGGGGAAGTGCTCGGAACTATTGCCAATAAAACGACTGTGCAGTATTACATAACGCTTGCGGGCTGGGCCTATGTAGAAGTGAACGACCAAAAAGGGTATGTCAAAGCTTCTGAATTAGCCAATATTCAGCTCACTAATAATAAAGTTTATAATAAAGGTGTACCAGCAGAAAAAGGCGCAAAAAAACGTGTGGCTTTAACCTTTGATGATGGGCCAGATGCCAAAGTAACACCGCAAATTTTAGCAACATTAAAAAAATATGATGCAAAGGCAACATTTTTTATGGTAGGGAAAAATGTTTCAAGAAACACTGCAATCGTCAAGCAAGTATATGAGGCTGGGCATGAAATTGGCAACCATACTTCAAACCATAAGAAATTAACTTCTTTATCTATCGCAGGTGTCAAACAAGAAGTAAATGGCACAAGTAATGCCATCTATACCGCCATAGGCCAGTATCCAACCGTTTTCCGTCCACCATATGGAGCGACGAATGATCAAGTTCGTTCTATCATGACTATTCCTTCGATTTTATGGTCGATTGATACGCTCGATTGGAAGCACCACAATCCAGATAAGATTTTAGCGTCTGTGAAAGCATCTGTAAAAGACGGAAGCATCATTTTAATGCATGATATCCATCAAACAACTGCGAATGGCTTAGATAACGTTCTTCTTTATTTACAAAAACAAGGCTATGAATTTGTCACTGTTAGTGATATTTTACAATAATATAACAAGCCGTGTAATAGTCTTTTAGAGACCATTGCACGGCTTGTTATTTATTTAAATAAATTAATAGTTGTGATAATAATAGGAATACCAAATACGTCGATTAAAAAGGCGCCGACAATCGGTACCACGAGAAAGGCCTTTTTAGAAGGACCGAAGCGTTGTACAACGGCTGACATGTTGGCCATGGCATTCGGTGTTGCCCCTAAGCCATGTCCTGCAAAACCAGCAACCATCACAGCTGCATCATAGTTTTTGCCAAGTAATTTAAACAAGACAAAGATACTAAATACAACAATAAAGAATACTTGCGCAAAGACGATGATGAATAATGGAAGCGCTAAATCAGCAATTTCCCATAATTTAATACTCATCAGTGCCATTGAAAGGAAAACACCTAATGTCACATCACCAATTAATGAGATACTTTTCATATTGATTGCTTCTGGCTTAAATTTGTCCATAATATTGCGTACTAGGACAGCTACAAACATAGCTCCCACATAGCCTGGCAAAACGAAGCCTGTTGCTTCTGAGAATAATGTACCAACATAGGTACCGACAGCCATACAAAAAGTAATCAATAAAACTTGTGTAAAGAATGAATCAGATGTAATTTGTTCATGTTTATTTTCATATTCGATTTCTTCAGCTTCTTGTTCATCGGGTGTTAAATTGTATTTCCCTACTAAATATTTAACGATCGGCCCACCAATTAAACCACCAGCCACTAGCCCACAAGTTGCGGCAGCAGCACCGATTGTCATGGCCGAGGAAATGCCCAAATCTTCTAATGTTTGTCCAAATGCTGCTGCTGCGCCATGGCCACCTTCCATTGACACGGCACCAGCCATCATACCGATTAGAGGATGAATCCCCATAAGGGATGCAAGAGAGACACCAATGACATTTTGCATTAAGGCAAGGAAGCCACATGCTAGCCAGTAAATAATAAGTAATTTTCCACCAAGCTTAACTAATTTAAAGCTTGCACCTAAGCCAATGGTTGTGAAGAACGTAATCATAAATAAGCTTTGTAATGAAGTATCCAGTGATATTTCCAAAGTCCCTGTTGTCTTTAAAATGGTAGCCAGGGCAGCAAACAGCAAGCCTCCGACCACTGGTGCTGGGATACAGAAACGTTTTAAAAATCCTATTTTATTAATGAGAAAGCCACCCAATGCAAAGAGTGCAACGGCTAGAAACACCGTTGTAATTTGATTAATTTCGATCATGAACCTTGCCCCCTAAGTAAGTTGTTCAGTGCCTCATAGACAAAATATGCACCTAATTTCACCGTGCGTCCGTTTTCATCTAGTAACGGATTAACCTCGCAAATATCAAATGAATGTGTATGCGGGTGTGAAGTTACTTTTTGAAGAATTGTGCGTACAGTTGTTGGCTCCAGTCCAAACGGTGAAGGGGCACTTACGCCTGGAGCAGATGCAGCGTTTAACACATCCATACATAATGTTAAAAGCACATAATCATGTTGATCCATATAGTTTTGTAAATCATCCATTAATGACTGTTGATTGCTCATTGTCATGTCATCTTCTACTACATACTTTACTTGTAGTTCATCTGCTTTTTCGAACAGCTCTCTTGTATTCCCGTAACGTTGTATGCCAACAACGAAATAATCGACATGTGGGTCCTGTTCTAAAATTTGACGGAACATTGTACCAGAAGAAGGTTGCTCATCGTATGGTCGTAAATCAAAATGGGCATCTATATTAATAATGCCGATTTTTGCATCCTTTGGTAATGCAGAACGAACGCCTAAATAATGGCCGTATAGTGTTTCATGACCACCACCTAGCACGACACATTGTAATTTCTTTTGCAAGATGTTACCAACAACTTCACCAAGTTCACGCTGTGCTTCCTCTAAAGCATGATTGAGGCAAATAATGTTACCTACATCCATAATTTCTTGTTCTTCCTCAAACGTCCACGGTAAACTAGATAGTCCTTCACGAAGTGCGTTTGGTCCATTTGCTGCTCCTACACGACCTTGATTTCGACGTACACCCTCATCACAAATAAAGCCAACAAATGCAGCACTTTTCTTATCTGAAGCGCTTACATCATTAATCGCGATTCGTTTCACTTTTTGATGTAAACGAAAATTACTTTTATTTGTCGTTGAATCTATACGGCCTTTCCATTGTTTTTGATCTGTCATTGTGTACATAACCTTATCATCCCCATTGCTAATATTATTGTAGAAAAAATATTGTTGTAATTCATTATATATTCACATAATTATAATTACTAATATATAATTAATATCAATCTATAGTTTTTAACTATAAATGAGGGAGGATCATCGTATTGGATATTAAACAATTACAATATTTTATCGCTGTTTCAGAACATATGAATTTCTCAAAAGCCGCAGAAAGACTGCATATTTCGCAGCCTTCCTTAAGTAATGCCATCAAAAAATTAGAACATGAGATTGGCTCCCCTTTGTTAGACAGAAACACTAGAAATCTGCAGTTAACGGAAGCAGGTGAGGTGCTATTTGAACGCGCAAAAGTTATTGTGAAAAATATGGAAGTGCTAAAAATTGAAATGGATGAAGTCGTTGTACATGGCACAAGTGAAATCACCATTGGTGTGATGGAATCAATCAAGCATTGGCTCCCTAAAGTAATTGCCAACTATAAAAAAGACTATCCTCAAATGATCATTCATTTAGTTGATATCTTAGGCAGTAAGCGTGTAAAAAAATCTTTGAAAAGCTATAAAACACATTTAATTATCACCAATCAATTGATGGATGACCCTGAGCTTGTAGTAGAAACTTTATATGAGGAACGATTAGTCGCCGTTTTACCATTGCATCATCCTTTAGCGAAGAAAGAGACTTTAACCATTTCAGATATTAGTGAAGAGCCTTTTATTATAAGTACTGAGGGTTTTCAAACAAGACGTGATATTTTGAATACCTTTGAACAAGCAGGTAAGAACATTGATATTCAATTTGAAATTGAACGTTTTGAAACGGCGGTATCCCTTGTACGAGAAAATTTAGGCGTAACGATCTTACCAGAAAACTATCTACAAGGCCCGACAGCTAAGACAATTGTAAAAAAGGAAATTGAAGGAGCAAATCTGTATCGGAATGTATATTTGGTGTACTTAAAAAACCGCCATTTACCTTTGGCGGTCCGTCAATTGCTAAAAGATGTCCTGCAGTTTTTCGAAATGAAAACGAAGTAAAATTGTTCATAAATTTTCTGTTTAATTAGAAAATTTATGAAATAGAACATTGCTTTACTAGAAAAATAGCGGTAACATTTATTGTAAGAATAAAAATGAACAATCATTCATTTTTATCAAAGTTCAAGCAAAGGGGGTATCTTCATATGAATTTTTCTTATAGTGAAAAAGTCGTGAAGTTACAGGACAAGCTGACGAATTTTATGGAGCAATACATTTATCCGAATGAGGCCGTTTATGCTGCACAAATCGAGGCGATGGAGGATCGTTGGGGAGCGATTCCACCTATTATGGACGAGTTAAAACAGAAAGCACAACAGGCAGGTTTATGGAATTTATTTTTACCAGATAGTGAATACGGAGCGGGTTTAACGAACTTAGAATACGCTCCATTATGTGAAATTATGGGACGATCACTACTGGCACCAGAAGTGTTTAATTGTAATGCACCTGACACAGGCAATATGGAAGTACTGGTTCGCTATGGTTCTGCACAACAAAAAAAGCAATGGCTTGAACCGCTCTTACGAGGGGAAATACGATCTTGCTTTGCGATGACTGAACCTGCTGTCGCGTCGAGTGATGCCACGAATATTGAAGCAAGTATTGAACGAGATGGCGATGAATACATTTTAAATGGTCATAAATGGTGGACAACTGGTGCTGGTGATCCTCGCTGTAAAGTGGCTATTTTTATGGGCAAACATAAAGATTCAACGGCCCCTATTCATGAGCAACAGTCTATGATTCTAGTACCAATGGATACGCCAGGTGTAAAAGTGGAGCGTATGCTGACTGCTTTTGGCTACGATCATGCACCGGAGGGACATGGAGAGGTTACATTTACCAATGTGCGCGTACCCGTAAATAATATTTTATGGGGAGAGGGAAAAGGTTTTGCGATTGCGCAAGGTCGACTAGGTCCAGGAAGAATTCATCATTGTATGCGTCTCATTGGCGCAGCTGAACGCGCATTAGAGGAAATGTGTGTACGTGTACAGGAGCGACAGGCGTTTCATCGGCCGCTAGCAGATCAAGGAGTGATGCGTGAACGTATTGCAGAGTCTCGTATTGATATTGAGCAAGCAAGACTGTTGACATTGAAGGCTGCTTATATGATGGATACGGTGGGCAATAAAGAGGCAAAAGCAGAAATTGCAATGATTAAGGTGGTTGCTCCAAATATGGCACTGAGGGTTATTGACAGAGCCATCCAAGCATTTGGTGCTGCTGGTGTAGGACCTGATACAACACTGGCTGCACAATGGGCAAATTCTCGAACATTGCGTTTAGCAGATGGACCAGATGAAGTGCATCGTAATACGGTTGCCAAGCTGGAATTAAAAAAGCATACGAAAAAACGTAAGGAGCTGGTGAAATGACTGTATTAGAGTTATTTAGCTTAAAAGGGAAAACAGCCATTGTGACTGGTGGGGGACGTGGACTAGGAGCGCAAATTGCCCAAGGCTTTGCCGAGGCTGGGGCCAATGTTGTTTTATGTTCACGAAAAGTGGAAGCATGTGAGGAGATTGCTACAGCACTTGAAAAATTAGGTGTTCAAACTTTAGCGTTAGCCTGTGATGTCACAAAACCCGAGGATATAGCGAATGTTGTGGCGAAAACCATTACGTCGTTCGGTAAAATTGATATTTTAGTCAACAATAGTGGAGCCTCATGGGGAACACCTGCCATAGACATGCCTTATGAAGCCTGGCAAAAAGTATTTGATGTCAATGTTAATGGAACATTCCTAATGAGCCAAGCAGTTGGCAAAATTATGTTAGAGCAGAAAAGCGGCAAAATTATTAATATTGCTTCTATCGCAGGGCTGGGAGGTACACTACCTGCTTTTATGGATACCATTGCCTATAACGCCAGTAAAGGGGCTGTTATCACATTAACAAAGGATTTAGCGGTCAAATGGGGACCTTATGGTGTAAATGTCAATGCCATTGCGCCTGGATTTTTCCCAACCAAAATGTCCAATGTTTTAATTGAACGTGGGCAAGATTATTTGATGGGCGCTACACCTTTAAAACGCCTTGGCTCTGAAAATGATTTAAAGGGTGTTGCATTATTTTTGGCAGCGGCAGCATCAGATTATGTGACAGGCGATGTCATCGTTGTCGATGGTGGCATGAGCTCCATTATTTAAGGGGGGGATAAGATGGATACAATGCAAGTAAGGGCAAGTGAACGACTAGATGAAGTCAAATTGCACTCTTTTTTGGAAAGCCATTTTCCTGAACTACCGCAGGGCCAATTAGAAATTTCACAATTTAGTGCTGGACATTCCAATTTAACATATTGTTTGAAAATAGCTGATTTTGAAGTGGTTCTCCGTAGACCGCCGCTTGGACCAGTTGCTAAGAAGGCACATGATATGAAGAGAGAATTTACAATTTTATCGGCACTGCATCCATTTTTAACAGCGGTGCCAAAGCCTTACGTTTATGTAGATGACCGAGACATCATTGGTAGTGACTTCTTTTTAATGGAGCGCAAAAAAGGCGTTGTCCTGGACACCCAATTTCCAAAAGGGGTCAACCAAACAGAGGAACTAGCTCGTCAGTTGTCTGAAAAAATGATTGATTCCTTAGTAGCACTCCATGCAATCCCTTATCAGGACACGCCGTTAAAGGATATGGTGAAGCCAGATGGATTTATGGAACGACAGGTACACAGTTGGATTGAACGCTATGATAAGGCAAAAACAGCAGAGTATGCAGAAGTAACAGCTTTGACAGATTGGCTAAAAAAACATGTTCCAAGTAATAAGGAGGCAACCATTATTCATTATGACTATAAATTGAATAATGCTATGTTCTCTGAGGACTATTCCGAAATGATTGGTTTGTTCGATTGGGAAATGACAACAGTAGGGGATCCGCTTGCCGATGTAGGCGTAGCGATGAGTTATTGGATGCAAGCAGATGATCCGAAAATGCTGCTATATGCACTTGGTGAACCGCCAGTTACCGTATTGCCGGGCTTTTATACCCGACAGCAATTTATCGAACGCTATGCAGAAAAAAGTGGGCGAGATGTTTCCGACATCCAATATTACTGTACATTCGCTTATTTCAAATTAGCTGTCATTTGTCAGCAAATCTATTACCGCTATGTCAAAGGTCAAACACAGGATGATCGCTTTGCACAAATGGATAAAATGGTTGCTGCCTTAATACACCAAGCTTCGAAATCTATCTAATCATTCGAAAAAATGGTTACTTTTCATAAAGTAGCTGTTTTTTTATGTGCTTTATTACAGATTATCCGACACTACTTTATTGTATTAATATGTAGTCAACTCGCACCAATACAATAAAAATAACCAAATCATTACACGTGAAAAAATAAGAGAGCGGGAATATATGTTCTTGTTTTAGCGTATTTTTGTATTAAAATCCAAATGTTGCAATTATAAAAACAAGCTCTAAATAGGAGCCTGTTTTTTATGACCATGTTTGGTCTAACTTATTGCCATAATAGTGAATAGCTCTTTTGTAGTCTTGGATGCCTTGATGGTGTGTCGTGCGTAATAATGTATTCAATAATGTTTCCATTGATTTTGCATGTTCGCCAAGATTATAAAGAGTCATGGCGTAAAAAACCTTTACATGCTCTGCTTCAGGAAATTCTTGAATAGCTTGTTCAAATGTCTGTTTTGCTTGTTTATATAGTCCCAATGTGCGATAAGTGCTACCTAAACCGAGGTAGGCATCCACTAAAATATTGGGTTCTAATCTCAATTGAATGGCTTTTTCATAGTGGGGTACAGCCTCTTTTTCTTTTCCTAAAGAATCAAAAGTCCAGGCACATTGATATTGATAGTGAGCATTTTCAGGATTTTCATTGACCAGTGCCACCATTAATTGGTTAGCTTCCTCAAGCTGGCCGTTTTCTCTTAACGATATAATGTGTTCTAATTGTTTATCCATTGATTAATCCTCTTGTTCGTGATGTTTCGCATCAAATGGGTTACCATTCGTAAAAATTTTCTTCGATCAGCAACTCGAAAGAATTGGCTAATAATTGGATTGTTCCATGATCACAAATGAAAACCCTACCTGATGGGTCAATTAAAATAGGATTTCCTCCACCGTCCATTGAAATAACATAGCTAGTGTCTAGGCTATTTGGAGAAAGAATATCTTTGAATTGTTGACGAAATGCCAAGGTTAAATCGACAACTGTTTCATTTCCTATACTGGACCCATTAGAAAAAGCATGAATCGCTAATCCTGCATAGGCTCCACCAAACATTTTAATAAACTGCACATAATCTTGATGAAATTGCACACGAAGCTGTTGTTGTGCACTGGTAATTTCTTCAGGGCTTGCTGGCTTACCTAGTAATGTTTGTTGTTCCTTTTTGAGTAGAAATGCCTTCAATCGCTCTATTAGACTATCTTTCATTTCCTCCCACCTTTTATCGATGCTCTCTTCATTATACACGATCAACAATTTACTAGAAACCAGCAGCAATGGTATTATTTGTGTAAATGTAAAATCCATGAAGTGATTAGAATGCTGGAGCGTTCGATGGAAAAGACACAGGAATGCCGAGAGTATAAAGAGAAGCCAGAAGTGGTTTGTGGTGAAGATTGATAAAAATACCTTATTGCTGCTCTCATCGTCTACTACCTTTAGTCATTCAGGTGAGATGCTAGATTATCAAGCGTATAGGATCAGCCTTCATACACGTATCGCCAGGATGACCAGCAAATTCGCGTAGGTGAAAGCTCATCTCGATACGTTTGCCGCCGCCTGCTGTGAGGTTTAAAGTCACGACAGGAGAGCTCTCAATGGGAGTATCGGGGTACCTTACTTCCAAAGGGGAGAGCCAATGTACTAGCTTGCTGTTTTGCGTAGGGCATTCACTTGTTGACAATCAATAATAACTGGTCTGGCTGTGTCACCAATTTGAAGGAAGTATGCACAGCAGCTATGTGGTTCCAGATAGATAAAGTAAATACCGCTAAAACTAGTGCCATTGGAAAGATAGACATCTACTAATGTCCCTGGATCAAAACATTCCAATTGACTACAAACGCAGCCCTCGCAAAGCTTGTTATCTATGTTTTTTTCAAGGTTTTCCGACTGTTTTTTTCCATCTTGGGGACTATTATAGTACTTGATGCGATAAGAATCTTCTTCCTTCTCATCCTCCATGCAAAAATAGTGGCCTGTGTAATGGTTCTTCGATTCACAATAGCATTTAGAAAATTTATGATAATTATTTAATTCCCGATTCAATCGTGTTAAATATCGATTTTCATCCATTCTTGTAACGCTCCTTTATGGTTTGAATGTCATTCTAGCGCTAGTCTTCTATTTATAATCTATGTAAAAGAGCCATCTTGAGTTGGTAAAATGTCCACCTATTTGTCATATAAAAGAAAAGACTAGACTCACAAATAGAGTCTAGTCATGTAGGTTTTTTACACAATCTTCTTTTAGTAATCCATATATCTCTATATCAACAACACCTTTGCCAGACCATAATGTAGCTTGTCGTAAAAGACCTTCTTTTATAAAGCCATTCTTTAGTAGAACCTTTTTCGATGGCTCATTTAATGGCATGACTTCAGCTTGAATTCGGTGCACATCAACATCCTCCAATAAATATTTCACGACTAGTTCAACTGCCTCTGTAGCGATGCCTTTTCCCCAAGAATCTTCAGCCAAATAGTATCCAATCGTCACCATATTTACCTTTTGATTAAAGTCCATTGCTTCAATAATGCCAACTAATTTCTCATGCTGAAACCTTTCAAAAATACCCCATTTTATTCTACTTTTCTTCATATAATCTCTTTCAAAATGCCCAATCATTTTTTGAACAGTTTGAAAGTTGTGTTTTGGAATAATACCACAATACTCGAAAACCTTAGCATTATCATAAATGGCAAATAACTCTTGTACATGAGACACTTCTATTTTCTTTAATGTTAGATTAGCGGAATGAAGTAGGGGGAATTGAGAAAAAACCTTTTCAATTATCATGGTGATAGCTCCTTTGTTAACCTTTAATAGGAATGTAAATATTCAATTTCATATCATGTGGATAGGTAGATTGCATGACATCTGTTACTTCGAAATCAGGACCGACATCTCGTTCGTAATTAGAGTTAGGCAACCATACCCCGTAAATGTAACGTCTTGTATTTTGAATGCCTTCAGTACTACTACTCAAGATAAATTCAGCATATTGACCAGCAGGTAATTCCAGGTGGATAAAGTCTTGCTGTAAATTCTCCTCAAATGCTTGGACTTCCTCACCGACAATAAAAGAAAATTGACCGTCCTCCTGAAAGTTTGTAGAGATCCCATACGCCATGTTGGGTGCCACTTTTTGTGAAATTCGTTCATAATACTGATGTTGACCAAAATCTTCATAAAAGCTTGGAATTTCAGCATAAAACTGTTCATTTTGTATCGATGTTTTATAGGCATAGCCGGTGATTAGCTTTTTTTCTACTTGTATAATTGTTGGTTTTTGCATAGAGAGTTCACCATCCATTTTATAATCCAAAAAATTTATTTTTGTTTGTAATGGTATGGAATTGGCATTCTTTCGGTATTTTGCTGGTGTTATCCCAAAGTACTGAACAAATGCCCGTGTAAAAGCTTCTTGAGAACCATATTGAAAGTTAATCGCCATTTCAAGTATAGCTTGGGAGGTTGTTATTAATAGAACTGCCGCTTCAGAAAGCCTCCTGTTGCGAATATACTGCTGTACAGAAAAACCAGTTATAGCCTGAAAAAGCCGTTGAAAATGAAAGGCTGAGAAATAAGATTGGGAGGAAATATCAGCAATTGTCATTTTTTCATGTAGGTTTTCCTCAATATAGTCTATTGCGTTTTGAATTCTTTCAAAATAATCCATACCATCATCATCCTTTCTAAATCTAATGGTACTGTTTAATTGGAAATATTTTTTGATAAATTGTGCTAATTTACATTATAGCGGAATGAAAATAAAATCAATATAAATATTGAAATATATGGTAAATATATGTATAATTAATTTAAATTTACAAGAAAGCGAGTGATCCATAATGATAGTCAGCTCTAATTATCCATTAAATAAAATAACGGTGTGGAAGAACTAAAAAAAATATTCTTCCGCAAACAATCGGAGGAGACAATATGTACAGTAATTATGGTCCGTTATGTACGGAACTTTATGATTTAACAAAACCAGTAGGATACTCTATCGGTGGGGATATCGAATATTATATGGATCGTTTACAGGGGGTAACAGGTAAGGTTCTAGAGGCAGGTGTCGGTTCAGGCCGTTTCTATATTCCTTTAATAGAGAAGGGTTTTGATGTAGAAGGGATTGATTATTCTCCTGAAATGCTGGTGTCCTGTCGTAAGCGATGTCACGATAGAGGTCTTACACCAGTTCTATATGAAGGAAATGTTTGTCATTTTGCATTAGATCATCAATATGAAGCAATTATTATGCCTGCAGGCTCTTTCTGTTTAATCGAAAATTATCAAGATGCCATTTCGGCTTTAACAAGTATGTATCGTCATCTTATACCTGGCGGACGCATTCTATTGGATTTAATAGTACCAACAGACTGGAAAACTGGAGAAATTACTACAAGCTATTTTCCAACTTCCGAAGATGAAGGGATTTCAATTGAAAAGAAATCGATTGCGATGAACTGGATGGAACAGTATACGTTATCGGTTTTAAAATACGAAAAATGGCAACGTGGTACATTAATCGATACAGAGTTACAAAAGTTTTTATTACGTTGGTATGGTATAGAGGAATTTAAACTGCTTTTACAAAGTATTGGTTTTTCGGACATAACATGTTCTGCAAATTACACATTTCATCAACAACCTGATGAAGATTCATCATCCATTACATTTGAAGCCAGACGCTAAAAGAACAATGACCAGCACTCTCAAGGAGAGTCTGGTCATTTTTTATACTTTAGTGTTATTTTAGTTTTTTAGCAGTTCCAATACCTTTCGTTTTCACATTGACCTCAACACTCACAGGGAGGTTGGGATAAAGAGTGGCCCAGTCTTTTTTGATGCGTTTCCACGCCTGGTGGTCTTCACGATGGAGTACTTCACTAAATTTTAAAATATCCACTTGATAGGTTTTTTGAATGGTATGAAGTGTTTGTTCCAAATTTTCTTGAATTAATTTACTGGTCTCTTTATTAAGAAAATCAATGGTTTCTGGCTTTGTTAAATCCAATGGACAACTTAATTCCGCTACATTTTGTTCGAGGTTAACCTGAATTTGTATGGAAGGTTTGTCATTCTTTATGCTGCCAGTAACTTTTGTGGAAGAATTTAAAACTTCTGTGGATATTTTCCCTTTTTCCAAACAGGGAATTTTTTGTACTGTACTTTGTATATTATTGTGTAAAAAATTATAGCCTTTGCTTTCTTCCTCTGTTAAAAAGCCTATAAGCTTATAGTTTTTAAAAACAGCAAATCCACCGTATTGTAAATTTGCAGGGCTATCTATTTTTTCTACATTGGAGCTAGTCTTTCCGGCATCTACATCACCATGTATTTGAATAGTAGGGAGGACAGCACTATGATCAATACTCCCTAAAGAAGTGATTAAGTCGTCTAAAATAACAGATTCAGTTGATCCCAATACATCTTCAGAATCCTTTAAGGATTTTAACATTTTATTGGCGGGAATATCCTCTAAGGGTGTTAAAATACTTAAAATTTCTTGTGCTGTTGATTCATGGGCAACAATAATATTAAAATCGCTTCTACCCTCAGGGTCCCTTTGAAATAAATCTAATATACTATTCATACCATATTCAGCCATTTCTTCACCAATAATAATGACTTGAGCATGTGCATAATAGGGTTTCCTTGGCGTCAGCGTTGTTAATTTTCGGATAGCTTCAAATAATGTTTTACCCTTTGCATGATAGGTAAAAACAGGGACTTGAAAGCTCGTTGATTTATTCGATGCAACTTGACTAGGGTTAACAATTTGGACGGATATCTCGATGAACTCGTCCGTTTTATCGACCCCAACAGCCGTGACAATGGCTAATTCGTTTAACTCTCGTTTATTCCAACACCCAGCTAACAACAAAACGGCCAGAAGTAGGAGACAGAATGACACCGTGTGTTTAATGATTGGCACCTCCTCTAGGAAAAGGGCTAAGACATTTCCGATACTAATTAGGATAAGCAAATAATCGGGAAAATAAACAAGAAGAGGTACGGGGGTGAAATTTTTTAGAGGACAATAAAGCCTTTATATAGAATATGTAGATAAAAAATTTCTAAAAAGGAGGAAATAAGAAATGAAACAATCATTATTGAATGGGGTAGAAGCCATATTTATTCCGATAAAAGACCCGCATTTATCAGCTAAATGGTATGAGAACAAGCTTGGGTTTAAGCTTCTATATATTGAAGAGGGGGCAGCGGTTATGAAAATAGCTGACCAATCTGCTACAGTCGTATGCTTAGTAAAAGCGAAGAAACATCAGCCATTACATTTTCCAGATAACCATTTTGGGGTTGGAAAATACTTTAATTTCCTTTCTCCAAATATTGAAGAGACTTATCAATATCTAGTGGAGCATCAAGTGAAAGTAAATCCTATAAGAGGAGCAGAGCAGTCAAAATTTTTTACCTTCTATGATCTAGATGAAAACCCTTTAGGTGTTTGTCAATCATAAGCGGGTCACTGTTTAAAACAGTGACCCTAGTAACAAATCTAGGAGGTGTAAGGCTAATTAGCTTTACACTACTATAGTATACATAATTCTTATATCCAAATAGTTAATTGCCTGGGAAATAGAAAGAAAATTAAGAATTGTTTTAAAAATGAATTAACACTACATTATTTTTTGACAATGTGCATATAATGGATCGTTTCAAAAGCTGATAGATAATCTGTTCGATTTTGAAAATAAAGCTGTTGAATGGCAGTAGGGGAAAGATGTTCATAGATAAGTAGACCTGACTGATCTATGAACATCTCCTTTTCCTCAAAAAAAATAGCACGATTTCATAGGTTCACCACCAGCAGCCGCCATCTTCGCCATATTTTCCACTCTGTTAATGAATATTCGCCGATGTTGAAAAAGGGAGCTTACAATGTCAGAGGGCCATTTGATTTTGCCATTAAATGAATAGTGTAAAATATTTTTATAAGTTATGTAACTTTTCGAAACATCAGCCGTCTACCTCATTAGTAGAATACAAACAACTAAAGCAAACTAGTAACATTCACTTTTCACAAAAGGACCAGGATTCACTTATTTCGTGAGTTCCTGGTCCTTTTGTGTTGGAAATTGTATTTTTTCCAAAAAAACATGAAAAATAATGAAACCTTTTAGCTATTTATTCGTATTCATAGTTGAATCTAAAGCTAAGCAATATTATTAGTAAGATTCACTTTCACTTAAAAGGCTAGAACTTACATGTTGTAGGGATCTAGTCTTTTTTGTTTGTTAGGAGTTGTGAAGCGCTGAAAAGTATTATATGTTCTCCTCGAAATTAGTCATGTTCATGTGCCGCTGTTAAACAATTACGAGACTTTATTATTTCCTACTTTAATGAAAATCATGAGTACTATAAAATTTAATAGGATTCATATGCTCGAAAAAACATAAATTTTTCCCATAATTTGATTGGAAAATATTTTAACTTGTTCAAAGCCTCAACTTAGCGTAGTATTAATACGAATCAAAACTAAGTAAGTTAGTAAGATTCACTTTCACAATAAAACCAGGCGCTCTTCTAAGAAGAGCACCTGGTTTTTTGTTTTATTAATTAATTCGAGCAAGCTTTGGTAACTGAATGTCCAATAATTGAATCTACTATACTTCCACCAATTCCTGCTCCATATATATCTAACAAGAATAGTTCTCCATGATAAAGAACTAATTGCGAAATGCAACCTGAATTAAATCCTAATATTTTATCAGGCAGAGTATTTAATTTGCAGACAATGAAAATAACTACTATGCAGTGATGGAACTAAAATAAATTACGAGGGGGATGCTCAAATAAATGCATCGCCTTTTTCATTTTGTCGTGTAAAATGAAATTGACAGATGATTTATTATATGGTTATTATTGGTTTTTAGAGAGCGTCGTAGAGTATATTTTGAGATGCGAGGTCACTATGGAGGCGAGAAAAAGAATGGATCAATCAAAAAAATTAATCGGTCTTATAGTCATTGTGTTTTTCGTTGCATTTGTAAGCTTTACCTTCTATAGATGGATTCGTTTTGGAATAATTGATGGGGGTTCGATCATTATTAGCTTTATTTCCTTATCCTTTTTGTTCAATTGGCTGAATACGGGTAACCATAACGGTATGAAAGAAGATAAAGATTTAAATTGACAAGCATATTGAAGCACAAAGTGCGAAGATAGGCTATTATGTTTTAATTGATCTTAGCTTGTCTAATTTTACTTGTTTCAGAGGGTGTTTCTAATTTAAATAGCATGAAAAATTACCCCTTGCTTTTAGTTGTTGGTCTTACATTTGTCATAACACCTATCATCGAATTTATTTATTCAAGAAGGTTTAGATAACAGCTAGTGTTTGTTCTAAGTTATATATTAAAAGGAGGGAGATAGTTTTGTTAAAAACATTACAAATTATTTTTTCAATCTTAGGAATCTCGCTCTCCGTTTACGGACTTATCACCCATAATCATCAGCTAAATTTCTTAATGATACTCCTTCTTGGGTTATTTATGTTAACGTTAGGAATTAGTGAATTTAAGAGAGAGAGAAAAATGGTTGGTTGGTTCCTAATCGGGGTATTTGTATTTTCAGTATATGTGTCCATCCAAAGCTTCGTATTAATCTAAAGTTATGATAATGAATTATTTAAGGGAACCGCTTGATTGATAAAAACCTCTTTCCAATTAAAAATATGTTGCAATTATTGATGTTTTATTTTACTCTTTTAATATTGTGTCAAAAAAATAATAAATATTTTTTCTTCTTATCAAGAGAGATGGAGGGACTGGCCCGATGAAATCTCGGCAGCGGAACTTATGAAGTTACTGTGCCAAATCCAGCAAGTAATGTCCTTGATAGATAAGAGGAGTGTTTTAAATATAAGGCCTCTTCTTGTTATTTCAAGATGAGGCCTTTTTTGTGGTATATAGAAAAAGACGAGGCCGATTTTTAATTTTTTGGAGGTAGTTATGAAGAAAGAGAATCCATGGGCGCTAATCCCATTTGTTGTTTTTATGATTTTATTTATTGGTTCAGGGGCTATTACAGGTGATTTTTATACCTTTCCGGTCATTGTAGCCATTAGCATTTCAGGGGCTGTGGCTCTAGCGATGAATCGAAAAGAATCGTTTTCGCATAAGGTTGATATTTTTTGCAAAGGCGCAGGAAATTTAAATGTCATGCTGATGGTTATTATTTTTCTCTTAGCTGGGGCATTTTCAGAAGTAGCAAAGGGCATGGGGGCAGTAGATTCCACAGTTAACTTTGCTTTATCGGTTATTCCACCAAACCTGCTTGTCGTAGGCTTGTTCATCATTGCCTGCTTTATCTCCCTGTCTATGGGTACATCAGTGGGAACGATTGTTGCACTAGCGCCAATTGGAGTTGGGATAAGCGATCTTACAGAAATCTCCATAGCTTTAGTGATGGCAGCAGTTGTTGGCGGTTCGATGTTTGGCGATAATTTATCCTTTATTTCAGATACCACAATTACTGCTGTTCGTTCACAAGGTGCACAAATGAAGGACAAATTTAAGGTCAATTTTTGGATTGTATTGCCGGCAGCTATTGTCACGAGCATTATTTTAGGGTTTATGACATCCGGTGGAACAGCTCAAGTAGATCATTTAAGTTATAATTGGGTAAAAATTGTTCCCTATGTTGTAGTTATTATTTTAGCGTTATCTGGAATAAATGTTTTCCTGGTTCTTGCATTAGGGATTGTTCTTGCCGGTGCTGTTGGCTTAGCAGATGGCAGCTATCACGTAATGAGCCTTATACAAAAGATTGGCGAAGGAATGGAAGGTATGTATGAAATCGCCTTTCTAGCTATATTAATAGCTGGAATGGTGGAGGTTATTAAATTTAATGGAGGAATTGACTTTTTGCTCCGTCTTGTAACACGCAGGATTAAATCGCAGAAGGGTGCTGAATTTGGTATAGCTAGTCTTGTGGGCCTAACTAATTTATCTACGGCCAATAATACAATTGCTATTTTAATAGCTGGGCCGCTTGCCAAAAATATTGCTGACCAGTATGACATTGAGCCGAGAAAGTCCGCAAGTATTTTAGATATTTTCTCCTGTACGGTCCAAGGTCTTCTCCCATACGGAGCCCAATTCCTAGTAGCCGCAAGCGTTGCCAAAATATCGCCAGTGAGTATCTTACCATACTCTTTCTATCCAATTCTTATTGGCGTTTGTGGTATAATTGCTATTCTCATTGGGTACCCGACAAAAAAGAAAGCCTAAATTTTACACTGTAAATCAAACAAGCCATCCATAGGCTGACTAAAAAGTATTATCGATCAATTTTATATCATTGCACAAATACCAGCAAAGCTAAAGAACTGCCCCCCAATTGTTAGACACTGACTAACAATTGGAGGGGCAGTTCTTTAATATAGACCCAGCTTTAATAATTTTGGGAAAGAGCTATTCCTTTCCTGCCTGAATTAAAGTAAACCAATCGTTACCGTTGAACTTTCCAGAAACTTTGTATATTGGCTGATAGAATCCTTTTGTATCATACATATGCGAAAGTTCGATCGAATCTATCTCAATTTGGTCTCCTTTTTTAATAATAAGATCTTCCTCCTGTACGAGTGCATTATATTTTATTTGAGGAAATTCGCCCTCTTTTATTCGTTCATACACCTCTGCAGGAGACAATATGTTTACTTCTCGTATAAACTGATTTTTATGAAGACTATAGGCTAATGAATAAACACGGCCATCTTGTTTAAGACCAAGCCCGATATCCCCAGTCCAATAATCTCTGTTTAAATCAGGACGATCCGGTAATTGCCATTCAAATTCGCCATTCTCCAGTACAGTAAATTCTGCATCTTGAGGTAGTAAAGAAAGTTCGTCCATTAATGACTTTGCCTTTTCTTCTTGCCCGGCAACTGAAGTTTGTTCGGGCGTATAATTATTCTCTGTTAACCACCATTGTCCCTCTGCATTATTTTTAACCAATGTAAATGGAATTCCGTCTTTATCTTTGACTAAAGTCTCACCATGGCTTTTATCATACTGTGCATTCGTCTCTGATAATCCTAATTTCTGTTGTAACAGGTCTTCTACGTCATCATTTTTAATCATTTTCTTATATATAGGCGCAACTGTTAGTGCTGAGCTTAATTCCAATGAAGTGGATACATCAACATCTGACATCTTCGATTTTGTATAAGCATTTATTGCCAGATGACCAAACTCCTGTTGGGCGTACACAATATTCATACCAATAAAAATGAAGCTCATTAATAGAGGGATAGCAAGGTTTCCAATCAGACTTTTCAGCTTTACCTTTTTGTTATGTACAATAGAAGTAGCTAGTCTGTATAACTGGTAGCCAATAATACCACCAAGTGAGTTATTGATTAAATCATCAAGCTCAAAAATCCCAGCTCCTGACAATGTCTGATACGTTTCAATAGACATTGTCGCACCTACAACTACTAGAAGAAGCCACTTAAACTCTTTAAATTTAGCGATAAGAAGAGGCAAGAACATTCCTAGTGGCACAAACATTAATATATTAAATAGGCAATTTTGGAGATCACGTAAAGAGTATTTTTTCCATGCGTCAATATAGCCACTGAATGGTTGAAGATTCATCTGCATGTAATGTGAAGTGCCGCGTCCAATAACCGTTAGCTCCAACACAAAAACAATATATCCGATAAAGATTGCGCCAAGAAGAAGCTGCTTTAGAGGAATCTGTTTTTGGTGATCTGATTGTCGTTTTCGATAATAAAAGAAATAGAGTGCGATCAGTAAAAATTCAATGCCAATAATAATGATTACTGGCAGCATCAAAAATTTAATATTACTAATGATTTCTGTAATTCCCAAGATGTCATACTCCTTTTCTGGTGATGATTTTCAAACGTTACATGTCAGTAATGTCGACCTTTATTATTGTAAATGGAAATTATTAATAATTAGAGAGAATATTTATGAAGATTTCTTAAGAAAAGGGAAAGCCCAAGCACGCAATTATCTTGTGCTTGGGCAGTTACTTTGTAAGATATACTTATTTTCACCTAAGAAATTAGTAGGTGCTGTATTAAACATTCTTGTGGCAATTCGCAGAAATGACACCATAGACATATCGCCTTTAAACTAAATTATTTCTTGATAGTCCATAAAATTTTTCTCATTGCTTTCTTAAATGAAATACACGTATGGCTGTTTTTATAAATCGAATTAATGTATAAACAAAAATACAATAATAGGAATCATTAATGATGGCAGAAGATTTAAGGTATTACATTTTTTAATGCCCAGAATACTTAAACCAGATGCTAATATTAATATACCTCCTATAATCGTCAATTCATTTAGAAGATCATTATTTATGGAATGCTCCATTAAACTAGCAACTAAATAGATGGAACCTTGCCATACAAATAACACTATCCCTGAAATAGCGATCCCAATACCAAAAGTAGTAGCTAAAACAATCGAAGTAATTCCATCCAATATGCCATTTGTAAGCAGATACGTATAATCTTTATTTAACGCAGCCTCTATAGGGCCTAATATAGATAATGAACCAATGCAAAATAATAAGATAGCAGTCGATAATCCTTCAGCTAAATTACCCTTAGAATATTTATTAACGAGCGCATTAAATTTTGACTCCAAATTAAGTTTTTGACCAAGCAATCCGCCTATGGCTAAACTTACAATAAAAAGTACCGGATATTTACTGGAAGGTAAATGTTGAACTAATGCATTTATTCCTAGTCCCATAGCTGCTAATCCCATAGCCTGCATGAGGATATGATGATATTCATCCTTAATCCCATTTTTAAAAATGCTTCCAACAATGCTTCCCGCTATTATCATCATTGTATTAAATATTGTTCCAAACATTATTATTTCTCCTTTTAAAAATTGTTCTTTAGTAAAAAAATAAACCCTCCGGTAAGGGGAGGGTCAATACTTTATTGGGATTTGTATTTCTGTCAAATAGTCTTCTTTACTCCCAGAAATATAATGGTCAATTATTGTTCTTTCAATGGAGTCTCCGATAACTTGGAAACCGTTCTCTTTAATAAAATTCAGCAGAGATTTATAATGTTCGGGAGAATGGTTATGATTTCCATTATAATAAATACATGCATACTTTCCTTCTGGAAGAGTTGTCACTAAAGGACTTTGAATATCATCTTCCTCGACTAAAATAAATATCGAGTTATATTCATTGAACTTGTTATTAAATATATTGCGCATACTTACTGTTAGACCCACGCCTCCAATAAATATAGAAGAATTCATATTAGACAAATTCTCTAATTGTCGCAGAGAAACTTCTAGTTGAGGTTCTGAACAGATTTTTTCTAGTAACCTTACGATCTTTCTCTCTTTTTTTTCCTTTATGAATGGAATTTCCAATTCTTTTATTTCTTGTGCTAATGTAATATCCTTAATTCGATCTCGAAACTTATTGTTAATTCGTTCCAGTTCTTTAATCTTTTCTTCCGTTAATCGTTTCTGTTCTTCTAAGAGATGTAAAAAACCGTCGATATCCCTGTGATCCAGATGTCCCTTGATTTCCTTTAATGAAAAACCTAATTCTTTTAAATAATTTATAGTATTCAATTGCTCAAATTGTTCAGTTGAATAGTATCTATAGCTGTTGTTTCTATCTGTAAAAAGAGGTTTTAATAAATCAATTTCATCATAATATCTAAGGGTTTTTATGGTTGTATTATGAAGCTTAGCCATTTCTCCAATTGAAAATCTATTCTTCATTTTAAATCTTCCTTTAAAAAATTTAATAGTATTACTATGATACTTGATTATGCCCATAAGCCCAATCAAATTTAAATAACAATTTTTTAAAAAGAATTGATTAAAAATTCGACATCTAACCTCGAAGACCATACAGGTATTTCAGTGCTAAATCAAGTGAACACGTTTGACTAAAAGCTTTAGAGTTACTATGACTTTAAGCCCAACTTAGCTTTGTCTAAATTAAAAGAAGATCTGCAGCATGCCAAGCGTATGCTGCTTTTTGTTTGAAACTGAATAGGGTGAATGGAACTTGCGAGATACTTCCCAATTTTGCAACGGTCTGAAAAACTTTAATTTTAGCAAATCCATATCAATCGCTCCTTATGCGAAATAACTCTTAGCCATCAATAATATTGATACCAATTATCATTTTTCTGTATTATTTCATATAACAAAAGAGGGATATACTTTAAGTATTCAAGATTTAATTGGAGGTGATAATAATTAAACGCAGTCACTTCTAAAAATACTATAAAAACAAGCAATTTTTGAATACAAGAGGAGAGACACAAAATGCCATTATTGCGTTTTGATTTAGTTGAAGGAAGAGACGAAGAAACGCTAAAAAAATTATTGGATTCAGCTCACAGTGCGATGGTGGAAGCTTTCCAAGTACCTGAAAGTGATCGTTATCAAATAGTTCATCAGCACCCTTTACATGAGTTGAAAATCGAGGATACAGGACTAGGATTTAAGAGAAGTGAAAATCTTGTAATAATTAGTATTGTTAGTAAAAAAAGAACTGTAAAACAAAAAGAAAAACTATACACCCTTTTAGCACATAAACTTGAGGCTGATTGTAGAATTTCTCCACTGGATTTAATTGTTTCTATAACAGAGAATACGGATGCTGATTGGAGCTTTGGACTCGGAGAAGCACAGTTTCTGACAGGTTCACTATAGTTAGGTTTACTTTTATATCGAATGCTTTCTTAATTGAATTGAAACGAAATATGGAATAAGCGGGGTGTGAATATGTTAACGAATGAAATAACAGAATTTTTACAAATTGAGTACCCAATTATACAAGCTCCAATGGCTGGTGGAATAACAACTTCAACATTAGTTGCTGAGGTTTCAAAGGCTGGAGGACTAGGGATGATTGGTGCCGGATATATGACACCTAATCAAATGAGAGAACAAATTAGAGAAATTAAGCTAGTAACATCGAGACCTTTTGGTATTAATCTATTCGTTCCTACCGAATTTAATGTTGTAGAGAATAAGGTGAAATCTAAAGCAGCTAACCAGTTCTTAAACCCTATACGTGATCAACTAAATTTACCTCATAAAAATGACTTTGACATTTCTGCAATTAATAATGCGCATGAAACATTTAATGATCAAATTAAGATTGTAATAGAAGAAAAGGTATCTATTTGTTCTTTTACTTTCGGTATTCCTTCTAAAGATGTTATTACTGAATTGAAACAACATAACATTACTCTGGTAGGGACAGCAACAACGGTTAGAGAAGCAATGGAAAATGAAAAAGCTGGAATGGATATTGTAGTTGTTCAAGGAAGTGAAGCGGGTGGTCATCGAGGGAACTTTATGGATAGTTATCAGGAGAGTTTAATTGGCCTAATGTCTCTTATCCCGCAGGTTGTTGATAATGTAAGGATTCCTGTTATTGCTGCTGGAGGAATTATGGATGGAAGGGGCTTAATGGCTTCCATTTGCCTTGGGGCGAAAGGTGTACAAATGGGGACAGCATTCTTGACCTGTGTTGAAAGTGGGGCACATCAGGTATATAAAGAAGCAGTTCTTAATGCTAAAGAAGACCAGACTGTATTAACGCGTTCATTTTCAGGTAAATGGGCAAGAGGAATTAAAAATGAATTTATCTTAGAAATGAGAAAACATGAAGCAAGTTTACCTGATTTTCCTGTTCAGAATATATTAACTCAAGATATTAGAAAAGCGTCTGCTACACAAGGCCAACAAGATTTCATGTCTCTTTGGTCTGGCCAAAGTCCAAGACTAGCGAAAAACCAAACTGTTGAAACATTAATCAAAAATATCATTGCTGAGGCTGAAAAAATACTATTTTAATTAGATTTCTAATAGGTGAATTTTTATTATAAAAGATAACTAAATACTTCTCCTAACTTGCAGACTAATCATATGTTACTCATTCATTAAAAAGCCCTCTCTACAGTTATGTAGAAAGGGCTTTTATTGATGTGAAATGATAATAAAAAATATATTGAATAAGCCAATCGTGCGGCTATTACATTCGATTGCTCCTGCTCCTCAATGTTAGCAGCCAACATTGCACTGATGTTGATAATCGTCCAGTACAAAGTAGAAGACATAGTTTAAAAGCGAAAGGAGGGATAAAGGGACGAGTTATAGACCTTTGGGGAGACATTTAAATATAGAAAGTATAAAAAAGAGCTACTTCAAGGATATCGATCTTTGAAGTAGCTCTTAATTCTATTTTTTTCAAAGCAAAGGAATATGGCATCACGACGTCCTTGTTAAAGTCAAGGAAATTGACATCCAAACATGTATAGGTAAATGTCATGTTTTAAATGTTGTATAGTATCCTGTATTCTTTCCCAAAATACTATTAAATAGAGAGGTCCTAATTTTTATCTTTAATTATCCAATTGTTGTGAATGATATCTTGAAGAACGTTTTTCAGTTGTATAAATTGCTGCTCTGAGATATTCGATTGTTTCATTACTTGACGAGATACTTCAGGCAACTTACGACGAACATTATTGCCTTCCTTTGTTAAATATATTTGCATTTGCCGCTCGTCATCCTTGGAACGCTCACGACAAATATAACCTTTTGTCTCTAATTTTTTTAGTAACGGTGTTAATGTACCTGAATCTAAAAATAAACGTTGACCTAATTCTTTCACGGTTATTTGTTCGTTTTCTTCTAAAGCTAATAGGGTGATATAACCTGTATAAGTTAAATCATATGGCTTCAATAATAATGTGTAATGTCTAATGATTTCTTTTGATGTTGCATACAAAAGAAAGCATAGTTGATTATCTAAATGATTAGGCATAAAAATCCCCTCTTAAAGTTCTTCTACTAACATTTATATTAAAAATAAAGTTCCTACTTGTCAAACGCAATTAAATTGTG
This sequence comes from Lysinibacillus sp. ZYM-1, assembly GCF_001308875.1. Taxonomy (GTDB): domain Bacteria; phylum Bacillota; class Bacilli; order Bacillales_A; family Planococcaceae; genus Lysinibacillus. The sequence goes on along the minus strand of NZ_KQ465131.1, from coordinate 6,751 downwards.
TACAATTCAATTTGTAAAAATTAAATTGTGCACAATTTAAAATACTAATATAGATATGGGGTTTTCGATGATGAAAGAATTATACTCAACTACAATGATTAATAATGGTGGGCGTAGTGGCACATCATATGCAGAGGATCAATCACTATCTTTAAAAATTGCACCACCCGGCTCAAAATTAGACAATGTTACAAACCCAGAACAATTATTTGCTGCAGGTTATAGTGCCTGCTTTAATAGTGCATTAGATTTAATTAAACGCCAAAAAAAGCTTAAAAACGAATCAACGATTAAAGTAACAGTTAAATTAATGGAACAAGCTGCTTTTGACTATGTGCTTGCTGTTGTTATCGAAGGACATATTGAAGGATTAGCATTGGAAGAAGCACAGGAATTATTAGAGTTAACTCATACTGTTTGTCCATATTCAAAAGCAACAATGGGAAATATCAATGTAACAATTAAAGCAGTTTAAATTTTTTTCGAAAAAGAGGGAGATTACATGTCATCAACTACACCAGTAAAACAGATTATGCAGGCGCGTAAATCGGTTCGTAAATACAATGCTAAAACTAAAATATCTCGTGAAACAATAGGACAGCTACTACAAGATGCTATTTCAGCTCCTTCTTCGAGTAATATGCAACCATGGCGATTTATCGTCATTGATGATAAGGAAATTCAAAAGAATATTAATTTCTTTTCATTTAATCAAGAGCAAATAGAAACAGCCTCTGCCATTATCGCTGTCATTGGAGATATTGAGATGTATATAAACGCTGAGGAGATCTATGCAAAAAATGTGGAGCTAGGTTATATGCCAGAAGAAATTGCCAAAAAGCTTGCCCAAGACGCATTAGCAATGTATGGTTCAGCTTCTGCAAAAACATTAGAAAACATAGTACATTTTGATGCTGGGTTAGTGTCTATGCAAATAATGTTATTGGCGAAAGAAATGGGTTATGATACAGTTCCGATGGGTGGTTTTGATAAAACTAAGTTTGCTGAGTACATGGAATTACCTGCAAATGAAATACCTATATTATTATTAGCAATTGGTGAAGCAGCAGCACCAGCCTATGGTTCTTCACGTCTTCCAATTGATCGCCTAGTAAGATTCAATAAATAATTTTAGACTTATTTTTGTACTAGTATAAAAAGTAGTTCAATTTAAAACGACTGTCCATAACCGATCTTTTTGGACTGACTTAAAATATGAGACAAATAAGAACACCTTACGTTGAATAACAAAAATCAACGTAAGGTGTTTTTCTTATGTGACAGGGGTGAGCGAGAAAAAAAGAGATTGATTTGAGATTATTCGCTAGGCTAGTACAAGTTTCAAAGGGAAGGAAAGTCAGAATTCATATTCATATTACTTTTTCCCTTATTTCGGGTAATAGGAAGGCGAATATTGTTTAACTATGTTCAACAATCGGGCCAGGTTGTTGAGGAACTCTTGTATTGCGTAGTAGACTAGTACTCCGCAACAAAGGTAACCCACGATAGAGCGCAGAAATCTCTAATCGTATGTTGTCCTCATTGAGATTAAGTGCGCTTGTATTTGCCACTTACAAGATATAATTACTTGACTATATAGTTACTATAGAGCATAAGATTTTTATGAAATCTATTATTAGGATAGAATAAAGGTGTTAGATAATCTAAATTTAAGACCCTTAGAGAGGGAAGTTTTAAAATATGTTTATAAATTAAACAATGATTCTAAGATCATGTCATATTGGTTTGAAGAACCTTATGAATCTTTTGTAGAGCTACAAGATTTATTTGAAAAACATATCCATAATCAAAGTGAGAGACGATTTATTGTTGTAGATGAAAAGAACATTATCGGACTCGTAGAACTAATGGATAGTTAGTTTATTATACATACTAACAGCAATATAAACTGTGATATTCGGTAAATTCATAATTAGCTAATAGCTTAAGATTGATTAGAGGGTTTAGTGTCAGTTTCCTGACCACTCCATTTAATTCAAAGAGAATATCAACAATGTTTGTAATATGGAGGAAGTTAAACAATGTTTGAAACAAAAGTTATATCGAAAGAATCAAAAGATCTACACCATGTAATTGAGCTTTATAAAAATTCATTCCCTGTCAAGGAACAAAGGAATATTGATATCATATTTTTTGATAAGACAGGTATGATAGAGGTACTTGCATTCTATGACAAGAATCATTTTTGTGGGTTTGCTTGTACGCTAATACACCTAGATATTTGCTACACAATATATCTAGCTATCGAGGATGCATTGAGGGGAAAAGGATATGGTTCTATAGTGCTTAAAGAGATAGCCTTAAGGTATCCAGATAAACGTATTTTATTAGACATTGAAGTGGAAGATGAAAATGCTCACAACAATATAGAGAGAATTAAACGCAAAAATTTCTATTTGAAAAATGGATATAATGAATTACAAATATATAGTAATTGGAGAGACGTTAAGTTTGAGGCATTATCGCTCAATGGCTATATTTCCGACAAAGAATATAATGATTTTTGGTTATACATTGAAACAAACACTCAAGGACTGGTATAACTACATACAATTTTCTATCTAAGAGTTAATGGAATAGCAACAGATTTTAGATAAATTCGTTAAATAGTGATTCCAGATTTATTGGGTTACTTTATTGATTTAAAAGACCTTACAATAAGGCATATTATAAATTATGGAATCAATAGTGTTGTAGCGTTCTATGAAAAACATTACACCTTTTTACCACTAGGATTTGAATACACAGGTCTGTCCATGATCATTTTAATATAGTTTAATATCCGCCCCAACTATACAAAAAAGTTTAGATATGATCGATAATTTTCCTTTCCAGCGTAATGAACTAACTGAGAAATAGTTAATCCCGATGGAATAAATATGATTGGCAGGAAATATTTTGCTGACATAAAATAGATTTTAAAAAGACGTTCAAACATTATACGATGCAGGAGATATCCATGGGGGTTTCAGAAACCAAATTCGAGTTAAATGGAATAATAATCGCTTGAACATACACTTGAGTATCTAGGGGAGAACATGTACTAGCATTTAATGACAAATTGGAAATGCGTTACAAATAAGGATGCGTGTCTCAGATTTGGGTTCAGACTGTAGTTTTATAAAAGAGTTTGATCATTTAAAACAAAGATTGATCATAAATAATAAAGTTTATCTGAAAAATCATGATATGCAAGCTTTTTTTTCGACAATCGGGCCAGATTGTTGAGGAACGTTCTCAATAAAATTGGATATTTTTGTTGAATTCTAGAGGAAGATTGTGAAGTTTCTCACTTAAACTAACGGAGCAGTGGAGCAAATAAAAGCAAGCCAGATAGGCCTTTGCAAGTTTGCATAATAAAGTGAGAGTCGACCGCAAATGAAAAGAGTCGACTCTTTTTTTGTTTTAGAGGAAGCTCAATTAATTGTCAATCTCAATAAATTTTTTCCCAAGTATACGATCTATATGGAGATGGCGTGACATAAAGAGAATTGTCCCTTTTAACAAATGTGATATATGCTTCACCCTTCTCTACGGATGATACCCATTTGTACTCCTCTCGAAGAGTACCTTTACCTGATAATACTCCAGGACCACCCAATATTTTGATTACTTCATCATAAGTCATGCCTTCTTTAATAGTAGCAGTACTCTCGGCTGTAACATTTGAATAGCTTAATATGGGTAGATCCTTTCCTTTATATATCATCATATTTAGATAATTTGTTTTAATGGGCCCTGATATTATAATTTCATTGACGCCATCACGGAAAGCTACTGGAGCTCCAAATAAGTCCACACTAGGCTTTCTAGCAAAAAGATAATCAAGGTCGATAGAATTAAAATGATCAGCATCAAGGGCTAGAAATTTCTCATAATGGACTGTAGGCTTACCAAAATCCCTCACCTTACGCAATTCTTTATTATAAACAGCCTTTTCAAAATCAGATGGGATTAAGTTCACGCCTAAACTAGAAATATATATATCTGTGTTTTGGTAATCCCAACGGACATCTATACCAAGCAATTCCCCTAAAAATCTTAAAGGGACTACAGTTCTTCCATTAATAATCTGACTAGGTACATCTAATTGAATATGCTCTACATCTTCTGGGCCGTGGTTATTCAAATAAGAACTTGAAGTTTTAGTAGCCGTTTTTTGACCAATTGGTAAGATAACAGTGTAGTTAGTGTTTTCGATAGAGTAAATAATAGTGACTATTTTCTTCTTTGAATCCCATTTTACAACATTGCCTAAATATTCAGATACAAATCGTAGTGGCACAAGAGTTCGCCCATTTTTTATTGTAGGTTTTGGATCCACTACCACTTCTTTAGTGTTTACAAATACTTTAATAGTGTCGTTAGCACTAGCAGTATTATGAGATGTAAACAAAAGAGTTGCCGTAACAAAAGCTATTAAAACAAAATTTAATCTTTTAAACATCTTTCGCTCCTTCTAAATCATAATTTATTCTAAACCCCTCTAATAAGAGTTGTTCAAAAAAATAATACAGCCTTTTATCGTCTTTAATCTACAAAACCTATGATCTAAAAAGGATTATACAATAAATTATAGCTAACGGAGCAGCTTAGTTGAAAGAGGAAAAAATTTCATATAAAAAATAAGGCAATACATTGTTAAGATTTGATAGGTAAAGTATTCTACTAACGGTGCAGTGGTGGAAAAAATTATATATATGAAATAAGGCAATAGGTAATATATTATTAATATTTTATATTTCAAACATTCTATGGATGAATTTCCATAACAAGGGGATACGGTTTAAATATTTATATTTAGGAAGGGTAAAAATGAAGCGTTATATTAAAAACTATACATAATGCGAATTCATTATTTAAGTTATCCTATACACACTAGACTTCGTACATTATTTTTTATTTGAAAAAGAGGTGAATTAAATGTCAATAGTCGTAACGTTTGCAGAAATATGTATACCAATTTTTTATCTTTATCAAGTTATCTTTTATTTCTTTTTCAGGAAAAAAGAAAGAACCTAAAGAATCTTCTCTAAAGCATTATAAATTTGCCTGTGGGATGAATTTCTTGATTTTTTTCGCGACTATTCCAGTAGCTTTTATAATGGGTGTTTTGGGAAATGATAGCGGAGATTACGGGATGATTTCATTTCTTTTAAGTTTTTCATTCATCTCTGGTTTACCATTTCTATTCTTCATTTGGTCATTAAGAGATTTTCTGATTTTACATAAAGAAGCAGCGAATAGATACTTAGACTGATGAAAATTGCATTCAACAACAGACAGCTTTTGGAGGTCGATAAACAAAAAAGTACATCACTCAAATAGTTATATTTATAAGTGATGTACTAATTATTTAAAATAATGCGTGACATTAAAGACAACCTCTTATTGGGCATTAGAAAAATCGAGAAAGAATTCATCCAAATTACGATGCTAATGCAATTATTGACTGGTTAAACAATGGAAGATTTAAAAACTGAATAATCATACTTGAAAAAGGCAGTTACTATTACTAATAACTTAGGTTGTAAATTATAGTTTTACAAGGTGGGGCAACAACCAATAAAATAAGCCCGGGGGATATAAATATGAAAAAATTAGGAACTCTATACTTTTTCTGTGGAAAAATGGGAGCAGGAAAATCAACTAAATCAAAACAATTGGCTATAGAAAAACATGCAGTACTGTTATCTGAGGATGAATGGCTTTCATCTCTTTATCCCAATCAGATTACATCATTTGAAGACTATCTAAAATTCTCAGCGCAGCTCAAGCCAATGGTGAAAAAGCATGTCCAAAACATATTAAGTGTTGGTACAGATGTAGTGATGGATTTTCCAGGTAACACTCAAAAACAGCGAAAGTGGTTTTTGGATATAGCATCTGAGGCCAATGCAAACCATCAACTAATTTTCCTTAATTTAAATAATGAGCAATGCTTACGACAAATTGCACAAAGGCGTAACGAACAACCCGAAAGAGCAGCTTTTGACACGGAAACGACGTTTGTTCATGTTACTAAATTTTTTGAAGCACCAGAAGCATCCGAGGGTTTAAATATTTTAGAGTTTAGTGGAAAAGAATAACAAGGAGTTCAACACATCATACCGTGGTATATATGGGAAAATAAAAAACCTACTGATTAATTCAGTAGGTTTCAGACTGTAGACAAATTCAAAAAATTTGAGAGTTTGCCTATAGTCTTTTTTCTTTTACAATGAAATAAAGTAAAGCCGTTGATTTCCACTACGGGCGGACGCTTTCCGCGGGCGGGGTCGAGCTGCTTCCCTCGCTCCGCTCAGTCCAGGATCTCGACTTTCCAGCTTTTCCCGCAGGAGTCGCCGCCCTTCGTTCCAATCAACTTCTACATAAAGAACTCCATATTCATATGTTTATGAAAAGTAAATTTTCGAGGTGTTTAACCATGATGACGAAGAATCAAATCAATGAACGTGAACAATTAGAAATGTTAACGATTGATCAATTGGTACCTGAAGATCATTTAGTACGAAAACTAGAGGCTGCTATTGATTTTTCTTTTATATATCCATTAGTAGAAAACTTCTATTCAGCTTATGGACGTCCAAGTATTGATCCTGTCGTTCTCTTTAAAATGACGTTTATTCAATATGTCTTTGGCATTCGCTCCATGCGTCAAACCATCAAAGAAATCGAAACGAATATGGCGTATCGGTGGTTTTTAGGATTTGGTTTCCATACAGAAGTC
>NZ_KQ465130.1 GCF_001308875.1 Lysinibacillus sp. ZYM-1 | reverse complement strand
CTTATAGTAAGCTGCACGTGAAACACCAGCTATTTCACATAGTAAAAGAATCGAAAGTTTTTCCTCTCGATATAATTCTTGAATCGCTGAATAGCGTTGTTGTAGACGAATTTGGCTTAGCGATGCCTCCTTTCGATTTCCTCTAACTTTTTTAAAAATAGATTTTCTGCACGTAAGCGTTCATTTTCACGCTCAATACGTTGAATCTCTAATTTCAATTTCTCCTCAACGGTTAATTTGACTTCATCTTTTGTGCAACCACGGCGATCACGTAATCCCTCTGCACCGTTCGTTTCAAATTTCTTCGTCCATTGATACACCTGTTGATACGAAACACCATAGGTGTGCGCTGCCAACTGATAATTTTTCTGGTGCTTCAAACAGTAGTCGACAATTTCAATGCGCTCCTCAAAAGTTGTCTTTCTTCTTTCTGCCATAGCTTGACTCATTCCTTTACCTGAATCTTTTTATTCACTATGACCAGTATACTTTTTTACCCACCTTTTTAAAACAGAGGTACTGCTAATCTCATATTTCGCTAACACCTCCATCTGTGAATAATTCTGTTGAATGTAGTCTTTCACAGCCGCTAATTTTAACTCTTTTGAATAGAATTTACATGAAGTCGCTTCTTGTAATCCTTCACGTCCACCTGCCTCATATTTCATTTTTCACCTATGAAAAGTTTGATGATCTAATGAAAACCTTTCACACAATTCATTGATTGAATAGTGACCTTCTTCGTACAATTGAAGGATATGTAGTTTTAACTCGAGTGGATGTTTACTTCGCCTCATAAAAAATGCTCCCCTTAGATAAACAGATTTTATTTTTTAATCTGTCTACATAATAGGGAGCATATCAAAGTGAGTACCTGGTCATTTCTTGTTTATTCATCAAGATAACATATTTCTTTGTCTCTCTTTTTAGTTACTATAATTAACACTAAATAATTTCATTTTTGTATATTATCTTATTTACGTTATGCCTTACAGTCTTATGACCAGCCTTAGTACCTTTACCAATTGCTATAAGCATAACATCTAAATATCTTTCAGAAATATTTAAGGCGTCTTTTAACTTTTTAGAATCATAGCCTGACATAGTAATTGTGTCAAAACCAGCTTCATTTGCTAACAAAATTAATGACATTGACGCAAGACTTACATCTCTAGTTAATTCTATCTTTAAATCTTCTGTTGATTTATTTTCATAATAATTTATAGCAGCATGCGCTAGATAATCTCTTAGGGATTCATCAAAATAACCTGCTTGAAAGCCTTCTTCATGTATCTTTATAATATTTTCTTTATCGAATGCCTGATAATCTCCCAACATAACAATTAAAGTTGAAGCTTCTATTACTTGTTGCTGATTAAAAGCTATAGGCAATATTAAATTTCTTAAGTCAGCATCATCAACTATTAAGTAACGAGTAGCTTGAATATTATTTCCATTAGGAGACTTACTTGCAATTTCAATTAATGGGGTTAGAATTTCTGAACTAATTTTATAACTTGGATCATAATGTCTAACTGAATGTCTTTTTTTCAAAATATTTTTTACACTCATGATATCAACTCCGAAATTTTTATTATGTCTTGCAGCTTTAATTATAGTAAGCAATAATAAATAAGAAAATAACGCACAAAAAAGTGGTATAGCTACTTTTTTGTGCCTTTTAGGGAGAGAAAGCACATGGTTAACTATAATAGTGGAATAAATATTTTTATGAACATTGCAGGGGGAAAATGGAAGTGTTTAATACTCTTTTTTTTGAGCCAAAAATCTGTAAGGACAAAAGAATTTTATGAATTAATACCAGGAATTACACAAAAAGTATTAACGGATCAATTGAAACAGTTAGAAAGAGATGGACTTGTACTAAGAGAAATATTTAAAGAAGTGCCACCAAAAGTGGAGTACAGCTTGACTGATCTAGGTAAATCATTTGTACCAGTTTTAAACACAATGTGTGAATGGGGTAATAAGTATGCATTAATGAATGGTATAGATAAAGATCAAAAAATTGATTGTAATAAATTCATTCAAAATGAAGTAAAGTCGTAATTGCCAACAGTGCCTTGTTTTACTTGTATTTTTTCCTTACGAACCATGAGTGGGATGGTTGGCGCATCCTTTTACATAAACATGGTGACAGAGTAGAGGCTTACACGCGTCACGGTAATAATGTTACTGCCAAGTTTCCAGCGTTACAGGATGTTGGCCGTTCAATAAATGAACATGCAGCAATTATTGATATTGATTGTGAGGGTATTGTGTTAAGGAACGGTGTATTAGTTTTTGATGATTTTGCATACAGAGGCAGGCTCACAAATACAAGCAAGATTGAGCAAGCAACCATAACCCATCCAGTAACGTTTGTTGCATTGGATGTTCTAGCAACTAATAAGACTCTTACAAATAAACTGTTAGTGGAGCGTAAGAAAATTTTATCATCGATAATTGAATCGTCTAATAGTATGCTGGTCACACCATCGATAACAGGGAACGGCAGCAGTATTTTTCAGATAACCAAAGATAAAGGGAAGGTATTGTTGGAAAGCGAAGCAATTCCACATACAAAACAAATCATCGATCAAATGAATGGTTAAGCACTTTAAAATTACTGATGTAGTTATCTTAGGTTATAAAGAGAACTCATTTACCATGTTAGTGGGTAAACAATTAAGCAACGGTAAATATAAACCACTTGCTAACGTAGAGTTTGGTTTCAAGCCAGAAGAAAAGGTAGCTTTTCGTCAAATTGCTAAACAGATTGTAACTAAGAAAGAACGAGATATGGTATGGGTAGAACCTAGACTGTGCTGCAAAGTTCAGTATTTAGAAAAAACAGCATCAGGTTCTCTAAGGATTGTATCTTTTAAAGGATTTAATTTTGGTAAAGTACAAGAAGGTAAAAACCAGGCGCTCAAATGAGTACCTGGTCTTTTTATTTAATTTTTAATTGAGGGAAGAATTCGTTAAATGTTAGGGGCTTGATTGTCTAGCTTTATCCTTTAGGCTTATATATAAGGAGCCATTTGTTTGAACCTGAGCAAAATAAACATCTTCAACAGATTTTATATTTTGTTTTTTTAACTTTTTCATTAACCAATCTTCTGTTAACTCAAGTTCTACTAGGTTTTCGTAAATAAGTTGGCCATCAGAAACCACCTCCGTTGGTAGATAAGTAGGCGGTGACACATCTGCTTTAACATCTTGTTTAGTAGCAACCTGTTCAGAAGTCAGTACTTTTCAGTTATTACAATAAGTGATTTAGATACCTAAGAAGTACCAAATTAGTAGTTTAATAAATTTAGTACAACAATCACAAATGAATGAAGATAAAATAAAAAGGATTAAATTCGTTGCAATACCGAACTCAATCCTTTGCAAGCTATTAAACTAAATAAAGTGTCTAACTTTTTGAATTTACTTCACAGTGAGTAACTTAATTTATTTATAGTTTTGTCACCAATAGCCTGCTACCAAACTTATTGACAAAGTTAGTGAAGTTTTATAACCGCCAATTTATTAGTAGATTATAGGTTACTGGCTAGTAAGATGAGCATCAAACATATCAATTATTTCAAGAAATCTGTCAGCTTCTCTAAACACGTGATCTGCTAAAAGTGGATGAATAATGCTCTTTATTTTACACTGTTCAATTAAATCACGTGCAGTTTTCTTAAAGTCTCTAAGAGATGAGACCGATACTCGGTTTTGATCCAGAAATTGATCCAAAAGTGGAACTGTTTGTGATTGTGGTCTCATAGATTCTAAATCCTTAGCTTGATACAATAATTGATCAAAATCATTACTAAAACTACGTGCTATATCAACCAATTTTCTTTCGGATGGATCCAGCAAATGACCAATAAATTTTGCATGGTCTGCCATGATCCTTAAGAAAAATACATTTTCCTTAATAATAGCGTCTGGGAGTGCGTTCAATTTACCTTCATTTAATTCAAGCAATCGTTTTCTAAAATAATTAGCTTCCCTACTTACATGATCAACTAGCAGAGGGAAATTATTAGCTCCTGGCATTTTACAAGTCAAGATGAGACCTAATACTTTGCGTTTAAACATAAAGATACTGGTTGCAGCTTGTTGGACTTCAGAATTAAATTTTCTAATTTGTTCAGGATCAGTTTGATTGGTGTATAGATGTGCAGTTTGTTCAATTTGCTCAAATAATTTATAAAATTGATTAGCTTCTTGAATTAGTTGAGTATCTTCTGCTCTAAATCCTAATCTTAGAAATAGTGAATGTTCTTTCATAATTCTAGACCAAAAAAGAATTTCATTTAATGATCGCTCAACAAACATTTCAGATGTAACACCTGTATCAGCATGTAAAAAGGATTCATCTCCTCTGATTTTAATACCTCCCTAGTAAATAGTACAATCCTTTTATTCTTATTATCTATGCAATTTAAATATACATGGAATAAATTTCATTAATTTTTGATTATGCGATTAACTGTAACAATACTGGTAAGTGGTGTCAGTACGTTATATATAATAAATGGGTCACTCATATGAATAAAATGAGTGACCCGTTGTGTGTAAATATAGATTAGTGTAACTACTCGTGCATGTTTATTTAATAATTGATAAAGTGGTATCCCAAGGAACCCCAGTTAGTACCCCACTTAAAAGTATTTATATGAGTTTATATGGAATTAAATTTTATCCATATTTATTTTAAAAATCAAGAAAAGCAACCCTCTATTTTTCAACGTTCTAATTTCCTTAGAGCAAAAACCCCACCAAATCAACACTTTTAAGATATAATGTAGGACGAGGTGAAGAAAATGTTTGTGAGTGAGAAACAAATTGAAATTCGATATGCTGAGACTGACCAAATGGGCGTGGTGTATCATGCGAACTATATCATTTGGATGGAAATTGGGCGTACGCAGCTTGTGAGTGATGTGGGCTTTAAGTATGCAGCATTAGAAGAAGAAGGATATGTATCACCAGTCATGGATTTATCGATTTCTTATAAAGCGGCGATGCATTACGGACAGGTGGCAACGGTTCGCACTTGGGTAGAAAAGCATGACCGTTTACGAACAACTTATGGCTATGAAATTTTACATGAAGATGGCACGGTGGCTGCTACTGCTCAATCTGTACATATTTTAGCGCATAAGGATACATTGCGTCCTGTTGCTTTAAGTAAAGTTGATCCAGCTTGGGATGCTAAATATAAAGAAATTGCCGTTGTGGCAAAATAGGAGAGCAATGGATGGAAATGTTTTTAGCGTTAGGCGCGATTTTGGCATGTCTTGGTGTTATTTTAGGTGCTTTTGGGGCACATGCTTTAAAGGATAAATTTGCATCACCTCATTATGCAGCCATTTGGGAAACAGCTGTGCAGTATCAGATGTACCATGCTTTAGGGATCATCGGGCTCGGTATTCTTTCGAATGAGGCGCTTTTAGGAAGTTCTAGTCTGCTTTCTTGGGCAGGATATCTAATGTTTACAGGGATTGTTTTCTTCTCTGGTAGCTTATATGTACTGGCAGTGACAGGTGTGAAAAAACTTGGGGCGATTACACCCATTGGTGGAATGTTATTTATCGTAGCTTGGGTGCTTGTAGCAATTGCGGCATTCTCTTAAATAAAAACGAGACGGTTCTCTATGATGAAATTCATAAGAGCTTCTCGTTTTTTTATGCGTGAAAAAAGAAAAATGAAACAATTTGTCTGATTATGCGTATTACATATTGTTTATAGATGATAAAATAGGCTAAACATTAATGTAAAGGTGGGAAATAATATGGGTTTATTAAAAGCGGGAGTTGGCGCGTTAACAGGCGTTTTGGAGGATCAATGGCGCGAATATTTCTATTGTGAGGCACTATCTGCAGAAGTGCTGGTAACAAAAGGGGGGAAACGTACATCCAAACGAGGATCTAATAAAGGCAATGACAATATTATTAGTAATGGTTCTATTATTGCCATAAACGAAGGGCAGTGTATGATGATCGTTGAACAGGGGAAAGTCGTAGAATTTTCTTCTGAAGCAGGAGAGTATGTTTATGATACATCAACTGAACCTTCGATTATGTATGGTTCAGACCTGTCTCAGGGCATTATGGAGACCTTCAAGCAAATAGGCAAACGTTTCACATTTGGGGGAGAGCCTGCGAAAGATCAGCGAGTTTATTATTTTAATAAGAAAGAAATTGTTGGCAATAAGTATGGAACCCCTGCACCTGTTCCTTTCCGTGTGGTTGATCGTAATATTGGCTTAGATATTGACATTGCGATTCGCTGTCATGGAGAATATTCTTATAAAATTATTGACCCACTATTATTCTATACAAATGTTTGTGGCAATGTAGAGCGTGAATATACACGGGATGCCATTGATAGCCAGTTAAAATCAGAATTAATGACAGCCCTACAGCCAGCCTTCGCACATATTTCAGCGAGTGGCGTTCGGTATAGTGAAATACCTGCCCATACAGTTGCATTAGCAGACGCACTCAACAAAGTATTATCGGAGAAATGGCTTGCAACACGTGGATTAGCAGTTGTGTCATTTGGCATTAGTACACTGAAAGCATCTGAAGAAGACGAGGCTATGATTAAGCAACTACAACGCAATGCTGTGATGCGCGATCCAGGTATGGCGGCTGCTCATTTAACTGGTGCTCAGGCAGATGCGATGATTGCAGCTGCCAATAATGATGGGGGAGCCATGTCAGGATTTATGGGCATGAATATGGCTACACAAGCTGGTGGCGTCAATGCTGGTCAGCTCTTTCAAATGAATGAGCAAAATAAGCAAGCTCAAATGGCGCAAGCGGCTATGCAAGACCAAACTGCAAAAAATGTTAATACGTGGGCATGTATATGTGGTCAAGAAAACACTGGGAAATTCTGTTCAAATTGTGGGACAGTAAAACCGGCAGAAGAAGGTTGGTCATGTGCATGTGGAGCGGTGAATAAAGGAAAATTCTGTAGTGAATGTGGGACAAAAAAGCCTTCAGGAGCGTTATTATATACATGTGATAAATGTGGATGGACGCCAGAGGATCCTTCCAATCCCCCTAAGTTCTGTCCAGAATGTGGCGATGTGTTTGATGAAAATGACGTGAAGTAAGGAGAGGATGATTCATGTCAACGCAAGAAGTTGAAAATGTCAAACAAGTGAAGCTTGATTTTGACGCTGAATGTCCATCATGTAGTGCATCGATTGAATTTAATCCTGCCACAGGTATGTTAACTTGCCCATACTGTGGCTTTGAGACAGAAATTGCTACACCCGAGCAAGAAGAAGAAAAAGTTGCCCAGGAAATGGACTTTTTAAAAGCGGAGGAACGAGGCAATTTCAATTGGGGTGTGGAGAAGAAAACAGTGATTTGTGAAGCTTGTGCGGCTGAAACGATATACGATGCTCTGCAAGTGGCTGACAGTTGCCCTTACTGTGGTTCCAATCAAGTTATGGAAGCGAGTGCTGAAAATACACTAGCACCAAATGGCGTTTGTGCTTTTGAAGTAACAGATAAGCAAGCTGGGGAACATTTTCAAAAGTGGATTAAAGGTAGATGGTTTACACCGAAAGCAGCCAAAATGAGTGCAAAGCCCGATGCCTTTAAAGGGGTATATCTTCCATATTGGACGTTTGATACGAAAACAAGCTCCAGATATTCTGCCAGATATGGACGACATCGGACGGTTACAGATAAAGATGGTAAAACACATACAGAAACAGATTGGTATTCAACAAGTGGCTTTTATCAGGAATTTATCGACGATCACTTAATAAGTGCAACTACCCGCTATGACCAAAATATGATGCGGAAAATCGAGCCTTTTAATCTCTTAAATAATAAAGCCTATAAACCAGAATACGTATCTGGCTTTTTGTCAGAGCGCTATAGTATTGGTTTACAGGATGGCTGGAATCAAGCAAAGAGTGACATCCATGATCATCTTCATGCACAAATCACTTCAAAAATTCGTTGGGAACAAAGCGCTGACGTCGTTTCAAATCTACGCTTTTCCACAAATCATGATGATATTACATACAAATATTTAATGTTACCGATTTGGTTGTCCTCCTTCCGTTATAAAGAGAAGATTTTCCGCTTCATGGTGAATGGACAAACGGGTCGAGTAGGGGGAGATGCTCCTATTTCGCCACTTCGCGTAACGATAGCTGTTATCTTATCATTAATGGTGATAGCAATCATTTGGTATTTCTTCATGTCTGAATAATGACTAGCGGTATTCCTTCTGGGGCTTTGTTGACCATTTGGAATACTGCTTTTTTCATTAAATTGTCCATATATGCTGGGTAAATGACTGATTTATTTCGAATAGCAAGGATCATTATCATCCATTATCCCAGCTGAGAGAGAAGCCTGCTGCATAAATTATAATGAATAAGAAAATGAGCGAACAGCCTTGAACGAATGACATGTAAGTTAGGACCAAAGCATAAAATGACAAGATGACGCAAAAAGCAACCTATTCAGTAGAGAGACAGGTAGAAATGATGAAAAATCGTTCGTAAGACAACGATGAGGATCTGAAAATTTTAGGCTAATACGCCATAAATGTTGATAAGTGAAGTTGCGATTTTACAATAAACAACTTATTATACAGTCAGAGAGCATTTTTTTAGCTATCTATGGACGACGTAATGTTATTTTTGAATAACAATTGATAAGTTATTCATAATGGAGGTTTCGATGATGGACGCAATTGAAGTGTTAACGAATTTAGATCAAATACATGGGTATTATCAGCCGATATTTAGCGCAGATGCGCATACGGTGATAGCCTACGAAATTTCCGGACATCTACAAATTGAAGGTCAACAAATTAATTTAAAGGATTTCGTCAATAATGAAGATATTCCAGAAGAATATCGAATAGATATGGAACATAAAATTTTACATGCAGCCTTAGCCCAAATTGATGAAATTGCATCAGATATTGATATTTACATTCCTAGTAACCCCAATTTATTGATGCAAGATTTTGGTGAAAGTCATTTTAATATCATCCAACAATATATTGGAGAAGAAGATTTACACCGAATCGTATTTGTCGTATCCGAGCATCGGTTTTTAGGAGATATTAATAAATTACACCATGCCCTGCGCTATTTTACGACTTTTGGGGTGAAAATTGCTGTCCAGGAAGTAGGGGCAGAAAGTCATTTAGAGCATATTGCGTTATTGGCGCCTCATATTTTAAAAGTCAACACACGTGATTTAAATTATGATTCTTGGTCTGCTCAATCCGATATGATTTCAGCCATTGGCAGTCTTGCCTATAAAATAGGTGCCAATCTTTTATTTGAAGATATTGAGACTGTTTATCAGCTACAATTTGCTTGGAAAAACGGAGGACGCTACTATCAAGGTCCTTATTTAGCAAACCCAGCTATAAACCTTGTCGATAAAGATGTGTTAAAGGAACGATTTAAAAAAGAATGCCAGCAATTTATTACGTCTGAAAAGAAAATGCTAGAGGCACAGTTCTTGCAACTAAAGAAATTAAGAGAAGAATTGGAGGCGATTGTTCACCGTGTAAAACCAACGAGTGATAATGCCTCACACTTAGAGTATTTAGCTGAATTACTGGATAACTATTCTTTCAGACTATACATTTGTAATGAAGATGGCTTCCAATTAACGCCTAACGTCATGCGAATAGACGGAAATTGGGAATTACAGCCCCGTGCCATTAACAAAAATTGGAGCTGGCGCCCGTATTTCTTACAAACGATTATTAAAATGCGCAATGATCAAAGTGGGGAAATATCTGAACTATATCGAGATATTGAAACAGGAGAAATTACTAGAACCTTTTCAATTGCCATCAACGAGCATGAATACTTGTTTGTTGACCTTTCCTATGACTATCTTTATGAACACAGTATTTTTAGGTAGTACTACAAATACTAATATATCAACGTTTTAGGGGTACAAACTGCAATTGTACCCCTATTTGTACCCCAAATGAAGCTAAAAAGAGAGCTACTTAAATTTTTTTAAAGACGAAAGAATATTAGTAGCTTTTAATCTTCATCATCGTGAGAATATGCATATGCTTTCAATACCATTTCATGTGCGTCTCCTATCATTCAATTGTTGTTGTAATAGCAACACCTTCTACAATTAAAACACTTACATAAGTATCTCTAAATATATGGGCAGTGTTTGACTAAAATCTAATTTAGTATATCGTCTCCGATCTAATATTTCTTCTGAAACAGCATCATTTAAAATAGAACCTGATGTAGCACATACTGCATTGTTTTGAAACCTTGTTTTGTCTTTTCTATCCTTTTATTTGCTGCATCATAAAATTTATAGTCTTTTTATCAGTATCGGTGTAACTATTGATACTGTCTCTTTTTGTTTTCATTAATTTTTGTCTAGCCATATTAATCTCCTTTACTACACGGGCAGCTGTATATAAAGATACAGCTTATTTTGCATCTACCTGATTTTATTGTTTTTATAAGTAGAAGCTGGAACAGGTAAAATAAAACTAAATAGTACAAGTAACAAATATCGTAGCTACATAATAGAAGATGACCAGCAAAGTTAATTTAGCCAAGCCGGTCTTTTTAATTTACTTAGTCATAATCAAATATAAGTCTTAAGCCTGATATGGTATCAGTCTATCACTGTATTTACTTGAAAAATAAAACTTTGATATTCTATTTATAGGAAATATTTCTTGTTTTTAGGAAATATCTTGGAATCAAGTACTTATCTAAGGAGGCAATTTTTTCATGAAAAATAAATTATCTGGGGTGTTAGCTGCTACATTAGCGTTAACGATGAGCCTACCAACAGGAGCGATGGCGTTTTCAGACAGTCAGACTACTGTGGTAGTTAGCCAAGAAGTTGCTAGCCAAGAACTGAAAAAGATTGCGGCAGAAAAGGCTACTCTACTCACTAAGTCCTATGATACGACTAGTGTGCAGTATGCGCTAATTGCTAATGGCAAACTTATTTTGTCGGGTCAGACGGGCAAGAACGATATGAAAGGGAAACAGCCGCTGACCAAAGATACCCTATATGGGATTGGTTCAGTCAGTAAAATGTATGCAGCTGCGGCTGTGATGAAATTGGTCGACGAAGGAAAAGTCGATTTGGATGCTCCTGTCGTCCACTATGTTCCTGATTTCCAGATGAAAGACGAGCGTTACAAACGCATTACGCCGCGTATGCTGTTGAACCACTCCTCAGGCTTGCAAGGTACTGGGTATGGCAATAATTTTTTATTTAATGATAATGATACCTATGGCCATGATAACTTGTTGCGTCAATTGTCCAACCAGAGCTTGAAGGCGGACCCTGGAGCGTTCTCGGTATACTGCAACGATGGCTTTACGCTGGCTGAGATTATGGTGGAAAAAGTAAGCGGTATGAGCTTTACAGAATTTATACATCACAGGTTTACAGAACCCTTAAAGCTAAATCATACGAAAACGCCTCAGGACAAATGGGAAAGTGATAAGCGGGCTGGACTTTATTTTCCAACGTACCAAGGGCAGCTTCCTACTGAATCGGTGAATGTGATTGGTACGGGAGGGATCTCTTCCACAGCAGAAGATATGGTACGATTCTCTCAAATATTTATGGGACAGGGAAAAGAAATTCTCTCTGATAAGGCAGTCAAGGCGATGGAGCAAGAGGAATTTAAAAAAGGAATGTGGCCAGGGGATGGAGATAATATTATCAACTATGGTCTTGGGTGGGATAGTGTAAAACTATATCCGTTCAGTGAGTATGGGATAAAGGGCTTGGCTAAAGGTGGTGACACGGGACTGCAACATGCTTCACTAGTCGTACTTCCTGAACAGAAGATGGCAGTGGCTGTGTTGTCATCCGGTGGTAGCAGCTCTACAAATCAACTGATGGCGACAGAAATACTGCTCGCTGCGCTTAAAGAGAAGGGCACAATTAAAGATATCAAGCCGAACAAATCCTTTGGCAAGCCGGTCAAGGCCAAGATGCCTCAAGACATAGCAAAGAAAGCGGGTTTTTACGGCAATAGCTTCAGTCATTTCAAATTAGAAATTACGAAGAATGGAGAACTGATCTTACCAGTTAATCCAGATGAAAAATATGTATATACTGAGAATGAAAGCTTTATTAATGAGACAGGTACCTCCAAGCTAAACTTCGTTACTGAGAAGAATGGGCGAACTTATTTGAAGGAGAGTACTTATCAATCAACGCCAGGTTTTGGGCAAGTTGCGGTGACGCACTATTTAGCTGAGAAACTAGAAGACAATGTGCTATCGAATGAAACCACTGCCGCATGGGCGAAGCGGGAAGGCGTTAAGTTCTATCTCGTAAACGAGAAATATAGTTCCGCTCAATATCTCTTACCAATGTTGCTTACAACACAAATTAATCGCAGTGAAGGTCTAGAGGGCTATTGGAACGGCAGAAAAATTACAGGCCCAAACACGGCTGCGCATCAGCTCCAGATCCCTGTGATGGCAGGCCGTGATACGACGGAATCTCGTTTCTATACAGAAGACGGTAATGAATATATGGAGATGGCCGGCATGTTATACGTAAGTGGATCTAACTTAAAATCGCTTGATGCAGGCCAATCATCCAAAGTTACGCTGCAAGCTAATGGGCATGCGGAATGGTTTACGATCCCGCAAGCGGCAGCAGGGAAAACGATGAACGTGGCGTTGCCAGCGAAGAGTTCGTTCGCAGTGTATGATGAGGAGGGAGTATGCATCAATTTTACTGTTGTGAGCGGCAATAACAAAGTAAAGCTGCCGAAGAACGGAACGATTGTATTTGCTGGCGCGCCGAACTCGGAAATTGCAATCACGTTGAACTAGCTCAATTCAAAGTAATGTAAAAGCTGGTATCGCAAAAGGATATTCTGATGAAAAATTTAAACCACATAACGCATTAACTCGTGCTCACATGGCAGCATTCTTATCTCGTGCAATGAAATATGTAGAAAAAAATAAATAATACACAAAAGTCACTCATTTGAAAAATAATGAGTGACTTTCACTTTAATAATTTAAGTGTTAAATATAATGATTACTTAAGGTGAAGAAACATATGCCTTCACGGATTTGGTTGATTTTAGTGGGGTACAAAACAGCAAAAAATACTGTACCTCAATTCATTTTCCTTTAATACCCTAAATGAGTATCATAGAATATTTTGTTTTATTGAAAAAGGCTATAGTATCAAAGATCTTAAAATCATTTGACCCTAATAACAACATTGCCATTTATGAAACACAATATTTTTTGGTAGTACTACAAATACTTATATATCAACGTTTTAGGGGTACAAACTGCATTTGTACCCCAAATGAAGGAAAAAAGAGAGCTATTTAAATTTTGTTAAAGGCGAAATAATATTAGTAGCTTTTAATTCTTTATCATCGAGAGAATATGCATATGCTTTCAACCATTTCATGTGTGTCTCCTATCATTCAATTGTTGTTGTAATAGCAACACCTTCTGCAATTAAAATACTTACATAAGTATGTCTCAATATATGGGCAGAAAATCTTTCTATTTGATGCTTATTTTTTAATGCATTGAACATTTTCATTAGATAGCTGCTACTAATTGGATCAAGATTAGCAGTAATAAAAATATAATCTTCATCATTTAAATCGTTACCATATATTTTCTTCGATTCCACATACCATGATTTAAAACTTTCCAAGTGTTCTGCGAGTTCCGAACTCCTATTGATAGTGCGAATGCTATTTCGTGTTTGGGGTTTCGAACCCCCATACCCCATATTGAAATGGAAATTGTTTTGCCTTCAAAATCAATATTATCCTTCCATGTTAGAGCTGCTAGCTCTCCTTTACGCATTCCTGTAATCCCTAAAGTTAAAAGAATTGCATAGTGTGTTACGTTTTCGGTAGCCATGGTAGTTGCTAAAATCTCTTCAAGTTTTGTTACAGTTAACGCCACTTTTTTGCGAGTAGGCTTTGTGTGACTAAAACTAATTTAGTATATCTAACGATCTAATATTTCTTCTGACACAGCATCATTTAAAATTGGTCCTAATGAGGCTTAATAAATGGCTACTACAAATGAATTAAAAGCACAGGCACAAAATCAAGTTCAAAAAAAGCTTTCCCTGAAATATCCTTAAATGCTTTGCTAAAAAAAGATGAGTCCCGTAAAGCAATAGGGGGTGAAGCAAAATGATTCCAACTTAATTAGGCTTTGGAGTTACACCATATGCCGTCAATATCTGGCGTGACGGAGATGAGGCTGAGTGGAAAACCATTTGTTTTGACGAACTGGAGAGCAAGTTCACTAGCAATGCATGCTGATCCGATAGGTTTTTATCATCAATATGAGCCAAGAGTTTATTACATAGCAAAGATAGAGGGGGTGATTGGATAAAATATACCCTTAAGAACTTCAATTGTTTAAATCTTTTTACATTATGGTTAAACTAATAAAAATCTAAATTGAGGTGATTGGGTTGGGCATATCAAATATGTATGAGGAGAAAAATCATAAACACGAAAACCGTTTTCAGTATGGGCAACGTAATATGTGGACGGGTATATTATTTGGTTTTGGCGTAGTGGCATTTATAGACGAGGCAATTTTTCATCAATTATTACATTGGCATCATTTCTATGATAAATCTACTGCTAATATTGGATTAGTCTCTGATGGATTATTTCATGCATTTAGCTTTTTTGCCACGATTGGCTCTTCCTTTTTACTTGCTGATCTTCATCGAAAACATGGATTCTGGTTAAAAAGATGGCTTGGGGGTATTTTTCTAGGTGCAGGAGCTTTTCAACTTTACGATGGTATCATTCAACACAAGTTCATGAAGCTACATCAGATTCGTTATAATGTCGATATTGTACCCTATGATATTGTTTGGAACGTGCTGGCTG
The DNA here is from genome assembly GCF_001308875.1 of Lysinibacillus sp. ZYM-1. Classification (GTDB taxonomy): domain Bacteria; phylum Bacillota; class Bacilli; order Bacillales_A; family Planococcaceae; genus Lysinibacillus. Next base: position 46,298 of record NZ_KQ465130.1, on the reverse strand, counting down.
CTATTTTAATCATCATAGGTATTGTCCTATTATTTAAAACTAATCAATAAAATTGTTAGGAGGTACCAACTTTGCATTCACATGAAGCTCACACCCAAAATTTCTATTTTATTGTACAGTTAATATTAGTTTTCCCGTTTATAATTTCTTTTATCTCCTATTTCGTTGGAGTCGTGCTCTCAAATCAGCATAAAAAACAATGGCCTTACTTTCGTACATTATTTTGGATTCTTGGGCATGTATGTGCCATGTTATCATTAATCGGTCCATTAGCAGAGCTTGCACATATTAATTTTTCAGCACATATGGTTGGCCATCTATTGCTTGGAATGCTAGCACCACTTTTAATAGCACTATCGGCACCTATTACCCTATTCTTAAGAGCTATCCCTGTAAAAATGGCTCGTTTTATTTCATGTATACTACGTAACTCTTACTTTAGATTTGTGTCCAATCCCATCATAGCATCTATTTTGAATGTAGGTGGTTTATGGTTGCTCTATACTACCCCGTTATTTAACATGATGCACGAAAACTCTGTTTTATATATTTTGATACACTTCCATATTTTTTTAGCAGGTTATTTGTTTACTATTTCATTTATCTATATCGATCCAACTCCACATCAACTCTCTTTTGTTTTTCGTTCAATCGTTTTATTGGTAGCTTTAACAGCTCATTCGATATTGTCTAAATATATATATGCGTATCCTCCTAGCCAAGTATCTGCAGAACAAGCAGAACAAGGTGCTATGATTATGTACTACGGCGGAGATCTAATTGAAATCGCACTCGTTTTTATACTATTTTACCAATGGTTTAAAAGGACAAGAAATACTGTTTTTGCAAAGGCAATTACTTAGAAATAACTGATCACCATTTATGAGAAAAAGAAAAAGCTCCAGTATATGCACTGAAAGCTAATTCTAAATGATTTAATGATTCATATCTTTGAGACCTGGACTATGCTCATTTGGCATCTCTGGCATAACAGGTACTGGGAATCCTTCAGGAGGAGGAGTCACATTCAAATCTCCACCATTTCTACTTGGAGTTTGACCTTGGAAGACTTCACCGATACGTGTTGGATCTAATCTAAAGTTAAACTGAGCATTATGATAGCCCATTTCAACGAACTTTCTACATTCAGGATATTTGTTGATATCGTAGTTCGGTACAGGGAATAGTTTTCCCCAATCTACACCTAAAGTTTCTAGTGCTTTGGCAAATGCATTTTGATGAGCATTGTCACGAACTATTAGAAAGGCAAGTGTTTCCCTAAATGTCTGATTAGAACTCATTTCATAAATACGTGTTTTTTGAAGTACACCCGTTGACTCAAGCACCAAATTATCTAATAAGTCAGCAATCAGGTTACCATGTGCATATACCCACGAGCCATTCCAAGGATTACCTGCAGCATCAACAGGTAAAGATGATTGTGCTCCCACAATATAATGGTGTGGATTTGCATGTCTAACCGCATCATCTAAAGGAGCTTGGTCCATACCGTTATTGCCTGGTGCAGAAGATTCTCCAGAGTCATTTAGTAATTGGTTGATTGTGTTTTGTACAAGTTCTACATGGGCAATCTCTTCTAAGAATACGCCACGAAGTAAGTCACGATATTGCGTTTCTTTGCCTCTAAAATTTGAGCTTTGGAAAAAGTATTGCATCATGGTTCTCATTTCACCATAATGACCACCTAGTATTTCCTGCATGACACGTGCTGCTTGTGGATCCGGTTTGTCAGGTTTAATAATATTAATTAATTCTTCTTTGTAATAATACATTTACATTCCTCGATTCGGGGAAATTGGTTTTACTTTTCAGGATAATCTACATGTAATGGCGGTGGAACTAACCAGCCTTTATTTTTGTTAAGACGCAGTAGTTTACCCCCGATTAAAGCCTTTGCTGCATGGAATTGACCATACATTAAAGCGATATCTTCGCGAGTAGAAGTACCCATCGCTTGGCTACATGCGACTAATCCAGCACCTATGTCAGCAGTAAGAGCAGCGCTTATTTCAGGGTCATTAAACTTAGCACCAGGAGGAATATCTTCCATTCTTGCTACAGGTCTCTCAGGAGAAGCAGGGGGTAAAGCAATACCATTCGTTTTAAGAATTTTTTCTAATTGCTTTACTTCATCCCTACAAAGCTCGATGATATCTTCAATGATATTTTTTAGATCTTCATCACCAGCGTGATTATAAAATGTTTGATAGCCAGAAATCATACCATAGTCTGCAATTAGGCTTGACCAAACAGCAAATACTTCACCATAATGTAACGGTTCATCTTTTGGATTTCCACCAAGAATACTCATACTTACACATCCTTTTCTTATTTGTGGCTAAAGCATGGTTAGTATGGATGAAAAAAGAATTACCATTCACTTTTTAATATTTTTTAAGGTTTGAGGTATAAAAGTGTAATTAGAAAATTAAAAAGGACCACCATCTTTTCAGAAAGTGATCAAGATGAAAAAATAACAGGAGAACAACCTCGGATTATGATGCTTTGAGTTCTTTTTATTTATGTATCCAAAACCGAACAAGATAGGCGTTTAGATAAAAAAGCCACAGCGAGTGAAATCTCTGCAGCTCCTTTAAGTAGTGGGTCACTACGAATTTTTATTTTGGCTTTTTATTAAGTTTTTTACATCGGATTTATATGGATAAAGGTTTAAATGTATAGATCATCCCAATGAGGATAATTTAAAGCTTATTGGAGGTGAAAGTTTTGAAAAAAGAAAGAAAGAATGAAATTGAACAAGAAGAAATTGCTATTGAATTTACGCCTGAAGAATTAGAAGTAAATGAAGAAAAAGAGCAAAAGAAAGAACAACAACAACAACAACCAAATAAGAAACAAAAGTAAAATATTTAGGATCGCCACAAACTTCTGGTTGTGGTACATAAAAAAAGCCCTAACTGGCCGTTACAGCTTTCTGATATAGCGAGACATCACAACAAGGTTCATTATTTATTTTAAATAATCTTTTTAAACATAAAAAAACCGCAGCGTCGTCACACGCTACAGCTCGAAAGGGTTATGCCCTTTGGCTTGTCAGATAAGTCTTTACACCACAACTTAAGTGGGCAAACCTAATGGGCAAACAAGGGCAAATAAAATTAAATCGTTATCAGTTGGATGAGACAATCAAGAAGTATCACGACCACATGTGTAAGTATATAAGAATGAAGGATGAGCTTGATTCATTAACAGCTGCTACGTCTACAGCAAAATACGGAATTGAGGCAACAATGGCAAAAGCTTTGCGTGAGGTCCGTGTAATCAAGATCAAATGTAATTCCTTTATTAAATTAAGATGTCCGATGTAGTTAAATTTATGAAATGTTCTAAATGTGTCAGATGTCAAATGTTCGAAACTTATCATTTTGGGTAAGTTGCGATGTAAACTAAAGGGGAGGTTGGACAGGTAAAGGACTCTACAACAGCTTTAAATGCCGACTTAGATGTTGCTGTACTATTATTTGCTTTTGTAGCAGCTTTCAAATTGATCTTTTTATTCCCATACGCTTCGATACTGTTTTAACCGGATTTGTACAATGACATCAAAGCCATTCTCAGCCGATTCCATAATTTCATATTCTTCAATTGATACGGACTTATTGGTATCAAAGAGTAAGTTACCGTTTGGCATCATACGATTAACGATAAACTGAAAGGGTTTGTCTGAGACTTTTAATTTCTAATGCTTATATATCAAGGGTTATGAGGTAAAACAAATGATTGTCCCAAAAATTTGCAGTTTAAAGTGATTTACCCAAATTAATGAAAGAAGAAAGAACCTTCGTTACCTTTCATTCTTCCTCAGCAAGACAATAAACACATACCCTCATTATTCCCCAATTAGTTTTATAATTTCTAAACATCATGCATTAAGTTTTTATATGTGCAGATTATTCCTCGCTCATCTTGTAAACGGTAAGAACGACTATTTCTCCTATACGTGTACCAGCTCTAGAGGAAATAAATAAAATACTTCTGCCTGCTTGAATATTGGTGCAGGTAAAGAATAATGATGAAATCAGTCGCTTGGTGCTAGAACGGAAGACTAAACTTGTCATTTCTTGCGCTTACCCGGGAAATTATTTCTTATTTCCAAACGAGGTCATTTTGTAAGGAAATAAAATCATCCAGAGGTTTCTCTAATGATTTGTTTGACGTAACAGGGAGAAGCGAAGGCTATATTCAGAAACGTCTATACAACTCTTGGGAACAATCCTTTTGTGGTTTGGGGAAAACAGCAGTGGACAAGGGCTTTATCTTGTATTTGCTGACAAAGCGTAGAGCATCCCAAGTTGCTTTTACATTCCGAAACGGAGAACCTAAAAGGGAACTACTGTGTTGGAGAGATTAGACCGATTAGTAATTTACGTAGGGGGACTAAGGGAATTTTTGAAATAACATGTGTAGCGATGATATTATGTAAGCCACATCATTGGTATGTAGCTGATATAACAAATTAATTGATTCATAGCATCATTCCTTTTTTACGATAAAGCCGCAGCGTCATCGCACGTTACGGCTTTAATTAGTTTATGTCCTTTGATGGCTTAGCTGTTTGCTGTAAAACTTGGGCTCAAAAGAACATTCATAGCAGCTTTATTGTAAGTCATTATAATGTACCATTTTTGGCTATAAAAGTGTATTTTCTGTTCTACATAAAGAATAAATATAAATAGTGGTGAAGAAAAAATGAATAACAATATAAAGAAGATGATGGTAGAGATAAAATCGATGATGTTTTTCCAAAATGTTGAAAGACTGACTGCCGCTTTCTTGCTTTTTTCTGTATTAATTTTGGGGTTATATGATAGCTTTACGACAGGAAATATAGGAGTACCGTTGTATTGGATGATAATGACTTCGGTCTTTAATGTAATTGCCAGAGAATATTATAAAAGAAAATTTAAAATAATTACTTTGTTTATATAAATTGGTATTCCAATGCTGGTGTAAGTAGTAGTTTATTTGACCCCAATAGTACCCAACAACTATTGATCGAAAAAGTTCGATATCGATAAAGACTTCTTACCGTCAAATAACCGCTTTACACAATGTCATTTTAAAAAAATATTAAATATCAATAGTTCATACAATTAATTAATGAGATAATATTACTTATAAGGATAATTTTAATAAATATTTTGATTCCATTTGGCAATTAAAAAGTATAGAGAAACCATTTTGTTTTAATTTTCACATCATTCACTCTTGTTTGTTTCAAGTCCAATTACAGTAATAAAAATTGTTTCATGTGAAGGGAGAAATATTGTATGAACGAAAAGGAGAACGCTTTAAAAGAAAAAAATAAAGGGGATATAAAATTTTCAATTGTAATACCTGCGCATAATGAAGAACAGTACATTGGAAAATGCTTAGAATCCATATTAAAAGCTTCCAATCCATTTGAAAATCAAGTTGAAATCATTGTTGTATTAAATCGATGTACGGACAGAACGGAGGAAATTGCAAAATCGTTTAATTGCATCGTCTTAAAGAATAACGACAAGAACCTTTCTAAAATTAGAAACGCTGGTGTTGAAATAGCAAGAGGTGAAATCATCGTTACAATTGATGCAGATACACAGATGAACGAACATGTGTTGTCTAAGGCAGAGGAGAACTTAATCACTGGAAAGTACATTGGCGGAGGAGTGACAGGAAAGTTTGAAAGAATGTCTTTAGGCATTTTTGTTTCAGCCTTGCTATTAATTGGGCCACTATTCTTTAAATATGGAGCAATTTCTGTGGGAATCTTTTGGTGTTACAAAAAGGATTTTGAATCGATTAATGGTTTTAATGAAAATATGCTTATGGCAGAAGATGCAGATTTTGCCAAACGATTAAAAGTGTGGGGAAAAAAGAAAGGGAAAAAATACGGGACAATTAAAAATGGGATGATCACTTCAAGCAGAAAATTTGATAAACATGGAGATTGGATTTTACTTAAACGTCCGAAAATGATTCTAGCATATCTTAAAGGAACAGACGAGAAATATGCAGATGAAGCATATTATGAAAATCATGATAGATAAAAATAGTAGATTCAAGATGAGAAGAAAAAATATACTTTAATAAAAAGACGTTAATCGAAGAAGGATTAACGTCTTTTAAAATTCTCTAAATTATGGTAGTCCTTATACACTTCAATTATGGGGAAAATCTCTCTTCTCAATATAGAAAAAACATTTACTTTTTTAAAAATTATAGAGGTGAATATTAGATATTATAGAATTCTTAGTATATATATTAAATGATTTATGAAAGGAGAATGTATTTGTGACTACACCTGACTACAGAACCCCCATTAAAAACCGAATCGGTGGTGTGTTTATTCCAGTTCGTAACCTAGAAACAGCAAAAGAATGGTACAGTAAAATACTCGGTTTGGAGGGAGGGGAAGAACATTTTGGGCATATTTTCGTGGCGCCCATGAAAGGTACAGCTGGATTAATTTTAGATGCCATGCCAAAATGGAGAAAAGAAGATGGTGATATTTCCACTTACGAAGTTCCATCAATCCAACTTTTAACGGATGATATTCAAACAGCTTATCAATTTATGAAAGAAAATAATGTTGAACTTGTTACAGAGATTCAGGATGATTTTTATTTTGTGTTCAAAGATCCAGACGGCAATTTATTAATGATTTGTAAAGAAGTGTCTTAATTGCATAGGCCGCTAAAGGACGCGTTTTTAGAGAAACGAACAAGCACAATTTCTTAATAAAGAATTTTACGGTATATTAACGGAATTCATGAGGCAAATCCATTTGGCTGTATGCTTAGTTTCTAGACTTAGTTATTGAAGCAGGAATAAATTAGTTGGTCCCTATTGCTGACCATAATATCGTGGGAAGGAGGGTAATACTGTGAAAATAACAGAAAATTTTACAGACAAAGCCGATATATATGCGAAATATCGCCCTAGTTATCCGAATGAATATATAGATTATTTGTTTTTAGCTAACCACCTAGAAGGAGAGCGGATTGTGGCCGATATTGGTTCAGGTACAGGGATATTTAGCCGCCAGCTACTTGAAAGGGATCTTAATGTTGTTGGAGTTGAGCCAAATAATGACATGAGAAAGACGGCCGAGCAATCGTTAAAGCTATATCCCTGTTTTAAATCAATAAAAGCAACTGCTGAAAATACCACTCTAAAAGAGAATAGTGTGGATTTAGTAACTGTTGCCCAGGCATTTCATTGGTTTGATAAAAAAGCATTTAAAATAGAATGTCAAAGAATTTTAAAACAAAAGGCAAATGTTGCTCTTGTTTGGAACAGCAGAGATTTAACTAGTCCTATAATTAAAGAGAATGCAGAAATTTGCCAAAAGACCTGTTCAAATTTCAAAGGGTTTAGCGGTGGCATGGAAGAAACTCCAGAAGTTTTTAACAGCTTTTTTAAGAATGGAAAGTATGAGTTTAAAAAATACCAAAATGATTTGATTTTTGATTATGAAGGTTTTTTGGGAAGAAATTTGTCAGCTTCCTATGCGCCGAAAAAAAATGACGAAGAGTATAAAAGGTTTGTTTTTCTCTTGTCAGAGTTATTCGAAAAATACAGTGAAAATGGAAAAGTTGTTCTCCAAAACATAACGAGAAGCTATCTAGGCAATGTTTAAACAGCCGAACATAAAGGGGCTAAACGAGTTTTGCATTTACATGGAGACCTAAAAGAACATTTCAAAATAACGTATGAAAAATAAAAATTAAACTATACTAATAAAGATTTCACTTCAACCAATATGACTAGGAGGGTTAACCCGATGAGTACGATTGATCGTTTACTCTGAATAACCATCAACTGAAAAGCTAAAGCACGGTTGTCTTAGGTTATTCTTAAGATCGAATGCGAAAGCGAGACAGTGTGTCATGGAGGAAAAGTAAGTGTAATTAGCCCGGAATTATTTCCGGGTTTTTTTGTGCTTTAAGAAATCGAAAATCATGGGTCAAGGTCGATTGTTTATAGAATAAAAAGCCCCCAATACACTCTTTTTCTAAAGTGAATATTGGGGGTTAGTTCATCACTAACGTTTATTTTCATTTTGAATACGACTGAAGTCTACTTCCTCAGCGAACTCTTCTCTGTTTGCACGCTCTCTGTTAGCATTTTGATTTTGATTTTGCTGTTTTTTGTTGTCTTGAGTTTTATTATTTTTATGTTTATTATTGCCCATTATCATCTCACCTCCACCATTAGTGTGAGTGAAAGCTGATTTTTTATTCGCCTAACTTACAATTAAAGATTTAGTAACATTTTCACCTCCATAACACGCTGTGCTTACTTAAAGGAAAAATCTTTATCTGTGCAAAGGTCTTTCTAACAAGATTAGAACATCTAATTGTGCGTGTTCTACCGTACTGAAAAGAACCTCAAAACACTTGGTTGGGGGAATAGAAGTATACAATTTTTTGTTATTTAACATTAGATGTAGTTTTATTGTAAAGACTGGAAATTTGTAATAAATGATGTTTACCTTGTGAAAAACTGTATTTAAACTAACAGACCAGGATAATTCAATAAGATGCAGGAATAAGAAAGCTGATTATCGAATACCTAAGTATCTTAGATTCGGGGGAAGTATATGTACGATTACATAAGTATACATTCAGATAAATTTTCTTCATTTATTAAAACTGATGTCATTGAAAATTTCTTACTATTAAATATGAATTGCACTAAACTAAGTACATTAGTGTTTACTAAGGAGTTAAGTGGTTCCAGTATCATAATTAGAGGAATTAAAGCTAATTTACAAGGTAATTATGCGTATGATTCCGCAGATGAATTTGCGGAGATAAATTTAATTGAGATTGACTTTCCAGATAACTCTGGTGGTGCAATGGAAGAAGAAATATTGAAAATTGCACAGAAAATTTCAAATGAGTTTTTATGGAAAATTGATTTAAGTGAGTAAATAAAAGCTTTCCTTTCTTATTGAAGTAAAGTAGCTTTACTGAAAGTTCATTGAGTTGCGTAGTTTGAATGAACGAAGCAGTTTAGTCATATGTATTAGAGCGATAAACGGGAGTGTTCTTTGTAAGAATATTGTGAAGGTATTGGACTTCAACTAACGGGGGCATTTGTATTATAAAGTTCAGCCAGAACTTTCTGATTGAACTTTTTTTATTTAAATTTAATCTATCAGTATCCACGGTAGAACGTATGGGGCGTAGGTCATTGATCCCGTCAACTAAACTATTCACTCCCTACTTGTGAAATAGAGGTTCGGTAGTAATAGTAGAAAATGATAGGGTGGGTAATTCAAAGAATTAGAGATGGCTCTGTTTAATATATTTTGGTGGTGGAATAGAAAATGTGGAAACACCAGAAGAATCAATACTAATGAAAAGAGGGGTTATATGGAAAACGACTGGGACAAAGCTCTAGGTTCACTTTCTAAAATTAAAGTTTTTTCAAATCCAAATAACGAGCCAGTAACTATAAGTGGTGAAGCAAATGATTTGAGGTGTATAGGTGTCGGGACAGATGCGGCTGTTTTTCAGTCTCTTTCTGCTCCAGCTTATGCAATTAAAATATATGCCGAGGACAAAGTACACAAAGTACAAGTTGAGGCAAATGTTTATCAAATATTAGAAGATTCACCTTTCTTTTCAACATGTTTTGCTTCATACGACGAATACCTCGTTTTAAGTTACGAAAAAGGAAAAACTCTCTTTGACTGCATTCTACAAGGTATTCACATTCCAGAACAGGTTGTAAATGAAGTGGAGGATGCAAGAGAATATGTTCGGAATAAGGGGCTTAATCCTCGTGATATCCATTTGAAAAATATATTACTACAAAATGGAAGAGCAAAAATAATTGATGTCTCTGAATACACACTACAAGGTAATGATTTTCGATGGGAGCATTTAAAAAAAGGATATGAGCAATACTATCATTTAATAGATGGAAATTCTGTGCCATTTTGGTTAGTAGAAACGATTCGAAAGTGGTATAACCAGCAGGGAAAGAATTCTTCATATGAAGAATTTACAAAAAATATTTTAAAACTTCTGTATAAAAAATGGAACTAATCAGGGCTTTACTTCAAGTATAGAGTAGAGTCTTTTTCTACTTAAACTAAATGTGGAGTTTAGCTCCATAACAATTGATGGTAGTTTAGTTTTTTTATTATATAAAGATTTAATTGTATTTATTGTATATAATGGATGAATATTGGAATTGAAATGAGGTAGTTCAATGAATAGTTTTTTCTTAATACTTATAGGCTTTTTTATCGTTTTAGCAAATGTTATGGGGTTTGTATTTTTCCAAAAAAAGAAAAGTCTATATTTTGCTGCTTTCATAATATTACTACTAGCAGGTGTATTTGGTGGACTAGGAAGCGTATTAGCACTATTTATTATTCGTGATGCATTTGCGGTATTCTACGGGTTAAATATTGCCTACTATTTACTCATAAATAGTCTTATCGTATTTCTTCTCGCCATTTTAGTTACTTTAATTAAAAAATATAATAGTAGTTTTTAAATGAATATACATACAATAGCATATTGCAATAATTGAAAATCATTGAGTTGCGGATGCAGCTCTTTTTCATTATTGACCGAACAGGTAGGATAGTTGAGGAAGGAAATAGTTACATTTACATCGAAATATAACGGTATAAATAAGATTGGAGTGCTTACAATGATTAAATTCTTTGCATACAACTGGCAGGTAAGAGATGAATGGTTTGTCTGGTGCAATCAACTAACAATGAAAGAGTTGTTAAAAGAACGCAGGGGTGGAGTAGGAAATATATTAAACACACTTTTTCACATAATTGATGTGGAATATAGTTGGATTCGTGGTATTCAGGGTAAAGAAGATCTAGTATTTCAGTTTGCTGATTATAACACACTTGAAAAGGTTAAATCACTTTCAGTTAAATCAAGAAGTGAAATAGCAGAATTTATAAAAGCGAATGTAGGAGGTTTAAATGAAAAACTAGTCAGTGTTCCTTGGGATGAAGAACCATATACTTTTGATGAAATAATACACCATATAATTACTCATGAAATACACCACATAGGTCAACTTTCTGTTTGGGCAAGAGAATTAGATTTAAGTCCTGTACCTGCTAACTTTATTGGAAGAGAGTTAATGAAAATAAAAGGGAATATTAATGAAAATGAGTGAAAAAACATATCTAAGTATAGAAGAGATACTTTCATTACCAACCTTATCAGGTACAAATATAAGTGATGATGGCAAAAACGTAGCATTTGTCAAGAAAACAGCTAACTGGAAAGACAATACATATAGGAATCGAGTATGGATATATGAAAAAGATAAGGGGCAGTGTTATCCATTAATAACTAGGGATATTGATAGTACATACCCATTATGGTCCCCAGATTCTAGCGTTATCGCATACCTTAGCCCAATTGGTGAAGGGGATATTAAGAGAAATCAAATCTTTGTTAAGTCGCTCGATGGTAATAGTGAGATTCAAATAACTAATGAGAAAGAAGGAGTCAGTAAATTCAAATGGGAGCCTTCTGGCAAGGGTTTTTATTATGTTGCACAGTCAAAAAAGTCTGAGGCGATAAAGAAACGGACGGAACTATATGGTGAATTCCATCATATAGGTAAGGAATACCAGAATCATTGTTTATATTACATTGAAATAGAAACAGTGATACAGAATGATACAGATGAACACGAAAAGAGCGTTGTTTATCAATTAACTGATGGTGAGTATTACCATATCCATGAATTTGATATTTCAAATGATGGGAAAAAGGTTGTATTTATGGCTACACCAAGTCCAAATATGGGAGATTATATTAAAGGAGATCTATACTTACTGAATATCAAAGCTGGAAATCTACAAAAGATAAATATAGCTAAGTTGTTGGGAGGGAGCGTTTGTTTTTCTCCTAAAGGCAACAAAATATGTTACTCAGCAAGCATAATGGAGAAGGATTTCTATAAGAACCATATACAAGAAAGTACACTAGAGATCTATGATATTAATAAAGGAGAGCAAATTCAACCTTTAATAGATTTTGATAGTACGGTTATTCCATTACAGTGGACAGCTAAAGGAATTTTAATTAGATGGCAGAATAAAACCAGTTATCTTATTGGGTTGTTAACTGAGAATGGCATTGTGAAAATATTAAGCGAAAATGAAGATAGCTTTATAATGGATGCTTCTATAACAAGGGATGGAAAATATATATCCTATATTAAGGCAATTGCAAATGAAACCTTTGAGATCTATTTAGACGATAAAAAAATAACGAATGAAAATAGCTTTTTCGAAGGAAAGCTTAAAAGTAACAGGGAAATAATCTCATGGCTAAGTAGTGATGGTCTTGAAATAGAGGGAGTTTTATCAACCCCAATTGAGTTTGACGCAAATAAAAAATATCCCTTATTAGTAGTAATCCATGGTGGACCTGCTTGGGCATCCTTTCCGATATTTTCAGACTGTTTTAATGAGAAATATCCTATTGAACAGTTTATCGAAAAAGGTTTTATTGTTTTAGAACCAAACTACAGGGGAAGTTCTGGTTATGGGAATGAATTCTTAAGAGCAAACTATAGAAAACTAGGGATTGCTAACTATGATGATGTTATAACTGGAGTGGATAAACTAGTTGACAAAGGGATTGCAGATAAGGATAGGGTGGGGGTTATGGGATGGAGCAATGGGGGATATCTAGCAGCTTTTTGTTCTACATATAGTAGTAGATTTAAAGCTATTTCAGTTGGAGGTGGAATTACTAATTGGCGTACCCATTATGTAAATACGGATATCCCTTACTTTATTAGGATGTATTTAGGAAATGATCCGTGGAATGATCCAGATATATATACTAAAACATCACCAATGACATATATTAAATCGGCTTGTACGCCCACTCTAATCCAACATGGCGAAATGGATGCAAGAGTTCCTATTCCAAATGCATATGAGCTATATCAAGGATTAAGGGATATGGAAGTTGATACAGAATTAATTATATTTAATGGAATGGCCTATAGTTCTGACCACCCAGGAATTAATGCGGTTATTATGAAGCAGAATTTGATGTGGTTTTCACACTATATTCTTGGAGAAAGTATGAAGGATTTTAGGGTTTTATGAATTACTATATGAATCTTGTTTCTATAATACTCTAGTAACTGCATTGGCTTACAAATTTATAGCTACGTTATGGTATTAAGCTCCCTTTACCTATATAGGTGTAGTCGTAGCGTTATGAAACTGGATCTAGGCAAAAGAACTGAGCATTATTTCCCACTCGGTTCTTTCTTTTATTTACATAAAAAGATTTTTAACTAAATCTGCAAATAGTTTGTGAAGAATTACAACTACAAAAAATTGGTACGCACTTTCACAAATTTTAAGAGAACATTAATGCAAGGAATCTTACGTTGTATTTAAATAGTAAGGGTTGCTAAAACTTGATGATTTGACACCCCAAAAAAATAAAAATATAATTGTCATGACAACTATAATCACGACGATTATAAGATGGAGGCAGAAAATTGGAATTAGAAAAATATATTGGTGTTAATGTGCAGCGAGCTGCGCTTAAACTGAATAACTACTATCAAAAGGTAGTGAATCCGTTTGATATAACAGTGGATCAGTGGGAAATTCTAGTTGTCTTGTGGGAAAAAGAAGGAATTACTCAAAAGGAACTTGCTGATAGACTGCACAAGGACCAAACAAATGTTGCACGAATGCTATTCAAACTGGAGAAAAAAGGATTTATTTATCGCGTAGTCCATGAAACGGATAGAAGGTCATTGCGTGTTTATATTACGCCTAAAGGACGAGGTATTAAAGATGAAATACTTGCTCCGTCTATCGAAGCATATAATAATACCATCAAAGGTTTATCAGAAGAGGAAGTTGAAACCTTTAGAAGAATTCTTACTGTAATGTATAACAACGTAAAAGATTTATAAGCAAAAGAAGAACATTTCTACACATTTTTTCTATAAAGAATCCTCTGAGAACGAACGCTTTTTACACATGTCTTGGATCCGATTCAAGTGATTCTCCTCAAATTAATGGGGAGAATCAAAATTGGAAGCCACAGTTAAGATTAACGGGTCATATACTTGCTGCGGCAATTATTGTTATGACTATTATAAAAAAAGGAGTGCTTCATGATGAAAATTTCCCAAAAAGAAGAAGGGGTATTTGATGCCAAATATAGAGCTTTGACGATAGGAATCATTCTTGCCGTAACTATTGTTGCGTTTGAAGGATTAGCAATTGTCACAATTGCTCCGAGCTTGGCTCAAAAATTGAATGGGCTTCACTTATATGGTTGGATATTTAGCTCATTTTTGTTGGCACAAATTCTAGGAACGATGATTATGGGGCAGCGAATCAACAAACATGGTGTTTTTGCATCGTTTGGCCTATCGATTTTATTTTTTGTGATCGGCATCGTGATTGCTGCTACTGCCTTGAACATGTTTATGCTAATTATAGGGAGAGTGTTTCAAGGGTTTGGTGCAGGGGCGGTCATTACGTGCGTGTATTACAGTATTACTTTAGGTTATCCTGATAACCTGAGAACGAAAATTCTTGCTTTGTTTTCCAGCGCATATATATTGCCTGCATTAATTGGTCCATATATTGCTGGATTTATTGCAGAGCATCTATCCTGGAGAATTGTTTTTTGGCTGGTGCTGCCTTTCATTGCTTTGGCTGTAGTGCTGACGCTTCCTGCATTCCGCAGATTAACAGTTAGGAGGGATACTGCCTCTAAAAATAGCCGAAAAGAAGGCTATGCTGTACTCTTGGCTATAGGAACAGGGCTGTTGCTTGTAGGGCTAAGCTTTATAACCCAATGGAAAGGAATGATACTTTCGGTAACAGGATTGATTATCATGATTCAGCCTATACGAAAGCTGCTGCCGGAAGGTACCCTAAGTGCTAGGAGAGGATTGCCTGCTACGATTGCCTCTAGAGGTTTCTTTGTTGCTTCGTATAATGCGACCGAAAGTTATGTAGTCTTGGCTTTGACAGATGTGAAAATGCTTCCTGCAGATTTGGCGGGCTTAATTGTTGCCGCAGGTGCAATAAGCTGGTCAACTGCTGCTTGGCTACAATCAAAGCTTGATGTGAAAGACAATGGAAATGGCCGAAAGAACAGGGTATCGGTCGGTATTGGGTTTATGATCATTGGAGTTGCTATGGTAATGCTTGCTGTGGGTCTTCCAGAGGGAGGAATCATATTTGCTGTAATGTCACAGCTTTTTACTGGATTTGGTATCGGTTTGGCACATCCTACCACTGGAGCGATTGCGTTGAAAAACGCTAAAGCCGGTGAAGAAGGAGATATATCTGCCAGCCTCCAGTTTACTGATGCATTTGGTCCTAGTTTAAGCATAGGGCTTGGCGGAGCGCTCATTGGTGTTAGTCAGTCGTTGAATTTTGGGTTGTTGACGGGGATTCTTTTGGCATTGTTTCTTCAATTGCTTTTCGTATTGATAAGCTTTATTATATCCTTCCGCATCAAACAAGCCAGATTTTCTGAGGGGAATTAATCTTCAGGTTACATTATGGGCAGTATATAGTGATTTTTCCAGAAAAGCATTGGTGGGAAGATTTTATAAAAAAATACATTTGACGTTTCGTACTATTTTTCGTATTATAATTGAAGAAAAGAATGCCCGGACTTGAACGGGAGAGGTTCATAGCTGATACCCTCTATAAAAAACTATGGAAACATGACAATATGCCATGTCCATATCGGACGTGGCTTTTTTTTATGTTTATACGTATGTTTTAATAGATTAATTGGTGAAGCCTCTCTTGAGAAGTGTTGGGAAACATTCTACAAGGAGGTTTTTTTATGTCTGGTCGAAGCCATGAAGAAGGATTGAAGGATTTAACATTATTAGGTAACCAAGGTACGAAGTATTCATATGATTATGCACCTGAAGTATTGGAGGCAGTAGATAATCTTCATTCCAATCGAGATTATTTCGTTAAGTTTAATTGTCCAGAGTTCACTAGTTTATGCCCGCTTACAAATCAGCCTGATTTTGCAACGATGTATATCTCATATATCCCGGATAAAAAAATTGTTGAGAGTAAATCACTAAAATTGTATTTATTCAGTTTTAGAAATCACGGCGATTTCCATGAAGATTGCGTTAATATCATTATGAATGATTTAATCACATTACTTGACCCAAGATATATTGAGGTTTGGGGGAAATTTACTCCACGTGGGGGTATCTCGATCGATCCATGGTGTAACTATGGGAAGCCAGGAACTAAATACGAAGAAATAGCAAACTATCGTTTAATGAACCACGATCTGAATCCAGAAAAAATTGATAATCGATAAATGTGGAATTGAATCGTCCTATCAAGAAAGAGGTTTTTAGCTACCCTCTTAAAAAAACTAAGAAGAAAGCAGCACTTTTTCTTAGAGTGCTGTTTTTTTCAATATAAGGGAGTTTTTATAAATGAAGCAGGAAAAAGCAATTGTTGTGTTTAGTGGAGGTCAAGACAGTACAACCTGTTTGTTCTGGGCAAAAGAACGTTTTGAAGAGATTGAGGCAGTAACCTTTGATTATGGTCAAAGGCATCATCTTGAAATTGAATGTGCGAAGGTGATAGCAGGGGAGCTTGGTATCAAGCATCACATTCTTGATATGTCACTCCTGAATCAGCTTGCTCCGAATGCATTGACACGACAAGACATTGAGGTAGAAGACGGAGAAAATGGTGAGCTTCCTTCAACTTTTGTACCTGGCCGAAATCTTCTCTTTCTTTCATTTGCGGGCGTTTTAGCGAGCCAAGTAGGCGCTAAGCATATTGTTACTGGCGTTTGTGAAACGGATTTTAGTGGATATCCAGATTGCCGAGATGTTTTTATTAAATCCTTGAATGTAACGTTAAATTTATCGATGGATGATTCCTTTGTGATTGACACACCGTTGATGTGGCTGAATAAGGCACAAACATGGGAGCTTGCTGATCAATTTAGGGCACTTGAATTTGTTCGGGAAAGAACATTGACTTGCTATAACGGTGTAATTGCAGATGGCTGTGGTGAATGCCCAGCTTGTAAACTGCGAAAAAAAGGACTTGATGAGTATATGAGTTACAGGAAGGAGTCTTAAGGCATGTCTGATTTTAGAATCGTCGATAAGCTCCAAAAAATAGATGAAGATATTCAAAGAAATCAATTGAACTATCATGCAAAGCGTGTTCTCGTAAGCAAAGAATTTACCTTCGATGCTGCCCATCATTTACATAATTATGAGGGGAAATGTAAAAACCTACACGGTCATACCTATCGAGTAGTCTTAGGACTGAGTGGATACACAGATGAACGCGGTTTGATGATTGATTTTGGCGATATAAAAGGAATATGGAAACAAAAATTAGAGATTCATTTGGATCACCGTTATTTAAATGAAACGCTTCCACCCATGAATACGACTGCAGAGAATATTGTTGTTTGGATATACGAAAAGTTGACAGAGGCCTTGCTCGATGAACCAAGTTATAACGGTGCGTGTGTTGAGTTTATCAGGCTATATGAAACTCCGACAAGCTATGCAGAAGCAAGACGGGAGTGGATGGAAGTTGAGTAAGGTACCCATTATCGAGATTTTTGGTCCAACGATTCAAGGAGAGGGAATGGTAGTTGGACAGAAGACGATGTTTGTGAGAACTGCTGGCTGCGATTATTCCTGTTCTTGGTGTGATTCATCGTTTACATGGGATGGCAGTGGAAAGCACCTTATTGTCCAAATGACAGCGGAAGAGATTTGGTCTGAGTTGAAACGTCTTGGAGGCAGTGGCTTTTCATTTGTCACGATTTCAGGCGGCAATCCTGCACTCTATCCAAATTTGGAAGAGCTCATTGCAATTTTAAAAGAAAACGACATAAAGATCGGGGTGGAAACACAGGGAAGTAGGTGGCAAAAATGGATGTATGAGATTGATGAACTGACAATTTCACCCAAGCCCCCTAGTTCTGGAATGACCACAGACTATTCGGTGCTCTCTGCTATTTTCGAAAAACTTAAAAATCGAAATAGTAAACAGCATATATCGCTTAAAATAGTCGTTTTTAATCAAGAGGATTACGATTATGCTAAACAAATTCACCATCGATATCCAATGATTCCTTTTTATCTCCAAGTCGGTAATGATGAGCTCACGACGATTGATAATTCACGATTAATTAAATATTTATTAGATAAATATCATGAGCTGATTGCTAGAGTGATTGAGGATGAGGAATTAAGAGATGTCAAAGTACTGCCACAGTTGCATGCTCTTGTTTGGGGAAATAAAAGAGGTGTCTAGTGTG
Source organism: Lysinibacillus sp. ZYM-1 (assembly GCF_001308875.1). Taxonomy (GTDB): domain Bacteria; phylum Bacillota; class Bacilli; order Bacillales_A; family Planococcaceae; genus Lysinibacillus. The sequence goes on along the minus strand of NZ_KQ465130.1, from coordinate 27,927 downwards.
CCATTACAAATATTGTCTTTAAATTTATATGAGGAGTAATTGTATGAGAATATTATTTTATTTATTATCTATTGTCATCGCTAATGTGGTTACAGCAGCATTTGCGCCATTACAGTTTGGTATGTTTATAGTTCCGATGGGGACTCTTTTAATTGGGGCGACCTTTATTTTTCGGGACCTTGTGCAAAATAAATATGGTAGAGCAAAGACGTATGTATTTATTGTTACAGCTTTAATTATATCAGCGGTGGTGTCATTCATACTGGGAGATACACTTTTGATTGTGGTAGCGTCGGCATTATCATTTGTTGTTGCTGAAACGGCTGATACAGAAATCTATACGCGATTGAAATTACCAATGGCTTGGCGTGTACTCTACAGTGGAATTGTTGGAGGATTTCTGGATTCTGCGATTTTCGTAGTAATTGGCTTGAGTCCACTTGGAGCCAATATATTGCCTTGGGAAGCGGTACCAGCCGCCATTTTTGGACAAATAATTGTGAAGACGATTATTCAAATGTTCGGTGCACTAATTTTAAGTCAAGTTTTAGCAATGAAAGAAAAACGTCTTGTTACAGGATAATTCTGTGAAATAGCCATCCTTCCAATGATGAAGACCATTTTTATGTATGAGGTAATATTTCAAATATGTTGATTAGGGAGAATCTGTATGGTTTTATCGATATTTATTAGACTTCCTATAAAAGTTCAATTTAGGTTATTTTTTTAGATTGTTGTAGATGGCTACTCGACTCCTATGGGAAAAGCGAGTAGCCTGCTGTATTAATAGTCTCTTACAGGCTTGTTAATGGCATCTATATGCTTGATACGGTTGTTGTTAGCAAAATCTGTATAAAATATTGCTTCTCTCTGCTGTGTATTTTCCATTTTTTCACCAATTTAAATGCTACTATGTTATGATTTCTTTAGATAGCATTTTAGGTTAGTAAGAAAAGACAGGAGGATTCACGTTGTGAGTAAGTTTAATAATGGGGATATTATTTTTAGTTTATTTTCAATTTTCGGGTTGTTATTTTACATAGTTCCGATTATTTTTGTCATTTGGTTTGCTATTACTACTACTAAGCACTTAAAAATGCAAACGAAATTATTAGAAGACATCAAAGAAAGATTAAAACAATAACAATGGCTACTATCACTTCTATTAATTAGCCAATCATGTATCAACAAAGGGACTTGTGCGAAAATTTACACCAAGTCCTTTTGTTTTCTCCATTACCTTTGTAGCTCAGATTAGATAACTGTGAACTTTACTCTTTTTCAACAATCCCAAGTCGGTACTCCAACTAAGAGCTTGTAACGGTTTGATGGTTCATATTTCAGCATTTATAAATAGAAAAAATAATCCCCAAAAACTGATTATCTATTCAGCTAACGGCAGGTTAGTTCAACAAAAGTTCGGGAATCAAAACATTAGAAAGAGATTGAAAGGGGTTATTACTAAATGAATCATAACTTTATTGAAAACATTCAATCGTGTTATTCTGACCTTTCCATTGAAGACTTGTATCCTAATGAAATTGGACAGAATAATGATGTATTAATTGTAAATAAAACTTTGGTTTTTAGATTCCCAAAATATAAAAATGGAATAATTCAATTAAGAAGAGAGACAGAAATTTTGAAATACATTAAAGGTATCATCTCCATTCCTATTCCAAATCCAATTTATCAGTCGTTTGAAGAGGTAGAACCAGGTAAGGTCTTCACTGGCTATAACCTAATAGAAGGTGTTCCTTTGTGGAAGGAAAGTTTAGCAGGTGTTAAGAGTGTTGAATTGGTTAAAGGATTGACAAAACAACTTGTTTCTTTTCTTATAGAACTTCATTCTATTTCAGGTGAAAAGGCAAGACGAGATTTGAATCTAAAGGTTTGTAACCCTCGTGAAGAGATGTATAACCTGTATGATAAGATTCAAAATAAATTATTTCCTTTTATCAGGAAAGAAGCACAAAAGGAAATATCGCAATCTTTTGAAACGTTCCTAAAAGGGGAGGCATTCTCAAATTTAGAACTAACACTTATACACGGAGATTTCGGAGCATCTAATATCTTGTGGAACCCAGAAACAAGTATGATTTCAGGAATAATAGACTTTGGTGGTTCGGGTTTAGGAGATCCGGCATATGACTTTGCTGGTATACTTTCTAGCTATGGTCAAGATTTTTTTGATATGTGTATTAATCTATACCCTAACGGTAATGAAATATCAGAACGAGTTAAATTTTATAAAAGTACATTTGCTTTACAAGAAGCATTGCATGGGATTGAGAATGAAGATAGACAGGCTTTTGAAGATGGAATTAAAGATTACAGATAGATTTTTTGTTCAACTAGCGAGGGCAATTGTACGTTAAAGCTGGTATGAATTATAGAGTTAAACAAACAGGATAGTTGAAGAAGGACTTTGAATAAATCAATTAAACAATATAAAGAGGAATAATATGAAACACTTTCAAATTGTAAAAGAAGTAATTGATGATTGGGATCCAAAGCAATTTTTACATTATACACCTGACGATGAATATGACCCAGAAATAAGGCTGATTGTAGACCTATTACCAACAGCAACTTCCGTTGAAAAATTAGCTGTTGTGATACATGAGGTCTTTGTAAAAATGTTTTCGATTGATGAAGTATATTCGATAAATAATTGTTATCCAAGTGCGTTAAAAATTTGGGACAAAATCAATAACAGTTAATTTACAAAAAATGTATTGAACCAAATAATAATATAAAGGCAACAGATTGCAAGAGTTTAAAATCGGCTTCCGAAGTTAATGTTTGCTTTTTTATTGAGCTACCGCAACAGTTTAGTGGAACAAGATCTACATGATGAAGGATCGCTTATTCATAGGCTTAGCGAAAATGCTTAAACTAGTGATGGCAATAGTCGAAGAAAAATTAAAAGGATTCCTAGACCAAAAAAAGAATATATATTTATTGGAAGTTTACTAGGTATTACTTGAAAATAGGGGGGATTAAATTGGAAGAATTAAAAAAGGAGTACGCCTTAGGATACACAATGCTACGGGAAGCCATCGAAGGACTAACCGAGGAGGAGCTTCGTTTTAAGCCTGCGCCAGACAAATGGAGCATTCATCAAATCCTCATACATGTAACGGATTCTGAGATCTCGTCCACATCTAGGTTAAAAAAAGTCTTGGCGGAGGATGAGCCACTTCTGATTTCATTTGACCAAAATGCATGGGCTAATAACTTGAGTTATGATTTGTTGGACCGTGAGCAGCATTTGCTTCTTTTTAAATTGCTACGTTCCAGTATACAGCCTATTCTAGACAATCTCACTAGTGAACAAAGTAAGCGAGTGGGGGTGTATATCGATCAGGCCCAGTTCACATTTAAGCAATTGCTGGAATTTCGAGTGAAACATGTCCGCGACCACCTTGATCAAATTGAACGGGTAAAGAATTCATATCAAGAGAATCAAATCTAAATACACAAACAGGGTGCTTTTGCGTTACATATGCAGCTTTTTTCTTTATCGAACTATCGGGTCAGTTAGGTGAAGAAGAGCTGCTTTCTATATTCTTCCAGGAATAGATCTGTAATTAGATGATTGTTGGAGGGTGTGTTTCAATTCTTACTGTTAGTAGGCTAAAACATCCCTATGACTACTATCCTCATCCTCTCATCTTCACTGTACAAGTATCTTGTAAGGATTAAGGTAGGAATTGTACTGGACTTATTTTATATTGCTTACTTAGTCAATCATCATTTGAAATATGAAATACATATAAATTCTTTTAGAAAAAAACTAGGATTTCGTCATACAAAAGAAGATAGAACTTTGTTTTTAAATTTTGTTAAATAGTTCTTGAATTTGTTTTCCAATTCCATTATATTAAAAGAGACTGAAAGGTATCTTTTTGGAGGTTTAAATGAAAAAAGGTGAATTAACAAGGCGTAATATTATTCGAATATCTGCTTCGATTTTTAACAAAAAAGGTTACATGACAACAACAATGAGTGACATTATTCAGGAAACAAATATTCAAAAAGGGGGGATATATCGACATTTTAAGGATAAAGAGCAGCTGATGGTTGAGTCATTTCATTTTTCTACTGAAATCATGCAAAATCATTTAAAGACGAGTATTTCACAACACGAAAATGCAAAGGACAAATTAATCGCATTTGTGGAGGCCTTTTTACAATTAAGTGCAGGAAAACCGATAGTAGGTGGATGCCCTATTTTTAACGCAGCTATCGAAATGGATGATTTAGAAGGGAGTACGTTACTGCCAGCGATTAATGAAGCAATGGATATGATGATAATGTGGATAAAGAAAATTATAGAAGATGGCATTAAGCATCTGGAGTTGAAGCAGTCGATTCAGCCATATGATACTGCGATATATATTGTGTCAACACTTGAAGGTGGACTTGTATTAGATCGATTAAAGAATGATGGGCAATTAACAAAAATCCTATTAAATAATTTGAGGCAATATATTTCAATGATTGCTACCGAGCGGCAATAAAGCCGTCTTTTTTTAACATCAAAAAGAGACTGATTGGTATCTTTTTTGAAGGGAGTTATTATGAAATATTTCTTATTCGTTGTGTGCATAGCTATTATTTTATTTCTAAGGAGATATATCATTCTTCATATCTTTACACCGAAAATGAAAGAGGATAAAAAGTACCCGAATACCACTTATGAAAACGTTGAAATAGAACTTGACACTGGGATAATTCGAGGATGGCTTATAAAAAGTGAACAGGCAAGAGGTTGCTTTCTACTGATTCATGGGTGGAACTCTAATAAATCAGATATGTTACGGTATGTCGATCCCTTATTAGCTAGCGGTTATGACGTATTAATTGTGGATGTTCTTGGTCATGGGCAAAGTGAGTCCATACAAAAACAAGTAAGTATTGCATCATTTGTGCAAAGTATAACAGCAACGATTGATTATGTATGGGAGAGACCTGATATTAATAGTAATGCAATCTATGTTCTAGGACATTCAATGGGTGGAATTGCTGCAAGTATTGTAAATTCCTTTGATTTGAGGTTACGGGCGCTTATTACCGATTCAATGCCTACATCATTAAAAAGTATTAGCAATTCAATGGCTGGAAAAGTAACAATACCTTATATTCCTTTTGGTTGGCTATTTATTAGTTGGTTTTTATTACGAGGAGGTGTTTTTCTAAGAGCTAGAAGAGAGTGGTGTCTAGAAACAATATTAAAAAACCAAGTGTCCCCAGCTCTTGCCATACACTCTATTCAAGATAAAAAAGTGCCGATTTCAAATGTGGAAGTCCTCATAAATGATAGTAACTTTAAACAGGTAATTAAAGTTGCAACAAAAGGTCACCATAATTGTGTAAAAGATAAATTTTTTTGGGAAAATGTTTTGCGTTTTATAACAAGTATTGAGAGGGGAAATGATAGATGAAGAATATTGATACGCTTGTGATTGGTGCAGGTCCAGGAGGATATGTAGCGGCTATTCGAGCTACTCAAATGAAGCAAAGCGTTACAATTGTAGAGAGAGAGTTTATAGGAGGAGTTTGCTCAAATGTTGGCTGTATCCCATCAAAAGTACTGATTTCAGTTGGCCACCGTTTTGAGCAAGCAAAGCATTCAGAAGATATGGGTGTTGTTACACAAGAGGTAAAACTTGACTGGACAAAAGTACAAGAGTTCAAAAAAGGTGTAGTTTCTAAATTAGTAGGCGGTGTGGAAGGACTACTAAAGGGGAACAAGATCGACATTGTGAAAGGTGAAGCATACTTTTTAGATGCAAACACAGTGCGTGTAATCGATGGTGATAACGCACAAACATTTACATTCAAAAATGCTATTCTTGCGACTGGTTCTCGACCAGTTGAAATTCCAACATTCAAATTCACTGAACGTGTAATCAACTCCACTGATGCTCTCTCTTTACCAGCAGTGCCAGAAAAATTAGTTGTTATTGGTGGAGGTTATATCGGAACAGAGCTAGGATCTGCTTACGCTAACTTAGGTTCACAAGTAACAATCATTGAAGGTGGTAAAGACATCTTAGCTGGATTTGAAAAGCAAATGACACAAGTTGTGAAAAAAGGCTTAAAATTAAAAGGCGTGGAAGTTGTTGTAGGCGCATCAGCTAAAGGCGTGGAAGAACATGAAAACGGCGTCATTGTAACGTATGAAGCAGACGGAGCAGAAAAAACAGTTGAAGCTAATTATGTATTAGTCACTGTAGGTCGTCAACCTAATACCGATGAAATGGGCCTTGAAGCGGTGGGCATTGATTTTGCAGAACGAGGTTTGCTAAAAGTGGACAAACAATGTCGTACTTCAGTACCAAACATCTATGCCATAGGTGATATCGTATCCGGTCCACAACTTGCACATAAAGCATCCTACGAAGGCAAAGTAGCTGCAGAAGCAATCGCTGGCGAAAAATCAATCGTTGATTATTTAGCAATACCAGCTGTATGCTTCACAGATCCAGAGCTCGCAACTGTTGGTTACAATGAGGAGCAAGCAAAAGCAGCAGGTATTGATGTGAAAGTAGCGCGATTCCCATTCGTAGTAAATGGCCGTTCATTAACTTTAAACGCAACAGAAGGTTTTATGAAACTTATTGTACGAAAAAGAGATGGGGTATTAATCGGTGCTCAAATCGTAGGAACGGGTGCATCTGATATGATTGCAGAAATGAGTCTTGCGATCGAAGCGGGTATGACTGCAGAAGATATTGCATTAACAATTCATGCTCACCCAACTTTAGGTGAGATTGCAATGGAAGCTGCTGAGGTAATTATGGGCAGGCCAGTTCATGTTATGAAAGTATAATGGATAGACTTCGAATACCTACTATTAAATAATTTTATAACCTCTTAGCGTTCTTGAAGGACTAAAAAATCATCATTGAACAACGCAGTGAAATAAAATGATCAAGACATAATTGCTGTCTTGGTCATTTTTGATATCTTTTGTTGTAAAGTGCAATTTTTATTTAAAATTGGTACATTCATAGAAATCATATTTTTTATAAATAACGTATAACTTAAAACTTTTAAAAAAAACATAGCGTTAAAGAACACAATATTTTTAGGTAGTTTGTTCAGAAATTGTAGAGGATGCCATGATATTCTATGAATGAACACGCATACTAAAAAAAACTAGGTACTCCAATGAGGGGAGCCTAGTTTTTTAATGAAAAAAGGAAGGGCCACTTGGGATGGAGTAACCCTCGTAACAATTTCGGAGGTGTAAGGCTAATTTAGCTTTACACTATTAAGTATATGATGGATTCAATAGGGTTATATAGTTAATTGCCTGAGATATAATAAAAAGAAACTCATAAATAGTTTAAGTAATCAATTGAAAATTGTAGGATAGAAATGGTAAAATTGAAATATCTTTAGGTAAAAGGGGGAGAAGGCTTATGAAAAAAAGATCTATACGTTTTTTAAGCATGGGCATTGGATTCTCCACTGCTGTTTTTTTCTAAAATAGATTTCAAGGGAGAAGTCTGCCCTTTTTTAGAAAAATAAGAACCTAAAGGAGATTCTATATGAAATCAAAACTAGTGCGTAAAAATCCAATGCAGGCACCAAAACCTGTTGGGAAATATAGTCATGTAACAATTATTCCAAAAGATGCTACCATGTATGCTCTTTCCGGACAAATTGGTATTGGTTATGACGATCAATTACCACAAACATTATTGGAGCAAATTACAAATACATTTACTAACATTGAAACAATTTTAGCGACAGAGGGAATAGATGCCAACCATATTGTAAAGGTCAATATTTGGGCTACGGAGGAAATTGATTGGGATCATTTCTACCTGCAATGGGAAGCGATGTTTGGTGATTCCTATCCATCTATGACCATTGCCTATGTGTCGGCTCTAGGTCTACCAGAAATTAAAATAGAGCTTGATATTTGGGCTGCTAAATAACATAAAAAAATCGACAATATCATCGGGATATTGTCGATTTTTTATGAACATGGCTTATTTAACGAAACATCTTTTTTAACTGCTTCATTTCATAATTTAAATCGTCAATTTGCTTTTGTAGTTTGTCAATATCATTATTTTTACTTTCATTTTCCCTCAATTCATCCTCCAAAGCAAGACCAGCTGCAATGGTCGCTAATGCATCACCAAGAGTTGAAATGGCTCCGGCAATAACTGCCAGCTTAGCCGCTTGACCGACTGTTTCAGTTCCTTCACTATTCCGATAGCCCTTGTTATTTTTCATAAAATCCTCCCTACAAAAAAGGGTATTATTTGCATAGTATGCATGATATAGGGGACAGGTGCAGAACAATTTTGACTAACAGCAAAAAAAGGTCACCTATTTTTCAATAAGTGACCAAATAAAATGGGGATGTGTTTCTTGCTGAAGATATGAGCAAAGATGGAAAGCGAGTAGGGTACATTACCAATATATGAGGTTTAACGCAAGGCTGATAGGTAAATATCCTTGGCTTAAAAATCTTTTGTTTTTCTAAGGGGAGGGACTGCCCAATAGGTCCCCATTCGCCACAGCCATTCCAGTGGTCCGAAGCGGAAATAACTTAACCATAGCTTGCTACACAGTAATTGGAAAACATAAATACCTAAACAAATCCATAGCGACTCGATGAATCGAAGTTGACCAATTAGTTGGAATGAATGGCCAATGATTAAAATGAGTGCAGTTTGACCTAAATAATTTGTTAGGGCCATACGTCCATATGCTTTTAATGGAGACAATAGTCGTTGGAATCGTGAATTCTGCAGACAAAGAATGATTGTTCCCATGTAAAACAATGAAACAAACGGGCTAAACTGAAGTCCAATTAACCCAAATTGCTCAATGTTTGTGATATGCTCTTCCAGTTGAGTTTTGGATAATTGATCGATATTGACGTTGGCATCAGGGACATACTGCCATTGATACAGCCAGCTACCAATGCTGACACAGAACATGACAATCGTCACTAAAGTAATTTTTTTTCGATGTATTGGGATGTTTTCAAATAGATGATATTGTCCAGCAGCTAATCCTAGTAAGATTAGTGGAAAAGGCATGGCGATTTTTATCCCAAAATAAGCTGTAAGTGCTAATAGAACGAGCCCAATAAGTAAATTAAATTCTTTCCGCACTTTATAAAAAGGGAGTGCTAAAAAGCCAAAGATGGCATAGACAGTCAAAGCTTCTCCTGGTTGAAAATAGAAGTGGATAAGTCCCATAACTAATAAGATTAAGAGTCGGCGACTAAATAAGGCATAGGCTTTTTCATTTCTAGCCATTGCACGAGAAAGAAAGAGATAAAATCCTATCCCAAATAAAAAAGAAAAAATGATAAAAAATTTACCTTCTATAAAAAGTGTGAGAAAGCGACTATAGGTAATATCGCTAGCAAATTGAGGTGGTGCAATCCACATTAAAGCAGGGATATTCACTAAAATAATGCCGAGTAAGGCAAAACCTCTTAAATAATCTAATGTATCAATTCGTTTGTTGTTATCGGTTGGTTGCAACGTCATCTCCTCCTTCAAGACCAAGTATAAGGTACTTTCCCAAAAACTAGTAACGATGTATGTTACGTGAATCTTACAAAATCGTCATATTGGGATTAGCTCTCATTAGGATATGTTGCTAGTATGTCCTGCGCATGTTTACGCAAAAGCTGAATTAATTCGGGAGGTTCTTTGACGATCGCATGTTGGCCTAGTCGATAAAAAAAGGCGCTAATAAAATGAATCTCTCCTTGGTCGATTATGGTATCGATATAGCCTGTACCATCACTATGACAAATAACTGTCTTCTCAAAAATCGGCTCACTTGTGCATTGTCGAACACCTTCCCTTGTTAATTCTACATATAAACGAATGGGTTGCTGGGGTTCAAGGGGATTTTCTAGCCACTGTTGTAAATGAATAGAAGACTTATACCCGTTATTAATTACAATCATAGAATGAATACGATCTACTCGAAATAGAAGGGTTTTTTCTGTTTTTAAATGAATAGCAGGCATATACCATAGGCCATCATGCGCATATACACCAATAGCATGGACAAGCTTAGTTGTGATGCCTGATTTAGATTCATATTGGATTTCTAATTGTGAATGGTTCATAACGGCTTCTAAAACGTCTGATAATAGAGGTGTAGAAATAGTACGCTTAGGTTTCCAAAAGGCAATATATGATTGAAGACTGTCCACCTTTTTTTGTGCCTCATTCTGTAAGGAATTATAAAGTTTTTGTGACACAGACTTCAATTCTGTGTTAAATGGTAAATCACGATAATATTGCAGCGATTGAAACGCAAAGAAAATAGCAACTGCTTCGTCCTCAGTAAATAAAATGGGAGGAAGAATAGTGCTTGAAAGCACTGTGTAACCACCATTTCTTCCTTGTTCCGCGTAGATTGGTAACCCCATATCACTTAAATCTAAAAGATAACGATGCACCGTTCGCACCGAAATATTGAAGGTATCAGCAATTTCCTGGGCTGTAAATTGCTTTTTAGCGCTGACAAATAACAAAATATCAAGTAATCGTTTCGCCTTGGACATATTTTTTCACCTTTTTTATTTAATTATGACAATAGTTGTCATGTTTTATGTTTAGTATAGTCTTTGTACAAGAGATTTTCAAAAGAAGAGGAGCTGACATGATGGCACGAGAAATAGTAGTATTTATCGGAATGAGTTTAGATGGGTTTATTGCCAAGGAAAATGATGACTTGCAGTGGCTGGAAGAAACAGAGGGAGAAGGGGATAATGGTTACACCGATATGTATCAAACGATCGATACCATTATAATGGGGAAACGAACATATGATTACGTCATAGAACATATCGATTCTTTCCCTTATCCTGATAAGAAATGTTATGTGTTTACCACATCTCAAACAGAAGAAGATGAGCATGTGGAGTTTGTCCAAGAGGATGTTGTCTCATTTACTAAAAAATTAAAACAACAACAAGGTGCGAAAATTTGGATGGTTGGGGGAGCTGATCTATTGGATGCATTTTTGCAGGAGCAGTTAATTGATGAATGGATTATCACGATTACGCCACATTTATTAGGATCAGGTATTCCATTATTTAAACAACCTCGTCCATTCGAAGATTTAAAGTTGCTAGAGACAAAGCGATACGGGCAAATGGTTCAAATGCATTACCAAGTGAGGAAAGAGGCTTAAGAAATAGCCTCTTTTTTTATTGGACAAAGGAACGGTAGATGTCACCCATGATTCCTTGCATCTGATGGACACCTGTATCTGTGTTCGACATGATGACAAAGCCTTTTTCTAAATAGGGGTAAGCAACTAGCATGCATTGATAGCCAACACCCCAGCCAAGGGAAGAAATTTCAAGTTGTTCACCTTGGCCATCCAAAAATACGCCAAGCCCTCCCCATTCCTTACAGCCTTGTGGATGCATTAGTTCATGAATTGTAGTACTTGTCAGGTCCAATTTCCCTTTCCCATTGAGTGACTGCATAATCTCTATTAACAAGTTAGCTAAATCTGATGGTGTCGTCCAAATTCCACATGCTGCATGGTAAGGGTATAGTGGATGACTTGGCGTCGTTAAGGTGCCATTCTTATGATGACCACATGCTGAATGATCTGTTGGAAGCGTAGATGAGAAAAAACTGTGATTCATAGCTAGTGGTTGAAAGATTAGGTTGGTCATGAGCGTTGGAAATGTAGTGCCTGTGAATTCCTCAATTAGCAATTGAACGATGCAATAGCCTGCATCAGAATAATGAAATTCCTGAAATGGTTCAAATGTGCTTTCGATTGGTTTCGGACAATAGGGTGTTGCCCCTTGCAATAAATCCTGCATGGAAGGCCATTGCACCACTGGATGTAGGGGAGGAAAGCTATCTTCCGGATCAACAATACCAGCTTGATGACTTAATAAGCTTCGTAACGTCACTTTTTTTGCACGGGTATAATCACTCTCCGGCATCTTCCAAGAAATAAGTTTATGATTAATATCCTCATCTAAGTCGACTTCACCTTGCTCTACCAGCTTTAGCACTAAAATGCTTGTGAGCAGTTTACTGATTGAACAGGCATTAAAAATGGTTTCTTCATTTACTTTGTTAGTTGTTCCGAGTTCTAAAACCCCGAAGCACTCTGTTTTTTGAATCGCTCCATCTTCAATATAGGTAAGACTAAGGCCTGCTATTTGCTGTTTGGCCATATGTTCATGAATGGGCAGCATAAAATGGTCTCCTAGTTTTTCTTTTATTATAGCACAGAAGGGGAATACGTGTTCTTGTTTATCGTGAACGCACATGGACAATCATTGAGGGACTCTGTGCATGAAAGTCATTTTTTTGCCACGAACCGTAAAGATGTAGTAACTCAAAGCCATTTTGCTGTAATAGTCTTGTCATTTCCATAGGATATGTATAGCGCAATAAAATGGAATCTTCAAATGATTTTTGCCCTTGTTGATCAACGGCACTGCACGTTAAGATTTGTGTGACGGGGTTATATTCTTCACGATGGAGGGTGAGTCGTTTCTCACCATTACTTGTGATCGTTTGTTCCTCATATTCATCAATGACCGATAGCTCATTTAAAATAGCATTTCTTGTATCAAAAAGAAATTCACCACCTGGTTGTAAATGCTTTTTGACAGATTGCAATAATGCATTTTGACTTTCATTTGTTAAAAAATGTTGAAAGGAATTGCCTGTCATATAAATAAACTTTGTGGTGATAGGTAAGTGTAGCTGTGTACAATCTTGTACCAAAAATTGCACTTGCACACCTTGTTTATGTGCTTTTTCCATGGCATGCTGCATCATTCCTTCATGAAGGTCTACCCCATAAACAGGAATCCCCTGTGCAGCTAGTGGAATGGCTAAGCGACCAGTGCCACATGCTAATTCGATGATGGGGTCTTTTTTCATACCAAGATAGCATTGGATGTAATGAAGATCGTCTTGATAGTGGGCATAGAGAGAATCATATTCGCTTGGATTATTATATTTTTGTAGATTATTGTTGGGATCGTGTTGATACATTTATAGTCCTCCTCTATTTTCTATTATTCATATTATTGTATAATAAAGGGAATATTTCTACAAAGATACATGAAAGGTGATGATGTAATGACAATCGGACTTCCGCAAAAAATACATATTATTGGCTCTGTTGGTAGTGGGAAAACAACGTTAGCGAGATCATTATCAAAAACCTATCAGATCCCTTTTTATGAATTAGATAATGTCGTTTGGATTCGTAAAGATTCGGGGGATATTAAAAGGACGGAGCAAGAAAGGCAGGAGTATTTACAAAGCATTATTCAAGCGGACACGTGGATTATTGAAGGGATTCATCAAGAGGAATGGGTGAGCCAAAGCTTCCAACAAGCTGACTGTATCATCTTTCTCGATACGCCATATAAGATTCGCATTGCTCGAATTATTAAAAGATTCATCAAACAAAAAATAGGTATCGAAAAGGCTCATTATCAACCAACCTTTTCGATTTTTCTTAAAATGTTTCGGTGGAATAAACATTTTGAAGAGATTGGAAAGCCTAAATTTTTTACAATGCAGGAAGATGCATGGAATAAACTGTTGGTGATTCAGCACAAAAAGGATTTGCAAAACTATTTTCATCAGTTCCAACATGGAAAAAGCGTATCCCGATGAAGGAGACGCTTCTAGTTTATGCATTTTTCTTTGTCCGTGTTGTACGCTTTCTTGTAGTAGGCTTTTTCGTTTTATCTAAAGATGCTTGTAGCGCTGTCATTAAATCTGTGACATTTTCAGGAATCGGACGTTGTTGATCATTTGTAGCTACCATATTGGTTGCTTTTTTCTCTTCAATTAATTCGAGCAACGCATTACGATAATCATCCGTATATTTCTCAGGATTAAAATTGGTCGTTAATTGGTCCACTAGCATGAGAGCTGTTTCAAGCTCCTTTTGCACAACGTTCTGCTCACTTGGAATATTCGGGACATCGCCAACGCTTCTTACTTCATCGGGATAATGAATAGTCTCCATCACGAGGGCATCTTGATAAACTCGAACAACAGCAAGCTGTTCTTTTGAACGAATAATAATTTTTGCAATCCCAATTTTGCCTGATTGCTCTAACGTTTTACGCAATAAAGAATAGGCTTTAGCCCCAGTAGAATCAGGGGATAGGAAATAAGTGCGTTCAAAATAAATCGGATCGATTTCTGTTAATTGTACAAAATCTATAATTTCTACGGCTTTCTCTTCATTTTCTTTCTGTAAGTTTTCTAAATCCTCCTTATCCAGTACGACAAATTTATTTTTTGTATATTCATAAGCTTTTACAATATCTTCGTCTTTTACTTCTTGATTGCAGCCCTCACAAACCTTTTTGTAGCTAATCGGAGTATGGCATTCCTTATGAAGCTGTCGCAGTTTAATATCTCTATTTTCCGTAGCGGCATGTAGCTTTACTGGGATATTAACAAGTCCAAAGGAAATGCTCCCTTTCCACACTGTATGCATACTATTGTCACCTCGTTTTTCTTACTATGATATATTTTGCAGATTTTTATGTATCTTAAATCAAAATCGTCAAACACTGAAGATAAAAAGCAAGGTAGGTATTGTTAGATGAAACCAATGCTTTTAACGGAAGCAAACGATATTCCAATAGGGGATGAGTGGCTTTACGAAACGAAATATGATGGCTTTCGATGCCTCTTAGTGTGGGATGAACAGCCCAAGCTTATTAGTCGAAATGGACGCAATTTAAATCATTCTTTTCCTGAAATTATTGAATTTTGTCATCAAATACAAGTCTCAGTTAAAGCATTTTTACCACTAACCTTTGATGGGGAGCTTGTTTATTTAAGCAATCATTACAAAAGCGAATTTTCCGTTGTTCAACAAAGAGGGAGAATGCAAAATCAGGATGTCATTGAAAAACATGCAGAAACCTTTCCTATGCGCTTTCTAGTGTTTGATCTTTTGACGTTCAAAGGGGAATCGCTAAGCAATCGTCATTTAAAAACGCGTAAAGAGCAATTGGCGAAGCTAGCAACAAAGTTAAAATTTCCAAACGTAGATTATGAAGATGTAATGTCCATACAAATTGTACAAGGTAGTGAGGAAAGTGAGGTCCTATGGCAGACCATCAAGGTTTACAATGGGGAGGGAATGGTTGCGAAGAAGAAAGCCAGTAAATGGTTGGAAAACATACGGTCTAGTCAATGGTTAAAAATAAAAAATTGGCGTTATGTGACGGTGATTGTGACGCAATATGATCATAGTAATGGCTATTTTCAGGGTTCGGTTTATGATAAAGAACATTTACGAGAGGTCGTTACATTTAAACATGGCATGACAGAAGAAGATCACCAAACACTAGTCACATTCTTTCAGGCACATGGGCAGCGTAAGAAGGAACTGTGGCTGCTAGAACCCTCTATTTGTGTCGATATTGCCTGCATAGATTTTGATGGTAGTAAGCTCCGCGAGCCAAAATTCCATGCCTTTCGATTGGAATTAACGCCAGAGGATTGTCAATGGCAGCACATGCAGCGTCAGCTATTTCCGATTCCTGAAACAGTACCTATTACACATCCTGATAAACCTGTATGGCCAGAAATAGGCATTACAAAAGATCATTATTTGTCCTATCTACAAAGTGTCTCACCATATTTATTACCATTTCTTCAAGATCGACCTTTAACATTAATACGCTATCCACATGGTGTGCCAGGTGAAAGCTTTTATCAAAAAAGTAGGCCAGACAAATTACCTCACTTTGTGGCCACAGCCAAGATGGATGAGATCGACTATATTGTCTGTAATAACCTCGAAACGTTGTTATGGTTAGGCAATCAATTGGCATTAGAGCTACACATTCCTTTTCAAACACGACAAACTATGTATCCAACAGAAATAGTCTTCGATTTAGATCCCCCTTCAGCGGAACATTTTTCCTTGGCGATTGCAGGAGCATTGGATTTAAAGGACATAATTGACTATTTTCAGCTACAATCATTTGTCAAAACATCTGGCGGGAAAGGCTTGCAGCTCTATATCCCTTTACCTCAAAATAAATTTACCTATGAGGAGGTTCGTGTGTTTACTGAATTCGTTTGTCGTTTTTTATGCCAACAAAAGCCAAATCTATATACCATTGAGCGATTAAAAAAGAATCGCCATGAAAAATTATATTTAGATTATATACAACATGCTGAAGGCAAGACTATTATTGCTCCGTACTCCACTCGTGGTAATGAGCTGGGTTTAGTCGCAACGCCTCTCGAATGGGAGGAGGTCCATGTCGACTTAAAACCTCATTATTTTACAATTCCAGCTGTTATGGAACGTATGAAGAAAGTAAGTAATCCCTTTAAGTCCTTTCGAGACGTAGGGGAGCAACAGGATTTTCAAGCAGTTTTGGAACGTTTACAAGAATAATGCTACATCAATTTTTTATCCATGGTCATACGTAAACCATTTGAACAAGCTCTGTCATGATCATGAAAAAGCTTACAAGAAAAGGAGATGTCTGAGACATCTCCTTTTTCGATTAAAGCGGTACCTGTGCATTCACTTTTTCTAAATAATCTAATATCCCCATCGATGATACAACCGTATCGAATGGAATGGTTTGATAGACAGGGTGATCTGCTGGAATACCATTTGCTTGTAAAAAGCTAAATAAAAGCTCCTTTAAACGAGCGTCTAAAAATTGAACTTGTTCTTGGAACTGGCTGGATGCTGCCTGTGCTTTTCTGCCTTCTTCTAAAAAGAGAGGCGTCCAATAACGCACTTGATGATAAGCCTCTGTTGGTTTTTTGTAAGCCCCATAGTGGCCAAAATATAATTCACTCGCCTGTAGCTTTTCATACAATTGAATGGATTGCTCCATTGTTTCGGGATTGTATTGATTTGGGGAAGTAGAAGGAATGATTAAATCAATCGCTTCACTGTCCATTTCTGGATAACGTACACCTGTTGTATCCCCAACAAACAGGCCATTGGTAGCTGAATAAAGCATGGAAACATGATGCTTTGCGTGGCCCTCTGTATGATAAAACGTTAAATGATGTTGTCCTAAATTTAGCCGTTGTTTATGACTCACTTCGAGTATTCGCACCGCGTCGATCGGCACAATTGGATCAAACAGATTGTCAAATTCGGCACCATAGACTCCTTTAGCGCTAAAAATGAGTCTGCTTGGATCAATCATATGGGCCGCACCTCGAGGGTGAACAACTAATTTTGCATTGGGGCAACTCTGCAAAAATAAGCCTGCACCACCAGCATGGTCTAAATGAATATGTGTCACAATGACATAGTGAATATCCTCTAAAGCAATATTTAACTCCTTCAATCCCTCCATAATATATGGAACAGAAGGACTAGCAGAAGTTTCGATCAAGGCTATTTTTTCATCGATTAATAGATAGGAGCTTGTACGTTGCTCCCGATTTAAATCATGTGTATCAATACAATAAAAATTTTCAGCAATTTGTTGGACTCTACTCAAGTGAAATTCCCCCTCTTATTTCAAAAATGTGAAACATTTGCTCTTACATACAATTTTTAGCTACAAAAAGTAGTAGTTATACTATATAATAATAGAAAATTAAACTGAATGTCCATTCATTTTTAGGGGGATCGCAATGGAGAACAAAATTCGTTATGATACACGAAAAGTCCACCGTGTCAATTTGGCTATTATATCCATATTAGCCATTCTAATTTGTGGACCTATGATTCTATCAAAAGGAATACTATTTTTATTTATCGGACTAGCTGTCATTGCTTTGGCGGTAGGTAATTATTTCTTACCGATTAAAACCTATGTGAAGGGTTTTATCTTTGGGCTAATTCCGTCAAGTGTAGTCTTTACATTATTTTTGCTTGATAGTTTTTCATTGAATAAACATTATATTTTACTGTGCACAATTGCTATTATTGCTCTTTATTTCAAAAAAGAATTGATCGTATTTTTTGGACTCCTTACAAACATTAGTTTTATCATTTTATATCTGGTTAACTCGTCTTCTTTGTTAGGGCCATTTGATGACATCATTGTCTTCGTTACACTTCTAGCGATTATGAATGGCGTGATTATTGCTTTTTATTTATTGGCAAAATGGGGTAATGAGTTGATTAAACATGCAGAAAATCAGCAAAATGAAGTCCAAGCTTCTTTCAACCAATTACAAGATACATTTCAAGAAATCGAAAAAAGTAGTCAGGCATTGGACGAGCATGTGACACAATTTCAGCAAACCATGCAGAGGATTTCAGGTTCAAGTAAACAAATATTATTAGCGACAGAGGATATTTCTGCAAGTATTCAGCAAGAGGCTTCTAGTTTGCAAATGATTCATGGTACTATGAGTGATTCTGTTCATTTTGTAAATGAAACTTTGACGATTTCAAAGGATACAGTGGCGAAATCTACCGAACTTCAGCAGGAAGTTTTGGCAGGGTGGGATAAAATGCAAGATGCAATGGCTCAAATGAGCGTGATGAGCCATGCGATGAGTTCAACCGCAGAAACCGTAAATGAGCTACAGTATAGTTTACAAACGGTGGACAGCTTATTACAAGGGATCACACACATTGCACAGCAGACTAATTTATTGGCACTAAATGCAGCGATTGAAGCCGCCAGGGCAGGGGAGCATGGTAAGGGATTTGCTATTGTAGCAGAAGAGGTACGAAAGCTAGCAGAGGAAAGTGCCGCCATTACAGTCAGTATCACCAATGTTACGAAAACCTTGTTGGAGAAATCGACAGAGGCACATCAGCGTTCTGATGATGGTGAAAAAGCATTACAACACGGGGAGCAGCTTTTACAGGATGTCAGTTATTTCTTTAATACTTTGAAGGCTTCATTTACACAAACAAATACCGATTTGACAAGGGGCATGCATGAATTAAGCAGTGCCATCTCCCAGTTCGAGACAATTCAAATACAAATTGAAAAGCTCAATAAAATGACAGAGCAAAATGCAACATCCACTGGTGATATTTTGCATTCTGTGGAGGACGAAAATCAGCTCTTAGTGACGATGACGGATACAACAAATCGCATTCAGTCTTTAAGCAATACGTTAAAATCTTTGGTAATGGTAAAGATTTGAAGGAAATATTGGAATTGAAATAATTGGTAGGGTAAAATAACAGTATGATTAAACATCTTAGATGGAGGGTATAGTGTTGTTATTCATCAGCATTGTTTTACCCATACCGATTTAATCCAGAGGAAAGTTTTTGTTTTTTGAGCGCTGGCGTAAAAAAGAACGCCAGTGATTTACGATTTGCAAATTTAACTCACACATATTGATAGCGTGTTTGCTATGGTGATTTTTACAATTTATTTAATGGTGGAGCTGTGGGTAAATGCAGATCTTCATAAACGTGCCAATTTAAAATAAGAATTGAAAAGGAGGAAGGATACTATGAACATTCGTAGTTTGCAGAGTGCAGATTATTATATTTTATCCCCATTGATTAATGAGTGGTGGGGTGGAAGGAATATGTCAGATAAGTTGCCTAAATTATTTTTTGACCACTTTACAAACACGAGCCTGATAATGGAAAAGGATGGCGAAATTATAGGTTTTCTCGTTGGCTTTTTATCTCAGTCCAATACAAATGAAGCGTTCATCCATTTTGTTGGGGTTCACCCTGATTACAGAAAACAGAATATTGCAAAAAGGTTGTATGATGTATTCTTCCACGTGGTGAAGCAATATCATCGAAATATTGTCAGATGTGTTACGTCTCCTATTAACGAAGTGTCCATTGCCTTTCACACGAATTTGGGTTTTAGAATGGAGAAAGGTGACAAGATGATGGATAATATGTCTGTTCATAGTCATTATGGCGGCGAAAATCAAGATCGTGTGTTGTTTTATAAAATTCTACCGTAATTTACTTTACTGAACTTGCATATAGTCCCGATTAAGGGGGCTATAGATGTTTATCAAAAAACTATTCACCTTATGGTTTCTACTTTCGATTATTGTTTGTGGTGCCTTTTTCTTTTTAGCAAATGCACCTATTCAATATGCTGAAAAATCAAATGTTTCTCTAGCGCAACCTAGCAATAATGAATTATTGAGTTATATTCAGCACTATCAATTTCTAATCAGTGATATTGTCAATGCTCTTCACAAAGAAAATTATAGCTTTCATTTAGATTATGGAGTTCTGCCCAATGGGAAAATCGAGCTCCTTGTGTCATTACCTGACAAAGTCGATCTGTTGTCAAAACAAAAAATAGAAGAAATTATACTTGATTGCATTCGAGAAAATGATTTAAATCCAATATCGTTTCAAATATCGCTTAAAAATCTTGATGAACCAGCAGCAACAGACTCGACCCGGCTTAGCTATAATGATGTTATGGCCGATCTATTTGAAGCGATGATGGCACAAAATTATGGTGTCTTCAGCATTGACCATAGCATCACATCAGAATATGTTCAAATCATCATCAATTTAACAGAAGAGAAAAATGGTGTGATCCAAAAGGAAGTTCAACAATTAGCCGAAGAGACCATTAAGCAGCACCAATTTGATTTACAACTTTTCCATATTGAAGTACAAAATAAAATTGTGAATTTTAATTAGGTAAAGAGATGCCTGGTAACGAGCGCTCATTTTCAAATGCTGAGCAAACAATTATGGTTTTGCTCTTTTTTCATAAAAAGAAAGGGAGAAATTATGAGTAACGTCCAAAATACTATTGCAGTTATTACAGGAGCCAGTCACCCAAGGGATATTGGAACCGCCATTTGTAGAAAATTAGCAGCCGATGGTGTATCTATTTTTTTCACTCACTGGCAAGTTGATCAGGATTGGATTAAAGAATTCAAGGAAGAGATTTTCAGAGAGGGCGTCTCTTGTGAAGATATGGACATTGATTTATCTGATCCACATGCAGCAAAAATTATACTTCATACTGTCGTTGAAAAACTAGGTGTACCTTCTATATTAGTGAATAATGCTGCACACTCTACACAGGATGGCTATTTATTGTTAGATGCCCAAATACTTGATCAACATTACGCGGTGAATATGAGATCAACGTTTCTTCTTTGTGTAGAATTTGCCCGTCTTTTACAAAATGCACATGTAAAGTATGGCAGGATCATTAATATGACATCAGGTCAAGATTTAGGTCCTATGGTTGGAGAACTAGCCTATGTAGCAACCAAAGGAGCAATTGCAGCCTTTACAAGAACATTAGCACAAGAATTAGCCCCTTTAAGGATTACTGTGAATGCAGTAAACCCAGGGCCAACCGATTCTACTTGGATGAATGACGAAATCAGAAAATATTTGCTACCCAAATTTCCGATGGGACGCATTGGATTGCCAGATGATGTGGTAAGAGTGATAAGCTTTCTTGCGAGTGAGGAAGCCGAATGGATGACAGGACAAATTATCCATTCAGAAGGTGGTTTTCTGCGAGGGTAAAACTTGGATTAAAATTTGTACAAGGAGTCGAACAAGTTGATAACGGAAATAAAAGAACTAGTGATAAAGTCAAGCGAGGAAGAAGTAAAGTCGTTATTATTTCACATTCTACTTAGAATAAGTATGGAACAGAATGATGAGGATCTTGTAAAAGACCTGAAATCAACTTATAGTAATTTTCTTAACTATAAAGATGAGCAAAAACAACTGGAAGATGAAAAAGATTATAAAGCTGCTCACGTTGTATTTGGTGATTCTTCTTCAGGTAGTTTGAAAATAGCACTTAGGGATATGAGGTTACTAGAAGAAGAAAAGATAATCCACTTTTCGGATAACTTTTCGATCGGTCCTGTATGGAAATTAGAGGAAGATAAGGGGCTTGCTCAAAGGCATAAATGGTTAATGAATCATCTCAATATGGACGAAGATTATTTATTTAACTATCAGGATGTATTTAAAGAAACCATTGCTAAGATCAAGTCTATCCCTGAACAAGTAAATATTTTTATTTGGTTTGGTGAAAACGCTGATGAACAAACGGCTTTACGATATGTCTTGTATTTACTAAAAGGAAAAACAAATAATATTTTTTTAATCCATACAACAAATTTAGGTGATACCCCTATACATACAAGCGAAATTGAACCAAATCAGTTAAAGATGATATATGAGCGTAGTAGAACGGGTCAGCATTTAAAGCAGGAGGAAAGGGAAAATTATGAACAAGAATGGTTAACACTATCTAATTGCAAAGGGAATCTCAGAGTATGGGGAAATGAGGCTTTATGCCTTGTTGATGATGACTACTACGATGACTATATCTTACAGACAGCAAAAAAATTACAGCTTGAGCGTCGTTTTTTAAAATCTGCCAGACTAATAGGGGAGATTATTGGTAATTTGAATCAAAGCATTGGTGATCAATACTTTGAATATCGATTGATCCATTTAATCTTCAAAGGGGTTTTTGAAATGGAAGGAGTGCCAAAAGCCATGAGGTTTTATAGTGTGAAACTCCGTGAGGTTTAAATGATCAGATTTAGGGAACAATCATCATTTAAAAATGAAATGTGTTTGTTTAGAATGACT
The DNA here is from genome assembly GCF_001308875.1 of Lysinibacillus sp. ZYM-1. GTDB lineage: Bacteria > Bacillota > Bacilli > Bacillales_A > Planococcaceae > Lysinibacillus. Next base: position 5,364 of record NZ_KQ465130.1, on the reverse strand, counting down.
ACATCATTTGGAAAATTAAGTAATTCTGTAAAAAATACATTTCATACCCTTGATTGTACAGGAGCTGCTATCGTTTTATTTCACAATAATGAATTGCAGGTGGAACAATATTGGGGGAAGCATTCAAATAAGAAAAATATACGCTCTATTCAAGCTGATACAAAGTTTCATCTTGCTTCATGTCGTAAAAGCTATATGGCATTTGCCATTTAGTAACGCACTCACATGGTTTAGCCTATATAAATGGCGAAGATATCCGAGCTTTTGCTCCAGGTACAAATTGGGCTTACCGCGGTAGAAATATTGAGTTAATTTCAGCGAAAATAAAATTCGCCACCAAGCGAACGATTGCTGACATTGTCCATGAAGAAGTATTCAAACCCGGTAATCAGAATTTTGAGTTTCCTCTCGGATGTTTTTTATACTCAAATGATTAGGTTCATAAAGTAATTCATTTACATATGTTAACGTTTTATTAAATTCATTATAGTTTTACTCCTAATCTTATACTACGAATACCAGTAGATCATCTGCGGACTTGGACTTGTTACCGTAATTGCTTATTAAAAGCATTATTTCATTAGCTCTTCATTTTGATTTACTGGACATTTTGCTTCAAGTTAAGTAAGCAATACCACTTTGAAGGTGATAACTGAAGAAGACACAATTCCTTGTACAAGAATTGCGCCAGATTGTGGTAGATCATAAGCCTATTTCTTGTTTAACTAAAGTTCAAGTAAGTACATACTTTATTCCATAAAGGTAATAATACAATTAATTATGTAAAGACCTGAAAGAGGTGTACTTAGGAAAATGAAAAAAATATTACTCGTTTTTATACTCTCACTTGCTCTAATTACATCTTTTCAAACAAGAACCGTTTCATTATCTGAATCTACTCAGGACTCTAATGAGCTTAGATTACAGGATATGCTCATGTTAATGCTTACGCCTTATATTGAAACTGATTTGGCTAACTATTATTATCCGAAGATTTTAAAGGATTTTACACCTCATGTTACTCCTTGGAAAATTGAATTGATTGAAACAAAAAGAAATCATTTCCGAGGCTTTAAAATGCAAATTACATTTGAAATTGAACCTACAGATGGCGGCCAGTATATTCCAGTAGGGAAGGATCGAATGACCTATGAAATATCTGCTGGACCTGAGGTTAAATTAATAAATCACACTCACCTAAAGACGTATAAATATCCACCAGAATAAATTGTGGAAAAATCTCATAAATCCATATTCCATGAAAAATTAAAATACTCTCTTCTGAAAATAGGTTCACCAAAATAGAGTTTTATTAAGCAATATCTATGTTGTTCAACAATTGCCCCCGATTGTAAAAATCGAAAAGCTTAAAAAGAACTTCAAATTACCCTCTATATTAGCCTTCTAAATTGGTTCGTTTGGATATCTTTTGTATACAACCTGAGACAAACAACCATAAAACGTATACCTCTTAATAATTATTTTTCAGTTGATGAATTCCTCTCATTTTTTTCAATTCAATTTTCCGCTATGAATTCCTTTGGCTAAAAACATACTCACTAAAAGAATAATAAAATCCTTAATTTCTCAGATATAAAGTTATTTTAGTTTAATGATGATAGATGAATACTAGTTTTGAAAAATTTTATTTTTATTATTATCAATAATAAAGAAAGTAACGTGAACAGGAAGCCACTCCAGATAAGTTGGTGAATTCCTAAATGAGAAATAAACCAGCCGCCGATAGAGGTTCCTAAAGTAATTCCAAGATTTGAAAACGAGACGAATAAACTGTTGCCAAATTCAGGTGCTTCTTTTGCCTCACTTAATAACCATGCCTGACTTACTATTAACCCACCGGAATGTACGATTCCCCAAATAAATATCATAAAAATCATTGGAACGAAATAAGAACCTAAATAATAAACCAATAAATAAATCATTAAATATGCAATGAGAAATGATATTACGGTATATACAATGTTTTTTTGTAAAAAGACTCCAAACAAATGATTACCTACAATCATAATTACACCAAATATTAGTAACATGATACTGATGAGAGAGCCATTCATGTAGGTTACTCTTGCAAGGTACTCAGCAAAGTAACTATAAACCGAAAACATAGCTGCAAAAATAAATACAACTGTTGTGATATTTATCCATATTCCGGGGTTACGTAATATACCAATCTGTTTTCCAAAGGACATTTTTTCTTTAACTGGCATAGAAGGAAGTAAAATAAATATTCCTATAAAGGCACAAACATTTACACTCGCTCCAAACAAGAAAGCTGCTTCTAATGAAAACCGTTCTGCAAGATAAGAAGTAAATGGTACACCTAAAGCAAATCCAACTGTAATTCCCATGAAAACCTTAGTGACTGCTTGACCACTTTTCTCTAGCGGGACAAGTGAAGCTGCAGTTACAAGCGCTATTGAAAAGAAGAGAGGGTGAAACACTGCAGGTAGAATACGGAAAATGAGCATAATTTCAAACTGTGTTGTAAAAGCATAAATAATATTAGAAATAACGAACATAAATATTGCAGTTAGTAAAAGTAATTTACGATTAATTCCAGATACTAGTATTATTAGAAATGGCCCAGAGATAGCTACAACAAGAGCAAATACACTTACTAATAAGCCCGCTTGTGAAGTTGAAATTGCAAATTTTTGCGCTATTTGTGGTAACACCCCGACAATACTCATTTCTGTTGTAATAATTCCAAATACACCTAATGCTAGCATAATAATAAGCAGAGGACTTACTTTTTTCATTTATGAAATCTCCATTCTTATGTTGATTTAAAAAGTCTAAATAATAGGCCTGACAAAGAAATAATCGGGCATTGTTAAAAAATGTTTTCTTTAAGTATGTAAAAAAATATACACTTATTCATATATCTAAATAAATAGATATGTTATTCAAAAAAAAGAAACCCTCCTCTCTATTTATAATTCCTTTTGAACGTACTCAGCAAACTCTTGTATTGTTTTTTCATTTCGACGATAATACGTCCATCTTCCAATTCGTTCGGATTCTAATAATCCTGCATTCTTCATCGTTAATAAATAATTAGAAATAACTGACTGAGCCAGTCCAGTTTTCAATTGGATTTCTCCTACACATACCCCAACTTGAAAACTAATCCCTTGTTGTAAATATGGCTCTTCTTCAAAATAATTTTCCGGATTTTTTAACCATAATAGAATTTGTTGTCTTGTATCATTTGATAACGCTTTATAGATTAGTAAAGGTTCCATAACAACATTATATCTATTTTTATAGATTTGTAAATATGTAGTCAAAGTAAAGGTCCCTCATAATTACTGAAAGTCTTTATATATACAGGTCTTTATTCAGCTATCACACTCTACATAATCTTGAAAAGTACTACCGTAGCTATGTTTATATTTTTGCATAAAAGCTGTATAAATAATAATCCTCGCAAAAAGGCACGAACGCTGATTTAACAACATTCGTATCTTTCTGCTGTATTCCTAACTTGAATTTGGGAACGTTATTTAGGTTTAATTTATATATTTATAAATCTATGTTGTACTAAAACTCCAGTTAGCTTAATAACTTATTTTCTGAACTTTATTGTATTAGCTGATAAATACAATGCTATATCTCTTATCTTTTCATCAGTTTCAGCTGCAATAGATTGATTTAATTGTTGTAGTAAATAGGGTCATTTGTGGTAAAAAAGAGGATAGATAGAGCGAATTTTATTTAAGCTCTTCAATCCTCTTAATTTCTATACATAAAATGTGCGACTTTAAATAAGAATTCACTATTTAAAATAGTTTCAGCTTAAAACTTGGCTTTTAATAAAAATAAACTGATACCTTGTTTTTATAGCATTCTTAATTAATGAAATTTTGAGGAATACATTCACGAACACCAGAATTTCTCATTGAGTTAAATAAAGCTGCACTGATTCTTAAAAGAACAAAGTTATCAGTGCCATTTTCTAATTCATAGATTACAAAGTATGAATTATCGACTGTAAAAATACATTTTCGTTCTAATTCAAATCCAGGTGGTACAGTAGGAAGGTTAAAACGTGGTACAACTACAGGTGTATCTCCTTCATCTCTGATAAAATTGAAAGTTTGTTGGTCAATCTCATAGATATTGACTGGATCAATCTCCACACCTTTTTCTGGAATTGTAATTTCATCTTCAACTAATAGAAAAAAGCGCTCGTTTCGAAAATTGAAAAGACCTCTTGCTCCAATTTCAAATGATGCCATTTTATTTCACCTCCATTCCTATAAATAAGTTATTCATATGGAATACAATTCTTTGGACTATAAGGAAGGTAGAGTGAAGAATAATTAAAAAGATATTCATATTGTTGTTTCAAATTGGACTATAAAACCCTAACTCGGAAACTAGTTGTAATGTGGAAGCGAAAAAATGTTTGAATTATTTGGTTTTGAATATGTTGAACTAGAATTTGAAATTGATGTCTCACATTCTGAACATACAACAGGCGATAGGGAAGAAATTTATTTATGGTGAACTATTAGGGAAGATAATGCTCCGGAAGAACACTTTTTAGTAATTGTTTAAAAGTATTTACGATATCAATACGTGTTTTTTATGCAATAGTTATAGTGAAATCCCTTCACATTCTGTATATTTGTGTATGAGGAGGAGATTTAATGGCAAGAAAATTGATTTTACCATTATTTTTAGTAATACTAGGTGTTTTGATGTCAGCGTGTAGTCAGGATCAGGAAAAAGATAGCAACAAGGGTGGAGATGTTAAAGTAACGATTCCAGCTATATTTTTCGAAGGACAGGACATCGACTCTGTTATTTCTAAGGCAAAAAATAGTGGGATTAAGGAAGTCATTAAGAATGATGATGGTTCTTTAACTTATAAAATGTCTAAACCAGAGCACCAAGAAATGATGAAAGGTTTAAAAGAAGGAATTTTAGCGAGTGTAGATGATATTAAAGCTAGTGAAGAATTCAAATCTGTAAAAGATGTTACTTATAACAAATCCTTTTCAGAATTCACACTAACTGTAGACAAAAAAGAGTTTGAAAATAGTTTCGATACAATGGCATCATTAGGGCTTGCACTAACAGGCATGTACTATCAATTATTTAATGGTGTAGGTGTTGATAATTATAAAGTTACAGTAATTTTTAAAGATGAATCAAATGGAGAAGTAATTAATACAATTGTTTATCCTGATGATTTAAATGAAAATAAGTAATTTAAAGAACACCTACATGGGTGTTCTTTCAGACTGTAGACAAACTCAAAAAATTTGAGAGTTTGCCTACAGTCTTTTTTCTTTTACAATGAAATAAAGTAAAGCCGTTGATTTCCACTACGGG